>NZ_LT635892.1 GCF_900128465.1 Actinomyces bouchesdurhonensis | reverse complement strand
TTTTCCGGCGACGAGCACGTCGCCCTCGAGGTCACCTGGAGCGTCTACCAGAACATTATCGACGCCTACCGGGCGCCCGACACGAGTGCAGGTAAGGCCCTGATGCAAGCCGAAATAGACCGTCTCAGCGACACGGACGTGCCACGCTCCCTCACAGAGATCATCACGCTGGGCAGGACACTCAAACGTCGAGCCGGGGACATCCTGGCCTACTTCGACCACCCCCACACCACAAACGACCCCACCGAAGCCATCAACGGCCGCCTCGAACACCTACGCAGCCGCGCCCCAGGACTTTCCGAAACCTCACCCACAACATCACCCGAACACTCCCCAAAACCGGAGAATTCAAACCCCAACCACACCCCAATTATGAAGAGCCCACATAGCCGAACCTTCTATTTCTTTTCATATCACCCCACTTCACCGATCCTGAATCAGCTGAGATAAGGCCAGTAATGATGCTTACAAGCGTGGTCTTCCCCGCCCCCATTTGGCCCAAATAGACCCAACATTTCTCCTTTTCTAAGTTCGAGGGAAATGCCACCGAGCGCTTCAACTTCATATCCACTTGGTAGTTTATATCTCTTTGTCACTGAGTCCACCATAAGGAAGGGGCCGCCATTTTCAATTCCTTGCATATTAAATATCCAATACCTCGAAGGGTTTTGCTGAAAGCACGGATTTACATTGCTCAGCCAAGTACGCATCCACCAACTCCAGCTGTGCAATATCTGGATATACCTCTAGCGTTTTGTCACCTATTAACCAGAACTCTCGCGACCATGTCTCAGGATGATCCCAGATTCGGTAGCCCCCTTTAACCTCATCAGGTAAAAGCCTGCGGATTTTTGTTGCAACAGCGAGCTGTCCTTTTGCTGTTTCGTAAATTGTATTAATTTGGACACCACCATCCACAGGGCGTTCAACACGGACTATCTCTCGGCCGTAAAACATCACCTTCCTCCGCGAACCGTTTTCATAGAGCGCTAGTTCTATTCTTCCGTAACCTTTTTCAGTGTTATGTCGGTTGGTCAAATAGTCCCGAAGCGCTTGGACGACAGCCGCTGAAACACTTTCCGCATACTGCGCAGCTCGTTCAAATAGTTCCATATCCGCTTCTGAGACGTAAATATTCTTCGTAGGCATGTTTATAACCATAAACATACTTTCTCCGTTTGTCAACCCTACAGAAATGTGGCTCTTCAGAGTTGAGTGTGGGCGCACGGGTGTTGGTCGGGGGTTGCGGGTAGAGGTCGAGGTCCCCGGTGACGAGCGGACTTCTACCCCCGCGATCTTCAAAGGACCTCGGGCAGTGTCTCACCCTACCTGCTACTGCGCGTTGCTTGACCGTTGTGATCGATGTGATCTGCTCGTCGGTTTGGAGGGCTTCCATCTGATGAGCGTGACTCGCACCCCAGGGGCCCTGGTGCTCGATGTTGAGTCGTGCAACCAGCTGGCGGGGTACCCTGGTTGTGGGCTGAATCGCACAAGGCCGCGGGCGTATGGTGATGGAGGTGATTGACGCGCCCTGGGCCGGGATCCCGGCGCGAATCCGATGGCACAAGCGGCGCTGGATATGCCGCGAACGCACCTGCGAGACGGTGACATTCCTGGAACATGACGAGCGGGTGTGCGCACCCAGGGCGCGTCTGGGCGCCCGGGCGATCCGCTGGGCGATCCGACAGTTGCGTTTCGAGGGAGCCACTATCGCTGGCCTGGCTCGACAACTGGCAGCCACGTGGAATACCGTGTGGTCCCATATCAAGCCGTGTCTGCAAGCCGCATCTGATGATCCTGCCCGCTTCGCGGGGGTTCGGGTGCTGGGGGCCGATGAGCACGTGCGGCACCACCAAGACCGACGCCGCCGGGGCCCCCGTGAGCTCACCGGCATCGTGGACCTGACACGCGGGGAGGATCACCCCACGGCCCGCCTGCTAGACCTGGTCCCAGGAAGGTCTGGCACCGCGCATGAGAACTGGCTAGATGAACGCGGCGAAGACTTCCGCTCCGGTATCCAGATCGCGACGCTGGATCCCTTCCAGGGATACAAGAACGCCATCGACGATCAACTCCAAGACGCCACCAGCGTCCTCGACGCCTTCCATATCGTCAAGCTCGCTGGCGACGCTCCAGGTGAGGTGCGTCGCCGCGTCCAGCAAGACACGACCGGTCACCGCGGGCGCAAAGGTGACCCCCTCTATCAG
>NZ_LT635891.1 GCF_900128465.1 Actinomyces bouchesdurhonensis | reverse complement strand
GTGCTGCTGGGGTTGTTGAGGCTCGTGGCGCGGGTTCGCGTGGTGGTGTCGCCGGGCGTGGTGCTGCTGGTTCTGCGCGTGGGACTACGGGTGGTCGTGATGGTGCTGGTTCTGCGCGTGGTGCTGCTGGGGTTGTTGAGACTCGTGGTGCGGGTTCGCGTGGCGGTGTCGCCGGGCGTGGTGCTGCTGGTTCTGCGCGTGGTGCTGCTGGCGTGGTTGGGTCTGGGTCGAAGGGCCGTGGTAAGAAGAAGGATGAGGCGCGGCGGCGTAACTATGAGGTGGTGCGTGTGGATGGCCTGGATGAGTCCGCTGTTGGTGTGATGGGTGGTGCTGGTAGCGCTGATCAGTTGAGGCCGGTGTGCCGTGATGAGGGTGAGGATTGGTGAGTTTGTAGCGGCGTTTGTGTGGTCGCGTGGGGGGTCGCCCGGGTGTGGGCGGCCCCTGGCGCGATCGGTGCGAGGTCGAACGTGAAACCGCCGCCTGGGTCCACTGGTACAACACCGGGGCTGTAGAGAGACCGGAAAGTGACAACGGTAACCACCCCAGCAAAAGTCGCACGTAATTTAACGCGGTCATTTTTCGAGATAGGCCACAAACGTTGCAATTCCAACGACCACATTTCAATGTCTGAAATATGTGCACGGGAATTACGTGCGACATTACTGGGGAACCAGCCCGATTGGAAGCCGACGCGCGAAACCGCCGCCTGGGTCCACTGGTACAACACCCGCCGCCCCACCTCGCCCTGGGCGGCATCACGCCACAACAAGCAGAAAACCAACACACAACAACACGAAAGGAAGCGGCCTCAACAAGCCTCCACAAAACCCGGGACTTGACACGCCGGGTTCGCGTTCGACGCCCCGCCGGCTGCGCCGGGAGTCAGTCGTGTCAACGGGCCGCGGGACGACGCGTTCTGAATGTGTGCGTGGACGCTGTTACTTCTTGGCGCGTAGCGCCCAGATGAGGGCTGCGAGGCCTGCGAGGGCTAGGACGGTGATGGTGGCGCCCACGCCGATGATGAGGCCCCGCGGCGAAGAAGAGGCGGAGGCGGGAGAAGAATCGTCCGCGGCCTGCGTGGGCGTGGGCGTGAGGGTGAAGGGGTTGACGGGGAGCGTCAGGTCGGTGAACGGGCCGACGGTGCCGT
>NZ_LT635890.1 GCF_900128465.1 Actinomyces bouchesdurhonensis | reverse complement strand
CGCGTATCCTGGAGTGGGCTGGGGATGGGTCGCGGAAGGGTCCGCGAGCGCGGGTTCGAGCGGGAGCGCCGCGGGTTCGAGCGCGGCGGATCCGCGTGAGGGAGCTTGTTCGTCGTTCACTCCCCTAGTGTCGCACGCACGCCCCGGTGTTTCTACCATCAGCCTTGACTGTATGACATCGCCTGAGGAGGACACGAATACATATCACCATTCCACAAAGGAAGCTCCTCCCAGTTCTCTGGAACACCAAGGTCCTTCACTGAAACAGGAGACACTTCGGGGAATTTATGCAAAAGATGCGGGAGGTCATTAATCCCCTCCAGATTCATCTTAGAAAGAAGATACTGGATGATGGTGAACTGCGCAAAGCACTTTCCCTTCTTTTCCTTCCTATTCCCCTCTTTCGCATCGTCAAGCACGAATCGACGCAGAAATCCGAGCTCATGATCCTCTCCTGTGAGCATGGGACTCTTAGGAAACGTCCTGCTATAGAGTCGACCATGATGCGCACACACATTTCTGACCTCATTCAGGCAATGCAGCCATGAACTTAGCTGAGATTCTGAAATATTAAGCTGTTGGGCGATTGCTTTCCTTTGCTCATCCCGAGCAAAACCATACAATAGGCGCAGGCCGCCCCAATCAAGCACATGCACAGCAACCCAGACCGGCAAAATCGCGTCGTATTTCTTTTTGTAATGAATGACCGAGTCTTCATTTGATCGCACAACAGATAAGCTATATTTGTCTAGCCATTCTGAATACTGCTCGGTTGGCCGAACATTGACCTTATCCCAAGCTTTTTTCCCGAGCTTATGTGGACTCAAGTGTATGTATGGATCAACCCGTCCAAGCTCGTGACTGATCATCAGCCGAAGCACAATTTCAATTTTCGCTAGCTGAAGCCCCGTGACAGCTCTTAGCTCTTGATCAAACCTGTACAGCTTGACCACTTTTTCGATCATGGTTCCTTCGATGAAATTATCGGAGAGAAGCCCCGTCTCCGCTTGCACAGCGCGATAGGGATAGGAATATCCAGACAGTCTATAGTATCCGATTTCACGAAGAGCTCGACGAGCGAATTCATCATCGCAGATTTCCATTCCCCTATCCTGCAGAATGGCGATCTGATCATCGACAGACTTAAAGGGTTTGGGCTCCATCGCTCTCCTCCGAAAATGTGAAGACCGGCCCTGGACCCTCGTCGGGCGGAACCGGTCATTGTGGATCCATCGTATCACGGCAGCCGCGCGCACGCACTGGGTTTGTCCATCCGAATGCAGTCATGCTGCACGTTGTGGACGAACACTGCGGCCACCTCACCATCCTCCCCGGCGCCACCGCCCCGGACCCGCACGGCGCCACCCCGCACCCC
>NZ_LT635889.1 GCF_900128465.1 Actinomyces bouchesdurhonensis | reverse complement strand
CGGCCCAGCCTTTGCGTGGCCAGAGTCCTTCTTCTGGGGTGGGGGTTCCTTCCGGGATTCCGTGGCGTTTCTGATCGGTGTGGTTGGGGTGTTTGGGTGTGGGGATCCGGCGGGGTGTGGGGCGCCCGTCGTGTTCCCATTGGGTCAGGACTTCGGTGGGGGTCGGGGGTTGTGGGGTGCGCAGGAGGAGAGCCCATTCGGCGATGACGGCTTGGTGGTAGGCACTGGCACCGCGGTGAGCGTGGAGGAGTTCACGCACGACAGCGTTGATGGATTCGACGTGGTTGGTGGTGGCGCAGGCCGGCGGGTCGGCTGGTGTGCCGTCGGGGTTGGTCAGGTAGGTGAACAGCACTCCTTGGCGTGCCAGTCGTGCCAAGCGTCGGTAGGCGCGGCGCGTGCGTTCATGCGTGTACCACCAGGTTTTACCGGTTTTTGACGCCCATGCAGGGTCTTGAGCGGCGAAGGTGCGCTGTGACATCCATTCTCGGAAGGTGTGCCCAAAGTCGTGGAGCATCGTCAACCACGCGCTGGCTTGGTCGACGCTGGTGATGCTCGTCAAGCGTCGTGACAAGGCCAGCAACGCCCGTGCGGGTTCGGTTCTGGGATGCATGGTGAGGTCGCGGATGATGTCACGATGAACGTGGACCAGGCAGCGTTGCACGCGCGTGGAGGGCCATAGGTGCGCGATAGCCGCCAAGGCGCCTGCAGCACCGTCGGTGGTGACCACATCGGCAGGAGCGAGGCGTTCAAGTAGGGCCGTGTAGGCCTGCGCGGATTCGTTGGCCGCCCACTGCCACTCCAGCACATGCTCGCGGTCTCGGGCGATCAGCAGCACCCATTCGCCCGACAGGTGCATGCCGTCAATGAAGATCTGATCGTGGACCTGCCCGGTGACGGGCGGGTGAGGTACCGGCACCTGCCAGCACCAACAGGTACGACGCCGGAAAGCGCGCGCTGAGCCTTCCTGTTCGTCTTGGGTGTGCCGAGACGTCGCCCACGCGATGAAGTCTGCCAGCTCATCGGCTTGTTCGTGTCGGCGCGCACGCCCTGATGGACATGTGGTTGACAGGGCGCACGAGG
>NZ_LT635888.1 GCF_900128465.1 Actinomyces bouchesdurhonensis | reverse complement strand
CGCGAGGGACGCAGGCGTCGCCATCGCTAGCGCACACGCGCCGACGAGCGCGAGGAGCGCCACTGGTTTCTTTGATGTCATGTACGTAACTCCAATGTTGTGACAGACGACTGGCTAGCACCAAGCGGTCTTCGACCTATCGGTAACTCCACGGTACAGTACCCGCGTGTGTGTGCGCAGTCACTGCCATTTTGTGGGATGGCGCATGGGTGAGGCCGGGGCCGGGTTGCTCGTGGTGAGCGTTCCCGGGCCCCGGCCTGGTGAATCAGAAGCAGCCAGCGTTAGGGCCGCAATACTCCGGACGCGTCAAAGGAATACGTCCGACCGTCGATGACCTGCGTACCGGTCACCATCGCGCCGGAAGGAGACAGGTAGTACCACAAACCACCAAGCTGGAGCCAGCCGGTGCGCATCACACCCGAAGAGTTCAGGTAATACCACAGCCCATCAACCTTAACCCACCCGGTGTGCATATCACCGGAGGCACCCAGGTAATACCAGGAGCCGCGATCAAACAGCCAGCCCGTAGCCATCACCTTCGTGGCGGGATCCATGTAGTACCAGTACGGCCCACCGTAGGCACCGTCGCGCACCCAGCCACCCACAAGAGCACCCTCGGAATCGGCGTACACCCACTCCCCGCTGGCACGCTTGAGGAACCCGGTCATCATGTAACCGGACGGACCGAACTGGTAGTCGCGCCCATTGATAGTGAACCAGCCGCCCGTCAGATAGTCAGTCCCGTTCGCGCACACGTACCACCAGCCCACGGCATCCTTGGCCCAATGACCGCCCGCAGGATCCGCGCACGGCAAACTCACGCCCGGATTACCGGTAGGCAAGTCAACGCTCACAGCCTCGGAATGATTCAAACCGTAGTCCCACGCGAGCACATACGGGTTGGCGATCACGTCACCGGTGCCACCCTGATCACTCCACGCCTGCTCGATCACGCTCATCGGAATCTCCACGTGGTAGCTGTAGGTACCATCGGCCCCCTTAACGCCCTCATCCTCAGTGAAGACGTGGCGGTAGAACCACAACCCATCAGCCGGGTCATGCAAATCCACGCCAGCCAGAGGCGAAGCATCCGCAACATCAAAGGAAACAACCATGCCATCCCCCTCCCCCTCGTAAGCCAGGTTAGAAATGACAGGCGCCGTGGTGTCGAGACGGAAATCGTAGGAGATCGACTGCTCGGCGCGCGACGGACCGTCGTTGGATGCGGCGATGCGCAGCGTGTAGGCGCCGTCGGGCATGCGCGCGAACTTCTCCGCGTTCGCGTCGAAGGCCGTGGAGTCATGGTAGGCCTCGACCCACGTGTTCTCCTCGGTGCTGGTCAGGTAGATGGACTTCCAGTTCCGGTAGTTGGTCGCCGAGAAGACCGTCTCCCCGGCCTCGTTCGTGTAGGTGCTGGTGAGCGTGTGGACGCTGCGCAGGGTGCCGGTGCGGGGTTCGAGGACCGTGGGGGCGCCCGAGGCCTCGGACCGCGAGATCACGTAACGGTCCGCCTTGGGCTCTCCGGTGCGCTCACCCACCTTGATGAGGGGGTTATACCCGAGGGAGTCCCCGGTGGTGCCGTTGACGATCTCCGAGGCCCGGGTGTGCGCCCCGCCCTGGGATGCGAGCGCATCGAAGATGGGAGCCTTCCCCCAGTCACCATAGAAACCCAGGTAGGGCACGGCCAGGTCGGGCTCACCATCGGTCTTCGAGGCGAAGCGCACAAAGCCGTCCAAGAACGTGCCGTTTGGCGCATTGTCCGCCACGTAAGAGGCGAACTCGGAACCGGGCGCAATATCAACGCCGACGGTGACCTCGCCGGAAGCAGGAACAGTCACACTCGCACCCTCGCCGGACCCGGCGGCTGCACCGGAATAGGTGACGGTGACCCCCTTACCACGCCAGTCGGTGGCGCTGCTGGTGAAGAAGCCGCCGTCCACGATCTCGGACAGGGCCTGGGAGCTCAGCTCGTAGGTCGCCTCCACGCCGGAGAGGTTGTGGAGGGTGACGTCGAAGTGCCAGCCCGTCGTGCCATCCCCCAGGTCGGCCTTGGGGCGGGAGGGCTCAGGCGC
>NZ_LT635887.1 GCF_900128465.1 Actinomyces bouchesdurhonensis | reverse complement strand
AAAGGAACCCCCATCACCAGCCACCAACCCTACCTCGACGCCATCGCCTACGAACTGAACAACTGCCCCAGAGCCACCCTCGGCTACCGCACCCCAACAGAAGCATTCAACGAACTCATTGCTACCACCCATCGAAACTTCCACGCCAAATAACCTAGAGTTTGCTACAATGTAGCAATAGTTCGAGGAGCTTTCATGGCAAACTATGATCCATTCACGATCGACGGCGACCCAATCGACCAAGCAGAGCAAGGGGTGAGGCTGGGGCCTAATCAATATCAAGACAAGCACAGTGAACAGTTTGCTGACCTTGTTCACCAGTTTAAACGCGCAATTTGCGATGCGCACATGAGGAGTCGACGCTTTTCAGTCACCGAGACATCTTATATCCTTAATCCAACTCCATTGCAAGGCTACCCTGCAATGCCAGTTACTTTGAAACCGATTGAGGTTTCCCGGCCGACAGCAGATGGTTCCGGAGGTGGCATTCTTCTCAGTGGTCAAGCGCCGCAACAGCCCAACCATTATGCGGCAGTTTTCAGTCAACTTTGTGCCCGTATTGACCTTGCTCTCGATGGGCACTATTCATTACCCACTTACGCAGACGTAAGCGCGCTTCGCGCAACAACGATTGACTGGGCAAAACAACTCATTGCTGATAGTAATCAGAATCCAGATTCTCTTCCTTTGTGGATTGAAACAGCAAAGAATAAGCTCTCGGATTCGAACTCCCAGACGCTAAACCATGTCGCAAACGACATGCTCGGAGGGCTTAAACCTGCAATTAG
Source organism: Actinomyces bouchesdurhonensis (assembly GCF_900128465.1). Taxonomy (GTDB): domain Bacteria; phylum Actinomycetota; class Actinomycetes; order Actinomycetales; family Actinomycetaceae; genus Pauljensenia; species Pauljensenia bouchesdurhonensis. Next base: position 2,885 of record NZ_LT635887.1, on the reverse strand, counting down.
TATCCTTGCAGAGGCAAGTTATGCATGTGTTTCGTTAATTAATCTCAATGCGCACGCAATCAATGTCCTTCGTTCTGAAACTCGCAGTGCGATTAGCAGTGCCATCGCAGCATGTAATAACATTACGGCACGGCAAACAAAGTGTGCACTCGACTTTGCAATTACACTTCTCAAGGTAACGGACTACGCTGAGAGAATTATGAAGGGTGATCTAGGTGCAACTGCTGATGTTCTCGGTCAGATTAGCACTTGGCTCACGGTAGATAGTGCAGAAACCCCATTGAATACTTTCGTCTATACAGACGAAAATATCATTGTTGAATTTGAAAACGCTATTGCAAAAATAGACGAGAATTTCAGGTGTGCAGAGGAAGGTGTTCAAAATGCTTACATCGCTATTTCGGACACGCTCAAAGAGCGATATGATAGTGGTGACCTAACTATTGATGATCAAGTAGAGTATGCGTCAAGTCGCACTCAGGTTCTTTCTGTTGATCATGAAATGCTTGAGCAAGTCTACAATGGTAATTTGCCTGAGATTGTATCACACCTTAACAATATTAAGGAAGATACCTATAGAAGTAATTACACTGCTGCTTTCGCCCGCTGGCACTCGCTCGGCGTTTCCCCTTCCGGCCCATCAAATAGCTTTTATAATGTAGTGGAAGAGATTCGACTTACCCTTCAGCGTCTTTCTGAATCTTGTGAGGGTATTGCTACTGGACTGCAAAGATTCGATAGTGAGATGAAATCTACGGAGATTGACTCGGCGGATAATATTCGAAAGATTGCAGAGGCAATGCAGGGTGCTACGAAAACAATACCAAAGTTCGCTTAATCGCTACGCCAGCGAGGGGGCAGTGTTTTTTGGATGGTTTGTTTTGGATGGGCTTAGGCTTGTGTTGTTGTAACTTCGTGAAGTGGGCGTGTGAGCCTGTGGAGAGTGAGATGCCTGTTATGGGAACGCGTCGTCGTTTGACGTCGTAGTATTGTCGTGATGTGACGGGGTCGGCGTTGGATAGGGCTCGATGATTTCGTCTGTGGCCGGGGATTATTGGCTGGGCGAATCGACGGTGTGCCGGTGGGGCACATCGAGTACGGCATTCTCCAGGCCGTGCATGATGACCGTCCTGATCGGCGCGAGCTCAGAAGGAGAACGAGTTCTTGGGAAAAGGCCGCGATTTCTTCGCGTCGCGGAACGAAAGCGCCAGCGCCTCGAACTGCTGCTCAGGGCATAACACGTGTTGCAGCCGCCTCTAGAATCCGGTCGGCAAATCCCCCATCGACTACGAACTACACCAAGCGGCCTGGACAACAGATGCATAAACAACCGTGAATTACTTGACCGGTGTGCAGTCGAGCGTGGGCTCTGCTCCGTCGTAGGCAAAGTTGATGGTGCACGTGAAAGAGGTTGCTTGGGGGAGTTTCTTGCCGGATGCGGGGTCGGTGGGTCCTGTTGCTACTCCCAGGGGGAAGGTTGTGCCGCGCAGTGAGCTGAATAACAGGTCGTTTGTCGCATCCAACGGTTCCGTACTGTATGCAAGAGCGCCACAGCGTCCCTCCCTGGCGGGATCCGGTGTGCCGGTGCGGCAAGATACTGCGAATGCTTCGCTCTCCGTCTGAATCCAATCCTTCAGCTTGTCGCTTGGCTCAATCTTGAACAGTGTGATCGACGTGTCCGCGCGAATTTCTCCTGCCCCGTCGCCGAGAGGACGCGCGTACTCGATCGTCCAGTAGTCGGGATTCTGTGGAACGGCTTCCACGCGATAGCTACCAGGAAAAAGGGAATAGGAGCCCTGGGGGTTGTCGACCGACACATCACCGATACGAATGCTGCGAAGTCCAGCTGTATCGATAAAGGCACTCGTTGACCCGAACGAGGAACCACTGATCTCCCACATGCCGAGCTGACCGTTCCTCTTGTCTGTCCTATCGAGAGCGGTGCGGAAGGGGCGCTGTGAGGAAGGCCCGTCATTGTATCGAATCCATCCATTAACCCAGGGATGCGGATAGGTGCCAGTATCCCCGTCCGATAAGGTTCCTTCGAAACTGACCGTGCTGGGTGCGTGGGCGTGTGCGGCGTCGGTGAGGAACGCTGTGGAGTATCGCCCGTCGGAATTGGTGACGAGATCCGGAGAGTATGCCAGAGCCTCGTCATATTTCCCATCTTTGATGAGATCCATGTAACGGTTCCACGCGTCCAAGGCGGTCAGGTCGGATAGGTACACGTAGTTGGACCAGTAGCGCGCCCCGGATGCGGCGGCCACGAGGCCCACGCACGAGGCAGCGGCAACCCAGCACTTGCGCCATGGTGTGTTGTTCATTGATAGCCCTTCATGTGTGGGGGACGCAGGGACGATGTGAGAGGTTTGACCTGTCGCGGTGGCTTAACAGGGGGCTTTCCAGCGGCGGCTCCTACCCCGTCCAACCGAAAGGCCTCAACATGCCTCATACTACCTCTTATGGCGGCAGTAACACAGGGGGCAGGCCTGTGTTGTTGACGCTTCGTTGAGCGGGCGTGAGTGCCTGCGGAAAGTGGGGCGCCTGTGACGGGAGCTCGTCGTCGTTTGACACCAGAGCGTCGTCATGCGGTGGGGCTGGTGTTGGATACAGGCGCTACAGATCGCATATGTGGCCCGGGATTGATGGCCCCGGAATGAGGGCCGCGCGAATCGGCGGTGGGCCGGTAGATCGCACTCGAACGCGACAGACCCCCATCCGACGAACGAACCTCCCGCCGCCGTCACACCCCGAGGGCGTCCAGTAGCGGGCGCATCTTGGCCTCGGTCTCGGTCAACTCCAAGTCGGGGTCCGAATCCGGCATGATGCCGGCCCCGGCAAACAGGCGCAGGCGCGTCCCCGACGCCAGCCCGCAGCGCAGGGCG
>NZ_LT635886.1 GCF_900128465.1 Actinomyces bouchesdurhonensis | reverse complement strand
CGGGGCGTGTGTGCCGCTGCGGCACCCGTCATTAGTTGCTCTTCGTGGGGGAGGGACTGGGGCTTGCGCCCTGAGAACCCTTAGACACCTTGAGCTTCACGGTCGAATTCTTGTCCACCTTCGAGCCTTCGCCGGGCTCGACGGAAAGGACCTGTCCAGCTGGCTGGGAGTCCGCAACTTCCTCGACAGTGACGTTGAGACCCAGGGCCTTCAGCTGCGCTTCAGCGTCGTCGCGACCGATGCCAACAATGGAGGGGATCTCCACCTGGCCGTTCTTGCCGTTGGACACGGACACGGCGATGGTCGTGCCCTTCTTGACTTTCGTACCCGTCGCCGGATCCTGGGAGACGATGCGATCCTTATCCTTGTCCGAATCGACGCTCGTGACGTTGCCGAGTTCCAGGCCGACGGCCTTCAGGGCGCTACGAGCCTGATCCTGGCTCATGCCTTCAAGGTCGGGAACTTCAACCTGGTCGGAGCCGGAGGACAGGTACGCGGTGATCGTCTGGCCTGCCTTGACCTTCGAACCGGGGGAGGGGTTGGTCTGCGCGACCTTGCCTTCGGGAACCGTGTCGGAGGCGACCTTACTGGAGTTGACCTCCCACTTCAGGCCCAGCGCTTCGACGGCCTTACGCGCGTCGTCCGGACTCATGCCGACCAGGTTATCGGGCAGAGTAACCGAGTCTGGGCCGGAGGAGATCGTGACGCGTACGGTCGCGCCCTTCTCCGCCTGGGTGCCGCCGGCGGGATCTGTCGAGGCCACGGAACCAGCGTCGACAGTGTCGGAGGCGACCTTGTCGGGGTTGAGCTCCCACGTGAAGCCCGCGGCCTCAATCTGAGACTTTGCATCCGCCTGGGAGAGGCCGACGACGTTCGGGACGGCCACGGTCGCCGTCGTCCCTGCGCCGCGCGTGAGCGCCCACACGCTGCCGCCGATG
>NZ_LT635885.1 GCF_900128465.1 Actinomyces bouchesdurhonensis | reverse complement strand
CCGTACTCCCACCACGGGTAGCATCACCGCGGTCGTCGAACAGCACAACCTCGACGCCTCGGCTCCGCGCGCGCCTCGCAGCCGCCACGACCTCGGTCCCCGTGAAGTAAGGCGCGCGGATCTCGTCGCGCAGCTCCGCCTCGAGCAGGCGCGCCTCCATGGCGATCTCAGGTGTCACTTCCTCGTCTCGGAGCGCCTCGAGGGTCCCGCGCACGCGAACAGACACGTCGGCGAGCTTGACTGCCATGGCCGAATTAATGCTCACCTGCAGTTCCCTCTCCAGGCGCGCCTGTTCCTCAGCTTTGAGGGATCGTTCGATCGCGGAGGTCGCAATGCCCGACCACGACACGAGGGCGAACCAGAAGAAGAACGTGATGATGTGACCGATCGTGAAGGTAAAGACGAGGCCGGGCGGCCTACCTGAGAGTGCAACCCAGGCGCCGACTGCGACCACAAAGCCGACGCAACCAACGACGGCCTCGGCCGTGCGCTGACGCAGGAGGAGCAGCACAGCGAGGAACATCGATGCGCCCGCGCTCCACCCGGACCAGCCCGGCCATGCGGACGCTACCCGAATCGGGGTGAGCACCAGCAGGTTGGACACACCGATCACAACGGCACTCCCCCACGTCACGAGTTTCGGGGGCACGCGGTCGGGCCACGGTGCCACCAACAGGGTTCCTGCGACCGCCATGATCGCGAGGGAGAGGATGACGGGGCCCCTGTGTGAGTAGGCCCCGTGGCTGAATTCGATCGCCACCACATAGCTATGAAACACAACGCCGGCGAGAACAAGCAGCCGCGCGCCGCGCGATTCTGCGACCGCGCGGACCTGCGAATCCCACGCGTTGCGCGACGGGTCTTTGTCGCGTGTGCCCGCGCGGG
>NZ_LT635884.1 GCF_900128465.1 Actinomyces bouchesdurhonensis | reverse complement strand
GATCTGATGAGTCCTGCCGGGTCTGAGGACCATGATGCTGTCAACGAGGCGACGCGGCGCATCAGCGACGCTGTGCGCGCGGGGGTCGGGAAGCTGCGCGGCCTGCCCGTGCCTGAGAAGGTCTGGGATCCCGCGACTCAGGCCGGCCCCTGGTGGGAGGAAGTGCAGGCCAAGCGAGCCAAGAAGGCGAAGAAAGCCACCAAGCACAGAGGTTAGTGTCGAATATCAACAATTAGACGCACTGGATTGGTGAGGAAACCGATCTGGAACTGGCGCTGCGTGGGCGAACCGATAGCGATGTGCGTATTGTCCTCGAAGGTGCCGTCCGAGACGATGTCGAGGTCGCCCGCGCGCGTGTGCTCGCCGCTCGGGTAGTTCCCTTTCGGTGAGGTTGCCGTCATCGGTGTGCCATCGATGATCAGTTCCAGCACGGTCGCCCCTTCGACTTCGATGGGTAGCCCCCGGCCCTGCTCGAGCACCTGGTCGCTCCACTGGGCCAGACGAATGCCAGGTGAGCCGTCGCCGTCAAACTCGAGCACGACGCGGGTGAAGCCCTCGTGGGAGGCTGCCCGGATCGCTGTCAGGACCAGCGCTTTGTTGGGGTCTTCGGCTCGCACGGGAGGCAGCATTGATACCGAGGACATCCAATTGTCCGCGTTGATCGGCCTGGTTGAGTCCAGGTCTGTTTCACCCGGCACGTTTGCCGTGCTCGATTGGGCATCCTCGGAAGAGGCGGGGGAGGGGACCTGAATGGACGAGGCCGGGGCGGGCCGTACGGTCGGCTGCACCTGCGGGGACGCGGGCGTGCAGGC
>NZ_LT635883.1 GCF_900128465.1 Actinomyces bouchesdurhonensis | reverse complement strand
CTCCAGGTGGTGGTGAGGGTGATTTCTCGGTTTTCGTGGGGGTAGGGGCCATCGAGCATGGAGCGCCAGCCTTGGGGCGGGGTGTAGTAGTGGCGGATGAGACGCGGGTCATTGTTCGGGTCAATGCCCTTCTCCCACGCCAGGCCCGGCGATGTGGTCACCGTGTTGGGGGTCCCATCGCCCCAGGAATACTCATAGTTCGTCGCCGTCAACGTGATCGTAATATCGCGTCCCAACAGATTAATCACATGGCTCTGAACCGGGGAGGTAACCGAGACGATCGTGGGGACGAACCGGTTCGTGTACGACACACCGTCGGGCCGCTTACGCAAACCCGCCCCATCAGCACGAATCACAGTGGCGGCTAGGTAGAGGATGTCACGCGTGGTGGGTACACGGCCCGGGTCCTGATCGGGTCCACCCTCAGGATCAGGAGGCAGCTCGCACCGAACGACAGTGGTGTCATCTGAAACCATCGGGCTGTTGGTCGCCTTCCCAATGAACAGCTCCTTACAACGATCTTTGTAAGAACTAGAAGCATGATCAGCCTCTGTATCAGCCGTCTGTTTTGCCCTCTGAGCATCTAATGATGGCGGAGATGTATTAGGGTCAGGGCCGGGTGACTCGGTATGCTCCTTTCTCCATGCACTTGTATTGATGCCATCAGGAGTTGTAGAAGCGCAAAATCCAAAAGGATCGTTTACGCCATCCGTGCATGATATGCTTACATGACTCGCTCTTGCAGGTTGTATATTCATGCATAGTATGAGTGTAACTATTGAAGTGAGCCGAAGTAGTGATGCGCTAGTTTTTGACATCAAAATCGATGCCTCCATCGGTGAGAATCCAACGCCCATTCTTCCATGTCATGAATAGATTTAGGCTCGCTTTGTATTTAGAGGTGCTATTAGTTATCTTCTGTCTAGTGCACGCAATTCCATTCTCTGTTTCAATTTCAAATGCTACGCCGACAGTATTGGGTTCAACGTGAAATTTCTCTACAGGGACAGGTTCGACTGCGATAATGTTCGTAATAGTGGAATTGTTTCCATATACCCATCCTTTTGAATAGATGTTATTTATATTTTGAATGTAGGTTTCTCGAAAATTCTCTCCAGGTTGTGTTATGTCTTCAAAGGGTTGTGTGTCTCCGGTGTTCCACGCGTAGGTGAACGTGTCGAGGAGGTACTCTGCTGCGAGTTCTGCTCCTCTTTCTGTGTTTTGTTTGGCTTCTTCTGGTAGTTCGGGTTTGGTGTAGGTGGATGCTGCGTGTTCGGCGGGGCGTACGAGGACGCCGTCGGGGCCGATTTGGTAGCCGCCGGACATCGCCGCCTCGGTGGAGGCCGTGGCGGGTGCGGTGGGGGCTGTGGCGGGTGCGTTGGGTGTTGGCCTGGTGGTGGGCGTGGCGGCTGTGGTGGGTTT
>NZ_LT635882.1 GCF_900128465.1 Actinomyces bouchesdurhonensis | reverse complement strand
CAAGATGAGGTTTCCGCGCCCCCGATTGTGGGGTGAGAGGCCCCCGCCAGACGAGCGGGTTGATAGGCCAGAGGTGGAAGCACCGCGAGGTGCTCGTGAGCCGACTGGTACTAATGGGCCAACACTAAACAAACACCCCAAACACGTTATGAGGGGTGAAACAATACAGGCAACACAATGCCGCAACCACTATGCACACCACGATCAACCCACACCCCACCGGCAGGTGGGGGGGCGTGTTGAACACTAAATCTTGTGGTGGTCACAGCACCGGGGAAACGCCCAGCACCATTCCGAACCTGGAAGCTAAGCCCGGCAGCGCCAATGGTACTGCAACCGATAGGTTGTGGGAGAGTAGGACACCGCCACAACACAACAAAACCCGAGGGACGGCACCGCCACACGGCGTGCCGTCCCTCTCCATTCCAACACCCCACCACAAGCCACCAGGCCAAACGTCGTCTAACATTGGGTAGTTGAACGCGCTTCGTGCGCACCACAGACAAGAGCGCCACCAGCGGCGCCACCGCCTGCCCTACCAGCAGCGCCACCAGCAGCGCCAGTGGCTGCGCTACCAGCAGCGCCACGAGTGACAGCGCACGACCCCCGCCTGGCGAGCTATCCACGAATGTCGCATGCAATTGCCCCAACACCGCGCCCCACCACGCAACCATATCGTAGGAATCGCAACGCTAACACACACCATTGAAAACTCACCCAACCGAATTGCACGCAAAACCACCCCGAGCACGCTAGCTACCTGCCCTCCTCACCACACACGTGGGTCTGGGGTTGTGCGCAAGTTGTTGACGGTTTGTTTATGCGGCTGTTGTCCAGGCCGCTTGGTGTAGTTCGTATTCGATGGGGGATTTGCCGCCGAGGCTGGTGTGGATGCGGCGGCGGTTGTAGAAGTCTTCGATCCAGGTGGCGATCCCGGTGTAGACCTGGTCGCGGGTGGTGAAGGTACGCCGGTAGTAGTACTCGGTTGTGAGGGTGGCCCAANTGGGTGCGCGTTCAGGCCTGACAGGCCTTGGCGGCGCATCGACGCGGCGACCGCCCGCACACCCACATCCACGCCCGAGCGCGTCAGAGCATGGCGGATGCGAGGAGCCCCATACGTGCCGCCCGAGACCTCGTGTTCCCAGGCCACCGCCTCATCCAAACGCCGACGCACCAGCGCGCGCTCGCCCCGCTGGGGTGCACGGTTTTTCCACGCGTCATAGCCCGCACGCGTGACCCCTAGAACGTTGGCCATCAAGGTGATCGAGTAGGAAGCCCTTGGGCGCGTCCATCAGCTCACAGCGCTGGTGTTGTGGTGCCCAGACGCGAAGAAGGCGCTGGCTTTTCCCAAGAACTCCCTCTCCTTCTCCAGCTCGCGCACCCGCCGACTGGGCGCCGTGATCTCGGCTTCCAGCTCGCGTGGATCAGGACGACCCTGCGCGGCGGCTTGACGCCGCTCGCACTCGAGTGTGACCCACCGGCCCACCACCGATTCGCCCAACCCTCAATCCCGGGCCACAGACCCGATCAAAGACCCTGTATCCAACACCAGACTCGCCACATCACGACGATACTCCGGTGTAAAACGNACCCACATCCACGCCCGAGCGCGCCAGAGCATGGCGGATGCGAGGAGCCCCATACGTGCCGCCCGAGACCTCGTGTTCCCAGGCCACCGCCTCATCCAAACGCCGACGCGCCGATGCGCGCCGACCCCGCTGGGTGGCTCGGCTCTTCCACGCGTAATAGCCCGCGCGTGTGACCCCTAAAACCTTGGCCATCAAGGTGATCGAGTAGGAAGCCTTCTGCGCGTCCATCAGCTCAAAACGCTGGTGTTTTGGTGCCGAGACGCGAAGAAGGCGCTGGCTTTTCCCAAGAACTCGTTCTCCTTCTCCAGCTCGCGCACCCTCCGACGCAATGCCGTGTTCTCGGCTTCCAGCTCGCGTGGATCAGGACGACCCTGCGCGGCGGCTTGGCGCCGCTCGCGCTCGAGTTTGACCCACCGGCCCACCACCGATTCACCCAGCCCTAAATCCCGGGCCACAGACGCAATCGAAGACCCTGTATCCAACACCAGACTCGCCACATCACGACGATACTCCGGTGTAAAACGACGACGAGTTCCCATAACAGGCACCTCACTTTCCGCAGGCACACACACCCGCTTAACGAAGTGTCAACAACACAAGCCTAACCCCACCCCCATCCAGCCCTGGGTGCGGAGGGGTCGCAGAGGTGAACTGCGTCCCGGAGTCGCTCGCATCACAGAACATCTGGGCCATCACGCCCATGCTAGCCATTGTTCGTCGAGGTGGTCTGCACTGTGGGCGCCACATACCCGCGAACAGCGACCTCACCACCCGAGGCGCGACCTCACCACCCCGAACCGCGACCTCACCGCCATCAAACGGGGGGAATTGCACCATTAGAGGCGCGACACGCCGGCGACACGCCGACAGAACCCTCCTAATGCTGCAAAACCCCCACCACTACCCCTGGCGCCATGCTCCCGCACTGGCGCAGGACTGCCCGACGGGGCGCCGATAAACGCCGGTAGGGCATCGCCGGCAATGACAAGGGGAAGACGGGCGGCCAGCTCCCAGGCGAGGCTTGTTGCCGATGAGGCGTTACACTCGATCGGGAAGATTCAACCCCAACCGATCAGGCGCAATCCTCCCTAACGGGCGCAATCCTCCCGATGTGATGCCTCCCATCGGCGGCGCAAGCACGCAAGCACAATGACGGACGACGCAAGCGCACGTCACGGCCAACCCCCATCGGCAGCGCGAGAACGCCAGCCCGACACCACCCTCGACGAGGCCTGGGACCGAACCTCAACCAAGAAGTCCTGGCCTTTAGCTCATAACTTCGGATGAACAGTCACACATCGAAACACAGGACAAACCCTACCCCACCAATTCGTGTCCAAACCGCGACACACCAACGGACCAACGTCGCTCACATATGGCCTCGTGACATGGGATGCTATAGGCATGGTCACTTCTGCACATCCACGAGGGTCGCACCGCCACGGGGGTATCGACGACATTCTCGCGCAGCGTATGGCGGCGCATGACCGCCTCGCTCATCAGTCTCAGGTTGTTTTGCGGCTCGGACAGATGCTGCTCTCGTTCGGTGCGAGCGCGTACCGAGTGAAGAAATCGATGGCGGACGTTGCGCGCGCTGTCGGCATCTCAGAGCATCGTGCGCAAGTCACATATACGGAGATCATTGCTACCGCGTATGCTCACGGTACTTTCCGTACCGAGCTGGCCGAGCAGCGGCTCATGGGCGTTAACGCGGATAAGATTGATCGCATTAACAACTTTGTGGCGTCGCTGAACGGCAAGTCAGTGCGCGTAGAAGACGTGTCTGATGAGCTCGATAAGATTGCGCGCGTTCCGGGACTTTATGATTGGTTCACGAATGCGCTTGCGTCGGGTCTCGCATGTGCAGCTTTCGCGTTCCTGAACGGTGGGGGATGGGTTGAGTGCTCGGCGGTGGCCGTGGCCTCCTTCTTCGGTCAGGCGCTGCGCCGGCAGATGCTGGTGCGTCACATGAACCACTTTGGCGTCTGGATGGCCTGTGGTGCGCTTGCGGCGATGATTTATATTCTTTTGGTTGCTCCCGCGCAGCATTTCTTTGGTCTTGAGTCGACTCACCAGGCTGGTTTTATTTCGGCGTTGCTTTTCCTTGTTCCCGGTTTCCCGCTTGTCACCGGCTTGATCGATCTTGTGCGTCAGGATTTTCAGGGAGGGTTGGGGCGCCTCGTCTATGTCGGCATGCTTGTTGCTTCTGCGGGTGTCGCAGTCTGGGCGATTTCGGCTATCTTTGGATGGTCGGTGACTCCCGAGTATGGTGTGTCGTTGACTCCCTGGCTGCACTATGTATTGCGTTTCCTGACGAGCTTTGTGGCGGCCTACGGGTTTGCGATGCTCTTTAATTCGCCTCAGCGTGTCTGTGCGGTCGCTGCTCTCATTGGCGCTGTGATCAACACTGGTCGCATCGCTCTTAATGTGCAGCTGGGTGTTCCCGCGCCGGCGGCGGTTGGCCTCGCGGCTCTCGCTGCGGGTCTGTTTGCTGTGTTTGCGGCTCGGAGAACTCGTTTTTCGCGCGTGACGCTATCGGTGCCGGCCGTCGTTATCATGATTCCGGGGGTGCCCTTGTATCGTGCGCTCACGTATCTCAACAACCAGCAGATCGACGATGCGCTCGGCGCGCTCTTCACAGTCATCTTCACGATCGTCGCGATCGGCATGGGTTTGGCGCTGTCGCGTATGCTCACGGATAAGAATTGGCTGATGGAGAAACAGGAGCGGGTTCCTAACTTGTGGGAGTTTAAGGACGAGAACGCGTAGTGTGAGGGATTGAGGGTCGGCTCAGGTCGGCGTCGTTCAATTTCGAGTACGTGATTGACCGTGTTGAGATACGCGCGGTCGGTCGTAATCTCGCGATCGTGTGCGTGGCGGCAGTGGCTGCCTGGGTGCTTGTTGCGTTGATTTCGCTTTGATGCCTTTCTTTGACGAGGCCGTGGCCGGGGTACCGGCTACGGCCTCGTTTCGCTGAGGGCGCTGTTTGTGGACTCGCCTGGAGAGGACGCTGTCTGGAGGTTATAGGATAAAACGTGTTGGTTTTGTGGTGATTTTTCGGCTTGTTGGTGCGGGATAGTTGGTGTTGAAGGTGGTTGTTTCATTGTGGGGGTGTGAATGCCCCGCATGCCCGGTGGGCGGGTGAACGCTTGGCTTGGTATGGGCACTCGGCTTCCGGGGCGCGGCGGTGGCGCTGCTCCCCGGTGGCGTCGCTCGCTGGTGAGCTATCGGCCAGGTCAGCCGCATTAGTTCCGCGGCGAAGCAGTGTGGTGTGTTCGTGGCTGGTGAGGCGTCGTCGTCGGGCG
>NZ_LT635881.1 GCF_900128465.1 Actinomyces bouchesdurhonensis | reverse complement strand
GGCTCAGCCTCGGCCACCGCGCGCGACGTCGTGGCCCAGCATTTCGCCCTGGCCACCGCCGCCCACATGGCCCAGTGGATGCTCTCCGGCCTGGAAGTTAACCCTTCCCTCGCAATCGCCCGCATGCGCGTCCTTATGACCGACCAAACCACTCCCGCTCTGGCACGACTGGCCAACTAACACGTTCACCTCACCAGCCGCGCGAGGATACATACCTATACCCCGGCCTCGTCCCCATCGACGAGGCCGGGATTGTCATCCCCACGCGCAACACACCCCTGTGACAGTAGACCACGACCAACAACCTGACCGAATAAAATATATAACGCCTACGACAACCCCCATCAAAGGCTCCAGAATCACTCACAACGTTTAAACACAAACAAATACCACATATTGATACCGGTCAGACTTTGGTGCAATAGCGCCCAAAAAAACGAGTACGAACAAGTGAAGAGCGACGCACTGTACATTCGAGCAACTGTATCTAGGCCCGGGATTTCGCGGTTCCGCACTCTGACATGTATAGTTCGCTCGTAACCTCTCTCTGACCGTCGATGAGGACCACCGATGCCCCACCCCGATGCGAAAACAACGCTCGCGCTCGCACTGCGCGACGCACTCACGACTACGCCACTGTCTAAGGTGACAGTCTCCGGACTCACGCGCACAGCTGGCGTGACCCGGCAAGCGTTCTACTATCATTTCTCCGACATTCGTGACCTCACCGTCTGGGTTTTCAAACGCGAGGTCACCAACCAGATCAACGCACACGCCACCTACGAAGACTGGTCGGACGGACTGCTCGCCATGCTCGTATGGATGCAGTCTCACCCCGAGGAGACACACTCAGCAATCTCCTCACTGACCATGGAAAACCTTCAACTCTTCCTCCACAAACAGCTACACAACGTCATTGAACCCATCGTCAACCAGCTTGGCGCAAACCTGACCCTCGCCACGGACGACCTCACGTTCATCGTCGACCATTTCACGCTCTGCATCCTCGGGCACATCTCCCAATGGCTCAGAAACGACATGAAAGCAGACCCCTACATCCTCACCGAACGGATCGCACGCATCCTCGACGGGCAGGTGACACGCGCGCTCACACTGTTCGCACTGCAGCCCACCACGGGTCCGGCGCGCTCCTAAAAACGACACGGACCCCGGCCTCATCATGAACGAGGCCAGGGTCACCTATCCCTCCGGGCGTCTATCGCAGGGCGCGATTCACCGCCGAGATAACAGCCTTGTAGGACGCACGCGTGATCGACGAATCAATACCAACACCCCACACGATCTGCCCTTCCACCGCTGCCTCCACGTACGCGGCAGCGCGAGCATCGCGCCCCTGACTCATCGCATGCTCAGAGTAGTCCAGGACGCGCACATCCAGATCAAACTGGTGCAGCGCCGACACGAACGCGTCGATCGGACCCGTACCAGTCGCCCGCACCTTAACAGGCGAACCATCGTCAATGAGCGTCGCGTTAAGCTCGACAGTATTGTCGTCCATCGAAGAAACCTGCGAGGAACGCATCTCGAAGCGACCCCACGGCTCCAAGCCGGGCGCGGCATTCGTCGGCAGATATTCGTCCGCAAAAATCTGCCACAGCGCGGGCGCATTGATCTCCCCACCGTACGTATCCGTGTGACGCTGAACGATACGAGAGAACTCCACCTGGAGGCGGCGCGG
>NZ_LT635879.1 GCF_900128465.1 Actinomyces bouchesdurhonensis | reverse complement strand
CGGGTGCGCGAGGAACAGCCATACGTCGGGCGCGGGGGCGGCCGCGTAGGCGATGAGGTCGGCGGCGAGCGCGTCGCTCATGGTCTCCAGGTCCCGGATGATGACCATGCGGGATTCGCCGAACAGGGAGGGCGAGGCGATGACGTCAATCTGCCCCGCCTGGTAGGTGGCGGCGTTGATGTCCGTGCGTTCCAGGTTCGGGTCGGCCTGGTAGGCCAGGGTGCGCAGCCGGTCGAGGGCACGGTCGACGAGGAGCCCCTCGGGCCCCTTAATCAACACGATGGGCGCCAGCGTGATCTGGGCTGGTGCCGCCGGGCGCGATCCGCGTGCTGCCACGTCTGCCTGCCTTTCGACGCGATAGTAACTCCCTAAGTCTGCCACCGCGGGCGCTCATCTGCGTCTGCCTTTGCCCTGGGCGGACACAAGCCGTGGCAGGTGTCACCCACGTTGCACACTGCATGGGCACAACTCACGCAGGTACGTGTTGACATGCGATGAGCGATCACACGCCGAGGTCTCCGTGGAAACCCGGGCGCGTGTCACCGGTCGCTCAAAGTTCCCCGGCCTCGTCCACGAGTGGACGCACCCAATGCTGCCACGCGCGCCACGAAGCCCAGCCGACACCAACGCACACGTACAGGCTCAGCACAGTTCCCACTCCCCCAGGCACCTGCGTTCTCGAACCGGGCAAAGCGGCGAAGAAACGTGCACAGTCGGCGATCCAGCCGGTCGCCCAGGAGGCGACGTGCGCGCAGGCGCTCGACGTGGGAGGGCTGATCGGAGCGAGGAGGGCGCCCGACAG
>NZ_LT635878.1 GCF_900128465.1 Actinomyces bouchesdurhonensis | reverse complement strand
CTCCTGGGGGCTACTCCTGGGGGCTATTCCTGGGGGCTATTCCTGGGGGGCGATCGAGCCGGGCAGGTCGGAGAGGATCTTGCGGGCGCGCACAACCAGGTCGGACACCTCCGGTTCGGTCAGGGCGGAGTCCTCGTTGTCGACTGTGGGGATGCCGCGCGCGGACGCGTCGGCGTTCTCCTCGCCTGAGGTCCCTGCGTCAGTGGCGCCGATCGGCGCCATGAGCGCAGTCTCATCAGCTGCGGGACCCTGAGTGGAGGGAGCCGGGGCGGTCACGGGAGTGGAGGTGCCAGCCACGACCTCGTCAAAGGCGGAAGGAGAGGAGGGGAGGAGTGCGAGCATCGACTTCGGATCCTCAGGGTTGGCTTCGAGGGAAGCAGCGATGATGGCCTGCGAAGGGCCGGGCGCGTCGAGGGCGACCCGACCGTTCGTGAGCAGAATCGCACGGTCCGTGGAGGCGGCGAACTCGGCGGACGCTGTTGAGACGACGACAGCGCAGCCCGCGTTGGTGAGCGAGCGTAGGAGTGGTTCGAACTCGGCGCGCGCATCGGCGGGCAGGGAGACGGGGTCCTCGATGAGGAACACGTCGGCGCCGGACACGATCGCGCGGGCGATGAGGGCCTTGAACCGCTCCCACCGGGTGAGTTCGGAGGGGCGCAGATCGACGCGTTGAGCGAGGCCCGTCACCTGGAGGGCGCCCACGAGGTTGTCCCAGTCGGCGACGGAACCTGTGGCAGACAGGGGAGCGAGGATNGATTGATTCTCAGCGGAAGCGCCTCGACGCGCTCGAGGACCTCAGTATATCAAAGGGGATGGATGATTGATTCTCAGCCAAGCTTGGATTGGACCGAGCCGAACATCAGTATATCAAAGGGGATGGATGATTGATTCTCAGCACCGCCGCGACGTGAACGAGATCTGAGCCAGTATATCAAAGGGGATGGATGATTGATTCTCAGCGAGGGCGGCGATAGTATCGGGGCCAAGGCAGTATATCAAAGGGGATGGATGATTGATTCTCAGCCGAGGTAATCAGGCCAATGGGTTCGTCGCAGTATATCAAAGGGGATGGATGATTGATTCTCAGCTCCGATCTCGTTCACGTCGCGGCGGTGCCAGTATATCAAAGGGGATGGATGATTGATTCTCAGCTGAGGGGATGACGGCGATCCAGGCGGCTCAGTATATCAAAGGGGATGGATGATTGATTCTCAGCTAACTTGATCTTGTTCGCCTCGTCATGACAGT
>NZ_LT635877.1 GCF_900128465.1 Actinomyces bouchesdurhonensis | reverse complement strand
GTCCACCCGGATGCGCACGTCGAGGCGCCCGGGGCGCAGGACGGCGGGGTCGATCATGTCCGCGCGGTTGGACGCGCCGATGATGACGACGTTGTCGAGGGATTCGACGCCGTCCATCTCGGCCAGGAGCTGCGGGACGATCATCGTCTCAACGTCCGAAGATACGCCCGTGCCGCGCGTGCGGAAGAGAGCCTCCATCTCGTCGAAAAAGATGACGACGGGAGTGTCTCCGGCTGCGAGCGTGCGCGCACGGGCGAAGATCGCGCGAATCTGACGTTCTGTTTCTCCCACGAACTTGTTGAGCAGCTCGGGACCCTTGATCGACAGGAAGAACGTCGAGGCCCCGCCACGCCGGGACAGGGAGTTCGCGACCGCCTTGGCGATGAGTGTCTTGCCCGACCCGGGCGGGCCGTACAGAAGGATGCCCTTGGGTGGGCGAAGACCGAAACGGCGATAAAGCTCAGGGTGACTAAAAGGCATCTCGATGGAGTCACGTACCTGCGCGATCTGAGCGTCGAGGCCTCCGATGTCCCCGTAGGTCACGTCGGGCACCTCGGGGGTGAGGAGCTGCTCGACGTCCTCGCGCACGATGCGTTCGAGCGCGATACCCGAGCGTGCGTCCACGACGAGGGAATCCCCGGGGCGCAGGTTGCCGTGACGTAGCGGCCCGGCGAGCTCCAAGAGAGTCTCCGCGCCGCCCTCGGCGGCGACGAGCACGCGGTCGGTACCCACCAGCTCCAGGACGGAGACGACCTGCCCGCTGCGCGCGAAATCGTCCGCGGCAACCGCGATCATCGTGTCGTCCAAGCGTACCCACTGCCCGTAGGACAGGTCGGTGACGTCAAGCTTGGGCGAGACCGCCACGCGCATGCGCTTGCCGCCCGTCACGACCTCGATCTGGCGCGCGGCTGGGAAAGCTCGCACGAAGGTCGCGAGCGTCTGCGGCGGGCGTGACACGTC
>NZ_LT635876.1 GCF_900128465.1 Actinomyces bouchesdurhonensis | reverse complement strand
TCGTCGAGCGTGCCGTCGCTGCCCTTGACGAGGCCGGGGCTGGGCGTGTGGTTGTGCGTGCCTGTCCTGCGGGCAGGCCGTGGGCGGCGACGATCCTCACCGATGCGGGGTTGGCTGTCGTGGAGGCGAAGGAGGGCGCCGTCGAGGTGGGGGAGGAGGGCGACTAGCATCCGGGGCCGCGGGCGCTGTTGGGAGTACATGAAGTAATACATGGTTACCATGTATTACTTGTGATATTTGTGACAGTCTGGGGTGTGGGTGGGTGCATACTGGAGAGGGCCGAAGGGTCTTTCTATCAATCCACGACATAGACATCAGGAGTCTGACATGACACGATGGAGCAAGACGGTCGGCGCAGTCGCCGCCGTCATGGTTGCGGTTTCACTGACGGGTTGCTCTGGGGCGACGACGACCAAGGGCGGCGACACGACCTGCAAGGAGTACATGGCGATGTCCTCCGACGATCAACAGGACGCAGTCAAAGCCCTTTTGTCAGAGAAGGGAAAAAAACCGTCAAACGCTGAGATTACGCTTGCGAGGAGCTCAGCGAAACTCTTCTGCGTGACGGTGGGTAACGATCAGTCCAAGATTCGTGAAATCAACGGATAAACGTCGCCTACCTTCGCGCATGTGGGTCCCTCGCCCACGACGGAGTGCGGGTAAGGACGCGAACGTGAGTGTGGGGGCCGCCCAATTGGGCGGCCCCCACACTCGTCGGGCCTCGCGCGTTGGCCACAGACCTACTCGTTGGTGATATGGCGGTCGAGCCAGGCCCGAAGATCCGGGTACAGGGAGGGGTTCTTCGACAGGGTCGCCCACAGGTCCGGCCTCGTGCGGGCGATCTCCGCCTGAACGTCCCACGGGGTTTCCGGGTCGATGGCGTCGGCAATCGTGAACCTGCTGGCGGAGGAGGGCGTCGCTCGCGTCATGTCCGGGTCGTTATCCTCCGGCGCGGTCGCCCCGTCGGCTGGCGACGGGGGTTGCGACTCCTGTGAGGGCGGCTGCGGGGCGGGGGGTTCCGTTGCCTGTTGTGGGGTGGGCGCAGCGTCGGACGCGGAGGTGGCGAGTGGGCCGATTGAGATCGGCTGGTTCACCGGGGCGGCGGCAGTGGGTGATGGAAGCGGGCCGATCGAGACGGGGCGGTGGG
>NZ_LT635875.1 GCF_900128465.1 Actinomyces bouchesdurhonensis | reverse complement strand
GCCGCCCGCGCGGCGACCATGCCGGCCAGGAGCGCCCACACGCGCGCGTAGGAGATCGCCGAGCCGAGGATCGCGGAGGAGAGAACGAGGACGCCAATGAGGAGGAAGCGGGCCCTCCACCGCCAGCGCGAACCCAGGGACTGCACGGCAGCTCCCGCCAGAGCGACCAGGATGAGGCTGGTCCCCCACAGGGTTCCCTCACCGATTGCCTGGCCCCATTCTGAGATGGCGCGCTTGAGTAGGGGCAGGGTCGCCCACGTGGCGGCCACGCCGACGACCTGTCCGGACAGGGCCGCTGCCACCCACGCGCGTGTGCCGAGGTGACGTTCGATCGCGCCTCCGGCAACGATCATGGTGACGATGCCGAGCACCGCGGTGGCCAGGAAGTGGCCGGGGACCGCCCCGATGGAGGAGATGATTGACCACCAGTGGGATGAGGAGGGGTTGGCCTCGAGGGTGGCGAATTGGTCGCGCCACACGAAGTAGGTGGCTGAGACTAAGGCGAGGGCGATCGTCACGGCGGCCGTAGCCGGGGCGTGGGAGAGCCAGCGGGCGGTGAGCCGCGCTAGCGAGGAGACGAGGAGCCTCAGAGTTCGTGCCGTCGCGGCCAGTGGGGCGGTGATGCTTCGAAGGGCAGATGTGCGGGGTTCGGGCGAGTCAGTTTCATCCTCAGCCACGGCGGGTTCCTCTCAAACCGTTGTGATGCTTCCGAAGCATAGGATAAACCCGTATGCTGGATGCGTACTGAACGTGCGCTGGGAAGGCATCTGATCGGTCGAGGCCCAGGCTTCTTCCTGCAGCTCGGCGCGAGGGCAGGAAGGACAAACTCAAGCGCCTAGGGTGGCAAACTCCGCGAGGGCAAGAGGACGTCCCGCGCTCATTTCGGCGCGCATGAGATCCACGACAGCGTCGAGGCCCTGGCCGG
Organism: Actinomyces bouchesdurhonensis; assembly: GCF_900128465.1. GTDB lineage: Bacteria > Actinomycetota > Actinomycetes > Actinomycetales > Actinomycetaceae > Pauljensenia > Pauljensenia bouchesdurhonensis. The sequence goes on along the minus strand of NZ_LT635875.1, from coordinate 5 downwards.
GTCGG
>NZ_LT635874.1 GCF_900128465.1 Actinomyces bouchesdurhonensis | reverse complement strand
CTCGTTGTAGGTAGCTTCTCAGGTAGGGGAGATTCAGGAGTCTCTGGTGGCGGATAGGCGCATACTGCCACACGCAACTTCAGCGGTAGCGAAGGGTCGGTGATGTCGAAACCGCAATGCTCCCAGTCAATATCAGAATCTGGATCGCTGGCGTGCTCAGATTGAGCCGTGTTCAGGGCTCTGTCATCACCAACAGTCGAATCAGCATTTTGCCTGAGTGTACTATTGAGCTGCTGTGTGATCGACTGTGCATAAGTCGTTACTGATCGTCCGGACGCGTCGGAACGCTGGGTATATGGATCCGGTGGATCATCATCAAATGGTGCGCTAGCAGCGGAAGTTGTATTGATGAAATAGCAGAGAGATAGGAGTGTTGCGAACACAGCGTGAATTGATTTACTTACCAGCATCTGTAATCAAGTTCCCTTGTGTTTCAAGCCAACGATTGTCTTGCCATGTCATGTATAGCGTTAGTAGTGACTGATACTCTTGATCTCTCTTCACTATTCTTTGACCTTGGCAAGTGACCCCAGTTCTTGAGGAGAGCTGGAAGGTAACTGCGATTGTGTTTGGGTGCACATCGTTGCCGTTCTCGGGAATAGGCTCAACTCGAACGATGTGAGTAACTTCTGACGTGCTCCCGTAAGCCCAGCCGTTCGAGTACAGCTTGGCAACATCGTCGGCGAAAGAGGTTGCAAAAGTCGAGCCAGGATCTGACATACCCAACAGTGCCGACGTATCACCCGTGTTCCAGGTGTATCCCATCAGTGCGTGATAGTGTTCTGCGGCGAGTTCTGCTCCTCTTTCGGTGTTCTCTT
>NZ_LT635873.1 GCF_900128465.1 Actinomyces bouchesdurhonensis | reverse complement strand
CGCGCCCGCGGGCCAGCCGGTGACGGAGTACCCGGCCCCGACCTCGGCCCCCGCCCCGGTCGTCATCGTCAAGAAGAAGGGACCCGGGTGGGTCGCCCTCTTCTGCGCGATGCTCGTGACGATCGTCCTGACGCTGGGCGCGATGCTCTACGTGCGCCCCGAGCTGCTGCGCGTCTCCACGCCGACCAACCTCAACAATGGCACCGTCGCGACCGTACCGGCCTCCTCCGACGCCACCGACTGGACCGCTGTCGCCTCCGCCGTTTCCCCGGCCGTCGTCACGATTTCGACACAGAGCGCGTCCACGGGAAGCACCGGATCAGGCGTCATCTACGACGCACAGGGTGACATCGTCACCAACTACCACGTCATCTCCTCCGTGCTCACCGGCGGGCAAATCCAAGTGACTCTCGCCGACGGGCGCCTCTACGCCGCACGCGTCGTCGGCCACGACAAGACCACCGACCTGGCCGTTATTCGCCTGGAGAACCCGCCCGCGGACCTGACCGTCGCGCGCTTCGCGACGTCGGCGAACCTCGAGGTCGGCGCCCCCGTCATGGCGATCGGCGCGCCCCTGGGCCTGTCGAACACGGTCACGACCGGCATCGTCTCAGCACTCAACCGCCCCGTTGAGGTCTCCATGGACGAGGACTCCACCTCCCAGGACCAGACGCAGGCGTCCTCCGACCTGGTCGTCACCAACGCCATTCAGATCGACGCCTCCATCAACCCCGGCAACTCGGGCGGCCCGCTGTTCGACGCGACCGGCGCGGTGATCGGAATTAACTCCTCGATCAAGTCGCTGGCCACCTCCGCCGACGGGCAGGCGGGTTCGATCGGACTGGGCTTCGCGATCCCCTCCGACCTGGTCGTCTCTGTTGCCGACCAGCTGATCGCGACCGGTTCTGCCTCCCACGGCATGCTCGGCGTCACCGTCAAGGCCGCCACCGCCACGGTCGGCTCTGATACCTACGTGGGTGCCGAAATCCAGGAGGTCACCTCCGGCTCCGGTGCCGCCGCTGCCGGGCTGCGCTCCGGTGACGTCATCCTCAAGGTTGAAGGCCAGGAAGTCACCAGCCCGAAACAGCTCGTCGGCTACGTGCGCCGCTATCGCGCGGGCGACACCATCAACCTGACGATCGAGCGCAACGGGCAGACACAGGACGTGTCGGTCACGATCCAGTGAGGCATACGCCCGTTGAGGCGAGTGTGCCCGTGGCGGCGGGCGTACCCGTTGAGGCGTGACGTGAGTGCTGCGTGCTGACCAGGCTCGCCGCCCCTGCGAGGGGCGGCGGGCCTTTGCGCGTTGAGTGGAGTTACGTGCAGTGCGCCGACGCGCCGCGACCGCTGGAAGGGTAGTGGGCTGTCCTCTCCTATCGCATGCTGTATAACGCGCTCTCGAGCGAAGACCCGTAGACATCGGGTTCAGGGAGGCGGACGCGATTGAATGCGCCCTGCACCCGTTCAACGGTCGTGCAGTCGTATCCCGTCACATCAAGGGGGAGCGGAGAACCAGGTGAAACCTGCGTATCCGCAGCAAAGTCATAGCGGAGGAAATGAAGGGCACCGGGTTGTGGCGCGTAGCCGAAATCGAGATTCTCAGGTCCCCCGAGTCGCGTGAGCAAACGCTCATAGATCGGTGTTGGGGTCACAAACCAGAGACCAGATCGGCACAGGCTTTCTCGTTGCAGAATCTGTCCCTTATAGATGAGCTGCGGAATAATGCGCTTTGACACGTTCTCCCAGTTCAACCCCACCGTGGATTTGGCGATGCTGCGCTCAGGCTTAAGGAGCGCGCTTCGAGAGTCCCTGTAGTTCCCAGTTGTATCGATAGTCTGAACTTCGACGGAGGTAAACTCCGCAAGTTTTCCGTGTTCGTCGATGCGTGCGAGGACCCAGTCTGCGAAGTAACTCCCGACCCCGTCCCTCTTTGGCAGCTTGAGTTCTTTCCCCCATTTGTGTCCAAAGACGGCGACAGCACCGCCTTCTGCGTGGGCGTGAGCAAGCGCTCGGCGACCTGGGTAGAGAGTCAGTTTCCAGCCAAAGGTCCTCTCAGCGATGATGTGAAGCACCTTGTACTCGTCGGCGTACAGCCGATGAGGGCAACAAATGACGGGGGTGGGTGATGAAGACTGCCTGATCGTGCAAGCGCCGGAACGCTCGCCATCTCGACCGAGAGGCTTGGTGCATAGTTCGCCAATGAAAGGACAGAACTGTTTCTCAGCCGCTTTGAGAGCTGTATCCGAGTGGTCGTCGAATCGGTAGCCGAAAAACTCGTGGATGTAACCTGCCATCACGCGCTCCCAAGATGGGTTGCGATTTGCGTGCCAATCGCTTGGGCAAGCATCGGGGGGACGGCGTTACCAACCTCTGCGTACTGCTCCGCTAAGGAACCCGTGAAGTGGTACGTGTCGGGGAACGACTGAATCCTTGCGGCCTCGCGAACCGTAAATACGCGATCCTCCGAGGGGTGGAAGAACGCTCCCCAGTGCGGGTCGCACTTCGTCAGAATCGTTCCGGAAAGATCGCCCCAACGCGGTCGACCGTAGCGTTTCGTGTGGTCGGACTTACGGGCGCGCTGCATTCCGGCAGGTAATAAGTTGTGTGGGATATTTGTCCAATTTCCGCCCGGTGGGATGTGTGACAGGCGTTCAAGGTTGATTTCCGACAGGTTGCTCGAGAAATGGTTGTACACGCCGGTACTTCCCCGGCGGACCTGGTTTTGGAAGACGGAGGTCGGAGCGGAATCGTATTGGGCGATAGCATCCTGTGAGTTCAGGGGTTTTGGCGAGCGCGGGAGATCGGAGATGGCGTCGCGAAGTGTTGTAGCTGCCTGAGAGGGGGCATCCGAAAGCTGCTCAAGAATGTCTTTTCCGTGGAAATTGTGCGAAAAGTTCGCTCTGACCTGGGCGCAGTGTGTCGGCTGCGGCCACACTGTGGCCTCATTATGTGGAGTGAGGGTTCCGATGATGATTGTGCGCCACCGTGTCTGAGGTACGCCGTGGTAAGCCGCGCTCAAGATCTTCACGGACGTGTGGTAGCCATACTGCTCGAGTGACGAGGTGATCGCGGTTAGTGTCCCTCCACGCTCGAACGAGACCAATCCAGGAACATTTTCGATAAGGATCGCGCGCGGCATAAATTCCTCGGTGAAACGAAGAAACTCCCGAAAGAGATGATTGCGCGGATCCTTGTTTGAGCGGATTGGAGCGTTGATGGAGAAACCTTGGCAGGGAGGTCCTCCAGCCAGTAAATCGAGATCGCCCCTATCGAGTCCAAACCGCGAACGTACCTCGTGCGCATCAACTCGGCGGATGTCGTCAACAACGACATCAGTCTCCCGGTGGTTAAACGCGTAGGCTGCGGCGTATGTGGGATGAAGCTCAGAGGCAAATAGAGGGCGAAAGCCTGCTTGCGTGAGTCCCGTGGACAGGCCGCCGGCACCTGCGAAGAGATCGATGCTAGTGAACATGTGTCCTGGCTCTTTCGTTGTCGGGAATCTGGTTGCCTCACCGACGGGAATGAGGGTGTTTGTCGTCTGCTATTCAGGGTAATGCCCCGCGTCCTCATCTGGGTGCGGGCGATGGAGGATACGGGCATTGAGCTGCGTGGAATGCACCTCACACCCCGAGCGCGTCCAGGAGCGGACGCATCTTGGCCTCGGTTTCAGTCAGCTCCAGGTCGGGGTCAGAATCCGGCATTATTCCCGCCCCCGCGAACAAGCGCAGACGCGTCCCCGACGCCAGGCCGCATCGCAGGGCGATCGCGAACTCGCCGTTGCCGGCCGTGTCGCCCCAGCCCACCGGCCCGGAGTAGCGGCCGCGCTCGGTGTCCTCCAGCTCTTCGATGAGGTGCATCGCGGCGTCACGGGGAGTGCCGCAGGCGGCGGCGATCAGCATATCGGCGGCGAATTCCCCACCGACTACGACCTACGCCAAGCGGCCTGGATAACAGTCGCATAAACAAACTGTCAACAACGTGCGCACAACTCCACGGGGTAAACCGTGAATTACTTGAGCGGAGTGCAGTCGAGCGTGGGCTCTGCTCCGTCGTAGGCAAAGTTGATGGTGCACGTGAAGGGGGTCGCGGGGGTGAAGCTCTTGCCGGGTGTGGGGGTGGTGGGGCCTGTCGCTACTGCCAGGGGGAAGGTTGTGCCGCGCAGTGAGCTAATAATCAGGTCATTTGTCGCATCCAACGGTTCCGTACTGTATGCAAGAGCGCCACAGCGTCCTTCCTTGGTGGGATCCGGTGTGCCGGTGCGGCAAGATGCTGCGAATGCTTCGCTCTCCGTCTGAATCCAGTCCTTCAGCTTGTCGCTTGGCTCGATCGTGAACAGTGTGGTCGACATGCCAGCGCGAATTTCTCCTGCCCCGTCGCCGAGAGGACGCGCGTACTCGATCGTCCAGTAGTCGGGATTCTGTGGGACGGCTTCGACACGATAGCTACCAGGAAAAAGGGAGTAAGAACCCTGGGGGTTGTCGACCGACACGTCACCGATGCGAATACTGCGAAGGCCAGCTGTGTCGATCAAGGCTCTCGTTGACCCAAAGGAAGTAGCATTGATCTCCCACATGCCGAGCTGACCGTTCCTCTTGTCTGTCCTATCGAGAAAGGTACGGAAGGGGCGCTGTGGGGAAGGCCCGTCATTGTATCGAATCCATCCTTCAACCTGAATATGCGGGTCGGTGCCAGTATGCCCATCCGACAAGGTTCCCTCGAAACTGACCGTGCTGGGTGCGTGAGCGTGTGCGGCGTCGGTGAGGAACGCTGTGGAGTATCGCCCGTCGAAATTGGTCACGAGGTCCGGAGAGTATGCCAGAGCCTCATCGTATTTCCCATCTTTGATGAGATCCATGTAACGGTTCCACGCGTCCAAGGCGGTCAGGTCGGATAGGTACACGTAGTTGGACCAGTAGCGCGCCCCGGACGCAGCGGCCACGAGGCCCACGCACGAGGCAGCGGCAACCCAGCGCTTGCGCCGTGGTGTGTTGTTCATTGATAGCTCCTCATGTGTGGGGGACGCAGGGACGATGTGCGAGGTTTGACCTGTCGTGGTGGCTTAACAGGGCGGACTCTCCGGCGACGGCTCCTACCCCGTCCAACCGAAAGGCCTCAACATGCTCCATACTACCTTCGATGGTGGCAGTAACACCGGGGGTAGGCTTGTGTTGTTGGCACTTCGTTAAGCGGGTGCGAGTGCCTGCGGAAAGTGGGGCGCCTGTGACGGGAGCTCGTCGTCGTTTTACGCCAGAGCATCGTCGTGCGGTGGGGCTCGTGCTGGATACGGGCTCTACAGATCGCATCTGTCGCCCCGGAATGAGGGCCGCGTGAATCGGCGTTGCGTTGCTGGGTGTGTCTCTGGCGTGGGGAGATGCGCGGATGGCCTTGTTGTCTGGGCGCTCGCGGATAGGTTTCGTCTTCGCGGATAGGTTATCCACTCGTGGATAGGTTACGAAGGTATCCGTATGTTCATAAGCTATCCGCGTGCTCGTTACCTATCCGTGTGCTCGTTACCTATCCGCGAAGGAGAGCAACGAGCTTGAGCGCGCGGCGGGCCGCCGTCACACCCCGAGGGCGTCCAGGAGCGGGCGCATCTTGGCCTCGGTCTCGGTCAACTCCAAGTCGGGGTCCGAATCCGGCATGATGCCTGCCCCGGCAAAAGGCGCAGGCGAGTCCCGGAGGCCAGGCCGCGTCGCGGGGAGTGCCGCACACGGCCGCCGTCGGATGCAGGGCGGCGANTAAGCGGGTGCGAGTGCCTGCGGAAAGTGGGGCGCCTGTGACGGGAGCTCGTCGTCGTTTTACGCCAGAGCATCGTCGTGCGGTGGGGCTCGTGCTGGATACGGGCTCTACAGATCGCATCTGTCGCCCCGGAATGAGGGCCGCGTGAATCGGCGTTGCGTTGCTGGGTGTGTCTCTGGCGTGGGGAGATGCGCGGATGGCCTTGTTGTCTGGGCGCTCGCGGATAGGTTTCGTCTTCGCGGATAGGTTATCCACTCGTGGATAGGTTACGAAGGTATCCGTATGTTCATAAGCTATCCGCGTGCTCGTTACCTATCCGTGTGCTCGTTACCTATCCGCGAAGGAGAGCAACGAGCTTGAGCGCGCGGCGGGCCGCCGTCACACCCCGAGGGCGTCCAGGAGCGGGCGCATCTTGGCCTCGGTCTCGGTCAACTCCAAGTCGGGGTCCGAATCCGGCATGATGCCTGCCCCGGCAAAAGGCGCAGGCGAGTCCCGGAGGCCAGGCCGCGTCGCGGGGAGTGCCGCACACGGCCGCCGTCGGATGCAGGGCGGCGACCAGGTCCAGTAGGTGCGCCGACCCGAGCCGGGCGCGCACGTCTGTCGCCAGGTGGGTGACGTTGGGGAGGGTGAGCAGGAACGGGCCCTGTGCGCGCACGTCCAGGCACAGGCGCTCCAGGATGGAGGACACCGACTCTGACGCCAGCGCGTGTTCGCGCAGGTCCTTCGCACTCGACGCCAAGGCCTGCCCCTCGCTGGGCTTACACGTGCCTGCCAGTACGCGCGACGACGCGGTCCCGCAGGCGGCGGCGATCAGCATTTCGGGGGAGGCTCCCACCAGCGAGTCCACGCTAAAACGCCACGTCGAGGGGTACAGGTCGCTCAGGCGTTCGAGCAAGAAGCGCTCGTCGAAGCCGTGCGGGCAGCGGATCGTCATGTCGCGCGCCATGACGGCCTTGTCGGCCGCGCCCTCGCGCAGGCGCGCCGGCATCGAGCGCACCGAGTCGTGCCATCCGTATGAGGGCCGACCTCCGATTGAATGAGGACATTGCTCCGGGGTAGGGCATCAAGCTTACCGCCTACCTGAGGCTGGTTTTCGAAGAGCCGTATAACGGGTGGAACCTGACCGAGCAGGAGTGCCAGGAACTGGTGTCCATGTTCTGGTCCGGCACTGGCCCCGGCTACGTGGTGGAGGCCACTGCAGAATCCAACAGGTGCATGATCGAGGCCTATTACCAGGGTGAGGCGCGCCATGCGTTCTATTCCCTGGACGAGGCTGGGCACACGCAGGTGCGCCACCCATGGGCCTGGAGGGGTCTGGGTGAAACATTGCCCTAGCTCCTGGAAGCTCGGTGGGGTGCAAGTTCACTTATCAGCAAGGATCTCGACCTCTATCCGTGATCCTGGCCAGCGCTCGCGCACTCACACTCAACTCGGAAGAGTCGTAAAACCAGAACATGCCATCTTGGGCGGTGTCATAGGGTGTAAGCAATTTTCGTGTAGTGGTGATGCTGTTTGGAGGCTGATCATGGGGTGTCGTCGGATGCTTGGTGCCTGGGATCGCGCGGCGATCATGGCGGGGGTGAATGTGGGCTTGTCCCAGACGCGGATCGCTCACTTGATTGGGCGTAGCCCCTCGGTGGTGTGCCGTGAGATCGCCCGCCATACGGGCCCTGATGGGCAGTATCGGGCCGAGGAGGCCGACAAGGCGGCCCGCGCGGCCAGGCGTCGCCCGAAGAAGCGCCTGTTGGATTGTGATGAGGTCCTTCGCGACCGTGTGATTGCTGATTTGTCCCAGGGGCACACTCCCCGCCAGATCAGCGGGCGCTTGCGAGAGGAAGCGTGTGGCACACTGCCCTCCATGGATACTTCTCCCGACGCTCAGGGTCACACGATCAGCCATGAGGCGATCTACACGTGGATCTACGCCCACCCCAAGAAGACGCTCATCGAGCACGGCATTTGCTTGCCCTCGCGCCGGTGGATGCGCAAGAAACCCCCAGCAAGCGGGCGCAAACCCCCCATCGTTGGGATGCGGCTGATTGACGAGCGCCCTGACATTTCTGATCGGAAAATCCCGGGTAACTGGGAAGGCGACCTGATCATCGGCCAAGACGGAGCCAGCGCGTGCGCGACCCTGGTCGAGCGCACCACCCGCTACCTGATCATCGTCGCCCTGCCCCTGGGGCGCAAAGCAGACCAGGTCTGTGACGCGCTCACACGCCGCATCCAGGGCCTGCCCGACGGGGCGATGCGCACACTGACCTGGGACCAAGGCCGGGAAATGGCCCGCCACCAGCGCCTCACCCACGACACCGGCGTGGAGGTGTTCTTCGCTCACCCCCACAGCCCCTGGGAGAGAGGAACCAACGAAAACACCAACCGGCTCATCCGCCGCTACCTGCCCAAAGGAACCCCCATCACCAGCCACCAACCCTACCTCGACGCCATCGCCTACGAACTGAACAACTGCCCCAGAGCCACCCTCGGCTACCGCACCCCAACAGAAGCATTCAAC
>NZ_LT635872.1 GCF_900128465.1 Actinomyces bouchesdurhonensis | reverse complement strand
CCGCTTCTGGCTGGATCGGGGGGTGCAGCGCGCGCTGGACTCGTGGGGTGACCCGGCTGCTGCGAAGCTCGGCATCCTGGTGGTCAACGTGATCGGGTGTTTCCTGGCCGGCGCGGCGACTCAGCTGGTGCCCGCCCACCTGATGCCGATCGTGTCGACGGGGTTCCTGGGTGGTTTCACGACTTTCTCGACCGCGGTTGTGGACGCGGTCTCCCTCTGGGCGGGGTTCCGGGGGCGTTCGCTGGCTCTCGCGCTGGGCACGTGGGCGGTGTCCTGGGGTGCGGCGGTTGTGGGCATCGCCGTCGTGTGAGCCTCGTCGGGGCGTTCCGGGCTCTGCTTGTCATATGGCTCTGTTTGTTATCTTGCTCTGCTTGTTCTCTGAGCGCAGGCCTGCGCGATCCTTACCCAAAAATGTTGCACGTAATTCCCTCGCAGTTATTTCATGATTTGAATTGTAATCGTTGGAATTGCAACGTTTTCTCAGGCCCTAAGAAAAGTGAGGGTACCCAAATTACGTGCGACTTTTGGGGGCGAGGCTGGATGTACGCACAGACCCGCGTTTATCCTTACCCAAAAATGTCGCACGTAATTCCCTCGCAGTTGTTTCATGATTTGAATTGTGATCGTTGGAATTGCAACGTTTTCTCAGGCCCTAAGAAAAGTGAGGGTACCCAAATTACGTGCGACTTTTTTGGGGGAAGGGGCGAGGCCGGGGCCGAGGGCGCGCCAGGGGCGAGGCCGGGATGAAGGGGGAGGGCCGGGGCCGGGGGCGCAGGGTCGACGGGCAGTTCAGTGAGGGTTTAGCCACGATACGGTGTTTTGTAACAGCATGCCGCGCGCGCCCGCGCGCCGCCCCCATATGCTGATTGTGCGGGCCGAACGGCCCAGTAACGGAGAAGCTCATGATTGACCTCACCGGGGTGTCCAAGGTTTACCCCGTGAAAAACGGCGGCCAAGTGGTCGCACTCGATGGGGTGAACCTGCACGTTGACCGCGGATCCATTCACGGCATCGTCGGTCGATCCGGCGCAGGCAAGTCCACCCTCATCCGATGCCTGACGGCCCTCGAGAAACCCACCGAGGGCAGTATTGTCGTCGACGGTCTCGACCTGTCGACCCTGTCCGGCTCACAGTTGAGGGCCGCACGCCGCCACATCGGCATGGTTTTCCAGTCCGCGAACCTTCTCGACGCGCGCACAGCCGCCGACAATATTGGCTACCCGCTCAAGCTGGCGGGCGTCCCCGCGAACAAGCGTCGCGCCCGCGTCGATGAACTGCTGGAACTCGTCGGCCTGGCCGGACGCGGGGATTCCTATCCCTCCCAGCTTTCCGGTGGTCAGCGCCAGCGCGTGGGTATTGCCCGAGCCCTGGCTGACAACCCTGGCGTCCTTCTGTGTGATGAGCCCACGAGTGCCCTCGACACCGAGTCCACTGCGCAGATTTTGTCGCTGCTGCGCCGCGTCCGTGACGTCTCGGGTGTTACCGTCGTCATCATCACCCATGAGATGTCTGTCGTCCGCGAAATCTGTGACTTCGTGACACTCCTCGGTCACGGCAAGGTCCGGCAGACCGGAACCCTTGAAGAAGTCGTCGCCGACCCGGCCACGCCTCTCGCCCGCGAGCTGGTCCCCATGCCCGTCGTCGAGACGGTCCCGGCTCTGCCCTCCCACCAACGCTCGCACGGGTCAGACGCGGTCGACCCGGGTGTTGTCCTCCTGGACGTCGTTTTCACATCTCACCCGGGCGTGCCCACGGGCGCGACCGTGTTGCGCTTGGCGTCGTCCATGGGCGCGGACATCACTGCGGGAACCTTCGAATCCCTCGGGAGTGTGCAGGTTGGTCGACTGGCTCTGACTGTGCCTGCCTACCACGCTGACAAGATCATCGAACAGCTGCGTAAGAATGACGTTCACGCGGAAGTGAGGGACCAATGACCACCGCCTACCTCGCTGCAGCGAGTGCCGTCAGTGTACTCGCCCCCACGGGCAAGGGTGACCCCACGTGGCTGGACAACCCTGCCCTCACCCAGAAGTTCGTCCCCGCGATCTTCGAGACCCTCATGATGACGGGACTGTCCACCGTTTTCGCGGTCGTCATCGGAACGCTGCTGGGCCTCCTCCTGGTCCAGACCGGCAAGGGCGGCCTCACCCCCAACAAGGGCGTGTATCAGGCCCTCTCCTTCGTCGTCAATATCGTGCGTTCCCTGCCCTTTATCATCGGCATCATCATGCTGATTCCGGTCACCAAAATGATCGTCGGCAAGTCCACGGGTTCCCTGGCAACCGTTGTGCCCCTCGTCATCCTCTCCGCGCCTTTCTTCGCGCGACTCGTGGAGACGAACCTCCTGGCCGTCGACCCCGGAAAGGTCGAGGCCGCCCAGATGATGGGCGCTTCCAACCGGCAGATCCGCTGGGGTGTCCTCATCCGCGAGGCGTTGCCCGCCCTCGTCCAGTCGATCACGACGCTGGCAATCACGCTCATCGGCTACTCCGCGATGGCGGGCGCCGTCGGCGGCGGCGGCCTGGGTCAGATGGCCATCAACTACGGCTACAACCGCTGGCAGGACGACGTCATGATCTCCACGGTCATCGCGATCATCGTCATCGTCCAGGTCATCCAGCTGATCGGCGACTTCGTGTCGCGCAGACTCGATCACCGCGCGCGCTGAAACAGCGCTCACTCCATCTCGTCCATCCGAGGCCGCCCAGGCCTCGTCCCATCCCATTGAAGAACACAGAAAAGAGAAGCATCATGCGTCATCGCTCCTTCGCGGCCCTCGCCCTGGCAGCCGTCGCCTCCCTGGGTCTGACGGCCTGCGGCGGCTCTGGGTCCACCTCCTCCGACGTCGTGACCCTGACCGTGGGCGCGACCCCCTCGCCCCACGCGAAGATCCTGAACTACGTGAACGACAACTTGGCTGCGGATGCCGGCATCAAGATTAAGGTCGTCGAGTACACCGACTACGTCCAGCCGAACGCGGCGCTCGACGATGGTGAGCTCGACGCGAACTTCTACCAGACCGTCCCCTACTTGGAGAACGCGGAAAAGCAGGCTGGCTACGACTTTGAGGCTGGCGCGGGCATTCACTTGGAGCCCCTCGGCGTCTTCTCGCAGAAGCACCAGTCCCTGGATGAGCTGCCCGACGGCGGCACGATCGGTATTATCTCTGATACCTCCAACCAGGAGCGCGCGCTGCGCCTGCTGGCCACCCAGGGCCTCGTGTCCATCCCCGAGGGTGAGGGCGACGTCAACATCAACACTGTCACGAAGCTGAAGAACTTCACCTTCAATGAGGTTGATGGGCCGCAGCTTGTGCGCTCGCTCGAGGACTTCGACTACGCCGTCATCAACGGAAACTTCGCGCAGGAGGGTGGTCTGAGCCTGAGCAGCGACGCCCTCGTCGTCGAGTCACCCGTGGACAACCCTGCCGTGAACGTCCTGGTGTGGAAGAACGGTTCGGATAAGGCTGAGGCCATTGCGAAGCTTGAAGAGCTCCTGCACTCCGATCAGGTCAAGCAGTACATTGAGCAGACCTGGTCGGACGGTTCGGTCATCCCGGCGTTCTGAGAACGAGGCCTGGGCGCGCCGGGCGTGCACGCGCGGCGGGTGATCTCGCCGATGGCTGCGGTGAGGCGCGCGGGCTTGAGCGGATAGCTGATTGGGGGGGGCCCCGGAACCATGAGGGTCCGGGGCCCACCC
>NZ_LT635871.1 GCF_900128465.1 Actinomyces bouchesdurhonensis | reverse complement strand
ATGATCGCACTCGACGAGGCCGACTCCCCCACCGTCGCACGCACGTCGCCGGGCAGGCGCGACAGCAGGTACTCACGCAAGCCGCGCGCGCGGGCAGCGAAGGCTGCGCGCTCGGCAACCACCTCGGTGAGAGCAGCTGCGAGCGCGCAGGCTCCCGCAACGTCGGGTGTGCCCGATCGTATCGAACGCTCGTGTCCGCCGCCGGGGCGGTCGGTCGTCATGGGGATGCCTCGCCGGGCGAGAAGGACGCCGATGCCTGCGGGCGCGCCGACCTTGTGTCCGCCGACGCTCATGAGGTCCAGACCGAGATTCGAGAAGGAAACGTCCAGAGTCGGGATCGCCTGGGCAGCGTCGGAATGCACGAGGCCTCCGCTGGCGTGGACGAGGGCTGTGAAGTCTGCGACTGGCTGAATCGTACCGATCTCGGAGGACACCAGTGTCATGGATCCGAGGGCGATGCGCCCATCCCATGCTCCTGGCGCATCATCATCGGAGACAACGGGCAGGACTGACATACCGCCCGCGTCCACGGGCAGAATCTCCCAGGCGAATCCTTCGCGCGCAGCGACCTCGCGCTGGTGGGCGACTGCGTCGTGTTCGAGGCCGGAGACGACAATGAGGTCACGGCTGCTCTCACGCTCACGCATGCCGCGGGCGCCAGCCATCACGCCGAGGGCGTCGGACTCGGTAGCACCGGACGTGAAGACCACCTCGTGGATGTCACCTCCCAGGGTCACGGCCACTTGCTCGCGCGCATCGTCGAGCATGCGACGGGCCCGCCGCCCTCCGAAATGGAGGGCGGCGGGGTTGCCGGGGGTGGCGGCCAGGTCACGCTGGGCGCGGGTCCACGCCTCGAGGGCGCACTCGCGCAG
>NZ_LT635870.1:23708-27791 GCF_900128465.1 Actinomyces bouchesdurhonensis | reverse complement strand
GGAAGCGCGATCATCACGGGAGGGGGCGCGGTTCTGGGCCTGACGACCGCTTCCGGAGGAGCGGCACTCGTGGGAGCGCTGAGCAAGGACTACGCCGAACAAGTGAAGCGAGGGTGTGTCGAGTGGCTCGCCCAGTGTTCGGTGCTTGTGGAGGAAACGCCGACACTGGCGTTGAGGATTATCGAGGAGTCGAAGGCGCGCTTGGAGCGTGCGATCGATGCTGATAAGCGCACGATTGAGACCCTGAAGGGGGCGAAAGAAAGAGGCCAGAAGAAGCTGAGGCAAAGCCTGGAAAAGGGGGTTTCTCACCTCGGCTACACCGTGGCCGAGCTGGGCAGGCTGGAAAAGAAAGCGCGTGAGGTTGCTGTCGAGCGCGGTGATCTCGCGCCGAGCGCGAGCTCCGACGTCGCCCGCGTGGCAGACGCAGACTAGCGTGTGACCTGCCAGTCGCCGGGGGTCGTGCGCTCGCGGGGTGGCATACCCTGAGCGTATGACACCGGAGATTACGGATCCGCGCTTCCAGAAAATCGCCGAGGAGATTGCCGCAGACCCGGCCAACGCCTCGTACACGAAGCGAGGCGTGGGGCCGCTGTTCTTCGCAGGGCCTGACTGCCGCATCATGATCGTCGGTCAGGCGCCGGGGCGAGTCGCAGAAGAGACCGGCATCGTGTGGAACGACCGCAGCGGCGACCGGCTGCGCGACTGGATGGGCGTCGACCGCGACGCGTTCTACCACTCGGGCAAGCTCGCTATCGTCCCCATGGACTTCTACTTCCCGGGTACCGGAAAGAGTGGGGACCTGGCACCCCGCAAGGACTTCGCCGACAAATGGCACCCGCGCCTGCTCGAGCTCATGCCGCACCTGGATATGACGATCCTCGTCGGCGCGTACGCGACCAGGCGCTACCTGAAGTTGAAGTCCTCGGCCTCCCTCACGGACGTCGTGCGCGACTACAAAGGCTATCTGCCCACGTACTTCCCGCTGGTCCACCCCTCGCCGCGCAACCAGATGTGGATGAAAAAGAACCCCTGGTTCGCCTCCGACGTGTTGCCCGACCTCAAGGACCGGGTCTGCGCGCTCCTGGCCTGACCGTCATACGTGAGAGGCGACGTATAAATGTACGACGGCTCCTACGTACGTTCAGCGCCCTCGGGTTCACGAGGACGGGGCAGGGCATAGTGCTCCACCGCGGCTCGCCGGTGGCACACTGGTCCCATGGACGATCTGCGCATTCCCGCTGGGCCCGGCTGCCCGCACGGCCTCGTCGTACCCGCAGGGGAGCTGGAAGAGCGCTTCTCCCACGCGTCGGATCCCGGCGGCCAGGGCGTCAACACGGCGGATTCGCGGGTTCAGCTGAGCCTGGATCTGGGCGCGACGAGCGCGTTGAATGATCGTCAGCGCGAGCGCGCCCTGTCGGTGCTCGGCGAGCGACTCACCGGAACCGTCCTCACGATCACGGCCGCCGAGGGCTAGCGGAGCGCAGGGAGGCGACGAGGCCGGGGTGACGCCCGACCCGCAGACCTCCAACGGGTGGCACCTCCAGGCGCTACGCGCGCTCGAGGCCCAAGGCGTGGACGTCATGCGCGCCCCCGTGACCGTGGGCGTCATGGACCAGTCCATTGACGACACTGTTCCGGACTTGGCGGGCCAGGTGGACCATTCGAAGTCGGTGGCTTGCAACGTGAACGGCATCCCGAACCAGGATCCTGCCGCGTGGCGCTGGGACGACGCGACCCACGGGACGCACGTGGCCGGGTCGATTGCCGCCAAGCATGACGGCGTGGGCGTGGACGGCGTGAATCCGACGCTGACGATCGCCGCGATCAACGTGGCGTCGCGCAACGGCGGCTACTTCTACCCCGAGTACATCGTGTGCGGCTTCGTGTGGGCCGCGGAGCACGGTATTTCGGTGACGAATGGCTCGTACTACGTGAACCCGTGGAAGTACTGGATGCCGGGCGACCCGGAGCAGGCGGCCGGCCTGGAGGCTGTCCAGCGTGCGGTCGACTATTCGACGTCGAAGGACGTCATTAACGTGGTGGCTGCCGGCAACTGGACGACGGACCTGGATAACCCGCCCGCGACCGACGATTCGTCGCCGGGGGACACGTGGGGCGCTTACGAGCGGGACGTGAAGGGCGGCGTGTACCTGCCGTCGATGATGCGCGGTACCCTCGCGGTGTCGGCGTTGCAGCTGCCCGACGGCGCGGACCCGGCCACCGGCGTGTTGGAGCCGACGTCCTGGTCGAACTGGGGGGCCTCGACGATTGATTTCGCGGCTCCCGGCGCGAAGATCTACGCGCCGCTGACGAGCTGGTACGGCAAGGCCTACGGGAACCTGTACGGGACGTCGCAGGCGGCNGGGAAAGTCGGTGTTTTAGTTGGTTGGGACCAACTATGAGGATGGACAGATCGTGTTGCTGGAAGGGTGACTTTTCGGCTTTGTTGCGCGGGAAAGTTACTTTTTTAGTTGGTCGTGTTTGCCTCGTTCCTGTGAATACTGCATCATGCCCTGTGTGTGGCTGTCCCATGATCCGTCACGGTAGGACTTCGTCAGGTCGTCAGCGCTGGCGGTGTAAAACCTGCCAAATCACGACGCTGAACGAAATCGACTCCACGGCCAAGCATCTTGATGAGTTCTTGGCCTGGCTCCTTGGCAGGTGTCGTCAGGTGGATTTGCCTGGTGGGGGACGTTCGTTTCGTCGGCGTTGTGAGCCGTTGTGGCAGTTATGGCCTTTCAGCCCGATCATCGATGAGGTTCATGAGGTCATCTTCGTTGACGGCATCCACCTGGGCCCAGGCGTCGTGGTGCTCATCGCCCAAACACCCGATTGCGTGCTGGGCTGGTACGCGGCCAGGAGTGAGAATTCCCGGGCCTGGAGCGCGCTTATGAGCCGGATCGCGCCCCCAGCCCTGGTCGTCACCGACGGGGGCAGCGGCTTTGCCAGGGCGTGCAAGAANCGACGGACGGGTCCACGTGGATGCCCTTGGCGGGTGAATCCGTCGCGGGTCGCGTCTCGGTGCGGGTCAGTGTGTCCGGTCCCGTGACGAGCGCGCGCCTCCTGCTGGGCGATCGCGAGATCGCGGCGGGGCAGGGGAGTGGGGACTTCTCCGGTCCCGGGCTGACGCTGCAGGCTGACGGCGTGGACGTGTCGCACCCGCAGGGTGCGGGGCGTTTCGCGGGCGCCACGACGGTCACGGTCGAGGCGTTCGGCCGAAACTTTGACCCGCGGGCCGACGACGATGCGACCGTGCAGGTGCCGTTCACGGTGAGCCCCGATCACGTGGGGCCCGACGAGGCCGGGGCTGGGCGCTGGGTGTCCGGCGTGCTCGGCTGGTGGTGGCGCTACGACAACGGGACGTATCCGACGTCCACGCAGCTGCGCATTGACGGGGCGATCTACCGTTTTGATGCTCACGGGTACATGGTGACCGGATGGGTGTACGAGGGTGGCCGCTGGTTCTACTATGGGCCGTCAGGCGGTCAGGCCTCCGGGTGGGTCCACGTGGCCGGCTCGTGGTACTACCTGGATCCTTTGAGCGGTGCGATGGCGAGCGGCTGGACGAAGGTGCGCGACACCTGGTACTACCTGTCGTCGTCCGGCGCGATGCGCACCGGCTGGGTGAGGGACGGGTCCTCCTGGTACTACCTGTCTGCTGACGGTGCGATGGCCACCGGATGGGTGCGGGTGGGTTCCTCCTGGTACTACCTGTCTCCTGATGGCGCGATGGCCACCGGGTGGCTGCGTGATCGCGGCTCCTGGTTCTACCTGTCGTCTTCTGGGGCGATGGTGACGGGCAGCCGGTGGATAGACGGCACGCGCTACTCGTTCGACGCTGAGGGGAGGCTCCTCCCGTAGCTGACGGGGACCGGCTCGACGAACTCGTCGCCCGCGCCCGTAGCTGACGGGGTGTTTCCTGTGGGCTGAATGATCTCCTCAGACTATTGAGGGGTTTTCGGGCTACCATGGAGGTGCCTGGCCAAGTCCGACCTCCCAGCGGATTGTGGTCGAGCTCGAAGGCGGGGGCCGCGCACCGATGGTGCGCGGCCCCCGTTTGCGTCGTGGCGCGCCGCTCCGGGG
>NZ_LT635870.1:18942-23534 GCF_900128465.1 Actinomyces bouchesdurhonensis | reverse complement strand
TAGAAGCGTTCTACCCGGTGATCTACCTGGATGCGATCCGCATCAAAGTCCGATGCGATCACAGGGTGGAGAACCGGGCCGCTCACCTGGCGGTAGGAGTGGACATGGAGGGCGTCAAGCACGTGCTGGGCATCTGGGTCCAAGCCGATGAAGGCGCCTCCTTTTGGGCCCACGTGTGCGCCGAGCTGGCCAACCGAGGCCTACGCGATGTCCTGATCGTGTGCTGCGACGGGTTGGCTGGCCTGCCCGAAGCCATCGAAGCGACCTGGCCCCAGTCCATGGTCCAAACCTGCGTCGTTCACTTAATCCGCGCGTCCATGCGTTTCGTGTCCTACAAGGACCGTAAGAGCGTCGCCGCGGCTCTAAAGCGGGTCTACAGCGCGCCCAACGAAGAAACCGCCCGAGAGGCGCTGGAAGACTTCGCGGCCAGTGACCTGGGAGCGCGCTACCCCCAAACCGTTGCGACCTGGCAGCGCGCCTGGCAGCGCTTCACGCCGTTCCTGGCGTTCCCGCCCATGCTGCGCCGCGTCGTGTACACCACCAACGCTATCGAGTCCTTGAACTACCAGCTACGCAAAATCACCAAGAACCGCGGGCATTTCCCCAGCGAAGAAGCCGCCGTCAAACTCCTGTGGCTCGCCATCTGCAACATCGAAGACAAACGAGCCGCTCAGCGCCTCACAGACGCTGGCAAACCCGCCAACAAACGAACAGGACACACACGCCTCATCCAAGGACACACCACCACCAACTGGAAACAAGCCCTCGCCCAACTCACCACCGCCTACCCCGACCGAATCACCCCCTACCTCTAACCCCCATACACAGAAAAATTGACAGGCTCTGCAAGAACATCTGGCCGACCACGCGCGTTCAACGCTGTACCTTCCACGCGTATTGCCGTATCCGCCAAGCCACCACAACGCGCCCCAAACTGGAAGCCTCGCGTAGCTTGTACGCTCTGGGGCGCCAGCTCACGCACGTGCACGACATCGAAGGCGCCCAGGAATGGATAGACGCCTACCAGGGGTGGTGCACGCGCTGGAAAGGCTTCCCGGAGGAGAAAACACGCAGACCTGAGGGGGGATGGGAATACACCCACGAACGTCTCGTTCGGGCTCGTAACAGCCTCAACAAGCTCATCTCCCAGGGGCTCCTGTTCACCTACCTGGACCCCACCTGGACCCACCCGATGCCCGCGATGACCAACCAGATCGAAAGCACGAACGCCCAATTACGCCAGATGCTGCGCGACCACCGCGGCATGCGCCTGACCCGACGCATGAAAGCCGTGTTTTGGTGGTGCTACACCCACTCTCCACACCCCCAGCCAGCAGCGAGGATCCTGGCCACCATGCCCACCGACGCAACCCTCGAAAATGCCTGGTACCAAGCCTGTCAAACCCACCAAGCCACCGCCACCATCCCCGGCTGGGGCGACGCAATCTGCTTCAACGAACTCCACCACACCACCCCCTACCACAACACCTGGGACTAACCCCAGCAACACGAAATGTCCTATAACCCGCACGCGCCGCGAGCGTCGCTCGCCGCGTCGCCTCCAAGCCCGGGTTAAAGGACAAAACGTGTTGGTTTGTGGCGACTTTTTGGTTTGTTGGTGTGGGAAAGTCGGTGTTGGAGGTGGTTGTTTCATTGCGAGCCTGTACGTGGTCCCTGGGTGGGCGAGACGCTGCACCGCGTGTGGGTGCTTGTTTTATCGTGAGTCTGTGCGTGGCTCCTTGATCTGTCTCGGTGGGGCTTGGGCAGGTCGTTTGCGGCGACGGTATTCACCGTGCCATGCCGCTGGCACGTCGCTGGCTGCGCTACCGGCGGTGCTATGGGTGGCAGCGCATGACTCCCGCCCGGCGAGCTTTCCACGAATGTCGCATGCAATTCCCCCGACACCGTGTCTCACCGCGCAACCGTATCGTTGGAATTACAACGTTTGTAGATACTGTTGAAAGTTCACCCAATCGAATTGCATGCGAAACTGCTCCAAGCGCGAGCTGCTTGCGTTCCTCGCCGCGCACGTGGATCCGACACTTCGCGCCTGGGTCCGCTATTACGGGCGCGGGCCCCCGATCCGCGCGTGGGTCCGCTGATTCGCGCGTGGGCCCTCTAATCCGCGCGTGGGCCCTCTAATCCGCGTGGGGGTCTGATGGCATGCGCGGCGGCGCCGCCCAGGCGCATATCTTGGGGTTGGCGTGCGTGTCACGGGGTTAACGCGCATTGTCGGCGGTTCGCGTGCGAGCGACGCACCAGGTGGCGCCGTTGTGTCCACAACGCAGGTCATCTCGCCCACGACAGCCCATTGTCAACGTGTTTCATCGAGGTGGCTTGCGACTTGGGCGGCGCTGCCCTGAACCGCGGCCTCACCGACAGTAAACGGGGGGAGTTGCGCTGTACGTGGACCCGTGCGTGACTTGCCTGCCGGTGACGTCGCCACCAAGCGGGGGGAGTTGCACCATTAGAGGCGCGACACGCCGACGACACGCCGAGGAGAGGCTTCTAATGGTGTAAAACCCCCACCTTTACCCCTGGTGTCACGCTCCCTCACCGGTGCAGGACTGCCCGACGGGCGCCGATAAACACCGGTGGGGAGTCGCCGGCAATGACAAGGGACGACGGGCGGCCAGCTCCCAGGCGAGGCTTGTTGCCGATGAGGTGTCACACCTGATCGGGAAGATTCAACCCCAACTGATCATGTGCAATGCTCCCTAACGGGTTGAATGCTCCCGTTCAGGTGCAATCCTCCCGATGGGGCGCATCCCGTCTGAGGCGCTGCGACGCGAGCGCGCTAGCCCGACGACCCATCCCTCGACGGCGACTGGGACCGAGCCCCGACTAACACTCTTTGTCCCATAACGCGAACTGTTGGGCCGGAATACTTGTCGCTGTGGAGGCTCGCCCGGAGGGGTAGGTCGTTGGGCGCCACGTCTGGTTAGGAAATGACGATCAGGATAGGAGGTGATGATCCGGACGCTCACAACCTATCGGGATCGTTGTTGCCTTTCTGACCTTGCCTCGTTGTAGGTTGGCTCTCGGCGTCGTGATTGCGGATGCCGAGCGTTGAGACAAGTCGACGGAACCGGGGTGCGTCAGGAATTATCCGTTAGTGGCCTTGTTTTTCTTCCCAGGTGTCGGTGTTGTTGATAACCAGGTGAGACAACGGAAACTCGCCCGTTGTTTCGGTGGTGGTGACCAGGCCGTTAATCGTCTGGGTCTCCCCCGTGAAAGGATTCGTGGCCGTGCCACTCCAGGTGGTGGTGAGGGTGATTTCTCGGTTTTCGTGGGGGTAGGGGCCATCGAGCATGGAGCGCCAGCCTTGGGGCGGGGTGTAGTAGTGGCGGATGAGACGCGGGTCATTGTTCGGGTCAATGCCCTTCTCCCACGCCAGGCCCGGGGAGGTGGTCACCGTGTTGGGGGTCCCATCGCCCCAGGAATACTCATAGTTCGTCGCCGTCAACGTGATCGTGATGTCGCGGCCCAGCAGGTTGATCACGTGGGTCTGGGTAGGGTTCGTGACCGAGACGATCGTGGGGACGAACCGGTTCGTGTACGACACACCGTCGGGCCGCTTACGCAAACCCGCACCATCAGCATGAATCACGGTCGCAGCAGCCAAGAGGATGTCACGCGTGGTCGGCGGTTGCGGGGCTTGATCTCCCTCGTTTGAAGCTGAGGGTGGGTAACCGCACACAATCATCTGGCTCTCAACTGGCAGCGTTGTGTCACTCGTTGCCAGGGCGCAGTGAGCCCAATCAACGTGTGTACTCGCACGCTCGTCGTATTCAGATTGGGCCGTGCGGCGGGCCCTGTCGTCCCCAACGGTTGAGCGCTGTGGAACGAATCCGTTGGAAATCTGCTGCGCTGCTTGTGTTAATGCGATGGCAATATTTGTGCCACTGGCCTCAGCATCAAAGTACGGAGTAATACATGGAGGGTCGGCTGCGTCAGTACCTGACACTAGCAGTGTTGTCGAAAAGAACATGCCGGTCAGTAACGATATAATAATTCGAAGGGTGCTGTTATTGTCCATGAGTCTTCTCCGAACCGCCTTGGGTTTCGATCCATGTTCCGTCTCGCCAGGTCATCAACAGAGCAAATACTATCTGCGATTCATCCGGAGAGGAAATAACTTTCTGGTCTCTGCAAGTTGTGCCAGCTGATGTTGTTGCCAATAGAACGACTAGTACTGAATTGGGAGGGATGTCTCCGTCGTTTTCGGCCTGTGGATCGACGCGTAGAATATGATCAATTGTAATTCGATTATCGTATGACCAACCGCGCGAATATAGGCTATTAATGCCAGATATGAAGTCATTTCGGAAATTGTCATTACGGTCCGATATGTTCCCAAATGGTTGTGTGTCTCCGGTGTTCCACGCGTAGGTGAGTGTGTCGAGGAGGTATTCTGCGGCGAGTTCTGCTCCTCTTTCTGTGTTTTGTNTGGTGGTGAGGGTGATTTCTCGGTTTTCGTGGGGGTAGGGGCCATCGAGCATGGAGCGCCAGCCTTGGGGCGGGGTGTAGTAGTGGCGGATGAGACGCGGGTCATTGTTCGGGTCAATGCCCTTCTCCCACGCCAGGCCCGG
>NZ_LT635870.1:4085-18819 GCF_900128465.1 Actinomyces bouchesdurhonensis | reverse complement strand
GGTGCGGTGGGTGCGGGCCTGGCGGTGGGTGGCGTGGGCGTGGCGGCTGTGGTGGGTTTGCCGCCCCATGCTGGCCACCAGCCGTTGGTGACGCCGTTGGTGTAGAGGGCGTACAAGCCTGCGATGATGAGCAGGGTGATGGAGGTGCGGATGCCCCAGTCCACGATGTCGGCGTCCATCCACGCCCGCACACGAGCCTTCACTCCCTTGGGACGCCGCGCTTTGACCTCAGCGCGGTAGTCCGCCCACCGCCGACGCAGCGTGTACTTACGCGGTGCCGTTTCGCGCCGGAATTGTTCCTCGTCTTCGTCGGTGACGGGACGCTCAGACAACGGCGGAACCATCATGATGCATCTTCCTCTCTCGTGGTTTCCGGCCTAGTGGCCTTGTTTTTCTTCCCAGGTGTCGGTGTTGTTGATGACGAGGTGGGATAGGGGGAAGGGTCCTGTTGTTTCGGTGGTGGTGACCAGGCCGTTAATCGTCTGGGTCTCCCCCGTGAAAGGATTGGTGGCCGTCCCGCTCCAGGTGGTGGTGAGGGTGATTTCTCGGTTTTCGTGGGGGTAGGGGCCATCGAGCATGGAGCGCCAGCCTTGGGGTGGGGTGTAGTAGTGGTGGATGAGACGCGGGTCATTGTTCGGATCAATACCTTTCTCCCACGCCAGGCCCGGGGAGGTGGTGATCGTGTTGGGGGTTCCATCGCCCCAGGAATACTCATAGTTCGTCGCCGTCAACGTGATCGTAATATCGCGTCCCAGCAGATTGATCACGTGGGTCTGGGTAGGGTTCGTGACCGAAACGATCGTGGGGACGAACCGGTTCGTATATGACACACCGTCGGGCCGCTTACGCAAACCCGCCCCATCAGCACGAATCACGGCTGCCGCCGAATAGAGAATCTCTCTCGTTGTAGGTAGCTTCTCAGGTAGGGGAGATTCAGGAGTCTCTGGTGGCGGATAGGCGCATACTGCCACACGCAACTTCAGCGGTAGCGAAGGGTCGGTGATGTCGAAACCGCAATGCTCCCAGTCAATATCAGAATCTGGATCGCTGGCGTGCTCAGATTGAGCCGTGTTCAGGGCTCTGTCATCACCAACAGTCGAATCAGCATTTTGCCTGAGTGTACTATTGAGCTGCTGTGTGATCGACTGTGCATAAGTCGTTACTGATCGTCCGGACGCGTCGGAACGCTGGGTATATGGATCCGGTGGATCATCATCAAATGGTGCGCTAGCAGCGGAAGTTGTATTGATGAAATAGCAGAGAGATAGGAGTGTTGCGAACACAGCGTGAATTGATTTACTTACCAGCATCTGTAATCAAGTTCCCTTGTGTTTCAAGCCAACGATTGTCTTGCCATGTCATGTATAGCGTTAGTAGTGACTGATACTCTTGATCTCTCTTCACTATTCTTTGACCTTGGCAAGTGACCCCAGTTCTTGAGGAGAGCTGGAAGGTAACTGCGATTGTGTTTGGGTGCACATCGTTGCCGTTCTCGGGAATAGGCTCAACTCGAACGATGTGAGTAACTTCTGACGTGCTCCCGTAAGCCCAGCCGTTCGAGTACAGCTTGGCAACATCGTCGGCGAAAGAGGTTGCAAAAGTCGAGCCAGGATCTGACATACCCAACAGTGCCGACGTATCACCCGTGTTCCAGGTGTATCCCATCAGTGCGTGATAGTGTTCTGCGGCGAGTTCTGCTCCTCTTTCGGTGTTCTCTTTGGCCTCCTCGGGTAGTTCGGGTTTGGTGTAGGTGGATGCTGCGTGTTCGGCGGGGCGTACGAGGATGCCGTCGGGGCCGATTTGGTAGCCGCCCGACATCGCCGCCTCGGTGGGGGCTGTGGCGGGTGCGGTGGGTGCGGGGTTGATGGGCGGGGTGGTGGTGGCTGCGACGGTTGGCCTTTCGCCCCAGGCTGGCCACCAGCCTTCGGCGACCCCGTTGATGTACACCGCGAAGACCGCGCCCGCGGCGAGGGCCACGTAGACCACGCGCATCCCCCAATAGAACGGCTCAACGTGCAGCCAGGCGCGGGCGCGGGCCCGGGCGCCCTTGGGGCGTCGCGCTTTGACCTCGGCGCGGTGGTTGGCCCACCTTTGGCGCAGGGTGTACTTGCGCGGCGCCGACTCGCGGCGGAATTGCTCCTCGTCTTCGTCGGTGACGGGGCGTTCGGATAGGGGTGGAACCATCATGGCCTCTCAACCTCCACAACGAGGTGTCCTCTGGCGCACCACCATCGTCGGCAGTGTGCCCTGTTATCACGCAAGAGTATGTGCGGAGACGATGCATAACAATAAGAATACGTTGTAACTACAGTCGGACGTTCTCCCACCTCACCCGCACGAACGTGCACCCACCCCCACAACCGAACCCCCACCTCGTCAAACAACACCAACAACGCCTCGGAGCAAACGAAGCCGCGGAGCGACGGAACAATGAGTTTGAGCTGAGGCGGAAGCGGTGGTTCACAACAACCGAATCGTGTCCGCGTGTTGATCCCGCGTGGGGGCGTGTAGGTGGCGGCGTTTCCAAGTGGCGGCGTTTCCAAGTGGGGGTGTGTAGGTGGCGGTGTCTCCGGGTGAGAACATTTCTGCGTGAGGGCGTGCTCGCGAGGGCAGTATGGTGTGCGGTTGAATTGAGTGGGCCTGTGTTCGATTCGTGGATGATCGAAGCGGATCTACTGATGAGGTGGCGCGCAGGGCGCCCCTGTGGATGCGGGTGCACCAAGCCCTCCCCAGGCACCCCAAGCCCGCACCGACCCGCCAAGTGCCTCCAGTGCCCGGCGGTCTGCAGTGTTCTGCCCGGGCGCGCCTTGGAATGGGCCCTAGCGTCTGTCCGCTGCCACGAACCCCGCCTGCTGCTGTGTCAAACCCGGGAGCGCGGCTCCTTCGACGAGGCCGACGCTGCTCACGTTCGCGGGGGCGTCGCGCTGTCTGGTTTGTGGCTGCGCAAAACGTGGCCTGCAGACGTAATCCGGCAGCGGGAGTCCTGTATTGTGGGCTGGGCGAGTCTCGAACGATCGTTGGCGAGCACTGTGATGGCATGGGCACGTACTTCCTGGGCGACCGTATTCCCGGAACTCCGGCAGGACTCGGCTTCGAACCCGACTGGCCTACGCCGCCCGCAGATGGGTTTCGTGCGTGGATGGGGTGGTGGCTGGGGTGCCGTGGTGGCGTGGGGTGAAGGTTGACGTCACTCCTCCAGGGGGCACTCATTCGTGACTGTCGGTGCACTGCGCCCATTATTGACGAGGTCTCCTCGGGTTTGTTGGGGTGCTGCCTCGTCGTGCGGGTCTGAAGTCGCGTGTATTGACGAGGTCTCCTCGGGTTTGTTGGGGGAGACTTCGCGTGCGTTTGCTGGCGGGTGATGGTGTGGCATTCATGCAGATCAGTCAAGTGGATGATTCACGTAGCTGACATGATGGTCATAGTTTGCTTCATTTCGGTCTGACATGTAGTGCTTATGTGAGAATTGTGTAGTTAAGTGTTGAGCTTGTTATGCCTTGATACTGCTTGTAATTAGTGGGATTGATGTTTAGAGTTGTCTGCGTTGTCAAATGTATGGATGATAGTTACTGCATGGACAAAGTTGTCCACGCGCAGGCACAATTGAAAGTCGAGGAACCATGCGCCGCAACGTTGCACGCATAGGGGTCGTCGCAGCGATCGCCCTGTCCATGAGCGTCGCTACGATGACCGCCCCGTCCACCAGAGCTGAGGACGCCCCCAGCTTGGTCGCGCCCGCCCGATCCAGCGCGGGTCTCATGAATTACGCCATCAACCTCTCCCAGCTTTCCGACGAGAACGCGATGGCGCGCGTCATTGAACTCCTCCCCAGCGTCGGGGGAACACTCCTGACTCAGTACCCCGGATTGCACACCGTCTTCGCTCAGAGTGAGTCGGCCTCGTTCTCTCCGGANGGTGCCGCGCGCGCCCGTCACCGTCGGCGTCATCGACACGGGTATCGACGTCGAGCAGCCCGACTTGGCGGGCCGGGTTGATACGTCCAGGTCCGTGTCCTGTGATGTCAACGGAATCCCCAACGTGGGCGAGGAGGCGCTGCGCTACAACGGTATTCACGGCACGCACATCGCCGGAATCATCGCCGCCAACCATAACGACATTGGTATCGATGGTATCGCGCCGGATGCGACCCTCGTGTCCATCAAAGCCGTCAATGACAAGGGGCGTTTGTACCCCGAGTACCTCGTGTGCGCCTACGACTGGGCCGTGAACCATGGCGTGGACATCGTCCACAATTCCTTCCAGATGGACCCGTGGCGGTTCTGGAAGGCTGACGACCCCGAGCAGGCCGCGGGCCTGGAGGCCGCGGTGCGCGCGATCTACACTGCGCAGGAGCGCGGACTGACCGTGTTGTCGGGCGCTGGGGACGATGGCCTGGACCTCGATGCGACGACCGTGGACAGTTCGTCGCCCACGGACTCGACGCCGATTGAGAATCGTAACGTCGAGGGGGCCACGATGGTGCCCGCGATGGTCGGGGGCGTCGCCGTGGTGAGTGCGCTCGAGATGGTGGACCCGGACGCGGAGCCGCTCCGGGCGACCCTGAAGAGAACGGACACCTCCAACTACGGCTTCATGCGCGTCGATTTCGCCGCGCCTGGACGGGACATCTACTCGACGTTCCCGAACCTGATGGTCCCCTCGAACTACGGGTATATGTCGGGGACGGCGGTCGCTGCCGCGCACGTGAGTGGCGTCGCCGCGCTCGTGAAGTCGACCCACCCCGCGCTGGTGGGCGAGCAGATCGCCGACCTGATGCGCAAGCAGGGGGCCTACGAGTACGGGAGGCTCGCGCTGCCGGCGGATAACAACGAGTATCGAGGCCGTGGCTTCCTGAGTGCGAGGAACGCGGTGGTCTACGATCAGGCGCAGCCGACGCTCGGCATGGTCGAGTACCGCGTGGGCGGGGGAGAGTGGACGAATCTGCGTGACGAGGTGGTTCCTGCCGGTCGCGTGAGCGTGCGCGTGTCGGCGCGCTCGCCCCTGAGCATGTTGAGTGTGGACGTCGCGGGCGTGGCGCAGGCGCATGCGCCCGGTGGCGGCGGCTACTTTGATGAGCCGACGACCGTGACGGTCGACGACGTGGATCTCGCTTCCCTCATCCCCGAGGGCGAGGAGTACGTGATGGCCCGCGTTCAGGTCAGCGCGCTCGGCGTCAACGCGGACCGGCACGCTGACGATGACGTGAGTCGTTCCGTGTCGTTCACGGTCGCTCGTGACCCGGGCGCTGTGCCCACGCCGGAGCCGGAGCCCGACCCGGGGGAGGGCAGCGGTGTCGTCCCTGTCGATCCTGTGCCGCCGGGCATCATGTCCGTGCCTCGCACGAGCGCGCAGATGCCCCAGAACTATGCGGTGAACCTGGCCGCCGACGCGGATGAGGCCACGTTCCAGCGCGCCCTCTACCAGGCCTCGTTGCTGGGCGGAATGGTGTTGGAGTCCTACCCGGCTTTGCGCACGTTCTTCGTCCAGTCCTCGTCGGCTGCTTTCGCGATGGACCTGGGGTTCGCGCTGGCGGATTCCGGTATTTCCTTCCATTCGGTGGGTCCGACCCGTCAGGCTCCCGTCGTGGGCAACGAGGCCATCGTGTCCCAGGAGCTGGAGGCGCCCGCCTACCCGAGTGTCGAGGAGAAGCCGCCGGTGCCGGAGGACCCTCACGTGGGCGGTGTTTACCCGACCCCGCCGGATGCGAAGGACTGGCACCTGCAGGCGGTGGGTGCCCTCGACGCGCAGGGCGTGGATGTTATGCGCGCGCCGGTGACGGTGGGCGTCATGGGTGATGGCGTGGATGACACGGTTGGGGACTTGTCGGGGAAGGTTGACCATTCCTTGTCGGTGTCCTGCAACTCTAATGGCATGCCGAATCGGGATCCTGAGGCGTGGCGCTCGGGTCGCGCGGAGGTTGGCACGCAGGCGGCCGGGGTGATTGCCGGCACGGGCGAGGCCAGCGGTGTGCCGGGCGTGAATCCGACGTTGAACGTCGCGGCGATCAACGTGGCGTCGGCGACCACAGGGCAGTATTACCCGGAGTACGTCGTGTGCGGTTTCGTGTGGGCGGCGGATCATGGGATTTCCGTGACGGCGAGCAACTACCTGGTCTCGCCGTGGAAGTACTGGATGCCGGGCGACCCGGAGCAGGCCGCGGGCCTGGAGGCTGTGCGCCGAGGCATCAACTACGCGGCGTCGAAGGACGTCATTAACGTGGTGGACGCCGGGGCCAGTGGCATCGATTTGGATAATCCGCCGAAGACGGATGCGTCCTCGCCGATTGACGCGTGGGCGCCGTTCCAGCGTGACACGCTCGGCGGCGTCATGGCTCCCGCGATGATGCCGAACGCGCTGGCCGTGTCGANACGCGTCGATGGCGGCTCCGGTGGCGGCGAGCGCGATCGCGACGCTGCGGCAGGTGCATCCGGAGATGGGCTCCGCTCAGATCGTGGAGCTGGCCCGCAAGCAGGCGGGTTCCGCGTCGAATTGGGGGCGGCTGGCCGCTCCTGAGGGGGAGCGCGAGTATCGGGGCGCGGGCATGCCAAGCGTCTTGGATGCGGTGTTGAAGGATCAGGCGCGTCCCGTCGTGGGCGAGGTCGAGTACTCGGCGGACGGGTCGACGTGGGCGCCGGTGTCCGGGCAGAGCGTGTCCGGGCGCGTGTCCTTGCGCGTGGGCGTGACTGGGCCGGTGACGTCGGCTCGCCTGCTGGTGGGCGGCCACGAGGTGGCGACCGTGCAGGGGAGCGGCGAGTTCCCGGGTTCGGGCGTGACGCTGCAGGCCGATGGCGTGGACGTGTCGCATCCCGTGGCGGGTGCGTCGCTGAGCGGCGAGACGACGGTGCGCGTCGAGGCTTTCGGGCGCAATAACGATGCGCGCGCCGACGACGACGCGAGCGCGGAGGTCACGGTGACGGTCGAGGGGTCTGGTTCTGGGGGTTCCTCGGTTGACGAGGCCGGGGCTGGGCGCTGGGTGTACGGCCGGGCCGGCAAGTGGTGGCGGTACACGGACGGGACGTTCCCGGTGAACGTGCGCCTGCGCATCGACGGGAAGATCTACCGTTTCGACGCGCGCGGCTACGTGGTGACCGGCTGGTACCGCGAGGGCGACCAGTGGTCCTACTACGGGCGCGACGGCGCTCAGGCGCTGGGTTGGGCGAGGATTCGCGGCACCTGGTACTACTTCGATCCTTCGTCGGGAGCGATGCGCACGGGCTGGCTGACGGAGGGCGGGTACACGTACTACCTGTCCCCGTCGGGCGCCATGGTCACGGGCCCGCGCTGGATCGACGGCAAGCGCTACGTGTTTGATCGCAACGGCCACCTGCTGACGTGAGCCGGTAGCCCGACGGATTCCGGCTGACGGATGCCGACTGATGGATGTCGGCTGACGGATGCCGGCTGACGGATTCTGGCTGGGACGAAACGGGGCCGCGCACGAGAGCTCGTGCGCGGCCCCTCGCGCGTGGGGGAGGGGTGCAGAGCGCGCATCTCTGGCCTTTCCGCTGTCATGGCCGCGTGGGCGTGGGGGAGGGGAGTTGTCGTCGGTGGCGGTGTTGGCGGCGATGGTGACGTCGACATCGTGGTGTGACAGATGAATTTCGTATACGATATTCGCTATGAGTGAGCGTCTTCTTCGCGGAGTTCCTGTGACTGATGAGCAGATTCAGGCGTGGGCTGATGAGGCCGAGCGCGGGTATAACCTGGCTGAGTTGCCGGCTCCGCGCCCGGGGCGTCCTCCGGTGGGGAAGGGGCCGGGCGTCGCCGTGACGGTGCGCCTGGATGAGCGGATGTTGAGGGCGTTGATGGAGCGCGCCGCCTTGGAAGGGATTGGGAGCCGTTCTGACGCGATTCGCGCGGCAGTGCGCGAGTGGACCCATGTCGCCTAGGCTTCACGCCAGCGCTCGAAAGCATTTCGGGCGCGACAGGCTCACCGATGAGGGTGTCCTGTACGCGTATGAGCACGCCCTGAACTCACGTCCCCTCGACGATGAGGACGATCCCAGGAGATGGCTCGTGGTGGGTATCGACCAGTCTGGACGTGTTCTTGAGATGGTCGTATTGGTTTTTGATGGTGGCGGCGAGCTGCTCATTCACGCCATGAAGGCTCGTCCGCAATTCCTTGACGAGCTGACGTAGCTCTCGGATAGCTCCCTGTCCTGGCTGTGGGCTGTCGCCGATGTGGGACGAGGCGCCGATGGACGTGTCGGTCGTGACAACCTGGCTCTCCCCAGCGAAGGGGTTGGTGTCTGCTCCACGTGAAGATCGCCTCGTGGCTAATCGTGCCCCGGGCTTTGGGAGAAGTATCCATGGAGGGCAGTATGTCACACGCCTCCTCGTGCAGGGGTGCGCTGATCTGGCGGGGAGTGTGCCCTTGGGACAAATCAGCGATCACGCGTCGGCGAAGGACATCATCACGGTCCAATCGTCGGCGCTCCTTGGGGCGACACCTGACCGTGCGTCGCTTTGCCGCCTTCCTCGGCCCGATACGTCCCCTCGGGACCCGTGTGGCAAGCGATCCTCAAGGCCAAGCATCCGACATCACCCCATGACCCACCTCCAAAGAGTGTCGCAGCTACACGGAATTGCTTACACCCTATGACGCTGCCATGATATACTTTTTGTTCTTCATGGTAATTCCTCAAATCTGTCGGGTTACGCGGCCACAGCGTCTATGACGCCCATGCCGAAGCTCGTGTGTGAGCCGACGTTCGTGTATGCGGACAGGGCCATGAGGCGCGAGAAGACGCGGGTCGCTTCGGCGCCCTCGACGCCGCTGATGCGCAGGTGGCCCTCGTGGGCCGGGATCCGACGCGAACTCAAGCGGCCCTGGCCCGCGTTGCGCGGCATCGCCAGCGACACCATGGACGCGCGCGTGAAATCCTGCGTCGCCAGCACCCTCGCCATAGCATCCCGGTCGATGCGTGGAGGAGCGAGCCTCCGATTCCACGCCCACCAGCGCTGCTGCAAACTCGTCGCAATCGTCGCAGGAGACAAGCTCGGCACATGATTCCCCTTCGACGAAAACGTCGTCGGAGTCACCAGGCGCACCTCCCACGTGGTGTTCTGATCGCGCTGCGCCAACTCCTCCCACGACGCCTGGTTAACGATCTGACCCTCAGTCGCAACCAGCACCGCGTCATCCTCGGTTCCCGCACCGAGACGCATGACGCCACCCCACGCCAGCCACGCGTCAAGCGTGTCGACCAGGCGATCGTCCAAGAAGCGCACCTCGACCCCGAACCTGGACTCCGAACGACTCAACTCTCCGAGCGAATACGGCTTCACACCACCCGCCCCATGCAGTGGTCGATGCGCCAGCGTCGGAAACCGCGCCGCCCTCGCTGGGCTGACCCCCGGCGGTAGGTCCAGCACCGCCGACAGGGCAGCATGCAGTCGCCTCGGCGTGGCTGGCACCCCCTCGGGCGCGTCAAAGCTCACGTAAACGGATGCTGGCATCGGTGCCTCCCATCACTCGGGTATGACTGCCGTCTCTGACCGTATCACATGTCTGATGATGGGTCACAGTGGAACTGTCAAGATGAATGTCCATGTGTAATGACATCGGTAGAAACAAGTAAAACGGCGGAGAGTGCAGTGTAAGCATGATGAGATATTTCAGAATGCGCCAAAGTGTCAAGCCAATTGTGCGATGCCTGGGTCTGAATGTCGGCACGAATTGCAAGATCGGTAGTTGAGTGTCAAGGCTTGATCGCCCCTCATGAGGTGCGCCGGTCGCGCCTGTGAATTCGGGGCTTGCTCACATCTGGTCGGCTTCCGACAGTCGGACATTCCCGCCCAATCCTGAGAAGGTCAAGACTTCTTAAAATGTGAAACCCTCTATGAGGTTTGTCAGCAACCTTGGAATCATTGTTGGATGACGCGCTGTCTGGACTGACCAGGGGCCGCGTCTCCGTTAGCACAGCAGCACAGAAACGAGGAACTCTGATGCATCAACGCTCATGGAAGGCCCTCATCGCGGGAGGGGCCGCCCTCACAGTCGGCCTCACCCTCACCGCGTTCGGGGCCCCCACTCACGCGGAAGGCGTCGCAGGAATCACCTCCGAGGCGCGCGCCCAGGACGAGGTCATGAACTACGCGGTCAACCTGCCCGCCACCGCCTCGCGCTACGACTTCAACGCGGCAGTATCCAAGGCCTCGGAAAATGGCGTGGTCCTAGCCCAATACCCCGAATTCAACTCCTTCTTCGTCCAATCGGTGAAAGCCGCATACGCGCCCGACCTCGGCAAGAGCCTCGTGGACGGCGGCATCTCCTACGACTCCATCGGGCCCACCCGCTTTAAGACCGTCACCGGCGACGAGGTGCGCACCGAACAGCCCACGAAGACCGAATCCGAAGAAGCAGCCGTCAATGAGGCCGCAGCCGTCCACGACACCGGCCTGTCCGCCGACTCCCAGCTCAACGACTTCACCCCCGACGAGGGCGACGCCAACGCCTGGGGCCTGGCCGCCATCGGCGCGGTCGACGCCCAGCAGGTTGACGTGCCCCGCGAAAAGGTCACCGTCGCCGTTATGGACACCGGCATCGACCCCGACCACCAGGACCTGAAGGACCGCATCGACGCCTCCCGCTCCGTCGGCTGCCAGGTCAACGGCATCCCCAACCAGGACCCCTCCGCCTGGAAGGATGACCACTACCACGGCACGCACGTCGCCGGCACCATCGCCGCCTCCCACAACGCCTACGGCGTCGACGGCGTCGCCCCCGACGCGACCCTCATCGCCATCAAGACCTCGAACAAGGCCGGCTCCTTCTACCCCGAGTACGTCGCCTGCGCCTTCGACTGGGCGGCCGAACACGACGTCGACGTGTCCAACTCCAGCTACTACATGGACCCCTACGCCTTCTGGATGCCCAACGAAGCCTCCCAGGCCGCGGGCCTCGAAGCAGCCTCGCGCGCGGTACGCTACTCGAAGGAACACGGCGTCGTTAACTTCGCCGCCGAAGGCAACTCGAACGACGACCACGACAACCCGACGACCGACAACGAATCCCCCAACGACGTTGACGGCGCGGCCGTCGAGCGTAACGTCGCGGGCGGCATCGACGTGCCCGCCATGCTGAACGATTCCGTCCTGTCCGTCTCCGCCCTCAAGCTGCCCACCGGTACCGACCCGGCCACCGCCACACTCGAGCGCGCCGGCTTCTCCAACTACGGCAAGAACTCGGTCGACGTCGCGGCCCCCGGCCAGCGCATCTGGTCTGACCTGCCCACCTGGGAGAAGGAGCCGCCCTTCGGTTACCTGTCGGGCACGTCCATGGCATCCCCGCACGCCGCGGGCGTCGCCGCGCTGATCAAGGAGATCCATCCCGACTACACGGTCGACGAGGTGAGCGCCCTGATGAAGAAGCAGGCTGGCTACACCTTCAACCGCCTCGCCGAACCCACGGACGGCAAGGAATACCGTGGCGCCGGCCTGGTTAACGCCCTGGCGGCAGTCCTGCAGGATCAGCCCCAGCCGATCCTCGGCAGCGTCGAGTACTCCTTCGACGGCGGCACCGACTGGCGTCCCCTGGCTGACGCGCACGTCGGCGGTACCATCTGGGTGCGTGCCACCGTCACTGGCCCCGTCACTAAGGCCACCCTGCAAGTCATGGACAAGGATCCCGTCACGGTCGAAGGCACCGGTGACTTCACTGGCAACCAGGTTGTTCTGCTCGCCGGCCCCTACGACACGGCCTCGCTGATCGGAGAGAATCCCCTCTCATCCGTCACCGTCAGCGCCGAAGGTCGCAACATGGATCCGCGCGCGGATGACGACGTGACTGACTCCGTCCACTTCCACGTCGACGAGTCAGTCCACGAAGGCGGCGCCTGGGTTAACGACGCTGCCGGCTGGAAGTACTGCTACGCGGATAGTACCTGCGCGAAGAATGGCCCCCTCGTCATCGGCGAGGACACCTACTACTTCGATGCCAACGGCCTCATGGTCACCGGCTGGGCCTTCTACAATGACGCCTGGCACTGGATGGGTGCCTCCGGTCGTGCCGCGACCGGGTGGGTCAACGACCGCGGCGCCTGGTACTTCCTCAATGACTCCGGTCAGATGGTGACCGGCTGGACCCAGGTGAATGGCTCCTGGTTCTACCTGACGGACTCCGGCAAGATGGCGTCAGGCTGGACCAAGATCGGCGGCTTCTGGTACTACCTGCAGGATTCCGGCGCGATGGCGACCGGTTGGGTCAAGGACGGTCGCACCTGGTACTACCTGAACGAGTCCGGTCAGATGGTGACCGGTCGCGTCCAGATCGACGGCACGTGGTACACCTTCGGCTCCTCGGGTGCGTTGCGCCCCTGAGCCTCGATTAACGAGGCCGTGGCCCCCTCCCCGGTTACGCGTCCTCGCGCTCGACTGAGAGCTAGATAAAGCGGGCGGGTCCGAACGCACGGTTCGGACCCGCCCCGTCGTCTCTCACAGGTCCCGGGAGAGATCCGGGCGCGCCCCCACGGTGCCCCCCTGGGTGCGATGGGTGGTCAACTCAGCGAATCGAAGAGAACCTGCAGGCCCTCACCCATGGTCGGGTGCGCGACGGGCAGGAAGCGCAGCTGCTCGTAGGTCAGGCCTCCGGCCATCGCGACCT
The DNA here is from genome assembly GCF_900128465.1 of Actinomyces bouchesdurhonensis. Taxonomy (GTDB): domain Bacteria; phylum Actinomycetota; class Actinomycetes; order Actinomycetales; family Actinomycetaceae; genus Pauljensenia; species Pauljensenia bouchesdurhonensis. The sequence goes on along the minus strand of NZ_LT635870.1, from coordinate 6,215 downwards.
GCACGGCTGTGATGACCTCGGAGACGTTCGGGCCGATCAGCGTGGCGCCCAGAATCTGATGCGTCTTCGCGTCGACGACTCCCTTCCAGAAGCCCTCGCCCGCGTAGCGCAGCGTCTTAGCGCGCGGGATCGCGGCCGTAGNTCCAGGCCCGGGGCCGCGAACATCTTCTCGTGCGCGGCCACCATGGCGCCGACGATGCCCTCCTTGTGGGCGCGGAGCTTAGACAGGTCCACGCGCGCGCCCTGCGTACCGACGATGCCGAACGACGCGTCCGTGCGCGCGTCGCTCAGGCGGCGAGCCGAGTTGACCAGCGACTTCGTGGGGATGCAGGCCACGTTAATGCAGGTGCCGCCAACGAAGCGGCGCTCCACCATGGCGACCTTCCAGCCGGCCTTTGCGCGCTCCATCGCCAGAGACTTCCCGGCCTTGCCGCCGCCAACAACCAGCAGGTCGACGGTCTCGATTGCGTTCGTGGACATGGTTCTCCTTGAGTTTGTGAGGTGATGCTATCTAGAACGAATGAGCGCCCGTTCTATTCCACAGGGTGAACAGTGCGCGCGTGTTGCTTCTCACCCAGAGAAGGTGTGGTAGCTATCGATTGGCTGTTGTATTGGAGCGGTGTGTCATAGTGTGGTCCTGCCGGTCGTTGAAAGTGCCTCCGGCATGCTTGAATAGAGCCATGAGGGCTCTAGATATTGGTGATTTCAAAGAGGATGTAGGTGCCGCGCTCGCGCGGGCCTCATCCGGGGAAGTCGTCACGCTCACACAGGAAGGCCAGCCGGTCGCCGAGCTGGGTCCCGTGCGCATGTCGACCTACCAGCAGCTGCGCGACTTGGGTCTCGAGCGCCCCGCCATGGCGGACCTCGATACTTATCAGATGCCGTCCAAGAACCTTCCTGACGGGAGAGGCATCGTCGGTAAACTGCAGGACTGACGACGTTTGTCACCACGCTCCATGTGCTACCATGTAGCACATGGAGACTGTTGGTATTCGCGAACTGCGTCAAAACGCTTCCCAGGTGGTCGCCAAGGTTGCCGCCGGCGAGGTCATCACCATCACTGATCGCGGCCGCCCGGTCGCGCAGATGAGTCCCCTTGCGAGCTCATCGATCGAGCGCCTCCGCGAGCGCGGGTTGATAACCCCCGCCACTCGGAGCTTTGAGGAGTACTGCGCGTCGACGAAGCCGACGACAGGGCCTCCGCTCAGTCCGGTTCTCCAGCAACTGCGCGACGAAGAACGCTACTAATGGCTCTGTACTTCGACACGTCGGCGCTGGTCAAGCTCATCATCCCCGAGGAGGGGACGGAGGCGCTCGAGACGTTCATCAATCGGGCCGACTGCGGCTTGTGGACCAGTGAACTGTCGCGCACGGAGCTGATGCGCGCGTGCGTGCGCCGGGGGGCGGATGCTTCGCAGGTGCGCCAGCTTCTGTGGAGTTTTTCCACGCTGACCTTCGACACTGAGATGTTCGACCTGGCGGGGCGGCTCCTGCCCGTGGAGCTGCGCAGTCTCGACGCGTTGCACCTGGCCGCCGCGCTGTCGATTGGTCGCGATCTTCAAGCCATCGTCACCTACGACAGGCGCATGGCGGACGCGGCGCGCAAGAGCGGAATCCCCGTCGAGTCGCCGTGCTGACTCGCTTCCGCCTCCGAGTGAGGCTCCGCGTGCCCGCGCGCACTGTCCGCTAGCTCCGCCGCTTGGCGCGGTTCGTGGGCTGCGCGTGCAGCGGGTCCTCGGGCCACGGGTGCTTGGGGTAGCGCCCGCGTAGCTGCGCGCGCACGTCCCGGTAGGGTCCCGCCCAAAACGACGTCAGGTCGGAGGTAACCGCAGCGGGGCGCCCCGCCGGGTCCGTCAGGTGCAGCACCAGGGGCACGCGCCCGTCCACGAGCCGGGGCGTGTCCGTCCACCCGAAGGCCTGCTGGACGCGCAGGGTGAGCACCGGGTGCGGTCCGCTCCAGTCGATCGCTCGCGTGCCCCCGGATGGAATCGGGAGCTTCTCGGGCGCCAGCTCGTCCAGGCGAGCAGCCGCCGGCCACGGCAGCATCGAGCGCAGCGCGTCGAGCATCGACACCGTCGACAGGGGAGCTCCCGACGCGAGGCGCCGCCCCCACGGTGCCAGCCACTGGCG
>NZ_LT635870.1:1178-4060 GCF_900128465.1 Actinomyces bouchesdurhonensis | reverse complement strand
CCGACTACGAGATCAACGAAGCCGAGTTTTCCGCACTGGCCGACTACGTGCTCGACCAGATGCACGTCAGCTCCGACGCGGAAGTGAACATCATCTTCATCGAGCCCGAGCCGATGGAAGACCTCCACGTGCGCTGGCTCGACCTGCCCGGCCCGACCGACGTCATGAGCTTCCCCATGGATGAGCTGCGCCCCGGCACCGCCGACCGCCCCACGCCCCCCGGCATGCTCGGCGACATCTGCATCTGCCCGCAGGTCGCCGCCCGCCAGGCCGCAGAATCCGGCCACAGCGCCGCCGAGGAAATGCTCCTCCTGGCCACGCACGGCATGCTGCACCTGCTCGGCTACGACCACGCGACCGACCCCGAGCGCGAAGTCATGTTCGCGCTCCAGCGCAAGCTCCTGCTCACCTTCCTGGCCACCCGATGACCCTCACGCTTCCCCTGGAGGCGTCCCCGGCCTCGCCGATCCTGGACGTGCCCTCGATCGCCCTGCTGGTCCTGGCGCTCATCTCCCTGGCCTTCGCCTCGCTCGCCCAGTGCGTCGAACAGGCCATTCAGCGTCTGACCCTGGCCGGCGTCGAAGACCTGATCGAGGAGGAACGACGCAACGCGCGCCTCCTGTACGGCCTCGTCGAACGCCGCCGCCGCACGCTCCTGTCGCTGCGCGCGTTCCGTACCTTCTGGCAGGTCGTCTACGCCGTCATGGGTACCATCGTCCTGGTCGCCACACGCCTGCCGTGGTGGGGCGTCGCCCTCGTCGCGGTGACCGTCATCGCGGCCCTGCAACTCCTCTTCGTCTCCTTCCTGCCCGCCCAATGGGGCGCGCGTAACCCCGAGGGTATCGGCTTGGCGGGCAGCCGCTTCGCCGACCGGCTGGTACAGATAAGCCACCTGGCCGACCCGATCCTGAAGCGGCTACGCTCCTCGCGCCCCACCCCCGAACCCACCGAGGCGCAGGTGCGCGCCGAGCTGATCTCCGACCTGCGCGAGATCGTCGACGAGGTCGGCGAACCCGAAAGCTTCGANTGAAACGAGTTCTTCGAGGGTGGGCATGGCTCAATATTCCAGGAGGGAGAGATACTGTGGGCGTGCTTTCATTGCGTGAAGCTGCCGTTTTTTCGCAGCATTTCAACGTCATACCCGGCTTCTGCCTCTGCGACCCACGCATCAATCTGTTCGTCGCTGACAGCTTCCCCGTGAATGGCCTGTTTGTTCATAGACACAGGCTAATACGAAGGTGATGAGGCTGAGGAAGATGGGGCGGCAGAGTAGAATAAAAGCAGTATGACTACGGAGAACACAGCGCCGACGCTCGCGGCGGCCACCCTCGCACACACCACGGGGCGCGTCACGATCCCCGCAGACATGGACCCGATCACGGTCCTCGGCGTCGCAGACCAGGTTCTGCGCGCCCTCGAACGGGGCTTCCCGCACGTCCGCTTCCTCGTGACCGGGCGCGACATCTCCCTGGCGGGCANCCGACGCGAACTCAAGCGGCCCTGGCCCGCGTTGCGCGGCATCGCCAGCGACACCATGGACGCGCGCGTGAAATCCTGCGTCGCCAGCACCCTCGCCATAGCATCCCGGTCGATGCGTGGAGGAGCGAGCCTCCGATTCCACGCCCACCAGCGCTGCTGCAAACTCGTCGCAATCGTCGCAGGAGACAAGCTCGGCACATGATTCCCCTTCGACGAAAACGTCGTCGGAGTCACCAGGCGCACCTCCCACGTGGTGTTCTGATCGCGCTGCGCCAACTCCTCCCACGACGCCTGGTTAACGATCTGACCCTCAGTCGCAACCAGCACCGCGTCATCCTCGGTTCCCGCACCGAGACGCATGACGCCACCCCACGCCAGCCACGCGTCAAGCGTGTCGACCAGGCGATCGTCCAAGAAGCGCACCTCGACCCCGAACCTGGACTCCGAACGACTCAACTCTCCGAGCGAATACGGCTTCACACCACCCGCCCCATGCAGTGGTCGATGCGCCAGCGTCGGAAACCGCGCCGCCCTCGCTGGGCTGACCCCCGGCGGTAGGTCCAGCACCGCCGACAGGGCAGCATGCAGTCGCCTCGGCGTGGCTGGCACCCCCTCGGGCGCGTCAAAGCTCACGTAAACGGATGCTGGCATCGGTGCCTCCCATCACTCGGGTATGACTGCCGTCTCTGACCGTATCACATGTCTGATGATGGGTCACAGTGGAACTGTCAAGATGAATGTCCATGTGTAATGACATCGGTAGAAACAAGTAAAACGGCGGAGAGTGCAGTGTAAGCATGATGAGATATTTCAGAATGCGCCAAAGTGTCAAGCCAATTGTGCGATGCCTGGGTCTGAATGTCGGCACGAATTGCAAGATCGGTAGTTGAGTGTCAAGGCTTGATCGCCCCTCATGAGGTGCGCCGGTCGCGCCTGTGAATTCGGGGCTTGCTCACATCTGGTCGGCTTCCGACAGTCGGACATTCCCGCCCAATCCTGAGAAGGTCAAGACTTCTTAAAATGTGAAACCCTCTATGAGGTTTGTCAGCAACCTTGGAATCATTGTTGGATGACGCGCTGTCTGGACTGACCAGGGGCCGCGTCTCCGTTAGCACAGCAGCACAGAAACGAGGAACTCTGATGCATCAACGCTCATGGAAGGCCCTCATCGCGGGAGGGGCCGCCCTCACAGTCGGCCTCACCCTCACCGCGTTCGGGGCCCCCACTCACGCGGAAGGCGTCGCAGGAATCACCTCCGAGGCGCGCGCCCAGGACGAGGTCATGAACTACGCGGTCAACCTGCCCGCCACCGCCTCGCGCTACGACTTCAACGCGGCAGTATCCAAGGCCTCGGAAAATGGCGTGGTCCTAGCCCAATACCCCGAATTCAACTCCTTCTTCGT
>NZ_LT635870.1:0-1077 GCF_900128465.1 Actinomyces bouchesdurhonensis | reverse complement strand
GACCGCCACTCGATCGAGCCCGAGGAAACAGAGCCGGGCGTCTGGCGCGTCCCCTCGCGATACCCGATCTCCGAGCTGGGCGAGCTCCTCGGCCGCGAGATCGAGGACGAGGACGTCGACTCCGTCGGCGGCCTGCTCGCCAAAGCCATCGGCAAGGTTCCGCTGCCCGGCGCGACCGGTACACTCGCCGGCGTGCTCATGACGGCTCAAGAGGCGCGCGGGCGCCGCCGCCAAGTCTCCACGATCCTGTGCCGCCTCGACCTCGACTCTGCGCTCATCACCGACCCCAGCCCCGCCGACGACAAGGACAACTGACATGCGATTCCCCTCCGACGACGAACTCATGGCCGGCCCCAACGCCCTCGGGGACGCGCGCATCGAGGTGGCATCCGACGCCGCCGACCCGGAAGCCGACGCTCGCGCCCAGATCGAGGCCGGCCTCGGCGAGACCTCGGACGAGGCCGGGGCTGAGGCTGGCGACGACGACTCTGAGGAATCCGACGACTCTGAGGAATCCGACGACTCTGAGGAGGACGAGGAAGACGCCGACCTCGAGGGCCTTCAGGACGAGGAAGACGCCGACCTCGACGCCTTCGAGGCGCTGACCTCGCTGGCATCCCTACGCGAGGACGCGGCCGCGACCATCGAAATACCGGACTTCCCCGAGGACTTCCGCGCCGGCTTCGTCTCCATCGTCGGGCGCCCCAACGTCGGCAAGTCGACCCTGACGAACGCACTGGTCGGGCGCAAGATCGCCATTACGTCCGGGCGCCCCGAAACGACGCGCCACAACATCCGCGGCATCGTGCACGGGGATAACTACCAGCTGGTCCTCGTGGACACCCCCGGATACCATCGGCCGCGCACGCTGCTCGGTAAGCGCCTCAACGACATGGTGCGCGAGGCCCTCTCCGAGGTCGACGTCGTGCTCTTCTGCCTGCCCGCCGACCAGCGCATCGGCCCCGGCGACCAGTTCATCGCCCGCGAGCTGCGCGGCATCAAACGGCCCATCATCGCGGTGGCCACCAAGTGCGACGCCGTGCCGCGCGAGCGCGTCATGAAGCACCTGCTCTCCAT
>NZ_LT635869.1:461606-471141 GCF_900128465.1 Actinomyces bouchesdurhonensis | reverse complement strand
GTATTAGTTGGTGGAGGTGGTGTCCTGGCCGCCTTCGACGACCAGGTCGTCGGGGGTCGCGGCGTCACCGTAGACGGGGGCGAGGGTCTGCTCGTAGTCCTTGTGGAAGAAGTTCTCCTCGCCAAGTTCGACGAGCTGGTTGTTCAGCCAGTCCAGCAGCGCGGTGTTGCCTTTTTTGACGGCGGCCGCGATGTAGCTGGTGTCGCCCAGGCTCTTGATGCCGACGCTGAAGCCGGGGTGCGCGATCGCCCAGGCGATGACCTCGGTGTTGTCGGTGGAGAAGGCGTCGCCGCGGCCGTCCTCGAGGGCCTGGTAGGCGTCGGAGTACTGGTCGTACTTCTGGAGCTTGATCTCGGGGTGGTTGGCCTCGAAGTAGGCTTCGGCGGTCGTGCCCTTGGTGACGATGAGGGTCTTGCCGGCCAGCTGGCTCACGTCGGTGATTTCAGCGGAGGTGGGAGAGACAACGCCGAGGGAGACCTTGAAGTAGGGGTTCGCGAAGTTGACCTTTTCGGCGCGCTCGGGCGTGACGGTGAAGTTCGCGAGGGTGATGTCGACCTTGTTGGAAGCGAGGACCTCGGTGCGGGCGGCGGCGTCGACGGGGACGTACTTGGCGGTGACGCCCAGGTCGGCGGCGATGCGGTCGCCGTAGACGACGTCGTATCCGGCGGGTTTGCCGTCGGCGTCGATGTAGCCGAAGGGGGCCTTGTCGGAGAAGATGCCGATGACGATTTCGCCGGCTTCCTGGATCTGCTCGGGGGTGCGGTCTCCGACCTGCGCGCCCGAGGAGGACGAGGCGGCGCCCGCCCCCGCGCGGGGCCGCGTGGGGGCGGCCCCTTTCCTGGGCCCCCTAAAGTCGCACGTAATTTAACACGGTCATTTTTGGACATAGCCCACAAACGTTGCAATTCCAACGATGCAATTTCAAAGTCTGAAATAGGCACAGGGGAATTACGTGCGACATTGTTGAGGAACCACGGGGCCGGGCCGAGGCCAAGCGGAGAGTCCGTTCGCGGTCTCCGTGTACACGGCGGGCCGGGGCCCCGCCCGCTTACTGTTTGCCGCGCTCCTCTAGTATTTTCTTCAGGGCTGCGCTCCGGCCCGCGTCGATCTCCTCGTCAGAGATTTTCTCGGCGTCAGCCAGCAGGTCGGGGGGCGCGGCGCCTGGGTCAGCCGCGACCGCGTCGGGAGCACCGGGGGAAACGGGCGCTTCGGGCGAGGTGCCAGCGGGCGTGGCGCCTGCCCCAGCAGAAACACCGGGCTCGGCGGCGGACTGGGCCCCGGTCTCGCCCCCGGGATCAGCGGGCGCGAGCGCGCCGGCAGCGCCCTCAACTNGACCGCGAAGTCCTCACCTGGCAGGGCTTCGGCGACGCATCCCGCGAACTCACGCGACAGATCGTTGCCTCCGAGTGGATCCCGGACCTGATCGTCGCGATCGCGCGCGGCGGCCTCATCCCGGCCGGCGCCATCGCCTACGCGATGGACGTCAAAGCGATCGGCACCATGAACGTCGAATTCTATTCCGGCATCGGCGAAACACTCACCGAACCCATCCTCCTTCCCCCACTCATGGACGTCTCCGCGATGGACGGCAAACGCGTCCTCGTCGTCGACGATGTCGCAGACTCCGGCAAGACCCTGAAGATGGTCATGGACCTCATCGACGAGCACGGCCTGTCGCTGGACGGCTCCTCCTCCATCCACGTCGATGCCCGCAGCGCCGTCATCTACAAGAAGCCCGTCTCCATTATTGAGCCGGACTACGTGTGGCACCTCACCGATAAGTGGATTAACTTCCCCTGGTCAACCCTGCCCGTCATCCAGCCGTGAGCGAGGAGCAGGTGGACACCCAGGTTTCGTCGATCACGACGCACATTGTCGAGGCCGTGGCCGAGCGTGCACGCGTCGGTCACCCTGTGCGCGTGCTCGGGTTGACGGGTCCGCCTGGGACTGGGAAGAGCACGATCGCTGCGGAACTGGCCAACGCCCTCCCTGAGGCGGGCCTCGCTGTCGCGGGCATGGCTCCCATGGATGGCTTTCACATGTCAAATGCCTTGCTAGCCGCACGCGGATTGGCTGACCACAAGGGCGCGCCCGACACCTTCGACGTGGGCGGGTACGTGGCCCTCCTCGGGCGGGTGCGCCGCGCGGACGGCGTGGTGCTCGCCCCCGACTACCGTCGCGACCTGCATGAACCCGTCGCCGCCTCCCTGCCCGTCGAGGTCGACGGCGTCGTCATCACAGAGGGCAACTATCTGGGGTTGGAGTTGCCGGGGTGGGCGGACGTGCGCGGACTCATCGACTTGCTCGTCTACATTGATACGCCGTTCGAGGAACTAGCCTCTCGCCTCATCGACCGGCACGTCAGTTTTGGTCGCGACCGCTCGGACGCGGCTCACTGGGTGCGCACGGTGGACGCGGCGAACATGACGCTCGTGGAGCGCACGAAAGCCCGCGCGGACTTAATCCTGTCGTTGTAGTCCCCGCGCCCCAACATGTCGCACGTAATTCCCCCGGGTCAGTTTTAGAGTACGGCCGAAAGTCGCATGATTTCAACGGCCCAATTTCAAAGTTTGAAATTCTCGGGAGGGAATTACGTGCGACTTTTGGGTGTCGGGTAATTAATACCAACCCAAGCCTCAGGGTTTTCACACCTTCAGGCACCATGTTGCGCGCATTTTCAACCACTTCCAAGTAAGGTGAACCTATGTTCCTCTTGCTTGGCTTGCTCGGCGGCCTCGTCACGGGCATCTCCCCGTGCATCCTCCCCGTCCTGCCCGTCCTCTTCCTCGGCGCGGCCGGCGGAAAGGAGACCGCGAACGCTGCCACGGCCTCGTTCCCTGAGAGTCCGACCAACGCCGTGGACCCCGCTCTGTTCCGCGTCGCGCCGGGCATCACCCTCGGCAAGGGAGGCGGCACACCCGCCGTCGCCGCGCGCAAGACCGCCGACAACTCGCCGAGCGTCGCACGCCGACCCCTGCTGATCGTCGCAGGCCTCGTCACCTCGTTCATGCTGATCACCGTCGCCGGGTCGGCGCTGCTGAGCCTGCTCCACCTGCCACAGACGGCGATCCGCTGGGCCGGCATCGTGGCGCTGGTAGCCGTTGGCGTCGGCATGATCGTCCCCAAAGTCATGGAAATCCTGGAGCGGCCCTTCGCGCGCCTGGCGCCGCGCACAACGAGTGACGGTGCTGGCTTCGGCCTTGGCCTGGTGCTCGGCGCTGCGTTCGTGCCCTGCGCGGGGCCCGTCCTCACCTCGGTCATCGTCGCCTCGAACAACGGCCAGTTCACGTGGCGCATCGCGGGCCTAGCGCTCTCCTTCGCGGTGGGCCTGTCGATCCCACTGCTGGCCGTCGCTATGGCGGGTTCAGGAGCGGCAGCGAGCTTCTTGAAGTCCCGCCAGCGGCCCTTGCGTATCGCCGCCGGCGTCGCCATGATCGCACTCGCTCTCGGTATCGCCACCGACGCTCCCGCGACGCTGCAGCGGATCATCCCGGACTACACGGCCTCGCTCCAGGCGGGCGATGGCGAGGCTTGCGACACCGGCGCCTGCGACCCTGAGACCGCGGTCGAGGCGCGTGGCGACTTCGCGCAATGCGCGCGAGGCACCGGGAAGGACTGCGGGACCCTGCCGGCCCTCACCTCCTCCGAGTGGATTAATGCGCTCGGTCAGCCGACCGGAACGGTGACTCTCGTGGACTTCTGGTCGAGCTCGTGCACGAACTGCCAGCGTGAGATTCCCGAGCTTGAACGCATATACGAGAAATACAAGGATTACGGCCTGGTCGTGATCGGAGTGCATTCGCCCCAGCAGGCCTACGAACGCGACCCCTCGGTTGTGTCCGACGCTGTGTCGCGCCTGGGCATCACGTATCCGGTCGCCTTGGATCCGGAGCTGACGGACTTCCAGACGTACGGCGCGTCCGCGTGGCCCACGCACTACATCGCGGGCGCGGACGGGCAGCTGCGCTCGGTCGGTCGCGGCACCGCTGGCGTCGAGGAGCAGATTCGCGCCCTCCTCACCGAGGCGGGGGCGTCCCTGCCCGACTGAGTCGGCCCGACTGAGGGGATCCGACTGAGGCGGCCGAGGCCTCGCGACGGCACACGGGCAGCCACCCTCTCGGGGGGCCGAGGCCTCGTGACGGCACGCGGGCGGCTACCGCGGGGCGGCTCGTCGCATTCATACCGGCCTCGTTCGTCGCCCCTCCACACGGTCTTCCGCCCCGCGATTCCGCCCCACACTTCCACCCTGATCACTAGTTACCCAAAAATGTCGCATGCAATTCCCCCACAACTCTTTCAAGATTTGAAATCAGATCGTTGAAATCATGCGGTTTTTGCAGGGTCCATCAAAGACCCCGGGAAGGAATTGCATGCGACTTTCGAGGGCCGCCGAGCATGGCGGACACACGGTATATCAGCCGCACAGATCCATGTCCCACGCGCCTCGCGCCAATCAGTGCCACTCGGCGTTACCGACAGCCCAGGTGCCGTCCTCCTGCTCGACGAGGGTCAGGAACACCAGCGCGCGGACCGGCTCGTGCGAGCCGTCCGCGTAGGAGCGTGTGAAGCTGACGAGCCTCACCCACTCATTACCTTCGCGGCGGGTCGATTCCCTGCCTTCGACGCCGATGTTCTCAATCGTGACAGTCGTGTGGGAGCGATTTGGCACCAGCGGCAGGAACTCACCCTGCCCCTTCACCAGCTCGGGGGTCGGCGTGTGATTACGCTGCAGCTCGGGCGTTTCGTAGACGCTCGCGCGGATGGACGCGAACGCGTCCGTGACGTCGCGCGATGCGTCCCACGTTTGATTGGTGATGACGTAGGCGGAGCACACCGCGTCAGCATCCTTGCGATCAACGGTGGACGGGTCGGGCAGGAGGTCGTCGAGCCACTGAACCGATGCTGGGTGCAGGCAGGTTCCGTCGGGCGCAGAGGTGCCGTCCTCACACGGGGGCATGCTCGAGGCCATGGCCTCCGGGGTGGGAGCAGCCGCCTCAGACTGCGGCGCGGTGTCGGGCGCCTGTGAAGTCTCGCTGGACGAGGAGTCGCCACTCATTCCTCCGTTTGAATCGGAACTCGCCTTCGAGGCCGTGGTTCCCGAGTCCGTGCTAGTCAGGAACGTGCGCGCCATGAAGAAGCCACCGACGCCCAGGACCAGAGCGACGGCTGCGACAAGTGCAATGACGACGATTGTCGTCCGCTCGCCACGTGCGACTTTTTTCAGTGCGTTCATATACGTCCTTAGTTCGTGCTGTGTGCGCATGCAATCGCCTGTTGCGTGTGGCCGCTCAGCGGAGCCTGTCAATTTTTCTGTGTATGGGGGTTAGAGGTAGGGGGTGATTCGGTCGGGGTAGGCGGTGGTGAGTTGGGCGAGGGCTTGTTTCCAGTTGGTGGTGGTGTGTCCTTGGATGAGGCGTGTGTGTCCTGTTCGTTTNACACCGTTGAAATTCCGCGGTTTTCAAAGGACCCCAAAATTTACCATTTTAGAATTACGTGCGAAATCTCTGAGTTATCCACAGATTTCTCAAACTACACGCATGAACTGTTATAAAGACGCACAATATGTGCATGGACCTCAATGAAGAGCTACGTAAACGCCATGGAATCACGAAACTATCGAATCTGCACCACGCGGAGCTCACACCGGCAATGCTGCCGCAATCCATCGGACACTACCGGGGCTGGATCTATGACAGGCACAGCTTCACGCTGGACCAAGTCCGAGCCTTCGTCTACAACGCCAGCCTCTCGTGCGTGAGTGCCGCCCAGATATACGGGCTACCCCTTCTGCTGGAGGAACGCCCACAGAAGACACACCTGTCGGTTGCGTATAACCGAGGAATGCACGCGTCGAAACTACGCCGCTTCGACGACGTATGCATCCATAGGGAACAGATCATGAGCGAGGAAGAGAGGCGGACACACGTGGCCAGTATCGGCACGGTGCTGGAGCGTGTGCTCGTCTGCATGCCTCTCAAGGTGTCCTTGCCGATGCTCGATGCCGCACGAAATCAAGGCTTGTACGACATATCGACCCTCACACTGCCGATTTCTGGCAGCAGAGTTCCCCATTTGCGCGAGGCAATCGGCCTGTCGACTGACCGCGCCCGCTCGATCCTCGAAACCGTTGCCCGCTTGCAACTGATCGACATGGGGCTGACTCCGGAGGTAGGAGTCTGGATCGAGGGGGTCGGCGAGGTCGACATGATCATCCTCGGTTTCATCGTCATCGAGGTGGATGGGTGGGCCTTCCACTCATCGAAGGAGCAGCGCGAGAAGGACCTCAAGCGCGACCGCGAACTTCTCCGGCGCGGGTACGTGGTCCTGCGTTTCACCTATGACGACGTCATGAATGGAGATTTCGCGCGGGAGGTCCCCGAATCGGTGAAGGCGGTCCGAGGCCTCGTGTCGCACGCGGAAGGAGGGGAGATTCACGAGTGCGCCGCGAAAAACATCGGTTTCCTGCAGATCTTGGGCGGGCTCTATCTGCCGAGCCTCGGCCTCGGACAGGCATCTTGACGCCACACACCGCGCTTACCCAAAAATGTCGCACGTAATTCCCTCACCGCTATTTCAACCTTTGAATCCACATCGTTGATATTCCGCGGCTTTCAGAGGACTCCAAAACTTACCGTTTTGGAATTACGTGCGACATTGGGGGAAGCCCGCCAAGCGCGCTGTACCCGTCAGCTGAGAAGCTGGAGGATCTGCGGCGTGACCCGCTCGATGACCTCGAGGGTGTCGAGGAAGTCCTGGTGGCCGCCGTACCACGGGTCGGGCACGTCGCCGCTGCCCTCGGGGTCGAGGTCGCGGTACAGGCATATGCGCGGCCCCTCTCCCAGGTCGGAAGCGGACGCGGGCGCCCCCGCGTGCTCAACCCCCGTCCGATCGGCGAGGCGCTCCAGGACGCTCAGGTGCCGCGAGGTCATGGCGAGGATCAGGTCCCACTCCCCCAGCTCGCCGGGGCGGATCTGGCGCGCGCGATGGTCGGGCACGGCGTACCCGGCGTCGCGCAGGNTGATGGCGGAGACCAGGAGGATGATGGCGACGGCGATGAGGATGGCGATCATCCAGGGTTTGAGGACGGCACCTTTGACTTGGGCTGCTTCTGCGGCGGCGGCGGCTTCGTCCATGGGGACGCGTTCGCCGGTGACTAGGAGTCGGTGGGTGTTGATGCCGTAGGGGGTGCAGGTGATGAGGGTGGCCAGGTCTTTGCCTTCGACTTTGTTGAGGGTTTCGGTTTCGTTGGGCAGGACGACGCGGATGTCGGTGACCTGGTATTTGAGGTGGCGTCCGGGGACTTCGATGTAGAAGACGTCGCCTTCTTTGAGGCTGGTGAGTTGGTCGAACATGGTGGCGGTGCCGAGGCCGGTGTGTCCGGTGAGGACGGTGTGTGTTGAGTCGCCGCCGACGGGTAGGGCGGTGCCGAAGAGGTGGCCGATGCCTTTGTCGAGGGTCGCGCTTTCGGTGCCGTGGTAGATGGGTAGGTTGACGTTGATGGCGGGGATTTTGATGGTGGCCATGACGTCGTTGAGGTTGAGTTGGCTGAGGTATTCCTGGTAGGGCGCTGTGTCGGGGCGTTGGGCGTCCAGCCAGGGGTCGAGGATGGGTGATTCGGCGGCGGTGGCGTTGTATTCGTCGGCGCGGCGTAGGTTTTCGGCGACGGCGTCGGGGCCGGCGTCCTGCGCGACTGCGCTGAATTGGGAGGCGATGGTTTCTTGGCGGTAGTTGTTGTATTGGGTCGCGAAGACGGGGTAGAGGAGGACCAGGATGCCGGCGAGCAGCAGGATGGGGGGCGCGATGGTGAGGAGACGCCGTTTGAGGGGGGTCTTCTTGTGGTTGGGCGTTTGGGTGCTCACGCTTTCTCCGTTCGTTGCCGAGGCCGTGGTGGTTTGTCTGGTGACAGGGTAGTTCCGCTGTGGGCGGGGTGTGGGTAGCGCGTGGGGGGTGTGGACCTGTGGGTCCACACCCCCCTGTGTGTTGCTAGCTAGTGAGGGTCAGGAGTCGGCCTGGTCCTTGCGGCGCTTGTTGGCCAGGGCGATCGCGCCGGCGCCGCCCACGAGGAGGGTGCCAGCTCCGATGAGGACGCCGATGCCGGCTGCACCGGTGACGGGCAGGTTGAAGCCGCCGTTCTTCGGGACGTCTTTGACGGTCGTCGCGAGGGTGTAGGTGTTGTCGGCCTTCGAGTTGGACTGCAGGATCTGGAAGGCGATCGGGCGGGTCTGGAGTTCGTAGCCGTCGGGGGCCTTGGTCTCAACGAGGCAGTACCAGCCGGGGTTGGTGACGTCTTCGTTGTTCTCCCAGTCGTTGTTGCGCAGGCCGTCGATGGTGACGGTGCCGTCGGTGCCGGTGGTGAATTCGGTGGCGCCGTTGACGGTTAGCTGCTGGTCGAGGGTCGCGTCGACGGAGTCGAAGTTTGCGGTGGGGGTGGACTGAGGCGTGCACTTGTAGACCGCGAACTTGGCGCCCGAGAGCTTGTCGAAGCTGCCGTCGGGCTTGGCCTTGGAGGAGGTCTTGGTGATCTTCACCTTGCCGAACTTGGACTCAACTTCGGACTTGGGGGTTCCCGGCGGGGGAACGGTGCCGGAGCCGGGGGTCCAGCCGTTGGAGGGGGCGCTGGGCAGCAGGTAACCGGTGTTCTTGTAGATGCCGTCGGTGCCGACCGGTTCGTTGACGGTGCCTGACAGGTCCATCTGGACCTTAGTGGTGTCGTCCTTGCGGTTGTCGATCAGCTTCTTGCGACCGGCCTGGGTGAACTCGGCGGTCCAGAACTTGGTCTTGCCGTCTGGGGCGTCGGCGGCGATCAGCTTGTAGTCGACGTCCTTGGTCAGGGTGACGTCGCCGGTCTTGCCGTTGATGAGCTTCAGCGCGACGTTGGCCTCGGGCAGCTGCACGCGCTTGTCGTACTGGTCGACGACGTCGTAGTAGTCGAGGGTTTCGACTCCGGGCACGTCGGACTTGATGGTGTAGGAGATCGGGGAGCCGACGGCGGGGGTGTCGGTGTCGTTGACGGTCTTCTCCAGGCCGGCCTTGGTGTTCTTCGGGTAGGCGTGGACGTCGTAGACCCACTTGTTGAGGTCGGTCGGGTGCGTCATGGGCACCGTGACGATGAAGGGCTTGGAGCCGACGTAGCCGGGGGGCGTGACGGTTTCTTCCACGACGTAGGCGCCGAGGGTAAGGCCATCAAACTCAGCCAGGCCGCCGCCGGAGGTGGTCTTCACTTGGGGGGCGTCGGTGCCGCCGTTCTTCGCGGCAGCAACGTCGCCGTTGTAGCTGAGGAGCTTCTCCCAGCCGGCCTGCGTGGTGAGGTCGACGTTGGTCAGGCGCGAAACGGTGAACTCGGCTCCGTCCAGCGGCGTGCCGGACGCGGTGGTGTCTTCGAGGCCGTTGCCAGGGTCCGTGCCGTTGGTGGCGTTCTTGATCAGCTTGTGGATGGTGAGGGAGCCGGTCCTGGTGGCGTCGAGGTCGACCAGCGAGGGGGCGCGCTCTTGCGTGGCGGCCAGGCCGAAGGTGGGGGCGGCCTGCGTCGGGGAGG
>NZ_LT635869.1:457052-461505 GCF_900128465.1 Actinomyces bouchesdurhonensis | reverse complement strand
GTGCTCATTGCTTTTCTTTCTCCTGTGTGTGTGATGTCGGGAGTTTTTCTTGATGGTGGGTCGCCGTGGTCACGGGACCGCTTGGTGGCTCAGGCGAGTGCCTTTCGCCTCTTGGTGGTGACCACAGTGATCACCATCGCCCCGGACATGAGCGCCGTTGCGACGCCGATGTAGGGGTAGATTCCGGTGCTGCCGGCTTTGGGCAGCTCGCCAACCTCGGTGTCTTTGACGACCAGGGTTGCTTTGTTGGTGCCGTTGATGATGAAGCCTTGTTCCACGGAGCTGGTGTTGAGTTCGGAGGAGAAGGCTTGGATGGCGCCCTTAGCCCACTGGGAGGTGTCGTTGAGGTCGGATGCAAGCTCAACGGTCGTTCCGGAGCCGTCGGCTCGGGCGGATTTGAGGGTGAACTTGAAGGGCCGGGGCAGCAGGGAGTGTCCTGCGGGGGCTTTGGTTTCGACTAGCCAGTAGGGGGTGTCGATGTTCAGGTCGCCCACGCTCCAGTAGTATCCGTCGGTCGCGCTGGCCTGGGTCAGGGTTTTGACGACGGTGGCGCTGGTGTCCGTGTTGGGGTTGGCGTTGTAGATCGCGAACTCTGCGCCTTTGAGGGGGTACATGGCGTCGTTGTTGTCGCCGTAGGTGTACTGGTTCGTCGGGTTGGTGAACGTGGTGCCCGTGTTCTGCGTGCCGGCCTTGACCACCACGAAGTCGTGGGGGACGGTGGGGCCGCAGGCCTTGTTGTTGTTCGTACCGTCGGTGTCCTTGCCGCTCTGCGCTAGGACCTCGTTGAAGAGGCCGTGGCCGGCGGTGGGGACGCCGCTGCCGTCCGTCGAGCAGGATAGGTTCGCTTCGTTGTAGCCGGTCGCCGCCGTGTTGCGGGTGACCGCGAAGCGGATCCAGTATTCCTTGGTTGCGCCGGCAGCCAGTTCGACGCCGTCGGTCAGCGTGTAGACGCCGCTGGTGGCGGTGGCGTCGGACGCGGCGTCCAGGCCCGCCTGGGTCTCGGCGATCTTCGCGGACTGGATCTCGAGGCCCTTAGCGAAGTCGGGCTTGTCGGTGAGCTTGCCGGTGTTGGCGGCCAGATTACCGTCGTTGGTGGCGACGATCTTGTAGTCCACGGTGAAGCTGGTGGCGCCGCCTGCGCCGCCGTTGTTTTCGATGGTCTTCTGGACGCGCAGCTTGGGGGCCTGGTATTCGTTGACGAATGTACAGGTGATGGGGGCTGCCTCGTTGGAGGCTGCGCCGCCGACGTTCTTGAAGTTGACGCCTCGCGCGGTGCGGGTCACGGCGACGTCTTCACCGATGCCGTTGACGCACTTGATGTCCTTGAGGTTCCACTTGTCCTCGCCGCCGGTGTTGATGTCCTTCTCCGTGATGGTGAAGTCGGAGTTGCCGACCTCGAAGGGGATGAAGGTCGAGTCGTACTTCGCGTTTGCCGCACCGAAGGCGGTGGGGGTGAGCGTCGCGGCCGGGTCGGCATCCGAGATGTACGAGGTCTTGGCGGGGGCGGAGGAGACCGTGGGCTTCGTGCCCGGCACGGTGCCGGTGGTCGCCGGGGTGCGGCTCGTGTTGTCCGCCCAGGTGGAGCCGGTGGTCACCGCGAAGTTGGCGGCCGGGATCGTCGGGTTCGCACCCGAGGGGTCCTCGACGGACTTCACGATGCGCACGCTTCTCTCCTCGGTGATGACGCCGTAGAGGCAGCCGTAGTTGACCGAGAGCTCCTGCGTGATGAAGGTGTCGGTGCGCTTGGCGCCCGCCGGAGGCGTCGCCGGGCAGTCGGCAGTGGGGATACTGTTGATGTTATCCGGCGTAATGAACGTCCTGGGGTTGTTCGCGGGAGTAAAGCCCCACAGCTGCAGGCGGTAGGTGCGGCCATTCTTCGTGAAGGTCTGGTCCGACGTCGTCTTCTGCAGCTTCACGTTGTCCCAGACGTAGGGGTTCTCGTTGACGTTACCCTTGGCGCCGGGCCAGTCAATAGGCGTAACACTCTTGCCGGAAATCTGGTTGAAGGGCTGTGCCGCACCCTTGTTGTAGTACTGGCTGTAGAGGTCGTAGTCGCCGTTGCCCTCGCCCACGTACTTGACGCAGTAGTAGCGTCCCGACTGGGATTCGGGCTTGTTGACGTAACCCTTCGAGCGGTCGGAGGGGTCGATCGGATCCGGCTCATAGGCCGTGCCAATGAAGACTAGCTCGCCGGTCGCAGGATCGGTCACCCACTTTGGCGTACCGTAGTAGATCCCCTGGTCCATGACAGCGTCGCGCAGGTACTGAAAGCCAGACGCGGGGAGTGCAGGTTCTGTCGCAGACTTACCGTTGATGCCGATGTCGGTGCGGCAGGTTCCCGTCCCACCAATACCGGGGTGCTTGATGTAGGCACCGCCCTTGCGATAGATGATCGTCGAGGACAGCGTGTTGGAGGTTTCCTGGTTGACGAAGGGGAATTCCTCAGGTGTGCTGCCGAGCAGGTCCGGGAGCGTAATGTTCAGGCTGGAGTGCAGGAACTGCTTGACATCAGCTCCACCCTGAATCGGCAGGTTGTTGTGGCGGATCGCGCCGAGCAGGAACGTCTGGCCCGGCTGGACGGTACCCGGGTCATTCGGCTTGAAGCCGATGGCAGACTGACCGTTGGCCCACAGCTCGGCGTCGCCACCGTCATTCCACTTCTTCCATTGCGCATGCATCCACTTTTCGCTGTCACTTTGCTTGTTGGCAGGCTTCGTCTGCTTATCCCACTTCCAGGGCATGCCTCGAGTGATGTAGGTCCACAGATCATTGTTCTTAGCGAACGTGCCACCCAGCTGGGTGCGAACGGGCTTTTTGTCAGTGATCGGCTTGCCGCCGTTGACGCCAGCTTGGGAGAAAGGGGTCTCCGACATTCCGGGCACGATGCCGTAGCGAATGAAGTTATTGGGATAACTAGTCGTCGTGTCCGTTTCGGACGTATTGATAATGCCTGTTCCCATGCCCGCACGAACGGGACCAACCTCAATGCCGGTGGCGGCGGGCTCCTGGGCGGCGTGCGCCTCCTGGGGCGTGAGCTGAGAGGTGACCAACACGCCCGTAACACTGACCATAGCGGTCAGCGCGGCGATGGCGCGGGCAAAGGAACCCCGGCGCTCGTGGCGCACGTGTCCGGCTCGCGGCTGGCTCTTTCTCATAGTCTCTCTCCTTGACGGGCTGCCCCTGTCGCATTGGTCGAGCTGTTCAGTATTGCTCGCGGGGCGGTTGTTCCAAAACCTTGATGCCCCTTAGGCTACGCCATGGTTACTCGAAAAATCAAACGGAATCTGACCAACCATGGTATGCAATAAGTTACAGACAAACAGTCAAGTCTCCTTTCTATGACATTTCACGATTATATAGCATTACGTCTAGTTACCGACTAGATGACCATGCTCACGTTTTGAATATTTTTAACGGATGGCAAGTAACCAAAAATTGCCTTATTGCAGCTCTTCACACTTGCCTGGTAAGACTCTGCGAGGTGCATCGACGCAGGCCACTTTGACAATGGAGACTCTCACCACAACCTCACAACCAAAGTGACCACAGCGACCACCCACCCCGCCCCGGCCTCGTCACGCGCCCACCCCCACACAGCTGCACAATAGGGCGCATGGATCGACGCCCCGTCACCCTCGACGCGCCAGTGACCGCCTACGAGCCGACGCGCCCGACCCCCGCCGCCATTGTGTCCGGCGAGGTCGCCGCGCACGACGCGCCGCACCCCCTGTCGGTCTTCGACATGTTCCGCATCGGGATCGGGCCCTCCTCGTCGCACACGGTGGGTCCGATGCGCGCGGGCCTGGCCTTCACGACGGAGCTGACGACCCTCACGCCGCCCTCGCGCATCACGATCAACCTATTCGGGTCGCTGGGGGCGACGGGCCGCGGGCACTCGACCGACCGCGCGGTGCTGCTGGGCCTGGCTGGCTACGACCCAGAGACCGTGGACATCGCGACGGTAGAGGCGATCCTCCCGACGCTCGCGAGCACGGGTACCCTCACGCTGCCCAGCGGCACGCGCGTCCCCATGAGCATCACCGAGGACATCCGTTTCATCCCACGCACTGTCCTGCCCTATCACGTGAACGCGCTGACGATCACAGCCACCGACGAGGACGGCACCGTCATCCTGGAGCGCACCTATTATTCAGTGGGCGGCGGCTTCGTCATGCTGCAGACGAACGACGACCCGCTTCACCCCGAGGTTTCCTCGCTCGCATCCAGCCAGGCCGGCGTCGGCATCGACGTTCCCGCACCACACCCGTTCGCCTCTAGCGCGCAACTGCTCGCCGCGTGCGATACGTCCGGCCTGAGCGTCGCCGAGTTAGTGCGCGCCAACGAGGAGGCGGTGCGCCCACGCGACACCGTCAACGCCTACCTGGATCGCATCGCCGACACGATGTTCGACTGCGCGGACGCAGGCACGTCGGCGGCGGGCATCCTGCCGGGC
>NZ_LT635869.1:447917-456992 GCF_900128465.1 Actinomyces bouchesdurhonensis | reverse complement strand
CGCGATTGCCGCGGTCAAGGCGATCAATGCGGCGCGCATGGCCCTGTGGGGCGACGGGCGGCACATGGTGAGCCTGGACGTCGTCATCGAGACGATGCGCCAGACCGGCAACGACATGCTCTCCAAATACAAGGAAACGTCGGAGGGCGGCCTGGCCGTCAACGTCGTCGAATGCTGAGGCACAACAACCGCCTACGCGAGCGAAGAGGTCCAATTGCCGGTCGCGCAAGTGTGTCCGCCACTCCCCGTCCTCGGCAAACTCTGGGCGACCAGCCACCCGCACCCACGCCATAGGACCAATAGCCCATACAACACTGCAACGAAGCTCCACGCTCACCCTTGTAGACCATCCGGTCACACGAACTGTCAAGCATTTACCATCGAACATAGATTTCAGGTCGACTTCGATAAATTAGTGTATTTCTGCCATTTTGACATCCTGACACATCCTCGCAAACTGTGATGTTATGACAAACGCTTGCGATCGCACCCGTCCGCGGGTAGCATTCTCACGAATTAGTTTGACGATAACTAACCGGGAACGAAACCCGCCCCACCCCATCACGCACGCCACGGGACACACGGAGTACACATGCGACTGTTGACAGCCTTCACTCGGCGCACGACCCACGCCAAGTCGCAGGCCAACACGCTGCTCCGAAAAATCGCCTGCACCGCCACCTCCGCATTCATGCTCGGCGGCGTCTGCCTCACCGCACCGCTCAACACCGAACCCGCGAACGCCGCACAGGAACCCGCCGGGTCCGACACGTTCACGATCAGCAACGTCGCCTCGATCTTTTCGGACTCCGTCGTCAATGATTCGCCCACCCAGCGCACCTACCCCGGCATCGCCCTGACCGACCAAACCGCCATGCAGGACAAGAACTTCCGGCGCTTCGTCTACTACGGCACGGTCGAAGATACGAAGAACTCGGTCTTCCAATACGCTTTCATGGAGACCTACAAGGCGAACATGTGGTCGCGCGACGGCTGGGTGAAACCCCTGAATCAGTGGGGTCCATGGCCGGGCGGATCCATGCAGGAGGGGACAGGCTGGAAGCGCGCCCAGTGGTTGGAGTCCTCCCTGGCGTCGCAGGGCTACTGGAGTTACACGACGCGCTCGTTGCCGTGGGGCGAAAACCCGGAGGAGAACGGCGTCATTTTCTACGACAACGAAACGACAGTCCAGGGCAAGATCGCACCGTGGAAGCAGACGGCGATGGGCTTCAAACCCAACAACCCCGGCACGGTCTCCACAGGCCAACCCTTCCTGCTGGGCACGCTGCGCAACAACAACCTCCCGATTTTCAACAACCTGGAACGAGGCACGGGCGGGAACCAGAAAACGCTGACCGATGTGGGCCCGCAGCGGTACTTCCACGGCAACCTGAACCTGCGCATCCAAGGCGACGGCTTCGCCATGCAGGGCATCGTCCCGTGGGACATCACCGAGACGCAGGACGACACACAAACCACGGTCGTTCCGCACGCGGGCGGCGCCTACACCATCGTCGCCAACTCCGTGTGCGACACCAACCCGGACGGGTCAGTGGCCGCCAATGGCAGCCGCCGTAGGATCCACGGCAAATTCACGGGACCCGCGCGCCTGTACAACCCGGACGGACGCGACTCCGACCAATGGCTGACAGGACGGACCGTGTGCGCCCAAAACGTCGGCGTCGGAAACGGAAGCTACGACCTCTACAACAAGGGACAGCAGGGCCACATCAACCAGACCCTGGGCTGGACGGCCGCGCAACGCGCCGAAAGCGACTGGCCGAACGCCGTCGACATCTCGCTGCGCACCCCCGCCTCAAACGACACCGTCTCCATCTCAACCTCCACGCTGCCCGACACCGTGTGGGAAAAGAACGGCGTGCGCTACCGCATGACCATCTGGGGATTCACAAACAACGGACAAAGCGCCTCCTGCCCCGCCGCGCCCCCGGCCGGCGCCACCCCCGTCACGTCCATGAGCACGCAAGAACTCAACATGACCTTCGCGTGCCTGTACGCCACCATCAACCAGGAACGCTACGTGCGCATCCACAAAGTCATCACCACCGACGACGGACGCACCTACACCACCCAACCCTCCGCCACCTTCACCTCCACCGCCACCCAGGACACCATCGACGCATCCACCGGCGCCACAGCCTCGTCCACAACCTCAAACGGAAGCACAGTATCCGGATGGGTCGGCAACGGCTCCCTCAGCCAGACGATCACCCCCACCGGGGTGGGCACAGCCAACAAGGGATCCATGGCCTCGTACCAGGCGTTCCTCGTCGGACACTCAGACTTCACCGTCACCGAAACAGGCATGACCAGCACAGACGACCCCACCGAACAATGGGAACTGACGGACATCACCTGCGTCAACGGCGAGGGCGACGACGTGGACGTCACCATCAACAAAGCCACCAAATCCATCAACTTCGCGGGCGTGGGCGCCGCACACAGCGCAGCCGCCCAAATGATCGACTGCACCTACACGAACCACTCACGCCACGCATCCGTCAGCTTCCAAAACACGGTCGCCACCAACGGCGGCCTAACGGGCGCACTCACCTTCGACGTCGACTACAAGATCACCGCATCCAACAAGGGAACCCTCAACAGCGACACGAGCACCGTCCAATTCGTGCCAAACTTCGCATACGGACTGACCATCAACTCCGTCATGATCGGCTCCAGCCAAGACGCCCTCGACATGGGCACACCCGTATCCGCAGTCGGAGGACGCTACACGATCACCAGTTCCGAACCACTGCCAGCCAACACCACACGCGAATACTGGGTACGCGTCAACGTCACCCGCTCCGAGGCCGCAGGCGTCACCATCTCCAACTACATGTGTCGAAACGTCGGCGGCACACCCACCAGCGGGTACGGCATGTACGCCGATCTCTCCGTCGCCGCCAACCGCGACATCGACGGCGCGGCCAACAACAAAGCCTGCGGCTCCGTCCCCGTCCACACGCTCGTCATCGCGAAAGCCGGCCACCAGTACACAAACCTCCAGTGGCCTGAAATCAGCAACGAGTACATAGACGATCAAGGCAACGGACTGTACCCACTGTCCGGCTCCGAATTCGCGATCTACGACGTAGACCCACGCGTCAACGCTTCCGCCACACCCATCATCTCGCTGAATTCAACCAACGTCGGCTACTCGCCCTACTACTGGAAGACCACCACGCTGGAAATGGGCAAACAATACTGGCTCGTCGAAACGAAGGCACCCGCCGGACACTCCCTGCTCCCCCAGCCGATCCCCTTCACACTCACCTCCAGGTACGCCGACGGCTCCGGAACAAACGTGTCCATGGGTGCCGAAATGAGCAACCCATTGCGGTGGGCGAAAGCCGCCGTCCAGTCCTACAACTCCGACTTCGATAACAACTCGCCGAACTCACAGGGCATGATCGTTGACGGCCACTACCAGGCCTCAATCATCGTCGTCGACACGGAAATGCCGACCCTGCCCAAAGCCGGCGGCCTGGGACTGTACCCGTACGTGGCGCTCGCGGCAGCCCTGATCGCCTCCGCGCTGGCAACCCGCCGCGNGGCGTCGCGTCAGGCCGAGGGCCCGCAGCAGCCCGTTCTCGCGGGTGCGTTCGGCGACCGACAGGGACAGCGTGTTGGCCACGCCCACCAGCGACACCAGGACGGACACGCCCAGCAGTCCGACGAGGACGAGCATCAGCTTGTCAATGACCTTCGTGTACATCTGGCGCTCCAAGGCGGAGCCGTTGACGCTCAGGTGCGAATCCTTGAGCAGCGCAGCCTGCACGGTCTCGGCGTCGGCCCCATCAGCCAGCTTGATGATGACCGCCTGACGCTGCGGCAAGGACTCGATGGACCGCAGGGTCTTCTCGGAGACCTGAGCCTCCCCGACGCTGCCGTTCTTGTCGTAAGTGGCGCTCAGGTCCACGCACGACTCGGCGCACAGGCGCAGCGTCTGCCCGGCCAGGGCCTCGTCCCCGACGCGCACCTGCCCATCGCCCATCTGGGTGACGGTCGAGTGGGTGACGCCCGTGTAGTCGGGTTCTCCGGTGATCATGACCGACGAGGCCTGGGCCTCGTCCTCCGAACCCGCTCCGTCTTCGGGGGTGTAGGCGGGCGCGCCCGAGGTGGTCGTCAGGGTNCACCCTACAATTGAAGGCGAGTCGAAGGAGACCACGATGGATGCATCTGCGGTCCGCACCCTTGCGGAGCACGCACACACAACTGCGAACAGGGATAACGGCGCGCGCCGGAAACTGGCTCGTCGCGCGCAACGAGGCGAACTCGTGAGGATCGCTCCCGGCTACTACCTCGACTCCGAGGCAATCACCACGCATCCTGCCCCGAGTGTGGCCGTCGATCTGGCGCGGCTGCTGGCCCTTCAGTACAGGCACCCGCACCTGATCGCATCCGGCCCCACCGCCGCGTGGCTCCGTGACTTACCGCTTCTGCGCGAGCATCCGCTGCACGTCACCACGACCTCGGACCATCACCCGCGTCCGGTCACGCTTCCCGAGATTCACGCGGGCCACCTCCATGTTCCGGCCGTCACAGTCCGCCCGCACCGGCCACGAGGAGGACGATCACCAGCGATGAATCGCTACGACGGGGACCTCATGGGGGCGACGCTCGAGGACACGATCATTGACTGCGCGTTAGCACTCGACCGGGAGGAAGCATTTGTCGTCGCCTGCGCGGGCCTGCACGAACTGGCGCGATACCGGCGTTTCTACCGGGACGATTCACGCCAACGCGAGGAGGTTAACCGCGCCCGTTTGCAGCGCATGATCGGTTCCTCGGGTCAGGGAACGAGGAACGTGACTTCCGCGCGCTGGGTGCTCACCCACGCGGATGCGGGCTGCGACAGCGTGGGAGAGTCTCGACTGCTCTATCTCCTGATCTGCGGGGGACTATCGGGGTTGGAGACACAGTATCCGGTGTCGGCTTCCGGCAAGTGGTACTTCATCGACATCGCAGTGCCGGAGGCGCGCATCGGCATCGAGTTCGACGGCCGTGGCAAGTACGGCTCCGACGTCGATTCCGTCCACCGGTCGATCGAAGCCGAGGAGCGCCGCCAGCGCCTGCTCGAAGCCCAGGGGTGGCAAATCCGACGATTTCGGTGGGAGGCGCTCGCACATCCCGATGAGATCCTCGGGCAGATCCGCACGCTCCTCGGTAGCCAGTAAGCCGCACGGCTCGGTTGTCGCACCGGACAAGCTTCAGTCCGGGGTCCGGGGTCCGGGGAAGAATACGTCATGCACCCAAGGACGAGGCCTGGGCAAGGTTTGCGCTCCATCCACCCTCAGTCGAGCGTATAGGTCCCTGAGACCGGCCCGAGCCCACCCCCGGCTCCGGTTTCAACCGCAGTGTGCCCAAACCGTAGACCACCTCGCCCAAAACGCCCCTAAAATGCCCATTTCCACCGAAGTGGACTGCACTTTGAGCACACATCACAAAAGTCGCACGTAATTTCCCTTGGTCAGTTTTTAATTAGCCCCACAAACGTTGCAATTCCAACGGTCTGAATTCAAAGTTTGAAATAGTCGCGGGGGAATTACGTGCGACATTTTTGGGGAACCATGCCGAGGCAGGGGCAGAGCGGGCAGCCGAAAGCTAGGCCGCCCCGCGCATCGAGGAAGCCAGACACAGGTCACCGCCCGGCCGACAGACAGTATGCCGGGCCGACTGGAGTGCCCGTGGGAGGCAGCGTGGCCTGGATGTCGTCATCGAGACGATGCGCCAGACCGGCAACGATGACGACTCGGCAACCTCAGGGCGCGACTCACCCGAAAGCTCCGCCAGGCCGACAGACGGTATGCCGCCGGGCCGACAGCGATTAGGACTCGGCGGCCTCAGGGCGCGACTCACCCGAAGGCTCCGCCCGGGCCTCGTCCACGGACACCNATGATTCCCATCGTCATGGACGCTCCCAGGCGCGCCTGGTTCAGGTCGTCCTGGATCGCCTGGTGCACGCTGGTCACGCTCACGCCCGAGATGCCGCTGAGCGCGGAGTTTGCTGTTGCCACCCACTCGTCCTGGGTGGCGCTGGGAGGGTTTGCGTTGCTGTCCGTGTCCGCTGCGCTGGTGGCGACGATGAACTTGCCGGACGCGGTCGTTCCGAAGATCGCGGAGAATCCGCCGTCGGTCACGTAACTGGCGGGCACTCCCATGCTGATCGTGTTCGTGTGCGTGGTGCCGACAACGGTGAGGGTGCGGTCGCCCGCGCTGAATCCGGCGCGCACGCGGACGGTATCGCCGACCTTCAGGGAGAGGGTCAAGGCCGTGTGCTCCGGGATGACGATCTCGTCGTCAGCGGTCGGGGCGGTTCCGGCGCTCAGGTCGAGGCCGGCGAAGGGCTTGGGAGCCATCGGCGAGACGTAGAGGCCGGCGCGCGTCGTGTCGGTCTGGGCGTCAGCGGGCCACTGGGCCATGTGCTTGATGGCGGTGACGCCGCTGGTTGCACTCAGGGTCTTTTCGGCGTTCTCGATGGCGCCCTCGGGCGCGTCGTCGCTCTGGGAGACGACGATCGTGCCGCCGCGGTACTGGCTGTAGACGCTGGAGGTCAGGCCCGAGGTCATCGCCGTCATGACGATGAGGGTGATGACGATGAAAGCCGTAGAGATGGCGACGGCCAGGCCCGTGGAGATGTAACGGCGGCCGTGGGAGCGCAGGTTGGCGCTCAGGAGGGAGTTTGTTGCAGACATGAGATGAGCCTTGGGGTGTGGGCGCGCGTTCAGCGCAGCGCCGCGGTCAGGTTGTCGGCGGTGATGTCGCGCAGGTCGGAGACGATGCGGCCGTCTCGGCACACGAGGACGCGGTCCGCGTAGGCGGCGGTGGCGGTGTCGTGGGTGACCATGATGACGCTCTGTCCGAGTTCGTCGACGGCGCGGCGCAGCAGGTCCATGACCTCGTCGGTGGAGTGGGAGTCGAGATTGCCGGTGGGCTCGTCCGCGACGATGACGGCGGGGCGGCTCATGAGGGCGCGGGCGACGGCGACGCGCTGTTGCTGGCCACCGGACATTTCAGAGGGGCGATGGTTCAGGCGGTCCGCGATGCCCAGGGAGTTGACGATGAGGTCGAACCATTCCTTTTCGGGGGCTTTTCCGGCCAGGCGCATGGGCAGGAGGATGTTGGCGCGCGCGTCCAGGGTGGGCACCAGGTTGAAGGACTGGAACACGAAGCCGATGCGGTCGCGGCGCAGCTTGGTCAGCGCGGTGTCTTTCAGGGCGGTGATGTCGGTGTCTTCGACGAAGACGTGCCCGGCGGTGGGGGCGTCGAGGCCGGCGAGGATGTGCATCATCGTGGATTTGCCGGAGCCGGAGGGACCCATGATGGCGGTGAATTCGCCGGCGCCGAAGCCGACGCTCACGTCGTCGAGGGCGCGCACCTGGGCGTCGCCGCTTCCGTAGATCTTGGAGACGCCCTGGAGTCGGACGATGGACGAGGCCGGGGCCTGTGCGGCCGCAGGGGCCGTGATTGTTGTGTTCGTGTTCATGCATCCATCGTGCGCCTGCGGCGCGCGTCACCGCTACGGAGGTTTCCCCTTATTTGTCCCCGAGACCACCCGGGGTGGTCTCGGGGTTCGCCCCGCGGTGTTCCGTGGTCCCTACGGAGTGGCCTGCAGGGCCACGACACATCTCCCCACCACAAAAGTCGCACGTAATTCGATTGCATGAACTTTCAACAAAGCCCAGAAACGTTGCAATTCCAACGATGCAAATTCAATGTTTGAAAGGTTTACATGGGAATTACGTGCGAAATTACTGAGCGCACACCAAACAGTCCGGCCCGACGGTGCCCACAAGTGACGACGGAGACGCCTCCCAGAAATTTCGCACGTAATTCGATTGCATGAACTTTCAACAAAGCCCAGAAACGTTGCAATTCCGACGATGCCAATTCAATGTTTGAAAGGTTTACATGGGAATTACGTGCGAAATTACTGAGCGCACACCAAACAGTCCGGCCCGACGGTGCCCACAAGTGACGACGGAGACACCTCCCAGAAATTTCGCACGTAATTCGATTGCATGAACTTTCAACAAAGCCCAGAAACGTTGCAATTCCAACGATGCCAATTCAATGTTTGAAAGGTTTACATGGGAATTACGTGCGAAAATACTGAGCGCACACCAAACAGTCCGGTTCGCGCAAAGCAGCCGGGCCCGGCGTGGGGACGCGACTACGACTCGACTGCCTCGCGCACCTCGCCCACCTGGCCAGCCTCGTCTACCACGCCGCATCAGCGACCCATACCCGCCCCGAGTCCGCCCCACCGCGTCGCCGGCCAGCCCGCNATGATGAGGGAGACGCCGGCCTCGGTGAGGGAGGTGACGCGGTCGACGAGGGGCGTGATGGGTTCCTTCTCGGCGGCGACGAGGTCGCGCATGCGGGTGTCGCGAATGAGGAGGTTGGTCGCGGAGGTGTCTTCGTCGATGAGGAGCGTGCGCGCGCCCAGCTCGAGGGATTCGATGATGGAGGCGGCCTGCGAGGTTGAGCCGGAGGCGTTCTCGGTGGAAAACGACGTGGTGTCGGCGCCGCCGGGCAGGTGGGTGATGAAGGGTGAGATGTCGACGCCGGTGACGGCTCGCCCGTCGGCGGCACGCACCTTGGTGGCGGTGGGGTCGGTGGCGACGAGTTCGCGCCCGTCGCCGGGAACGTGCGCGTACACGCCCTGGGCGATGGCCTCCAGGAGCGTGGATTTGCCGTGGTAGCCGCCGCCGACGATGAGGGTGAGGCCCGGGGGGATCGCCATGCCGGACACCTCGCCGGCGTGGGGTAGGGTGACGGTGGCGCGCAGGGACTCGGGGGCGGCGAAGGCAACGACGCCGTCACCGGTCAGGGGCGCCTCGGACACGCCGGAGCGGCGCGCGAGCATGGCCTCGTCGGCGACGAAGGACACCCATCCGCGTTCTTCGAGGATGCTTTGGAGGGTGCGGTAGTCCTCGTAGGCGGCGACGTGGGCGAGGAGGCGGGAACGTTTACGGGTGGTGGCCGGGTCCTCGGAGACGTAGTCGAAGCAGTCCATGACGATGTTGGGCACGTCGACGTCGAAGAGGCGGG
>NZ_LT635869.1:440216-446894 GCF_900128465.1 Actinomyces bouchesdurhonensis | reverse complement strand
GGCAGTCCCATGGCCTCGGGCCGTGCCCAGGCGCGCAGGGACGAGGGTGGGGCGTAGGGGTCGGCCTGCACGTGGTCGATCGCGAGGGTGAAGTCGCCGTAATCCCAGGCGCCCAGGGCGTTTTTGTAGAAGCCGTAGGGGCGTCCGTCGGCGTGGCGGAGCTGGTTGAGCAGGTTGGCGTCGGTTCCGGTGATCGAGCGCGAGGGGGCTTCGTATCGGGGAGTCATGCTGCAAGTTTACAGGTGGCGTCGGCCAGAACGCCGGTGTCGTGAGCGTACGCGCTCATCGAGCACGCCTACGGCGTGGCCTCCCGCTGCGGCACTTTCGTCGCGTCCCAGTGGTACTTCTGTCGCCTGGCGGTTCGGGTGTGTTGTTCTAGCTGGCGACCATGGCGATGATGGCGGCGAGGATGAGTGAGTCGACGATGAGGCAGCCCACCGCGATATTGCGGGCGATTGTTGCCCTTTTGACGGTGTGTTCGGGGGCGCCGTAGGCGCGGGCGGTACCGAGCTGCAGGCAGCCCGTCAAGACCCCGAGGGAAGAGAAAATGATGACGCCGAAGAACAGGCTGAGAGCGGACATGATGATGATTATCGTTGAGACGCCGTTCACGCGGGCCGTGTACGAGGCCATGGCTTGGTCTGTCAGTATGTCGCCGTAGGTGATCCGCCCATTCGCCGCTCTGGCGCGCAACGCCTGCTGGTACGCGGTGGCGTAGGCGCGTTGCGGACCCGTGGCCTGCGGGAAGGGCTGAGCGTATCCGATGGGCACGCTCGGCTGCGCGTACGCGAACTGCCCGTATTGCTGTCGCATGGGGGCTCCGCGGGCTGGCTGTTGAGTGAAGGGGGTGCGGATGTCACTCATACGCTGCTCCAGATGTGAGGGTCGGGTGGTCAGAGTTTATCGTAGCGCACACGCACCCCCGAAAAAGTGCATGATTCGGGACACTGTTGGTCACCCGCAGGCCAAGGGGAATGATCACCGATTCGCCGCCGATACGACCAGGAGAATGAATAGAATCAGGCCGACAACTTGGATGATCGCGCTAATCAGTGACACGGCGAAGCTCGCGCGGGCGCGTGAGCGGACACGGTCGGGAGCGCCAATCGACTTGGCCTGCGACGTGAGCACTGACGCCCAGATCGCCACGGGGACCGACAAGAGGGGACCGATGGTGAGGAAGCTGAAGACGCTCAGCACCATGATCGTCACCGCCCTGGAGGCGATCGATTCATACTCGTAGGTGCGCGGTGGCGTGTAGGAGGGGTTTCCATAGACAGGACCGACGGGTGAATCGCCGGGCATGGGTTGACCAACAGGCTGTGCGTACCCGGGCTGTGCGTACCCGGGCTGTGCGTACCCGGGCTGTGCGTACCCGGGCTGGACGTAGCCTGACTGCGCGTACGCGGACTGCGCAAACGTTGGCGGCTCGTTGGTCGGCTGGGGCGCATAGGCGGATTGATTGCCGGATTCGAGCTGCGCGTAGGGATTGACGGGGTCACTCATGTGTTGCTCCTAAAAAATTGCACCGGTGCGCGACTCATACCAGCGCACGAGTCGAACGAAGAAAAAGGTGAGGCCCGGGCGGACCCGAGCCTCACCCTGGTGAGCGTTCATCACTGACTGGCCAACAGACCGAGGATGATGAAGAAGAAAACGAGGAGGAAAACTCCAACGACGATGGCGATATGAATAAACGAGCAGGTCCGAGCCGAGGATTGGGCGCTTCGCACTTGTTCCACGACGTCCAGCGGAGCGTCGAGTGCCGACGCCTCCTGCATCATCTTGCTCGTCCAAAACCACATGCCGCCCGACAGCAGGAGACCGCCGAACAGGAAGCTGAGGAATGACAGCAGTCGCGCCGTCGATGCATCCGAGCGAAGCTTCTCCGCCGCTGGAGTCGTAGCATACATGGGCTGGGCGTTAAAGTGTTGGTCCGTTCCCTGCCCGAACGAGGCATCGACCGCCTAGGGAGTGGATTCCTGCTGCGTGTTGGGGTTGATGGTATCGCCCACTCGCTGCTCCACATCATCTGTCACTGATTTCATATTTGTACGTGCGCGTCGTCCGGTCACCGATGAACGAGACGCGGATCGACGCGCTCCGCACACGCGTGAGACGGTCGCTCACCGCCGCGGCGCCTAGCGTTGTCTCCTTGCGGGACGTCAGTATGAACTCAAACCGACCAAGGCAGGGAGGAGGAGGAAGGGGACGACGAAGAACAGCACGAGTCCAGCCACCTGAATGATCGTACAGACCATCGCAGTCGTACGCGCACTGCGAATGTCGCTGACAACGTCCATGGGGGCGCCCTGGCCCATCGCATCGTTGAGCAAACTGCTGCCCCAAATCCATGCGGGGATCGCCAGGAGCGGGCCAAGGGTGACGAGGCTGATGAACGCCATGATGCGCACGGTGGTTGCATTCGAACGCAGGCGCTCGACCGCGGGGTTGATGGCGTAACTCATCTGACCGTACAAAGGCTGGCCATAACCGGCCTGCGCACCGTAACCGTACTGCGCACCGTAACCGGCCTGCGCAGCGTAACCGTACTGCGCACCGTAGTCGGCCTGTGCGCCGTAAGCGGCCTGTGCGCCGGGATAGCCAGTCTGCGCAGTGTAGTCGGCCTGAGCGCCGTAGGGCGCCACGCTACCTGTATTAGTCGCACCGTAGGGGTTTGAAGGGTCACTCATCATTCACTCCGAAGACACGTGGGACTTTATTCCGCAGCAATCATACGAGGATGACGCGGAAATTCCGAATGAATGCGTCACACCACACCCTCGGCGCGCCAAAGTCCCAGGCCGGGCCTGGTGCTTGCGCCCGCCACACTCACGCGCCTGATTTCCCGACAGGTGTCCCCAGCCTCGCCCCACGCGGGCAACCCCAGCCTCGCCCCACGCGGGCAATCCCAGCCTCGCCCCACGCGGGCAACCCCGGCCTCGCCCCACGCGGGCAACCCCAGCCTCGCCCCACGAGCACAAAACGGTGCGGGGGCCGACTTCCCGACCCCCGCACCACCCGACAAGCGAGCATCACGTCACAGCATGCAGGACACGCAGCCCTCAACCGCCGTGCCCTCCAGCGCCATCTGACGCAGACGCATGTAGTACAGGGTCTTAATGCCCTTCCTCCACGCGTAAATGTAGGACTTATTCAGGTCGCGCGTCGTCACCGTGTCCGGATAGAACAACGTGAGCGACAGGCCCTGATCCACGTGCTGGGTCGCCACCGCGTACGTGTCGATGATCTTTTCGGGACCGATCTCGTACGCGTCCTGATAGTACTGAAGGTTCTCGTTCGTCATGTAAGGCGCAGGATAGTAGACGCGGCCGATCTTGCCTTCCTTGCGGATCTCCACGCGGGACACGATCGGGTGGATCGACGACGTCGAGTTATTGATGTACGAGATCGAGCCCGTCGGCGGGACGGCCTGCAGGTTCTGGTTGTACATGCCGTAGGTAGCCACATCGGCCGCCAGGGCCTCCCAGTCGGCCCGGGTCGGGACCTTAATGGACGAGGCGGCGAGCAGCTCACGGCACTTGCCCGTGGTAGGCGCCCACTCCTCGTCAATGTACTTGCGGAAAAACTCACCCGACGCGTACGCGGAATCCTCGAAGCCCTCAAAGCGTTCCCCTCGCTCACGAGCAATGAGACACGAGGCCTTGATGGCCTCGAACAGGACCGTCATGAAATACATGTTCGTAAAGTCCAGGGCCTCCTCGGACCCGTAGTGCACGTGCTCGCGGGCCAAGTACCCGTGCAGGTTCATCTGCCCCAAGCCGATCGCGTGACTCATCGCGTTTCCGCGCGCAATCGAGGGCACTGCGCCAATGTCCGACAGGTCAGACACGGCCGTCAGGCCACGGATCGCCATCTCGATCGTCTTAGAGAAGTCCGGGGAATCCATGGTCTTCGCGATGTTAAGCGAACCCAGGTTGCAGGAGATGTCCTTACCGACATGCGAGTACGACAGGTCATCGTTGTAGGCCGAGGCCTCCGACACCTGCAGGATCTCCGAGCACAGATTCGACATGGTGATGCGCCCCTTGATCGGGTTCGCCTTATTCACCGTGTCCTCGAAGACAATGTAGGGGTAGCCGGACTCGAACTGGATTTCCGCGATCGTCTGGAAGAAACGACGCGCGTTAATCTTCTTCTTGTGGATGCGCCCGTCGTCCACCATCTCGTGGTACTTCTCCGTCACCGAAATCTCAGAGAAAGGCACACCGTACACGCGCTCCACGTCGTAAGGGCTGAACAAGTACATGTCCTCGTTCTTACGGGCCAGCTCGAACGTGATGTCCGGGATGACGACACCCAGGGACAGCGTCTTAATGCGGATCTTCTCATCCGCGTTCTCGCGCTTCGTGTCCAGGAACGCCATGATGTCCGGGTGGTGGGCGTGCAGGTACACGGCACCCGCGCCCTGACGCGCGCCCAGCTGATTCGCGTAGGAGAAAGAATCCTCGAGCAGCTTCATGACGGGCACGACACCGCTGGACTGGTTCTGGATCTTCTTGATCGGGGCACCCGCTTCACGCAGGTTCGTCAGCTGTAGGGCCACGCCGCCGCCGCGCTTCGACAGCTGCAGCGCCGAGTTGATGCCGCGCGCGATCGACTCCATGTTGTCCTCGATGCGCAGCAGGAAGCAGGAGACCAGCTCGCCGCGCGCCGCCTTACCCGCGTTCAGGAAAGTCGGGGTGGCCGGCTGGAAGCGGCCGCTCATGATCTCATCGACGAAGGCGCGGGCCAGCTCAATGTCGCCGCGCGCCAGGTACAGGGACACCATGGCCACGCGATCCTCGAAGCGCTCCAGGTAGCGCTTACCGTCGAAGGTCTTGAGCGTGTACGACGTGTAGTACTTGAACGCGCCCAGGAACGTCGGGAAGCGGAACTTGTGTGCGTAAGCCTGCTTGTACAGCTCCTTGATGTCCGCGAAGTCGTACTGATCCAGGACGTGCTTCTCGTAGTAGCCCTCGTCCACCAGGTACTTCAGCTTCTCCTCCAGGTCGTGGAAGAACACCGTGTTCTGGTTGACGTGCTGCAGGAAGTACTGGCGAGCGGCCTTACGGTCCGCATCGAACTGGATGCGCCCCTCCGCGTCGTACAGGTTGAGCTGGGCGTTGAGCGCGTGGTAGTCCAGCTCCGGGGAGGGAGCGTCCTCTACGCCCGTGTCGGTGTAGTTTTCTGCCAAAACTGTTCCAGTCCTTCGCGAACTCTGGAGACATCCTCGGGCGTGCCGAGGAGCTCAAACTTATACATGTGGGGGACCCCCAGCTTGGCCGCGATGATGTCGCCCGCGATGCAGTAGGCCTTGCCGAAGTTAGTGTTTCCCGACGAAATCACGCCCCTACACAGGGCCCGATTGTCGGGATCGTTGAGGAACTTAATGACCTGCTTAGGTACCGCTCCCTTAATGTTTCCACCGCCGTAGGTAGGCACGATCAGCACGTACTCCTCACGCACGCGCAGAGGTTCATCCTTGGGACGCAACGGGATTCGCGCAGCCGGGAGGCCGAGTTTTTCAACGAAACGGCGGGTGTTGCCCGTCGCCGACGAGAAGTAGACGACGATGCCCATAGTGTTCCTTCCGACGTGTCGGGGCGGTGAGCTTCTAGTGTCTCATTCACGAGGCCTGGGCGGAGGTGCGCGGGAGGCGTGTCCCATGTGGGATGTTCGACTCGGCGGCGCGGGGTGCGCGTCTGGTTCAGGCGCGAGTGTCCCGCCATTCACGCTGGTCACGCCCCGTGTCGCGCCTGACTGCCTCGGGCGTATCCGCGCCTTGTCGAGAAGGCGACCCCGGCCTCGTCCGTGCCCGGACATGCGAAAGCCCCGGCCTCCCGGCCGGGGCTTGTCGGCGTGACTCAGGCGGACAGCGCCATAGCTTGAGCGGCGACGGCCTTGATGCGGTCGGGGCGGAAGCCGGACCAGTGGTCCTCACCCGCGACGACGACGGGAGCCTGCTGGTAGCCGAGGCCTTTGATGAAGGCGAGAGAGTCCGCGTCCTGGGTGACGTCGATCTTCTCGTAGGAGATGCCCTGCTTGTCGAGGGCGCGGTAGGTCGCGTCGCACTGGGGGCAGCGGGGCTTGGAGTAGACGGTGATCGACATGTTCGTGTCTCCTTGCGGCTCGAGGCCGGACGTTTGCTTACCTGACGGGCTTTCTTGCGGCTCGTTCGCCGCGAACACGATAACACTACACCTCGTGGCCACTCATGCAAGCGACCCCTAGATGTTGTGTGTAGCGCTCCCGTTGTGGACAAGGCCAATGCGCCTGTGGATAAAGCGGGCGGTCAGGATCACAGGCCCACCGCCTCATCTTGTCGCCCCCGTAATGAAGCTTCCCGAAAATGCGCACAAATGCGCGGGTTTTTCACTAACCTTTCAGTGCTTCAAACATCCCCCACGAGGCGCCAGTCGCCCCTGTGAGCACTGTGGACAGCCTTGTCACCACCCTGTGCACAACCACCCTTCGACCACCCAACTAGTGTTACGCATCACATTTAATGGCGGGGGCTTGGGCGTGTCGCACCCCCACATCTAGTGGCCATTTGCGACTAAGCGCCCCTAGATGTAGGGGTAGAGCGCTATTTCGGGCGAATGCTTGAAATACCACGGAAAGCAGCGTGGAACGCGTGCCACAGGCGCCTGGGTGGGCGGCCCGGGGGCCCGGGGG
>NZ_LT635869.1:433851-439276 GCF_900128465.1 Actinomyces bouchesdurhonensis | reverse complement strand
CCAGGCGTGGCCACCACGCCGTCGCCCGCGGGGGGAATTGCACCATTAGAGCCACGACACGCCGACGACACGCCGTCAAACAGCTCCTAATGCTGCAAAACCCCCCGTCGGCCCGGGCAGAGGGCGCAACAAGAACCGAACAGCCCAGCCACGATGCCTGGGAGCGGCTGCAACGACCTCGGCCACGCCAGCTGAACCATCACGAGCGCAGCCTTGACTCCGCCGCGCCTCCCGCGGCCCCAACCTCCGATGTCCCGACGCGCCGAGTCACGGGCACGCAACGCAGCTGGCTGAGCGGATACCGCCCCCGGGCGACAACACATCCGGATAGGACACCAACATCCGGATAGGACACCAACATCCGGATACCTTAATAACCTATCCACATCCGCATAACCTATCCGGATGCGCACAACCTATCCGGATAACCCCAGACAGAAGCCACGCCCGGGCCCGCAACGCAGCTGGCTGAGCAGGTACCACCCCCGGGCGACAACACATCCGGATAGGAAACCAACATCCGGATAGGAAACCAACATCCGGATACCTTAATAACCTATCCGGATGCGCACAACCTATCCGGATAACCCCAGACAGAAGCCACGCCCGGGTCCGGATGCCCAGCGCGCTGAGCCGCGGACCCGCGACGCAGCCAACGAGAGACCCACCCACCGACGGGCCGCCCACCCCCGGGCCACCATCACCACGGGCCGCCCACCCGCCACCGGGCAACCAGCACCGCGGCGCGGCTCCCACAACAGCCGCGGCCCCTTACAGCCCCAGGAATGCTTTGATCGCGGGCATTTCGCGCACGGCCTGGACCAGGCCGGCACGGTAGGTGGCTTCAAGACGTTCGCGACGGGATTCGGTGTTGTTGATCCACAGGTTATCGGGCGCGAACACGTAGGCCTGGCCGCGTTCTTCGAGTTCGAAGAGGAAGCGGCGTCCCGCGTTGTAGCGGTCGGGACGCTGGGCAACTCCTTCGAATACGGACGGGAACTGGTGGTATG
The DNA here is from genome assembly GCF_900128465.1 of Actinomyces bouchesdurhonensis. Taxonomy (GTDB): domain Bacteria; phylum Actinomycetota; class Actinomycetes; order Actinomycetales; family Actinomycetaceae; genus Pauljensenia; species Pauljensenia bouchesdurhonensis. The sequence continues at coordinate 438,266 of NZ_LT635869.1, read as the reverse complement.
CGGTGCGCAGGAGGGCGCCGACGCTGGCGGGCATGGGCGCTTTGACGTAGTCGCGGGGGCGGGTGAGGACGACGAGGAGTTTGCGGTAGCCCTCGCGCATGGGCTGGTCGAAGGGCAGGCCGCCGTTAGGACCGAGAGCGCCATCAACGTAGGTGTCTCCGTCGATTTCGACGGGCGGCATGAGGATGGGCAGCGTGGAGGATGCGCGGACGATGGGGCCGAGCGTGTCCAGGGTGCTCATTTCTTCCTTGGAGAACCAGCGTTCTTCACCGCGCGTGGCGTTGAAGGTGGCGACGCGGGTGGTGGCCGGGTTCGCGAGGAACGTGTCCATGTTGAAGGGCAGGGCTCCGTCGGGGTAGCAGATCTGCTGGTAGATGTATTCGGCGTTGAAGTAGCCGTGGCCTTTGCGGAAGTGTTTGAGTCCGCCGAATTCGGGGTCTTCGACGAGGTCGACGAAGGTCGCGTGTGAGCGGATCGCGTCGCGGGAGGTGAAGTTGCACAGGTGGCTGGATCCTGCGGAGACGCCGGAGATGTGGGGGAAGTTGATGCCTTCGGCGATGAGTCGGCTGACGAGCGCGGCCGTGTAGGCGTTGCGCATGCCGCCGCCTTCGAAGACGAGGGCGGTGTCGTCGATTGTGACCATCGTTGCGATGGATTCTTCGGGGGTCGGGTAGTGTTCTGGCGTTTCCTTCACGCTTCGACCCTACAGCCGCGCCTCGAACCTACGCTTGCGTATGCCCTGTGAAGACCACGTAGTGATAAAAGATGAAGCGGAATGCGGTGCCGAGCACGAATCCGACGACGTAGACGGCGATGTTGTCGGCGAGCGTGGAGGTGAGTCCGAGGATGTGGTGGGTGAACAGGAGGCAGAACTGTGAGATGACGATGCCGCAGGCGTTGGCGAAGAAGAAGAGGATGGCTTCGCGCGTGGCGTTGTCTCGGGTGCGTCCCCGGTAGGTCCACAGGCGGTTGGCGACCCACGAGTAGAAGGTGGCGGTCGCGGCGGCGACGAATTGTGCGGTGTTGGGGTGTCCGGCGAGGATGTCGAGCGGCCCGTGTTGGAGGAGGTTGAACAGCCCCATGTCGACGATGAAGGCGGTGGCGCCGACGAGTCCGAATTGGATGAATTCGCGCACCCAGGCGAGGATATGTTCGGCGAGGCTCATTGACGAGGCCGGGACCTCTTCTTCCTCCACCTGTCCGTGCGGCTGGGCGAGGGACGAGGCCGGGGCGGCTCCCTCGCGCGCGTATCCTGGAGTGGGCTGGGGATGGGTCGCGGAAGGGTCCGCGAGCGCGGGTTCGAGCGGGAGCGCCGCGGGTTCGAGCGCGGCGGATCCGCGTGAGGGAGCTTGTTCGTCGTTCACTCCCCTAGTGTCGCACGCACGCCCCGGTGTTTCTACCATCAGCCTTGACTGTATGACATCGCCTGAGGAGGACACGAATACATATCACCATTCCACAAAGGAAGCTCCTCCCAGTTCTCTGGAACACCAAGGTCCTTCACTGAAACAGGAGACACTTCGGGGAATTTATGCAAAAGATGCGGGAGGTCATTAATCCCCTCCAGATTCATCTTAGAAAGAAGATACTGGATGATGGTGAACTGCGCAAAGCACTTTCCCTTCTTTTCCTTCCTATTCCCCTCTTTCGCATCGTCAAGCACGAATCGACGCAGAAATCCGAGCTCATGATCCTCTCCTGTGAGCATGGGACTCTTAGGAAACGTCCTGCTATAGAGTCGACCATGATGCGCACACACATTTCTGACCTCATTCAGGCAATGCAGCCATGAACTTAGCTGAGATTCTGAAATATTAAGCTGTTGGGCGATTGCTTTCCTTTGCTCATCCCGAGCAAAACCATACAATAGGCGCAGGCCGCCCCAATCAAGCACATGCACAGCAACCCAGACCGGCAAAATCGCGTCGTATTTCTTTTTGTAATGAATGACCGAGTCTTCATTTGATCGCACAACAGATAAGCTATATTTGTCTAGCCATTCTGAATACTGCTCGGTTGGCCGAACATTGACCTTATCCCAAGCTTTTTTCCCGAGCTTATGTGGACTCAAGTGTATGTATGGATCAACCCGTCCAAGCTCGTGACTGATCATCAGCCGAAGCACAATTTCAATTTTCGCTAGCTGAAGCCCCGTGACAGCTCTTAGCTCTTGATCAAACCTGTACAGCTTGACCACTTTTTCGATCATGGTTCCTTCGATGAAATTATCGGAGAGAAGCCCCGTCTCCGCTTGCACAGCGCGATAGGGATAGGAATATCCAGACAGTCTATAGTATCCGATTTCACGAAGAGCTCGACGAGCGAATTCATCATCGCAGATTTCCATTCCCCTATCCTGCAGAATGGCGATCTGANGAAGACCGCCCCCACTCTCGCGCCACGCACGATGACGCCACGCACGGTACGGCGCGAGAGCGCGCTGTGTTACCTCGCTGCGCTACTGAGCGCCGCCGTCCCACCCGGGGCGCAGAGCGAAGGATTCGATCTCTCGCTCATACCCCGCCGACAGGAATCCGCCCGACGTCCGCAGATACTTCTCCAGCTTATTCGTTGTGAAGACCTCGCGGAGCTCTCCCCCATCCCACGGCTGGTAGGAGAGCGTAACGACGTGCTCGCGGTAGCGATCTTCAAGCGCGTAGACGCCTGTCTCAGTCACCTGGAATAAAGTCGGATGCGACACCGTCTCCGCAGGGATAGTGAAGAGGTGACGGGCCTGACCGCTCCTGAGATTGACCGTGAAGGCATGGCCCCTACTACTGATGAACCTGTACTCGTCTCCAACCTGAATCGCCTGATAGCCGAAGATCGTCAGATCGTTGCTCAGCGTGATCTCATCGCCATTCTCATCGAGGACAGGGATCACCGTGCGCTGCCCCGTCGACAGGTCCCAGCGCTGCAGAACCATGGGGCCAGTCGTTGCCATCATGCCAAAGTCACGAGCAGCGGCAGGATCGTCCTGCACCATGCTCGGCAGCGTGATGACATCCCCCTCGCAGGCGAACATGAATTGCCCTGATTTCAATCCCTCAATCATCGGTGCGGTGGCGAGGACTCTGGGCGCATCGTCAACGGGATCATCCAATTGCACGACAGCCGCGAGTTTCTCCGGATTCACAGGGTCACCCGACTGAGGCGTATAGGCCTCGTGGGCAGAGGCCTCGATGCTTTCGGATTCCTCGGTGTCGGTGATCGCCAGAACCCGCGCACCGCACAGTCCAACATCCCCTTTTGTGTCCCGTGTTTCCGCGCTTGTTATGGTTCCATCGAGCTCAATGGTATCGACCCGATAACCCCAGTTCCGCGACGCGCTAAGGACCGCGATTCGCCCATCGGGGAGCTCATAGCGCTTATATTCCAACGACCGATCAGCCGGGCGCGGAATACGTTGCGTTCCACTCGCCGTTGTCAGAAACTCATTGTTTTCTTCACTGTAGGAGAGGCCACGCTTAGTCCACGCCAAGTCCCCCACAGTCCTCTCATCGATAAAACTCAGGTCAACGTTACCCTCCTCGTCAAGGAGCCCGATCCCACTGTCGTAGGTTGGCTTTCCGAGGCCCGACACCGACCGTCCCTCACGCATCCACACAGCCATCACAGCATCACCCGTGCTCAGCTTGTCGACCGGCGTGCTCGTCGGCGCAACATACGACTCGCAGCTCGACAGAAGCACAGCAGCTGACAGCGCGGCCGCAACAATAGCGCCTCGGTGTGCGCCCCTCGAACTCAACAGGAGACCGCGTCGTCGCGCCTGCGTCTCCGTCGGCAGCGAGCCGGTGGCGTTAGCGTTCATCATCGATTCATCCTCGTCTGTGCGGCGGAGGGCGCTTCCACGCCCACCCCCAGAGTCTAGGGCACGAGGCCTGAGCAGCCCCGGCCTCGTACCCTTCCGATCAGGGAAGCGCGATCCCGATAGGATGAGAGCATGACGATTACGGCGGCGGCAGACGGTTCTTCCCTCGGCAATCCCGGGCCCGCGGGGTGGGCCTGGTACGTGGACGAGGACACGTGGGACGCGGGCGGCTGGCAGCAGGGCACCAACAACCTCGGTGAGCTGACCGCCATCCTGCGCCTGCTTCAGGCCACCGCCGACACCGGAGAAGAGCTGCACATCCTCGCCGACTCACAGTACGCGATCAACGTCGTGTCCAAGTGGCGGCTCGGCTGGAAAAAGCGCGGCTGGACGAAGGCCGACAAGAAACCCATCAAGAACCTGGAACTCATCCAGGAGATCGACCGCGCCATGGAAGGACGCCGCGTCACCTTCGAGTGGGTCAAAGGCCACGCGGGACACCGCATGAACGAGCGCGCCGACGACCTCGCGCGCGCGTGCGCCGAGGCCTACCAGGCCGGTCGCACGCCCGAGCCGGGACCGGGTTTCGGGGGCGGCTCGTCAC
>NZ_LT635869.1:427649-432917 GCF_900128465.1 Actinomyces bouchesdurhonensis | reverse complement strand
CGGCGACCACGACGCTGGGAGGGCCCTCGCCCGCCTCGCCGTCCGTGGGCCGCATCGACGTACAGGACTTGGGCGGCGCGTTCCTGACGCGCTACCGGGTGCGCTGGGAGGGTGGCGCGTCGCTGGAATCCAGCGTGTGGGCGCCGGCGACCTCTGGGGACGCGTGCCTGGTCATGGTGCACCACCAGTCGACGCTGATCGGCTGAGCCGGGGCGTCATGTCGTGGGCGAACTCGGCGGGCGTGCATTCGCGGGCGGACACAGCTTGCAGGTACAGGGTGCGTCGAATAATCCCGCGGGGCACTACTTCGCGGTCATGCGCGGTACGTACAACCCTCTCTTGCAATCTCGCACGTAATTTCCTCCGGTCAGTTTTCGCCTACGCCCAGAAACGTTGGAATTGCAACAACCATATTTCAATTACTGAAAGATTGACAGGGAAATTACGTGCGACATTGTTGGGAAACCGCTCCATGGCCGTGGCCGCGACGCGGATAGGTTGCTTCTTGACAGCCAGTGCACGCGTCCCCCCTGGAGCTCCAGTCGGCCGAGTGCACCTCATGCGGATAGGTTGCGCACATGCGGATAGGTTATGCGCACGCGGATAGGTTATTAAGGTATCCGCATCGTCGTAACCTATCCGCATAGCCTTTTCCTATCCAGAACTCAACCTCCTATCCAGGACACGCAGCCACACCCACCAGAAGACCGCCACGCGGCCTGATCGTGGTGCTGGTGATCGGCAGCGGCGAGCCGAGTATCTTTCCACCCTCCCCCAGTCAGCGTCACAAGGGGCACTTCGCCCGTGACTTAGCGCTACACCCGATCAGTGGCAGTGCACCCGATCAGTGGCAGTGCACCCGATCAGAAGAGGTGCAATGCCTACGGATCGGGTGCAGCGCCCCAATCAACAAGAACAAACGCGGCATCTGCAGGTCAATCGATGCCACCATCACAAGCAAACTGCACGAAGGACGCCGCCGGGTCGAGCTGAATCAGGAAATGTCCAGACGCGCCGATCCCCTGCTGTGTGGAGAGCGCCGCGCGACTGCTAATCCAGGCTGCGGCGCCCGTGGGCGGGGCAAGGCCTGACCGGGCTTCGAGATCGATCACTCCGAGCCTTTAGGCTCACGTGTGGCTTTTCGAGCGGGCACACCGCCGCCCACGGGCGCACCAAGCAGCCGGGCCCAGCAAGGCCGGTCCCTCCGGCGCCCGGAAAACAGCCGGGGCGCACAGCAACAAGCACAGCAACAAGCACAGCAACGGGGGCGCAAGCCACCGGCCTGCGCCCCCGCTCAGACCCCTCCGCGAGGAGCCACGACGCGCTTACAGCTTGGCGCCCTCGAAGCTGAAGATGTCGAGGAACTTGCGCGCGCGATCCGAGGACGGGTCCGCGAAGAACTTGCGCGGCGGGTCGACCTCGACGATGCGGCCCTCGTCCATGAAGACGATGCGGTCGGCGATCGCGCGGGCAAAACCCATCTCATGCGTCACGATGAGCATCGTCATGCCGGTGCGCGCCAGTTCAAGGACGACGTCGAGGACCTCGCGCACCATCTCCGGGTCGAGGGAGGCGGTGACCTCGTCGAGGAGGAGAATCTCGGGGTTCATCATGAGGGCGCGCACGATGGCGACGCGCTGGCGCTGGCCGCCGGAGAGCTGGCGCGGGNGGTCAGGTGGGGAAAGAGTTCGTAGGACTGGAAGACCATGCCGATGCGGCGGCGCACCTCGGGCCAGGAGACGCCGGGAGCCGCCAGATCGGTCCCGTCGAAGAGGATCTGCCCGGAGTTGATGGGTTCGAGGCCGTTGATCGTGCGCAGCAGCGTGGACTTGCCGCAGCCGGAAGGGCCGACGATAACAACGACTTCACCGTCGGCGACGTCGAGGGAGACGCCGCGCAGGGCGTGGTGCCCGCCCGGGTAGGTCTTGTCGAGGTCAACGAGGCGCAGCTGCGGGGTGTCCACGGACGAGGCCGTGGCGCGCTCGGGCGAGAGGGCGGCGGTCGGCGCGTCGGCGAGGCGTTCCTGCGGGTCGGAGGTCAGTTCTGCCATGTTTTCTCCATGTGGCGTGAGAGGAGCGAGATGGGCCAGCAGATGAGGAAGTACAGCGCGAAGATCAGGCCGTAGATCCACAGCGAGGCGGTCGGGTAGTTGAAGCGGTTGGCGTCGATGATCTGCTGTCCGACTTTGAGGACTTCGACGACGCCGATGAGGACGACGAGGGACGTCGTCTTGATCATGCGGGTGATGAGGTTGACGGCCGGGGGTGCGAGGGCGCGCAGGGTTTGCGGCAGGATGACGCGGCGCATGGTCTGCCTCGGGGTGAGCCCCAGGGCGGACGCGGACTCGTACTGGTGGCGCGGGATCGAGATGAGCGCGCCTCGCACGAGGTCGCCCATTTCGGCGCCACCCCACAGGGTGAAAACAAGGATGGAGGCGGTGATGCCGTTCAGGTTGATCCCCGCGACGCGCGTGAGCCCGAAGTAGGCGACGAACAGGAGGACGAGCTGGGGCATGATGCGCACGAACTCGAGGTAGAGCTGCATGAGCCAGCGCAGGAGACGCCAACGCGAGCGCATGCCGAGGCCCACGAACACACCCAGCACGAGGGAGAGAAGGACGGACAGCGCGGAAATGCCGACGGTGACGCCCAAGCCCTCGAGGATACGCACGAGGTTGCGGCCTTCGACAATGACGTTAATTCCCAAATCCGCCACGGCGCACCTTCTTTTCGATCAGTCGGGCCGCGATGGACACGGGCAGGAGGATCACCAGGTAGGCGAGGACCAGCAGGACCAGCGCCTCTGAAGTGTTGTAGGACATGCCGATGAGGTCTTTCGCGACGTACACGAGGTCGGGCAGCGCGACGACCGAGACGACGGAAGTTTCCTTAATGAGGAAGATGACGTTGGCGGCCAGCGGCGGCACGGAGGTCGCGATGGCCTGCGGCAGGGCAACGTGGCGCAGCGTCTGCTGTCTCTTATANCCCGAAGTAGGCGACGAACAGGAGGACGAGCTGGGGCATGATGCGCACGAACTCGAGGTAGAGCTGCATGAGCCAGCGCAGGAGACGCCAACGCGAGCGCATGCCGAGGCCCACGAACACACCCAGCACGAGGGAGAGAAGGACGGACAGCGCGGAAATGCCGACGGTGACGCCCAAGCCCTCGAGGATACGCACGAGGTTGCGGCCTTCGACAATGACGTTAATTCCCAAATCCGCCACGGCGCACCTTCTTTTCGATCAGTCGGGCCGCGATGGACACGGGCAGGAGGATCACCAGGTAGGCGAGGACCAGCAGGACCAGCGCCTCTGAAGTGTTGTAGGACATGCCGATGAGGTCTTTCGCGACGTACACGAGGTCGGGCAGCGCGACGACCGAGACGACGGAAGTTTCCTTAATGAGGAAGATGACGTTGGCGGCCAGCGGCGGCACGGAGGTCGCGATGGCCTGCGGCAGGGCAACGTGGCGCAGCGTCTGCGTGCGCGTAAGGCCGAGCGCGGAGGCCGACTCCCACTGGATAGTGGCGATCGAGTCGAGGCCGGAGCGCAGGGCTTCAGCCATGTAGGCGCCGCCCAGGAAAATCAGGCCGACAATCGCGCAGGTTTCGCCGCTCCACTTGATGCCCACGCGCGGCAGGCCGAAGTAGATGAAGAACAGCTGCACGAGCAGCGGCGTGTTACGCGACAGTTCGACGTAGGCGGCGCCGATCTGGGAGGCGATCGGAATCCGGTAGTGCCGGATCGCGGCCACGAGCAGGCCGAGGGCGAGGGAGCCGACGATACCGATGGCCGCGATCCTCAGGGTGAGGATGGCGGCGTCGACGTAGAGGGGCGCGTATCGCGCCAGGATCTCAAGATTCATAGGCACAGGGAGGGACGAGGCCGTGGCCGCGCCGGGCGATCACCCGCGGCGGGCGGACCCGTCAGGGGGCCACGGCCTCGTACCCGTATTAGTTGGTGGAGGTGGTGTCCTGGCCGCCTTCGACGACCAGGTCGTCGGGGGTCGCGGCGTCACCGTAGNGCATCCTCGGCGTCGGTGTTGATGCTTCCACCGCTAGCGCGCATTTGCGAGGGGTGTTTCCCGTTTTGGAACTATGTGACAAACGAGCGCGGTGACAAACCGCGGAAATCCGGGACGGGACCAAGGGCCCAAGAAAGCGTTAAAACCGTCACGCTACGGTGCGCCCGCTCGCAATTGGATGGATCGGTGCGCAAAAATTGCTCCCATGCCCAAGCTACCGCGCACAGTGAACTTCTCCGTGCCGGCTAGCCCTACCCGCCGCGCGATCCTCGAGGGTCTGCGCATCACGGCGCCCGTGGCCGCGGGATATATCCCCCTTGGCCTGGCATACGGCGTTCTGGTTATGCAGCTGGGCTTGCCGTGGTGGATGGCGCCCGCCCTGTCGCTGGCCGCCTACTCGGGGTCGGCGGAACTGCTCGTCGTCACCCTGGCCGCACAGAACACACCCGTAGCAGTTATCGCTGTCACAATGCTGCTCGTGAACTTCCGCCACCTGTTCTACGCATTCTCATTTCCGCTGCACGTGATCGAGGGACGCGTCGCGCGGTTGTTCTCGATATACGCTCTGGTCGACGAGGCATACGCTCTGACATCCGCGCGCCCGAACGGGTGGACGAAGCCGCGCCTGTTAGCCGCGCAGGTCTGTTTGCACCTGACATGGATCACGTCTGGCGTGGTGGGCGCGTTCGCCGGGTCGCTGATTCCCACGCAGATTGAAGGATTGGACTTCGCGCTCACGGCCTTGTTCATCACGCTCACGCTGGACGCGGCGCGCACGAGACGCGAAGTGCCCTCGATCCTCTTGGCAGGCGCATCCTTCGCGGTGGCTATGGTGGCGCCGGGCCAGCACCTCCTCGTCGCGCTCCTCCTTTTCGTCGCTTGCTTGGCGGTGCGCCACGTTCTCCATCGCCGAGGCATCCTCGGCTCTCCCGATCCCCTGCACTCGGGTGATACGCCCGAGGCGGGCGCATGTGACGCTGGCGCATCCGAGGCGGGCGCATCCGAGGCAAAGCCCGAGGAGGCCTCGTGACGCCGTCCCTGCCCTATCTGTTGGGGATCCTCCTGATCGTCTTCGTCATCGACTTCACGCTGCGCGCGCTGCCGTTCAAGATCCTGGAGCCGTTGCGCGACTCTCGCTTCGTCGAGAACATGGCCGTGTGGATGCCGCCGGGCATCATGGCGATCCTGGTCCTGTCGACGCTGTCCCAGGGCGCGCAGGCGGGCGGGCGCTGGTGGGCGGCGCTG
>NZ_LT635869.1:406822-427474 GCF_900128465.1 Actinomyces bouchesdurhonensis | reverse complement strand
GGGCGGGCGCTGGTGGGCGGCGCTGGTGGCGACGGGCGTGACCGTCGCGGTGCACCTGTTCAGCGGTCGCAAGCTCCTGTGGAGCGTCGGAGCTGGCACGGTCACCTACATTGCGCTGCTGAACTGGCTCTGATGAACTGGCTCTGAGCCCCCTCCCCCAAAGTCGCACGTAATTTAACTTGGTCATTTTTCGAGACATCCCACAAACGTTGCAATTCCAACGACACGATTTCAAAGTCTGAAATACTCGCAAGGGAATTACGTGCGACATTGTTGGGGAACCATGCGGGATAGGCTGCCGCGACAGGCCCCCACTGGAGTCCCGACGAGAACGCGCGGCGGGAGGACCCAGCTGCGGCGCCAGTGGGTGTCGGCTGGACCCGGCCAAGCTTCGAGCCCAGCGCCAGATAAATATCGCACGTAATTTAACTTGGTCATTTTTCGAGACACCCCACAAACGTTGCAATTCCAACAACATGATTTCAAAGTCTGAAATACTCGCGGGGGAATTACGTGCGACATTGTTGGGGAACCATGCGGGATAGGCTGCCACCACGCACAGCCCGAGCGGAAGGCGCCGAAGGGCCCGAGCGGAAGACGCCGAAGGACCCGAGCAGATAGACACCACACCCCAACCCCGCGCCCCCTAAAAGTCGCACGTAATTTAACTTGGTCATTTTTCGAGACATCCCACAAACGTTGCAATCCCAACGACACGATTTCAAAGTCTGAAATACTCGCGGGGGAATTACGTGCGACATTGCTGATCGACAGCCACGACTGGCCTCCACGCAGCAAGCCGCCCCGCCCGGATGCCGCCCGACAACAAACGGGCGGGGCGGCACGGCAGCAAAACCGCTACCATTGTGTCCATGCACACAGCGTCGTACCTGCACCACGGACACACGGTCTACGAGCATCGCCTTCAGGTCCCCCTCGATCACCTGCGCCCGATCGGCGAGGACAATCCGACGATCGAGATCTTCGCGCGCGAGGTCGTGCGCAAGGGCCACGAGGACTCCCCCTACGCGGTATTCCTGCAGGGCGGCCCGGGCTACCCGAGTCCGCGTTTCGGTACGTTTACCGGCGGGTGGATGAATCGCCTCCTGCAGGACTATCGCGTGGTGCTCCTCGATCAACGAGGCACGGGCCAGTCCACGCGCATGGACGCCCAAGCGCTCTCCCACCTAGCAACAGATGAGGAGAAAGCAGCCTACCTGCGTTACTTCCGCCAAGACCAGATCGTCTACGACGCGGAGGCACTACGCCGCGAGCTGTGCGGTGATGATCCATGGACGACGCTGGGCCAGTCCTTCGGCGGCTTCATCACGACCTCGTACCTGTCGCTGGCCCCCCAGGGCCTGAAGGCCAGCCTGATCACGGGAGGCCTGCCCGGCCTCGTCCACGTGGACGACATCTATCACCTCACCTATGAGCGCACGGCGGCACGCAACCGCGCGTACTTCCGTCGCCATCCGGGCGATGAGCGCACGGTACGTGAGCTGTGCGCGCACCTGGCGGACACGGAAGAGACGTTGCCGACGGGTGAGCGCCTCTCGCCCGCGCGCCTGCGCATGATCGGCATGATGCTCGGCGGGCAGGGCAACACGGACCAGCTGCACTACCTGCTGGAGGGCCCGTGGACGTCCGTTCGTGGGCAACGCAGGCTCTCTTCGCAGTTCCTGGCGGCGATCGGCGCGCAGGTGGACGTGGCCCCGATTTACGGGGTGTTCCAAGAGTACATTTACGCGTGCGCGACGCCGTCTCTGGCGGGCACGGCGACCCTGTGGGCGGCGGATCGCTTGGCCGAGGAGATCCCGGGCTTCGCGAAGGACGCGGATCCGCTGGACGAAAGCGAGCCGTTCTACCTGACAGGAGAGCATTTCATGCGCCGCGTCTTCGACGAGGACCCGGGCTTGGCGCCCCTAAAGGGCGTCGCAGAGATTCTCGCGTCGACGACGGAGGCCACGCCCGTGTACCTGCCGGACGTGCTGGCTCAGAACACGGTGCCGGTCGCGGCAGCCGTCTACTACGACGACATGTTCGTGCCGCGCGAGTTCTCCCTGGATACGGGCAACCTGATTGGTGCCTGCCACTACATCACGAACGAATACCAGCATGACGGTTCCGCCTATTCTGGAGGAAAGGTCGTCTCTCACCTGCTTGACCTGCTCGCGGATTGATCCGCGCGACACGAAATGAAAGGATTAACTATGACGTCGCCTCAAACTTGTTCGTGCCCCGTGACAGCGGTGCTGACCCCGACGCGCGCGGCGGGCCTCGCGGTCGGTGCGGGAGCGACGCTCGCCTGGTACGCGCTGCCCGATGTTGTGCGNGGCGCGCAGCTCGGGGAATCGTCCGCCGAGGCGCATGAAGGACAGGCGTACGCCTCGCGGCAGGGTTCGGTTGAACGTGGAGATTTGGACAGCCATGTAGACGCGAACGCCGACGACGGAGGCGATGTAGAGCAGGAAGACCCCCCAGCGGGCGCCGGGGAAGAGGGATCGGGCGACGCCCACGTAGAAGAGGAGGCAGCACACGCCGGAGGCGGCGGCGAACTTCCCGGCTGTGGTCACCACGGCGCGCACGCGGCGCACCATGGTGCGGTAGGTGGCGGCGACGGGGGGCTGGATTTCGATCTGGTAGGAGGAGCGTCCCGCGCCCCTGAGGGGGCGCAGCAGGCTGTCGTATGCGAGCTTCGTTTCCTCGCAGTCGGGGTTGAGTTTGTTGGCCAGGCGGAAGGCCCATTGCGCGGCGTCGGGGTTGACGGGTTCCCAGACGCGCCCGTAGGCCATGAGGAGTTCGATGTCGTTTCGGTAGGTGTCGGTGGCGAGGTCGGCGGGGCCGCGTGCTTCCTCGTATCGTCCGAGGGCGACCAGGGCGAGGGGTAGTTCGCGCGCGCTCGCGGGGTTGTCGGGGGGGATGCGCGCGNGCCGATAGCAGGCGTCATCGCCGATGACGTCGATGCGTTCGAGGATGGTGAGGGCGGCCTCGTAGTCGTGTGTGGCGAGCGCGGCGTCGGCGTCGGCGAATGTGGGCGTCGTCATGGCGGATACGATACCGCCCACATGCCCACCTGCGTGAGCGCGTCCACGAAACGCACCTGCCCGGGTGGGCGCGCCTAGCGTACCCCGCGGGTATCCTGGTTGGAGCACGCGAGGCTACCCCGGCCTCGTGAGTCCATCACGTAACCATAGGAGCCCCCATGGCGACCGAGCCCGTGTTCGAGGCCATCAACTGGAACAAGATCCAAGACGATAAGGACCTTGAGGTCTGGGATCGCCTGACGGGTAACTTCTGGCTGCCTGAGAAGATTCCGCTTTCGAACGATCTGCCGAGCTGGAAGACCCTCACCAGGGACGAGCAGCTCATGACGAATCGCGTGTTCACGGGCCTGACCCTCCTTGACACGCTGCAGGGCACGGTCGGCGCGGTGTCGCTGATCCCGGACGCGCGCACCCCTCACGAGGAGGCCGTCTACACGAATATCGCGTTCATGGAGTCGGTGCACGCGAAGTCTTATTCGTCGATCTTCTCCACCCTGCTGTCCACGGAGGAGATTAATGAGTCTTTCCGCTGGTCGAACGAGAACGCGGCGCTGCAGAAGAAGGCTGAGATTGTCAAGTCGTACTACGACGGCGACGACGCGGAGAAGCGTAAGGTCGCTTCGACGATGCTCGAGTCTTTCCTGTTCTACTCGGGTTTCTACGCGCCCATGTACTGGAGCTCGCACGCGAAGCTGACGAACACGGCTGACCTGATTCGTCTCATTATCCGCGACGAGGCCGTCCACGGCTACTACATCGGCTACAAGTACCAGCTGGCCGTAGGCGAGTCGAGCCAGGAGCGCCAGGATGACCTGCGCGACTACACGTATTCGCTGCTGTACGAGCTCTACGAGAACGAGGAGCAGTACACGGAGGACCTGTACGATCCGCTGGGCCTGACCGAGGACGTGAAGAAGTTCCTGCGGTACAACGCGAATAAGGCGCTCATGAACCTGGGGTATGAGGCCTTGTTCCCGCACGACGCGACTGACGTGAACCCGGCTATTCTGGCGGCCTTGAGTCCGAACGCGGACGAGAACCATGATTTCTTCTCCGGTTCCGGCTCGTCCTACGTGATGGGCGAGGTCGTGGACACGGAGGACGAGGACTGGGATTTCTGATCCGATCGGGCATCTGATCGCCGGTGGTGCGGCCCGGGCGCGGTTCGCGGGGGTCTCGCTCGTGATGTCGGCGCGGGCTGCTCAGTATCCGCGATACGTGGGTGGCGCCGTCCTGGCGCTTGCAGTCTGATCGTGCTTGCCTGTCGTCACCACCAGACGACGTTCTTAGACTTTGTATCCTCCACCACACTTAATATCACACGCGCAACATCTACATCAGTCGCCACAGACGCATCATGACGCGGTATTCCCCGTCATGACGCGCCTTGCCAGCGAGCACAATCACCTCCCGACAACACGAACATCACGACTGATGGGTTACCCACACTAATTATCGCAGCTAAACTGGGAACGGAAGCAGCCTCGCTTCCACACACAACGTACGTCGCGCACATCGCGCGGGGGAATGAGGAGAACACGACTATGAGTATCTTCGACCGCTTCGAGAGCGCCGTCGAGCGAGGCGTCAACGGCGCCTTCTCACGCGTGTTCCGGTCGGGGATCAAGCCCGTGGACATCACCACGGCGATCCGCCGCGCCATGGACGAATCCGTCCAAGAAGTCTCCGCCTCACGCATCATCGCCGCGAACCACTTCACCGTCTACGCCTCGCGCACAGACCTCACCTCCCTCGAGGCATCCCTCGACGTCCTCGCCGACGAGTTCGCCCAGCAGGCCACCGAACACGCCGCCTCCAACGGCTACTCCCTCCTCGGACCCGTCACCATCGAGTTCATCGCCGACGCCTCCGAACCCAGCGGCACCCTGAAGGTCGACGCCGAAAACCGCCGAGGACCCGCCGCCCCCGCCACGGCCTCGTCCGCGTCCCCCGAACACCCGATCATCGACGTCGACGGCGAAAAGTGGCTCCTCACAGAACCCGTCACCGTCATCGGACGAGGCTCCGAAGCCGACATCGTCGTCAACGACTCCGGCGTCTCACGCCGCCACCTCGAACTACGCATCACACCCACCGGAGTGATCGCCACCGACCTGGGTTCCACCAACGGGACCTTCGTTGAAGGCCACCGGATCGACGCAGCGACCCTGCTCGACGGCAACCAGATCGTCATCGGACGTACCAAGATCCTCTTCTGGACACACCCAGACCAGAGCGGAGTTTAATGAAGTGACCACTGACCTCGCATTTACCGTCTTCCGCATCGGGTTCCTGGTGCTGCTCTGGCTCCTCGTGCTCGCGGCAGTCAACACGCTGCGACGCGACATCTTCGGCACCGTGGTCACCCCGCGCGGCAAGGGACGCGACAAGGCCGCTTCACGCCGTAAAGCCTCGCGAAACAAACGCAAGGATAAGAAGCGCACCTCCACCAACCCACTGGCCCCCAAGGACCTCCTCGTCACAGGAGGCCCCCTCGTAGGCACCATGCTGCCCCTGGGCGAAGCCCCCATCGTCATCGGTCGCTCCCCAGCGTGCACCCTCGTCCTCGAAGACGAATACGCGTCCAGCCGCCACGCAGCACTCACCCCCCAATCCGACGGCTGGTGGATCGAAGACCTCTCCAGCCGAAACGGAACATTCATCGACGACGAGCGCTTAAACACCCCTCGCCAGCTCAAGGTCGGCGACATCATCCGCATCGGCCAGACCACGCTCGAATTGGTGGGTTGACATGTCAGCAAAAGCCGTCCAATTCCACTACGCCGCCCGCTCCGACGTGGGCCTCGTGCGCTCCAACAACCAGGACTCCGGCTACGCCGGCGCTAACCTCCTGATCCTCGCCGACGGCATGGGCGGACCAGCCGGCGGCGACATCGCGTCCTCGGTAGCCCTGGCGCACCTGGTACCCCTCGACACGGACTCACACCCCGCAGACTCGATGCTGCCCCTCCTGCGAGAGGCACTCCTCGACGCACACGAGGAACTCACCGACCGCTCCAGCCGCGACCGCGACCTCGAAGGCCTAGGCACCACCTGCATCGCCCTCATGCGCTCCGGCAACCGCCTGGCCATGGTCCACATCGGCGACTCGCGCGCCTACGTGCTGCGCGGCGACACCCTCACGCAGGTCACGACCGACCACTCATTCGTCCAATACCTGGTCGACACCGGCCAGATCACGCCCGAAGAAGCCGAACACCACCCCAACCGCAACGTGGTGCTGAAAATCCTCGGCGACGCACAGGCGGACGTGGCACCCGATGAAACCATCCGCACCGCAGTCGTCGGCGACCGTTGGATGCTGTGCTCCGACGGCCTGTCCGGCCTGGTCTCCCCCGAGACGATCGGCCAAGTCATGGCCGACTTCAAGGACCCCGGCGAGTGCGCAGAAGAACTCATCCGCCTGGCCCTCCTGGCCGGCGGCCCAGACAACATCACCTGCGTCATCGCGGACATCGTCCCCGCCGGCACCTACCCGCCCGCGCCCCCGCAGATCGTCGGCGCCGCAGCCATCGACCGCAACGCTAAGTCACGCGGAGGCGAAGGGGCGGCAGCCCGCGCGGCCGCTCTGGGAGCAAAAGCCTCGGGCGGTGTGACTGACGACGGCGACGCCCCCCTCGAACTCAAACCACATTCCTCCTGGTGGACGCCCATATTCGTCTCCCTCGTCACCGTCCTGGTGATCGCGGCCTCCTGGATGTCGTGGAAATGGACGCAGACACAGTACTACGTGATCGGCCAGGACGGCTACGTCGTCATCTACCAGGGCATCCCCCAGTCGATCGGCCCGTGGAAACTCTCCCACGCGATCGAGGTCTCCGACGTCGCACTGTCCGACCTGCCCCCCGTCGACCAGCAGCGCCTCGAAACCCCGGTCCTGCGCTCCACGCGCGCGGACATCGACGCCTACATCGCGGGTCTGAAGCGCTCCGCGGTGACGCCAGCGCCTACGCACGAACAGTCCGGCGCCCAGAACCCCCAGTCGGGTGAGGGGCAATCGGGCGCACAGAGCGGAGGCAACTCCTGATGGCAACCGTCTCGATCGCCCCCGCCCGTCCGCGCCGTTTCCTTGAGCTGGGCCTCATGGTGCTGGCCCTCGCGGTCGGCATTTCCGGCTACGTGCTCACCTCCCTGAACTACACGGGCGCGGTTCCCGCGAACCTACTGCCACAGGTCGGCGTGCTCGTCGCGCTCGCCATCATCGGCGAGATCGGCGTTCATTTCCTGGCCCCCTACGCGGACCCCGTGATCCTGCCGGTCGCGGTAGCTCTCACGGGGTTGGGTCTGGCGATGATCTATCGCCTCGACCTGTCGTACGCGCGCAGGGACGAGGCCGTGGTTGGTTTCCGGCAGGCGTTGTTCGTGGGCATCGCGATCGTCATCGCGGCCGTCATTTTGGTGATGCTGCGCGACCACCGGATGGCGCGCCACTACACCTACACCTTCGGCGTGCTCTCTCTTCTCCTGCTGCTGCTCCCCATGATCCCCGGCCTCGGCCAGGAGACTTACGGCGCGCGCGTGTGGATTCACCTGGGACCCGTCTCGATTCAGCCGGGCGAGCTAGTGAAGATCACGCTGGCCATCTTCTTTGCGGGCTACCTGGTGACGAACCGCGACAACCTGGCCATCGGAGGACGCAAGTTCCTGGGCATGCGCCTGCCGCGCGGACGCGACCTCGGCCCGATCATGGTGGTGTGGATGATCGGCATCGCCATCCTCGTGCTCCAGCGCGACCTGGGAACCTCCCTGCTGTTCTTCGGCCTGTTCGTCGCCATGCTGTATGTGGCCACGAACCGAGTGTCCTGGCTCGTCATCGGTTTTACGTTGTTCGTGCCCGCCGTGGCCATCGCTGTTCACTCGTTCAGCCACGTCCAGACACGCTTCAACATCTGGCTGCGCGCCCTGGATCCCGACGTCTACGAGAACGGCTCCTACCAGCTCGTGCAGGGCCTCTTCGGCCAGGCGTCCGGTGGCCTCATGGGCACCGGGTGGGGCCGCGGATACCCACAGCTTGTCCCGCTGGCTAACTCTGATTTCATCCTCTCGTCTTTCGCCGAAGAGCTGGGCCTGACGGGCATGGCTGCGATTCTCGTCCTGTACCTGATCCTCATCCAGCGTGGGCTGCGTGCCGCCTTGACGGTACGCGACGGCTTCGGCAAGCTCCTGGCGACCGGCCTGAGCTTTTCGCTGGCGATTCAACTGTTCGTGGTTCTTGGTGGCATCACGCGCATCATCCCGCTGACCGGCCTGACGGCACCGTTCCTGGCCGCTGGTGGTTCCTCTATGGTCTCGTCGTGGATCACCGTTGCTTTGCTGATCCGTGTCTCCGACGCCGCGCGTCGTCCGGCTTCGACGCCGGCTCCGTGGAACTCGGGAATCCAGCCGGCCGTAGGAGTGGGTGAGTAGCGCGTGAACGCACAGATCCGCAAGATTTTCGTCATTGTCCTGCTGATGTTTGCCATGCTCGGCCTGGGCATCACGAACACGCAGTTCATTTCTGCTTCCTCGCTCAATGAGGATCCGCGCAACCAGCGGACGATCCTGCACGCGGCCGAGACCGACCGCGGACCCATCATCGTAGACAAGACTGCGATCGCCTCCTCCGACCTCGAAGACGGCTCGAAGCGCTACACGCGCTCCTACACCGATGGTCCGCTCTACGCGTCAGTCACGGGCTATTTCTCCTCCGTGGGCAGCGCGTCCACGGGCATCGAAGCAGCCGAGGAGGACGTCCTCGATGGACAGTCACAGACCCTTCTTGGTCAGCGCCTGCGCAACCTCCTGACCGGCCAGAATCGTCAGGGTGGCGGCGTCGAACTGACGTTGAACTCCTCCATGCAAAAGGCTGCAGCCGACGCTCTTGGCGATCGAAAGGGTGCCGTCGTGGCCCTGGACGCTACGACCGGAGCGGTCCTGGCGATGTATTCTTCGCCCACCTACGACCCGAACGAGCTGGCCTCCTCGGACGCCACCGAGGTGTCTGCCGCGTTCGCGTCCCTGTCGAACGACGCCGATAGCCCGCTCGTCAACCGCGCGATCGGCGCACGCTACGCGCCCGGCTCCACCTTCAAGGTTCTCACCACGATCGCGCTCATCGAAAACGGCGTCGCCACGCCCGAGACACGCATGCCGTCGCCGGTGTCGGCGACCCTGCCGAACACCGCCACTAACGTCTCCAACATCGAGTCCTCCACCTGCGGCGACGGCAACCCGACGCTGACCGAAGCCTTCGCCCGCTCATGTAACACGACCTTCGTGCTGGCCTCCGAGCAGCTGACCAACCAGCAGCTCACGGACGTGACCAACCGATTCGGATTCGGGCGCGAATCGCAGATCCCGCTGAACGTCACGCCCTCGGTGTTCCCCTCCGATACGGATGCCGCCCAGCTCGCCATGAGCGCAATCGGCCAGTACACGGTTCAGACCACGCCCCTCCAGATGGCACAGGTCGCGCAGACGGTTGCCAACGGCGGCCAGATGATGGCCCCGTATCTGATCCAGTCAATCGTCGACGCCGACAACCAGGTCGTGCGTACAACCAGTCCGACGGACGCAGGACGACCGATTTCTTCTGACACTGCCTCCCAGCTATCAACCATGATGCAGGCCGTCGTCTCTTCGCCCTACGGTACAGGCACCACGATGGCGCTGCCCAACGTCGCAGTCGCCGCAAAGACCGGCACCGCGGAGACCGGCAAGGGCGACCGCGCGAACGCGTTGGCCATCGGCTTCGCACCCGCGGACAAGCCCCAGATCGCCTTCGCCGTCCTCGTNGACACGCAGGAGAACGCCGCCAAGGACACCACGGCCTCGTCTCAGACCTCGACGAGCACAGGATCCACGCCTCGCGTGTTGGGGACAGTTCCCCAGCCGCGCGCGAAAAAGAAGTCCTCCACGGCTTCCACGCGCCCACGCCGCTCCGTCTTTGAACCGCGTTCAGAAAAGAAGACGCGCCGCCCAAAGTGGCACGAACTGGATGCGCGCTCCGCAGAGCAGAAACGACCGGCGGCAAAAACCGCATACTCGCGCAGTGTCGTCGCCCCGCCAGTCCCAACAGTTAAGAAAGTAATCCGCTGGGTGGTCGTCACACTCATCGTGATTGCGTTGATTGCACTCGCAGCCGTTACGATCAGACACATGCTGAGCTCCCTCATCCAATCAAACGCGGGAGCAACCATCACCGAGGAGGTTAGGACATGGCACAGCCCATGGCCCACCGTCTAGCTGGCCGATACGAGGTCCGCTCGCTCATCGGGCGTGGCGGAATGGCCGAAGTCCATCTGGGCTTCGACACTCGCCTATCGCGCGTCGTCGCCATCAAAATGCTGCGACGCGACCTGGCGCTGGACTCGATCTTCCAGGCACGGTTCCGCCGCGAAGCTCAGTCGGCTGCGTCACTGAATCACCCGAACATCGTCGCCGTGTACGACACCGGCGAGGAAATCATCGAGGATGCGAACAACCGGTCCATCGCCGTGCCCTACATCGTCATGGAGTACGTTGAGGGACACACCGTCAAGGACCTCATCTCCGACGGCACAGCCGTGCCGATCAACGAAGCCATCGAAATCGTCTCCGGCGTCCTGTCCGCCCTGCAGTACTCGCACGCCAACCACCTGGTGCACCGCGACATCAAGCCCGGCAACATCATGCTGACCTCGGAGGGCAAGGTCAAAGTCATGGACTTCGGCATCGCCCGAGCCTTGACCGATTCACAGGCCACGATGACACAGACCAACGCTGTCGTCGGCACCGCACAGTACCTGTCCCCCGAGCAGGCACGCGGCGAGACCGTGGATGAGCGCTCCGACCTGTACTCCACCGGCGTCGTCCTCTTCGAGCTACTCACGGGCCGCCCGCCCTTCAAGGGCGACTCCGCGGTCGCCGTCGCCTACCAGCATGTTGAGCAGATCCCGCCCACGCCCTCGTCGATTCTTTCCGACATCCCGGACTCGCTCGACCGCGTCGTCCTGAAAGCCCTGGCGAAGAACCGCGACGACCGCTACCCGAGCGCCGCCGCCATGCTCGCCGACCTGCAGCGCGTCGCACGCGGCCTGGATGTGGGCGCGCCGCCCGCCGACTCGTGGGCGACTGAGGTCTTGCCCTCCGCCGGCGCCGCGCGCACCGCCGCCACTGCCCCGCTGGCCGCGGTTCACACCCCGGTGGGCACCCCCACCCACTCGGGCGTAGCGGCGACTTCCACGTCCCTTCCCGCAGTCGCAACCGAGGATGAGGCGGCACACGAGGCCACCAAGGCCCGTAAGCGCCGCACCGCGATCATCATCGCGTCGCTCGTCCTNGCACGCCTGCCAGATAACCAGCTCTGTTGGCAGGTGCTGTGCTGCGACGCGACGCGGGCTTCACTGCATGCGGGCGCGGCCAACACACGCGGCGGGAAAACAAGCCCCTGACGCGGATAGGTTGTGACGATGTGGATAGGTTATTGACATCCGGATAGGTTAATAAGCTATCCACATACGCGTAACCTATCCGGATGCTCGTAACCTATCCGCATGCACGCGCCCACAAGCACACCTGCGGCACGATAGCTGCCACGCGGACTGCAGAACCTACAGCTTGAAGCGCTCCGCGACGACGGGCTTGAGGGACACGGCAAGCTCGCGCGCGTCGGCATCACCGCAGGCGGCCAGCCAGTTGGCGAACATGAGGTGACCGGACTGGGTCATGACGGACTCGGGGTGGAACTGGACGCCCTCGAGGGGCAGGGAGCGGTGGCGCACGCCCATGATGATGCCGGACTTCGTGGTCGCGGAGACCTCGAGCTCGTCGGGCACGGTCGCGGGGTCGATCGTGAGGGAGTGGTAGCGGGTGACGGTTAGCGGCGATGGGACGCCCTCGAACACGCCGCACCCGTCGTGGGTGATGACGGAGGTCTTGCCGTGCATGAGCTCGGGGGCGTGCCCAACGGTCGCGCCGAATAGCTCGCCGAGGGCCTGGTGGCCCAGGCACACGCCCAGCATCGGGATCTCGCGCTCGGCGCAGTCGGCGATGGTCTGAAGGGAGGCGCCGGCGCTCTTGGGGTCGCCGGGTCCGGGGGAGATGAGGACGCCGTCGTAGTCGGCCTCGAACCACGCGGGGTCCACGACGTCGTTGCGCACGACGTCCACGACGGCGCCCAGGTGGCGCAGGTAGCCTACGATCGTGAAGACGAACGAGTCGTAGTTGTCGACGCAGAGGATTCTCGCCATCGCCGGTCCTTTCATGTACGAGGCCGTGGCCCCTTCTCCGGCCTCCATCGTAGGGCGCTCCCCCAGCGGGCGCGCGGGCGCTGTCCGACAAACGAGCGGTGCGGCGCACCAAGCGTGAGCGCCGAGAGCTGCGGCATGGAAAGCGGCGAAGTGCTCACGAAAGACATGCGGAGACGATCCCGCACACGCGGGTTGGGCGGACTGCGCAGCCGTCAGCCACGGTTCACGCCCCCACGCCCGTGGATACGAAACGAGGCCGGGGTGGCCACGGCCTCGTCCATTTCCAGGGTGAGCGGTTCAGGCGCCGCCGACGGAGGACTGTCCCAGTTCCAGGTAGGACTGGACCCAGGGGTAGACCCAGGTGAAGAGGGCTGCGACGGCCGCGCCGATGAGGGCCAGGGATTCGATGATTTTGAACCAGGTGGGGCCGGGCAGGTGGCGGAAGATCCATGCGTACATGTGGGGTCCTTCAGTTCGTGGGTTCGTCGACGAGTTCGGCGGGCACGCCCGTGTCCTTGGGGGTCCAGGATTCGAACTTGAGGTGGACGATGTAGCGCTGCCAGTTGCCGTATTCGGGGTGGCAGGTGGTCATGGTCATCCAGCGTTCGGTGGGGACTTCGGACCAGGATTCGTCGTTGATGACGGGGGCGACGACGCGCATCTGGGTGGGGTCGGTGGCGTCGATGATCTCGGAGGAGACCATGGAGTACACGAGGTAGCGGTCGTCGACTTCCACGACGACTTTGTCGCCTGGGGTGAGGCGGTCGATCCAGCGGAAGTTGTTGCCGTAGGTGCGGCGGTGGCCGGCGACGGAGAAGTTGCCGACGCCGCCGGGCTGGGTGGTCATGTCGTAGTGGCCGGCCCAGCCCTGGTCGAGCACGTAGGGGGTGGTGCCTTCGGCGAGGGGGATTTTCATCCAGTCCCAGGTGGGCACGTGGATGATGCCGTAGACTTCGCCGTCGCCGACTTCGCGGTCGAAGGCGGGCGGGTCGTCGGTGCGGATTTCGCCTTGGGTGCGTTTGGAGGGCTGGTGTTCTTCCTCGTACGAGGCGATGGTCTGGGAGACCTGTCCGGAGACTTGGTAGGTCGTCCAGTAGAGCTGCCAGACGGAGAAGAGGCCGATGACGAACGCGAAGGTGATGAGCAGTTCTCCGACGACACCGACGATGTTCCAGAAGATGGTGGAGCGTTTGTTCTGTGTCGGAGTCGCTGAGGCGACGTGTTCACCCATTCGTGTCCTCCACGGTTGCGTAGTTGACGGTCAACGAGGTTGTTGCGGGAGCGAAGCTGAGGGAGTCTTTTGTCTGCATGTCCCACCCGAGGCCGTATTTTGTCACGTAGGCTTGATAGTTCACCATACGTGGGTTTGCGGTAACCGTCGCGCGCAGGGTGTCAGGATCGCCGATTGCTTGAATCACATAGGGCGGCGAATAGCTAGTTCCGTCGACCAGGATGACGTTGCCGATGCATCGGATGACGGTTCGGTTGGTGATGCGTACGCCCTGGACGGTCATGGCTTCGGCGCCGCCGGCCCACAGGGCGTTCATGGTGTCTTCGATGTCCTGCTGGTGGATGACGAGGTCGTTGGCGGTCGCGCCGACAGGAATCTGTCCGGTGGGAGCGTCGGAGAGCGTGATTTGAATGCCAGGTCCCGAGACAGGGCGGTTGGATTTGGCGGTGAAGGCGTCTTCGTCTGGTGTGGCAGACTGGGGGGTGGTGGAGAAGCTCTGAACCTGCGCGTCGAGGGTGGAGACCTCGTTTTGGAGGGCGGTGACTTGGGCTTGTCGGGTGCGCACGAGGGTTGCCAGGTCTGAGGTTCCGGCGGGGTTTTTGCGCTCGTTGAGGGAGGAGACGGAGAAGAGGATGCCGGAGGCGATGGTGACGGCGAGGACGGCGGCCGCGTGACGGGTGTTGCGTGGGCGCATTGTTTCCCTTCCGTGGCGCTGCGTTTTGGTGGTTTCTAGGTCGAAGACTACGCTAGAGTGTCGACTAATTCATCACCGCCGGGCGGTTTGTCTTCCCGCGCGGGCCAGCAGAGAGGACCCGACGTGGCCGAATCGAAGAAGCGTAAAAAGAATGGGCGCGAGGTTGAGGACGATACCGAGATCAAGAATTGGACGGACGGTATTCCGCTCAGTCCGGTGTGGTGGGCGCCGACGTTCTTGACCCTCATGATTGTGGGGTTGCTGTGGGTCGTCGTGTATTACATTTCGCAGGGCACGTACCCGATTCCGAAGCTGGGCGCGTGGAATATCGCGGTGGGCCTGGGCACGATGATGGTGGGTTTCCTGATGACGTTGCGCTGGCGGTGACGGGCGCGCGTCGTTTCGCGAGAAATCTGAGTTCGGGGCGTTCCGGCTGCGGCCGGGGCGCCCCACTTCGCGTCCCCCTCGACGAGGCTGGGGCGGGCTATGCGGACGCACGCGCCGCCATGTCAACAAGTCTGGTAGCGTCGTCGCATGGATACTATGTCACGCAACACACATCCGGACGTTGCGCCACCCGTCCTCTACGCCCCGGTCGCTCAGCGGGAGGACGGCGAGATCAGCTTTGCGCTGGTGCACATGTTTGATACGACACGCGTCCTTCTCGCGCGAACGCGTAAATAATACCTTGTGGCATTTGCCGTACTACATCGGGTTTGACTGGTGATACCGCTCACCGCTCCCAGGTTTCGTCTTCCTGACGACAAGACCCCTCCCACGCCGCGCGCGCAGGATCGGCGGAAGTGGCGCATGGTGCCCGTGGGTGTCGCAATCGTTGCGATCGGGATTGGCGCCGCGCTCGTTGCGCAGTGGGCCGTGCAGAACCATCGTCTTCAAGGCTCACAGTTCTCACTCACATGTCTGTCACTCTATGCCGCCGCTACTCTGCCGAATATAGCCGAGCGAAGTCTTCATCCGATGTCCAGGCCACGCCCACGATTCGTGAATTCATCAATTGTGATTCCCGGGAGCTACGAGCAAATAGGGCTTGTTCTGACGGGCTGCTTGCTGTGGTTGTCGACCGTCGTCACGCTCGTGCTGGGTTTGATGATGCGCCAACCATTGAGCGCCATCGCCGTGGCGTGCGCGACCGCGTGTTTTGCATATATGTTCGGTACGAGCTCGCCGCTCGCGGATCTGCGGATAGCCTTCGGTGACCGGCAGACGACGACTCTGACTGAAGAGGGGATTCACTTTCACTATCCACCCCTCCTGTCGACTGAGGAACACAAGCGGAACACGGAGGTGTGGGTCCACTGGAAGGACCATCTCGCCATCGGCTCGGTAGACGACGTGAACATTGTGTTTTCCGGTGATCTCACCCATCAGGGACGTTGGACGATCTCCTCTCACCATCTCGGGCTGCCCTACACGGGCCTCGATGCCCTGATGCGTCACTTCGGCGCGCACCCCGAGGACCGTCCCCTCCTATCCTCGCCCGAAGGAGTCACCCTGGTAGCGCGCATCCTCAAGGATGCCCGCGCACGCCTGGCAGGAGGTGCAGAGGAAGGGGCCGACTAGCCACGCATGGCCCGCGGCCCGTCACCGCGCGGGGCTCGAGGGCCCCGGACCACGGTGTGGGTGCCGGAGACGAACGCGAAGACACGAGGCTGGGGCCGACAACCGGGCCACAGCCTCGTTCGCGCGTCAGGGGCGGCTGNTGCGGATAAGGGACGAGGCCGGGGTCGCCCACCCCGCCAACTGCACGCAGCAGCGGGAGTGGCCCCAGCCTCGTCGAAAAAGAGAAGAAAAGGTCAGTCGACGATCTCGATCGAGTTGATGACCTGATCCGTGACGGGGCGATCGTTCGCGCCCGTGGGGGTCGTGGCGATGGCGTCGACGACGCGCTTGGAGGCCTCGTCGGTGACCTTACCGAAAATGGTGTGGTTGCCGAGCAGCCACGGCGTGGGGGCCACGGTGATGAAAAACTGGGAGCCGTTGGTGCCCTTACCCATGCGCTTGCCGGCGTTGGCCATGGCGAGCAGGTAGGGCTCGTTGAAGGTCAGCTCGGGGTGAATCTCGTCGTTGAACTGGTAGCCGGGGCCGCCCGTGCCGGTGCCAAGCGGGTCACCG
This sequence comes from Actinomyces bouchesdurhonensis, assembly GCF_900128465.1. Taxonomy (GTDB): domain Bacteria; phylum Actinomycetota; class Actinomycetes; order Actinomycetales; family Actinomycetaceae; genus Pauljensenia; species Pauljensenia bouchesdurhonensis. Next base: position 411,139 of record NZ_LT635869.1, on the reverse strand, counting down.
CCCTGGATCATGAAGCCCGGGATGACGCGGTGGAAGATAGTGCCGTCGTAGAGGGGACGGGAAGTCTTCTGGCCGGTCTTAGGGTCGACCCATTCGCGCTCGCCCTTGGCCAGGGTCACGAAGTTGTTGACGGTATTGGGGGCGTGGTTGGGGAACAGTTCGGCGGTGATGTCGCCGGCGGTGGTGTGAAGAATAGCTTTCATGGGGTTAATGGTTGCATCTTTTCCTGGGTGTTTCCTGTCCGTCACACGGGTCGCGCTGGTGGGTGGGCTGCACATCACAAGCGGATGTAGCACAATAGGAGTGAGTGGCGCGGCCGCGCCCCAGTTAATGTGGACAGAATCGGAGACATCATGGCTACTTCGCCTTCTTTCGATGCAAAAAAGCTGCGCGCTACCTCTGAGCAGCTTCGCGACGCCGCCGCTGTGTACGCCGGGAAGGTTGCCGTCCGGGCCGCCGATCTGGCGAACCAGGGCGTTGATTGGGCTGCGCCCCGCGCGCAGGCCGCCNCGAACAGGCCGAAGACCGCGCCCGACGCCCCCACCGTGCTCACAAAGATCTCGGAGGGCTGGATGAGGCACCAGGCGAGAATGAACGCGGATCCGCCCAGCGCGCTCACCAAGTAGAGCGTCAGGAAGCGCCACCGGCCCATGACCGGCTCGATCGCGCGACCCACCCAGTACAGGGACAGCATGTTGAACAGGATATGCAGCAACCCACCGTGCAAGAACGCGCCGGTGAGGATCGTCCACGGGTGAGACGCGAGAGTCGCGGGCACCAGAGAGAGCGAGGCCTTGAGGGACGGGGACACCGAGGTCACCACATACATGAGGACGCAGATCACCATCATCGAGTAGGTGACAACAGGCGCGCCCGCGGCGCCCGGCGCGCCCAGCCGCGCTTCGGGGACGCGCAGTCCACGCAGATCGAGCGGACCTCGGTGGGGATCGCACAATCCACGCACATGGGCCGGTTGCAGCGCTTGCAGTAGTCCACGCTGCGCACGCCCGGGTGGCGCGGACAGTCGGGGGCGGCCCGCGGGTCAGAGCGCTGGCCGTAGCTCGGCATACTCATAGAATCCCTTTCGTCATGCGGATAAGGGACGAGGCCGGGGTCGCCCACCCCGCCAACTGCACGCAGCAGCGGGAGTGGCCCCAGCCTCGTCGAAAAAGAGAAGAAAAGGTCAGTCGACGATCTCGATCGAGTTGATGACCTGATCCGTGACGGGGCGATCGTTCGCGCCCGTGGGGGTCGTGGCGATGGCGTCGACGACGCGCTTGGAGGCCTCGTCGGTGACCTTACCGAAAATGGTGTGGTTGCCGAGCAGCCACGGCGTGGGGGCCACGGTGATGAAAAACTGGGAGCCGTTGGTGCCCTTACCCATGCGCTTGCCGGCGTTGGCCATGGCGAGCAGGTAGGGCTCGTTGAAGGTCAGCTCGGGGTGAATCTCGTCGTTGAACTGGTAGCCGGGGCCGCCCGTGCCGGTGCCAAGCGGGTCACCGCCCTGGATCATGAAGCCCGGGATGACGCGGTGGAAGATAGTGCCGTCGTAGAGGGGACGGGAAGTCTTCTGGCCGGTCTTAGGGTCGACCCATTCGCGCTCGCCCTTGGCCAGGGTCACGAAGTTGTTGACGGTATTNGCCTCGTCCAAGGAATTCTTTGTGAGGAAACAAGTAGACCGCTCGCACCGCAGGTGCTAGGGTATTCGTTTGTACGGATGCTGTCCGTACGAGCGAAAGAGGAATTGATATGAGCACTGCAAAGACCCGGCGCCTGGACCTGCGCCTCACCGAAGAACAGGATGCACTCATTCGTCGGGCGGCCGAACAGGACGCCCGTAGCATCAGCGATTTCATCCTGTCCACCGTCACGATGGAAGCCCAGCGCCGCCTCGCAGACCAGCGCCTCTTCATCCTGAACGAAGAGGACCACGCCCGCTTCGAAGAGATTCTGCAGGCACCGCCGACGGACGATCCCAAGCTGCGCAAACTCTTTGATCGCCCCTCGCCCCTCGGCACTCACATCAACCTGAGTGCACCGAACGCTTCCGACCACTGATGTACACAACAGTCCTGCAGGAGCCTCGCCCCCTTGAGCGGAGGGATGACCGATCACGCTTCCAGTCGGGAAACGCCGAGATCGACGACTGGTTCCACCGCTTCGCGTGGCAGAATCACAGCGCCGGAAATGCTCGCGTTTTCGTCACAACGCAGGAACCCGAAACGCTCGGCTTCTACGCCCTGGCGATGGGAGCAGAAGAACGTCACAAACTCCCAGATGCTCTCAAACCCGGTCGACGCCCGGACCCGTGTCCCGTCCTGCTCCTTGCACGTCTTGCCGTCGATCAGCGCGCGCAGGGACGAGGCATCGGTGCAGTGCTCCTCAAGGACGCTCTCTCGCGAGCCTACAAGCTCAGCAATGAGGTTGGATTCGCGGCCCTCCTGGTCCACTGCGCCAATGACCAGGCGCGCGAGTTCTACCTCAGCCAATCCTCACAGTTTGTTCCCTGCCCCGGAGCGGAGAACCACCTGATGCTGCCGCTGCGCGCTATGCGCGAGTTCATCGACGCTCTGTGAGATGCCCGATCGGGCACCAATACGACAGGGCCCGGGATCAAAGATCCCGGGCCCTGTGTGCGGTTGATTCAGTTGGCGCCCTCGGTGACGGTCACCTTGAAGTCGGTGGCGACGCCGTCCTTGTCGGTGATGGTCACGGTCACGGGATCCGCGTCCTCACCGGTCACCTTGAGGGGATGCAGAGTGATGATGTTCTTGTCGGGCTTACCCGCGGAAAGAGTCTCAGGATCAGACACCTCAACCTTGTAGTCGGAAGCCTGATCGGACTCGGGGAGCACGACCTTCAGATCGCGCTTGACGGGGACCTTCACGCCCTGATCGCTGATTTCTGCGATGGTGTTCGTGATGGTCCCGACGTTGCTGGGCGTCACGTAGTTGGCGCCGGAATTGGAGCTGCAGCCAGTCAGGGCGGTGATGCCCAGGCCGAGTGCGAGCACTGCTGTGATGATGGAACGCTTATTCATATCCTCAATCATAAGCAGCGACCTTCACAGAACTACGCCGCAGTGCCAACTATTGGGACGACATCCGTCACAGGGACCAGACCAGCGCCCCCGACTCCACCTCTGCCCAGAACGAGGTGGCACACTGCGCCCATTGCTGCGGGAACTGCATCTGCGCACTGTGCGCGCCCCCGCGAATAATGCTCTCGCGCGCACCCAGATCAGAGGCCTCCTCGGCGTACCAGGCGGGCGGCCACACCTCGTCTTGGTCCCCGTACAGCACGTGCACGGGCACGCCCGTCGCTGCGAGCGCAGGAGTGTTGGGATGCAGCTGGGAGAGGATGCGTGCGATGCCGACCAGGTTTTCCGAGGCCGTGTCCAGGGCGCGAACGCGTTGGAATTCCGCCCACCCGACGCCTGGCTTGTCGAACGTCATGTCGGGGAAGTAGGTGCGCAGCACCTGCTCGCGCGCGCCGGGACCCGCGGGCAGGGGGTCGAGGATGGGCAGGGTGTTCATCCAGTCGTAGACGGTGCGCCCCGAGCAGAACAGGGTGACGGAGGCGAAGAGGTCGGGGCGGGCGACGACGGCCGCGCNGTCGCCGTCGAGAACGTTGCGTTCGAGGATCGTGAGCTGCGCGGCGTCGGGCATGGCGGCAGCCGCGAAAGGGAAGTGACCGATGACGGCGACGCGCTTGCCGGCGACGAGGGGCGCGTAGGGGTGGAAGGTGCGCGCCCAGTTGTTTTCCTTGCAGGGGCGGAACCCGTGGGCGAGGGCTCGCACTGGATGGGAGTGGTAGGCGTTGACGGCCGCCATGCCGATGCCGGCGTCCTCGAAGTTCCAGGACTTCGCCAGGGCGGCGACGTCGCGCAGGGGGCGACCGACGAGTTCGGAGGGGTCTTCGGTGGCTCGCGGGCGGGACTGGACGTTCATGCCGAAAGCCATGCCGGCCCCATCCTCGCTGGTGGCGACGCGGCGCCACTTGCCGTCGGTGCGGATCGCCGTGACGGTGATGTCGGAGGGGATCTCGTCGATGAGCTGGTCGTACAGGTCCCAGGGGCTGGTCATGGTCTCTCCTGTGGGGGCGCATGCGGGAGGGCCCGGCGAGACGCCGGACCCTCCCATATTAGGTGACCCTCAGAAAACTTGCCGAGGCCCCCGCGAAAACGACGGCTCCCCGATCACGCGCCGTAGACCTCGACGAGGACGCGGAAAACGAGCGAGTTCAGCGCGACCATGCCCGCGATCATGCCGAGGGCCGCGAGCGCCTGGCGACGATTCTGCGCGGCCTCCGTCACGC
>NZ_LT635869.1:402443-406462 GCF_900128465.1 Actinomyces bouchesdurhonensis | reverse complement strand
GGTCACCGCCCTGGATCATGAAGCCCGGGATGACGCGGTGGAAGATAGTGCCGTCGTAGAGGGGACGGGAAGTCTTCTGGCCGGTCTTAGGGTCGACCCATTCGCGCTCGCCCTTGGCCAGGGTCACGAAGTTGTTGACGGTATTGGGGGCGTGGTTGGGGAACAGTTCGGCGGTGATGTCGCCGGCGGTGGTGTGAAGAATAGCTTTCATGGGGTTAATGGTTGCATCTTTTCCTGGGTGTTTCCTGTCCGTCACACGGGTCGCGCTGGTGGGTGGGCTGCACATCACAAGCGGATGTAGCACAATAGGAGTGAGTGGCGCGGCCGCGCCCCAGTTAATGTGGACAGAATCGGAGACATCATGGCTACTTCGCCTTCTTTCGATGCAAAAAAGCTGCGCGCTACCTCTGAGCAGCTTCGCGACGCCGCCGCTGTGTACGCCGGGAAGGTTGCCGTCCGGGCCGCCGATCTGGCGAACCAGGGCGTTGATTGGGCTGCGCCCCGCGCGCAGGCCGCCCTGACGAACGCGATTGAGCACGCGACCCCCGCCATCGAGAACGCCGCCGCCCGCGCGCAGGCCGCCGCCGCGCACGCCGGCCCCGCGATTGAGAACGCCCGCGGACACCTGGTGGATGACTACCTGCCGCGCGCCGCCCTCGCCGTCAACCAGGCGAGCGCCGCCCTGACCGCTCGCGGTTCCCTGTCAGATCGTGCTCGCCGCGCCTCTGAGGTCTCGGCTGCCGCCCTGGCGACGCCGACGCGTAAGCGCCGCAAGTGCCGCTTCCTGCGCGCTTTCGGCCTGACCGCCCTGGTTGGTGCGGTCGCCGGCGCTGGCTACATCCTGTGGAAGCGTTCGCAGCCGATCGAGGATCCGTGGGCCGAGGAGTACTGGGCTGATCTGGACACCGACTCCTTCGTTCCGGACACGGAAGCTGAGAAAGCGACGTTCGAGGGCTGATGCTCTAACACGGTTACGGGTGGGCCGCGACGCGGAATGCGTCGCGGCCCACCCGTTTATGCTGCGTATCTTTGTGCTGGAGTGCGCGGTGAGCTGCAACGGGTTCGCCGTCGCACCACTCAAGCATCACGTGGCTTCCGGTGACTCAGTTAGAAGTCACTCGCGATGAGGATTAACGTCACCAGGAAAATAATCGTGTCCACCACCCACGGACTCAGGTTCAGGAAAATTCCCCTCTTGCTCGCCCGGCGCTGCTCTGGCGCGTATGCCGCGCCAATTCCAATGAAGCCGCTGATGAAACCGAGGAGGGTGAGGGGAATCTGGAGGAACCAGCTGAAGAAGTAGAAAACCGAGAAGGTATAAGCGACGTCGCCGCCCCCCGTCCCGAACGATGACGTTGCGGAGGTAGCAAAGGAGAGGATGCCGAGCACTGTTGAGAGGGCGAACACCACCCACGCGGCGATTCCGCACACCGTGGAGACGCGTCCCAAAACTGTAGGACGCGTACCCGGCGCGACTCCGACGGGTCCGGCGGGCGTGTTCCACGCCGCTACGCCAGAATACGAGGCCGGGGCAGGCCCCTGCTGGAATGGGTAGTTCTGGGCAGGTCCGCTCGTCGGCTGACTCATCATTAACTCCTTATCAGTCAGGATTGCGCTGAAGTATCAACCGAACAACACGAAGAACAAAGACACCAGCGGGACCACGACGAACAGGATGACCCACGGGCTGGCGTTGAGGGACAGTCCCAGCCAATTGAGTCGCCATGTCTTGGGTCGTTCCGAGATCCTCACCAGCGCCATGATCCCGCCGATCATGTTTGCGGGACCCAGCGCGCCGAGCGCGAAGAGCGGGTAGAAGCCGATGATGTCCGCGCCGCTCGGATCGGCCATCACCGATTCCGAGTGGATAGACACCCACATGGCCACAACGGTCAGGGCGATGATCACCCACCCGATGATCCCGCAGATGATGGACATCCAGTTGATCCGCATCGCCGCGGGTCCCTGCGGCCAGGGTGCGTAACCCTGCGAATACACCTGGTTGGGGTATCCGCCAGGCGCAAAACCCCGAGAGGGGGCCGCGCCCGCCTGGGCACCGACAGGCCACGCGGGCGCGTTCCCCGTCGCTACGCCAGGATACGAGGCCGGGGCAGGCCCCTGCTGGAATGGGTAGTTCTGGGCGGGTCCGTTCGTCGGCTGACTCATTGTCAACTCCTTCTGGATTGGAATCTTGACTGGGGCATTGGCCCTATGAACCGACAAGATTCATGAGCATGAAGAACAAGACGGCAAGGGTGACCCATGGACTCACGTTGAGGAGGAGTCCCAGCCAGTTGATCCGCATCGCCGCGGGTCCCTGCGGCCAGGGTGCGTAGCCCTGCGAATACACCTGGTTGGGGTATCCGCCAGGCGCAAAACCCCGAGAGGGGCCGCGCCCTGGTGGGCACCCGGGTATGCACGCTGGTGAGACATGGCGATGTGTCCGCTTCCTCCGTTGACTGTCACTGAAGCGGGAGGGCGGACATGAGGGCGGCTGCAGCCATCACGAGGGCGCTCACCACGGCGGTGCCGACGATCCACGGGACCACGTTCAGGAGGATGCCGCGCGCACCCCGCACGCGCTGCTCCAGGGTCACGGCCTGTTTACGACCGATGATGCCGCTAATGACGCCCACGATGCTGAGGAATGCCAGGGGCAGGAACAAGGCCATCACGGCGATGTCGGCACCCGTGAGGAGTGCACTGCTTCGACCGCGGCCCTCGGCAATTCCGCGAAGCACCGTCGCGATCAGGAAGATGATGGCTGTGGCGATCAATCCGGCGATGCCGCACCACAGGGACACGCGATCCCACGTCAGCGGGGAGGTCATCGACCGAGCCTGCGCTCCACCGGGTGCCGCCATGTTGTGGGGAGATCCCTGGTGGGGACCGGGTACTTGGTTCGGTCCTGCGGGTGCGCTCACGATGTCCTCCAACTGACAAGAATTTCAAGAATTGAGACTATCGGTAAGTCTTCACCCGCGCAAGGGCGTTACTTCAGCAGGGCACGCAACACCTGGATAACCCCGGCCTCGTTGTTGGAGGGAGCAACGAAGCGCGCGGCTTCGACGACGTCCGCGGACGCGTTGGCCATCGCGAAGGACAGGTCCGCCACGCCCATCATCGACAGGTCATTGCCCGCGTCACCGAAGACCGCGGTCTGGGCGCGCTCGACGCCGAGGAACCTCTGCAGGTCACGCACGGCGCTGCCCTTGTCGACGCCGCGAATCTGCAGGTCAGCCCAGTTCGCGCCGGAAATCGCGTACTGGTGGGTGTCGGCGAAGTTCGCCAGGGTGGCCTGCGCGAGCGGCTCAACCGGACCGATGACGTACACCGCGAGCTTGACGATCGCGTCGTCGATCTGCCCGGCCTCGATCGCGTCGATGATGGCGTTCTGATCCTCGACGCGCTTGGTGCGGTGGTAGTAGGGCATGACCCCCTCGACGAAGCCCTCGTCGGTGCGCTCGACGTAGGCGAATTGCTTGCCGCACATGACCAGGCCTCCGTCGATCCCATCGGGCACGGAGGTGGCCTCACGCACGAGGCGGATGACCTCACGCACGGTGGGGGTGTCGACGGGGTGGGAGGAGACCTCGACGCCGTCGCGCATGACGATGCCGCCGTTCTCGCCGATGACGGTCATGCCGGGGCGCCCGGGGAACATGTCGATGAGGGTCCACACCTGGCGGCCGGACGCGGGCGCGAAGGTCACGCCGCGCTCGTCCATCAGGTCGAGGAGCTCATCCATGCCGGGCGGGAAGTTCTTGTCGTCATCCAGGAGGGTGCCGTCCATGTCGACGGCGGCCAGGCGCAGGTCGGCGCCCGCGTAACGCGCGGGGTCAGTGGGGGTCGTCATGACTCCATTGTGCCCGACCGGGGACCCGGGTGCGCGCGACCTGCGACGAGGCCGGGGCAACCTCACGGCTCCGGGCGCGGACAGGGGAAAGGATGTCCTCGTCGAGGAGTCCCCACGCTACTGGCGCCCCTCGCGCACGCTGGCGAGGATGCGGCGGCGCAGC
>NZ_LT635869.1:391390-402241 GCF_900128465.1 Actinomyces bouchesdurhonensis | reverse complement strand
CCGTGACCGCGAGCAGGAACGCGTGCGGGAGCGCAAACGCGGCGACCGTGAGGACGGATGTCGCCCGGTCGCGTGAGCGCAGGAGCGCCCCGGCGGCTGTGCGCACGGCGCTCATCGGGCCACCCCCTGACCCGCCGCGCCACTGCCTCGTCCCTCAAGAGAGATGCGGCCGTCGCGCACGTGGATCGTGTGCGGCAGGCGCGCGGCCACCGCGGGGTCGTGGGTGACGAGGACCAGGGACGCTCCCGTGGAGGCGCAGGCGCTCGTCAGGAGGGACATGACCTCACCGCCGGTTGCCTGGTCGAGGGCGCCCGTGGGCTCGTCCGCAAAAATCACCGAAGGATTGGTGGCGAGCGCGCGCCCGATCGCGACGCGCTGGGCCTGGCCGCCCGAGAGCTGGCCGGGGCGGTAGGGGCCGGCGCCGTCGAGGCCGAGGTTCGCGAGGATCTCGCGGGCGCGGGCGAGCGCCTGAGTCTTTGGCGTGCCAGCGAGCATGAGGGGCATCGCGATGTTTTCTTCCGTGGGCAGCTCGGGCAGGAGCTGGCCGTCCTGGAACACGAAGCCGAAGCGGCGCAAGCGCAGGGTGGACAAGGCTCGCTCCGACATGGTCGTCATTTCCTCGCCGTCGAGCGTGATCGACCCGGAGCTGGGGCGCAGCACGCCCGCGAGGCAGTGCAGGAGCGTCGTCTTGCCGGAGCCCGAGGGGCCCATGATCGCCACCTGCGTGCCCTGCGGGAGCGTGAGGTCGACGCCTGCCAGGGCGTGGACGGGAGTGTGCCCGCGCATGTATGTCTTCGTGAGTGCTCGGGTCACCAGGCCCGCCGTGTCGTGTGTCATGTGTGAACGATAGGCCCGCAGCCCTGCGCGTTTCTATGAGGGACCGCCCTGGTCACCCCCTGGCTCATCCCCGACATTGACGCCGCAGTTGCTACGTTTGACGCATGAATCGCGCCCTGGATCCCCTCGCCGCTCAGCTGCTGCTACGCGCCTACGCGCGGGCCACGAACATGCTCATCGCGGGGCGTTCCTTCGCGACGGACGACCCGACGCTCACCGCACTGCTGCGCGCGTTCGGCGCCCACGTGCGCCCGCTGTCGGGCGCCGAGGGGACCCCGGCCTCGTCCAAGGAATTCTTTGTGAGGAAACAAGTAGACCGCTCGCACCGCAGGTGCTAGGGTATTCGTTTGTACGGATGCTGTCCGTACGAGCGAAAGAGGAATTGATATGAGCACTGCAAAGACCCGGCGCCTGGACCTGCGCCTCACCGAAGAACAGGATGCACTCATTCGTCGGGCGGCCGAACAGGACGCCCGTAGCATCAGCGATTTCATCCTGTCCACCGTCACGATGGAAGCCCAGCGCCGCCTCGCAGACCAGCGCCTCTTCATCCTGAACGAAGAGGACCACGCCCGCTTCGAAGAGATTCTGCAGGCACCGCCGACGGACGATCCCAAGCTGCGCAAACTCTTTGATCGCCCCTCGCCCCTCGGCACTCACATCAACCTGAGTGCACCGAACGCTTCCGACCACTGATGTACACAACAGTCCTGCAGGAGCCTCGCCCCCTTGAGCGGAGGGATGACCGATCACGCTTCCAGTCGGGAAACGCCGAGATCGACGACTGGTTCCACCGCTTCGCGTGGCAGAATCACAGCGCCGGAAATGCTCGCGTTTTCGTCACAACGCAGGAACCCGAAACGCTCGGCTTCTACGCCCTGGCGATGGGAGCAGAAGAACGTCACAAACTCCCAGATGCTCTCAAACCCGGTCGACGCCCGGACCCGTGTCCCGTCCTGCTCCTTGCACGTCTTGCCGTCGATCAGCGCGCGCAGGGACGAGGCATCGGTGCAGTGCTCCTCAAGGACGCTCTCTCGCGAGCCTACAAGCTCAGCAATGAGGTTGGATTCGCGGCCCTCCTGGTCCACTGCGCCAATGACCAGGCGCGCGAGTTCTACCTCAGCCAATCCTCACAGTTTGTTCCCTGCCCCGGAGCGGAGAACCACCTGATGCTGCCGCTGCGCGCTATGCGCGAGTTCATCGACGCTCTGTGAGATGCCCGATCGGGCACCAATACGACAGGGCCCGGGATCAAAGATCCCGGGCCCTGTGTGCGGTTGATTCAGTTGGCGCCCTCGGTGACGGTCACCTTGAAGTCGGTGGCGACGCCGTCCTTGTCGGTGATGGTCACGGTCACGGGATCCGCGTCCTCACCGGTCACCTTGAGGGGATGCAGAGTGATGATGTTCTTGTCGGGCTTACCCGCGGAAAGAGTCTCAGGATCAGACACCTCAACCTTGTAGTCGGAAGCCTGATCGGACTCGGGGAGCACNTCGTTTCACGCCCCTAATCGTAGAATGAACGCATGACAAACGAGACGATTGCGAGCCAGCTCGCCCACCGCACGATCCGCGCCTACAGGGACCAGCCGCTGACCGAGGAGGAGGTCACCACGCTCATGGAGGTGGCACGCCACACGGCCACCTCCTCGTTCCTGCAGTCCTGCACGGTCCTGCACATCACGGACCCATTGGTGCGTGAGACGATCGGCGTCGCGTCCGGCCAGCCCTACGTGGGCGGCACGAAGGGCGACCTGTTTATTTTCGTGGCCGACCTGTACCGCAATAGCCGTATTCGCGCCGAGCAGGGCGTGTCCTCGGAGGCCCTGGGGTCGATCAACTTGTTCCTCACGGCGCTTGAGGATGCGCTGCTGGCCGCGCAGAACGTGGTCGTGGCCGCCGAGTCGATGGGCCTGGGCACCGTGTACCTCGGCTCGATCCTCGCCGATCCGCGCCCGGTCGTGAAGGTGCTTGAGCTGCCCGAACTCACGTTCCCGGTTCTCGGCCTGCTCGTGGGCCACCCGGACCAGGATCCGGGCCAGAAGCCGCGCATGCCTCGCTCCGTCATGACCGCTGAGAACAAGTATCCGCGCGTCGAGTCCTACTCCGAGACGCTGGCCGACTACGACCGTGAGGTCACCGAGTATTACGACCTGCGCTCGGGTTCGCGCCTCGAGTCTTTCTCGCACCTGGTCGCCACGAACATCGGCGTGGGTGGCGCGCACGTTTCCCCCATCATGGAGGTCCTTCACGAGCAGGGCCTGTGCCTGCGCTGATTCTCCTTCATTGACGAGGCCGTGGCCTCTCCTCGTGGTCACCTGACCGCCCGGGGCGCCACGGCCTCGTCGCATGCGGGCATGGGCGCGCGCCTACAATGAGCGCATGGCTGAGCTTGGTTTTTCCACCTACGCATTTATCGAGCGCATCGCCGCGAACGCGGCCGCGCTGCATCCCTTCCCCGAGCACAACGTTGCGCTCGTGCGGGACGCGCTGGCGGACGCGGGCTTCTACATCACGCTGCTTGGGCAGGATGCTCCGAAGGTCGGCGAAGGCGTGTACTTCCAGCCTGAACCCTTCGGCGACGAGGTCATCGGGCTTCTCGCGGACGCCCTGACCCTGCGCGGCATCGGCGCCTACGGGTACGCGCTGGTGGATTCGTCGCTGGGCGGCGAGCTGGCCGACATCGCCCTGTTTATGCGCGTGGGAGACGTGTTCCCGCGCCACGGACGCCGCATCCTCATGACCCGCATGTACATTCAGCGCACCCCCACGGGGGCGGGCAACAAGGCCGTCACCTGGGCGTTCGGCTCCCCCGCCGACCTGGAGGAGGCAAACCAGCTGTTGTCGGAGAGGTTCGACACCGAGCCGGTCACGGACCCGCGCGGCATGGCCGCCATCGAGATCCGACACCCGGAATTCGCGGCCGGCACCGCCGAACCGATGGTCCTCCTCGACGATATTTTCCAGGTGCTGGGTGCCGCCGGCTTCCAGGGCATCACGATGTGCGACGACCCGGGCCAGGCACGAGCCAACGGCTAACAGCCACCACGCAACGGCGCCACGCTCACCATCGTTGGTGGACGAGGCGGCCAAGACACCTTTGCTGGAACCATCAACACTGGCCACGTCGAGTGGTCGAGAGCCGATTGTCGTCCTCCCATATCCCGTCTCACAAGACTGGACCCGCGCGCCCATCACCTCATAGGATGGAAACAACTCACACATTAACCACCCGGTGCAAAACGGATCCACCGTGACCCAATTGCGCGCGGCAGACGATCAGAAAGCAGACGCAACCATGACATCAGCAGCTTCAGGCATACTGCTAGCCATGTTCGGCGTGATGATGGCCGTCATGTTTGTTATCGCGTCCCCGACGGCCACATTCATCGGCCTCCGCTACGAACAGCGAATCCTGACATACCGGTATTCACAACTGGATCCCCTCGTGCGGCAAACCCTCGCGGACACTCACGGCAACCATGAACAAGCCGCACGCAAACTATGCCGCAAAACCCACCTCCCTCGAACGACCATCGATACCCTCCTCTCCCTCTACACCGATCATGACTGACGACAACCTTCCTTTTGCACTCATCATCTTCTTCGGGTTCTTTTTCCTCCTCATTCTTCTCCCACTCAGCTACCTGTACGTCGTGGGAACGAAGCAGCGAATCACGCAGGCGCAGCGAACGCGCCTAGCGAGGCTCTACAACTACGACATCGAACATATCCGCCGGGAAGAACCCCTGCTGATGGCGCACATCCACCAGCTGGTTCCCTCCATCGGCATCCTTCCAACCATCCAGTACGTTTCCTCGGCTGGCGCGCTTCCCATCGACGCCGCGCAGATGCTGGTGTGCAGCGAGGTCGCCGCCGCACCCGCACAGTTGGGTCCGATCCCCGTGCGACCGGGCGCTGCCCCTGCTCAGTCGAGCGCCGCCCCTGCCCGAGGTGTGCCAGCACCGACCTCGGCACGCAATGCGTACGCGCAGGGAGCTCCCATGCAGGGTGCTCCCGTTCCCGGTGCTCCCGTTCCTGGTGCTCCCGTTCCTGGTGCTCCCGTTCCCGGTGCTCCCGTTCCCGGTGCTCCCTTTCCCGGTGCTCCCTTCGGCCAGCGGGGCGCGCGCCCCGCAGCGCCGGGCGCGCCAACAAACTACCAGCGGCCCAATACGCCGCCCACAGGCGGCTTCCAGGCGTGACGCGGCGACGCGATTCTCATCGCTAGTAAGACGACGAGAGGAATCAGGCAGAGAATGACAATTACCGCAGTCGTGTCAATAGTTGCCCTCGGGGTCGGCACGTATGCCCTCGCGGGACTCGCGTGGTTCGTGGGGCGACGCGTCACCGGCAGGCGCTCCCCGTACATGGATGAGCACACCTACGAGGATCTCAACAGGCTCGCCAACGAGGCCATGCGCGAAACGCGCGGAAACAGGACAAAAGCAACCGTCATCCTGCACCGCAAGACCCGCCTGCCGCAACGCACCATCGCCACGCTCCTGACCCTCCACTGAGCGGTAACGAACGCACCTCACCCCAGCCTCGTGCCGCACGCACCAACAACGAAGGCCCGCCGCCCGACCGACGATGGTCGCGCGGCAGGCCTTGCGCGCATCGTCTAGCGGATCGCCTCCATGACGCGCACGCCGTCGAGCACGCTCACGTAGGGCAAGGGGTCCACGCCCGCCTCCAGGACGTACTCGGTGAGCTGGTCGCGCACGGCGGCGCGCAGCTCATCCGGGTTCCACGGCTTGCCGATGTAGTAGTCCAATCCCGCATGGTTGACCGCGCGGATCGTATCAGACTGGTCCGCCTGACCAGTAACCAGCACCGTGCGGGTCGCACTGAAACGGTCGTCCTTCATGAGTTCCACCAGGAAATCCACGCCGGACTTACCGGGCAGGCGATGATCCGACAGGACCAGGGCCAGCTCGTCCCCATCTTCAACGATCTCGTCGATCACGGCCCACGCGTCATCGACATCTTCGGCGACCTCAAGCCGGATCTTGTCCCAGAACTGCTCAAGATCGCGCTCGAGCGCATCCCGCACGTCCGCTTCGTCCTCGAGGGACAGAATTGTCAGGGTCATGATTCCTCCTCGTGTGGTTGGGTGGGCAACGAGATCCGCATCGTAGTGGACCCCGGGTGAGAGTCGATCACAAGGGTGCCCCTGTGGTCGGCGATGATACTTCGGACGATGGACATGCCCATTCCCAGCCCGAATCTGATGCGCCCCGCCTTCGTGGTGAAGTGGGGCTCCATGATCTTGTCAACGATTGACGGGTCAATGCCCGGCCCATTGTCACAGATGGTGACGACAACACCCTCGGGCGTGGGGCGCACAGTAATGCGGATGAGGGCCTCAGCTTCGCCGCGCGCGGGCAGCTCGGGCACGCCCCCGGCGCTCTCCGCCGCCGCGACCAGGTCCGCGTTCTCATCCTCAATGGCCTCGGCGGCGTTCACAATAAGGTTCGTCCACACCTGCTGCAGCTTCGCCGGATGCGCGAGGACCAGCGGNGTGCTTCGCCGCGCGCACCAGCGCAGTCACCGGATTGTTGAGCTCGTGAGCGATGCCGGCGCTCAGCTCGCCAAGCATCGCGAAGCGGGCACGCTCAACCAGCTCGGCGCGAGTAGCCCGCAGATCCTCAAGGGTGGCCGCCAACGCTTCCTTCTGCGCTTCGAGGTCCTCGGCGAGCATCGCGTTTTCCAAATGCAAGTCCTCGGCGCGCATCAGGCGACGCGTCAGGGAACGAATCGCGAGAGCCGTCAACGTCCCACCGATCGACGGATCCTCCGAAATGACGATCTGCAACTGCTCAGTCGTCAAACGAACAACCGTCGCATCGCTGGTCGTCACCCCAGTGAAAAATGCTTCCTCCGCGCGGGCCAACGACACGAGGCCAATCAGCGGACCCGACGTGGCCAGGTGTGCGAGCACCTCGCCGCGTGAGGAATCTCGATGCAAGGACACCTGCCCGTCAAGCACCAAGTAGACGGCACCCACAGGCTCCCCCTGCGTGACCAGCTGCGTGCCCTCAGGGACGATGAGGCGCGGGCGCTGACCAAGCACGCGTTCGACGCCCGCGAGGAGCTCCATGACGACCTCACGCTCGTCGCGATCCAGCCCCTCCAGGAGCGGCCCCTGCACCGCGAACGGCGGCGGGTCCGCGATCAGCGCGCGAATCTGACGCTGCGAGTAGCCGCACCCGCTCAGGTAACGCACCATCGTCGAATACGCCTGACCTGCCAGCAGCGGCACCGTCCACGGTGCCTTCAACACCGACGACAGCGCCCCCGACTGCATGCAGTGAGTCAGGTCGCGATGCTCAGACTCGTCCGTAACGACCACCCACTGGACGTGCTCCAACGGCGCAATCGTGGCCGCATGGTCAATCAGGGCGTCAATGTTAGGGACCTCAGACGTCACAAGTCCCATGAGCACATGATCACCGGGGCGCAGGCTCGCCTCGTATGCGCCCATGTCATCGATACCGTCCACCCGATCCAGGCACAGGCCCGGGAACGCGTGCGACAGATCCCTGGTCACCGGTGCCGCGATATGCCGAGAATCGTCCCCAACGACCAGCATGTGAATCGGGTAGCCCGCCCGATGACCGCCGCTGCGCACGTCCGTTCGAGCAAGCACCGAGGCGTCCTCCGCCGCCGCGGGTCCCCGCGTCCACCCGTGGGCCAGCCCCGGCCTCGGGCTCTGATCGCCCGAGCCGGCCACGGCCTCGTTCACGGACACGTCACATCACCCCAATGAATCCCCACGTGAGCGGCGCCACGAAAGCCAGGAGGATAATGCCAACAATGCCGACAACGACGCCGACGATCGCCATCTCGCGCGTCGGCGTGGTGCCCGTCGAATACGCGATCGCGTTCGGCGGCGTCGAAATCGGCAGGCACATGCCCAGCGAACAGCCCAGCGCGATGACGATGGCGATCTCAGCGGCGCTCGTGGACACCGTGGCCGCCAAGCCCATGCCCATCGGGATCAGCAGGTTCGCCGACGCCGAGTGCGAGATAACATTCGAAGTCACCCAACCCACGAGGGCCAGGACGAAGATCAGGAGCATGCCGGGGATCGAGGCCCACTGAATCGAGCCGAGCATCCACTTGTCGAGGCCGGTGGCGGCCACGCCCGAACCCAGCGCAATACCGCCCGCGACCAGCCACAGGACCGGCCATTCCAGGGCACGCAGGTCATCCCCGCTCATCACCTTCGTCATCAGGAGGACCACGACCGGCAGGAAGCCCACGACGTTGGCTGAAATGTGGTGCAGCGACTCCGTCATCCACAGGAGGATCGTCGCTCCCGCGACCGAGTAGAAGATGATCGCGCTGCGCGACTTCTCGAAGCGCGCCGACGTGTCGATGTTGAACGTCGCGTCGGAGGGAATGTAGCGCCACGCGATGAACGCCCACGACAGGGCCAGGAGCACCAACATGAGTGGCACGGCGGCGAGCATCCACTGCAGGAAGGTCACCTTCACGCCCGCGTTCTCCAGCGCGCCTAGGGCGATCGCGTTCGGGGGCGTGCCGACGGGGGTACCCATGCCGCCGANTGACAATTACCGCAGTCGTGTCAATAGTTGCCCTCGGGGTCGGCACGTATGCCCTCGCGGGACTCGCGTGGTTCGTGGGGCGACGCGTCACCGGCAGGCGCTCCCCGTACATGGATGAGCACACCTACGAGGATCTCAACAGGCTCGCCAACGAGGCCATGCGCGAAACGCGCGGAAACAGGACAAAAGCAACCGTCATCCTGCACCGCAAGACCCGCCTGCCGCAACGCACCATCGCCACGCTCCTGACCCTCCACTGAGCGGTAACGAACGCACCTCACCCCAGCCTCGTGCCGCACGCACCAACAACGAAGGCCCGCCGCCCGACCGACGATGGTCGCGCGGCAGGCCTTGCNGCGACCTCGAGGCGACGGCTGCGGTCCATGAAGCCGCGCGGGGACCCCATGTAGGACAGGGCGCGCACCTGGTCGGCAGAGTCGAGGACGCGGATCGACTGGTTGACTGCGGTCGACACGGCGCCCAGGGCGAGGGTGATCGCGAAGGTCAGCAGCATGCCCCGGTTGATGTCGCCGATGACGATGCGCCCGACCTCGTCCGTAGAATCCCCGCTCATCGAAATCGCGCTCATGGCCGGGTACATGATGCCCACGAGGAACCCGACGAGGGCCACCGCCCCGAAGGAGCGCCACACGGCGCGCGGATCGTCGGTCATGCGTCGGCCCGCCACCATCATCTGGGGGCTGCGCGAGGCCCGAGCCATGATGCGACCCATGAGGCTGATCGACCAGACGCCCACCAGGTTGACGATGAGGAAGATCGCGCCCATGAAGCCCATGAACACGGCCATGCCGATCGCGGTTCCCAGGTTCATTGCGGCCGTGCCGACGCTCAGCCACACGACGAGGAGGACCAGGCCGAGGAGCGGGCCGACCGCGNCGGCCAGATGTTCTTGCACGCCCTCGCGAACCCGCTGCCCCCGTCGGTGACGACCAGGGCTGGGGGCGCGATCCGGCTCATAAGCGCGCTCCAGGCCCGAGCCTGTCAATTTTTCTGTGTATGGGGGTTAGAGGTAGGGGGTGATTCGGTCGGGGTAGGCGGTGGTGAGTTGGGCGAGGGCTTGTTTCCAGTTGGTGGTGGTGTGTCCTTGGATGAGGCGTGTGTGTCCTGTTCGTTTGNCTCGGGCAGGGCCATGATGACGGGCATCATGACGGCAAACATCGTCGCCGTGGTCGCCGTGTTCGACATGAACATACTCATGATCGCTGTGATCAGCATGACGCCCATGACCGTCAGGCGCGGCTTGCCCATGAAGGGTTTGAGGAGGACCGCCGACAGTGCGCGGTCCAGCTTGTACTTCGCGGCACCGTCGGCGACCATGAAGCCGCCCAGGAACAGGATGATCACCGGGTTGGCCAAGGCCCCGAAGAACTTCGTGTACGCCGGGGCTCCCTCACCCACGCTCAGCAGAGCGTGGTCCGAGATGAAGAGGACCTCCAGGAAAATGACGAGGACCGCCGTGCCCGCCAGGGGCACCGCCTCCGTCACCCACAGCAGGATCGCCGCCAGGAAGATACCGAACATACGGGTGCCTGACACATCCAGGCCTGGAAGCTGAATAAACAGGGATGCCACGATGCAGGCAAGCGCACCGATAGCGCCGAACGCCTTGACCGGACTCACCTTCTGCTTCTTCTTGGAGAAATCTGCCGGTCGGGTGGACATATTCTGGGCGGAGCGCGGATTGATTGACACCGCGCCCTTGGAGCGTCGAGCCATTACGAAGAGACCTCGTCGTCTTGCGTGGATACTGTCCAATTAGTGTAGGCCAGCACACACAAAAAGTGAAACCGGGCGAGCAGCACGGACGCGGTCGCTCACCCCGGCTTGACGCTGTTACGGCCAACGGGTTTGCGCCCCGCGCGCGGTTCCCACTCGCGGTGGCGTGACCCCCTACTCGGTCTCGTCGATGTCGTAGCCGGTCGGAAGGACACCCGGACGGGCCGGCTCCCACCCGAGGGCGGGGGCAACATAGTCGGCGAAGTTGCGGATGATCGACCAGTTCTCCTCGAATCCCAGCTGGTTGGGGATCGTCAGGAGGAGGGTGTCGGCTTCCGCGAGGGCGCGGTCCTGGCTCAGCTGCTTGATGAGCGTCGAGGGCGGTGTGGCCGTCGGCGATCAGGTCCAGGGCTGCGGCCTCCTCGGCGAGATAGAGGGGGTTCTCGTAGCGCATGTCTGAGTTATGGCGTTGGACGGAACACCTATTGCTTGCGGGCACGCGCAGCCCGCAGTCCGTTGGCGATGACGACGACTTCGGCGACCTCGTGCACGAGGACGACCGCTGCCAGGCCGAGCACGCCGGTGATCGCCAGCGGCAGCAGCACAGTGATGATCGCCAAGGACAGAACGATGTTCTGGTTGATGATCCTGCCGCCGCGGTGGGCGTGGCGCAGAGCCTGCGGGATGAGGCCGAGGTCGTGGCCGGT
>NZ_LT635869.1:361547-391066 GCF_900128465.1 Actinomyces bouchesdurhonensis | reverse complement strand
GGGCGGGCAAGCCCCGCGGCGGTCGGAGATCAGGCGGGCGGCCGGGCAAACAGCCCCTTACTCTCCGCCGCCGCCGGGCTCGGGGCGTCCCGTGTAGTTGACGAAGCGCGCCATGTCGCCTTGGAAGAGAGCGGTGACGGTCGCGGTCGCGCCCGCGCGGTGCTTGGCGACGATGATGTCGGCCTCGCCGGGGCGATCTTCCTTGTCGTAGTAGTCGGGGCGGTGCAGCAGAATGATGATGTCCGCGTCCTGTTCGAGCGAGCCGGACTCGCGCAGGTCGCTCATCATGGGCTTGCGGTCGGTGCGGCCCTCG
Organism: Actinomyces bouchesdurhonensis; assembly: GCF_900128465.1. Taxonomy (GTDB): domain Bacteria; phylum Actinomycetota; class Actinomycetes; order Actinomycetales; family Actinomycetaceae; genus Pauljensenia; species Pauljensenia bouchesdurhonensis. The sequence continues at coordinate 390,753 of NZ_LT635869.1, read as the reverse complement.
GAGTTACGGTTCAGCTGCGCGACGGCGATGACGGGGATGTCGAGGTCCTTGGCCAGGAGCTTCAAGTTTCGCGACATCGCGGAGACTTCCTGCTGACGGGATTCGACCTGGCGGCCACTCGTCATGAGCTGGAGGTAGTCGATGACGACCAGGCCCAGGTTTTCCTGCTGTTTCAGGCGGCGGCACTTGGAGCGGATCTCGGAGATCGTGATGTTCGCGGAGTCGTCGACGTACAGGGGCGCAGCGCTCATGCGCGAGGAGGTTTCGGCGACCTTTTGCCATTCGTTGCTGTTCATTTTGCCGGCCTGCATCTTGGACAGACGCACCCCGGACTCGGCGGACAGCAGGCGCATCGCGATTTCCTGTGTGCTCATTTCCAGCGAAAAAATGAGGGAGGTGACGCCGTGTCTCATGGACGCTGAGCGGCAAAAGTCCAGGGCGAGAGTAGATTTGCCCATGGCGGGACGCGCGGCGACGATGATCATCTGGCCGCCGTGTAGGCCCTGGGTCAGCTCATCCAGGTCGGTGAAGCCGGTAGGGACGCCGTTGAGTTTGCCCTGGTTCTTTTCAATGTCTTCGAGGGCGATGAGAATATCCGTGCTCATCTTGTCCATGGACACGTAGTCGCTGGTTTCGCGCCCGTCAGAGACGGCGTAGACCTCGGCTTGGGCCTGGTCGACGATCTCGTCGACGTCGCCGCCGGCGTCCGCGTAGCCGAGCTGAACGACGCGTGTGCCCGCGGCGACGAGACGACGCATGATGGCGCGCTCGCGCACGATGCGCGCATAGTAGGTGGCGTTGGCGGCGGTGGGCACGGAGGCGATGAGGCTGTGCAGGTAGGCGGCGCCACCCACTTTGGACAGGGCGCCCGCGCGCTTGAGTTCGCCGGCGACGGTGATGGCGTCGGCGGGTTCAGCGCGACCGTTGAGTTCAATGATCGTGTCGAAGATGGTTTCGTGCCTGGGCTGGTAAAAGTCCTCTCCGCGCAGCATTTCTGACACTGCGTTGGCGGCTTCACTTGTCAGCATCATCGAGCCGAGGACGCTCATTTCCGCGTCAATGTCCTGCGGGGGGACGCGGTCGAACTGATCGTCGGGCATCGTGATCCTTTCGGGTTTGCGGGCGGGTGGGGCCGAGGCTGGGGTCCCTCACGCGGGTCCGCGCAGCATGCGGACTTTGTGGATAGGGAGCCGTCAGGCGAAGACTAACGCGTTGCATGAGTTCGCGCGACCGCCACTGTGCACGAACATGTGCACATATTGTGGATAACCTGTGCACAACGCCGAATCCGCCTGTGTACAGGGCGAAATGACCGCCCTGTCAGGGCAGATATGCTCATCACAGTCACATCATTGTCATTCATTGAGCCACCTACAATTTCCGTGTGCACCGCTTTCCACAGGCCTGTGCACATGTTGTGGACAAACAGAGGAGCGTGTTATGAGCAGCAATCGCGAGTGGGCGGAGCAGACCTCGCCATCCTCCGATGAGGGAACCAAGGCCTCGTCAATGCCGACGATCACGACGAAGAAAATCCTCTCCCTGGCCCTACCGTCCTTGGGTGCGCTCATCGCTGAACCGCTCTTCACCGTCATCGACTCCACGATGGTCGGACACCTGGGCACCCCGCAGCTGGCAGGCCTGGGTATCGCCGCGACCGTCCTAAACACGGCGGTTGGTTTGTTCATCTTCCTGGCCTACTCGACTACCTCGCTGGCGGGACGCCACCTCGGGGCAGGCCGACGCGACCTCGCGCTGCGTTCCGGGGTCGAGGCCATGTGGCTCGCTGGCGGGTTCGGCGTCGTCGCCGCGGTCCTCCTGGCCCTCTTCGCTTCTCCCCTGCTCTCCTGGCTGGGGACCGACGCCACCACCTTGCCACACGCCCTGGCATACCTGCGCGCCTCCGCGCCCGGCCTGGTCGGCATGTTCGTGGTCCTGGCAGCCACCGGCACGCTGCGCGGACTCCAAGACACGCGCACCCCGCTGGTCGCCGCGTCCGCGGGCGCCGCCTTCAACGCAGTAGCCAACTGGACGCTCATGTATCCGCTCGGACTCGGGGTCGCCGGCTCTGGCTTAGGCACCGCTATCACGCAGACGCTGATGGCTGTCTTCCTCGCGTGGATCATCGTGCGCGCCGCCCGACGCCAGGGGGTGAGCCTGCGTCCCTCCACCTCCGGTCTCGTTGGCGCTGCAGTCGAAGGTACTCCCCTCCTCGTGCGTACCCTCGCCCTGCGCGTCGCACTCCTCGCAACCCTGAGCGCCGTCACCGCGATCTCCACCCAGGCCCTCGCCGCCCACCAGATCGTGTGGACCCTGTGGAGCTTCGCCGCCTACGTCCTCGACGCCCTCGCGATCGCCGCTCAAGCCCTCGCCGGGTTCGCGTCGGGCACCGGCCAGCGCGGCGCGATCCAGCCCATCCTACGCACCCTGTCGCGGTGGGGCGTTAGCTTCGGCGTCGCCGTCGGCGTCGTCCTGGCCTTTGCCGCACCGTGGATCACGCTCATCTTTACGAACGACCAAACCGTCATTGACTATGCGACCGTCGCCATCATTGTCAGCGCTGTTTTCCAGCCCGTCGCCGGCTACGTCTTTCTCCTGGACGGGATCCTCATCGGGGCCGGCCGCGGACGTTACCTCGCTGGCGTGTCCGTCCTCAACCTTGTTGTCTACGCGCCCCTCCTGTGGCTGATCGCCCACTCCGCCACGCTCGCGTCCACCCCATCCCTGGCCCTCGCCCTCGTGTGGCTCGCCTACTCGGCCGTCTACACGGGTATGCGGGCACTCACAAACGGGTACGGGGCTCGCTCACTCTAACGCCACTCACGAGGCTGAGACAAAGTTCTCGCCCCACGCCAGTTTCCGCGTTACCTGCCCGCGTGCGCGTGGCCAGCCCAGGCCTCGTCCCCAAACGACGCTGCACCAGCGTCAGAGTTGCCGCGTTACCGGCCCCGGCCTCGTCCCCGCGTACCCCACCGTGACCGGAAATTCCCTGGCGGACACGCCCCCACCCGTGTAAACTGAGCAGCTGGATTGTCCGCACCCGTGGGCGGTCCAGCAGGCCCCCAAGGCCTTACGCAACGCCCTCCTGTCACGGACCGTCCGTGACCGCAAAGACCATAGGAGGTGGGAACCAACGTGCGTAACTACGAACTGATGGTGATCCTCGATCCTTCGATCGACGAGCGCACCGTCGCCCCCACGATGGAGAAGTACCTGGCGCCCGTGGCTGCCAACGGCGGCTCCGTCGAGAACGTTGACATCTGGGGCAAGCGCCGCCTTGCCTACGACATCCTCAAGCGTTCTGAGGGCATCTACGTCGTCATCGACATGACCACGACCCCCGAGGTCGCTCTCGAGATCAACCGCCGCATGGGCATCGACGAGACCATTCTCCGCACGAAGCTCCTGCGCCCCGACGCTCACTGAGCCGACACCACCCCTAAGCCCGAGGAGCCGACATGGCCGGAGATACCGTCATCACAATCATCGGTAACCTGACCGCTGACCCCGAGCTGCGTTGGACGCAGTCCGGTGCCGCGGTCGCCGATTTCACGGTGGCCTCCACCCCACGAACCTACGACCGTAACGCCGGCGAGTGGCGCGACGGCGACACTCTCTTCATGCGCTGCTCCGTGTGGCGCGACACCGCCGAGAACGTCGCCGAGTCGCTGCGCAAGGGTATGCGCGTCATCGTTCAGGGTCGCCTCACCCAGCGCTCGTACGACACCCAGCAGGGTGAACGTCGCACGGTTGTTGAGCTGCAGGTCGACGAGGTTGGCCCCTCCCTGCGTCGCGCACGCGCGCAGGTCACCCGCACCACCCCCAGCGGTGGTGGCGGCTACCAGTCCGACAACCGCGGCCAGCAGCAGGGCGGCTACCAGCAGGCAGCCCCCCAGGGCGGNGAAAACAAAAACCGCAGATCCCGAAGGATCTGCGGTTTCATCGTGCGCGAGGGGGGAGTTGAACCCCCACTCCATCACTGGAACACGGACCTGAACCGTGCGCGTCTGCCTATTCCGCCACTCGCGCGTACCCAGAAAGAATAGGGGCTTGCCCACCCCCGCGTCAAATCAGCACAACATGACCCAGGACACACATTCGTCCGCATGAGCCACTAAATCCAGTTACTGCAACAAAAAATGCGACTCGCAGGCTACGACATCAACCGGCACGCAACGACGCCAGCGACCCCCAACAAGGTCGCTGCGATGACGCAGACGTCGACCCAACCGAGCCGCACGCGTCCGCCGTCCAGGCGCCCACCGTCGACCGAGATCGCCCCGCGCATCGACATGGCACGCCCCGTCTCGGCTGCTCCGCGAGAGGTGGCGGACAGAATCGCGGTGATAACGTCGACGCTCANGTCAATTTCGTTCAGCGTCGTAATTTTGCAGGGTTTACACCGCCAGCGCTGACGACCTGACGAAGTCCTACCGTGACGGATCATGGGACAGCCACACACAGGGCACAATGCAGTATTCACAAGAACGAGGCAAACACGACCAACTAAAAAAGTGACTTTCCCGCGCAACAAAGCCGAAAAGTCACCCTTCCAGCAACACGATCTGTCCATCCTCATAGTTGGTCCCAACCAACTAAAACACCGACTTTCCCGCACCAGAAAGCCAAAAAGTCACCCTTCCAGCAACACGTAGTGTCCTATAACCCCAGTTGNAGAGTCGTCTTGCCCGATCCGTTGTCCCCGGTAATGAGCATCGCCTGGCCGGGATCGAGGATGAGGCTGACGTCGCGCAGGACCGGCTTCTCCCAGGGGGTACCCAGATCGTAGGTGTGTGCGACGCGGTCCGCCCAGAGGTGTTCGGTGTTGATGAGGCTGGGGGAGCCCCAGATGCGCTCACCCTCGGCATTGAGGGACGAGGCGGGGGGCGCGTCGCCAGTCGCGCCCCCCTGTCGTGCTGTGTCCCCGTGGGTTTCCCGGGATGTTTCCGGCTGGGCGGGGCTGGCCTTGGCCTGGTCGATGGAGGTGAGCGAGGCGGTAGCCCCGGTGCGCGTGTCTGAGAGGATGCGGCCGCTACGAATCGTGATGACGCGGTCGGCGCGCGCGCTTTCGGCGGGGTCGTGCGTGATGTGGACGACGGCGATGCCGCGCGCGGGCAGGGAGGCGAGCAGGTCGAGGATTTCGGCGCGCCCGTCTCGGTCGATCATGGCGGTGGATTCGTCGGAGATGAGCAGGCGCGGGGAGCGAGCGAGCGCGCCCGCGAGCGCGAGGCGCTGGAGCNNNNCCACTGGCCGAGCCGATGCCCCGCGTCGACGAAGCCGCCGGAGTGGGGGATGTGTGCGATGAGGTTGAGGAGGCCGTCGAGGCTCTTGCGGATGCTTTCGAGGCCGAGGGTACGCAGGTCGGACAGGACGAGGAAGGCGACGCCCGTGCCCACTCCCCAGACGACGCCGAGGCCGGCGGCGACTGCGCTCACGGCCGCCCAGGAGGCGCGTTTCTTGTGGAGGTGTCCGATGACGAGGCCGATGAGGGCGGCTTGGAAGGAGCGCCCGGCGGTGGCGAATCCGCCGACGGCGATGGCGAGTAGGACGGTGGAGGCGAAGGCGGCGACGGAGGCGCGGGGGCGCAGCTTGAGGGAGGCCATGGCGAGGGGGACGGCCGTGGCGACTTGGAAGAGGAGCTGGAAGACGGGGGTGACGGCGGCGATGAGACCGAAGGTGACGGCCAGGCCGGAGAGCGCGCCGGCGGTCGCCACCTCGACGGGGGTGAGGCGGCGGGCATCGCGCGCGGATGAGCTCATGCGTCTAGTCTCCCAGGCCACACCCACATCTGCGACCGCCGGGCCGGGATCATCCACGACACAGCAGCTGGTAGCGCCACAAGGCACCTGACAAGTCCAAGATTTTGAAGTAATTAATTGTTGACAAACATGGCACACATCACTAAGCTTACTCACTAAGCCCACTCGACACAGGAGCCATGATGACAAGCTCAACACCGCAGGACGGCCTCGGAAACAACACGCCAAACACCTCCCCGAGTGCCCCTCACCCACCCTTTCAGCAGGTGACACCCCCTCAGACCAAGCCGTTTTACAAAACGTGGTGGTTCATCGTCATTGCCATCCTCGTCGGCCTCGTCCTCATCGGAAGCCTGACGACCCCCAAGAACAAGAACAGCACCAAGGACGCAGAGCCTTCAACGACATCCACGACGACCGAATCAAGCGCAGAAATCACCGTTCCTAACGTCGTCGGCATGCGAGGAGACGAGGCCCGCGCAACGCTCGAAGCACTTGGCAAGGTCGACATCGCCTTCAAGGACGAGGCAGGCAAGAAAGTCGTGCTCGACGTGACGAACTGGACCGTCACTTCGCAGACCCCCGAGGCCGGAACGACTATCGGCAAGGACGCTAAGATCACGCTGTTCGTCCACCACGACACGGACGACGCTAAGCCGACGGACAATCCAACCACCGAGTCGCCGTCGACGACCAACCCGAACAAGGACGACGTTCCACGCGATTACCGCAAGGCTTTGACGTCCGCGGAGAACTACTCCAAGACGCTTCACATGTCGAAGAAAGGAATCTACGACCAGCTCACCAGCGAGTTTGAAGGATTCTCCCCTGAGGCAGCGCAGTACGCAATCGACAACATCCAGGCCGACTGGAACGCGAATGCCCTGGCTAAGGCCAAGGAGTACGAGAAAACGCTCAACATGTCCGACGAGGCGATTCGCGAGCAGCTCGTCAGCGAGTACGGCGAGCAGTTCACCCAAGAAGAGGCCGACTACGCGATCGCGCACCTGGACGACTGACGAGGATTTTCCACAAAACTCAACCGAGACATAGGCGGGGTGGGTGTTGCATGCGCACGCAACACCCACCCCGCTTTGATCGTCAGCGACTCCGACAGTGGGCTAACGACACACGCCCCAGCACTTACTCCCGGTTGATTTCTCCGAAGGGAATATGGACGCTCGGGGTTGAGAGGGAGGCGCCGTCGACGTGGCGGCGCTGATCATCGAAGAAGATGTGCGGCTGCAGCACCTCGATCATGGGCCCCTTTGGGAGGCCACCCAGAAAGAAGGCGTCGTTGACGCGCAGCCCCCACTGGTGGATCGAATTGATCGCCCGCTCGTGAGCGGGGGCGCTACGCGCCGTCACGACGGCGACGCGGACCCGACGCCGGTACCCCTGTGGGTCGCTGACGCACCGAGCATCCTCGATCCCCTGGATCCTGTTGATTTTCTCCAAGAAATCCGCCATCGGGCCGCGCTCGATCGGCACTTCGGCAAGGGCGCTCTCACTTTCTTGGTACTCCTTCAGCCCCCTGTCCTGGAAGACGCGCTCGGAGGAGTCGCCCGCCAGCACGCCGTCGAAGTCGAAGGCGATGCGCAGGTCCGAGTCCCCGTCGTCGGGGACAGATCGGCCCACGACGTGCCCGGCCGCAAACCCCAGCTCGGTCGCCTCGCGCACGTCGGCCTCGTTCGCGGAGAGAAAGAGGGACATGCGCAGCGGCCCCATATAGAGGTAGGGTGCGCGCCCCTGCATAAAGATCGCGCGCGTGATGTCCAGCCCTCGGCTGCGAACCGAACGCATCACCCGCATTCCCGTCTCCGGGTCGTTGCGCGAGAGGATCACAACTTCTACGAGCCGCTCGCGATCCGACAGGTCGTTGAGGTCCAGGAGGCGCCGGATGAAGGGGAAGGCGACGCCGGGTTCGAGCACGTCGTCGAGATGGTCGCGTTGATACTCCCGATACCGCTCCTCACCCTTCTCGCGAAACACCGCGTCCGACTCCGCCAGATCGAACAGGGCGCTGGACGCCACCCCGACGACGAGGGCCCGCTCCAGGTTCAGAGTCTCACCCATGACACGTTCCTTCCACTCGCGCCGGGCCCCTCGCCCGACACCGTCAGGCTACGAGGAGGCGTGCACATCTGCGTCCTCATCCTGGGCGATGCGATCGACGAGGCCGTTGCTGCGTCTCACACAACGACAGCGCCCGCGGGTCACCCAGGAAAAAACACCGTGTCATAATGCCACACTTAACCTTGTGAGGGGCACCTAATTTTGTGTAGCATCTCCCTCGTAATCCCTAAAACACGAGAGGACCCGATGAAAACCCGCCTCGCCACACTGACCGCGATCTTGGCCACCGCCACCCTGGCCCTCACCGCCTGCGCGGGCGGCTCCGGCTCCACCACCTCCCAATCGGAGGCGACCACCCAGGAGGCCACGACCTCGTCCACGCGCACGATTACCGACCACGCGGGCAACGAGGTCGTCCTGCCCGAGAAGATCACCCGCGTCGCCATCGACCAGATCCCGATCGAATCCACCTACCTGGCGTACTTCGACGGCAAGGCCCCCTACCTGGTGGGCATGAGCGCCGCCCGCGTCAAGGCGATGAGCCAGACGATCGCCGCCGAGATGGCACCCGAGATGATGCAGGTGGACACCAGCTACTACGACAAGGGCGAACTCAACGCCGAGGCTCTGCTGAACCTGAACGTGGACGTCGTCTTCTACAACGCCTTCAACAAGGAACATGCCGAGATGTTCCGTAAGGCCGGTATCCCGGCCGTTGGTTTCACGACGATGGGGAACCCGTCGGAGACGTACACGGAGTGGATGGAGCTCCTCGAGGACGTCTTTAACGAGGACGGCCACATGGCCGATAAGATCGCGCTCGGCAAGGACCTGGTCGCTGACGCCCGCGCGCGCACCGCGAAGGTCCCCGAGGACCAGCGCGTCTCGACGATGGTGCTCATGGGCGCGGCCGACGGTCAGCTCGCGGTCGCAGGTGGCAAGGACGGCTGGTTCACCAACGAATGGGCCGACTCCCTGAACTACACGAACGTCTCGCGCGACACGGACACATCGCACACGCCCGTGACCTTCGAGCAGGTTCTCACGTGGGATCCCCAGGTCCTCCTCGTGACCGGCAAGGGCATGTCGAATATGACGGCGAACTCCGTCCTGTCGAACTCGGTTGAGGGCGTGGATTTCTCGACTCTCAGCTCCGTGAAGTCCGGCCGCGTCTACTCCACGGGCCTGGGCATGTGGAACTGGTTCACCCCCAACCCGGATGCTCCCATCGTCGCGAACTGGATCGGCGCGTCCCTGTACCCGGAGCAGTTCTCCGACGTTGATCTCGTAGCCATGACGAAGGACTACTACCAGCAGATGTACAACTTCACGCTCACGGACGAGCAGGCCCGTCAAATCGTCAACCCGGACGCCGCGTCCTGATTCCTGTCCCCGGCCTCGTCTCCCTATCGACGAGGCCGGGGCACCTTGTGCGTGAGACGCTCGGTAAGCGTCGGGGAGAGGAGATCATGACGTCTGTGTTGACCAGGAATGGGCGGCTGCGCGTGTGGGTGGTTCCCACGCTGGTCGTTCTCATTGTTGTGTGCGCGGCGGCGGCCATGCTGATTGGCCGTTTTTCTGTGTCTCTGGAGGACGTGGTCGCGGCGCTGCGCGCGAGGTTCTGGGGAGGCCCTGCGGTGTCTCCGCGCGTTAACTCCGTCGTGTTTGACTTGCGTGCGCCGCGCATCATCGTGGCGATTCTGGTCGGCGGGGGTCTGTCCGTCGCGGGCGCGTCCTTCCAGTCACTGTTTTCCAACCCCCTGGCCACGCCGGACACCCTGGGCGTCGCGGCGGGCACGTGCGTCGGCGCGGTGATCGCACTGCTGCTGGATTGGAACCTGATCGGCGTGCAGGCCGCGGCCCTCGCGGCGGGCCTGGCGACGATGGCTTTCACGACGGCTATTTCGCGCACGCGCACGGGTTCTTTCAATGTCATCACGCTCGTGCTCGGCGGGGTCATCGTCTCCGCCCTGGCGAACGCGGTCCTCTCGCTCCTGAAGCTGACGGCCGACCCGACGAGTCAGCTTCCCGAGATCACTTACTGGCTGATGGGTTCGCTCGCAGCGGTCACCTATCACCAGATCGCGCTGGGCGCCCCCTTCATCATTGCGGGTGTTGTCGTCATCGTGGCGCTGCGCTGGCAGCTCAATATTCTTTCCCTCTCAGAGGACGAGGCCCGATCGGCCGGCGTGAACGTGTCCCTCATGCGCGCCGTCCTCATTGTCGCCTCGACGGTCATCACGGCCTCGGTCATTTCAATGTGCGGCCAGGTCGGCTGGGTCGGCCTGCTCGTGCCGCACTGCGCGCGCATGCTGTGCGGGCAGAACAATCGCGCGGTCATCCCGGTCTCGCTGCTGCTCGGGTCGGCGCTCATGATCGTCATCGACACGCTCGCACGATCCCTGTCGGCCTCGGAGATCCCCATTTCGATCCTGACGGCCATCATCGGTGCGCCCTTCTTTATTGTGCTGCTGCGTCGGACGGGGGGAGCGCGATGATCAGCGTCGAGGACGCGACCTTCACCTATCCGGGTGCCCCTTCCCCGATCCTGACGAACGTGTCCTTCGAGGTGCCTAGGCGTTCGCTCCTGGCGATCCTGGGGCCCAACGGCGCGGGAAAGACGACGCTGCTGCGCACCATGATTGGCCTGCAGAAGTGGGACAGTGGTCGCACGCTCATCGATGGCGTCCCCATTTCGTCGATGTCGACGCGGGCGTTGGGACGCGTCCTGTCCTACGTTCCGCAGGCACGCAACGCCTCCAACGTGGCGCTCACCGGCCTCGAGATGGTGATGGTTGGGCGAGCCCCCCACATGCGTACCCTCGCCCAGCCGGGCGCACGGGAGGAGCGCATGGCCCACGACGTCCTCGACGAGGTGGGGGCCTCCCACCTGGCCGACATGCCCTGCGCGACCATGTCGGGCGGCCAATTCCAGATGGTCCTCATCGCCCGGGCACTGGTTGCCGACCCGCGCGTCCTCGTGCTCGACGAGCCGGAAACCGGCCTCGACTTCCGTAACCAGCTGATCGTCCTGGGACTCCTCGAGCGTCTCGTGCGGGACCGAGGTCTCGCAGTCATCATGAACACGCACTACCCGGCGCACGCCCTGCGCGTCGCGGACCAGGTCGCGCTTTTCTCCTCCACGCACGAGGCCGTGGTGGGTCCGGCGTCCACCGTCATGAACGCGGACACCCTCGCTCGAGTCTTCGGGGTGGACGTGGCGATAGGGAACGTGCCCTTCGAGGGCGAGGACGTGCAGGCGATCGTCCCGGTTCGCCTGAGCGGAGACAAGTAGCACCGCCACACCGACAATTACTTCATCATGTTTTCGCAGGTCAAACACATTTTGAGTTGAAGTGCGGTACCGTAAGAGTGTGATTTCGAACGCTGCGCGGACGCGTGAGAGACGCCGGGCGCGCGGGCGGGATCGCGTCGGTCTCCGCAGGCGGGACCGGTCGATGCCCCAGCGTTGGGGCGAACACGCAGGAGGACCCATGGCAACCGGGACCATCAAATGGTTCAACGACGCCAAAGGCTTCGGGTTCATTACTCCCGATGACGGCTCTGGCGACGTCTTCGTGCACTATTCACACATCGTCGGCCAATCTGGACGCCGAACTCTGGCAGATGGCGAGAAGGTCGAATATGAGGCGATCGAGGGGCCGAAGGGCCTCCAAGCCAAGAATGTGGCACGAGCCGAGTGAGCTGTGTGCCCGAGTGGATTCCCCACTCGGGCACACGTGCATGAGCGTGCCATTTCTTGGTGCTCTTCGACGCAGCTTTTCCTCGATATAACCGTCTCCTTCATGGCGCGTCCGCGCGATCCCTGTGCAGTCCCTTACAAGTGCTTGTGCGGTATAGACCGTGCGGTTATTTGGACCTAGCATTGGTGGTGCACCAACGGGGGCGACCACATGTCGGCCCCGTTTTTTGATGCGCTCGCCCACCCGGGCGAGGCGGGCCTACCGGCCCACATAACACGCTGGCGTGCGGGGCGCGCTTTGCGTTTCCGCGCGAAAATATTGCGAAGGAGAGCACCATGAACACAATCGTCAAGGCCGAAACCGCTCCCACCATGGCGCAGGCCACCACCTCGGCTTCCGTCCTGATCGCCCTCATCGTCATCCTTGCGGGTCTCGGTATGGCCGCTGCGCTCCATGTTGGCTCCGTCGCGTCGGCGGTTCTCGCGATTGTTGTCGCACTGACCGCCCTGATCCTCTCCCCCGCGATCCTCTCGATCGCCCGTACGCGCGCCTGAGCCGCTTCGGGGCGCGCACTTCGCGTACCCCCTGTTCTTCCAGCGCGACACCGCCTGAGGTGTCGCGCTTTTTCTTTGGCGTAGTAGGGCGCACCGTGGCGTTGCCGCTGCGGAGCTTTGTACTGCGGGAGGGCCGGTTGTAGGCCAGGATGCATCTCATGCCTGTATTACATTGGATACTTGCTATCCACACAGGGACGGTGCACAATCGGTAATTACTTCCCATAGGTGAAAGGTGCCAACGATGTCCAACCAATACTCTGGCGACCAGAGCGGTCAGCCGGGAAATAATGGCCAGTTTCCGGGACAAATACCCCCTCCTCCCGAGGTGAACCAGTTCTCGGGCCAGACGCCCCCTCCTCCCGAGGTGAATCAGTTTCCGGGCGAAATGCCCCCTCCTCCCGAGGTGAACCAGTTCTCGGGCCAGATGCTCCCGCAGCCCGCCCAGAAGCGCAACAAGCCGATGGCTCTACTCGCCATGATCATTGTCGCCGCCCTGGTCGTCATCGGCGGTGGAGCGTATGCGATCACCCGCGTCCTCTTCCCGTCGGGCGGCTACTCGACCCCCGACGACTTGGCTGCGAGCATCGAAAACGCTTTCGATACCAAGTCACTGGAGTCGCTCGCAAGCGCCCTGCCGCCCTCGGAGCTCGCTGCCGCGACGGCATGGCAGCAGGATTACAAGGCTGACGGTGGTACGGATTGGTCGAAGATGACGAGTCCTGAGGCACTCAAGGAGTACCTAGACGCGATCGTCATCGCCGAGTCGGACATGAGGTATACGGTCGATGAGAAATCAGATCAGATTGCTCTCATCCGCATCACTCAGTGGACGGGCGACATTGTGATCAGGCAGGAGCTAGCGGATAAACTCCGTTCGCGCTACGCGGAGGCTAAGGGGACGAGTCTGACGCAAGGGGAGAACGATTTCTTCGACGAGTTGAGGGACAAGATCAATTTCAACCCGATCATGCGCTACGGCAACATTTTGGATTCGTTCCCGGACGGTAAGCTGACGCTCGTCGCCGTCAACGAGGGGGGACGGTGGTACCTGTCTCCTTCGATGACGATGGCTGAGCAGACGTTGGGTAGTGATCGTTCGGTCGTGCCTCACTACGACGCTGACTTCACCGACGTTGAGGGGGCGTCCTCTCCGGAGGAGGCTGTCTCTGGCATGGTGGATGCGCTGCGTGACGGGGCCAGCATGTCCGACAAGGACTTCTATCGTTTCCTGGATCTGCCTGAGCGTCGCATCGCCGCGGTTTATGGAGATACCGGTTCGTCCTCATCCCGTTCGGGTCGGGGCATGGGTACGAACGGGATCGGGGCGAACGTTCAGATCGACTGGGGTCTGAGTTCCACGAAGGTCAACGGCGGTTCGATCGTGAACTTTGGGACGACGTCGATCACGGCGGGCGACTTCTCAGTCTCGTTCAACGATGACACGGTGACGTACTCGTATCCGGACTTTGGCTACGGGTACAGTTCGCGTAGCTCGAGCAGGAGGAGCCAGACCGTGCGTTTTACTGAGGGCCTGGTTAATCCGGAGCGCCTGGGTATTTTCACGGTGAGGGATTCCACTGGGTGGCATGTGTCGACCATCCGCACCTACGGCAACCTGACGTTGCTGGAGGCGACGGATGATGCGGTCAATCAGGCTGTCCGCGGGTTCGGTGGTTTCATGGAGTACGGGGCCGACCTGTCGCAAAGTGAGCTGCGTGATGTCGCCACGTCTAACAAGCCGGTGGGTGCCGTCCTCGTCATCGCGTGGAACTTCATGAAGAACTCCAACTGACGCGCCGCGCACGCCTGTGCACCGGGGGTGGGAATCCGAGAGGGTTCCCACCCCCGTTCATGTTCGAGGCCGGGGATCCTCCCGGCACACCGAAAGGCTCCCGCTCGTAGTTTCCTCGCCGGCAAACCACATCCTGACGGAACATTACTCAATTTTCCATACGGTAATATAGTGTGGAGCAGCAGCATGTCGATGCGCTAGCGCGAAAGATCATCATGGCCTCGAATCAGAACCTCGTTGAAGTATGTCCGGTCACTTCCCAGCCCGAAGGTCCGTCTATCAACGTGCCAAACGGTCCACCTTCCCCCGCGCGATCGTTTTCGTGGACGTTCCCCATCAACGTCGATTCCCTGTCCTCCGCGGACGCACAGTTCGACCCCCTGTTGACAGCACTCGATTCGGCGAGCACGGACACGCGAGAGGCACGGAACCAGATCGACGTCCAGACGGCAGAATTGGTGTTCTACGCCAACGATCACCTCAATAAGACGGAGAAGGTTCTCGACGACCTCCACGGCCAGGTGGCGAAACTGCGCCAAGCGCTTCGCAATGCCCACGACGGGATGGCGAGGGTGCGCGATGAGTACGTCGCAATCGCGAAAGATGCCACCACTTTTGGGATGAGCGTCACCACAAGCGGGACCTCGACAACCGTGACACTCAGGGCCAACGCCACCCAGTACAGCATCGATCAGTTTAACGCCCTGCACGATCGAGAGCGATATAACACCAGCTGCTATGACGCGGGGGAATGGGAACTCTCCGATGCCCTCGACGCCATTGACGCCTCCTGGTGGGATGCCACGCTCGGAGGCGTCCTCGACCAGCTCGTCGGCATTGTCGTTCCCCCTCTCGGCGACAGGCACGCGGTCCTGAAGACCATCGAGTGGGGACAGGGCTTGCGCTCGACAGCTGCCGACACGACGAGGGCTGCATTTTTGTTCCGTCATCACGCCAGCTACCGTAAGCCACCGAAATTCAACAGCTTATCGAGGTGGGAGAAGCTCACCGCTCCCGGCGACCTCGCGAATTGGAAGCCGGCGGGGATGCGTCCCGGTGGCGGCGGAGCCCCCAAGCCGCCTGGTGTGCTGCGCAATCTGGAAAAGGGAGGCAAGATCGCCGGCGGCGCAATGGCAGTCCTTGACGGGGCACTCACCGCCTACGACTCCTACCAGTCCGACTCCTACAACCATCCGGAGATGGGCGAGGGCGAGAAGATCACGCGGGCCGGCGTCAAGGGAGTTACGACAGGTGCGCTCGGGTGGGCCGGGGCCACCTATGGCGCCCAGCTGGGGGCCACGATCGGTGCCTTCGGTGGACCCCTGGGAGTCTTGGCGGGGGGAATCATCGGAGGAGTGGTCGGCGGGATGGCCGGAAGCTGGGCGGGCTCAACGTTGTCCGACATCGCTAACTCTGGCATCAGTCACCTATTCCACTGGGGAGCATCATCATGAAGTCGTACATCGCAGCGATCGTGGGCCTCCTCCTGGGCGGCGGGATTCTCCACGCCTGGTGGACGGAAACGTACACGGATTCCGCCCTAGCCATCATGTGGAGACGGATCTCTTCGGCCACAGCGATTGGGAGAAACTCTCAGGCCGTCACGCGCCCCCTCATCGCAATTTCACTGATCTTGGGTGCGCCTCTCGCTGTTGCGAGCGAACTCGGTGCTCCTGACGCGGTCATCACAGTGCTCTCGCTCTGCTTCATTACTCCGATCGTCGTAGGTCTTATTTATCTCCTCCCCTTCCCGCTCCCCCGCCTCGTCGACGCTCACTACCAGTTCTGCAAGCGCCACAACCTGCTGGATAAGAACGGCACACCACTACCCGACGACGTGATCGAACGCTACCTCGCCGAGCACGACGTCTGCGACACGAACGGAGAGCAATGAGCGTCTCGTGGAACCGTGAAGAAGTCAAGCGCGCCATCGACAAGGCGGCCTCCGCGTCGGAGACCCTTTATTCTGCGGGAGTGTGGGCACCCGACTCGGGTTCTCGCCACCAGGACAAGCTGGTATCCAAGGTCACCTCCATGACCATGGCGCTTGGTAAGGCATCGACGATCATGTCCAAGATCTCGTACGCTCTGACAAACGCAGACAATTCTTTCGCCAACGCCGACGACCAAAACGCTGTTAACGTCCAGCTCGCCGAACAGTTCAACGACGACATGAACGCCAAGAACAGCGGTCATGTGCCAGTCGGCGTCTGCCACCCCGTCCCGCAGGTGACGACATCATCGCAGGAATAATCGACGGCATGGCCGACAGTTGATTCGGATCGTCGGTTGCTGACTGGGTTAACGTCGGAATGAACAAACTGCCTCATTATGAGACTGATCGTGAAACCGTACATCGTAGCGATTGGAAGCCTTCTCCTGGGCGGCGGGATTCTCCACACCTGGTGGACGGAAACGTAACTGCCCGACGACGTGATCGAACGCTACCTCGCCGAGCACGACGTCTGCGACACGAACGGAGAGCAATGAGCGTCTCGGCCAGGGCGCGCGGCGGCTCCGTACACTAGGGGAGTGAGCACCCAGAAGAACGACCCACGCGCCCTCGCCCTCGGCGTTATCGTCTACCTGATCTGGGGGTTTTTCCCCCTGTACTTCTCGTTGTTGTCCCCCGCTGGCGCCGTCGAGGTGATCGTCCACCGGGCGGTGTGGGGCCTGTTTTTCTGCTTGCTTGCGCTGACGCTGACGGGTTCGCTCGGCAAGGTCTGCGCTCTCATCGCGGATCGGGGGGCGCTGTGGCGTCTGGCCGTCGCGGGCGCGCTCATCGTCGTCAACTGGTCGGTGTACGTGTACGCGGTCATGAGCGGCCACACGACGGACGCGGCGGTCGGCTATTTCATTAACCCTCTCGTGACGGTTGCGTTGGGCCTCGTCGTGCTGCGCGAGCGGGTCAGCCCCATCCAGAAAGTTGCCCTGGCTTTGGGCATCGTTGCCGTCGTCATTCTCATCGTCGGGCAGCGCGCGGTCCCTATCATCTCCCTCACGCTCGCCCTGACGTTCGGTTTGTATTCCCTCGTCAAAAAGGACGTGGCTACGAGGGTCGATCCGCTCGCCGGCATGGTGATTGAGACAGCTGCCGTCTCTCCTTTCCTGATCGGCTATTACGCGTTCCTGGCGGCCACGTCCTCCACGTCGTTCCACGTGATCGCCGCTTCAACTGACGAGGCCGGGGTGTCCTGGGGCCTTCACCTGGCGCTCCTGGTGGGCGCTGGTGCGCTGACGATGGTCCCGCTCATCATGTTCGCTTCGGCGGCGCGAGGATTGACTTTGGGAACGATGGGGTTCCTGCAGTATCTGGGTCCTACCCTGCAGCTCCTGGTCGCCGTGTTCATTTTTCACGAGAGCGTGCCGACGATCCGCTGGGTTGCGATGGGCGTCGTGTGGGTGGCGCTGGCGTGTCTGAGCGCAAACTGGTTAGTCTCCTCCGTGCGCACCAAGCGCCTGGCGCGCGCCTGGCACCGAGGCTGACGCATGGCCTGAGTAGACGACCCGGTCGCGCCAAGCTCCGCCCGACCGGAAGCAGCCGCGATCCCACCGGTGTGGAGGCCGCCGCGGNGCCAACTACGGCGCACCGACCGGCGGCTCTGCGGAGGATCCGTGGCGCTCCGCCCCTTCCGGCGGCTCCACGTCCTTCGGTGATGAGCCCCCGTTCTAAAGTCGCGCGCCCCGGCTCCCGCGCCGGATTGCGCCACGTCGAAGACACCACGCTTGGGGCGGGAGTGCCCGCCCGGATTTACTAGGAGACCATCATGGCGAAGCCTCAACTTCGCAACAAGCCCATCAAGAAGAAGGCCAACCCGCTGAAGTCGGCCAAGATCGACAAGATCGACTACAAGGACACCGCTCTGCTGCGCAAGTTCATTTCGGACCGCGGCAAGATTCGCGCTCGCCGCGTGACCGGTGTTTCCACGCAGGAGCAGCGCAAGATCGCTCGCGCCGTGAAGAACGCGCGTGAGATGGCTCTGCTGCCCTACTCCACGACCGGTCGCTGATAAGGGAAGGACACAGCTGATATGGCTACCACGAAACTGATCCTCACCCACGACGTTCCGAAGCTCGGCCAGGCCGGCGACGTCGTCGAGGTCAAGGCTGGCTATGCCCGCAATTACCTGGTCCCCCGCGGCTACGCCGCCAAGTGGACCGCTGGCGCCCAGAAGCAGATCGACCAGATCGCCGCTGCTCGCCGTCGTCACGAGATCGCAACAATCGACGATGCCCGCGTCGTGCGTGACACGCTGCAGGGCGGCGTTGTTGAGATCTTCGGCAAGGTGGGCACATCCGGTCGTCTCTTCGGCGCTATTTCCGCTGCCGCGATCGCTGACGCGGTCAAGGAGCAGCTGGGTCAGACCATCGATCGTCGTCGCGTCATCATCGCTTCGCCCATCAAGGCTGCTGGCGACTACACGGTGACCGTCGGCCTGCACCCCGAGGTGTCCGCGAACCTGCGTGTCCGCGTGATCGCCACGAAGTGAAGGCTTCACTCATCGGTTGAATGACTGAAGGGGTGGCTCCCGCTCGCATGAGCGGGAGCCACCTTTTTGCATTGCGCGCGAGCGTAGACGGTGAACCCCGTGGTTGTGCGTTGCGGGACTGCACGTGTTGCTGGGTTAGTTCCAGGTGCCTTTGCCGTTTCCTCAGTGAAGAAGCCGCCGTCTAGGGCTTGACATGCTGAGCAAACGGGCTCTTCGCATTTAAGGGTGTAGGAGGTGTTGGAATCCGCCGGAGTGGAGGAGGCAGCGTAGGCGGTAGTTTCGGTGGTTGATGAATCCTTGGGCGATGCCGCGGAGGTGTTCGAGGCGTCCGTTGATGGCTTCGGTGGGGCCGCCTGTGGTGTGGGGGTGGTCGAAGTAGGCCAAGATGTCCCTGGCTCTGCGTTTGAGGGTTCTGCCCATGCGGGCTAGTTCGATGCATGTGTGTGGCAAGTCCGGGCGGGTGATCGTCGTGATGAGCTGGCGGAGGGTGTTTTTGCCGCGCCTGGGGTCACGATCACGGTAGGCCGCTAGGAGGTCCTGGTAGATTCTCCAGGTGGTGTGCACGTCAGCGTGGTTGGGGCAGGCGAATAAGGCATCCAAGCGCGCCTGGGATGTGTCGGTGAGGATGTCGGTGCCGGTCAGGAGCGTTTTACGGGCCGCGTACAAGGGGTCGCCCTTGCGGCCGCGATGCCCCAGGGTTTCTTGCTGGACGCGCTGGCGGCACTGCTCTAGGGCGTCGATAGCGATATGAACAACATGGAAGGGATCCATCACCGCCACCGCCCCTGGAAGCTGGCTGACTGCTGCGCTTTTATAGCCGCTGAACCCATCCATCGCCACGATCTCGATGTTGTCCTTCCATTCTTGGGGGCGCGCGGCCAGCCAGGAAGACAAGACGCGTTTGGAGCGGCCTTGCGCCACGTCCAGGAGGCGGGCCGGGCCAGTATGGTCGCGTACAGGGGTCAAGTCCACGATCACCGTGGCGTACTTGTCCCCACCCCGATGACGCCACACGTGCTCATCAACCCCAATGACGCGCACGCCTTCAAAGCGAGTCGAATCCGCGAGCAGGAGTTCGTCGCCATAGGCCAGTATCGCCTCGTTGGCAGTATGCCAGGCTACCGCCAGGTGAGCGGCGATCCGGTTCATGGACATATTGTCAGCGATCAAGCACACAAGCCCCCAGCGCAAGGCCCCAAAGGAGAGCTTGGCGCGTGGGGGAGCCGCCTGGCTGATGTCATCACACCAGAAATGAGAACACACGCGACAGTGGTACCGTCCCACATACACCACCAGCGTCGTGGGCTGATGCCCCTGCGGTTCGTGCGCTAAGCGCCGGGTACGCGACCCCAGCGAATACCCCGGGCACCCACACCCTGGACACAGCCGAACAGGATTAGCCACACGGCACTTCAGGACGAACCCACCCCCCTGGCAGCACATCCCCACAGCCACCAAGCCCAGCTCCTCCAACCCGCAATAGGCCGTCATATCCACAGCGGAAAAGGTAGCATTAGACATGTCGGGGCCTCCCAGCGTTTGAAGTGTCGCAACCTCAATCATCGGGCAGGCCCCGACCCCATGCCAACACCACCCCCCACACCCCAAAATGCGAAGAGCCAGCAAACGGCACGCAAATCCCCCGCGTATGCTCGTCGGGCCGCCCACTCGCACGTTGATCCGGTCGGTCGCGCGTGGGCATGGCCGCCCACGCGCACATTAAGGGGTTCCCATGCGCATCAAGGGGTTACGTGTCTAATAGCCGATTCGGATGCGCCGAGCACGCCGCCAGCAGACGCTGCAGACGCTGCAGACGCTATTTTGCCCAAAGTGCAGACCACTTCTCCTAAACAGCCCGTTTTTGGCACTTTTTGTCGAGGTGGTCTGCGATTTGGGCGCCAAAACTCCTCGATCAATGATGTTCCAGCACCAGCAAGGCGAAAACTCGCCCCGCGAGCAACATGCAGTTTCCTACGATTTCGATAGTGATCTCACTAATTTACTTTTAAACAACCAATCAAGCCGTGCGATTTGCAATCAGGACAGCATCATGCCATTATTGGCTTAGATGTTCTACCAAGGGAGGTATGAAGCACCCACGATCGACCGGGTGTCAAGAAACACCACACTTCGCCGACACTGTCGAGAGATACGTCGTCCAATCAAAAGGCCGCGTGCCGACACCATCAAATTCATGACGGCCCCGTCAGCCGTTTCACGTACAGCATTGAAGGGACAGGCACATGTGCGACATCCAATACAAGGGTCAGTTGTCCAAAGAGCAGGTGCGCGAACGCGTCGGGAAGTACCCGCTCGAAGATCCGGCGACGCAGGAAGACCTCCAGCACCTCGCAGACGCACTAGATCGGAATGGCACGTGCCCTCTAGCACGAGCCATCAACGCACTCACGGACAAGGCCTCCGACGGCAAGCTCTACAAACCTGGTCGCAATGATTTGATGCGCTTGTACGACGAACTCGCACTCCATAAGCACCTCCGACTCAAGGTCGACGACACAACGAAACTCATCTACTTCATCTGCCCCCCTCAAGGACGCGAGCAACCTCTCACGGCCGCCAAGCACGTCCACAGTGACAACACTCACCTCGACCGTTTCTGCACTGCGATGCGAACGCACACTCGCACCAACTCTCTGCCACACGCGGAAAACACGTCCACTACGATCCTCGTCGCCTACGCCGACGAGGATCTGGAACTCGTTGACGACTTCATGACCAGACTGACTGTTAACCTTGCCATCTTCAAGGACTACGACATCCAGTGGCGCCGCCTGTCAGACATCGTCACCGCCTTCGCACTCGACGCGCAAGTAGTCGATAAGCACGCAGCTGCAGACTACATCATGGAACTCATCACACCCAATTACCTGAGTTCCCCGTTGCGCAGAATCCACGACATCGCGTCCTTCCGCGGCGAACCTCTGATCGAGACGCTACCCATCCTGTTGGAGGACACCCCCCTCGACGAGCTTGCTGAACACCTGAAAGCCGACTTATCGGTGATGTACTGCGGAAATCTTTCAAATCCAAGCTCCTATGCGGATCAAACGACCACACGTCAACGTAATCATTTCATCGACGGCTTTATCGATCGATTCAAACGCGCCATCACGCAGCGGGAGGAAGAACAATGACACAACCCTCATCAAACGCCACGGGGCGCCCACTCCCAGCCGACGTCGTCCGCAGGATCCTCGAGAGCCTCGACGACCTAACGCAAGGCAATGCGAGGACTGCACGCAGAATCTGTGCTCTCCTCGGAGAGGATGGTAAAACAACCATCGGGCAGGTTGAAGCGATCATCCCCGCCAAAGATCCACGCGACTACATGCGCAAGTTCAAAACCCGCTTCAATCAGGACGCGGACGGCGTACTCACGGTTGTATTCGATGGCAGGAGGGGACCCGATGTCTACTTCACGGGCATCGCACCTCAAATGGAGGAAATTGCTGAGTTCTCAGAGCGCCAAACCGACCGTTATCCTTCTCCCCCCACAACCATAAACACACACGTTCATGAGTATTGCTGCGGGCATACGAGCGACGAAGCGGATGACAAGTGTCCGCTCGAGACGTTGTGCGCTCTTGTCCCGCAGCACTCAGCAACATCAGACACGATGGCCCACGCCTTATTCAGAAAGGCCGAACTCACACTCGAAGGAACCATCCCCATCGCGCTACACGCCGACGAGGGAGCACCCGTCGCGAAGGACGCACGCCCACGAGCAAGCGCTTCAACAGCTGTTCCCGATACGGCGAACGTCGTCGAGCGCCTCGTCGCATGGGCTCGCGGAGAAACCACAGGCGCATCTCAGCTGTGTGCGCTGCTGGGAGATGTCGGAGCAGGGAAGACGACCACATCCATCCTGCTTACCCGAAAGCTATTGGAGCTGCGCCACGCTGGTGAGGACGTGCCACTGCCCATCTTCTTCGACCTTCGTAATCTCTCCATGAGCAATGCGCTCAGTGATGGGATAGACGTCAGCCTGCAGACAATTCTCGCCCGTCTCCTCGCATCGTCCACCGAGTCTGCTATCTCAGTCGAGCAATTTAAGGACGCCGTCCGCACCGAACGAACCCTGATTATCATCGATTCCCTCGACGAGGTTCTCGTCCACCTCGAACCGGGAGATGGGCACCGCCTCATTCGCTCGCTCCTGGACATCCTCACCCTCACAGCACACGGTGACGATCGTGGGAATCCGCGCACACGCCTCCTCCTGGCATGTAGGACACAATACTTCCGATCTGTGGAAGAAAAGTTCTCATTCTTTGACACTCAGCGACGCCACCGCGTGCGCGGAAGCGCCTACACGGTCTTCACCCTCCTGCCCTTCGACGAAAAGCAGATCCGTGATTACCTCCACGCAAACCTGAAGGACGAGAACACCGACCAGCTGCTGCTAACGATCCGCTCGGTTCACAATCTGCGCGAATTAGCTTCCCAACCGGTCCTCCTGGACATGATCCGAGAGACTCTCCCAACCACCAACAAAGCGTTGACGGAGGGCAGAACTGTCCGTTCAGTCGACCTCTACGAAAATTTCGTCAGTCAGTGGCTAAGAAGAGATGACGGGAAGCACAACATCATCGCCGACCACAAGCTCCTGCTCATGACCCACTTAGCGTGGGAGGTCTGGCGTTTAGGATCGAGGACGTGGTCCGCGTCCTGGATGGAGGAGTGGATGCTGGAGTTCATTGACTCCCACGAGAAAATGAAGAGGCACTACACCGCCTGGGAACCCGATCTATGGAAACAGGATCTGCGTACAGCCACCTTCCTCACGCTCCGCAACAACACCTTCTCATTCGCCCATTCCTCCCTGTTGGAGTACTTCTTGGCCGTTCGGCTCTCCGATTCCCTCCTCGCGGACTCGCCGGAAGACGCGTTGGCAGCATGGGACATCACCCGACCTTCCAGCGAGTCCTTCGGATTCTTCACGGGACTCGTGGCCAGATTCGACGACACCACACGCAGCCAGGCGATCACTCGGCTCGAACGGGTTGGACGTTATGGGAATACAAACGCTCGCAGGAACGTCTTTTCTTACATCCTGCAAGCGATGGAGCAAGCCGTACCACACCCGCTCCCGAGCACACTAGACCTGTCGGATACAGACCTGCGCGGGTGGACTATCGGATCGAAACGCTTCCATCTGGACCTCAGCGGAGTACCGTTGCGAGGTGCCAGGCTCGATGACGCGCGCATCGACCACGTCCGGCTGGACCGTGCCGATGTCAGCGGTGCTTCGATGCGGCGTACGCTCTATGAGCACTGCACGCTGACACACACCAACTTCACCGACGCTGACCTCTCCGGGACCGTCTTTCGCCACTGCGACTTGGAGGAAGCAAACCTGGCGGACGCATGTCGGCACCGCACTCAACTGCTGCACACATTCCCCGCAGACCTTCGGCTCACCGACGTTCTCACGGCACCTGCGCCACAACACGGACTGTCCGATGAACACTCCGAGATACACGTTTTCGGAGGGCACTCCGACACCATAACCGCGATGGAATGGGCTCCAGAGGCCGACTTTATCCTGACGGGTTCCGACGATGGAAACGCGTGCATCTGGGATGCTACAACGGGTGAAAACATCCTCGCACTCCACCACGATAAGGCCGTCAACGCGGTGGCCTGGTCACCCGACGGCAGGCGTATTCTGACGGGTTCGAACGATTCCACGGCGTATGTCTGGGACGCGACCTCGGGCGAGAAAATTCGGGTTCTTACCCATACGAAAGCGGTCAACGCGGTGGCCTGGTCACCCGACGGCGAGTACATCCTGACAGGCTCCGACGATGGAAACGCGCGCGTCTGGGATGCTACAACGGGCGAAAACATCCTCGCACTCCACCACGATAAGGCCGTCAACGCGGTGGCCTGGTCGCCCGACGGCGAGTACATCCTGACGGGTTCGGAGGACTCCAAGGCAACCGTCTGGGACGCGGAGAGCGGAGGCTACCTACACACGCTTAACCACGGCGAACGGATTCTCTCCGTGTCCTGGCTGGACAAAGGCCACACGATCCGAACGGGATCGGCTGACGGAACAATTCGCCTCTGGAATGCCGAAACCGGTGACAACGTCGGTACAGACAACCATACGCGATCAATCGCCGCTATGGCCTGGTCACCCGACGGCAAGCACATCCTGACGGCCTCTCGCAATGGCATCGTCGACATCTGGGATGGCGCAACCGGGTGGCATACCCGTTCGCTCACCTACAGCGGATGGGTGACGACCGTTGCCTGGTCATCCGACGGGCAGTATATCCTCACGGGATCGCGCAACCATACCGTGCGTGTGTGGGATGCCACCACCGGCGATAGAATGCTCACGCTCAGCCACAGTGGCTGGATCACCTCGGTGGCTTGGTCATCCGACGGGCGGCATATCCTCACGGGATCAGACGATCGTAAAGCGCACGCGTGGGATGCCACCACCGGGCACAGCACGTTGACTCTCACCCACGGCGCATCGATCAACGCTGTGGCATGGTCCCCTGACCATACACGCATTCTCACAGGTTCTTCCGACCATAGCGCTCTCGTCTGGGACGTTACCACCGGCAGAGCAAGCCTTCGGCTCACCCACAGTGACTGGGTAACCTCTGTCGCGTGGTCGAAGGACGGTACGCGCATTCTCACGGGATCAGCAGACCGAACCGCCTGCATATGGGATGCCGCTACCGGCGAAATGATACGCATGCTCCCCCACGATGGCTGGGTGCGCGCCGTCGCATGGTCACACAACAGCGACCGCATCCTGACCGGATCCGACGACAACACCGCCCGCGTGTGGAACGCCGCCACCGGCGAAATGATACGCATGCTCCCCCACGATGGCTGGGTGCGCGCCGTCGCGTGGTCACACAACAGCGACCGCATCCTGACCGGATCCGACGACAACACCGCCCGCGTGTGGAACGCCGCCACCGGCGAAATGATACGCATGCTCCCCCACGGCGACTGGGTGCGCGCCGTCGCATGGTCACACAACAGCGACCGCATCCTGACCGGATCCGACGACAACACCGCCCGCGTGTGGAACGCCGCCACCGGCGAAGAAATACACAAACTCCACCACGGCGACTGGGTGCGCGCCGTCGCATGGTCTCCCGACGATGACCATATCCTAACGGGTTCACCGGATGGAACGGCTCGAATCTGGGATGCCACCACCCTCGGTCCGGTCCGCTTCGTCATCGCCACCCTGCCCAAAGGGGAGTGCGCCGTCCTGACAACCGACCAGACGCAGATAATCGGCGCTAGCGCAGGAGCGTGGCGGTGGCTCGGGCGCTACGCTGTCCACGAGGACGGCGTACGCGAGCGCATCCCCGTCGAAATCGACGGACCCCTGCCGCCCCTTAGCCACGGCACCACGACCGAGTAGAGAAGCGCGGCAACGGAGGGCACGTGATGGGAGCGCATACGCTCACATCCGGATAGGTTGTGCGCATCCGGATAGGTTATTCGCTTGTGGATAGGTTATTAGCCTATCCAGATGTTCGTAACCTATCCGGATCGTCGTTTCCTATCCGCGTGCGCGGCCCGAACTAACTATCGCGACAAGGACGGGCACACAGCACTGTACTGTTCAGCGCCCGCACAGCACGCGCACAGGGAAGTCCAGCGCAACGCATGCAGCGCTCAACACGCACAGGCCACATGAAGGCCCGGGACCCCTCGCCAACGCGCGCGCCCGCTCCCACGCACTGCGGGCCCCGAGGATGCTCCTCGGGGCCCGCGCCTGGGCAGTTCTAGGCGCTAATTTCTTCGTCCGCCGCCGTTGTTCCCGCCGTTGTTGCCGTTGTTCCCACCGTTGTTGCCGTTGTTCCCACCGTTGTTGCCGTTGTTCCCGCCGTTGTTGCCGTTGTTCCCGCCGTTGTTGCCGTTGTTCCCACCGTTGTTGTCATGTTCGTCGGATTCACGGGTCGGCTCGGAACTCGGGGTAACCTCCGGTGTCGGAGCAACGTCGGGGGAAGACTGCGGAGCATCGTTCGTCGCGGACGGCGCGGGTACCGGCGCATTGTTCTGGACCTTACGGCTCGACTCGACCTTCCAGGGGAAGTCGCTGCCAGGCAGGTTCGCGGTCGCCGGCTTCATGTAATCAATCCACACGTCAACCGGCCAGTCGCCGCCGTGGAACTGATCCAAGCCGCCCACGTCGTCAAGGGGAACCGAGTTACCATTCTCGTCAGACTGATACATGGTCACGCCCGTCACCATGCCGGGTACGAAGCCGATGAACTGGGCGGACAACTGATCCGAGGAAGTACCGGTCTTGCCGGCCGTCGTCAGGCGCGGGATCGCGCCATCAACGTTGTTAGCGGTACCCTCGCCGCTCGTGACGGCCTCGAGAGCCGGCATAATGGAAGAGACCTCTTCAACGTCAAACACGCGCGTGGGTTCGACGTCACCGGAATATAACAGCTTGTTGTTCGAATCCTCAACCTTCTTGACGATGTGCGCAGTGACGCGCTGGCCACCGTTCGCGATCGTCGAGTATGCGGTCGTCAGGTCAATGTTATGAGGTGAGGAGGGACCCAGGACGTTCAAGAGCTCATCGTTTAAGCCAACGGTGTCCTCTGGGATGCCCGCATCGATAGCGGCCTGGAGGGTGTTCTCCGGCTCCACGTCGTCATTCAAACCAACGAAAACCGTGTTCATTGAATAAGCAGTCGCCTTCACGAGGGTCACATTGCCGAAGGAGTAGCCGCCATCGTTCGAAACGGGGGTACCCATGCCTCGGAAATACTGGGGCGACTTACCCGAGTACGTGTCGTAGACCGTACCGCCCAGGCGCGCGTTCGCCAGCAAAGCGAAAGGCTTGAAAGAGGAACCCGCCATCGCGATGTCCTGCGTGACCGCATTCTGCTGACGCTGCTCGTAGTCGGCACCCGCGTACTCGGCGAGGATCTCACCCGTCTCGGGATCCATCGACGACAGGGCGACATGCTGGAAGGTCGGATCCCAACCGTCGACATCATTCATGCCTTCGGCTGCCGTGACGGCCTGGTCCTGATGCTCCTTAACGATCGTCGAAGTGATGCGCAGGCCACCCTGACCGATCTTGTCCTCGTCGAACTGACCCGAAGCAAGCAGCTCCTGCTTAACCTGGGCCATCAGATAGCCAGTCGTGCCCGTCATCGATGCGCTATTGAGCGTGTCGGGATCGATCGTCTCTGGGAAAACGGCGGCATCACGTTCAGCGGGGGTGAGCCAGCCGTCCTCAACCATGAGATTCAGGTCGCGTTCCCAGCGTTCCTTCGCCTTGTCCGGGTTGACGGCAGGATCCCACGCGGAGGGCGCGGGAATGACGGCGGCCAGCAGCGCAGACTCGGACAGTGTCAGCTGGTCGGCACCGTGGCCGAAGTAGGCCTGGGCGGCCGCGTCGATTCCGTAGGCGCCACGACCGAAGTAGATCGTGTTCATGTAGGCGCCGATGACCTCGTCCTTGGACTTCTCACGGTTGATCTTGATCGCGAGGACAGCTTCTTTGAGTTTGCCCGTGTAAGACGTGGTTTCACCCATGTAGTAGCGTTCAACGTACTGCTGGGTGAGGGTCGAACCGCCCTGTCGTGCGCCTCCCCGCAGGTTGTTGATGAGCGCGCGGAAAATACCCTTCAGGTCGACGCCGTTGTTCGTGTAGAACGTGCGGTCTTCGGAGGCCACGATCGTCTTGGGGACATAGTCGGGCAGGGTCGTCGTGTCGATGATCTGCCGGTTGATGTCACCGAGGGTACCCATCTCGGTCGTACCGTCCGAGTAGTACACGGTGGTTTTCTGCGCGAGCGCCAGGTCATCCGGCGCGGGAATGGCCAGCGTGTTGTACAGGTACAGGAACGCGGCCATGCCAGCAATAAAGATCCCCAGGAAGACGGTCAGGATTCCGAGTCCGATGCGCTTGGCCCAGCGGAAACGCTTCTTCGCGGGGCGCTTCTTGTCACCCGACGAGGCCTGGGCGTCCTTCTTCGAAGAACGGGAAGCATGGGCGGAATGAACCAAGCGTCGAGAGGGAAGAGAGTCCCTTTCGGACGTGCCTTTCTTGCCCGACCCGACGATGTCATTCCAGCTGGATTTTCCGTTGCTAGTCGCCACGTGTTCGCCCTTTCAGCGGATAGTTGTACCTCTAGGTTAACCATGTTTCCTGAAAGTTCCCCAAACTATGGGCACAAACACAGGGGGTGAGCGCGCCGCGCGGCGCGCTCACCCCCTGCCAGTGGTCCTTCAGTGAGGTCGTATTAGGACCACTGCTCTTCGGGTCGCCCGGGGGCGGCCCAGAGAGTATGGAAAACGCCTTCTTTATCTACCCGGCGATAAGTATGCGACCCGAAGAAGTCGCGCTGGCCCTGAATGAGGGCGGCAGGAAGGCGCGTCGCGCGAATCTGATCAAAGTAGGCCAGCGACGAAGCGAACACGGGAATCGGAACGCCGGCGAGGGCCGCCTTGGCCACGACGCGACGCAGTGCGGGCGTGCACTCCTGGAAGCGGGTCGCGAACGGCTCAGCCGCCAGCAGGAGAGGCAGATCGGGGTCGGCCTCGTACGCACGCGTAATGTCGTCGAGGAACGCCGCGCGGATGATGCAACCCGCGCGCCAAATGCGAGCCAAAGCACCCTTATCGATACCCCACTCGTATTCCTTTGCGCCGGCCTCGATCTCGTCGAAGCCCTGCGAATAGGCGACGATCTTGGAGGCGAACAGCGCTTGGCGAACGTCCTCGATGAACGCTGCCCGGGCCTCGTCCGACTCGATGACGAGCGCGGTGGCGTTGCCCGCGAGCGCCTGGCCGGCCG
>NZ_LT635869.1:351725-360383 GCF_900128465.1 Actinomyces bouchesdurhonensis | reverse complement strand
ACCCCACAGGGCGCCCTCCTCGCCGCCGGAGACGCCCGCGCCTACGAAGTGCAGGCCGCGCTCGGCGGCCCACTTCTCGCGGCGGATCGTGTCGGTAAACAGGGAGTTACCGCAGTCGACGATGATGTCGCCCTCGTCCATGAGTTCGGCGAGCTGGCCCATGACGGCGTCCGTCGAGGGGCCGGCCTGGACCATCATGATGGCGACGCGCGGAGTGCGAAGCGATGCGACGAAGTCCTCGAGCGTGGACGCGGGGACGAAGGTCGCTTCGTCGCCGTGCTCCGCGATGAGTTTGTCGGTGCGCGCGGGCGTGCGATTGAAGACGGCAGTCGCGTACCCGTTGCGAGCCAGGTTGCGGGCGAGGTTGGCACCCATCACACCCAGTCCGTACACGCCGATGTCAGCCGACGCCTTCTTTGGGGTAAACGTGCTCATGCGGTGACTCTCCTAACGTCTGGGTCAGTTGTCACCAGGGTACGTCCGGAATAGGTGGGGGTGCACCGTGCGTGGGCGTGAGGATGGTCGCGCCCACTCTGGGACGCGGCTCCCCGACGCTACGCCCAGTGCTTGCGTCGCGTCGGGCCTGGGTTTCGTGGCTGCTCTACCCCTGCGCCTCCCGTACTGCCTTCGCGGCGGCCTTGCGGGCCTTCTTTTGCGCGACCTTTGCCTCCCAGTGGGCCTGCTGCGCCTGGTATTCCTCGGCGAGGGCGCGCACGTCGTCCGAAGCCCACCACTCCAGGAGTGCCTCGCGGGCTGCCTCCTCGCCCAGCGGTCCGCGTTCCATGCGCAGCTCAAGCAGGTAGTCGCGGGCGATTTTGACGGCGCGCGAGGGGCGCAGCCCCAGGATGTCCATGATTTGGTCGCCGTCGAGGTCGGGGCGGATCGCGTCGAGTTCCTCCTGCTGCCGCAGGGCGGCAATCCGCTGCTCCAAGTCGTCGTACGCTGCGGACAGGTAGTCGGCCTTGCGGCGGTTGCGGGTCGTGCAGTCTGCGCGCGTGAGGCGATGGAGGCGTTCGAGGAGGTCGCCGGCGTCGGTCACGTATCGGCGCACGGCCGAGTCGGACCAGGCGACCTCNCTGACGCAGGACCTCGACGGTGATCTCCATGAGGTAGGAGTTGAGCTCACCCTCATTCCAGGCGGCGAAAATGTCAGCGATCTCGGCGGGGGTGGCGCCCAGGCCCTCGCGCAGGAGGGTGTAGGCCTCGGCGATGACCTGCATGTCCGCGTACTCGATGCCGTTGTGCACCATCTTCACGAAGTGGCCGGCGCCGTTCGCGCCGATGTACGTGCAGCAGGGCACGCCGTCGTAGGTGCCGGCGATCGCCTCGAACATGGGACCCAGGCGATCGTACGAGGCCGGGGTGCCGCCCGGCATGATGGAGGGACCCCACAGGGCGCCCTCCTCGCCGCCGGAGACGCCCGCGCCTACGAAGTGCAGGCCGCGCTCGGCGGCCCACTTCTCGCGGCGGATCGTGTCGGTAAACAGGGAGTTACCGCAGTCGACGATGATGTCGCCCTCGTCCATGAGTTCGGCGAGCTGGCCCATGACGGCGTCCGTCGAGGGGCCGGCCTGGACCATCATGATGGCGACGCGCGGAGTGCGAAGCGATGCGACGAAGTCCTCGAGCGTGGACGCGGGGACGAAGGTCGCTTCGTCGCCGTGCTCCGCGATGAGTTTGTCGGTGCGCGCGGGCGTGCGATTGAAGACGGCAGTCGCGTACCCGTTGCGAGCCAGGTTGCGGGCGAGGTTGGCACCCATCACACCCAGTCCGTACACGCCGATGTCAGCCGACGCCTTCTTTGGGGTAAACGTGCTCATGCGGTGACTCTCCTAACGTCTGGGTCAGTTGTCACCAGGGTACGTCCGGAATAGGTGGGGGTGCACCGTGCGTGGGCGTGAGGATGGTCGCGCCCACTCTGGGACGCGGCTCCCCGACGCTACGCCCAGTGCTTGCGTCGCGTCGGGCCTGGGTTTCGTGGCTGCTCTACCCCTGCGCCTCCCGTACTGCCTTCGCGGCGGCCTTGCGGGCCTTCTTTTGCGCGACCTTTGCCTCCCAGTGGGCCTGCTGCGCCTGGTATTCCTCGGCGAGGGCGCGCACGTCGTCCGAAGCCCACCACTCCAGGAGTGCCTCGCGGGCTGCCTCCTCGCCCAGCGGTCCGCGTTCCATGCGCAGCTCAAGCAGGTAGTCGCGGGCGATTTTGACGGCGCGCGAGGGGCGCAGCCCCAGGATGTCCATGATTTGGTCGCCGTCGAGGTCGGGGCGGATCGCGTCGAGTTCCTCCTGCTGCCGCAGGGCGGCAATCCGCTGCTCCAAGTCGTCGTACGCTGCGGACAGGTAGTCGGCCTTGCGGCGGTTGCGGGTCGTGCAGTCTGCGCGCGTGAGGCGATGGAGGCGTTCGAGGAGGTCGCCGGCGTCGGTCACGTATCGGCGCACGGCCGAGTCGGACCAGGCGACCTCGCCGTAACCGTGGAAACGCAGGTGCAGGGCAACCAGGTTAGAGACAGCCTCGGTCGTGGCCTTGTCGAAGTGGAGGGCCTTCATGCGCTTGCGCGTCATCTTCGCCCCCACGATCTCGTGGTGATGGAAGGACACGGTGCCGTTCTTCTCGAAGCGGCGCGTCGCCGGCTTGCCGACGTCGTGCATGAGGGCCGCGAAGCGCAGGATGAAATCGGGGGCGGGAACCGGGCCGTCCGGGCCGGTTTCCAGGTCCATGGCCTGCTCGACGACGGTGAGGGTGTGCTCGTAGACGTCCTTGTGGCGCTTATG
The DNA here is from genome assembly GCF_900128465.1 of Actinomyces bouchesdurhonensis. Classification (GTDB taxonomy): domain Bacteria; phylum Actinomycetota; class Actinomycetes; order Actinomycetales; family Actinomycetaceae; genus Pauljensenia; species Pauljensenia bouchesdurhonensis. The sequence goes on along the minus strand of NZ_LT635869.1, from coordinate 357,614 downwards.
TTCGTCGACGGTGGAGACGAGGGCGGATACTTCGGGTAGGACGATGTCGGCGACTCCCGTGTGGACCATCAGTTCGATGCCGCGGCGCGGGAAGGGCGAGATGATGAGGCGTTCAAGTTCTGCGCGTATGCGCTCGGCGGAGACGATACCCAGGCGCGATGCCATGGTTTCCATCGCGTTCATGACGTCCAGGTCCACGTCGAGGCCCAGCTGGGCGCTAAAGCGGGCGGCACGCATGATGCGCAGCGGATCGTCATCGAAGGACTGTTCGGCGGACACGGGTGTGCGCAGGTTCCCATCCGCGAGATCCGTCAGGCCGCCGCACGGGTCGACGAGGGCCATCTGCGGCAGGCGCATCGCCATGGCGTTGACCGTGAAGTCGCGGCGCGTCAGGTCGCCTTCGAGCGTGTCACCGAAGGTCACCTCGGGCTTGCGTGAGCCGATCTCGTATTCGTCGGTGCGATACGTCGTCACTTCGACGATCAGGTCGCCGCGGCGCCCGCCGATCGTACCGAATTCCTTGCCGATGTCCCACGTCGCGTTACCCCACTGGGCGAGGAGTTCTTCGGTGCGCTCAGGGCGAGCCGAGGTCGTCATATCAAAATCGTGAGGGGTGACACCCAGGAAGGCATCGCGCACGGGTCCGCCGACAAGCGCGAGTTCTTCCCCGGCTTGATCAAAAATCGTGCCGAGTTCCATAATCGCGGGCGGTAGCGCCGCAAACGTCCGCGTGGCGTTCGCCATGAGGGCAGGAATGTCTGTCGTTCCGGTGTTTTGCGGGGTCACGGAGGCGTTGATCGGGGAAACTGACTGGGTACTCATCGCCCCTAAGCATGCCAGGAAAGCGCCCTGGCCGACTACCGGGGGCCGCCCACCGGCTAAAGTGGAGTCATGCCTGCACGTTCCGTTGACCGCCGAGCCGGGGTTCCCAGACCCCCGCGTCGGTCTGCTTCTGTGCGCGCGGGCCGCTACCACCTGCCTATTTCCGCTGAGACCAGCGCGGGCGGCATCGTCGTTGACGTACGTGACGGAATTCCCTATGCGGCTCTGATTGCTCGGCGCAATCGCGCGGGCCGCGTCGAGTGGTGCCTACCCAAGGGGCATCTGGAGGGGTCCGAGACTCCCCAGCAGGCTGCGCTGCGCGAGGTCGCCGAGGAAACGGGCATCCATGGGCGCATCATCCGCCACCTCGCCTCCATCGACTACTGGTTCTCCGGCAATGACCGCCGTGTCCACAAGGTCGTCCACCACTACTTGATGGACTACGAGTCCGGCACGATCTCCGTGGAGGGGGACCCGGATCATGAGGCCGAGGCCGCCGCGTGGGTGCCCCTGCGCGACGTGTCACGCCAGCTTGCCTACCCCAACGAGCGCCGTATCGTGCGCATCGCCCTCGACTTACTGTATCGGGATAGCCGTGGGTAGGCGCGCGTCGTGGGTGCTCGCCCTTTGCGCGGCGCTGGTCCTTCCCTTCGGTCTGGTCATTGACGAGGCCGGGGCCGCCCCCGTGTCCGCGCAGACGTCTGCGACGGGACAGGAGCGTCCCGCCGTCATGGGCGCTGTTTCCGCCGATTCCAACCTGTCTGTGTCGATCAACGCTCTGACGCCTCGCATCATGACGAGTGAGAGCGAACTCGTTATTTCAGGAACGATCCGCAACGATTCGCCAACGACCCTCGCCTCTGTGAGCCTCGAGGTTTTCGTCGCCAACGAAACACCTATCTCTGTCTCTGCCCTGACGACACAGCTGAGCGAAGACGAGCCTGACGCCACACATGCGGCGTCCACCACGCTCAGCAACGTGGTGCGCGGCGCAACCACCCCCTTCGAAATTCGCATCCCCAGGTCCGACCTGCCGCTGTCCGACACCGACGAGTGGGGGCCGCGCGTTACCACCGTCACCGCGACTTCCGGTGAGTTTTCAGGCAAAGATCGCTCAATCATCGTGTGGGACTCAGGCGCACAGGTCGCCGCCTCCCGTGTCTCCACGGTGGTTCCCTGGACAAAGACGAACGCTGCGAACAACCAGGCCGAGCGTTCGGCGCTCCTGTCCCTGGCGGGGACATCGGGCCTGACACTGGCCGTCGATCCCCTCCTGATTCCGCGCGGCCCCCAGCCTACGACAGCCCCCAAGCCCTCCACACCAGCGGACCAGGATCATTCCGAGGAAGAATCGGGACAGTCGAGCCAATCCGGCCAAACCACAACCCAACCGAACCCGTCCACCTCCGCGGTGCCAACACCCGCGCCTACGGCCACCGACCCCGCGCAGCGTTCCCGTGACCTTCAATCCGAGGCATTCGTTTCCGCCTTCATGTCGACCGCCTCCGAGGTCATCGCACTGCCTAACGGCGACGCAGACCTCGGCGCCCTCGCCCTGTCAGGTAACACCGGCTTCTGGGGTTTAGCCTCTGAATCCATTGACGCCTTCCCGGGGACCCTGCGGCAAACCGGTTGGGTTGCGCCCTCCCCGACGCCAGCAAACCCCACGCCTAGCCCCTCCGCATCCAGTCAAGCCGCGAGCGTCCCCTCACACTCGACGCCCCCCACCGCCTCCGCGACCCCCTCCCCAACGGCCTCGGCCACCCCTGCCGGACAAAGCNCCTCGGCCACCTCTGCCGGACAAAGCGGAACCACGTCGGCCTCCCCCGACTTAGGCCCCACGATCCTGCGTAACGTCGGTTGGCCGGCCGATGAGACCTTCGGCACAACTTTCCTGTCCAACTTCGCGGCTGCCGACCAAATCACGATCGCCCCAGCCTCGTCCCTGGCTCCCGCCGAAGAGGTACCCTTCACCTCCCTGGCACGCGTCAACATCAACCCGACCACGGGACAAACCTCAACAAACGGGGCCGGCGCACACGCCCTCGCCCAGCAGGCCGACATCGCAGCGCTCCTGTCGTGGAACGCCAGCGGCAGCGACGAGCTGGACGCAGAGCAGGCCCTCACCGCGATCACCGCGATCATCGCTCGCGAACGTCCCTCCTCGTCACGCACCCTGTTCGCAGCAGCCCAACGCGGGACCGCAATCAACGACCGCCTCACCAGCCGCGTAAACGCACTCTTCTCCCCCCGATGGGTCTCCGCCATCTCCTTCACGGACATCGCCAACAGCGAACCCACAGACATTGAGCGCGACACAGTCGACACCGGCACCCTTGCCGACGAAACGAAAACCGGGATCGACACCATGGCCTCGTCTCTGACCATGCTCGCGCCGCTGGCAAACGCGACACACGATCCCGACGCCGTCTTCGCCTCCGTCACCCCCGCGATCCTGCCCGCACTCAACGCCGGGTCCACCCCATCCGAGCACCTCGACAACGCGACCGCGATGACAAACCAGGTCACCGCCATGCTCGCAGCCGTATCCGTCGAACCATCCTCGACCGTCAACCTCATTAACAAATCAGCGAACTTCCCGGTCCTCATCCGCAACAACCTGGACTGGCCGATCAACGTCGACGTCACCCTCATCCCAGACGACCCGCGCCTGCGCGCCACCCCGGCGCTTTCCCAGGAGCTGGCCGCACACGGAGCGACAACCGTCGAAGTGCCCGTCGGCGCGATCGGCAGTGGCGACATCGAGGTCACCTACAGGGTGACAACTCCCGACGGTCACGTCCTCGACGACTCCCAGACCGTCACTGTTCGCATGCGCGCCGGCTGGGAAGACGCGATCACTGCTGTCATCGCCTGCCTCTTCGGACTCCTTTTCGTCGTCGGCATCAGCCGGTCGCTGCGCGGCCGGGCAGCTCGCAAGGCACAGGCATCGGACGCCCACGAGGACGCACCTACCTCCGAAGCTGGTAGCCGCACCGATATGGAAAGTCCCGCCCAGGCCTCGGACACACCAAACGACCCCGCTGACCAAGAGACAGCCACGACGAAGGAGACCCCATGAGTTCGAACACGTCTCGTCGATCGATTCTGAGGGCATCGGCTCTCATGGCGTCCGGAACGATGGTGTCGCGCATCCTCGGCTTCGTGCGTAACGCGATGCTGATCGCCGCAGTGGGCGCCACCGCCGGCGGCGTGGGCGCTGCCTTCCAGACGGCCAACACGCTGCCCAACACCGTGTTCAACCTCCTGGCCTCCGGCATCTTCGACGCGGTCCTGGTACCGCAGATCGTCGGCGCTATCAAGCGCCGCAACGACGGCGACACTTACGTCAACCGGCTCCTCACCCTGGCGGGCACAGTCCTGTTCCTCGTCACTTTCGTGACGATGATCCTCGCACCCCTCCTGGTCATGATCACGGCCGCGGGCTACACCGACGACATCCGTCACCTGGCGATCCTCTTCGCGCTCCTATGCCTGCCGCAGCTCTTCTTCTACGGCCTGTACAACCTCCTGGGCGAGCTCCTCAACGCCCGTGAAATCTTCGGACCCTACATGTGGGCACCCGTCGTCAACAACGTCGTAGGCATCGCCGGCCTCGGTCTTTTCCTCGCGATCTGGGGCAGCGCCCCCGACGGCGGCATTCCCGCGGGCGACGTAACCGGCGCCCAGTTCTGGGTCCTGGCCGGCTCAGCAACCCTCGGCGTCATCTGCCAAGCCCTGTGCCTGCTGTGGCCGATGCGTCGCGCAGGCATCTCCTTCAAGCCCGACTTCCACTTCCGTGGCACATCCTTCGGGTCGATGCCGCGCGTCGCCGGCTGGACGTTCGCGACCCTCGGCGTCTCCCAGATCGGTGTACTCTCCACCAATAACCTGGCCGCCATGGCCGACGGCTATATCGGTCGCAATGGTGCCCAAGGCGGCGTCGTCGGCATCCTCGCCTACTCGACGGCATTCATGATCTTCATGGTCCCCCAATCGCTCATCACCGTGTCCTTGACGACCGCAATCTTTACGCGCATGGCGGGTGCCGTCGCCGACGGTGACGATAAGGCAGTCGCCGACAGCTACCACCTGGGTGTCCGCACGATAACCTCACTAACCCTCGCCGCCGCCGCGATGCTGATGGCCGGTTCTGTCCCCATGATGGAGATCGCAATGGCAGCCAAGGGCGGGGACCCGCAGGCTGTCACCGCTTATGCGCTTGTACTCACCTCGCTCATGCCGGGTGTCGCCTCCACCGGCATGGTCCTCATGAGCCAGCGCGTCTTCTTCGCCTACGAGGACGTCAAACCTGTCTTCCTCATGGGCATTGGGCCCACGATCATCCAGGTGATCGTCGGTTGGTCGCTGTACGCCATGACGGGAGCGCGCTGGTGGGTTGTCGCCGCTGCCCTGGGCGAGACCGCGTGCCGCCTGACGCAGGGTGTCATCGCCGTCGTGTGGGTCTCGCGTGAAAACCGCTACGTGGACCGTTCAGGCCTGCTGCGCTCCTACATCTGTTACCTCGGCGCTGCGGTTGCATCGGGCATCGCCGGCTTCGCTGTCCTGTGGCTCATAGGTATTCACACGAGCGTGTCGTCTTCGCTGGGCCGCATGGCCATCGCGGGCGTCAAGCTCTCGGTTGTCTCGGCCATCACCGGCCTCGTCTATCTCCTGGTGCTGCGCTTGGCTGCACCCAGCGAATCCCTTGCCATGATGCGTCCCCTCCTGACGCGCCTACGTGTCCCCGTCTCTGTGGTGAACATCCTGGCAGCGTCGTCCACGCCTACCGCGCAACCAACTGCGATAATGGCGTCACACACACAAGAACAGACGGAGGAATCGATGGCCGACACGCCAGAAACGACCGGCGACGGCAAGGCGTTGCCGTCGTTCGACGAGGTTGTCTCCAACTCGCCGATTCCCGCTCCACCTGCCCCACCCGCACCCGCAGCCCCACCCGCACCCGCACCCGCAGCCCCAGAGGAGGCGGCAAGCATCGCAACAACACCCGCGTCCACCGGCGCGCCTGCCGTCGCAGCGGCGGCACCGGTCCTCGACCCGGCG
>NZ_LT635869.1:312437-351585 GCF_900128465.1 Actinomyces bouchesdurhonensis | reverse complement strand
GTCCTCGACCCGGCGACGCGGGCCCCCAACGCGAACCCCGGCGTTGTCGAGGCCGTGGCGGCCCCCGTGGTTCACGCCGTCGCCGAGGCCACGGATGCGGCCCAGGCTCAGGCAACCCCGGAAACTCAGGCAACCCCGGAAACTCAGGCAACCCCGGAGGCTCAAGCGATTCCGGAGGCATTAGCAGAGTTCGGCGTCGAACCACTGATCGAGGAAGAGAGCGTTGACGCGGCCGAAGTGCCTGCAACCTCGTTCCCGGTCGCTCCCCCGCCACCCGCGCCCACGGCCAGCGGCTACGAGCGCGAAGGCGAGGACTACGAAACAGACTTCCCACACCCTGCGCCGCTCGCAGACGCACCTGCGACCCACCAGATCCCGCGTGTTCAGGCGATGTCACCCACCGTCCCCGCGGAGGATGCCACCGAGGTCCTGGACCCGGTCACCGCAGTTTCCGCGGACCAGGCCACGGCCTCGCCGGAGGAGACGAAAGCCCCACAGCGTACCGGCAAGCTCATCGATCCGACGAGACCCGCGCTTCTCTTCGGCCTGGCGCTGTTCCTCTTTGGAGCATTCTGGGGACCGTGGATGGCGACCCGACCCGTCACTAACCTTGACCTCGGCCAGTCTCTGCGCGCTGGCATCAACCAACAACAGTCCGCCGAAGAACCCGCACCGAACCTGACGACCACGCCGCCACCCGCGCCGTCCGTGACGCCCGTCATTTCCTCGGTGCAGGTCCTGTCGTGGAACAACGACGATGGTGACCACCCGGACCGCGCAATTAACATGATCGACTCAAACCCGTCGACCTCATGGAGTTCACGCTGGTTCGACAACAACCAATTCCGCGACGAGACCTCTGTAACAATTGTCGTGAAGCTACAGCAGAAGGCCACCGTTTCCTCGGTGACCCTCCAGATGGACCCGTCCACCTCCGGCGGCGAGATCGTCGTGCGTAACGTCACTGATCCGTCGAAGCCGCGCGAAGGAACAGAACTGGCTTCCTCGGCGTTGTCGCCGACGACGACGATCGAACTTCCCGAGCCCGTCGAAACCGACTCGATCGCACTGCAGTTCCGCTCCATGCCCAAGAGCCAGGACGGGCGCAACTGGGCGTGGATCTCTGAACTCACAGTTCAGTAACCCTGAAGGAGGGTACATGTCTTTCGTGACTGTTCCGGGCCTGGTGACGGCCGAACCCACCGAGAACACCACCGATACCTTCGAAGCGCCGATCCCATCGGACAAGGTTCCAGAGGGCGCCACCGTTCACGACGTCGTCATCGTCGGCTCGGGTCCCGCAGGCTACACGGCCGCCGTCTACACGGCTCGTGCGGGCCTTGCCCCCATTGTTCTGGCCGGCCAGCTGGCTGCGGGCGGCGCGCTCATGAACACGACCGAGGTCGAGAACTTCCCGGGTTTCCCCGAGGGCATTCAGGGCCCCGAGCTCATGGACAACATGCGCGAGCAGGCCGAAAAGTTCGGCGCGGACGTTCGCTACGAGGACGTCGTCGCCGTCAACCTCGAGGGCGACGTCAAGGCCGTGGCCACCGAGGACGAGGTCTTCTACGCGCGCACCGTCATCCTGGCCACCGGCTCGGAGTACCGCCACATGAACGTGCCCGGCGAGGAGGAGTTCTCCGGCCGCGGCGTCTCCTACTGCGCGACCTGCGATGGTTTCTTCTTCAAGGATCGTCGCCTCGCCGTCATTGGCGGCGGCGACTCCGCGATGGAGGAGGCAACCTTCCTCACGAACTTCGCGTCCGAGGTCGTCGTCGTACACCGCCGCGACGCCCTGCGCGCCTCGCGCGTCATGGCCGAGCGTGCCCTGAATAACCCGAAGATTACCTTCGAGTGGAATGCGACCGTCTCCGAGGTCCTCGGCGACGAGGCCGTGACCGGCCTGCGCCTGACCTCCACGGTGGATGGCTCCGAGCGCGAGATCGCAGTGGACGGCGTGTTCGTCGCGATCGGTCACCTGCCTCGCACGGGCTTCCTGCGCGGCCAGGTCGCCCTCGACGAGGCCGGCTACATCACGGTCGACGAGCCGTCGACACGCACGTCTGTGGCGGGCGTGTTCGCGTGCGGTGACGCCGTGGACCACACGTATCGCCAGGCCATCACGGCCGCCGGTTCCGGTTGCCGCGCCGCCCTGGATGCGGAGCGCTGGCTGGCTTCCCTGGGCGACCAGGCGTGACCCCCTCCCCCGCTATGTCCGGCACGTCCGGCGCTGGCGCGCCCCGGCCTCGTACTTGCCCGTGCGGGTCGGGGGCGCTGCTGGCGCAGTGCTGCGGTCGCTTCCTGGACGGTGAGGTGGCTCCGACTGCCGAGGCGCTCATGCGCTCGCGCTACACGGCGTTCGCGCTGCGCGACGAGGACTACCTGTTCCGCACATGGCACCCGCGCACGCGCCCCGCTCCCCCGTACTGGGTGGAGGGGACGCAGTGGGTCGGCCTGCGTATCCTCGGGGCCGAGGCCGGGGGCCCCTCCGACGAGGAGGGAACCGTCACGTTCGTGGCCTCGTGGCGCGACGTGACGACGGGCGAGAGCGGCTCGATGCGGGAGCATTCTCGCTTCTCGCGCAGGGCCGGACGCTGGATGTACGAGTACGGCACCAACGACTGACACTACGGTAGGATTTCAATATGTTTGTTCGTCGACTCCTGTCGCCCCCCGTCATCGTCGGGGCTCTTCTCGTCGTGGTGGTTGCTATCGCCGGAGGCTTCATCACGAACCCGCTGCCGATCGACACCACCGTGTGGACCGATTTCGTCGAGTCGCGCACGCCCGCGATGAATACGTTCATGACGGGTGCGTCCTGGCTGTTCGACCCCAAGCGCGCCGTCGCCTTGGCCCTCGTCGTGGCGGTCGCCGTGTGGTGGTTCGTCAAGAAGGTCATGCACGCCCTGTACATCCTGGGGTCCGTGGCTTTCTCGGGGATCAATGGCTACATCATTAAGCACATCGATTCGCGTCCACGCCCGGAAGAGGCCTACCGTCTGATTACCGAGGACGGCTATTCCTTCCCGTCGGGTCACGCGACGGCAGTGACCGCCCTGATCGTCTCCCTGGTTCTGGTGCTGACGATGACGCGCCTGGGCCGTCGTCTCCGTTACCTGCTGTGGGTCGCTGCTCTCCTGTTCATCGTCTTCATCTGCATGACGCGCCTGTACCTGGGCGTCCACTGGGTGACGGACGTGATCGGCGGTTTTGGCGTGGGTCTCGGCTCCTCGATGATCCTGGCGCCGTTCATGCTGCGACCAAACGCACTGCGTTGGGTTCGATAGGCTCAATAGATTCAAGCATTACGCTGCGCCCGGGGCCACCGCCCCGGGCGCTTCTTTCTGCGTGACATATTCAGGGCTCAAGGATATGACGTGTTGGTTTTGTGGTGATTTTTCGGCGTGTTGGTGCGGGATAGTTAGTGTTGAAGGTGGTTGTTTCATTGTGGGGGCGTGAATGCCCCGCATGCCCGGTGGGCGGGTGAATGCTTGGCTTGGTATGGGCACTCGGCTTCCGGGGCGCGGCGGTGGCGCTGCTCCCCGGTGGCGTCGCTCGCTGGTGAGCTATCGGCCAGGTCAGCCGCATTAGTTCCGCGGCGAAGCAGTGTGGTGTGTTCGTGGCTGGTGAGGCGTCGTCGTCGGGCGGATGTGCCAGGGGGTTCGCCTTTGGGCACTGTGGTCCGTTGTGTCAGTTGGACGCTTGTTGGTCCGCCTCGCTATTGATGCCGCAGCATCCGCCGTAGGCCGTTGTGCCAGGGGGTTCGCGTTCGGGCGTTGTGGGCCGTTGTGTTGGCGACGTAAGCTGTTGCCGGCGGGGTACCTGTCGGTGTGTCCCGCCATTGATTGCGCCGCGAGTCGTCGCGTGCGATCGCGTCTGTTGGGGTCTGGTGGTTCGCTGGACAGCGAGGCGGACGCCGTCATCGTTGGCGGCATCCAGTGGGCCGGGCTGCGACACGTCGGCGGCGCTCCTGGCAGTGCTGCCAGGCTCCCTGTTGGGCGGGCTCTCTTGATTGGGCAGGCGATTGTCTCGGGGCTTGTGTGCCCCGCGAATCCCAATCGTTAAGTATTGCGGTGTTTGTGGGCGCAGTTGAGCGTTTACTCGATCGACGTGCGCGCTTAGTTGCTCCGAGCAGGGGCTACCAGAGCGAATGCGAGTCCGCTAACTCGCACGCAGGCGGCCCCGCCGGGCGTGTTTAATTGTCTGTGTATCCGTCTTTTGTTTGAAAGGATTGATGCATGATGAATGATGATGATGTTGTTGTGGCTCGCGCTAGTGGGCGTGAGGCTGTGGAGGAGCTTCGCAGCTCGGGGGCGTTGGATGCGTTGTTTGAGCGTCTTGATGCTGGCGAGGTCGAGATGACGGGCAGCCAGGGCTTGTTGCCGGCGTTGCTCAAGGAGGCCTTGGAGCGCGGGTTGGCCGCTGAGCTGACCCAGCATTTGGGGTATGAGAAGGGCCAGACCAGTGGGCAGGCGCGCTCGAACACGAGGAACGGCACGACGAAGAAGACCGTGATGTCGGAGGTGGGAGCCTTCGAGATCGAGGTCCCCCGGGACCGGGCAGGCTCGTTCACCCCGCGCCTGGTGCGTAAAGGGCAGCGGCGCCTCGATGGCTTGGATTCGATGATTATCAGCTTGTATGCCGGGGGGATGACGGTACGCGATATACGCCATCACCTGGCCTCCACCCTGGGCGTGGAGGTCAGTGCCGGGACGATTTCCACGATCACTGACGCGGTGTGCGAGGCCGTCTTGGAGTGGCAGCACCGCCCCCTAGAAGCGTTCTACCCGGTGATCTACCTGGATGCGATCCGCATCAAAGTCCGATGCGATCACAGGGTGGAGAACCGGGCCGCTCACCTGGCGGTAGGAGTGGACATGGAGGGCGTCAAGCACGTGCTGGGCATCTGGGTCCAAGCCGATGAAGGCGCCTCCTTTTGGGCCCACGTGTGCGCCGAGCTTGCCAACCGAGGCCTACGCGACGTGCTGATCGTGTGCTGCGATGGGTTGGCTGGCCTGCCCGAAGCCATCGAAGCGACCTGGCCCCAGTCCATGGTCCAAACCTGCGTGGTTCACTTAATCCGCGCGTCCATGCGTTTCGTGTCCTACAAGGACCGTAAGAGCGTCGCCGCGGCTTTGAAGCGGGTGTACAGTGCGCCCAACGAGGAAACCGCTCGAGGGGCGCTGGAGGACTTCGCGGCCAGTGACCTGGGAGCGCGCTACCCCCAAACGGTTGCGACCTGGCAGCGCGCCTGGCAGCGCTTCACGCCGTTCTTGGCGTTCCCTCCCATGCTGCGCCGCGTCGTGTACACCACCAACGCTATCGAGTCCTTGAACTACCAGCTGCGTAAAATCACCAAGAACCGCGGGCATTTCCCCAGCGAAGAAGCCGCCGTCAAACTCTTGTGGCTCGCCATCTGCGACATCGAAGACAAACGAGCCGCCCAGCGCCTCACAGACGCCGGCAAACCCGCCAACAAACGAACAGGACACACCCGCCTCATCCAAGGACACACCACCACCAACTGGAAACAAGCCCTCGCCCAACTCACCACCGCCTACCCCGACCGAATCACCCCCTACCTCTAACCCCCATACACAGAAAAATTGACAGGCTCTCCTCGAGGCGGCCGGCCTTGCCAGGTCGAGCTACTACTACGCGCTGGCTCACCCCCAGCTGCCAACCAGAGCGCAGCTACGTCCCAANCACGTCGCACGATGCCGCACGCCTGGTGCCAGGCGCCGGTTTCGCGTTCAACCTCGCGCCGATCGTGCCAGACGGCAGGTGCCAGGCGACACACAGACCATGCTGACGCGGGCGAGAGGCACCGATTCCACCACATTGCTTGTTACCGATCGGGTGGAACCTTCCCGATCGGATGGAACCCTCCGAATAGAGCCAACCCCCATCGGCGGCGCGAGCACGCCAGCGCCACCGACACAACGTCGCCTCGCTGATACCCAGCACGCGGCAGGCCTGGGCCGTACTCATGCCCTCACCTCGCAGCGCCTCGGCCTTCTCCAGCTTCACGACAATCTGCTCAGGCGTGTGCTTCGAGAACTTCCTCATGGTCATCCATTCTGCCCGGCCACAAGCAGCCAGGACTACTCAGAACAACCCTCTCAAAACAAACGGTCCGAAAAACCCAGACCCCTCCACCCACCCGAGCTCTGCGGCGTGGCCTGCCCAGCAAGCCTGCACGGCCTCCCGCTCGCCGCGGCCTACCCGCGACCGCGACAATGGCTGTCACCGTACGCATCTGAGCCAGCGCTGCTACCGCGGCGCCATTTTCATCACCCGAGCGAGCATGTTCCACAGGTGCCAAGGCGCGGGTTCCGACGTCTCCGGCGTTTGAAATCGCCGGCAGACACCTCTCAACCCGACTTGACCTGGCCAAACTCGGTTTACGGTCAGTTTTCGCGCATCATGGAAGATTCTCCACCTCCTATCAACAACCGAGAATCCACAATTGTGCACAAACTTGTGGATACAATCCACCGAAAGAACTGAAATGACGCCAAATAAATGATTGATACCTCACATGTGACCGTTTTCCACAGTCATGACCGCCAGGTAGGAATAGACCCAATCGACAGTTGCCGCACATGATCACGGTCAAGTCCTGTGGAGTGGTGTAATCGTTTTGTGTCCTTCGGGGTGGGTTATGCGCTGAGTTGGAGTGGGGGTTCCTCCTGTTGGGTGGGTTGGGGTGTGAGTCGTGATTTGGTGAGGATGTCGAGGCTGAGGTAGCGTCGGCCTTCGGCCCATTCGTCGTTTTGTTCGGCTAGGACGGCTCCGACCAGGCGGATGATGGCCTGGCGGTTGGGGAAGATCCCCACGGAGTCGGTGCGTCGGCGGATTTCGCGGTTGAGGCGCCCCGCCGGGCAGTCCTGCACCAGTGAGGGAGCATGACACCAGGGGTAATGGTGGGGGTTTTGCACCATTAGGAGGGTTCTGTCGGCGTGTCGCCGGCGTGTCGCGCCTCTAATGATGCAATTCCCCCCGTTTGGTGGCGATGCCACCGGCAAGCACGTCACGCACAGGTCCTCGTGAAGCGCAATTCCCACAGTTTACTGTCGGTGAGGTCACGCCTCGGGGCAGCGCCGCCCACAGTGCAGACAACCTCGACGAACAATGGCTAGCATGGGCATGATGGCCCAGATATTCTGTGACGCGGGCGACTCCGGAACGCAGTTCACCCCTGCGACCCCTCCGCACCCAGAGCTGGATGGGGGGTTTTGCAGCATTAGAAGCCTCCCCTCGGCGTGTCGCCGGCGTGTCGCGCCTCTAATGGTGCAATTCCCCCCATTTGATGGCGACGTCACCGACAGGCAAGTCACGCACGGGGTCCCCGTGTAGCGCAATTCCCCCCGTTTGGTGGCGGTGAGGCCGCGGTTCGGGGCAGTGAGGCCGCGGTTCGCGGGTATGTGGCGCCCACGGTGCAGACCACCTCGACGAACAATGGCTAGCATGGGCGTGATGGCCCAGATGTTCTGTGATGCGGGCGACTCCGGGACGCAGTTCACCCCTGCGACCCCTCCGCACCCAGGGCTGGATGGGGGGTTTTGCAGCATTAGAAGCCTCCCTTCGGCGTGTCGCCGGCGTGTCGCGCCCCTAATGGTGCAATTCCCCCCGTTTACTGGCGGTGAGGCCGCGGTTCGGGGTGGTGAGGCCGCAGTTCGCGGGTATGTGGCGCCCACAGTGCAAACCACCTCGGTCACAAACGCCGACAACGGGGTGTCGTGGGCGAGATCGCCTGCGTTGTGAGCACAACGGCGCCTAACCTGGCGTATCGCTCACACATGAACCACTGAACATGCGCGTTAACCCCGCGACACGCACGCCAACCCCTAGATATGCGCGTGGGCGCCGCCCACGCGCGTGCCATCGGACCCACATGCGAGGTGTCGGACCCACGTGCGAATGAGCGGGCCCACGCGCGCGGCGAGGAACGCAAGCAGCTAGCGCGCTCGGAGCAGTTTCGCATGCAACTCAATTGGGTGAACTTTCAACAGCGTCCGCAAACGTTGTAATTCCAACGATACGGTTGCGCGGTGCGACACAGTGCGGGGGAATTGCATGCGACATTCGTGGAAAGCTCGCCGGGCGGGAGTCATGCGCTGCCACCCAAAGCTCCGCCGGTAGCGCAGCCAGCGACGTGCCAGCGGCCTGGCGCAGTGAATACCGTCGCCGCAAACGACCTGCTCAAGCCCCACCACGACAGATCAAGGGACCACGCACAGGCTCGCACTGAAACAACCACCTCCAACACCAATTTTCCCACACCAACACGCCGAAAGGTCACCCCTCCAGCAACACGTAGTGTCCTATAACCCGATCATTGGGCAGCCACACACGGGCCCGCGATGCGGCAAACACAGGAACGAGGCATCGCGACCAACTAAAATAGTGACTTTCCCGCGCAACAAAGCCGACAAGTCACCACACAACCAACACGTTTTGCCCATCCTCCACGTTGGCTCCCACCATCTCCAACACCGACTTCCCCGCGCTAACAAGCCGAAAAGTCGCCCTCCAGCAACACGTAGTGTCTTATAACCCTAGTGTCTTATAACCCCGATGAGCGCAGGCGGTCCCTGATACGAAAACCTGCCCCAGGTGACTGAGGCAGGTTTACTAGCGATCTTAAACTGTGGAGCTAACGGGACTCGAACCCGTAACCCCCTGCTTGCAAAGCAGGTGCGCTACCAATTGCGCCATAGCCCCGATCGGAGGACTTTCAGCCTTCCACTGTGTCCGTCACGGACATCCACAGGTCTGCGTTGTCAGAGAGATCAAGAAGAACTTGTCGAACGACGATGCCGACGGCTACGACGGATCCGACAGCCACACAGCAAGCGACCAGTTTCTTCATGACGATCCTCCGCTCAAACTCGCCCGCGGATGGTGGGCCTAGGTGGGCTCGAACCACCGACCTCAGTCTTATCAGGACTGCGCTCTAACCTACTGAGCTATAGGCCCAACCGGCACCCTTGCGGGCACTCGGATATAGTACACAGCAACGCGCTGTCCGGCAAAATCGAGACTTGGTGACGTCCAACACGGAGCCGCAGCAATGGCGCGCGGCACAGAAAGAGAACCCTCGTGACCACGATTATCGATTACGTTCGCAGCGCGAGAACTCCGTTGCGCTCCGACCTCTCCCCCGCTGACGCCCTCACCCTCGCCACACTGACGTACGCGAACTTCCACGCCTTGGCGGGCCCCCGCTCCACCCGGGGATGTCGGCTGCGCGAAGTCGCCCAGGCCTCGTCCATCAGCGCCCTCTACGATCACGCGATGGTCACCGAACGCAACTGTGCGCTTCTACGCTCCCTCCTGTGCGCAGTCGGCGCGAGTCCGCGGTTTCGAGACATACGGGTGCGCGACGCGGTCACGCGGATCGGCGTGCAGCCGCTCGCGCAATTCGGCGCTGTCACGTTCGTCGACGAGGCCGGGGCGACCTACGTGGTTTTCCGCGGCACCGATGGCACTGCGGTTGGCTGGGCGGAGGATGCGCAGTTCGGCCTGGACTTCCCGACGATCGCTCAGCTGTGGGCGGCGCGCTACCTGCGATATGCGGCCGATCGGGCCCCCGGGCCGGTCACCGTGATCGGCCACTCTAAGGGCGGTAATTTGGCCCTGTATGCGGCCGCCGCGACGCGCGTGCCAACGCTTGCGCACGTGTTTTCCTTCGACCCTGTCGGTTTCCCCGAATCGGTCATCGACGACGGTTTCTTCTCCGGCATCGCTCCCCTAACGAGCGTCTACACGCCGGCGGAGTCCTGGGTGAGTCCCCTGTTTCCACTGCCCACGGGTGCTTCGATCATTGCGTCGCTCTGGCGGGGTCCGCTGAGCCACAACCCTTACTCGTGGCTGATCGACGGATCTGAGCTCCTGTGCGATACGAGGAACCCGTCGCGCTCGGGGGCTGCACTCGGTGGCCTTGTCGACCTCCTGTTGAGGGTTCGGCCAATTCGGTTCGCCCGGGACCGCTGAGGGGCTTCTGTGAGTGGCTTGTGGCTGCCTCGGGTTGGCTTCACACCACTGCCCCTCGATGCGCGCGTTTACCCACCTAGTAGCGGCTAAGCAGCCCCGGAAACGCTCCACTGGGTGGATCCAGCTGAACTGCCCACGCTCTCACGGCTAGGATCCAGCTCTTCCACAACGTTACGTTCAGCTCTGCCGTGGCTGCTCAGTCGCGACCCCTTTAAAAATCGCATGCAATTCGGTCACCTGAACTTTTGCCCATCCCATTTAAACGTTGCAATTCAAACGCTTTCATTTCAAAGCTGGAAAGAGTCGCAGGGGAATTACGTGCAACATTGTTGGGGAATCCCGCCAACGCAGCACCAGGGACCGCGTTAAGGACGGATCGCTGCAGGAACGGACCCAGTATGGTCAAACCCGATACCCACGCGGATAGGAAACGAGCAGGCGGATAGGTTACTGCTTCACGGATAGCTTAATGTCCTATCCACGTGCCCATAGCCTATCCATCTAGTCGCTTCCTATCCACGAGCAGTCCGAATGAAAAGCGCAGACACATCCGGAGGCACCCAGAATACGGACGGTCCGCCACGCGCGGGCGCACACACACGCAGGCACGCACACACACGCAGGCATGGAAAAAGGGGCCGGCGTGAGCCGACCCCTTATATTCTCACTCGTCCATGAGAGACACCTTGATGCCACCCACCAGGGAGGCGACAACGTTGTAGAGCATGGCGCCCAACGTGGAGAGCGCAGTCAGAAGAACGACGTTGATAACGGCGACAATGGTCGCGTAGGAGATGACGCGGGGTAGGCGCGCATAGTCCAGCAGGTCCACGTAACGACCGGCCCCGACGGTCTGTAGGAATTCTTCGATCTGACTGAAGACGTGCATGGCGTCGACCATGAGCCACAGGACGATAGTGGCGATGACCATCGCGATACCCAGGGCGACGGATAGAAGGAAAGAGACCTTCATGATGGTCCACGCGTCGATGCGCGCGATCGCGAGATCAACTCGGCGGGGAGCGTCGTTGCGGGCGCTTGAGACGTGGTCGCTCATGGGTTTCCTTCCAGGTCGCACTTCCTACACGCCAGGCTACCGCATCGCCAGGCATCGGCGCTGGTTCCGCGCCGCTTTGGAAGCTTGATCACGGGACGAGGCCTACCCTCGTCCCGTGATCATCGTTTACTTGTTGGTATCGTCGGCGAGGTCGCCGCCTTCGAGGGACCCGTCCGTTCCGGCGGGGGCGTTCCCCTGGGGGAGTTCCTCGGTGGACGCGGTCTGCGCGGGGTCGGCCACTGCCTCGCCGGTCGAATCGTCGCTCATTTCTTCAGTTGAGTCATCGCCGGAGTCGGGGTTGCGGGTGATCGCGATGATGCGGTCTCCCTCGTCCGGGCGGGCGAAGATGACGCCCATGGTGTTGCGGGCGGTGGGTCGCACGTCGGAGGCGTTGACCTGGACGAGTTTGCCGGATTCGGTGATGACCATGACGTCCTCGTCGGGGCGCACGACGAGGGCGCCGACCAGGCCGCCGCGTTCGTCGACGAGTTTGCCGACGCGCACGCCGAGAGTACCGCGCGACTTTGTCGGGTATTCCTCGACGGGTGTGCGCTTGGCGTAGCCGGAGTCGGTGACGATGAGCAGGTCGGTGCCTTCGCGCGGGACCTCCATGCTGAGCAGTTCGTCGTCGCCGCGGAACTTCATGCCGCGCACGCCGGACGTGGAGCGGCCCATGGAGCGCAGCTGGTCGTCGGTGGCGGTGAAGCGCACGGCCTGGCCGTCGCGCGAGACGAGGATGAGGTCCTCGTCGGCCATGATGGTCTGCGCGGAGACCAGCTCGTCGGGCTTGCCGTCCTCGTCCTCGCGCAGGTTGATGGCGATGATACCGCCGGAGCGGGGCGAGTTGTACAGGCTCAGCGGAGTCTTCTTGACGAGGCCGCGCTTGGTGGCCAGGACCAGGAAGTCCGCGTCCTCGTAGGTGCGGATCGCGAGGACCTGCGCGATGTGCTCGTCGGGCTGGAACGCCAGCAGGTTGGCGACGTGCTGGCCCTTGGCGTCGCGACCGCCTTCGGGGATCTCGTAGGCCTTGGCGCGGTAGACGCGGCCGAGGTTGGTGAAAAAGAGCAGCCAGTTGTGCGTGGTGGTGACGAAGAAGTGTTCGACCACGTCGTCGCCGCGCAGCTGCGTGCCGCGCACGCCCTTGCCGCCGCGCTTTTGTGAGCGGTAGTTGTCGGTGCGGGTGCGCTTGGCGAAGCCGTCGCGGGTGATGGTGACGACGACGTCCTCTTCGGGGATGAGGTCTTCCATCGACATTTCCCCGTCGAAGGGGAGAATGCGGGTGCGGCGCTCGTCGCCGAACTTGTCGACAATCTCTCCGAGTTCGGTGGAGATGATGGCGCGCTGGCGTTCGGGTTTGGCAAGGATGTCGTTGAGATCGTCGACGCGGGCCTTAAGCTCGGTGTACTCGTCCATGATCTTCTGGCGCTCGAGGGCGGCCAGGCGGCGCAGTTGGAGGGCCAGGATCGCGTCGGCTTGGACGGCGTCGACGTCGAGGAGGTCGATCAGGCCGGCGCGGGCCTCGTCGACGGTGGGGGAGCGGCGGATGAGGGCGATGACCTCGTCGAGGGCGTCGAGGGCCTTCAGGTAGCCTTCGAGGATGTGGAGGCGCTCGAGGGCCTTGCGCAGGCGGAAGCGCGTGCGGCGCACGATGACGTCGATCTGGTGGGTGATCCAGTGGCGGATGAAGCCGTCGATGGACAGTGTGCGGGGTACGCCGTCGACGAGCGCGAGCATGTTGGCGGAGAAGTTTTCCTGCAGGCTGGTGCGCTTGTAGAGGTTGTTGAGGACAACCTTGGCGACAGCGTCACGCTTGAGGATGATGACCAGGCGCTGGCCGGTTCGGCCGGAGGTTTCGTCGCGGATGTCGGCGATGCCGCCGATTGAGCCGTCGCGTACGAGTTGGGCGATCTTGTCGGCCAGGTTGTCGGGGTTGACCTGGTAGGGCAGTTCGGTGACGACGAGGCACTGGCGGCCTTGGATTTCCTCAACGCCGACGACGGCGCGTTGGGTGATGGAGCCGCGACCGGTGCGGTAGGCGTCTTCGATGCCCTTGCGGCCCAGGATGGTGGCGCCTGTGGGGAAGTCGGGTCCAGGGATTAGTTTGATGAGGGCTTCGAGGAGTTCCTCGCGGGAAGCCTCGGGGTGGTCGAGGGCCCACTGGATGCCGCGCGCGAGTTCACGCAGGTTGTGCGGCGGGATGCGCGTTGCCATGCCGACGGCGATGCCTTCGGAGCCGTTGGCGAGCAGGTTCGGGAAGCGGGCGGGCAGGATGGTGGGTTCCTGGTTGCGGCCGTCGTAGTTGTCCTGGAAGTCGACGCATTCTTCGTCGATGTCGCGGACCATCTCCATGGCCAGGGGCGCCATCTTGCACTCGGTGTAACGGGGGGCTGCGGGGCCCAGGTTGCCGGGGGTGCCGAAGTTCCCCTGGCCGGCGACCAGGGGGTAGCGCAGTGACCAGGGCTGCACGAGGCGCGCGAGGGCGTCGTAGATCGCGGCGTCGCCGTGGGGGTGATAGTTACCCATGACCTCGCCGACGACGCGGGAGGATTTGGAGAACGAGGAGGTGGGCCGGTATCCGCCGTCATACATGGCGTACAGGACGCGACGGTGGACGGGCTTGAGGCCGTCGCGCACGTCGGGTAGGGCGCGTCCGACGATGACGCTCATCGCGTAGTCGAGGTAGGAGCGCTGCATTTCTTTTTGCAGGTCGACCTGGCGGATGCGCTCGGTGTCCGAGATGTGCCGCGCGTCAGTAGTCTGCTCGTCGCTCACGTTTTTCCTTACGTTGTTTCTGCTCGATCAGGCCCGCTCGGTACGAGGCCGGGGCTGGGCTGGTCGCGGTGTTGTCAGATGTCGAGGAAGCGCACGTCGGTAGCGTTGCGCTGGATGAAGGTGCGGCGTCGGTCGACGTCGTCGCCCATGAGGATCGTGAAGGTTTCGTCGGCGTCTGCGGCCTCGTCGAGGGTGACCTGCTTGAGGATGCGACGCTCGGGATCCATGGTGGTCTCCCACAGTTCGTGGTCGTTCATTTCGCCGAGGCCCTTGTAGCGCTGGATGCCGCCCTCCTTAGGCAGGCGGCGGTTGAGTGCGGTGCCAGCTGCCAGGAGCTTGTCGCGTTCCTTGTCGGAGTATGCGAACTCATGTTCGGCGTTCGTCCACTTGATGCGGTACAGCGGGGGCATAGCAATGAAGGTATGGCCGCCTTCGATGAGGGGTCGCATGTAGCGGAAGAGGAGGGTCAGCAGCAGCGTGGCGATGTGCTGGCCGTCGACGTCTGCGTCCGCCATGATGACGATCTTGCCGTAGCGCAGTTTGGAGATGTCGAAGTCTTCGCCGATGCCGGTGCCAAACGCGGTGATCAGGGAGCGGATCGTGTCAGAGGACAGGGCCCGGTCGAGGCGAGCTTTTTCGACGTTGAGGATCTTGCCGCGGATCGGCAGGATGGCCTGACGTTCGGGGTCGCGGCCGCCGACGGCGGAGCCGCCTGCGGAGTCGCCCTCGACGATGAAGATTTCGCACTCGGAGGGGGTGCGGGAGGAACAGTCGCGCAGTTTGCCGGGCATGGACGCGGATTCGAGCACACCCTTTCGGCGGGTGGCCTCGCGGGCCTTGCGGGCTGCGACGCGGGCGGCCTGGGCGGCTTGACCCTTGTTGATGATGGCCTTGGCGTCGGCGGGGTGGGCGTCGAACCAGTCGGTGAGCTTGGAGTAGACCTGTTGGGCGACGAAGGTACGGGCCTCGGTGTTGCCGAGCTTGGTCTTCGTCTGGCCTTCAAACTGGGGCTCGGTGAGCTTGATCGAGATGACGGCGGTCAGGCCTTCGCGGACGTCGTCACCGGTGAGGTTGTCGTCCTTGTCGCGGATGATGCCCTTGTCGCGGCCGTAGCGGTTGACGAGAGAGGTCAGCGCACTTCGGAAGCCCTCCTCGTGCATGCCGCCTTCGGTCGTGTTGATGGTGTTGGCGAAGGTGTGGACGGAGGAGGAGTAGGCGGTGGTCCACTGCATGGCTATTTCCACGCTCATGGTGCCTTCGTCGTTGTCAGCTTCGAAGTCTATGATCTCGTTGTTGATCGTGTCGGTCTTCTTGGCGGAATCGAGGTATTCAACGTAGTCTCGCAGGCCGTGCTCGTAGCAGTAGGAGACGGTGCGGTGGCCCTTGGTCTTCTTGTCCGAGGCATCCTCGCCGCCGGCGATTTCGTCGCCTTCGTCGGTGGCGAAGTCGCGTTCGTCGGTCAGCGTGATGCGCAGGCCCTTGTTGAGGAAAGCCATCTGCTGGAAGCGCTGACGTAGGGTCTCGAAGTCAAATTCGACGGTTTCGAAGATCTCCGGGTCTGGGTAGAAGACCTGCGTGGTGCCGGTTTCGTCGGTAGCTTCACCGCGTTCAAGGGGGGTGATGGGGGTGCCGCCGTTTGCGAACGACATGCGCCAGACGTAGCCCTGTCGGCGAATCTCAGTGTTCACGCGGGTGGAGAGGGCGTTGACGACGGAGATGCCGACGCCGTGGAGGCCACCAGAGACGGCGTAGCCGCCGCCGCCGAACTTGCCGCCGGCGTGCAGGATCGTCATGACGACCTCGACGGTGGGCTTGTGTTCGGTGGGGTGTTCATCGACAGGGATGCCTCGACCGTTGTCGACGACCTTGATGCCGCCGTCTGCCTGGATGGTGACCTCGATGTGGTCCGCGTAGCCAGCCAGGGCCTCGTCCACAGAGTTGTCGACGACCTCGTAGACGAGGTGATGCAAGCCGCGTTCGCCGGTGGATCCAATGTACATACCCGGGCGCTTGCGCACGGCTTCCAGGCCTTCGAGGACGGTGATGTCCGATGCGCCGTAGGACTGTTCGCCGTCGGCGGTCTTCTCGTTGTCAGCCACGTGGCTCCCCTCGCATTGCGCGAAAAATAGATGTTTAACCTTGTAGATTCTACCAAAAATGGGACTTGTACCAGGGATTGACAGAGCCGGAGGGTTACTTCACAAACTGTGAAATTGCAACGAAAAAGTGACTGTGACCAGTCGCATTGTGACCGTGTTTCTGACGGGGACGACACAGGGCCGCACTCCCACCCTGGAGTGCGGCCCCTCGTCTGATTGTCGGTAACGCAACGCTACTGACGCCTGTCGTATTTGCGTGTCCCTCGTCCGCCGTCGCGAACGAAGGGCGCCGTCCTATCAGCGCGGATACCAGACGTAATCGGGGATGTCGTTTCTTGGATCATCGAAGTCCATGCCGCTCAGAGTTACGGGATCATTCTCATTGTTAAGAGTGAACGCAGTCACGACTGTCTTCGTATCACCGGGTTCCACGACGGAGTAGATCGACCAGAAGTCATATCCCCTCGGCGCGTTGCCGTAGCGGTAATCAGCACTGGACAGGATGTCTCCGTTTTGTTTCGCATCGGGCAGGGCAAGTGGAATCGTGACGTCCCTCGACCCATTGTTGGAAATCGAGTAGGTGATGACGACAGTGGGTTTACCGTCTTCGTCGAGTGGACCTATTTCGATGTTGGTGCTTTCGACGCGGACGGTACCGTGGTTGAGGTCAGCCTTGTAGCCGTTTCCGCCAAAAAGAGATCCGGAGTCCACAAGCTTCCAGATGACCACGCCTGCGACTAGGAGGAGGACGACCGCGATGGCACCAACGATGAGGGGAATAGACTTGGCTCCCTGCCGGGAAGCGCGCATCGGGAGCACGCCGCCCTGGTTGTACCCCTGGCCATACACCGGCTGGGCGCCGTACCCACCGTAGCCCTGCTGGGGAGCACCATAGGTACCCTGCGTGCCCTGGGGGTTCGTCTGGGGCGCAGCGCCCTGGTAATAGCCCTGGCTGTATGCCTGCTGCGACTGGGCATCATACCCACCGTAGCCCTGCTGTCCTTGGGGGTATGAGCCCCAGCCGTTTGCACTCTGCGGAACGTTCGGATTCGTCATCATGACTCCCTTGCGAGACTCGCGCTCGTCGCGCGACATTTACTCTGTAGCCTAGCAAATTCCGGGTGCGCCAGGATGTCGTTTCCAGCAATCAATGGTTCGCAATTTTGCCATATGGTCGCACGGGTGTGCGTAGAACCAGCGGGACCAGTCATGATCCGTAGGTCTCGTCGTCACTGTGGTTTGTCTTCGTGAAGGTGATGGGCGCGGTAGTATCGCCGTTCCAAAGAACTTGGGGCCGCTCTCCAGGAGGAGAGCAGCCCCAAGTGTGGTCACGCTGCGATGGCCGAAAGTATGTCCGCTACATGGTGGGTACCTTCGCGCTCATCCCAGGGGACGATCAGACGAATCACGGCTGCCACGTCCAGTCGGGGATGCTGGCACGGAAATCGTCGAAGTCGAGCGTCGTGAAGACAACCGGATCACTGTCGTTGGGGAACTTGTAGGCCCAGGTGAAGGTCTTTGTCTGACCGGCCGGAACAGTCACGAATGAGTACCTTTCGACACCAGCCGGCTCCTTGCCGCGTTCGAAGTACGTCTTCTGCATATCGATGCCCTTCTGCTTGGGGTCGGGCGTGTAGAAAGTGGCAGACACTTCATCGCTGGAGTTGTTCGTCATCTGGTACGTCACGAGGATGGTGTTGGCACCATCTTCGTCGACGGGTCCTTTTTCGATCTTGGTGATCTCAGTGTGCACACCAATCTTGAAGTCGACGGAGTAGCTGCCGTTCGCGTGGTAGCTACCAGTGTTTGAGGTTCCGGTCGGAGCACCCGAAGATGTGGGGGTCGGGCCGTTCGACGCAGAATTCGAAGCCGTAGGGGTCGGGCCGTTCGACGCAGAATTCGAAGCCGTAGGGGTCGGGTCCTTCGTCGGATCCGGCTTTGGTTCATCCTTGTCACCCAGGAAGATCACGGCGGCGACAGCGATGAGAGCCAGAACGACGACGCCGGCGATGGCAGCGACGATGATCGGGAGTTTCGACTTCTTCTCAGGGGGCTGAGGAGCGCCACTACCGTATTCACCGGGGAACTGCTGGGTCTGATCCCCATAACCAGCCGGAAACTGCTGGGTCTGATCCCCATAACCAGCCGAGAACTGCCCAGTCTGATCCCCATAACCAGCCGAGAACTGCCCAGTCTGATCCCCATAACCAGCCGAGAACTGCCCAGTCTGATCCCCATAACCAGCCGAGAACTGCCCAGTCTGATCCCCATAACCAGCCGAGAACTGCTGGGTCTGCGCGTTGGCAGCGTTAGGGTCACCCTGGCCGTAGGGCTGCGTTGGATCGGGTTGGCCGCCCTGGTCATTTCCCGGGTTCCAGGAATCCTGGCCCTCGGGAGCGTAAGGGTTACTCATTATGACTCCTCATAGAAAACGCACTGTTGTGCGGGATGGTATCTGGAAGCGTAGCAAAACAAGATCGAAATGTGGAGTGGTTGTGACATTATTTGACCGGTCAAGAAGATGATGAGCCTTCACCCGTTCCTCTGTCTCGCCTCGCGTCGAGCGTCGCTCGTTGGTCATGAGAAGGCAACGAAGACGCGTTCGTGAAGGTCAGAGGGGAGGCACGCGATCAGGACGGTTGGACGACGATGTTCGGGAAGTCGTAGTAGTGTTCGCCTTCGGAAAGTTCCGTGGCGAAAACAACTGGCTCGCCGACCTTTAGGTACTTGTAGCCGACCACGATCGTCGTGGTGTCGCCAGGCCTGATCATGTCATCGTTCATTTCCGAGACGATGTCGGGGTGCTCGTTGGGGTCGAGGTTAGCTAGATCGAGGTCGATTCCGTTTTGGAACAGTCGTGGAATATGGAGCATGACAAATTCAGGGTCGTCGGTATTGTTGGTCATTGTCAGGGTGACCAACAGGGTGTCCGCCCCGTCTTGATCGACGGGTCCACGTGTGAGTGAGGTCGACTCAATATGGAACTTACCATCCAGTACGTCAGCTGAGTAGTGGTCCGCCTGAATTGTCTTCTCTTCCCATGGCTCGCTTGACGACCCTAAATTACCGCCAGGTCGATTCATCAGGACTCCAACACCAATTCCCACGGCAAGGGCGAGCACGAGGGGGATGATCAAGACGACGGCCAGGATGGAGTTTTTTCGTCCCTGCCGAGGAGCACTCGGATTGGTGACTGGATAGCTCACGTTGTTTCCTTCGTTGTTGCACTGGATTGCCGGATCAGTACGGGTGCCAGACCCACGTTTCGTTGTCTGCTTCCTCATTCTCGTCGTCGGGCGAGGCCTGCCACAGTGGTGCGTTCGGGTCCTCCTTCATGGTGTACCACCGCTCGAAGGTGACTGGTTCGCCAGGGTATGCGTATCTGTATGCATACGTCAAGGTCATCGTTTCACCGGACTCGATCTCGTATTTCCAATCGTTCACTCCCTCGGGTTCCTGATCCGATTCGAACTCTGCATCGGGAAGCTCCGTCCCCTTCTGGATTAATTTGGGAAGAGCGAGTCGGACACGCTGCGTGATCGCGGTGTTGTTGACGAGAGTGTAGGTCACGAGGAGGGTTTCTGAGCCTTTTTTATCGACTGGTCCCTGCTTGATTGTCGTCGTCGTGATAGTGAACTTTCCGTCGAGGTACTGAGTCGAGTATTGATCGCCGTTGCCGGTTGCCAGGGGTGTCGGCGTGGTCGAGGACGGGTGAGTGCCGTCGGCAAGGAGTCCTCCGGGACCGAACGTCGCGAAAGCGCAGGAGACGAGCAAGGCGACGACTACAACGGCGACGATGGCACTGACTGCGCGCTTCAGTTGAGTCGTCTCAGAGTCATTGGACGAGGCCGGGGCGATCCACCCGGACCCGGCCTGTTCGGGTTTAAAAGCCGCCGCCTGGCGGCCGCGACCGCGTCCTTGGGGCATGCTATCGGCCTGCGTCGGCTTACTGGTGTCGTCACCCACGCGTGCCCCGCTCGTGCGCTGCACTGGCGGACCGTAGGGATTCGTCATCGTTACTCCTCGTCCTCGGACTACAGATTGAAGACTAACAAAACCTGACCAATATGGCTAAATACGTTGAGGACACTGCCCCTGAGGGCCTAACCGTAGTCCTCGCGAGGACCTCGTCCCCTCACCACGTAGGGTCCCTTCTTCCACGAGGGCGCGACAGGACCGAGGATGATGACCTGTTCGACGACGCCGGCGCCGACTTCCTCGGCGATACGCCGCTCGATGGTGGGAAGCAGTAGCTGGAGCTGTTTGGCCCAACCGGTTGTTTCAGCGCGCACGACGAGCTTGTGGCCTTCGAAGGTTTCGACATGCGTATGATCGGCGTTATAGGGTCCCACGATGTCTCGCCATTTCGCCATGACGGAACCCATTTTGGTGGGTGTATCCCACGATCGAGCGCTGATGGTACGCGCGAGGATCGCTCCCAGCGAGTTGGCCCGCTGGTAGCGTGGGCGCATGGCGGCCATGCCGGGGGAGCGGCTCCATGAGGTACCGGTGTCCTCGAGGGCTTGGCGCAGCGCCGTGAGGTCCCCGTCGGGGTCCTCGTCAGTGGATGAGGCCGGGGTCGGTCCTGCGTAGCGACGATAGGCAGTGGATCGCGTGGCTGCGCGCTCCTGAGCGTCGTGTGAGTGTCCTGCGAGGCGACCGAGTCCGTCGATTTCGATGGCCGCATATTCGCTGGATCCGTCGAGGCTGCGCCTGGGGCGCGTCTCGTCGAGACCCCACGAGGGTAGGGTAGAGCGAATGAAACCGTGGTTGCGGGCGACGCGTTGGGCGCGTTCGAGGGCACGGACAGCGAACTCGTCGGCGTCGGCGTCCTCGCCTGGTGGTCGAGAATAGACGTCCTCATTGTCGGGGCGCCCGGCGCCGGCGGGTGTTAGCGACGCGACGGGCGTATTGTTGCGTTCACTCATGGTCCGCCTCGTCAATGAAAGTGCCGCGTTTCGGGTCGAGGCGCACGTGGAGGGCATGGTGGTCGAGGGAAGGCGGCAGGTCTTCGGCGACCGCGCAGGTGACGATGATCTGTTCGGCCTTGGAGGCCAGGGCGGCCAGTCCCGCCCGGCGCGAGGAGTCTAGCTCGGCGAAGACGTCGTCGAGGATGAGGATTGGGGTGTCGCCGTCCTCGCTGAGGAGTTCGAAGGCCCCGAGGCGCAAGGCGAGGGCCACGGACCAGGATTCACCATGGGAGGCGTATCCCTTGACGGGCATCCCGCCGAGGCTGAGGGTGAGATCGTCTCGATGGGCACCCACCAGGTTGATGCCACGCTCGGTTTCCTTTTCGCGTACGACCCTCAACGCGGCGTGCATGCGCTGCGTCTGTGCATCCACGTCGGTGAGGTCGGAGCTGGCGGGGCGCTCGGGATCGGCGCCGATGACGCGGTCGACAGAAGCATCGAAAGCGAGGCGCAAGCGACGAGGCGAGTCGGCGACGTCGTCATAGGAGCGCGCTGCCGGCTCCATCAGTGATTGAGCGATGGTCGCGCGCGTGGCCGTGATGCGGGCGGAGAGCGCAGCAAATTGCTGGTCCCACACCTCCAGCGTTGACAGGTCGGGGGAGAGGCCGCGCCGGATCGAGGCCTGGGCGGCCTTCATGAGGGCCGCGCGCTGTCGGGCGACGCGGTCGAAATCCGCTCGAGTGGACGCGTGAATGGGAAACAGTTGCGTGGCCAGATCGTCCAGGAAAGAACGGCGCACCGACGGGTCGCCGCGCACGAGCGACAGGTCCTCGGGTGCGAACACGACCGTGCGTACGATACCTAGGATGTCGCGGGGCCTGACTTGCGCGCGGTTGATGCGCGCGCGATTAGCTTTGCCGCGTACTATCTCCAGCTCGATGACCTGCTCACGGCCCGAGGCCACTACCCGCGCGCGGATGACGGCGCCGCCCGGGGCGGCCTCGGCCTCGTCGATGGGGATGCGCACGAGCGCGCCTTCCGCGCCGACCCTGTGCGAGGAGAACGTGGACAGGTAGGCGAGCGCCTCGACGAGGTTGGTCTTGCCCTGGCCGTTTGCGCCCACCAGGACCGTGGGTCCCGCGGGCAGCTCGACGACCCCGTGCTTCCAGGAGCGGAAGTCGTCGAGGGCCAGGTGGGAGACGCGCACGTCAGATGCCGAAGCGGATGGGCATCAGCAGGTAGCGGAATTGCGTGACCTCGCCCTGGTCGGGCTTCTTCTGGCCGGTGATGACGGCCGGCTTCGTGGGGTGCGTGAAGCCGAAGCGCACGTAGTCGGTGTCCAGGACCTGCAGGCCGTCGATGAGGAACTGCGGATTAAACGCCGTGGAGATGTCGTCGCCGTGCAGGGTCGCCTCGATGGCTTCGGAGGCCTGAGCGTTGTCGCCCTGGCCGGCTTCGAGCACCAGCTGACCGTCGGTGAAGGCCAGGCGCACGGAGGTCTTGCGCTCGGCGACCAGCGACATGCGCTTGACGGCCTCGAGCAGGGCGTGGCGGTCGACGACGGCCTGGATCAGCGTGGATTCGGGGAAGAGGCGACGCACGGCGGGGTAGTCGCCGTCCATGAGGGTCGAGGTGGTGCGCCGTCCCTGGGCGGTGAAGCCGATGAGGGACGAGGCGCCGGGCTGAGATTCGCTGGACAGGCCGACCTCGACCTTGGCACCCGAGGTCATGGACTTGGCGACGTCCTGGAGGATGCGGGCCTTGACAAGGGCGACCTCTTCGATGGAGGTGTCGGCGGGTTCCCAGTCAAGTTCGCGCATGGCCAGGCGGTAGCGGTCGGTGGCCAGCAGGGTGATCGCGGGGCCGTTAATTTCGATGCGGACACCTGTCAACAGGGGCAGGGTGTCGTCGCGCGACGCGGCAATCGACACCTGAGAGACCGCCTGTGAGAGCGTGGAGGAATCGATCGCGCCGATGCCCGTCGGCTGAGCGGGCAGCAGTGGATATTCGTCGAGCGGCATGACGGCGAGCGTGAAATGTGAGGAACCACATACCAGGGTGACTTTCTGCCCGTCGAGCTCAACGGACACAGGCTTGGAGGGCAGCGACTTAGAAATATCTGCCAGGAGGCGACCGGAGACCAGGACCTCTCCGGCTTCGTCAACGGTGGCGGGGATTTGTGAATTAGCGGAGACCTCGTAGTCGAAAGAGGACAGGGTCAGCTCGTCGCCCTCAGCCTTGATGCGTACGCCAGCCAGAATCGGTGACGCCGGGCGCACGGGGAGCGCTCGTGCGGTCCACGACACGGCTTCGGCCAGAACATCGCGGGCGACGGTGAACTTCATTGCTGCCTCCAAAACACATAACGGAACGAACACTACTTTACCCACAAGTGTGCCCATGTGGGGCACGACTTAGGCGCAGAACTCGCCTTCGCCGTGGCGCTAACGCGGCGTTGTTGTGCGGAGGTTTGTGAAAAAAATTTTGTTATCCGTTCCTCCCTCCATCATAAGGGCTGTGAATTCTGTGAATAACTTGATTTTTCGTTGCTATATCAAGGAAATTACTGTGCTGTAATTCTGGGATGAAACTGTGGATCGCCCACGTGGACATGTGGACGAATCGAAGGACAAGTTTTCAACATCCACAGATGGCCTCGTTTTCTCCACAGCGATGGACGCGTCGTACACGTGTTGTGCACAGTTCCTGTGGATCCCGCGCAGGCGTCAACTTTTGCCTGTGATCACGCGTATTTTATGACTCTCGCGCCTTCTGTTTGATACGGTTTGTAAGCTCCGACACGTGGTTGAAGGTCTCGCGTTTTTCTTTCATGAGCTTGGAGATCTTCTTGTTCGCGTGCATGACCGTCGTGTGGTCACGTCCGAAGGCCTGACCAATCTTGGGTAGTGACAGGTCGGTGAGTTCGCGACACAGGTACATAGCGATCTGGCGTGCTTCGACCACGTTGTGGCTACGCTCGGAGGAACCCATCTGTTCGATGGTCACGCCGAAGTAGACGGCACATTGGCTCATGATGAGGCTGACGGTGATCTCGTTGTCGTCGGGGTTAGATACGAAGTCCTTGAGCATCATCTGCGCGAGATTTAAGTCGATACGTTCCTTATAGAGGGAGGCCCATGCACCGATGCGTACGAGCGCGCCCTCCAGCTCACGGATGTTGGAGGAAATGCGTGAGGCGACGTACTCGAAGACCTCGGGGGTTACTTCGAGGCCCTCGGCGTCAGCTTTCTTGTGCAGGATTGCGATGCGGGTTTCCAGATCCGGCGGCTGAACGTCCACGAGCAGGCCGGAGGAGAAGCGTGAACGCATGCGGTCCTCGAAACCTGTGAGCTGGGCGGGAGGCAGGTCTGAGGTTAAAACGATCTGCTTGTTGGCGCTGTGCAGCGCGTTGAAGGTGTGGAAGAAACCTTCAACCGTCTGTTCCTTGTTGCCGATGAATTGGATGTCATCGATGAGGAGTATGTCGAGTTCGCGGTAGCGGCGGTGGAAGGCTTCGACCTGCGAATTATCTGTCTTGTTCAGGCGAATCGCGTTGATGAACTCGTTGGTGAACTCCTCAGAGTTGACGTAGCGGACCTTCAGGTGAGGCATCATCGACAGTGCGTTATGTCCGATTGCCTGGAGAAGGTGGGTCTTGCCAAGTCCGGAGTCCCCGTAGATAAAGAGGGGATTGAACGCCGTTCCCGGGCTTTCCGATGCCGCTAGTGCAGCGGCGTGCGCGAAACGGTTCGAGGGGCCGATAACGAATGTGTCGAAGGTAAACTTCGGGTTCAAGTGCGTGGG
The DNA here is from genome assembly GCF_900128465.1 of Actinomyces bouchesdurhonensis. Taxonomy (GTDB): domain Bacteria; phylum Actinomycetota; class Actinomycetes; order Actinomycetales; family Actinomycetaceae; genus Pauljensenia; species Pauljensenia bouchesdurhonensis. The sequence continues at coordinate 326,944 of NZ_LT635869.1, read as the reverse complement.
TCCCACGTCCACTGTGGACGCCACGGGGGCGGGTGAGCTGGCCTCTTTTTTCTTTGGGGACGAGGCCGGGGCGTGCGCGGCGGCTGTGGGAGCGGTCGGCTCTTCTTGTTCCTCTTGTGCGGTGACGAGTTCGAGGGAGGGGTCGACCGTGATGGCAATCCTCACGGTGCGCCCCAGGTTAACTGAGAGCGCAGCGGTGAGTTTGGACTGAGCCTTATCTTCGATCCACTGCTTCGTGAAGCCGTTGGGAACGGCCAGGAGAATCGTTCCCTCAATGTCGCCGAGGGGGCGCGCCGAGCGCAGCATCGATGTGGCGACGGGACCCAGCTCGTCTGTGGGGACTGCTTCGAGGGCGGCAGCCCACGCACGTGTGAGGGAATCCGACTCCACGGTAACCTCCGGACAATATAACGGTGAGTTCGGTCATGACATGCTGGTGATGTACGTGACGCTCGTACATCCCAGCAGTGTAGCCCGCACACATGCTTATGCACAGACTGGGGATGAACCTGTGGAGAACTATCACAGAATCACACATTTGTAGTTACAAGTGTGGGTCGGCGGCAGGCCGCGGAAAGCAAAATGACACACAGCCTGTGGATAACCGTCGTCGTCCACAACGGTGGACGACATTCTTCAACAGCGATTTGCACAGCTGTGGATACTGTGTGTGACGCGGTGAGTAACCCTCCGCGTTGACTAGCAGCGCCCATCCGCTTAGTCTTGGAACTTGTTTGCGCCCATTTCGGGCGCGTGTCCCCGCTACCGCGCCCAGGTGGGCCGATAGCCCAACCGAAAACGAGTGGGAAACCACTCCCCGCCGAGGAGAATTGCCGTGACCACCAAGCGGACCTTCCAGCCCAACAACCGTCGTCGCTCCAAGACGCACGGCTTCCGTCTGCGCATGTCTACCCGCGCCGGCCGCGCCATTCTGGCAGCCCGCCGTCGCAAGGGCCGCGCCAAGCTGTCCGCCTGAGACACACCGGTGCTGCCACGCGCGCACCGCATGGTTGACCCAGCGGACTTCACCGCCGCGATCCGTCACGGAGCGCGCGCAGGAGATCCGCTGGTCGTCGTCCACGTCCGAGCCGACGAGGAACGCAACAGCCGCCTCGTCGGTTTCGTCGTACCCAAGCGGGAAATCAAGCGCGCCAACGGACGCAACCGCGTCAAGCGGCAGCTGCGACACCTCATGCGCGAGAGAATCGCGGATCTGCCATCCGGAACCAGGATCGTCATCCGAGCCTCACGCAAGGCGCTCGACATCCCCTCCAAAGAACTAGCAGACCACCTTGATCGCGTCATGGAACGAGCATGGCGAAAATGGGACGCACGTTGAACATCGCGAGTCGCGTGCTACGTGCACTCCTATCCGCCCCCATCGTCGCATACCAGCGCTACATCTCCCCGGCGCTGGGTCCCAGGTGCCGCTACGCGCCCAGCTGCTCCACCTACGCACTCCAAGCCATCAGCATCCACGGCCCCATCAAGGGACTAATCCTCGCGGCCTGGCGGCTCCTGCGATGCAACCCCTGGAGCCACGGGGGAGTGGACCACGTGCCCGAGCGTGGGCGCTGGAAACCCGACCCCTGGATCCCACCCGAGGATTGGGCTGGACACGACAACTGGGAACGCCCCGCCCCCATGGGACTGGACCCGGAACACGACTTGACCGAGTAACCGGCCACGGCCTCGGGAATATAAGGAACAACGAAACAGCGGCGCACCCGCGCCACGGCGAAAGCGAAAACTATGTTCGACGCAATCCTCCACCCCTTCGCGTGGGCGATCTCCTACGTGTGGGTCTGGATCCACGACCTCCTCGTGCTGCTCGGAATGTCCTCCGGCTCCGGCATGGCGTGGGTCCTGTCCATCGTGCTGCTCACCATCCTGGTGCGCATCGCCATCATCCCGCTGTTCCTCAAGCAGATCCGCTCCTCGCGCGCCATGCAGGCCATCCAGCCCGAAATGCGCAAGATCCAGGAGAAGTACAAGGGCAAGAAGGACCAGGTCAGCCGTCAGAAGATGATGGAAGAGACCCAGGCCCTCCAACGCAAGCACAAGGTTTCGCCCTTCGCCTCCTGCCTGCCGATGCTCGTGCAGATGCCCGTCCTCTTCGGCATGTATCGCGCCATCATCGCAGTCTCCTCCATCTCCGTCGGCACCTACATCTACCGCGGCGAGCCCACCGACCACCTCGGCCCCCTGACCGCCTCCGTATCCGAAGAAATCGTCAACTCCACCGTCTTCGGCGTCCGCCTCTCACACACGCTGCGCGATTCTTTCGACCAGCCCGGCGTTGTCACCGTCTTCGTTGCCGCGATCGTCCTCATGGTCGCCCTGCAGTTCTTCTCCATGCGCCTGTCCTTCTCGCGCAACATGCCCGACATGGGCGACAACCCAATGGCCCAGTCGCAGCGCTCCATGATGTACGTGATGCCGCTGATGTTCATCTTCTCCGGCGCGTTCTTCCAGATGGGCGTCGTCATCTACACCGTGACCGCGTCCTTCTGGGCTCTCGGCCAGTCCCTCTGGACCATCAAGGTCATGCCCACCCCCGGCTCACCGGCCTACGCCGAGCTGCTGTCCTCGCGCGAGTCCGCCTACCAGGAATGGGCCAAACCCTTCTTCCAGAACTACGACCGTGAGCGCGCTGCCCTGGGTACCCCCGGCACCGATCCTCGCGTCAGCGAACTCAACGAACGTACCCTCGCCGAGGTTCGCGCTAAGGCCAAGAAGCAGCGCGTCGCCTCCGACTTCCCCGCCTCCATGACCCCCGGCGAAATCATCACCGTCTACCGCAACCTCGCCAGCCAGAAGTGGACCACCCTGCCCGACGAGCAGTGGATGCGAAGCCTAACTCACGCCGTCGAACAGCGCGTCGCAAAACAGGAAGCATCCGCCCAGCGCTCCGAGCTGCAAAAGAAGCAGCGCGAACGCCGCGCAAACGAGCGTCAAGCCACCAAGGCCTCGTCCCAGAAAACAAACGGCAACCAGGACGGCGCAAACGGCGCGCTGAGCGCCGAGGAGATTGAGCGCCGCCGCGTTGAACGCCGCAAGGCCCGCCGCCGCTCCAGTAAAAAGCGCTGACGGCGACAGATTCCCGGTCCAGTGACCCAAGCGGGTACCCTGGACCCCAACAAGACCCCAATCCCCACCACGGAGGACACGTCATGAGTGACGACAACGCAGGCAAGCTCACACGCCTCGAAGAAGAAGGCGAGCTCGCCGCCGACTACCTGGAAGAACTGCTCGACATTGCCGATCTCGACGGCGACATCGAGATCGACGTCGAGAACGGTCGCGCCTCGGTCGAAATCGTCGCCGACGACGCCGAGGCCCTGGACCGCCTCGTCGGCGAGGACGGCGAAGTCCTGGACGCCCTCCAGGAGCTCACCCGCCTGGCCGTTCAGACCGAGACCGGCGAGCGCTCGCGCCTCATGCTTGACATCGCCGGCTTCCGCGCCGAACGAAAGGAAGAACTGCAAGACATCACTCGCGAGGCCATCGCCCGCGTGCGCGCCTCCGGGCAGCCCGTCAAGCTCGATGCCATGAACCCCTTCGAGCGCAAGGTGTGTCACGACGTAGTCGCCGTCGAAGGTCTGACCTCCGAGTCGGAGGGAACCGAGCCACACCGCTGCGTCGTTATCCTTCCCGAGGAATCCGACGGTGAGTGAGAGCCCGAACGGGAAGGGGAGGGGTCGCCAGGTTGGCGACCCCTTCGTCCCAGAAGAACCAACTCAGGCGGTCCGCGACTTTTTCGGTCCCGCTTTTTCCGATGTCGCTGAATACGCGCGCATGCTTGAGGATGAGGGCGAATTGCGCGGTCTACTCGGCCCCCGCGACATGGAACGCATTTGGTCGCGTCACATCGTCAATTCCGCAGCCGTCCTCGACTTCATGCCTCGTCGTGAAGGGCGAGAGGTCCTCGACGTCGGTTCTGGCTCGGGATTGCCTGGCATCGTAATCGCTGCATGCCGTCCCGACCTGCACGTACACCTGGCCGAGCCCATGGCGCGACGCGTCGAGTGGCTCGAGGACGTCGTCGATAACCTGGGCCTGGATAACGTGACCATTCACCAGGCACGCGCCGAGGAACTCCGTGGTAAAGGCAAAGCCGACGCAGTCACCGCTCGGGCTGTGGCTAACATGAGCAAGCTTGTACGAATGACCTCTAAGCTCATCGCACCAGGCGGATCACTCGTTGCTCTGAAAGGTCGTCGCGCGCCTATTGAAGTTGAGGAAGCATCGGCGGAGCTTCGGCGCCATCACCTGCGCGCCGAGATTCACGAAGTGCCCTCCATCATGGAGGACGAGTCGACCTACGTCGTGGTCTGTACGCGCGTACGGTAGAGTCAACGCTCTTTAGTAAGGGGTACCACACTTAAGTGTGGTACCCCTTTTATCATGCGCGGAGGGAAGTATTTCATGAAATCTCTAGAAGGTGATGTGAACACATTCGTTGTGTTTTCCTGGAGGCATCGTGTCATTCCGTCACTATTCTCGGTCGCCGTATTGGCCAGGAGAATCGATTCTGCAGAACGACTCAACGGTCGTTCATCGTCAAACGGTGCCAATCATGTGTCTATTCATGCATCACGGACTTTCGATGCCAGAAGTGTTCCCGGTGCCCCGTAGACTAGAGGCAGTAGCTAGGAAGGTGTCACGTGGATACAAACAACACCCCTCTGTCCACTCAGATCGAACGGAACTTGCGCGACTTGGCCATGCTTGAGCGCGCTAACTTTCCCAAGCCCGCTTTTACGCGCATCATCGCCGTCGCGAACCAGAAGGGCGGTGTCGGAAAGACAACGTCGACGGTGAACATCGCAGTCGGCTTGGCCCTCGGGGGTCTATCTGTCCTTGTCATCGATGCCGATGCGCAGGGCAATGCGTCGAGCGCATTAGGAGTCGAGCATCCTGTCGGAACACCCTCAACGTACGACGTTATCATCGGGGGAGCCGACCTTGGCGATGTCGTGCAGTCCTGCCCCGACATTGACGGAGTTCTCGTGTGTCCCGCGACAATTGACCTGTCGGGTGCTGAGATCGAACTCGTTGCGGTCCCACGTCGCGAATATCGTCTCCGTGATGCTCTGCGCGTGTACGTTGAGACTCACGACAACATTGATATTGTCCTTATCGATTGCCCACCGTCCCTCGGCCTGGTTACCCTCAACGTCATGGTGGCCGCTGACGAGGTTATGATTCCGATCCAGGCCGAGTACTACGCGCTTGAAGGCCTTAGTCAGCTATGGAACACAGTTGAACGTATCGGGGTGGACTTGAATCCCGGCCTGCGTGTATCCGGTATGTTGTTGACGATGGCGGACAAACGGACTCGACTGTCTGAGGAAGTCGAGGGTGAGGTCCGTTCGCATTTCCCTGAACAGACCTTTACCACGGTGATTCCCCGATCGGTGCGTATTTCTGAAGCACCGAGCTACGCTCAAACAGTCATCACATATGATCCTCGTAATGTCGGTGCGATCGCCTATCGTAAGGCGGCCCTCGAACTGTGCCAACGGCTGTCCGCGGGAGAGTGAGGTGATTGTTTCACGTGAAACAATCAACTGAACAGTCGGCTTACGCGGGTTAGAACGTTGACTTTAGAACATGTGATCATTTGTGCAATATAGTGATGAAACACGCTCAACAGCTGGGCACATGACATTGTTTCACGTGAAACAATGAACGCACGCAATCGAAGGAGTTATGCAATGGCGGATGTAACACCGAAGTCTGAGGGCCGCAAAGGCGCTCGCAAGCACTCTGGCCTTGGCCGTGGACTTGGAGCTCTTATCCCTCAGGCAGGTGAACAGACGCCCCAGGCGACGCCCACCGTTCCTTCGCGCCCGCTCGACGTTTTCTTTCCTGAAGGCCCCGCAGCACGCGGTCGTGGAGGTTCCGCGAAGGATCTTCTTCAACCGAAACGGGTCACGGCCTCGTCAAAACACAAGCGACCCGCAATGCCCGCACTGGGTCCCTCCAGCGCGCGGACTCAGGCGGCGTCCAGCTCGCTCGGAACCGGGTTTGGAGGGGCAACTGTCGGCAATACAGCTGCCGATGCATCGGTGAACCCCGCCTCCTCGTCTAATGTTTCACGTGAAACATCGAGTGATCACGAGCTGCTTCCGGTGCCGGGTGCTTCTTTCGCTGAGATTCCTATCGACCAGATCGTCCCTAACACGAAGCAACCGCGCGAGGTCTTCGACGAGGATGATCTTAAAGAACTGTCGGCCTCCATCAAGGAAGTCGGCGTTCTCCAGCCCGTCGTCGTTCGCAGTATCCCCGCGACGGGGCGTTCCGAGAAGCTCCAGGAGTTCCTCCAGGAGAAGCCCGACGCGCGCTACGAGCTGATCATGGGCGAGCGCCGCCTGCGCGCCTCCGAACTTGCAGGCGAGACAACGATCCCGGCAATCGTTCGTGAGACCGACGACGGAGACCTGCTCCGAGACGCCCTCCTGGAAAACCTCCACCGCGCCCAGCTCAACCCGCTGGAGGAGGCGAGCGCATATCAACAGCTCATGGCGGATTTCGGTGCGACTCAGGAAGAACTCGCCAAGAGAATCGCCCGCTCGCGCCCGCAGATCGCCAACACCCTGCGCCTGCTGAAGCTTCCCCCCTCCGTTCAAAAGAAGGTAGCTGCACAGGTCATTACAGCGGGCCATGCCCGCGCATTACTGTCACTTTCGACAGCCCAAGAAATGGAACGCCTCGCAGAGCGCATCGTCGCGGAAGGACTTTCCGTGCGTACCACCGAGGAGCTTGTCCGGCTGGGAAAAGCAAAGGCCACGCCTCGTCCGCGTACCCGTCAGCAGCGAACCCTGTCGCCACTGGGTGAGAGCGTCGTCACCGCATTGTCTGACGCATATGACACACGTGTATCTATCACGGAGGGCCGGAAGAAGGGTCGAATCGTCATCGAATTTGCAGGGGAGGATGATCTCCAGCGCATCGCAGATCTTATTCTTCACTGAGTTAACTTCGTGCGTGTTTCCGCAGATCACGTGGAGTATGTTTCCAATCATACACTTTCCGCGCTCATCTGTGGCTGAAATTACGTTTAAACTACTCTAAAGGGTCCGGTGTAGGCCCCATGCAGTACCAGAAGGAGCGAAAGGCATGAACGCCCAAGGCAGTTCGCGCACCGTGCTTTTCGATGTCGGTGGCGTCCTCGTGGATTCCCACCCGGACCCCGCCGCGATCGCCCGTATGTTCGGTGACGAATCGCGGGGTCTGACCACTCTCGTTGACCAGGCGATGTGGACGCATCGCGCCGACTACGATGCTGGCCTACCTGATCGAGTATTTTGGGATCGTATCGCAGGAGACTGTGGTCAGCCAGAGCCTTCACGCGAACTCCTGAAGGAACTCGTCGCACTCGATTCATCGCGCATGGCGAATGCGAATGAACATACGCTTACTCTCGTGCGCCTCCTACGCCACCAGGGCGTGCGTGTCGGCATTCTCTCCAACGCCCCGTACCCCATCGCGAAGGCCATCCGTCGCTCCAAGTGGGGCAGCCTCTTCGACTTTTTTGCATTCTCCTGCGACTACGGCATCTGTAAGCCCGCGCGCGGAATCTACCGTGATGTCTTGCAACGCCTGGGCGTCCCCGTTACGGATGTTGCGTTCATCGATGACCGTCGTGACAACGTTCGTGCCGCCGAACTGTTGGGTGTCAAAGGCATCCTATGGACGGGAGCCGACGAGGCCGAAGCCCGTTTGAGGGACTTCGGTTTCCTCTTCTGAAGACCCCTCCCCCGAGAGGGGCCCTCTCTTCGAGTGCGACGGAGCTTAATCTTTACTATTTTCTTACTTCTTCGAGCCGGAGCATGACAGCATGCCCGCACGCCTTCCGCCCTACGCGAGCCTGCGGCTCGTAATGATCGATCTCGAAGCCCGCCCGTGCCCTCCGGGCCCTACGGCACCCGCCACGCAGACCGCCCGTGATGTTGGTGCCCGGCCGCCGTGCGCTTGTCGGCCGCAGCTCGAGGTTGTGGTGTGGTGCCTGTGTTTCGTGTGCCTTCGGGCCCGGCCGCCCGCGAGATCGCCACACGCGAGCCTGCGGCTCGGAGTGGTCGATCTCGAAGCCCGCCCGTGCCCTCCGGGCCCTACGGCACCCGCCACGCTGGCTGTCCATGGTGTTGGTGCCCGGCCAGGCCCTACCGCACCGAAACCCCGGTGTTCGGCCTTAGCCGACGCGATACCATGCAAACGACGGGCCCGGGAGGACGAGAGTCCTCCCGGGCCCGGTGCGTCACGCAGGGGAGCGTTCGCTACTCGCCCTCGACAGGCGCGTCCGCGGGGGTATCGGCGGCGCCACCAACGCCAGTCACGCCACCAGCATCGCACCCGCCGACCACGCGGCCACCAGCCACAAAATCAACGATGTCCGCGCACAGCCGCGCAAACGACGAATCCTCCAGCGCATCCGCAGCCTGGGGCAGCAGCGACGTGTCCGTCATGCCGGGAGCCACGTTCGCATCAATGAACCAGCACGTGCCCTCGTCGTCAACCACGAAATCCATGCGCGACAGATCACGCAGGCCAAGAGTCGTGTGTGCCTCGACGGCCGCCGCCTGCAGATCCGCCAGCGTCTCCGAAGAGAGACGAGCAGGCACAAAATACACGGCCTCGTCCGTCGTGTAACGCGCATCGTAATCGTAACGACCATCGTCCGTCGCAACCTCAACCGGAGGCAGCGCCACAGGCCCACCCTCCAAATCCACGACCGACACGGCCACGTCACGACCCTCAATGCGCTGCTCGACCATCAGACGCTGCCCATACGCGAACGCATCAACCATCGAGCGACGCAGCTCCTTCGCGTTATGCGCCGTCGAAATACCCAACGCCGAACCCCCATCCGTCGGCTTAATGACAACCGGGAACGACACGGAACCCTCCAACGCCGACAGCACATTCGACGCGCCCAACTGGCGGAAAATCGCCTGCGGCAGCGTCACCCAGCCCGGCGTCGCCAACCCCGCGGAACCCAGCAGCGCCTTCGCCGTCGGCTTGTTTGACGCGAGCATCGCCTGCACCGCCGACGACCCCACGAAAGGCACGCCCACGGACTCCAGGAACGACTGCAACGACCCATCCTCGCCGATCGAACCATGCACGAGGGGCCACACGACGTCAGGGGAAAAGGACTCGATCGCACCCGCCAGGGACGCATCCACATCCGAAATGACGACGTCGTAGCCCGCCTGCGTCAGGATGTTCGCGACGCGACGACCCGAACGAACCGACACATCACGCTCGTGCGTCAGGCCGCCAGAGATAATGAGAACTTTCGTAGCCATAATGTGTTACTCCTAGGGAACCTTAACGGGCGGACTCAGCCCCGGCCTCGTCGATCGAAGCGGTGCCGAACATGTCGACCATTTCCTTCTCAGCGTTCACGACCGTCGACAGGCGACGCACGCCCTCGCGAATCTCCTCGGGGGTCGGGTAGCAGAAGGACAGGCGCATGTGATTCGACCCCTGGCCGTCGTAGAAGAACGCCGTCCCCGACACGTAGGCGACCTGGGCGCGCACCGCGCGCGGCAGCATCGACTTCGCGTTGAGGCCCTCGGGGAGCGTCACCCACGTGTAGAATCCACCGTCCGGCACCGTCCACGAGCACGACGGCATGTACTCCTCGAGCGCCGTCAGCATCGCGCGAGCACGCTCCGCGTACATTGAACGGAAGGACTTCACCTGCCCGTACCAGTCGTAGCTGCCCAGGTAGTCGGCGATCGCCATCTGGCCCACCATCGACGGGCACAAGATCGCGGACTCGAGCGCCAGCACCAGCTTCGCGCGGATCGCGTGCGGCGCGTACGCCCAACCGATACGGAAGCCGGGCGCAAACATCTTCGAGAAGGAACCCAGGTAGACGACGCCCTCAGGGCTGTACGAGGCGATGGCCGGCAGGGGGTCATTATGGAAGCCGAGCAGGCCGTAGGGGTTGTCCTCGACGATCAGGACGTGCTCGCGCAGGCAGATCTCCGCGATGATGGGTCGGCGCTCCGCGGAGAGCGTCACGCCCGCGGGGTTGTGGTAGTTCGGGATGATGTAGATGAACTTGATGGTGCGGCCCGAGGCGCGCACGTCGCGGATCGTCTCGACCAGGGCCTCGGGAATGATGCCGTGCTCGTCCATGGGGACGTGCACGACGTCCGCCTGGCGCGCGCGGAACACGCCCAGGGCGCCCACGTAGGAGGGGGCCTCGGCGAGGATCACGTCGCCCGGATTCACGAAGAGCTCGGTGACGAGGTCGAGGGCCTGCTGGCTGCCCGTCGTGACGACCACGTCGTCGGGGTCGGCGCCGATGATGCCGTCGTAAGTCATGACTTCGGTGATCCGCTCGCGCAGGACCTCCCAGCCCTGGCCGCTGCCGTACTGCATGGCCTGCGCGCCGTGGTTGCGCACGAGTTTCTCCGCGGACGCGGCGAGCTTGTCGAGGGGCAGGTCCTTGAGATTCGGCATGCCGCCGGCGAGGGAGACGACCTCGGGGCGCGAGACCACGGAGAAGAGCGCGCGGATTTCCGATTCGCGCAGATTGTGGGCGCGTTCCGCGTAGGCGTCGAACCAGGGGTCGAGGCGGTTTCCTTGCGCGGGCGTGAGCCCGGACGAGGCCGGGGTCGCGCCGTTGGTCGAAGGCTGAGTCAAGGCATGCCATCCTTTGCATGAAGTCACGTTCAACGTATAGGTCAAGTGTGCCACTTTCTGCGGCTTGTGGGGTAACGAGGCTGGTGGTTGGGCAGATGTTTCACGTGAAACATTAGGGCTCGATACATGCATAGGGAAGGACGAGCAGACCGTCGTCGCGCTGGTAGGTGAACTCCCCGTGGCCCACGATGAAACCAAGGAAAGAAGGTTCGGAGGTCCTGGCCATAGGGTTACCGGTCATGAGTGCGTGAAACCTGTGAAGGCGTTCCACGGCACGATCAGTAATTCCCATCGATGATAGTTTGACCTCGAACGCACCCCAGCGCCCGTCAGCGAGTTCGATGATGAAGTCGACCTCGAGACCTTTGTCATCACGGTAGTAGGCGATGGAGTTTCCGACACCAGGAAGCGTGTCGGTGAACGTGAGGAGATCACGGCAGACGAGAGTCTCAAACAATCCGCCGAGAGTCTGAGTATCGCGTAGCAACTTGCTGGGGGATAGGCCGAGCATGGCTGCAGGTAGGGAGGGATCGACGAAGTAGCGCTTGGGCTTGATGCGAACACGTTTCTTTCCGCGAGCTGCGGGTTCCCATCCGGGCACATCTTCGAGTAGGTACATCGTGCGGAGGTCGTCGAGGTAGGCCCTAATCGTGTGACGCGATTTCTCTTCACCTTCGCTGCCCATATCCTTTGACAGTGTGCTCATTGTCGGAGCTTGCGCAAGATTCATGCTGAGAGCGCGTAAGAGCGACCGTGTTGTGTCTGGAGATCGGCGCAGCTGAGGCATGTTTACCTCAATAAGGTTGCGCAGGTACTGTGCCGGAGTTTCCAACGCATCTTCGTCATCGAGATCAAGAATCGACGGCCATCCTCCTCGGCAACACCAACGCGCAACCCTTTCGATAGAGCTTTCGCATCGTTGCGAAGTGATCCCCTTGCCGTCAAAAAGACCGCGCAGGCTTACGCCTCCTGGAGTCGCTCCGGCCTCGTATGAGGTCATTGGCCGCATGTGAACGCGAGCAATACGCCCTGCGCCGCTGTGCCTGATTGTCTCAATACCGTGTGGTGCGGAGGACCCTGTGAGGATGAACTGTCCTCGTTCACCCGCGGACGAATCGATACGAGAACGAACCATATCCCAGATCTGAGGCACCTCCTGCCACTCGTCAATGAGGTGTGGGCGCTCGCCAGAGAGTACGAGATCGGGGGAGGACTGGGCGGCTAGAAGCGTTGATGGGTCAGTGAGCAAGTCAGCACTGCCAGCATGCGCAAGTGAGGTCCAGGTCTTTCCGCACCATTTGGGCCCGGCTATTTCAACAGCGCCGAAGGATCGCAGCAGTTGGTCGATACGCCGGTCGATTGCTCGAGGGCGGTAGTTCTCCGGACGTACAGCCTGCATCTGAACCTCCTATGATCAGCGAATATGTAGAGCATTATACATTTTCCACCAATCTTGGTATACATTTTCCACCCAAAAGACTAGGCATTTTCCACCCATGTAACTGTCGCGACCACCGGCACCGCGGCCAGGCCGCGACGGCATGCAAAAAGTCCGCAGCCCATGTGGGTCTGCGGACTTGCGTGGAACTCCGGCGGAGCCGGAAGTAGCTCAGTGGCGGTCGGCCTTCACGATGTGCTTGGTGTCGGCGAGCTCGTTGAGCTGGTCGATGTGGGCCTGGGCAACCATGACGTCGATGGTGGAGAACATAGCGGACTCCTCGTGGGATCGTGTATTCAATCGTGTGTTCCTGCTTGGTGAGGCAGGGGATCGCCCGGCGGGTCTCGCGCGAGGAGCGTGCCAACGCGGGTGGCGTCGGCGCGACCCTGCGTGTCAAACAAGAAAAGCGCCGGACGAGCTTGGCAGCTGTGTCAGGCGCTTAATGGTTATAGCTTATCCCTGCAAAAACGCTTAATCAACCGTTCGGACAGTTAGATAGCTCGCATCGAAAACCAAGCAATTGCAAAGCAAAGTGGCCTGCAGGCGGTTATCACATGTGTGCGCAGGCCGTCAAAATTCGCCCGTTGTGTCGGCTATGTTCGTCTACAGATCGCGAAATTTCAGTAAATCTGATGATGGTTCGTGCGTGTTCGTCTATCGGGTGTGCGTGTCGGCCTGCATGAGTTGGGGTTGCTCGGCGGTGGGCATTGGGGAAGCAGAAGCGTTGGCATTGGAATCTGCGTGGTACCCGGCGAAGCTCTGGGATCGATCCCTTCAGCCGTTCATCATTAATTTCGCACGTAATTCGGTAGTCAGACAAATTCGCAATGTCGCGAAAACCGCGGAATTTCAACGATGTGACTTCAAAGTTTGAAAGAGTGGAGGGGGAATTACGTGCGAAATTGGAGTGGGGGACAGGTATTCCCCGAGGTTTCTTGCTTCGTTGGAGCTATTGCCTGCGGGTCGCGGAACGTTGCGCGGCGTGCGCCACGCTATTAGAATGATAACGATTCTCATTCATGTGCCCCTAGAGGACCCCTCCATGAACCCCACGACACACCGGAACCCGGGCCGCGCAGCCCGGGCTTTCGCCGCAATGGCCCTCGCGGCCACCTCCTTCCTCGCGCCCGGAGCGGCACACGCCGACGAGGCCACCGCAGGAACCGAGGCCACCAACACGGCCACCAACATGACCGCCGAGGCCTCGACCTCCGACGCCGCCGACGCCACAGCAGACGCCGCGACTTCAGGTAGCGACACAACACGCGCAGAAACAACAGGCACCGCCGACGCGGCCACGACCTCGTCCGAGGAGGGCGCGAGCACCTGCGCCGTCATGCGCACCGCCCCCGCCGGTACGACTGCCACCCTGGACCGCGGGCACGCCGACATCTTCGACCTGACCTCCGACGCGTCCGGTGCCCTCACCCTGCGCATCAAGGAGGACGCCACGGGCTCCGGCGTCATGCGCGAGCCCGAGCAGACCCTGCTCGCCGTCAACAAGTCCACCCTCACCCAGATCCCAGCCGCCGTCAGCCAGGCGACCGGTGCTCCCGCCGCCGCCTACCTGCTCGGCCAGACCGGCGACAACCAGGCGAGCGTCCTGTGGCCCGGATGGGACACCCTCGGCATCGCGGCGGGCGGATACGACGCCGCGCGCTTCCACGTGACCTACACGGGCCCGGCCGANCCCGGCGAGGCCTCGTTCCGCTTCATCGGCGAGCCCGGCGCGAACGTGTACATGCTGCCGCAGGCCGTCCTCGGCAAGCACGTCCACGGCGACATCGACCCCCACCTGTGGCACGACGTCCACAACGCCCAAGCGTACGTGCGCGTCATCCGCGACTCGCTGATCTCCGTTGACCCCGACGGCGAGGCCACCTACCGGGCCAACGCGGCCGCCTACCTGACGCGCCTCGACGAGCTCGACGCCACCGTGGCCTCGACCATCGCGTCCATCCCCGAGGAGCGCCGCAAGCTCGTCACCACGAACGACGCGTATGCGTACCTGGCGAATGCCTACGGGCTCACCGTCGCCGGATTCGTCGCACCCAACCCCAGCGTCGAACCCTCCATCGCCGACCGGATCAAACTCCAGGCCACCCTGTCCGACTCCTCGATCCCCGCGGTGTTCCTCGAACCCAACCTGGCGCGCACCCGCTCCACCCTGCGCACCGCCGCCACCGACGCGGGCGTGGACATCTGCCCCCTGTACGGCGACACCCTCGACGACCAAGCACCCACTTACATCGACATGATGGAACACAACGCCCGCTCACTGGCACGCTGCCTGGGCGGCAAGGAGATGCCATGAAACCCTTCTATTCTCGCCTGATTGCCGGCCGCCGGCTCTACGCCCCTGGGACGGCGGCCCGCCCGCGAGACTTGGCGACCGAGCTGCGCT
>NZ_LT635869.1:271682-312240 GCF_900128465.1 Actinomyces bouchesdurhonensis | reverse complement strand
TCTTTGTATGTCGCCGTGGCCCTGGCCGTCGTGATCTCTGTGCAGACGATCGGTAACGTCCTGGTGCTGGCCCTCCTCGTGACCCCCGCGGCCACCGCGCGGCTGTTGTGCGACCGCCTGGGGACCATGATGATCCTGTCGCCGGCGCTGGGGGCTGCCGGGGGCCTGGTGGGCCTGTACCTGTCGTGGGCGCTGGACGTGCCCACGGGCGCCACGATCGTCCTGGTGCTGACCGCGTGCTTCGTGCTCGCCTGGGTCTTCGCGCCGAGGCACGGGATCCTCGCGCGGACAATGCGGGAGAGGCGGGGGTGAGATTTTGCTGTTGGTTGCGCGGCGCAGGTGCGCGTGACTTATTGAGTGGGGTGCTGCCGAGGGGTGGCGCCCCGCTTGTTGTTCGCTGTGGTTGAGTGCGTGGTTGGCGTGTGGTTGCGCGTTTGCGGGCGTGTGCCCGTAGGTGCAGGCGCCGAATGTTTCACGTGAAACAATTCGAGGATGACAGTTGATGTGGGGTGAGGCGTGGGCGGGTGCTGAGAGGACTTGAAACTGGGCTTAGACGGTTGCTCGGGTGGTGTACGACATTGCTTGTGCTGCCTGTCGAGCAAGTGGTGGGACTGTTAGGCATGGAGCGATTGTTTCACGTGAAACACATGTTCATGGGGCTGGTATCTGTTTCCGTTGTGGCCTCGAGGTTGAGGCGTCGCTCGATTCTATGAATCATATATGCCCCTCTATGAGATTCCATGACGCAAAATTGGGCGTCTATGAGTTATGAAGGGGCCTATATGTCATAGAAACCCCCTTCTATAACATAGAAATGGGGTTCTATGAGATAGAATTGAAGCTATTTCCAACGATCTTGAGGGTCTGCTGGGCGCTTTGGCTGTGCTCGAACTGCGCGGTGGTGACACGGATGCAATCGAGGCGAAGACTTTCTCAGAGTATTCGGCGCAGCAGCTTGGGCCAACACTGAGTGCCTTCGCAAACATGCCCGGAGGTGGAGTGATCCTGCTGGGCGTGTCGGAGCGGAATGGGATTGCTGTCGTTGGTGTCGACGACGTTCATGGTTTGCTTCAGTGGGTAGCTGATCAGGCGCGGAAGGGTTTTAGCGCGCCGTTTCGAATCGATGCGTTACCCATCAATGTTGACGGTAAAACAGTTGGTGTTGTCAACGTTGAGGGTGCTGATGCGAATGAAAAACCGGTGCGGTGGCTGAAGGATAAGAAGGCGTATCTGCGTCAGTATGACGGTGACTATCAGATGTCGCCGTCGGAGGAACAGATGCTGCTCCTGCGTCATCGCCGTCCGATCGCCGACGCGCAGGCCGTGCCCGGAACGTCTCTTCAAGACCTTGACCCGGACTTGCTCACCCGATACCTCTCGTCTGTTCGCACAACGACCCCACGCCTCGTCAATGACAGTGATGAAGCGGTTCTTTACTTCACGGGCGTCGTTGCCGACCGTGAGAGTGGAGAGCTGTCGGTTGCCGGCCTCTATGCGTTGGGTGAGTATCCCCAGCGCCTTCTTCTACACCTGACGGTCACGGCTGCGGTCGAAGGTACCGATGATGTGCGGGCCGTTAATCGTCGTGATTTCACGGGGGCGCTGCCGGTGATCTTGGAGGATGCCTTGGAGTGGGTTAGGCAGAACGTGGAATCGCGGCAGGTTGTCACGCGTGATGGGGACGGGGTGACAGATTATGCAGTGCCACTGTTGGCGGCCCGTGAGGTCATCGCAAATGCGTTGGTTCACCGTGATCTGTCCGAGGCATCACGCGGAAAGGGGATCGACCTGAGAATCACGCGTGAAGGATTGCGGCTGACCAATCCGGGCGGCCTGTGGGGAATCACGGTCGATCGGCTTGGCACTGGCGATCACCCTGCGGTGAACGAGCGTCTCTATCAGATTTGCCGCAACGTTGAAGGGGGAAGCGGGCGCGTGATCGAGGCAATGGGGACTGGAATTCGTGAGGCTCGCCGGGCATTACGGGATGCTGGGATGGCGGAACCCTGTTTCTTTGATAATGGGGTGTCCTTCACGGTGCGTTTCCCGAATGCTGCGCTGATTCCGGATGGGGACTTGACGTGGCTTGGCGGTCTCGGGCTGGAGGCGGCGACCGGTTTGAATAGGCGTCAGAAGGAGGCGCTGGTTGACATGCGTCATGGGCGTACCTGGAGCAACGGGGAATATAGGGAGCATTTTGGTGTGACCGCTGAGGAAGCGCGCTCGGAGCTGCGCGACCTCGTGTCACGAGGTCTGGTGACGTCCACGGGTCAGCGCCGCTGGGTGCGATACGAGCTCGCTGTGAAGCCGTGACCGTGGTGTGACGCTGGTCCGGTGGCCTGGGGCGACCGGGACAGCTGCGGTGAGGGCGTGGGGGTGTTCCTTGTGTTGATGGATGTGTCGTCGACGGTGACGACGCGGAGACGGTCGAGTGTTTCACGTGAAACAATGACGTTGAGGCGGCGGCCCACGATGGTGGGCTGGGGCCCCAGTGTGTGGAGTGCTGGAGTCGTGGTGCCGCAGCCGTATTGTCAGCATCAACAATAAGAGTTGACTCTGCGGCCTGTCGCTCTCAGCGGATATGGATTCTCGGTGGTCATTAGTGATCCCAGATGTGGGTGACGACCCATGTGTCCCCCCGCTCTTCAAGAAATAGGACACGAAAGAGTGTTCGTTCGCTGTTGATTTCCTCGTCGGTTACTGTGCTTATGGTGTCGTATTGTTCTGATGCCTTTTCTTCTGTTAGGTGGCGGAATGCTGCCGGTGTTTGCAAATACGTGAACTCGATACAAATTCCTTCAGTGCCTGCCTTTTGGAGTGAACACTCGTATATCTTATTTGTTTGAAGATACTTATTGGTGAGCGGCTTGACGAGATATGCATCTGTATGCATGCGTTCCAGGTCGTGTGCAAATGCATCGCAGTAACCTTCAACCTGACACACCTTCATGAAGTCATCTGTGTCTCCGGTATTGAACGCATATGCCCATAGGTCGATGTACCACTGTGATGTCGCTTGGGCACCGATTTGCCCACCCGCGTAAAGGTGTGGCGGGGGAGTGGGCTTCGGGATGTTAACGGGAGTTGGTTCTGTGGATTGAAGGGTGTCTCCCGATTGGGAGCCGGATTGCGCGGTGTTGTCAGACTGGGGTGACTGTGCCCCGGACTGAAGTTCGGCGTTCGCGTGGGCTCGAGCGTTGAATGCGTGGAACCCCAGGAACGATGCGCCGATGATGACAACGGCGGCAATAACGGCTCCGACCCACTGGCCGATGTTGGAGGGTTTGGTGGTCATGGTGCATCACTCGCTTAGTGTCCTTGTTTTTCTTCCCAGGTGTCGGTGTTGTTGATGACGAGGTGAGACAACGGGAACGGGCCTGTTGTTTCGGTGGTGGTGACCAGGCCGTTGATCGTCTGGGTTTCCCCGGTGAAGGGGTTCGTAAGTGTGCCGCTCCAGGTGGTGGTGAGGGTGATTTCTCGGTTTTCGTGGGGGTATGGGCCGTCGAGCATGGAGCGCCAGCCTTGGGGCGGGGTGTAGTAGTGGCGGATAAGACGCGGGTCATTGTTCGGGTCAATGCCCTTCTCCCACGCCAAGCCCGGCGATGTGGTGATCGTGCTTGGTGTGCTGTCTCCCCAGTTCCACTCGTAGTTTGTGGCGGTGAGCGTGATCGTGATGTCGCGGCCCAGCAGGTTAATGACGTGGGTCTGAGCCGGGGAGGTAACCGAGACGATCGTGGGGATGAACTTGTTCGTGTACGACACACCCAACGGTCGCTTACGCAAACCCGCCCCATCAGCATGAATGACGGCTGCCGCCGAATAGAGAATCTCTCTCGTTGTAGGTAGCTTCTCAGGTAGGGGAGATTCAGGAGTCTCTGGTGGCGGATAGGCGCATACTGCCACACGCAACTTCAGCGGTAGCGAAGGGTCGGTGATGTCGAAACCGCAATGCTCCCAGTCAATATCAGAATCTGGATCGCTGGCGTGCTCAGATTGAGCCGTGTTTAGGGCTCTGTCATCACCAAGAGTCGATTCAGATGAGGGAGCGGATCCGTCAATGATTTGTTGCACTGTGTTCGCTAGCGCCACTGCAACACTTGTTCCACTGGCTTCGGCCCCAAAGTGCGGAGAACCTAAGGGCAAGTCCTCTGCGCGCGCGTTCGAGGCCGCTAATACCGTCAAGAAGAATGTGTATGATAGTAGTGACGATATGAGTCGACATGGGTTGTTATTTTCCTTGAGCACTTTCCGAACCTCCTTGAATGGCAATCCAAGTTCCGTCCCTCCATGTCATCAGTAAGGCAAAGACTAACTGTGATTCCTCTGCAGAGGAGACAGCATTCTTGCCTCTGCACGTTGTGCCGTCTGATGTTGTAGCTAAGAAGACGATAAGTACTGAATTAGGCGGCACGTCTTTGTCATTAGGTGGTTGTGGATTGACTTGTAAAATGTGATCGATAGTAATTGTGTTGCCGAATGTCCATCCGGACGAATAAGTGTCATGAATGTCGGATATGAACTTATTTCGAAAACTATCATTCGGGTCTGAAACTGCCTCAAAAGGAAACGTGTCTCCGGTGTTCCAGGCATACGCAAGGGTCGCTAGGTAGTACTCCGCTGCTGCTTCTGCTCCTCGTTCTGTGTTCTCTTTGGCCTCCTCGGGTAGTTGGGGTTTGGTGTAGATGGATGCTGCGTGTTCGGCCGGGCGAATGAGGACGCCGTCGGGGCCGATCTGGTATCCGCCCGACATCGCCGCCTCGGTGGAGGCCATGGCGGGTGCGGTGGGTGTGGGGTTGATGGGCGGGGTGGTGGTGGCTGCGACGGTTGGCCTTTCGCCCCATGCTGGCCACCAGCCTTCGGCGACCCCGTTGATGTACACGGCGAAGACCGCGCCCGCGAAGAGGGCCACGTAGACCACGCGCATCCCCCAATAGAACGGCTCAACGTGCAGCCAGGCCCGTGCGCGGGCCCGGGCGTCCTTGGGGCGTCGCGCTTTGACTTCGGCCCGATAGTCGGCCCACCGCTGACGCAGCGTGTACTTGCGCGGCATGGACTCGCGGCGGAACTGCTCCTCGTCCTCCTCAGTCACGGGCCGCTCGGACAACGGTGGAACCATCATGTTCTCTCAACCTCCACGATGAGGTAGCTATCCTCCAGCGCGCCCCCACCATCGGAAGCACACCCTGTTATGAACACAGGCTACGCCCAGAACCAACATAAAACACTAGAAATATAAAGTAACTATGATGCACATCCTCCCGAAATTTGATGATGGGCAGCGCAAATGTGCGGCTAAAGGACAAATCGCTCGTCTGACCTTGTCAAACAATGATCGACGTGTGCGACGCACGCATCTGGTACAGGTGAAACTGTGGGCCAGTATGTGGACGAAGTCGCCAGTAAGGTTCAAAAGGCGTCATTTGGCGACATGTAGGGCTTCTGATCGAAGGAACGGAGTGTGCGCGCAGTGAGTTCCTTGATGGGGATGGGGGAGCGCCACCGTGCCATCGATTGTTTCACGTGAAACATTCCGACAAGAGATGCGTTGATCCGCGCCACTCTGGGTGTAGCGGCTGCGTCGCGCAATTTGTGAGGCATGTGCCGTGTATACCTGTCCCCATGAAGAAGCGCAGTAACCGAGCGGACGTGAAGATGAAGGCCGACCTCCAACGCTGGCTCATTGAATCCGGAGAAGCTGAAGAACTTGTGGCCTTCCTACGCGAGGAGCGGGCGCGTCATCCGGCACCCCCGCCACGAGTGGCTGTAACCACGAGCCTTGATGTTGATATTTTTGACGCCATGATGGCTCGCGCGTCCAGTGAGGGCATCACGTCACGGTCGGGAGCCCTACGCGCCGCGGTGCGCGAGTGGGTGCGCGACGTCGAGCGCCAGCCCGAGGCGCACGAGGATTGACGAGGCCGTGGCTGGTCCCCGGGTCGTGGACGGCGNGGGGGGTTTGCGCCCGCTTGCTGGGGGTTTCTTGCGCATCCACCGGCGCGAGGGCAAGCAAATGCCGTGCTCGATGAGCGTCTTCTTGGGGTGGGCGTAGATCCACGTGTAGATCGCCTCGTGGCTGATCGTGTGACCCTGGGCGTCGGGAGAAGTATCCATGGAGGGCAGTGTGCCACACGCCTCCTCACGCAAGCGCCCGCTGATCTGGCGGGGAGTGTGCCCCTGGGACAAATCAGCAATCACACGGCGGCGAAGGACCTCGTCACAATCCAACAGGCGCTTCTTCGGGCGACGCCTGGCCGCGCGGGCCGCCTTGTCGGCCTCCTCGGCCCGATACTGCCCGTCAGGGCCCGTATGGCGGGCGATCTCACGGCACACCACCGAGGGGCTACGCCCAATCAAGTGAGCGATACGCGTCTGGGACAAGCCCACATTCCCCCCCGCCATGATCGCCGCGCGATCCCAGGCACCAAGCATCCGACGACACCCCATGATCAGCCTCCAAACAGCATCACCACTACAGGAAATTGCTTACACCCTATGACACCGCCCTTGTATTTCGTTGAGAATTCTGCTGGCTGGAAGGTGTACACCAAGGTAAGGGACGTAGATGTCACCACCGTCAAGGATCTGATCACTGGGATATCTACGAACGCCGGCAGTTCCGACGTGGCACGACTGGGCATGTCATCCTCATTGTTTGACTACCCGAAGCCTGTCGATCTCATCAGGCTCCTAGTGCCTTTGATTGCTACAGATCAAGATATCGTGTTGGACTTTTTTGCTGGCTCGGGAACCACCGGTCAAGCTGTCCTGGAAGCAAATGCGGCGGATGGCTGGCAGAGGCGCTACATTCTCGTACAACTCCCTGAACGTTTTGAACTAGGTAGTGATGGCCATTTCGCTGGATATCACTCGATCTGCGATGTTTCGCGCGAGCGGATCCGCCGTGCGGGAGAGAAGATCCTTGAGGACGAAGCTGCCAAGCTTGATGGTCGAGCGCATTCCCTTGATGTTGGTTTCCGCGCTTACAAGCTTGTAGACACTAACTTTACGAAGTGGAGGGCGGACTCTGGACTCTCTGAAGACGAGCTAGTCGGTTTGTTTGCCGACTTGGCTGACTCGGCTGATGATCATGCCCGTCCCGAGGCGCTCCTGACCGAGGTGCTCTTGAAGCTGGGATTCTCGTTGACGGAGAAGATCGAGGCCGTTGAGGTTGCTGGTCTGAGCGTGTTCAGTGTGGCTGATGGCTTGGTGATGGCTTACTTGGATGAGCACACTCAACCGACCTTGGATCAGCTACGAGCTCTGGTCGGTAAGGAACCCGAGCGCTTGGTAGTGCTAGAGGATGCGTTCCAGGGTAATGACGAGTTGAAGACGAATCTGGTGCAGGAGTGCCGCACACACAATGTCGATTTGTGGACGGCGTAGGAGGACTTGAGTTCCATGAAATTCCAGTTTGACCCGCGCCAGCCGTACCAAACTAGTGCGATCGAGGCCGTCACCGATTTGTTCGATGGGCAACCAGCTGACGCTGATCAGCTCCTCAACAGGTTGCAGTATCGACCGCCACAACAGCCGCTTGACCTGCCGGATTTCGGTGATCAGGAAGCCTTCGACGTTTTCTTAGAGATCGGGGCGTACGGCAATAACCTCGTTCTCGACGAAGACACGGTTTTGGAGAACTTGCAGGTCGTTCAGGATCGGAACGGCTTGGAGATCAACGACGGCTTAGTTGATGGGTTGCAGTTCGATATCGAGATGGAAACCGGCACGGGTAAGACTTATGTCTATCTGCGCACGGCCTTCGAGCTGGCCACGAAGTACAAGTTCAACAAGTACATTATCCTGGTTCCCTCGGTTGCGATCCGTGAGGGCGTGAAGACCAGCATCCAGTTGATGCGGGAGCACTTCCGCCACCTGTATCCGCAGATCAACATGGACTACACTGTCTACTCCGGTGACCGGGCTGAGGACGTGCGTGATTTTGCTACTGCCACGTCCTTGCAATTCTTGGTGATGACGATCGACTCGATCCGTGGTGACAAGAATACCCGGATCATTCACCAACAGCGCGACAAGCTCTCCGGTCTGCGGCCGTTGGATTATTTGCAGGCGACTCGGCCGATCGTGATTATGGACGAGCCGCAGAACATGGAGTCGCTGCTCGCGCAGTCTGCTGTGGCTGATCTGAACCCGATGTGTACGCTCCGGTACTCAGCCACTCACCGCACGACCCGAAATGTTGTGTACCGGCTCGATCCACTCGATGCGCACCGGCTGGAGCTGGTCAAGAAGATCGTTGTTTCGGATGCTCAAGAGCTCGGGAGTGCGGCCAAGCCGTATGTGAAGCTTCTTGAGGTCAAACGTGACCCAGGCTTCAAGGCGAGCCTGGAGTTGATCTGCCGTAAGAAAGACGGTTCCTACGCGAAGCAGAAGGTCAACGCGACTCAAGGCGCTGACCTTGAGCGGCTCTCGGGCGGTAACCCGGCGTATGAGGGAAACTGGCGGATCAACGAGATCAGTGTGATGCCTGAGCAGATTGAGCTCACCAACTACGGCTATCTGAGCGTGGGGGAAGAGATCGGTAGTAACAAAGCCGCTGTCTTCCAGGCGATGATCCGCGAAACCGTGCGCGAGCACATCCGCAAAGAAGAACAAGTGCATGCCCAAGGGATCAAGGTGTTGTCGCTGTTCTTTATCGACAAGGTCGCCTCCTACCTGGGTGAGGGCATCAATAACCTGGACGCCAACGGCGATTTTGCAACCTGGTTTGACGCCGTCTATCAAGAGGAGCGGGCGAAGAACTCTGCCTCTCATGCGTTTTTGCCTGCCGATCCGATAGAGGCACGCTCGGGCTACTTTGCGCAGATGAAGCGCGGCAAGGGCAAGGCTGCCCAGATCACGTTCAAAGACTCCTCGGGTAAGACGAAGGCTGATGATGACGCCTACGAGCTGATCATGAAGGACAAGGCTCGGCTATTGAGCATGGATGAACCGGTGCGGTTCATCTTCTCCCACTCTGCGCTGCGTGAAGGGTGGGATAACCCGAACGTGTTCCAGATCTGCACCCTGCGCGACATGTCCACCGAGACTGAACGCCGCCAGACGATCGGACGCGGTTTGCGTCTGCCGGTCAACCAGGATGGTCAGCGCGTCAAGGATGCCGGAACCGCACAGTTGACGGTCGTAGCGAACGAATCATATGCGGCGTTCGCTGCAGGTCTGCAAGACGAGTACAAGCGTGCCGGTGTCGCCGTCGGTTACGTGCGTAAGACCGAGTTCGCTGAACTACCGATCGTTGAGGCCGGTAAGGAATCCCGCCTCGGCACACGCCGCTCTGCTGAAATCTGGGATGCATTGCACGATCGCGGTTACATCAACGATGCCGGTGAGGTGTTGGGTACGTGGGTGCCGGAACAACTCGGGTTCACAGTCGGGCTGCCTGAACAGTACGCGGGCTACGAGCAAGAAGTCATTGATCTGGTTGAACGGTGCAAGATCGAAGTGCTGGTCAAGCCCAAGCGCAAGCGCGTGACTCGCTCGCTGAACAAGCAGGTGTATGCCACACCCGAGTTTGAGCAGTTCTGGGAGAAGATCACATCGCGCACCACCTACCGGGTGAGCCTAGACCGTGCTGACCTGGTCCAACGATGTGTGGCAAGAATTAAGGAAGCACCAGAGATTCAGCCGATCCGTATCCAGGTCACCCGCACAGGGCTGGAGCTCACCCGTGGCGGTCCAAAAGGTTCGCTTCTTGGGTTCCGCGACGAGGTACTCCAAGAGTCCTACCCATTGCCAGACATAATATTGCAGCTCCAGGAATCCACCTCGCTAACCCGTAAAACGATTATCGACATTCTGCTGGGTTCGGAGCGTGTAGGTGAGTTCCTGACGAACCCGAATGACTACATCAAGATGGTCACCGGGTGCATCGAAACCGAGCTCGCTCACACCCTCATCGAGGGAATCCAGTATGAGCCGATCGGTGGCAGTATCTACGAGTTGCGTGAACTACAGGCCGATGGGCTTGAGGAGAAGGATCGTTTCATCGACCAGCTCTACAAGGTGACCCATAAGGAGAAGACCGACTTCGATTATGTGGTCTTCGACTCGGCGGTTGAGAAACAGTTCGCCCAGTACTTGGATGGGCGTGAGGACATCAAACTGTTCATGAAGCTACCCGACAAGTTCCGTATCCCTACTCCGGTCGGGGACTATAACCCGGACTGGGCGATCATCAAGGTCGAAGATGGGGTCGAGTACCTGTATTTGGTGCGTGAGACGAAGTCAAGCCAAGATCCTTCGAAGCGTCGCCCAAGCGAGAACGCGAAGATCACGGCAGCGATGAAGCACTTCGAGGCCATTGGCGTGGACTACGCGGTGAGTTCTCCTGATCGCTGGACAATCTAGGAGACGAATGCATGTTGCGGCGTTTAAGTGACTATCAGGCCAAGTTCTATGCTCACGAGCTGGATCGTTCCTACGCGTCCGATCATGTTGGGCGGTTAGCGGGTCTGCTGTTTGACGCCCAGGTGGAGCCCAAACCCCACCAGGTGGACGCGGCACTGTTCGCGTTGCAGTCCCCGTTCACGAATGGAGTGATCCTGGCTGACGAGGTTGGCCTCGGTAAGACGATCGAGGCCGGGATCGTCATCAGCCAGTACTGGGCACAACGTCAACGCCGCATCCTCATCATCGCCCCATCCTCGCTGCGTCAGCAGTGGCAGCAGGAGCTGAGTGAGAAGTTCGCGCTGCCTGCCACGTTGATGGACAGTAAGAACATCGACACACTCATCGCCCCAGGTGGCCGTGATGAGGTCCTCATCTGCTCCTACGAGTTCGCAAACTCCCAAACCCACAAGCTCATCCGTACATGGGATCTGGTGGTGTGCGATGAGGCGCACCGGTTGCGCTCCCACTGGACAGGACAAGCGAAAATCGCGGGCAATGTTGCCAGGATCTGTCAGGCCGCAGGCAAAACGGTGATGCTTACCGCAACCCCGCTGCAAAACCGTCTTGAAGAGCTCTACGGGCTGGTCAGCGTGTTCGCACCCGACTACTTCCACTCGCTTGAAGCGTTCAAAGAACGCTACCTCGACCACCCCGAAGGAGTCGGGAACGACGATCTTTCCGCACGAGTGGCACGTATAGCCAAGCGCACGTTGCGCAAGGATGCGGATAAGTACATTCGCTTCACCCAACGGATGCCGCTGACCATCGCTTTCACACCCAGCCCCAAAGAGATCCAGCTGTACGACAAGATCAATGAGTATTTGCAGCGACCATTCTTGTGGGCCTTCGCCAAGTCCCAACGGCACCTATCTGCACTCATCTTGCGCAAACGGCTCGGCTCTTCATCCTTCGCGGTGGCTACGACTCTGGAGAGAATTGCGGATCGTCTCCAGGCAGAAGTGAAGGCTGGACGTAGACGCAATGACGCGGGCGGTCTTGTAGACGACCCCGACCTGACCAGCGAGATGCGGGAAGCCAGCGAAGCCAACACCGACACTAGTGTTGAGCAGATCGACACCGGTCAGCGTGCCGAGATGCTCGACGAGGTGAACGAGCTGCGCGGCTTTGCTGCCCTGGCGCGGTCGATCACGGTCAACCAGAAGGCTGTCAAACTCGTCGACGCCCTTGAGCAAGGCTTCGAGAAGCTCCGGGAAATTGGTGCACCCGAAAAAGCGATAATCTTCACCGACTCGACCGTCACCCAAAATTACCTCGCCCGGTCGCTTACCGATGCCGGGTGGGGTGAGGGGCTCATTCTGTTTAACGGCAGTAACGACAGCCCGGAAGCTAAACGGATCTACAACGGGTGGCTAATGGAGAACCAAGGTAGTGACCTCGTCACCGGCATCGCTGCTGCCGACCGACGTAAAGCTCTCGTAGATGAGTTCCGTGACCGTGGCCGATTGATGATCGCCACCGAGGCTGCAGCTGAAGGTATCAACCTGCAGTTTTGCTCCATGCTCGTCAACTATGACCTGCCGTGGAACCCGCAGCGCATCGAGCAGCGTATTGGTCGCGTGCACCGGTTCGGGCAGAAGCACAACGTCATCGTGGTGAACTTCTCCAACAAGGGCAACCTTGCAGAAGAACGCATCCTCGAACTACTGAGTGAGAAATTCCAGCTCTTCACGTCCGTGTTTGGCGCATCCGATGAGGTCCTAGGGCAGATCGAAGACGGTCTCGACTTCGAGAAAATGATCGCTGGCATCTTGGACAACTGCAAAACAGCTGCCGAGATCGATGCAGCGTTCAAGGAACTCGAGGAACGGTACTCGAAACAAATCAACCGTGAAATGAAGAGGACACGGGCAAAAGTTTTCGACAACCTCGACCCGAAAGTACGCGACAAACTCAAGTCCTACGACGCCCAGACCGGTGTGGTACTCAACGCGTTCGAACGCCTACTCATCCGAGTCACCCGCCACGAGCTGGAAGATATGGCGACCTTCAACGGGTCGGGCACCCAGTTCACACTCCACGAGCCGCCACAAGCGGGCATTCCCGTTGGCGACTACTACTTCAAATCGGAACCTCGAAAGGGCGCGCACCAGTACCGGTACACCAGCGACTTGTGTGCCTGGGTGATCGACGCAGCGAAAACCCATGCAACCCCACCAGCAAGACTCGCCTTCAAGATCAGCAGCTCAGAGCGCGCAACCGCCATTGCAAAACGCCTGAGCCACAAGCGAGGAAGACTACGTATTGAAGAAGCTAGCTTCACCATGAAGGCAGGAAGCCAGCAGCTGCGCGAGTCCTACCTGCTGACTGCTGGGTTCTTTGATGACGGCACCCCCATGGACCATGAGCAGATACGAGACCTCCTCGACCTGCACTGCACCGACAGCACTGCCGACCAAGTCGAAACCAGTGGTTTCGCCGAAGTCATCGCAAAGGAGTTGGAGGAGCTTAGGGGGGACGTCGAAGACCGCAACGCGCGCTTCTTCCTCGAGCAAGAAGCACTCCTCGACGCGTCACGGCTCGACCTCAAAGCGAAGTACGACGCGAAGATCCGCGAGTACCAAGCCAAGGAAGCCACCGCAAACAAGGAAGCTCGCAAGGCCTCGAATGCTACCCAAGAACTAAAGCTCAAGCAGGAAGCACGCCAATGGCGACGCAAGGCTGACGATGCCGAGGACGAATACCGCAAGGAGCGGAACCGTCTCCGTGACGCGTCCGATCAACTGCTCGACAGCGCACAAGATGCTCTCCAAGCGAAGCATTCCCACCAGGTGCTCTTTAGCATCAACTGGGAGGTCATGTGAACATGCCAGTGCCCAGGGAAGGTATGTCTGATGGCTAGGCCATATGTTTCGCACAAGAAGCTCTGCGACAACTCTCGCGCGGCGATGCTCGCAGCCATCGAAATCTACAACAAGCCACAAACGACTTATCGTGAGCAGGTCGTCACAGTTCTTGTCGTCAACGCATGGGAACTCATCCTCAAGGCTGCTCTGCGGAAAGCTAAGAAGAACATTTTCTACAAGAAGAAGCGCGGTGAAGACTACCGATCTTTTTCCTTAGAGCATTGCATCGCTGATATGGATCGCCATCGTCTTTGGCCCAGTAGCGTTGACGGAGATGGCG
Organism: Actinomyces bouchesdurhonensis; assembly: GCF_900128465.1. Classification (GTDB taxonomy): domain Bacteria; phylum Actinomycetota; class Actinomycetes; order Actinomycetales; family Actinomycetaceae; genus Pauljensenia; species Pauljensenia bouchesdurhonensis. The sequence continues at coordinate 298,689 of NZ_LT635869.1, read as the reverse complement.
TTCGAGCTAACCTGCATGTTCTCACCGATTATCGAAACAAGATCATCCACCTTTACGTGTCCGACGATCTCAACACGATCCTCTACATGTTCCTGCAGCAAAGCATCGTGAACTACCGCGACTTCGTGCTCGATGTCTTCGGTAAGGACTTGGCTGATGACATCACATGGACGCTTTTGCCGCTTGCTGCGAGCACCCCCAGCGATGCAATCCGATCCCTACGAGTCGACGGGGATGGAAGATCCACGCAAGTAGTCGAGGACTTCCTACGAGACCTGAGGAAGATCATCGGCGAAGCTGAAGATCTAGGAGCAGACATGGGCCGCATCGCCATGATCCAAGAGATCAACCTGCAATCTGGGAAGAAGATCAGCCGAGCCGATCTTGAAGTTGCGATTGACCAAGGTGCCGCAACCGCGATCGTTCAACGAAAAGTGGACCCCAACGAAACACACCCGTATTCCGCAACGCAACTGATAGAGCGAGCGAATAGGGCAAGGAAGAACAGGAGGAAGCTAACCAGCTACGATCTGACTTGCATGGCGTGGAAACACAATATGCGAGACAACAGCAAGTTCGCTTGGCGAGGAACCCATAACCTCACCCACGTGTGGTCTGGAGATGCGTTAAGCTTTCTCAAGAACCAAACTGACGAGGAGTTCGACCGCGTCAGGGCGGAGTACAAACAGTATCTGCGATACAAGAAGCGCAGCAAGAAGTGAAGGGCAACTCCCGGATACCTTTTGACGCGACCCCTGTGCTTTTTGACGGCTCCGAGTTCGTGCGGCAGAGTGGGTGCAAAACCAGCTCGCCCCGCTGAATCGGCTCCACAATCAGCTGGCCGAACTGACCCGCCAGCGTGCCGGTACTTCGCCCGCCACGACCGAACAGCTCGCGTTCCCCGTGTTATCGCGCCATTTCACGCGGTGAGCACGCAATCGCGCACATCGTTAGTTTGTATGACTCGCGCTATCCAACGTCTCATCACAATCACCATGATAGCGGAATCCTTCTCCGCCTTCGCACGCTCGTTGTTGGCGGCCAGGCCCTCGAAGTCCTCGGTGATCGTGCCGTCACCCTCGTGCAGCTGGAAGGTGTCCGTCAGGGTCATGCCCGGGAACTCCACGTAGCCCTCGTCCACGCCCTGCTCGGCGCGCACCTGGTGGTACACCTGCTCGATGTTGATCGACGCGATGTAGTAGGAGAGCAGCACGAACTCGTTCGCGAAGATCTCATGCTTGTACTTGCGCTCCAAGGCCTCGGGCGGGATGACCCCCAGCTGCAGCAGGCGCGCCACGAAGGTGCCCGTGCCCGCGAAAGGCTCGATGATGGCCACGCCCGGATCCCCCAGGCCCTGGCCGAACGCCGTGCGCATCGCGTCGTCCGCGCTGCGAATAATGAAGTCGACGACCTCGACGGGCGTGAAGACGATCCCCAGGCGCTCGCTCATGCGCGGGAACGCCTGCGAGAAGAAGCGATCGTAGAGCGTGCGCATGATCTCCTGCTTACCCGCCAGGGTATGCACGGCCTCGATGCGCTCGACCATCGCCCGATAAAAGGCGTCCAGATCGCGGCGCTCGTTCTCGAACATCGAGTGCGACGCCAGCATCTCCACAATCGTGTTCATCGCGCGGCTCACCGGGTTCTGCTTCGAGAACGAATGATCCGGGAACATCGCGTCAAAGAGCGGGGCTGTCAGGATGTGCTGGGCCAGCATCTCTACCGCTGACTCGTTGTCCACGGCCGGATTCAGCGTCGCGCGCAGAGCGCCCACAAACTCCTGGAATGCGTCCTGGCGCTCCGGATCCTCCAGCAGGCGATCAATGAGGTGAATGTAGCGGTCCGCCACCGTCGCGATGTCCTTGGACCAATCCTCCCAGTACAGGGATGAGCCCACCTTCTTCACTATCCGGCCGAACACCGACTCCTTCCAATCTGACGGCAGCAGCGTCAGCTGACCCTGGATCCCCTGGGCCACTCCGTCCGCGCCGGAACCCGAAGACCCGGCCCCGGCCTCGTCCCCATCGGGCGCACTGCCGCCGAGCGGATCGTCCTGCTTCTTCGCCTTCTCGAGGGAGACCTGCTCGACGATGATGTTCTCCGGGCCCTGGCCGTTGAGCTCCATCGAATTGATCGCCGCGTCCAGGCGCTCGTCGTGCGCGCGCAGGGCCTTGAGCACCTGCCACACGACCTGGAAGCGCTTGTTATCGTCCAGCGCGCGCTCCGGCGCCATGCCCGCCGGCACGGCCACGGGCAGGATGATGTAGCCGAAATCCTTGCCCTCCGCGCGGCGCATCACGCGGCCCACCGCCTGGATGACGTCCACCTGCGACTTGCGCGGCGACAGGAACAGCACCGCGTCCAGCGTGGGAACGTCCACGCCCTCGCTCAGGCAGCGCGCGTTCGTCAGGATGCGGCACACCGGGACCTCGTCCGTGCCCGCACCCTCGGTCAGCCAATCCATCTCGCGCGCACGCACCGCCGCGTTCATCGTACCGTCCACGTGACGGCACTCGACCTGCAGGTTATCCGACGCGTCGTCATTGCTGAGGTCGCTCAGTCCAAAGGGGCCGTTCACCAGGTCCGGGAACTGCGTCGCCACCGCCTTCGAGGCCTTGATGTCCTTGCAGAAGGCCACCGCGCGGCGCATCGGCGCGCGATCCTCGCCGTAGTCCACGTCCGAGCCACGGTTCTTGCGCTTGGCCAGCGCGTTCCAACAGCCCGTCAGCTTCGCAGCCGTATCCAGGTTCAGCTCACCGCCCATCTCAGCGATCGCCTGATAGTGCTGCGACACCTCCTCCTCGCTGACCGTCAGGATGATGACCTTGTAGTCCGTCAGCAGGTTCTCCTTCACCGCCTGGCCGAAGCCCAGGCGGAAGAACACCGGACCGTAGGTGTCCTGATCGTCCATCGAGGTGAGGATCGCGTCCTTCTCCGACGCCCTGTTCTTCGCGTTCTCCGCGAAAATACGCGGCGTCGCCGTCATGTACAGGGTCTTCGCGCGGCGGATGAACTCGTCGCTGTGGATCTTCGTGAACGCGCTCTCGTCCTCGCCGGTCAGCGTCGCGCCCGTCGTGCGGTGGGCCTCGTCGCAGATGATCAGGTCGAAATCGCGCCAATCGTCGCCCGCGATCTCCTGCGCGCGGTGAATGACATCAATCGACTGGTATGTCGCGAAGACGACCTGCAGGCCCTCCGTCGCGTTATTTGCGTTCAGGGAGTCCGCGAGGCGCTGCCCGTCCGTCGTCGCCGGAATCGGCAGGTCCACCGTCGACTCCTCGGCCGTATCGTTACGCGCCGACGACGACACCTTCGTATCCGAACACACTGCCCACGCCGTGAACGCGCCGTCGGCCTCGGCCGCCCAATCGTCCAGCGTCTGCTTAAGGAGCGCGAGCGAGGGGACTGCGAACAGGATCCGGGCGGTGCCGCCCTCCTTCTCCACGAACTCGCGCGCGATCGTCAGGGCCGTGAACGTCTTGCCCGTGCCGCACGCCATGACCATCGTGCCGCGGTCATGCTCCTCGAAGCCCGCCATCACCGCGCTGCGCGCACGCACCTGATGGTCGCGCGGAACCTTGCGCTCGCGGGTCTTCGGCGCCTGCGTCGACCCCAGCGAATACGTGCGCCAATCAATATCCGAATCACGCAGATCCGCCAACGTGATACGAGAAACCGGGATCTGCTGACCCTCGATCGCATCCTGCGCGTTCTTGCCCCACGGCGCGCCCGACGTGTCCACGACAATGCGGCGACCGAACGGCTCTTTACCCGACGCCGACAGGAACGAGTCAATGTCCGCCTTCTGAATGCGGTGACCCAGCGCGTAGAACTTGCACTGAATGGCCACCGGACCCTCACCGTCGCGGACCGGGATCGCCACCAGGTCGATGCCCGTGTCGCCCGTGCGGCGCTCCGGCCACTCGCCCCACAGGTAGATGTCCTTGAACTGGTGCGCGAAACGAGCGTCATGGAGCAGGAACTGGCGCGTCAGCTCCTCAAAGAGCGTGCCCTTCTCGCGCTCGCTCTTCGCGCGCGCACGGTACTCATCCAGCAGGGCGTCGAGAGCGGACTTCGAGGAGGCGTTTGGCGAGGTGTTCGACGAGGCGGGGGTGGCATCATCTGACAAACGCTCCCGGCCATGGTGGGTGTCGGTGAAATCCGCTTCCATACCGGGCAGAGCCATGAAGTCGTCGTCGCGCGCAGCAGTCATGCGACCAAGAATAGCGGGTAATCTACGACACACAAGTGAGGTCGTGTGGCGGGTAGAGGTACAAGGGGGATAAGTTGTATGACAACGATCGCTAGCGCTTATCGTGCCGACCGCGTTGTTTAAGACTACTTTCGTATCTAACATGACCGGTTCCGCTACCCGCTTAGCAGTGGGAGTCCAGGGCCGGTCCTTGCTATTCGGGAGAGGCGATCTGCGTCGTGACTCGCATGAAAGCGTTCAAAACCTACGCCGAACAGGTCGAGCTGCTTCGAAGCCGTGGGATGCGTATCGATAATGTTGAGCATGCAGAGAAGAAGCTTGCGCGACTGAACTACTATCGGCTGTCGGGCTATTGGTATCCCATGCGCCGTTTTTCTCCGGATACCGGTCAGGCGTGCGACGAGTTTGTTGGCGGTGTCAATGGGTGGTAGCAATGAGTTCGTTGAATGCTTCTGTGGGGGTGCGGTAGCCGAGGGTGGCTCTGGGGCAGTTGTTGAGCTCGTAGGCGATGGCGTCGAGGTAGGGTTGGTGGCTGGTGCTGGGGGTTTCTTGCGCATCCACCGGCGCGAGGGCAAGCAAATGCCGTGCTCGATGAGCGTCTTCTTGGGGTGGGCGTCAATCCACGTGTAGATCGCCTCGTGGCTGATCGTGTGGCCCTGGGCGTCGGGGGAAGTATCCATGGAGGGCAGTGTGCCACACGCTTCGGCGCGCAGGCGCCCGCTGATCTGGCGGGGAGTGTGCCCCTGGGACAAATCAGCGATCACACGGCGGCGAAGGACCTCGTCACAATCCAACAGGCGCTTCTTCGGGCGACGCCTAGCCGCGCGGGCCGCCTTGCCGGCTTCCTCGGCCCGATACTGCCCATCAGGGCCCGTATGGCGGGCGATCTCACGGCACACCACCGAGGGGCTACGCCCAATCAAGTGGGCGATACGCGTCTGGGACAAGCCCACATTCACCCCCGCCATGATCGTCGCGCGATCCCGGGCGCCAAGCATCCGACGACACCCCATGATCAGCCTCCAAACAGCATCACCACTACACGAAAATTGCTTACACCCTATGACACCGCCCTCATTCCGTCTGTATGAGGCTTCAAGTATCTTCAGCCATGTTGGGCAAGCTCTATTTCCGGCGGATTGTGAACGGCTCAAAGTTCTGAGCTATGCCAACTCGCGAGTAGTGACCACCGTCCTCGAGGCCATCGCGCCAGGGACACACTTCGAGGTTGGACAGGTGAAGAACCTTCCCTGGATTGAACCCGAGTCCTTCGATTCAACGGGTGTTGAGCGGTTGACTGAGATCTTCCGGGCCGACTGGGACTCTCGGGAGACCTCGTGGGACTTCGCCCGGCCGCCCTACCTGCGCGGCGGGCACTCGCTGCTCCAGGACGCCTTCGACGACTGGTACCGCCGCAGCTGCGAGACCGCAGAGGAAGCGCAACGCCTGGAGACGGGGAACAACCGCTACTGGGCGGACGTCTACGGCCTTGCGGAGGAAGTGGAGGTCGACGTCCCGCTCTCGCGTGTCTCCCTCACCTACAACCCGCGGTTCGCCTTCGCTCCCACGAAGGGTGCACCCGAGCGCAGCGAGGAGGAATACCGCTGGCTGCACTACCAACGAAGCGCGCGTGAACTCATCTCCTGGGCCATCGGCGTCACGATGGGCCGTTACAGCGTCGACATTCCCGGTCTCGTGCTGGCCGATCAGGCCTCGACTCTCGACGAGTTCCGAGACCGCGTGGCCGAGCCGCGCCTCCAGCCCGACGATGACGGCATCATTCCCGTCACCGGCGGTGCTTTTGACGACGACGCCTCGCGCCGCGTGAAGGCCGTGCTGCGAGTTGTCTTCGGTGCCTCTGATCTGGGCGACAACATTGAGTTCCTGACTCGCTGCCTGGCCGTGAAGTCTGGCAGCAACACGGCCGAGTTCGTTCCACCGGTGATCCCCGCCGACCCCGAGCAGACGCTCGAGGACTACATGGCAAAGTCCTTCAACGCCGACCACCAGAAGGACTACAGCGGCCGCCCCGTGTACTGGTCCCTCGAGTCTCCGAAGGGTACGTTCCGGGCGCTCATCTACCTGCACCGCTACACGCCCGACACGGTTGGACAGGTCCTCACCAAGTACGCGGCCCCATTCGTCGATCGGCTCAAGGCGGAATCGGAGGCTATCGGACGTGACCGCGACGCCGTGAAGGGCAACGATAGGAAGTCCGATCGCGAGCGTGCCCGCTTCGACAAGAAGCGTGCGGAGATCGACGCGAAGGTCGCGGAGGTTCAGGGCTACATCGACTCTGTTCTGCAGCCACTCGCCCAGCGCCGCATCCACCTGGACCTGGACGACGGCGTGCGCATCAATCGCCTCAAGCTCGCCTACGGCTGGCGCTCGGACCTGGCCGATTTGCCCCAGCCTGCAATCGGTGACGCCACGACGGACGTCAAGAAGGGAATCGCGACTGACCTGAAGTGGGCCCGCGGGGAAATCAAGAAGAACAACGTGTGGTGGTCCTGACAGTGCCCCCACCCCGTGGGACACTGGAGAGGCACCCCGTCTGGCAACGAAAGGACGCGACGTGAAGCTGACGCACATCGCCATCACGAACTGGCGCAACTTCGCCCATATCGAGTTCGACATGTCCTCGCGTCTTTTCGTTGTCGGCCCCAACTCCTCGGGCAAGACCAACCTGCTGGCCGCCCTGCGCTTTCTGAGTGATGTCGCGCGGCGCGGACTGCTGGCAGCCTCGGTGGACCTAGGAGGCCCGGAGCGCTACTTTCACACGGGAGCAGACTCCGCATCGTTTGCCGTGACAGCGGAGATCGATGTGCACCAGATTACCTACGATCTGTCCCTTCGGAAGGTGACAGTGGTTGAGGATTTCGTTGGTGGAGAAATGCGGATGCGTCCTCTGAAAGCCGGTATTCCCGCTGGTTTGCTGGAGGCCGATCAACCTCGGATACTTCAGCCCCGGGTTGCTGCCAAACCTACTTCGTTTTCCTTCGAGCATCTAGCGACAATGGAGATAGCCGATTCCCCCGACGAATATCAGCTGGAGGATGAGAGCGTTGACCCGGTGTCGGAATACGTCTCGGACTATGCTTTCGTCGAAGATGAAAAGCTAGTGATCGACGGCGAAGACGTAACGGGTGTTCCTGGAACAAAACGAGTAACGGGAAGTGCCCTGTCTATTCGCAACATGCTCTCGGGCATCCGCTACATTCACCCGAACCCCAAGAAGATGCTCGAGCGCGCGGATCGCTACGACCCGGACCATGGGACCGGCTTCTTCCAGCACGCGGGGCGCTTCTCGGATCAGCAGCTGGATGCCGTGGTTGACCGCATTCGCCCGATCATGGCCGCGGTAGTTCCGGAAATCCCGAACCTGTCCTACCAGCGCATGGGACTCGGCACAGAGCTCGTGTTCTACAGCGATACTCCCGTGCGCGGTGCGACCGGCGTCTACTCGCACGAGCAATTCTCCGAGGGAACGCTGCGCCTGCTCGGACTGCTCTTCGACCTGGAGACGCTGCCGCGCGACACGAGCATCGTCCTCATCGAAGAACCAGAAACCTTCCTGCAGGCCTCCGTCGTCCGATCGCTCCCCTCGCTCCTGGCAGAGGTCGCCATGAACCGCGACGTGCAGATGGTCATCAGCACCCACTCGCCGGAACTCATTGACTCCGAGCTGGTGCTCCCCAGCCAGGTCCTGGTGCTGCGCTCGGAAAACGGTGAGACGACGGGTCAGCTGCTATCGGAGTCGAACGACCCGCGCATCAAAGCCGTCGTTAGCGCTGGCCTGCCCAAGTCGCAGGGCATCGATGCTGTCAACGGTCGCACGATTCCGCTGGGAACCTTGTAAGAGATGGAGGGTTACGTCTTCGCCCAGGTCATCGTCGAGGGACCGACAGACATACCGGTTGTCACCGCGCTGATGCACGCGGCGGGATGGGTCAACGGTGAATTCGCTTTTACGAGGGCCAACGGAAAGGGTGTGATCGACAGGGACATCAAGAAGTACTGGGAGGCCGCTCGGTTTATTCCGTATGTCATCTTCCGCGATCTTGACCGTGACGAGGGTGGTTGTCCTGTGGCGGTGCGTTCGATGCTCTCCTCGAAAACTCCGGGTGAGTCGCCCGATCTGCTCATCCGGATTGTCAACCAGTGCATCGAGTCGTGGATCCTGGCGGACCGGCAGGGAGTCGCAGAATTCTGCGAGCGGCCCATAGCGAGTGTGAGGCCCTACGATTCCCGGCCTAAAGACCATCTGCTGCGACTGTTCCAAAAGGCTCAATTCAAGGACGCTGTACTCCGTGAAGGCGGAAAGTTGGCATTCGGTCCCGCGTACGCGACACACCTTCATCACCTCATGACGCACCATTGGAGCATCGAGCGCGCCGCCGCCGAAAGCGATAGCCTCAGGCGTGCACTCGAGCGCCTGACGGAGCTGCACAACCGACTCGGAGGAGGCACACAATGAGCGGAATCGGTGCCTCTCGGTTGGCAGAGGAACTGAACGCCCTGCTCGAGCAGGGGCGCATCGTCATGTGGCTGGATCGCAACGGCGAATACGCCGACGACCTCGACGCCGTCCGAGAGCTGCTCGACGGCGCCACCCTCATCGCCATCAACGCCAACCTCTTTGAAACCAAACTCCGCATCTTCGCCGAAGACACCAAGTCCCGCTACGTTCTCTACCGCGGAGGTGAGCTCCCGCCCCTCGAAGAAGACCTCCTCGCCGACGTGCGATGCGGATACCCCACGTTCAAGGCCGACGCCTCGACCCTCCTCGTGCGCGAACTCGGCGTCGACCCCGCCCTGGCCGCAGTCATCGACGAATACGCCCCCTTCTTCAACTCCACCGCCCGCGTCGCCGACCTCAAGAAGCACCTCGGCACCATCAGCGACGCCGATAAGCGATCCGACCGCAAGACCTTCCTCGCCGCGATGAGCGCCGTTCTGCTCAAGACGCAGCAGCGTTCCTTCTCCGTCCTCTTCACGAAGCTCGCATCGATGACGCAGGACAACCCGCTTGACGCCCTCAAGTGGGGCCTCGACGCGTACTTCTGGGAAGGTGCCCACGCCATCTGGGGGTACGACGGCGAACACAGCTTTGACTCTCTCATGACATGGCTTTTCGTCATGAACGCGAACGGCTGGGACCACCGGCACAACTCCGCCCAGCGCGACTTCAGCATGTGGACCCGCGACGTGGCCACGCGAGATGACGCCCGCCGATGGGCCCGGCGCNTCGATGGATCCATCGGCGTCGCCCAGGTCGAAGAGCAGCGCGGAAGGCGCCGCGAAGGGCTCTGGTTCGACGACACTGAGGCGCTGTGGGATGCAGCGCGGGCGGGGGCGCGTCTGCTCACTCACCTGCGTGCGCTCCCGGGCATCTCCTTCTCGGACGCAGCCGAGGGCTTTTCCCGCTACACGGACCTGGACGGCGGCCTGTGGGCCATCGACCAGGAGTACCGCCACTACGTGCGCGCCTCCCGAGCCGTTCACGTCGATGACGTCCTCACCGACCTCGACCGGCACGTCGAAAACGCGTACCGTGACGACTACCTGCGCCCTCTCTCGCGCACGTGGGATGACGCCCTGCGCGGCATGCGTACATGGGACATCACCGTTCCTCCGTCCAGCGGGCGCATCGACTCGTTCCACCGTCTCCTCGTCGCGGGCACCCACAGGCGAACCGTCGTCATCATCTCCGACGCTCTCCGATACGAGGCCGGCGTCGAGCTCGCCGACCACCTGCGCTCCCTCGGACGCGGCGCGGCGGTCGCCGTGAACCCCTGGTACACGATGCTGCCGTCGATCACGGCCCTCGGCATGGCTGCGCTGCTCCCGCATCGAGAGCTGACCCTCGGTGTGCGCGGCAAAGACCAAGTGATCGTCGAGGCCGACGGTCGACCGACGTCCGGGATCGACGCACGCCGGACAATCCTCGAAGGTGCCGACGGGCGTGCGTTCACCTACGAGGAGCTCGCGAGCGACTCCGTCAAGTCGATGCGCTCGAAGTTCAAGGGCGCCTCCGCCGTGTACATCTACCACGACGTCATCGACGCAATCGGCGACCACGCGGCCTCGGAAAGTGATACCCCCGATGCCGTCAACCGTGCGATTGACGAGCTCTCTGGCCTCGTCGGCAAGCTCATCTCCGCGGACATCACCCGCATCCTCGTGACCGCCGACCACGGCTTCCTCTTCCAGGACAGCGAACCCGCCAATGATGACACCGCGAAACAGGGCGGCGTCCCGCGCGGGCATTCCGTCTCCGTGAAGAAGCGCCGCTACGTTCTCGGCAAGGACCTGGAGTCGACGGACGACTTCGTCGCTTTCGACGCGAAGAGCATCGGCTTGACAGACGGGCCGAGCATCGCGCTGCCCTACGGTACCCGCCGCATCCGCGCCCAGGGCCGAGGAAACCGCTTCGTTCACGGCGGAGCCTCGCTCCAGGAAATTACCACCCCCGTCATCGAGGTGTCGGTGGGTAGTAGGGGTGCCGAGGAGGTCCGCGACGTCGGTATCGCCCTGCATTACGACGACACGTCCCTGAAGGTCAACCGTTTCAGTCCACGTGTCATCCAGCGGGAACCCATCAGCCCGACGCGACGCCCTCTGACCGTCACGATTGGTCTCGAGAGCATGTCGGGTGAGCAACTGTCGAGCACTCGAGTCCTTACTCTGGAAGCGGCTGAGCGCTCCGAGGTGTCGCTCAAGCAGAGCAGCGAACTTATCCTTTTTGACGGGGTGTTGGAGAGGCATTCCGGCGAAGCTGTCAGGATCGTCGCCTACAAGACCGTTCACGGACAGGTCGTCGGCGAGCCCGTCGCCACCCACGAGCTGACCCTCAACGACAACGGGTTCGGAGCATTCGGAGGATTCGACCTATGAACATCTCGCCCGAAGAAGCCCTAGAGCGCGAGGATTCCCCGGCCTCGTCCCTGATCGTGGGCAGCGGGGGAGGAAAGCTCGCGGAGTACGAGGAAATCGCCGCGCGAGCATACGACGGCTTCGTCGTCCGAAAGGACCTGGTCGGCCAGGTCAAGGGCAACGCGATCGTCCCCTCCTACGTGCTCGAATTCCTGCTCGCACAGTACTGTGCGACCACGAGCGAAACGGCCATCAACGAGGGCGTTGAGAGTGTCCGTCGCATCCTCGCCAAGCACTACGTCAACCGCGGAGATTCCGAGCTCATCAAGTCACGCATCCGCGAGGAGGGACAGTATCGGATTATCGACAAGGTCTCCGTCAGCCTCGACGACACGCACGACCGATACAACGCCTCCTTCGAAAATCTCGGGGTCACCAACGCGCTGGTATCCGACGAGACCGTTCGTGAGAACGACCGCCTCCTGACCGGTGGTGTCTGGTGCCTGGCTGAGATGTCCTACGTGCCGATGGGAGATTCCGGAGCAAAAGCATCCAGCCCGTGGATTGTTTCCCGCCTTCAAGCCATCCAGCTGCCGCGCTTCGATTTCGGACGCTATTGCCGGGGGCGTGCCTCGTTCAGCGCCGACCAGTGGATCGACCTGCTCGTCGCCTCGGTCGGCCTCGACCCCGCGAAGCTTAGTCGGCGCGGGAAACTCTTCCAGCTGACCCGCCTCATTCCCTACGTCGAACGCAACTACAACCTCGTCGAGCTGGGCCCCAAGGGCACCGGAAAATCGCATATCTACTCCGAATTCTCGCCCCACGGCATCCTCGTGTCGGGCGGCGAGGTGACGCTGGCAAAACTCTTCGTTAATAACGCGACCCGGCGCATCGGCCTGGTTGGCTACTGGGACGTCGTCGCCTTCGATGAATTTGCCGGGCACAAGCGCGTCGAGCGCAGCCTGGTCGACACGCTCAAGAACTATCTCGCGAACAAGTCGTTCTCGCGTGGCGACAGCACGATCACGGCCGAGGCCTCGATGGTCTTCGTCGGTAACACGACGCGGACCGTACCCGCGATGCTGGCCAGCGCCGACCTTTTCGAGGCCCTGCCCGAGGCGTATCACGACACGGCGTACATGGACCGCATCCACTACTACCTGCCCGGATGGGAAGTGGACATTGTGCGGCCCGAGCTGTTCTCGCGTGGGTACGGGCTCATCGTCGATTACCTGGCGGAGGCGCTGCGGCACCTGCGCACCCTGGATTACTCGGGTGACCTGGATACCCTCGCGACGCTCGATCCGGCGATGTCCAAGCGCGATCAGGACGCCGTGCGCAAGACGTTCTCGGGCCTGGCGAAACTCATCTTCCCGGCGCGCGATGGTGCGCCTGAGGAGCTTGAGGAACTGCTCCGATTCGCGATCGAGGGGCGCAAGCGCGTCAAGGATCAGATCATCCGACTCGACGACACCATGGCTGCGTCCGGCTCTCACTTCACGTACATGCTGGGACGCGTAGACCAGGACCGCTACGACGCCTCGAGCGCCCGGTCCGTCCCCACCCAGGAGGAGCTGGACTATCCGCAGTACTTCACGTCGCGCAGCGATGCTGATGAGCGGAGCGGTCAACGGGGTATTGGAGAGGTTTCCGACGGTCTTCCGAAGTCGGACGATATTGTGGATGCACGCGGAGACAGGAGCTCGGCTTCTCCGGTCTTCGACCGTAGAGCCGTGTTGAAAGCGCGTGCCGTCCCCAGGCGCTACAAGATCGAACCGAGCATGGGTCATTCCATGGCGGACATCCTGCTCCCGTACCTGTTCGATGCGGCTGAGATTCGGATCCGTGACCCATACTTACGCAAGCCTCACCAAATCCGAAACGTGCACGAAATTCTGCTGCAGCTGATCCAGCACGCTGACGCCGCTCGGCTGCCGCGCGTTGTTATCGAGACCTGCGCGAGCGATGAGGATGACTATCGCGCGAGGCAGGAAGCGACGTTCGAACAGCTGCAGCAGTCGTGGGGACAGTTCGGAATCGTCATCGATTGGGGCATCGTTGATTACTTCCACGACCGTAGCATCGTGACCGATACCGGCTGGGTGATCGATCTTGGTCGCGGGCTGGACGTCTATGAGGCGTACACGCCGCTATCACAATTCGACCCCCGTTACGCGATCCCGCACCTGCGGCGGACGAAGGAGATCACGATCAACGTCAGCAGGGAGGAAACTCCCCGCGTGTCAATCGTCTAGTTGCGAGGCGATGTTGGCCGCTGAGTGCACCGTCAATACAGTAAAGTCAGGCCACTTGCTTGCAGCTAGTGGTGAGCGTCACTAGCACTTGTTGTGGTGCCCGCGTTGTTTAGGAGTATTGTTGTACGCAACATGACCGGTTCCGCTACCCGCCTCACGGCGGGAGTCCAGGGCCGGTCCTTGCTATTCGGGAGAGGCGATCTGTGTCGTGACTCGCGTGAAAGTGTTTAAAACCTACGCCGAACAGGTTGAGCTGCTACGAAGTCGTGGGATGCGTATCGATAACGTTGAGCGCGCAGAGGAGAAGCTTGCTCGACTGAACTACTATCGACTGTCAGGGTATTGGTATCCCATGCGCCGTTTTTCTCCAGATACCGGTCAGGCGTACGATGAGTTTGTCGATGGAGCTTCGTTTGATTTGGTCATCGACCTATACGAGTTTGACGAGCGCATGCGTCATGTCGTATTTGCTGAATTGGATCGTATTGAAATGGCGATCCGTACCATGCTTGGGTATCGACTGGGAAGTGTTGACCCATTCATTTATCAAGATGTGACACGTCTAAGTGCGTATGCCCGTCAATCGAATAAGGGGAGTCGTCGTAGTAGACATGCGGTTTGGGTTGAGAAATTTGAAAGAGCTGTAAACTCTTCGAAAGAAGACTTTGTCGAGCATCATCGACGACACTATCATGGTGACATGCCCATCTGGGCAGCCGTTGAAATCATGGACTGGGGGATGTTGTCGTACTTATACGACTTTTCTCCAACGGAAGTGCGTCATGACATTGCGGATGACTGTGAACTTGCTGCTCCACAGCTCGCATCGTGGCTGAAGTGTCTGAATATTGTAAGAAATTATGCCGCTCATCATGCGCGTATGTTTAATCGTGTTTTCGATATTAAGCCGAAGTTCAGTAATGATATGCGGCTGCAAGAGGTGGCTGGTTTGAGAAATCGTTCCTTTGGGCAGTTGTCGCTCATTCAATACTTGCATCGCCAGCTCGATTTATCTCCCGCCAGTCGCCTGCCTCAGCTGCTTGATACGTTCCCGCATAATGACATTGTCCCCTTTTCTCGAACTGGCGCTCCCGAGGGATGGGAGAGGCTTGCGTTGTGGGAGCGGCAGTCTGCCGTACAGCGACCTGCCCAGACGTGCACATATGACACGAATCACTGAACGGGCGTGCAGGGGTCGGGCGGCGCGTGTGTCAGTTAACCATCATTTAATCCACTTCGTCTCAATGTGGCGAGGACTGTGGCCGAACACGTCTGACAAATCCCCCCAAAATCATCCCACACGCACCCCAAAAACCCACCATGGCCTCGTTCGACAGCGACCCGAACAGTGAACGCCACCACCCCCTTGTCCTAGGATTGGGGGCACGTCGACGCGCCCCCAACGACGGGAACGCCCGGCACGCAGCAGCGCCGCACACGCGACGCCGCGGNCGGCGACGTCCTTGACGCCGGGGGCTTTGCGGGGCGCTGCGGGGGACGAGGCAGTGGTCGCGTCCTGGGGACTCGTGCCCTCTGAGGTCTGGCGGGGCGGCGTCATGGTGACTCTTTCAGAAACTCGAGTGATGAAACGTTCATATTGTGTCATCTCCTGGGAGCTTTACGCTCCAATTTTCCTGGCTAGTTCAAGGCTGACGCGTAGAGTTGACACGCATATTGTTATGTGGCACACTCTCTTCTTATCTGAATCGTTTCATTCCTCGATGAAGAGGTGACCACATGACACGAGAAGCTGACAGGCCAGTCGTCTCGCTTCAACACGCGGTGAAGAAGTTCGGCTCCTTCACCGCGATGTCCGATGGGTGCATCGAGCTGTATCCGCACCGCATCCACGCCCTGGCCGGCGAAAACGGCGCCGGCAAGTCGACGCTTGTGAAGGTCCTCGCCGGCATCCACCAGCCAAACTCCGGAGAGTTCCTGGTCGAGGGCCATCCGGTGCGCTTCAAGACCCCGGCGGAGTCGAAGGCCGCCGGAATCTCGGTGATCTACCAGGAACCCACCCTGTTCCCCGACCTGACGGTCGCCGAGAACATCTACGTGGGGCGTCAGCCCCGGGGGCGCTTCGGCCTCATCGACCACGCGGCCATGAGGCGCGACGCCCAGGAGCTCTTCGACCGCCTCGAAGTGCCGATCGACCCCTCCCAGCTGGCCGACGGCCTGTCGATCGCGGACCAGCAGATCATCGAAATCGCGAAGGCCATCTCGCTGGACGCCAAGGTCCTCATCATGGACGAACCGACGGCCGCTCTGTCCGGGCACGAGGTCGACCGCCTCTTCTCCGTCGCGCGTTCCCTGCGCGACAAGGGGGCCTCCCTCATGTTCATCTCGCACAGGATGGAGGAAATTTTCGACCTGTGCGACGACGTGACGATCATGCGCGACGGCGCCTACGTGTCCACCCGCGACCTGAAGGAAACCACGAAGGCGCAGCTCGTGCGCGACATGGTCGGCCGCGACGTCGACCAGCTCTTCCCCAAGCTGGACGCGCAGATCGGCGATCCCGTCCTGACGGTTGAAGGACTCACCCGATACGGCGCCTTCGAGGACGTGAGCTTCGAGGTCCGCAGCGGAGAGATCCTTGGGCTCGCGGGCCTGGTCGGCGCGGGCCGATCCGAGGTCGTGCGCACGATCATGGGCATCGACAAGGCGGACGGCGGCACCGTGACCGCCTTCGGAAAGCCGCTGAAGCTTGGCGACACGGTGGGCGCTATTCGCGCCGGCCTCGCCTTCGTACCCGAAGACAGGCGCAAGCAAGGCCTCGTCATGGACCTGTCCGTCGCCCGCAACACGGCCCTCACGCTGCGCAGCAAACTCGCCCTCTGCGGACTCATCAACTCCCGCACCGAGCGAGCGGTCGCGCAGGAATGGTCCACCAACCTCGAAGTGAAGACGGCCAGCCAGGACACCCCCGTGTCCGCGCTGTCGGGCGGCAATCAGCAAAAGGTCGTCCTGGCGAAATGGCTCGCCACCGACCCGACGATCCTCATCGTCGACGAGCCGACCCGCGGCATCGACGTGGGAACGAAGGCCGAAGTACACCGCCTGATCTCCACCCTCGCCACCAAGGGAGTGGCCGTCATCATGATCTCCTCCGAGCTGCCCGAAATCCTCGGCATGGCCGACCGCGTCCTCGTCATGTGCGAAGGACGCATCACCGGCGAATTCACCAGAGAAGAAGCCACAGCTGACGCCATTATGACGGCTGCAACAGACCACGAAAAGGCCGCATCATGACCGCAACACTCACCCCTCCCTCCCGCGTCCACGGGCCGTCGCCGATAAGCCGACAGCCAGCCACGCCCTCGTCCGCGACCACGAAGCACGCCCCATCGAAGCTGCGCTCTCTCCTGTCGATGCGCGAGCTCCCCGTGATCGCGGCCCTCATCGCCCTCGTCCTCCTCACCTGGGCGATCAACCCGCGCTTCCTGTCCGCCCAGGGCGTGCGCGACCTCTTCCTCAACGCGACGATCGCCATGCTCATGGCCGCCGGGCAATCCCTCATCATCCAATCCGAAGGCGTCGACCTCTCCGTCGGCTCCATCCTCGGCTGCACGGCCTTCGCCACCGGCTTCCTCTTCGCCACCAACCCGGGGCTGCCCATCGGCGTCGTCTTCGTCGCCGGCATCGTGCTGGGAGCGCTGCTCGGAGCGCTCAACGGCCTCCTCGTCACCCAGGCGAAAGTCCCGGCGATGGTCATCACCCTGGGCACCCTCTACGTCTTCCGAGGAGGACTGAACTGGTGGGCGGGATCCACGCAGTACTTCGCCGGCGACCGCCCCCAGGCCTTCGGCGACCTAGGAGTCGCCACGATCGCCGGCTTTCCGCTGCTCACCCTCCTGGCGGTCATCGTCATCGTGATCGTCTCGCTCTACCAGCGCTACGCCCGCTCCGGCCGGGACCTCTACGCGATCGGCTCCGACCGCGCGGCCGCAGCCGTCTACGGCATCCCCGTCGCCAAGCGCGTCTTTGCGGCCTTCGTCGCCAACGGCGCGCTCGTCGGACTCGGAGGCGTCCTCTACGCCTCCCGCTTTAACTCCGTCGGCGCGACGACGGGCGCAGGCATGGAACTCGACATCGTCGCCGCCTGCGTCGTCGGCGGCGTCGCAATGACGGGCGGCGTCGGAACCGCCTACGGAGCCGCCATCGGCGCCCTCCTCCTCACCACCATGACGTCCGCGCTCACAGCCGTCGGCGTCGATAAATTCTGGCAAAAGGCCGTCGTCGGCGCGCTCATCCTCATCGCAATCGTCGTCGACCGAGTCAGCTCGATGCGCCGCCACGAGGCGCTGCGCAAGAAAGGAGGGGACCGCTGATGAACACCCCGACTCAGGCCTCGTCACGTGACCTCATGGCCTCCATTCGCCGCGTGTTCTCCTCGCGAGACTCGCACATGACCCTCGTCCTCATCCTCGCCATCGTGGTCGCGACCATCCTCGTTCCCAGATTCAGTCAGCCCCGCACGCTCACGTTCCTCACCCTGGACGTGACGGCGACGCTCCTCATGGCCCTGCCCATGACCCTCGTCATGATCAACGCGGACATCGACCTGTCCGTCGCCTCCACCGCCGGGCTCGTCAGCGCATCCTTCGGCGTCCTCGTCCAGTCGGGCGTCGGATTCTGGGCGAGCATCGCGATCTGCCTCCTCATCGGACTGGCCTGCGGCCTCGTCAACGCCATCATGACCGCCTACGTGGGCCTGCCGGCGCTCGCGGTCACGATCGGCACGCTCGCGCTGTACCGAGGCCTCGCCCTGGTCGTCATCGGCGACCAGTCCATCTCCGACTTCCCGAAGTGGGCGACCTCCGCGGTCACCGGCTCCTTCGGATCCACGGGCATTGCGTACATGGCGATCCCCGTCGCCCTGTTCGTCGTCCTCTTCTGGCTCCTGCTGCACAAGACCCCATACGGCCGAGGCCTCTTCGCGCTGGGCTACTCCAAGCAGGCGGCCGAATTCGTCGGTATCGACACGAAGCGTTCCCGCGTCATCGCCCTGACGCTGTCGGGCCTCATGGCGGCGCTGGCCGGCATCTACTGGACGCTGCGCTACTCCGCGGCGAAGGCCGACAACGTCGAGGGCCTGGAGCTGGTCGTCATCGCCGCCGTCGTCTTCGGTGGGGTCAGCGTCTTCGGTGGACGAGGCTCGATCTGGGGAAGCGTCTGCGGCGTCCTCACGATCGGCGTCCTCAACTACGCGCTGCGCCTCAACCGAATCCCCGAAGTCATCCTGGTTCTGGTCACGGGCCTGCTCCTGATCGGTTCCGTCGTCGCGCCGTCGCTGGTGGATGCCATCCGCCAACGTCTGGCTCATCGAGCTGACGCGCGTACCCCTCGCGCCAGCGTCGCACCGGGCGCGGCGAGCGCCTAACAATCCCACAACGAGGGGCATCATGCCCCCGCAACAGGGCGCGTGCGCCCGAAAGGAAAAGACAACGATGTCTCACATGAAGAAAGGAGTGGCCGCACTCGGCGCACTCTCGCTGGCCTCGGCCCTCCTGATGACCGCCTGCGGCGGCGGAGCGTCGACGCAGGGCAGCGATCCCAGCTCCGGCGGGAACGCTTCGGGTTCCTACGACGTGTCCTCCCAGTCGATCACCTTCATTCCCAAGCAGCTGAACAACCCCTTCTCCGACGTCATGCTCGGCGGAGGAAAGGATGCCGCCGGCGCGATCGGATTCGCCGAGGTCAACGTCGTCGGTCCCCTCGAGGCCTCCTCTTCCTCACAGGTCTCCTTCATTAACTCCGAGGTGCAGGCGGGCACCAACGTCCTCGTGATCGCAGCGAACGACCCCGACGCCGTGTGCCCGGCTCTGCAGGACGCGCGCAAGGCCGGCACGAAGGTCGTCACCTTCGACTCCGACGCCTCGGCGGATTGCCGCGACCTGTTCATCAACCAGGTCGAGTCCAAGCAGGTGGCGATCACCATGCTCGACATGGTCTCCGAGCAGATCGGCGGATCCGGTAAGGTCGCCATCCTCTCCGCGACGGCGAACGCCGCCAACCAGAACGCGTGGATCAAGTTCATGGAGGAAGAGATCGCCTCGAACGACAAGTACAAGGGCATCGAGATCGTCGCGAAGGTCTACGGCGACGACGATGACACGAAGTCGTTCCAAGAGGCGCAGGGCCTGCTCCAGGCACACCCCGACCTGGACGCGATTGTGTCGCCGACCACCGTCGGCATCGCCGCCACCGCGCGCTACCTGTCGACCTCCGACTACAAGGGCAAG
This sequence comes from Actinomyces bouchesdurhonensis, assembly GCF_900128465.1. Taxonomy (GTDB): domain Bacteria; phylum Actinomycetota; class Actinomycetes; order Actinomycetales; family Actinomycetaceae; genus Pauljensenia; species Pauljensenia bouchesdurhonensis. The sequence goes on along the minus strand of NZ_LT635869.1, from coordinate 279,100 downwards.
GTTGTGCTGACCGGCCTGGGCCTGCCCAACGAGATGCGTTCCTTCGTGAAGGACGGGACCGTCAAGGAGTTCGCCCTGTGGGATCCCGCCCAGCTGGGATATGTGGCGGCCTACGCGGGTGCCGCCCTCGATAGCGGCGCGATCAAGGGCGAGGTCGGGGAGACGTTCACCGCCGGAGACCTCGGTGAGCGCACGATCGGCGAGAACAAGACCGTCGTCGTCGGTGACCCCGTGCGTTTCAACGCAGACAACATCGACAACTACGACTTCTGACGCCACTTCTGACGGGGTTGGTGGGCGCGCCCGTCGCGCCTGCCAACCCCGCGTTCATGCGGCAAAACGCGGGTTGCGTGAATGACCCTGTTTGCTGAATGAAACGATTCACGTTAGAATGGGCACCATCAATTTCCGTTCAACGATGAAGGGATTTCCCATGAGCGAGACCCCACCGCTGGCCCACACGCTCGCCACGACGAGCCAGGCCAGCCCCCACCGAGCCTGCTTCCTCCTGCGCGTCCGCCCGGAGAAACTCGCCGAATACGCCGACGTGCACCAGCGTGTCTGGGACGAGATGCTCCAGGCCCTGCGCGACGCCGGGTGGCGCCACTACTCCCTCTTCCTCGACCCGCACACCGGCCTCGTCGTCGGCTACTACGAGGCCGACGACGCCCGCGCGGCCGCCGCAGCCATGGAAGACCTCGAGGTCAATACGCGCTGGCAAGCCGAGATGGCTCAGTACTTCCAGCCGGACGGAGGAGGAAGCGCCCACTTCCTCAGTCAATACTTCTACCTCGCCTAATCGCCCACCGAGGCCACCCCCCGAGAGACCGTCCCGGCCCCCGAAGTCGCCCCGGCCTCGTCAATCCACACCCCACACGTCGAAGGAGACGTCATGACCATCCACCTGTCCGACCTGTCCGAAAGCGCCCGCACCCTGCTGCGCGAGCAGACCATCGAGCTGCCGAGCTGGGCGTTCGGCAACTCCGGAACCCGCTTTAAGGTCTTCCCGAGCCCCGGCACCCCGCGCAACGCCTACGAAAAGATCGACGACGCGGCACAGGTTCACCACTTCACCGGGATCACCCCGCGGGTGTCCCTGCACATCCCCTGGGACATGGTTGACAACTTCTCTGACCTCGCGGAGCACGCGCGCTCGCAGGGCATCACCCTGGGCACCATCAACTCCAACGTCTTCCAGGATGACGACTACAAGTTCGGCTCCCTGACGAACTCCGACGAGGCCATCCGACGCAAGGCCATCGACGCGCACCTGCGCTGCATCGACGTCATGAACGCGACCGGCTCCGACACGCTCAAGATCTGGCTGGGCGACGGAACGAACTACCCGGGTCAGGACTCGATCGCCGCGCGCCAGGAACGCCTCGCTGACTCACTGTCCGTTATCTACGAGAATCTGGCTCCACATCAGCGCCTTCTCCTGGAGTACAAGTTCTTCGAACCCGCCTTCTACCACACCGACGTCCCGGACTGGGGCACGGCGCTTGCGCACGTGACCGCTCTGGGGGAGCGTGCCGTCGTCTGCCTCGACACCGGCCACCACGCGCCCGGCACCAACATCGAATTCATCGTCGTTCAGCTGCTGCGCGCCGGCCGCCTCGGCGCCTTCGACTTCAACTCGCGCTTCTACGCGGACGACGACCTGATCGTGGGCGCCGCCGACCCGTTCCAGCTGTTCCGCATCATGCACGAAATCGTCTCCTTCGGCGCCCTCGCGCCCACCTCCGGCGTGAACTTCATGCTCGACCAGTGCCACAACCTCGAAGAGAAGATCCCCGGCGAAATCCTCTCCGCGATGAACGTTCAGGAGGCGACCGCGAAGGCGCTCCTCGTCGACCGTGACGCGCTGGCGACCGCGCAGGACGAGCACGACGTGCTGGCCGCCAACCAGGTGCTCATGGACGCCTTCTCCTCCGACGTGCGCCCGCTCCTGGGCGAACTCCGCGAGGAGCAGGGCCTCGACCCCAACCCGCTCGCGGCCTACGCCGCCTCAGGCTACTCCGAGCGCATCTGCGAGCAGCGAGTGGGCGGCCAGCAGGCCTCGTGGGGCGCATGATGANCCGCGGCTCGACTATCGGTCGAGCCGCGGCCCACATTCGTATGAGGACGGTCCGCGCGCCTACTGTGCCGATTGAGGGGCGTGTCCGGAGTCTGTGCAGGGGACCTTATCGTGGATAGGCGCCGACGGCCATTTGGGGCATGTCTGGGAACATGCCCCAAATGTAGTGATAACGAACAGTATGTTCAGATGTTCAGCAGGGTGTCACGACCCCTGAGTGGCAGCTACCTTCTGGCGGTACGACTCCGCCTCCCAGTTCTCGATGAAGCCGCGCTCACGCTCGTCCATGACGCGCACACGCCCGAGCAGGTTCGCGTCCCGCGTGACGCGCAACGCGTCCAGGAAGGTGTGCAACGCGTTATCCGAGGCCTCGTTCGTGCATCCCACAGCCGCCACCGCGAGTCCGGGAATGACGGCGACAATGGGGCTGCGCCCGTGCTGCGCGCGGTGCAACGACACCTTCGCCGACACGATGTCCTCCGTGTCGGTCGCCTCCAGGACCACCGGGAAGGAACCCGCGTACACGATCTGATCGGGGATCAGCGGCCCTCCAGGTGCCGACGCGAGCGCCGACAGGCCGTCCGTCGACAACGCTACGCTCGGCGCGTCCACCGCGCGACGGAACGCCTCGGCCANCCGACGGACGAGTGAGCTCAGCGGCACCCACCCTGAAGCGATTCACCTGGTCGGAGGCGGGTCGAAGAATCGCCTGCTGGCGCAGGAGACCGCCGACGCGACGGGCATCCCGGTCATTGCGGGACCCGTCGAGGCCACGGCCCTCGGAAACATGCTCATCTCCCTGCGCGCCATTGGCGCGGCCAGCGGGACGCTGATGGACCTTCGTGCCATCTCGCGGGCGTCGTCGGCGCTTCTCACCTACGAGCCGCGCGCCTCCCACGCGCCCCTCTGGGACGAGGCCGACGCGCTCCTCGGGTCCGGCGGTGCGCTGTCGTAGCTGATGTGTGCTNCCAGCCTTTCAACACGCTGTTCCAGCGCGTGGCCGACCGGGCGGAGGCGCGCGCGGAATGTGCGCGCACGGCACTCCTGATCCCCGATCTGCTGGCGTACTGGCTGACGGGTCATGCGCGAAGCGAGCTGACGAACGCGTCGACGACCGGCCTCGTCAACGCCGCGGGGCGCGACTGGGATCCCGAGATTCTCAAGAGGCTGCGCGACGATTTCGGGGTCGAGCACATCTTCCCGCCGCTCATCTCGCCGGGGGAGGTCATCGGTGAGGCCCGCGTTGAGGGGCTCGACCTGCGCACCTCGACGGGTGAGCGCACCCCGGTTGTCGCCGTCGGGTCCCACGACACCGCGTCGGCGGTCGTGGGTGTTCCCACCCGGACGGGGTCGTTCGCGGACATCTCGAGCGGCANGGAATGTCGAGCGGGACCAAGTCTTCCTCGCGCAGGGTCGCGAGCGGAACCCCGCTGGGCTTAATGAGGAGGGTATCTCCGATCTTTGCGGACGAGTTCCCGCCCCCCGAGCGCGTGTATTCCGTGTCCGCGCCGATCTGGTTGGACAGCTCGATGAGGTGGGAGACGAGGTCTTGAGATGAAGTAGTCATTGGTCCTCCACAATGAGGATGAAACGTTTCATCTAAGGATATTGAGACGGGGTCTGAATGTCAAGACCGGTGGGTTTGTGAGGAGGGTGAAGCTCTTGGTGAGTATCTCTTCAATTTGGTTCCACGTTTGGTTACGGGGATCGTCACTTCAGGGCTAGAGTAGCGACATGGCATCACGACACTGCTGGAACTGTCGCAAGGAAGCGCGGCAGACACCTTTTGGCGATGTAATCCGTTCCTTCGATGAACAGATCTACATGCACGCGTACACTTGCGATGGGTGCGGTGTTATCTCGGTCGGTTTGGCATCTTTCGTGGAGATTTATACTTTTGATGGAACGGTGAAGCAGTTTTTCACGCAAGATCAGCCTGACGTCGAGTGGTCACCGAAAGTGCCAAATGGACGTGAATTTTCGGATGTTCCGCCGAATATTGCGGGAGCGGCCTCTGAGGCTTACATCTGTCAGTCTGTGGGTGCATACCGTGCAGCTGTCCTGCTAGCTCGAACCGTCATCGAGGCAACATGCAAGGACAAGGACATTACGCAGGGGACGCTGAAGCAGAAGATCGACGGCCTTGAAGAGTCTCGCTTGATTAATCCGACGCTGGCAGGCCTGTCACATCAGGTTCGATTGATGGGTAATGAGATGGCTCATGGTGATCTTGATGCCACGATTGATGCGGAGGATTGCGATGACCTTCTCGAGTTTATGAGTGCACTTCTTGAGGAGATCTATCAGCGCCCCATCTCCTTGGCTCGGCGCCAAGAGCTGAATAGACAGCGAAAAGCTGAGCGCACCACGCAGATGTAGAGGTAGGGCCCTGATCCGGGGGCCGGTACAGTTCAGCCCCCGTCTAGACCACCTTCTGCTTCTCGACGATCAGCTTGATGAGAGCAACGTATCTGTGATTACTTCGCTGCTTTCCTGACTTAGGTGCGTGGTTTCGGAGTGCTCACCAGTCACCCAAGCCCAGGTAGTACAGCGGGTGCGCGAAGAAAGAGGGGCTCTTCCGAGTTGAGTGTGGGTGACCGGGTGTTGGTCGGGGGTTGCGGGTAGAGGTCGAGGTCCTTGATGATGAGCGGACTTCAACCCCCGCGATCTTCAAAGGACCTCGACAATGTCTCACCCTACCTGCTGCTGCTCCNGGGCCGGACCCTACGCAAGTGGAAGGACGCCTTCTTGGCCTACTTCGATACCGGCGGAGCAAGCAACGGCCCAACAGAANAAGGTCTGGCACCGCGCATGAGAACTGGCTCGAAGAGCGCGGCGAAGAGTTTCGCTCCGGTATCCAGATCGCGACGCTGGATCCCTTCCAGGGACAGCAAGAACGCCATCGACGATCAACTCCAAGACGCCACCAGCGTCCTCGACGCCTTCCATATCGTCAAGCTCGCTGGCGACGCCCTTGACGAGGTGCGTCGCCGCGTCCAGCAAGACACGACCGGTCACCGCGGGCGCAAAGGTGACCCCCTCTATCAGATCCGCAATCTTTTGCGCGCCTCGCGTGATCGGCTCACGAAGCGTCAAAAGGAACGCCTCCGTGAGGCCTTCACGGCAGATGAGGCGCATATCAGTGTCGAAGTCGCCTACCTTCACCGGGCAAGTCCGAGACGTCTTCCATCAAGACACACCCGCCCAAGGCCAACGCCTGGCCGCTCGTCTCATCGAGAGCCTACCAGCCTGTTCCATCCCCGAGATCGCTCGCCTGGGCCGGACCCTACGCAAGTGGAAGGACGCATTCTTGGCCTACTTCGATACCGGCGGAGCAAGCAACGGCCCAACAGAAGCCATCAACGGAATCATCGAGCTGGGCAGACGCGCCGCCAGAGGCTACCGCAACCCCACCAACTACAGACTCCGAATGCTCCTCATCGCAGGAGGCCTAGACGCCTCCACCCACACTCAACTCTGAAGAGCCGAAAGAGGCGATGGCCTCACGGTATTCGAGGGGCAGCATCGGGGAGATGACGATGCCTGCCAGGACCGCGACGATCAGCGTCACGAGGATGTGCTTCTTGGATTTCATGGCATCTCCTTACCGTTTGACTGCCCCGACGCTACCAGGAGTGTGACGGAGGCAGCAAGCATGAGCGCATGAGGGACCCCAGGCCTCGTCCCTGATAAGAGAAACGAGTCCGTCCCAACCGCACCACAATCGCGACAGTCAGCGGCCCGACGTGAGCGCCACCCGGGCGACCTCCTCGAAGGTGAGCGGGTCGCGGCCCGTCACGTCGCGCACGGTCGTGGACACGACGTCCATCTCGCCGCGGGCGATCGACGTGTAGGTCGACACCCACGAGTCGTACTCCCACTGGGCGGCCGGCCACTTCTTGCGCGACTCGTACGCCTCCTCGACGGTTTCGCGCACGTAGGTGACGGGGCGTCCCTGCACGCGGGTGAGGATTGCGGCGATCTCGTCGAGGGTGAGGGCCTCGGGGCCCGTCACGTCGAGGGTCTGATTCTCATAGTGCCCCGGATCGGCCAGGATCCCGGCGGCCACGCGCCCCGCATCCTCGNCGCACGCCACACGAGGTTTGAGCCGCGAGCGTACCGGGATTGTCGGAGGGGCGAGCGTCGGGTTCGGGGCGACCCCTGGATGCGAGGCGACCCCTGGATGCGAGGCGACAGCTGACGCGCGTTTGCTGGCGTGCGCCTTCCTACAAAAGTCGCACGTAATTTCCCTTGGTCAGTTTTCGATGTCCCCTGAAAACGTTGGAATTGCAACGATCAGATTTCAAAGTTTGAATAACGGGGAGGGGAATTACGTGCGACATTTGTGGGGAACCATGCGGGTGTGCGGTGTGCAGGTGTGTGGCGATCTCGCGTCGGGCCCCGGGCGCACGCAGTAGGGCGGCTACACCCCGTAGCGCGTCGAGAAGTTGTGTTCGAACTTCTCCAGGGACACCCCGCGCGTCTCAGGCACGATGAATAGGTAGAAGCACAGGGACACGACATTAATGAGGCCAAACGTCAGGTAGGTCCAGGTCGCCCCCAGGTGGCCGATCATGATCGGGAAGAGCCACGTGACGATTGCGTTCATCATCCAGCCGCAGCCCACCGCGAACCCCTGGGCGACGCCGCGAATACGGGCGGGAAAGATCTCGGAAACCAGCACCCAGTTGACGGTGCCGGACTGCTTAGCGAACACGAACAGGGACACGAGGACGAGGACCAGCCACGGCAAATAAGAAGGAATCTCAGGCGAAATGCTCCCGTCAGCCAGCGTGTAGGGGCCGATGCCGAGCCCAAAGACGAGAGCGAGAGCGAACAGAGACACGGTCACGCCCGTCTCCTGGTAGATGCCGACGTGGCGCCGAGCAAACCTCGACACAAGGTACAGGCCGAAGGCGGCGCCCACGCACGCGACGGCCCCCGTGATGACGTTGAGGGTGATCGAATCGGCGGAGCTGAACCCCGCGGCTGCCAGGATCTTCGGCAGGTAGTACATGGCGGTGTTGATGCCGGTCAGCTGGTCGAAACACGCTAGGCCGATGCCGATGAACAGGAGCCTCCTGGTCCACGCGACCGACGCGGTGCGCCGCAGGGTCCAGTGGCCTTGGCTAGTCTCGGCCGCGTGCAAGGCGATGATCTCGCTGATCTCGGCGGCCACATCGTCGCGGCGGGGGTCACGGATGCGCTTGAGGGCGCCCACGGCCTCGTAATAACGAGCCTTCGACGCGTACCAGCGGCCCGACTCGGGCATGAGGCGCATCCCGACCCACAGGAGCACAGCGGGGATCGTGGCGAGCACCAGCATCCACCGCCACGCGGA
>NZ_LT635869.1:268903-271013 GCF_900128465.1 Actinomyces bouchesdurhonensis | reverse complement strand
CAGGCGCCCGGCGCCGATAGCCCCGATCGCGGCGCCGATGGCGAGGACGCCGCCGACCAGGCCCTCCTCGAACTCGTTGATTCCGAGTCCGCCGGCCACGCTCGGCATGTACATGTACGGCAGTGCGCCCGCGATGACGCCCGTGTCGTAGCCGAACAGCAGGGAGCCGAAAGTCGCGATGGCGGCCAGGAGCTTCACGGAGCGCGCCGGGCCCGAGGCCGGGGTTTCCTCCGTGAGTGTGCGCAGTTCTCGGTCAGTGGGGGCGCCGATGGCCCCAGGTCGGGTACTCATGGGTTCCATTGTGCGTCAGTGAGCGCCGTTGCGCCCGAGTGTCTGGCATTCAGGATTATCCCAGGAAAGTCATAAGGGACGAATGAGGCGTTCATAGGTTGTTCATAGGGTCGCGTGGGGAAATAGGTGCATCGACAAAAGGAGACACCAATGACCGCCCTGATTCTGATCGCCATTGACCTGGTCGCCATGGCCGCCCTCGTGTTCGGCCTGTACTTCCCACGGCACCGCCGCGCCGACCTGGTCGCAGCTTTCCTCGGTGTGAATGTCGGCGTCCTCGCCGTCACGATCATCCTCGCGAACTCGACCGTGAGCGCAGGCCTGGGCCTGGGCCTCTTCGGTGTCCTCTCGATCATCCGCCTGAGGTCCGACCAGATTTCGCAGACGGAAATCGCCTACTACTTCGCGTCGCTGGCCCTCGGCCTGCTGACGGGAATGTCGTCCGCGGTGACCCCGCTCCTGGGTGGCCTGATCGCCCTGATCCTCGCGGCCCTCGCCTTCGGCGACTCGAAGCTGGTCTTCGGCCGCTACACGTCGCAGACCGTCCAGCTGGACCGCGCGATCGCCGACCCGGCGGAACTGAAAGCAGCCCTCGAGCAGCGCCTCGGCGCGTCCGTCGCCTCGGTCAACGTCGTCAAGCTCGACCTCGTGAACGACCTGACTCTCGTGGACGTTCGCTCGAAGGTCGCCTGACCCGCTGGCCCGGCCTCGCCCCCGGCCCGCCGACTCGCCCTTGACAGCAGACTTGGCCCGGCCTCGCCCCCGGCCCGCAGCCCAACCACACGACAGGACACGACTCATGAACGCCACCCTGAACGCAACTCTCGCCGACCTCGAGACGATTAGCCTCGACGACCTGAATGAGCGCGCCGCGATGCTGACCCGCGTGGACCGCAAGTACGCGCTGGACGCCGCCACGGCCTCGTCGGTCCTGAGCCGCCTCCCCGAGGAAACCCGGGTCCTCCAGATCGCCGGCCAGGTGTCCCAGTGCTACGCCTCCACCTACTACGACACCCCCGACATGGATTCGTACCTGCTGACCGCGCTCAAGCGCCGCCGCCGCTTCAAGGTCCGCGCCCGCACCTACCTGTCCACCGGCGCCTCCTTCCTGGAGGTCAAGACCCGCGGCCCGCGCGGACTGACCGTCAAGAAGCGTATGTCGATCTCCTGGGACGAGGCCGGGGCTCCTCTCGCGGGCGAGCGCCGTTCCTGGGTCGCGGGCAAGGTTGAGCACACGGGCTACGCGCACCTGGTCCCGGCCCTGGAGCCGGTCCTGGCCGGATCCTACGAGCGCAACACACTGCTCCTGCCCGGCGGAGCGGGCCGCGCGACCGTTGACACGAAGCTGTCGTGGCGCTCGCTGCGCACGGACGGCACTGAGGTCGCACGCCCCGACCTGGTCATCATCGAAACGAAGTCGGGTGCGACCCCGTCCGTCGTCGACCACCTCCTGTGGGAGGGCGGCGTGCGACCCGTGAAAATCTCCAAGTACGGGACCGCGATGGCCGCCATGCACGACCTGCCCGCGAACAAGTGGAACCGCACGCTGCGCCGCTACTTTCCCGAATACGTGGAGGCCCCCGAGCTCGCGCGCGAGGCGCCCCTCGCGATGGCCGCCTGAGCGACGTCATACCTGCGCGCAGTCGTCGAAATTGCGCGACACGTAAGCGCTGAGCATAAGAAACATAAGCCTTCATCGCATGAAAGAGACAGACACATGAAAGCCCTTCGGAAAATCTGGACCCCCGCCCGGACGATCGGCGCGATCGCCCTCGTCGGAACGTTGGCGCTGGGCGCTTGCGGCGCCTCGGGCGCTGCG
>NZ_LT635869.1:266347-268542 GCF_900128465.1 Actinomyces bouchesdurhonensis | reverse complement strand
GGTTGCGGAGGCCACGGCGCCCAGGCCCCTGAGGCCCCCGCCGAGCGCCCCCGCGAGATGGCCGCCGAGCCCATCACCTCCACGGCGGGGGGCTGCGGTTGCGGCGGACACGGCGGCGGACACGGCAAGGTCCACGCGGGCGGCGCCGGCGTCATCCACCGCCCAGGCGCGGACGAGCTCGTCATCCACTCCATCCCCCGCGTCGTGCGCCACGCGGTCCTCTTCGCCGCCGTCGACAACCTGCCCGTCGGCGAAAACCTCCAGATCTGTGCGCCCCACCAGCCCGAGCCGCTGTTCGCGCACCTGCAGGACTCGACGCAGCACTACCGCGTCGAAACCCTTCAGGCAGGCCCCGTGGACTGGCGCTACCGCATCACGCGCCTCGCCTGAGCGCCCCTCCACGCACGAGGCCGTGGCCGGCCCCGCCATCTCCGGTGGGTCTGCCACGGCCTCGTCGCGTGCCATCGTGTGCCAAGGACGAGCAACATGGGACGACACTGTGACCACACCCTCACCAATGGATTTGTTTGCTGTCCCGATCACATGCCGGGGCGCGCGTGAAACGGTACCGTTGAGGTATGAGCTTCTTTGATACGACTTCCGACACTGACGTCGAGGATGATCTGGATCGCGTCTCCACAGACGTGGTCGTGAACTGCGACATTGAGGCCGCGTGGGCGCTCGTGTCCGAACCTGGCTGGTGGGTCAACGACGGCCCGCTGGGCGATCACGAGGTGAGCTTCGGCGACGACGGCCTCTACCGCGTGAGCGACCCGGACGCCGGCGACTGGCTGATCGAGAAGGCCGACGAAGACCCCATGGACGTCGTGGCCTTCCGCTGGTACCCGCTCGCCGACGACGAGCTGCCCGACGAGTACGCGACCCGCGTCGAGGTCTCCCTCTCCGAGGAGCGCGGCGGCGTCGCCATCCACGTCGAGGAGTCCGGCCTGGCGTCCGTCTCCGACGACGAGGCCGAGGCCCGCCAGGCGTACGAGGACGCGATCGGCATGTGGGAGCAGGTCCTGGTCGCGGCCAAGAGCTACCTCGAGGGCCGCTGAGCTTCTGAGCCCCCGTGCCGACATCTGCTGATGTCGTTGAGGTTTCGTCGTCGCGGTATTCGCTGGCGTTGTTGATGTTCCGTCGTTTTGGCCTGTGCGGGTGTCGTTGATGTCCCGTCGTCGCAGCATTTCGTCGGCGAATGACTTGTAGTGAGCGCGTCACCCAACTTTGCACCCCCGCAGCCTCACGGCTGCGGGGGGTGTCTGTTGGAGGTGTGGTTCACGGATGGTGAGCTGAGTGTCCGTCCGGGTGTGTCCCCCAAATTTCGCACGTAATTCCCCTGCGCGTGTTTCAACTTTTGAAGTCAGAACGTTGAAATCCTGCGGTTTCTGGGGTGTTGTTGCGTGTGGCCGTCAGGGAATTACGTGCGGAATTGGTGAATGTGCGGACGGTGGCGGGGCGTAGGCTGCGGGCTGCCGGATGCTCGCCGCGGTTGGGCTTGTGAGTGTGGGCGCTGCACCCGATCCGTAGGCAATGCACCCGATCCGTAGGCAATGCACCCGATCCGTAGGCAATGCACCCGTTCTGATCGGGTGCAGCGCCACGTAAGAGGTGCAGCGCCACATAACGGGTGCAGCGCCCTGTAACGGGGCGGTTACTGCCTGGTGTGTGGTTGTGGTGTGGGCCGCGTTCGGACTTGTGCTCAGAGGCGTTGCCCCACTGAGAGGAGCAGCGCACTAGCTAGCAAGTGGTGCGGTGCGCTAGGTAGTGTCATCCCTACCCAAGTGGTGCATTGTGTGCCTCGTTAGTCGTCCCGCCGTGTTTGGGCTTGTTCCTCAGTGGTGTTGCACCGTTGAGGGAGCATTGCACTAGCTGGGAGACGGTGTAATGCTCCCTTGATTGTGCGTCCCTTCTTAAAGTCGCACGTAATTCCCTCGCGAATACTTAAAGCTTTGAAACCGGATTGTTGAAATTCTGCGGTTTTCTAAGGGGCTAAGAAAAGTAAGGGTATCCAAATTACGTGCGGAATTGATGGGGCTCGCCGCGTCTACTCTGTTGTGCGCCCGGATGCCGTGTGCCCGGATGTCGTGCGCAGCGTCTTGCCTACTGCGCCGCGCGTGCCGTGCTTGGGTGCCCCGCCGGGCCTAGTCCTCCGTTGCGCGCCCGCACCTACTCCGCCGCGGCTACTCCGCGTG
>NZ_LT635869.1:231212-266334 GCF_900128465.1 Actinomyces bouchesdurhonensis | reverse complement strand
TCCTAACCTAACTTGCTTGGTTGCCACGTGTGCGGTGGCGGCTTGGAAGCGCTCGGGGCGTGCTGTGTGACACCTGGATTCGGACGCTACTGGGCCGTTGCGGTAGCGTTAGAGGGTCAAGCGTGCTCCGCGCGCACGCAAAGACCGCGCAAAACGCCGCCCGCGGGCGGCATCCGGCGGAAAGGAAAACGAATGAGCAGTGAGCCAGCCGTTCATGACGAGCCCCGGCAAGGGGGTGGCGAAAAGCTCCAGCGAAACCTGAAGAATCGCCATATTCAGCTGATTGCGATCGGCGGCGCGATCGGGACGGGCCTGTTCATGGGTTCGGGCAAGACGATCTCCGTCGCGGGTCCGTCGATCCTGCTGGTCTACATGATCATCGGCGCTGTCCTGTTCCTGTTCATGCGCACGCTCGGCGAGCTGCTCCTGTCGGATCGCAAGTACGCGACCTTCGCGGACATTGCGCGCGACCTGATCGGCCCGTGGGCGGGCTTTGTGACGGGGTGGACGTACTGGGCGTGTTGGGTCGTCACCGGCGTCGCGGACATGATCGCTATCACCGGCTACACGCACTTCTGGTGGCCGGACTTGCCTGCGTGGGTTCCCATCGGCGCGACGACCCTGCTGCTCTTCGCCCTGAACGCGATGACGGTCAAGGCTTTCGGTGAGACGGAGTTTTGGTTCGCACTCATCAAGATCATCGCGATTATCGCCCTGGTCGTCGTCGGTTTCGGCATGGTCGCCATGGGCGCGGTCGACGAGGAAGGGACGGTCGCAGCCGTCTCGAACCTGTGGAGCCACGGAGGCTTCATCCCGAACGGATTCACTGGCTTCCTGGGCGGCTTCCAGATCGCGCTCTTCGCCTTCATCGGCATCGAAATGGTCGGCACGACGGTCGCGGAGACCGACGACCCGGACACCACTCTCCCGAAGGCCGTCAACTCCATCCCAGTGCGCATCATGCTCTTCTACGTGGCGGCGCTCGCGGCCATCATGATGGTGACCCCCTGGGACCAGGTGAGTCCCGATCGCTCCCCCTTCGTCACTATGTTCTCGCTGACCGGCTTGGGTGCTGCGGCCACGATCGTCAACCTGGTGGTGCTCTCCTCGGCGGCGTCTAGCGCGAACTCGGGTATCTACTCGACGTCGCGTATGCTCTACGGTCTGGCCCGCCAGGAGCAGGCTCCCCGCATCTTCGCGCGCCTGTCGAAGCATCACGTGCCCCTCAACGCCCTGTTTCTGTCCTGTGTGTGCCTGTTGACGGCCATCGTCATTATGGCGACGGGCGGGTCGATTTCCGCGGCCTTCACACTGGTGACCTCGGTGTCGGCGACGCTGTTCATGGGCGTGTGGGTCGTCATCGTTGTGTCCTACCTGGTGTACCTGCGCAAGCGCCCGCAGCTGCACAAGGCTTCGCACTTCAAGTCCCCCGGCGGGGCCGTCGGCGCGTGGGTGGTTCTGGCGTTTATGGGCGCCATGGGCGTCATCCTGGCGATGTGGGACGATACGCGCCCCGGCCTCGTTTATTCCTTGGTGTGGATCGCGTTCATCGTCGGCGCGGCCTTCGCGAACCGGCATTTCCTGCTGCGGCGCGCGGCGCGCGGCGTCCTGGGTGACGGCGGGACGGGCGAGGGGCCGCATCAGGGTCCTCACCTGCACGAGTAGCGCGACAAATACCAGGTGACTATGCTCACCACTGTGCCACGGGAGCTCGAAGCGAGCTGAGAGGGGACGAACCCCGACCGTAGAACCTGATCCGGGTCATACCGGCGTAGGAAGGCTCTTCCCTCGTGGCCGCCGTGCAACACGAAGGGAGTATTTTCGCATGGCTACCACTGTTTCCCTCCGTTGGAGGGTTATTGACATTGTCACCGCCGCTGTCTTGGGCGTCGCGTGCGGCCTCATTTTCGTCGCCTGGAACCCGGTCGGCGGCGCCGCTTTCGATGTGTTTGGAAAGTTCTTGCCCGGCCTGGGTGGCCTGGTGACGGGTATCTGGCTGCTGGGTGGCACGCTCGGCGGCTACGTCATTCGCAAGCCCGGCGCCGCGCTCTTCGTTGAGCTGCTGGCGGCGACCGTCTCCATGGGCTTGGGTTCGCAGTGGGCCATCGCGACCCTGTACTCGGGCCTCGCGCAGGGCATCGGCGCCGAGATCGTCTTCGCGCTTGTCGCCTACCGCCGCTTCAACGTGTGGGTCGCTGCCGCCGCCGGCGCGCTGTCCTTCGCCTGCGAGTGGGTCCTCGAGCTCTTCACGGAGGGGAACCTTGGGAAGGGCGTCGCTTACAACGTTGTCTACCTGGTGTCCGGCGTGGCGTCCGGCATCGTCCTGGCTGGCATCCTCGCGTGGGCGCTGACGAATGCGCTGGCGAAGACGGGCGCGTTGGACCGTTTTGCCTCGGGCCGAGGAGCGCGTGAGCTTGTCTGATTCCCGCTCCATGAACGAGGCCTCCTCCGCCTTCCCCCGCCCCGTGTCCTCCCCGGATGGCCAGGTGCCGCTGGGTGAGGGGGCGGGCGCGCNCCGCCTGGGGGCGTGCTCCGCGCTGCCTCAACGGGGTGTTGGCCAGGGTGAGGTAGCGGCGTACGCGGGCGATCGAGTAGTCGTAGCGTGCGGCGAGATCGCTGATCGATGCGCCTTCCTCGTACTGGCGTCGCAGCTGCGCGCTGACTGCGATTTCTGAATCGTGGGGCAGGCGCTGGTGGGAGTCGAGCATCGGGAGGGGAGCGAGGGGACGCTCGATCTTCCCGCCGGCGTAGCCGCTGTAGACACGGCCCTGCGGTTCGATGCTCTCGTCTGCTTCGTTTCCCCACACGGACCAGCCGGCTCGGGGGTAGCGGGCGAACATCTCGAGGTAGGGGCCGGGTGAGCAGGCCTCGATGAGGTCGTACTGTTCATCTGGCTTTCGGGAGTGTTCGCGTTTGCGGGTTTCGATCATGTTGACTTGGCGGCGCCCGGGGGAAAGGGTACGCATTCTGCCTCGGACGCCGAAGAGGAGCAGTTCGGTGACGTTGCGGAAGTAGAATCCGACGCCGCGACCGTCGGGGCCGCCGTCTTTGCGTCGCTTCGCCCAGACGATGTTGGAGACGTATCGGAATCCCCAGGCGGACATGACGTCGAGGCCCTCGGGGAGGAGAGCGTTGGGAACCCACAGGTACAGGTGTGCGTTGGGCGCCACCACGTCAGCCACGGGCAGGCCCTTGATGGCATCCAGCGACATGGTTCCGTAGCGGCCGAGGCGCTTGTGTTCGGGTGCGACCTTGCCTGTGCGGTTCTGGAATCGCCATGGCGGGTCCGACAGAACCGTCGAAAAGCCACCCGCGATGGTGGGCAGGGGGGCGTACAGGTCGTCAGTCATGCGTTAATGGTAATACGCATGAGATCTAAATATAGATCTAAATTGGGGTGTGTTGCGTGGCCTCGACCATAGGGTGATAGAACATAGCGTGTTGGTTGGGGGTCAGTCCCGGACGTCGGTGGGGTTGGTCCCGGACGTCGTCGGGGAGGCGTCGGTGGGGGAGGCGTGGGTGGGGAGGTGCGCTCGCGTCACCGATGGGGGTTGGCCGTGGCGTGCGTTCGGTCGTCCTTCATGGTGCTAGCGTGCTTGCACCGCCGACAGGATTCCACCCGATCGGGAAGATTCCAGCCGATCAGAAGGAGTTGAATCTTCCCGATCGGGTGTAGCACCTCTTCGGTAACAAGCAATATGGTGGAACCGGTGCCTCTCGCCCCCTTCGGCGTGGTCTCTGTGCCGCCTGACACCTGTCGCCTGAAAACTGGCGCGTGCGGCATTGGCAACGTGAGGGAGTGTTGCACTGCCGTGCTCCGGTAGCGCTGATGGTGGCGCTGCTGGTTCTGCCGGTTCTGTTTCGTCGCGCGCGCCCCGCGCCCGTAAGCGCATACGCCGCCGCAAGGGCGGAGAGTGAGGCGGTAAGCGTTGCGCTGCTCGCTGCCGACACTCAGGGTTGACACGTAGCTGACCCGTCATCGAGCGCGCTGGTCGCTGCCGACACTCAGGGTTGACACCTAGCTGACCCGTTATCGAGCGCGCTGCGCTGCCGATGCACACGCCGGTCGTCGCAGCGCTCACGCGGAGATATAACCGCGCTCATACGACATAGGGAGGGGTCCGAGCCGCGAGGCTTGGGCCTCGCCCCTGTTTGTTGTCCTCCGGCGAAGTCCTGCTGCGCCGTTGACGCACGTAGCTCCGGCTCGCGCGCGGGTGCGGTGAGTACTGGACACGGTACGCGCTACACCCGATCCGTCGCACTACACCCGTTCCGTCGCGCTACACCCGTTCCGTCGCGCTACACCCGTTCCGTCGCGATACACCCGATCAGAAGGGGTGTCATGCCTACGGATCGGGTGCACCGCCTCTCGCAACAAGCTTAACCGCGGGCATTTCCTCCCGACACACCCAAGCGGCAGCATCAGACGCAGCCACACAACCTCGAAATACCCGCCCGGCTCTGAACAAGACGCACTACACCCGATCCGTCGCGCTACACCCGATCAGAAGGGGTGTCATGCCTACGGATCGGGTGTACTGCCCCCCACGACAAGCACAACTGCGGACAGTTCCTCCCCGTTCGCACTCCAGGTCTGTTTGACGAAGGCCATGCGAAAGGCGCTACACCCGATCCGTCGCGCTACACCCGATCAGAAGGGGTGTCATGCCTACGGATCGGGTGCACCGCCTCCCGCAACAAGCCCAACCGCGGGCATTTCCTCCCGACACACACAAGCGGCAGCATCAGACGCAGCCACACAACCTCGAAATACCCGCCCGGCTCCGAACAAGAGGCGCTACACCCGTTCCGTCGCGCTACACCCGATCAGAAGGGGTGTCATGCCTACGGATCGGGTGCACCGCCCCCCACGACAAACACACCTAGAACCTAGAAACCCCAACCACTGCGTTCCCGCACCAGCAAGCGGAAAAGGTGCCCTGTCGGTAACACGTAGCGTCCTATAACGCCGACCATACCTGAGGGGTGACTACCGTCGTGTTACGATGACGAAATGATCCAGACAGCGTCGTATGATAACCCGGATATTGTTCCCCCGAGCGTCCGTGATAGGTTTTCATTCTTTGAAGTGAGAAATGCGTGTGGCGTTCTCGCCGCTGTCGCCCGCGATGAGTGGATGGATATTATCGACGTATTGGATGATTTTAGCTTTTCGGCGAACCTCCTACTTCGAGCTGGTGGGAATAACTCCGCAATGGCCGACCGTCTCAATGGGGAGCTTCGGGAACGCGGATGGGCGGAATGTAAATACGTCGTCAAGCGTGAAGGGTACATCGAATATCGCGAGAGATGGCGCGCAATTGAGGTGCTACCCCACAGTGAGACTCCTTCCTATTGGGTCGATAATCGCAAAGGGCGCGTCTTGGTCGACGTGGAATGGAATGCGAAAGATGGGAACCTTGACCGCGATCTCGCAGCCTACCGTGCCTGGTACGAGGACGGCCTGATCGACGGCGCAGTCATCATCACGAAAGACCGCCCATCACTTCTTGATCTTGCGTGCGACTTATGGGCAGACTATCGCAACGTCTGCGTGGATGAGGTGTATTGCGCGACGCGTTGCCCAGCGAAGAAGAGGACCCCGCGACAGTGGGAATTGGCCCTGCCGCTCGACCTGACCACGACGACCGTGACGAGCCTCGACAAGGCGATTCCGCGTGTTGATCGAGGCGAGGCCGGCACGTGCCCGGTCGCCGTCATTGCGGTCAGCGCTCGCACGTGGGACGCAACCCCGTATGAGCCAACCACCCATGTTGTCGGCTGAAGTGTCGGTGAACGGTCAGTCGGGGCCCCTCGCGGCGGCACCGGGCAGGGGAGTGAGGGTCACCGTCCCCATGACCACAGGACCCGAGAAGGCCGCGCGCGACCTTGCTCCCCGGCTGCGCGCGCTTGCTGGGGAGGCGGCCCCAGCCTCGTCACAGCGCGTGGGGACAAACGCGGGGGCNCGGGCGACCCACCACGTCAACGCGCTCTACTTCCAGACGTCGTGGGACGAGTACACGGCCCCCTTCTACGAGGCCCTCGAACGCGCGAAGGCCCGCGGCGTCACCGTGCGCCTCCTCGTCGACCACCACGGGCTGCGCACGATCCCCGGCCACAAGGCCTTTCGGCGTCGCCTCGACGACATGGGGATCCTCTGGCACAAGATGCTGCCCTTCGCGCCCCTGCGCGGGCACATCCGCCGCCCCGACCTGCGCAACCACCGCAAAATCCTGGTCGTCGACGGGCGCGAGGCCTACATCGGATCCCACAACCTGGTGGCCCCCGACTACGACACGCCCTCCTTCCAGAAAGCCGGCATCACCTACGACGACACCAGCGTGAGCCTCACCGGGTCGATCGTCACCCAGATCGAGGCCGTTTTTGCCCTCGACTGGTACTACGCCAGCAGGGAGGTCCTCACCCCCGCCGACCTCACCCCGCCCACTACGCGCGAGAAGGACACGCGCGAGAAGGAGGCAGCTGACGAGGCCCCGGCCTCGTCGATGCAGATCATCCCCTCGGGCCCGGCGTTCCGAGACGAACCCAACCTGCGGGCCTTCGTGCACATGGTGTCTTCGGCGCGCACCCACGTGTCCATCGCGAGCCCCTACTTCATCCCCGACGAGGCGCTCATCGCCGCACTGACGAACGCCGCCCTGTCCGGCGTCGAGGTCGAGCTCTTCCTTTCCGAGCAATTCGACCAATTCCTGGTCGGGCACGCACAGCGTTCGTATTACGGGATGCTCCTCGCGGCGGGCGTGCGCATCCACCTATACCGCAAGCCCACGATGCTGCACTCCAAGTACGTGGTCGTCGACGGCAGCCTGTGCGCCATCGGATCGTCGAACATGGATGTGCGTTCCTTCGGCCTCAACTACGAGATCACGCTCGTCGCCGACGACGCGCGCCTGGTCGAGCTGCTGCACGGTAACGACGAGCGCAACCGTGCGCGTTCGCGCGAGCTGACCTACGAGGAGTGGCGGGACCAGCCGTGGCACGTGCACTACGTCGACAACGTGTGCCGACTGTGGAGCTCGCTCCTGTGAGCGCGTCGGGGGACGAGGCCATGGCAGGGCGCGCGCACACCACTCCTGCGTGGCAGCAAAACGGGGATCGCGATGCGATGCCGAACGCAGTGTCCGCTTCGCTTGATGAGAACCCGTTCGTCGGTGAGGGAGGCGCCTACGACGCTGTTCGTCCCGCCTACCCGGACGAGGCCGTGGCCGCGCTACTGGGTGCCGTGCCCGCACTGGGTGGGGTGGTGAGTGGCCAGGCAGATGATGCGCCCGCGCGGGGTGAGGGAGTCGGCGGCATGCCGTTAGCTGGTCGCCTGCGGGTCGCCGACATCGGGGCGGGCACGGGCAAGATGAGCGAACTCATGGCGCGTGCGGGGGCCGTCGTGGACGCGGTCGAGCCCTCGGAGGTGATGCGCGCCCAGGCCTCGTCAATGCCGGGTGTGACGTGGCACGAGGGTGTTGCGGAAGCGACCGGATTGCCGGACGCTTCGTTCGACATCGTCGTGTTTGCCCAGTCGTGGCATTGGGTGGACAGTGAGCGCGCGGGTATTGAAGCGGCAAGAATTCTGGCGCCCGGGGGTGTGCTGGGCATCGTCTGGAACCAGATGGACGTGAGTGTTCCCTGGGTTCATCGCCTGACGCGCATCATGCGCTCGGGGGACGTGCACCGGGCCGATCGCCCGCCGATGCCGGGCGGCGGATTCGCGCCCATGCGCCTCACCCAGGTCGTGTGGGAGGATGTCATGACGCCGGAGCAGGTCCTGACGCTGGGGACGACGCGCTCCTCGTATATTCGTTCCTCCGAGGCTGGGCGGGATCGGATGCAAGCGAACCTGCGCTGGTACCTCTATCGGCATTTGGGGTACGCGCCTGGGCAGGAGGTTACGATCCCATACACGACGCTGGTGTGGGTTGGGGAGTGCGAGGGCGAGTGAGGGTCGCGGTTCGCTACCCGAAGGTGATCTCGCGCTGTGTCGTGTTGTCGAACCAGCGGCGACGACCGTCGGGTTCGACGACGAGCTGAATGTCGGAGCCGACCGGGAGGTTGTAGATGCCGATGCAGGCGGGTTCGAGCTCGCACAGCTCGTTGAAGTCGACCACGGTCATGTTCGCGGGATTCGACAGGTATTCATCAGTGTCGCGGTCGGATAGGACGCGCCAGCCGGTGTCTGGCGGGGCGATGGGCGTCTCGCGGGTCAGCCACTTGATGTTGCCTGTCCGCTCGACAACTTTGCGCGAGACGATGGCCGCGCCAGCGTGGTCAATGAATGTAGTCATGCGTGTTCCTCTGTGCTTTTCGTGCTCTTGGCGCCGAGGGAGTCGGCGATGTGGTCGGCCACAGCCCGGCGTCACTGGATGGGAATCAAAAATCGATCCGAGGCCCCCTTGGGCAAAGCGAGGCGGTGGGCGCGGGCGGCGCGCAGTGCGGGTTCAAGGACGATGAGGATCGGATCCCACGAATCGAGGCTGCGTGCTGGCCTAAGGGCGTCACCGCCCGAGGCGAGCTGCATTTCTTCAAAGACCTGGATTGTAATGCCCGAAAACTCTTGGCATGTGTGCTGTAAGAAGTACGTGCCCGGCAGGTAGGTAACTTCTTGGAGATTACAGCCAGGCGCGCCCGCCATGATGGGCGACAGGTCGCGCCCGTTCGCACCCACAAAGACGGCGACCTGTGGCCTTGCCAGGTTGTTCGTTGCAATGGCGATGCTGTGCGAGGTGGCCGTCAGTGTTGGGGAAACTATCGCCTGAGGCTTGGTGACGGACGTATCGATGTGGCCGCGGAAAGTCACCGAGGGAGCGGGTGGCAAAGAATTGAGAAGTGCCAGTAGATTATTAGCGCTGTCGTTGATCATCGGTTGTCCTGCCGGCGATGAGAGTGTTCGATCATGCGGGGTGAAGGAGCGTAGGGGCTGGTCCAGTCGCGCACAAGGTGTGCATAGTGGGTGAGGCACTCGTATGCGAGGCGCTCGTCAATAGACTTGGTGGCTGCGCGGTAGGAGTCCGGGTCAGATGCGGCGGGTGTTAGGAACTGCTGCCACAGGAGTCGGTCTTGCCACCACGTGGGAACACTGGTTACCTCGATGCGTTCGTCCGAGGGCAGACTGATGAGTGGGGCGGTTCCATAGAGTTGAGAGTCGTCTGGGTAACGGTCGGGGTAAATCGTACGAAACGAGGCCTTGGATACCTCGGGAGGCATCGTGATCTCGCTCATCGGGAGGACAAACTGAGAGGTATGTCGCCAGACGAGTACGTCCACCCAGATTGATGTGACTCGTGTGTTGCATGCCCGTGGGTTCGTGTGCCAGCCGTATCCATCAGCACGGACGATGAACCATGGTTCGCAGGGCGGTATATCGACGAGGAGGGCAAAAGTGTTTGTGCCCTTAATTGGATGATGCGAGCGAATTGAGCCGTGATACGTGCGGTTATTGCAGGTGAGGATGCCGTTCGTGTCAGTACCAATAGGCATGACCCACCCCTTTGGGCTGGGCTTGCCGAAGGGCTGGAAGGGGACCGGGGGCAGCGTCGTAGACAAGCCGCATAACGAACGGAGTGTGGCTGTGAAACGTCGAATGATGTCACGTTGGTGTTGGAAGAGGCGACTCCAGTCAAGCTCGCCGTCCTCTGGGCGCTTGGGAAGGCGCCATATGCTGGGGCTGTCCCACCAGTGATGGTCTGGTATCCACAGCTGAACGCCGTCAACGTTTCCGTTATAAGCGATGGGCATAGTGAGACGTCCTGTTACTGCTCCGCCATTCTAATGAAGTAATAGCCGGTGTATGGATCGATTCGATAGTCCAGAATATCGAACTTTGTTCCGCTCTTAAAGAGCACTTCCGCTTCATGTTGGATTTGAGACATGCGCTGGATGGAAGACCCCGAATGGCCATCGATCTCAAAGAGGACTTTGGTGCTGCCGGGATCGGGGTAACCGCTTTGCATGAAGCTTCGCGCTACTTCACCGTCAGTACTGCTCGACAAGAAAGCCGGATCGCTGTACACCCCTGATCTGAGTGCTTGCTCAAGTGTTTCCGTGGGGACTTGTGTTCCGCGGTAAACCGTTCCCTCGTGTGAGGGTAACTTGTCGAGCAGGCTATTGAGGTTGTCGACAGTTTTGGGGATTTGGGGAGAGACGGGGTGCGACGAATCACGGAGCCAACCGTTGATGTTGCGGTAGTTGGAAGTGGAGTAATCGTAGGCTGCTAACACTTCGTCTCTCGATAACGCTGGGTGGGCGGCGGCGACCTCATCAGCCCACTTATTCAGTGCCTCGGAGTTAACTCCGGGGTTCGTTGGTGCCTGGGGCAGAGCATCAAGATCAGCGGCGGTGACAGTTGGGTGTGATGAGGAACGACGAGGCGCGCTATCAGCAGGAAGGTCGCCGTGAGAAGTGGACGCGTCCCCGTGAGTGAGCTTGTGAAGCCACTCTTTCAAGGTCTTGAGTAGCTCGTCGCCCTTTGTCAGCTTGGTGCCCAGGTTCGACAGGGATTCCTTCAGGGCAGTGACGCGTTTGGAGACGCTGCCCATCAGGGACGCGACCTTGGTGGAGATCTGTTCCATCACAAGGGGGAACGCGGTCCCAAAGGAAGCGACCAACTCCGCCGCGTAGGACAGGATGGAGGCGACGACCTGGCTGATCGCGTCGCGCACGAAGTCGTGGACGAATTGGATGATCACCGCGCACACGTCGTAGGCGGTGCCGACCGCGCCCGAGAGCGCGCCCGTCATAGCTATGCCCTTTGTGGTGGCACCCGACGCGGCGAAGTACGCGGTCGCGGTGCTTCCCGTGAAGGACCCTTCGGGGAAGGACGAACGAACATCCTTCTCGATGTTATCCGCCGCGGCCTTCAGGGTCGCGGATACGTTCTTCCATGTCTGCCCGTTCGCGCGCAGCTGATCCGCGTCACCGGCGAGCTGGAGCAGCCAATCCTTGAAGGGCTGGATATGGTCGAAGACCCACCCGATGCCCCAGGCCATCAGTGTGCCCAGAGGATCGGATACGTAGGCGATCGTGTCGACGCCCAGCGCGACGCCAGCCAGCGCGCCGCTGACCCACGACTTGTTGTCGATCGCCTCGCTGAGCTGTTGGATGTCGTCGAAGACGCCGGCCCCCGACAGGGTCGACGTGGTGTCCTGACGCTGTGCGACCAGGGGATTGGTGCCGTCAGTCGCCACTGCCGCCTCCCTGTAAGCCTGCTCCCGCCTGATTTACGGAACTCGACGACGAGGCTTCGCTTGTCTCGAAGCTGCGCGCGCTCGCGATCAGGGACTGCGAGAGCTTGTCCAGGGCGAGGCCTGCTCCGCTGATCGCGAGGTGCTCACCGGCCTCGACGAGCTGGAAAAGGGGGGCAATAATGGGGCCGACCATCATTCCAAAAGCGCCTGTGGAGGCGGCGGCCGCCCGCAATGCGTCGGACGCCTGCTCAAGGTCGCCCTGGTACGAGGAGAGTCGCATCGCGTGCGCCCTGATGGCTGACGGATCGGCTGACAGGTTCTCCGACATGGTCAGTGCCCTCTCAGGGCGGTCCAAGGATCCGGTGTGTCGGCGTTCGAATCCTGCGGGTCAGGCACGCCGTACAGGGAACGCATGCGTTCGATGCCCGCGTAGTTCTCGCCGAAGGCGGCCTGGGAGGCGCTGATGACCTGCTCGCCGGCGTCGCGTCGGGCGGCCGTGTAGGCGGCCATGATCGCCTCGCACACCTCGTTGGACACGCCCTCGATGCCGATGCCGAGGAGCGTTCCGCCGGAGTCGACGACCACCTCGACGCGCTCGTCTGCTGACGTGCCCACACCCTGGACCGCTTCAATTCGTTGGCGCATCACGCGGGCGCGCTCTGCTTGCTCTTGAACTTGGCGCTCCTGACGACGTATCGCGTCGGGATCGTCCTCAAACAGAGACATCGTCACCTCCCAGTAATAAACGCTTTCCAGTGTATGTGAATCCTTAACCTGGTGGCAAGAATGCGGCAGTGTTGGTCACCTCTGCGCCGCATTTCTCCTGCTCAGCATCGCGCGCGTCTCCCGCGGCATCACACACGGGAGCGTCCGATCGGTAACTTTCCGCGTTGGGACACGCGTTCGCTGATGGGAACCTGGGGCTGGTACCTCTCCTGAACACATCGTCAGTGCCTGGCACAATGGGCGTCATGGGTTTGTCGTTTCTGGGAGTGATCGCGGCGTTCGCCATGTACGCGGTGAGTGTGTCACCCTCACTCATGGCACGCTCATGGGCGTGGCACGCGGTTGCCTCGGGTATCCTCGTCGCCGGTGGCTATGTCGCAGGCGTTTTCGTGCAGAACCTGGGGACACTGATCATCCGCGCCACCGGCCTGACAATCCGCGCATCCGAACCGGTCGAAATTGGGTTCCGCGCGACCGCAGCGGTTCTCTTTGCCATCTGGTGGGTGTACGCAGTTATCCAGTCGTATCGGCGGGCCCGCACCGCATCGACGCTCGTGAAGATGCCGGGCGAAACCTTCGGCGACTACCTTCTAGGAACTGCAGGTACGGTCGTCGTCGCATGGACGCTCCTCGCTATCGTCGAGGGGTTCAGCCGTGTGGGTCGCGCCCTCATCGTGTACCTGGCTACGTTCATTCCCCTCCCTGCCGCAGTGATTGCTGGCATCGCCATCCTGTTTGTCATCATGTTTTTCCTGACGTCGAAAGTCATCCTGCGTGGCGGCATTGGTTTCTTCCGACACAAGGCCGAACAGGTGAACATGCGTACCGCGCGTGGCATCTACAAGCCATTCGTTCCTGAACGCTCTGCGTCCCCGGCGTCCCCCATTACCTGGGAATCCGTGGGCGGGCAGGGGCGCGTTTTCCTTGGGCGCGGTCCCTCCCGCCTCGACATCGCGCAGGTGAGCGGAGGCGAGGCCATGGAACCTATCCGCGTCTACGCCGGTTTGCCCACGGGTGGGAACGGCATCGAACAGGCTGTCTCCGCTGTCGTCGCTGAGCTGCGCCGCACGGGAGCATTCACGCGCGCGGTTATCCTCATCGCTGCTTCCACTGGTTCGGGCTGGGTCGACGAGTGGCAGGTCCAACCCCTCGAGTTCCTCACGCGCGGCAACTGCGCCACGGCCTCGTTGCAATACTCGTTCGTGCCGTCTGTCCTGAACTGGCTTACCGGCCTCGAACCTGCTAAGGAGGCTTCCGCCGCACTGTTCCGGGCGGTTCGCGCCGAGCTGGATCTCATGGACGAGGCCGACCGTCCTGCGCTGTTTGTGTGCGGTGAGTCCCTCGGCGCTTTCGCGTCGCAGTCTGTGTTTGCGTCCGTTGAGGACGTGCTCACCCGCGTTGATGGTGCCCTGTGGGTGGGTACCCCCGCCTTCACGCCGATGCACAAGGAACTCACGACTGCTCGTCACAAGGGCAGCCCCGAGGTTGCCCCCGTCGTTCATAACGCTCGCCGAGTGCGCTTCGTTAACGAGCCTTCCGATCTGCGTACCGATCTGTATGGGCGCGAGCTTGGGCTGTGGGGGTTCCCGCGTATCGTCTATGCCCAGCATCCCTCGGACCCTGTCGTGTGGTGGAACAACAAGCTCATCTGGACGCAGCCGGACTGGCTGCGCGAACGCGCGGGGCGTGACGTCTCCCGTTCCGTTGAATTCACGCGCTTCGTCACCTACATTCAGGTGCTTGCTGACCTGCCCGTCGCCGGTACTGCCCCCGGCGGACATGGGCACACTTACCACGAGGAACTCATCCCTCTGTGGCGGGCAATTCTCGGTTTTGATCGTCTTCCTGGCGAAGAAGGGGCGCATCCTCGGCTGGACGCGCTCGATGGGTCCTGGGTTGATGACTCGATGGTTGAACGGATCGGCGTTGTCGTGCGTGCGAACCTGGAGCTGTCGGACCGGCAGTAGCTGTGCGCTGCGTGTGTCTTCGTCGCGGTGGGGTGCGCGGGTCGAGACTCATAGGCGTCGTACGGGTGTGGCCGTGGATTCAAGTGGTGTCAGTACGTGTCGATGTATGAGCATACTGACCAGCTAGTCAGGTGAGTGTAGTGGCGGAATAATCGCGCTTTGCATGTATCGCGTGCTGAGAAAATGTGTGTGTAAAAACGAACATATGTGCAGTGGTAAGGAATATGGCTGCATGTGGTAGAGAAAAGCGCAATAGTGCGCGCATTAACTCCGCAAATATACTTGTAATTATACGATGGTAAGTGAGTAATGCGTTGCTAGGTATTCATTTGCGCAGTACCGTTCGCATTACGAACCCCAAGCCTAACCAGCTGGAATAGTTCGTTGGATCAACATTGGAGTGAGTATGACCCAGTTAATTCACAGGGCGTTCCTAGCGACCCTGGCGACCGGCGCGGTAGTGGCGTCCGGTGCTTTCGGCGTACCCGCGCACGCGGCGCCCGCCCCCGACATGTATGGCCCCACCGTTTCTCAGGTCAAGACCATCAGTGAGGGTCTCGGCGGCTCCGTGACATTCAAGGTCGATGACAACCCTGGCCTGTCCAGCATCGATCTGCGCGATCCGTCGACCGACGCGATCTTTTATCATCGAGTTGTCGACTTCCCCGGCAACGTCACTGACGATGGCGTCCATCACTACAGCTTTGAAATCAAGTTCTCCGACATTCAGGCGGCCTGGACCAAGGCAGGCCACACGGAGGCCCTACCTGCGACCGTTAAGCTCGTCGCGTGGGGGAGCGACGGGAAGCCTTCGAAGCGCGCTGACATCGCGATTGAACCCATCGCGATGACCTCCCTCGACTTTGGTATCGAGTCCGGTCAGCTCAACATGACTGTCGGTCAGCAGACGAACATTGGCGTCACCCACGAGCCTGACAACGCAAACAAGACGGTGATCAACTGGACCGCCGATGATATTGACATCCTGACTGTCGATGATGCATCAGGCCTCGTGACGGCGGAGAAGGAAGGCTGCACGGACGTTCGTGCTGTCGCCGACTACTTGGATCCGATGGTTTTTGATCCGGTGATGGCGAGCGTCCAGGTGTGCGCCACCGAGCTGGGCGAGGACGAGATTGCTCTCAATCGCCTTCGTGTGGATCTTGACGAGGGCGAGTCTGTCACCCTGACGCCGATGCTGCCCAAGAAGTTCAAGGACGCGACCCTGTCCTGGGGCCTGGAGTACGGTGGCGCTGTCATTTTGAACGTGGCAGAGGACGGCAAGAGTGCCACGATCACCGGCGGTAACGCTATCGACTGGGATCAGGTGAACCTGACCGCCACCCTACCCGACGGAACCGAGGCAACGGCGACGACGATCGCCGTTGTGAAGTCTGTGAAGCAGGACGCGAAGGCGCCTGCGCCATGGGTTGAGCCTCAGCCGGATCCGCAGCCTCAGCCGGACCCGCAGCCTCAGCCGGATCCCCAGCCTCAGCCGGACCCCCAGCCTCAGCCGGATCCCCAGCCTCAGCCGGACCCGCAGCCTCAGCCGGACCCGCAGCCTCAGCCGGACCCGCAGCCTCAGCCCTCGCCCGAGGGCACCTGGATGCAGAACTCGACCGGCTGGTGGTACGTGAACGCTGACGGTTCCTACCCGAAGGACACTGTGGCCACGATCGGCGGACGTGTTTTCCGCTTCGATGCCAACGGCTACATGCGCACCGGTTGGATCAATGAAGCTGGCGCCTGGTACTACCACGACGCGAACGGCGTAATGGCGACGGGTTGGCTCAAGCTTGGTAACACCTGGTACTACCTGGACGCCAACGGCGCGATGGTCACGGGTTGGCTCAACCTGGGTGGCACCTGGTACTACCTGGACGCCAACGGCGCGATGGCGACGGGTTGGCTCAACCTGGGCGGCACCTGGTACTACCTGGACGCCAACGGCGCGATGGCGACGGGTTGGCTCAACCTGGGTGGCACCTGGTACTACCTGAACGGTTCGGGCGCGATGGTGACGGGTTGGCTTGACCTCGATGGTCGGTGGTTCTACCTGAACTCCTCGGGTGCGATGGCGACGGGTTGGATCAACCTGGGCGGCACCTGGTATTACCTGGACGCCAACGGCGTGTGGGTCAAGTAACCACTGTCAACACACGGTGAACGGGCGGGGCTCGGAAATGCAGCATGAGCGTGTTTCCGGGTCCCGCCCATTGACACGTTAGATTGTCTTAATAGTTTCGTTAGCGCTCTGGTGATTGTCAGTTGCCTCTTTTCCGGTAGCGTTGTCCCTGGCGGCTGCAACGTGGGAGCAACCACACTGTCGGCAGCTGTCTGTGACACTCATTGGAGAAGGCTTATGTCAATGAAGAAACCAGCTGTCCTCCTGGCGCTCGTCGGTGCCTGCGCACTCGCAGTCACGGGCCCGGCGACCCTCGCGGCGCCACCAACTCCTGCGCAACCCGACCAGGGAACCTCGGCCTCGTCCCTGCCTGTCGGTGATCTTGACTCTGCACTGACCTCAAAGAATGGCGAGACTGCTACGCCCGATACTGACGTGACGGTGAGCGGCCAGGATCCGGCGCGTCTGGTCGGCATTATCGTCCAGCTGCAGGACGGGGCCGATCGGGCGAGCGCCCTCGCCTCGATCAACGAGGCCGTGGCCGGGACGTTGCCCGGAGCCACCGCGAGTGTGGAGCGCGAGTACAACAAGGCTCTTGACGGCTTCGCCCTGAAGGCACCCGCCGGCGCCCTGGACGCGATCCGCCGCGCGAACGGCGTTCAGGCGGCGTTCCTGGAGCGTGAAGGGCACGTGAACGACGCTGCCGCCGTCGATGCCGAGGGCGGCACGCAGGCTGCGCGAACGGAGGGGCAAGATCCCGCAAACTTGAGCGCCCAGCTCATGATGCGAACCGATCAGGTGACCCAGAAGGGTGAAGGCACAGTCATTGCTGTCATCGACACGGGTGTCGACATGACGCACCAGGCTTTCAGCCCTGCTCTATCGGGTACTCCCGGCCTGTCCGAGGACGATGTTGAGGCCCTGACCCCCCAGCTGGGCATGGGCAAGACCGGTATCTACTACAACGAGAAGTTCCCCTTCGCCTACGACTACGCGGATGACGACGCGGATGCCGCCCCGCGCGAGGGCGGCTCCGGATTCCATGGGACGCACGTCGCTGGCATCGCCGCCGGCAACGCCGACAAGATCGTTGGCACCGCCCCGGACGCGCAGATCATCGTCGGCAAGGTGACGCGCAGCGAGGACGACGCCCTGTTGGACTCGTCCCTCCTGGCAGCCCTCGACGACATGGTTGTCCTGCGCCCCGACGTCATCAACCTGTCGCTGGGGTGGACGGCCGGCATGGACAACGAGGCCGACTCGGTCTACGACACCGTGTACAAGAAGCTCCAGGAGGAGGGGATCACCGTCAACGCGGCCGCAGGCAATGCCTTCTCGACCGGATACGGCAACAACTCCGGCAAGGGCCTGCCCTACGCCTCCGACCCCGACACCTCCGTGATGGACGAGCCCGCCACCTACCCCTCGGTCGTGGCCGTCGGCTCCGTCGAGAACGCGCTCATCCGTAACGCCTTCACGGCCGCCGGCATGGATATTGGCTACCAGCGTGCGCGCGGCATGAACGGCGAGAAGGTCGCCTACTTCTCCGACCTGCCCGCCGGCACCTACGAGTACGTGGACGCCGGCTTCGCCTCCGAGGAGGATGTTGCCGCCCTGAAGGAGAAGTTCCCGAACGGGCTGTCCGGTAAGATCGCGCTCGTCTCGCGCGGCAAGATGACCTACCAGAAGAAGGTCGAGAACCTCTACGACCTGCACCCGGCGGGCGTCCTCGTCTACAACAACGTCTCGGTCGGTTCGCTCATCATCATGAACCTGACGACCCAGGATGTGCCCGCCGCGTTCATCTCCCAGGCCGACGGGCAGGCCATGCTGGCGGCCGCCGACCACCACCTGACCATCGCCGAGGGCCAGGTCCTGCCCCAGTCCACCACCTACGAGGCCTCGGAGTTCTCCTCGTGGGGTGTGTCCCCCGACCTGCACCTCAAGCCGGAGATCGCGGCGCCCGGCGGCAACGTTTTCTCCGCTATACCGAACGGTGCGTACGAGCAGACGTCGGGCACCTCGATGGCGACCCCGCAGATGGCGGGCATCAGCGCGATCGTCTTGCAGCGCGTCCAGTCCGACCCGCTGTTCGCCTCGATGAGCGCGCGTCAGCAGGTTGATGTGGTTCAGAACCTCATCATGGGAACCGCGCGTCCCCTGACCGACGCCGCCCAGACCTCGGGGGCCCTGTACTCCCCGCGTAAGCAGGGCGCGGGCCTCGTGAACGCCCTGGCTGCCACGACCTCGTCCGTGTACCCGACCGTGGTGGGAGCGCCTGAGCCCTCCCGCCCCAAGGCCGACCTGGGGGATGGCACGACGGGCTGGCACTTCGACGTCACCCTCCACAACCTCTCCGGCGTGGAGGCGACCTACGAGCTGAGCTCCCAGGCCCTGTCCGAGATCGTGGACGGCGNGAGACGCTGGTCGCCCCCTCCTCCCAGGACCCGGTCGGAGAGGATCCGGCGCGCGTCGTTAGCATCATCGTCCAGCTCGATGATGGGGTCGACCCCGCGGGTGCACTCGCCTCGATCAACCAGGTCGTGGCCCAGTCTTTCCCGGGCTCTACCGCTCAGGTGACGCGCGAATACTCGAACACCTTGACGGGATTCGCCCTGGACGCTCCCGCTGGATCGCTGGACGCAATCCGGGCCGTGAGCGGCGTCAAGGGAGCATTCCTTGACCGCGAAATGCAGGTCACCGACGACATGTCGGTTGATGCTGAAGGCGGATTCGAGGCCTCCCGCCTGCCCGACCAGAACCCCGACAACCTCAGTGCTCAGGTCATAATGCACGCCGACCAGGTGTCCCAAAAGGGGCAAGGTAAGGTCGTCGCCATTATCGATACGGGAGTCGACACGAGCCACCCGGCTTTCGCCGGCGCCCTGACGGGTGCTCCCGCACTGAGTGCTGACGGTGTCGCCGCCCTGACTCCCACGCTCGGAGGGGGTAAGACCGGCGTGTATGTGAGCGAGAAATTCCCCTTCGCCTACGATTACGCGGACGATGACAACGACGCGTCACCGTCGGACCCACACGGCACGCATGTGGCGGGTATTGCCGCGGCCAACGCCGACGAGATTATGGGTGTTGCCCCTGACGCCCAAATCATCGTCGCCAAGGTTGAGCGTGATGGCGGTGGTATCCCGGACTCCGCGATTATCGCCGCTCTTGACGACATGGCGGTCCTGCATCCCGATGTCGTGAACCTGTCGCTTGGCCAGACCGCCGGCATGGATAACGCAGCCGACTCGCTGTACGCAGGCGTCTTCGAAAACCTGCAGGACAAGGGCATCATTGTCGACGCAGCAGCCGGCAACGAGTTCTCTGCCGGCTACGGCAACACCTCCGGCAAGAACCTGGCATACGCGTCCGACCCCGACTCCTCGACCCTGGACGAACCCGCTTCGTACAGCCCCGTCGTCGCCGTGGCCTCCCTGAACAACATGCTGCAAGCCAACGGGTTTAAGGCTGCGGGCAAGGACATCGCCTACCAGCGTGCGCGCGCGGAGAGTGGCGGCACAATCGCCTCCATCTCCGAACTGGCGCCCGGTGACTACGAGTATGTTGACGGAGGAATCGCCTCCCAGGACGACGCGACGGCCCTCAGGGAAAAGTATCCGGACGGCCTGGCCGGTAAGTTCGTGCTGGTCTCTCGCGGCAAGCTCACTTTCGACGACAAGGTGTCAAACCTCGCTGACCTGAACCCAGCCGGCGTCCTCGTCTACAACAACGTCCCCGGCGACGCGCTCATGGTCATGAGCCTGACGACCCTGGGCGTGCCCGCCGGTTTCATCTCGCAGGCGGACGGGCAAGCCATGCTGGCCGCTGACGACCATCACCTGACGCTCGTTGACGGCATGACGATGGCTCCGAGCAACAAGTACGCGATGTCGGACTTCTCCTCGTGGGGGGTCACCCCCGACCTGCGTCTCAAGCCGGAGGTCACCGCCCCCGGCGGTAACATCTACTCCTCAGTGCCTGACGGTGCCTACGGATTCATGTCCGGCACGTCCATGGCGACGCCCCAGCTCGTTGGCGCGAGCGCCGTCGTCCTGCAGCGTGTCCAGTCCGACCCGATGTTCGCGTCAATGAGTGCCCGACAGCGCTCTGACGTGGTCCAAAACCTCCTCATGGGCACCGCGACCCCCGTTGTCGATCCCCTCCAGGACACCGGCGTCTACTACTCCCCGCGTAAGCAGGGGTCCGGCCTGGTCAATGTTCTGGCGGCCACGACCTCGTCCGTGTACCCGAGCGTCGCGGGCGCGCCTGAACCTTCCCGGCCCAAGGCGGACCTGGGTGACGGAACGAACGGCTGGCACTTCGACGTCACTTTGCACAATCTCTCTGACGTGCCTGCAACCTACGAAATGAACTCACAGGCGCTTTCCGACATCGTGACGGACGGTTTCTTCACGGAGCGTTCCTCTGATTGGCGAGGCCGTGGCGTGGAAATCTCCTACTCGGGCGCGGCTTCCGCGTCCGGCGAGGGCGCGACCGTAACCGTCCCCGGAGGCGGTGAGGCCACTGTCGGTATCGACGTCACGCCCGGCAGCGAATTCGCGCGCTACGTCAGCGACAATGCTCCCTCGGGCACCTTCCTCGAGGGCTTCGTACGCTTCGCTTCGAAGACCGACGGTCAGCCCGACCTGACCGTCCCCTACATGGGCTTCTATGGTGACTGGGGCAAACCCGCGATCTTCGATCAGCTGGCCTCTGAGGGGGATGGACACGTCCTCGCCTCGGGCATTTACAACGGTACGAACGGGGACCTGCTTGGGTTCAACCCCCTGCGCAAGGTGTCGGAGCGTACTGTTCGTCCCCAGTCCGACAAGTACGTCATTTCACGCTCGACGGCCCCTGGTGCTCCCACGGCTATCGATCCGCGTACGGGCACTCTGCGGTCCGTGCACACGATGACCACCACCTACACGAACGAAGCCGGTGAGGTCGTCGCGTCCTTCGAGTCGCACTTGAACTGGAAGTCAGCCATGGGATCCAATGGGGTCATGAACCCGGTGGAGCAGGACCACAAGTCCAGAGGCCTGGACTTGAACTCTGATGAGTTCAAGAACCTGCCTGACGGTGCGTACAAGCTAACGATTTCAGCACGCAACGACGGTCCTTCGCCGACCGAGCAGTCCATCTCCTACGACTTCCGCGTCGATACGACGCCTCCGGTCATCGAGCGGGCAAGCGTGGACCTCGATGATATGGCTGGCCCCGTTCTCGATCTGGAAATCAGTGACGAGTCACCCATCGCCGGCTTTACCCTGCACGACCCCGGCAGTGGCCTGTGGTTCTACCGCAGTGTTAGTGAGGATGACGCCCACCAGTGGTACAGCGAAGGCAGGTACCGCGAGAGCCTAAGTATCGGTCTGGGTGAGTTTGAGCTCGGTTGGGCCGATCAGGGCGGCGAGGGTGACATTATTGCGCACCCCTACCTGCTTGCCTGGGACTACGGTCTCAACCACTCGGAGGCCACCACGATCGACTTGCCCTCCAGTAATGAGGGGGTGACGGCTCCGTGCACTAACCCCGCGGGCGGACACTGGGTTCAGGACACCACCGGATGGTGGTACGCCTGCGCGAGCGGCACGGATTACCTGAAGGGCGGTTGGTTCACGATCAACGGCTCCGACTACCTCTTCGGCCCCAACGGCTACATGGCCACGGGCTTCCTGCGGCGGCCGAGCGGTGAGTGGGTCTACGCGAACTCCGAGGGCGCTCTCGTGGGCGGCTGGGTGCGTGATGGCGCTTATGGTGGCCCCTACTGGTACTACCTGGACCCGGTGACCAAGGTGATGCACACCGGCTGGTTGGTTGATCGTGGTTCCTGGTACTACCTGAATGCTGACGGCGCAATGGCGACGGGTTGGGTACAGGTTGACGGCTCGTGGTACTACCTGAACTCCTCGGGAGCGATGGCGACCGGGTGGCTGCGCTTGGGCGATACCTGGTACTACCTGGGGCCGGATGGTGCCATGTATACCGGCACCCATACGATCAACGGACGCACGTACGTCTTTGACACGTCGGGTGCGTGGGTCAGGTGACCTGATAGGTTCCGGGTCGAACGGAACGAACGGGGAGGCCCGGGAGTAGAGCGATGCTCGTGCTCCCGGGCCTCCCCATAGTTTGTCAGTAAAACGATTGCCAATTGTTTCCCAATGTGGGATAAAGTTTGTCGCTCTTGTCACGTGCGGTATGTTGGGTGTGGCGACCGACACGACGAGGTCTCTCTCCCCTCAAGGGACGGTCGCCTGTCGACACATTGGAGCAACGCACATGACACTGAAAAAACCAACGGCGCTTCTCGCGCTCGTCGGTGCCTGCGCACTCGCAGTCACGGGCCCGGCGACCCTCGCGGCGCCACCAACTCCTGCGCAACCCGACCAGGGAACCTCGGCCTCGTCCCTGCCTGTCGGTGATCTTGACACTGCACTGACCTCAAAGAATGGCGAGACTGCTACGCCCGATACTGACGTGACGGTGAGCGGCCAGGATCCGGCGCGTCTGGTCGGCATTATCGTCCAGCTGCAGGACGGGGCCGATCGGGCGAGCGCCCTCGCCTCGATCAACGAGGCCGTGGCCGGGACGTTGCCCGGAGCCACCGCGAGTGTGGAGCGCGAGTACAACAAGGCTCTTGACGGCTTCGCCCTGAAGGCACCCGCCGGCGCCCTGGACGCGATCCGCCGCGCGAACGGCGTCCAATCCGCCTTCATTGAACGTGACACGCCAATCGCCGATGCCATTGGCATCGACGCGGAGGGCGCAACCCCGGCCCCGCGCGTGGCCGGTCAGAACCCTGACAACCTGAGCGCCCAGCTCATGATGCACGCCGACCAACTCACCCAGAAGGGTGAAGGCACAGTCGTCGCCGTCATCGACACGGGCGTGGAAATGACTCACCCTGCCTTCTCCGGCACCCTCACGGGAACGCCCGCGATGACAGCCGCCGATGTCGAGGCCCTGACCCCCCAGCTGGGCATGGGCAAGACCGGTATCTACTACAACGAGAAGTTCCCCTTCGCCTACGACTACGCGGACGATGACAATGACGCGATGCCGAGTCCAGGCGACTACGGCTCGCATGGCACGCACGTCGCTGGCATCACTGCCGGTGATGCGGACCAGATCATCGGCGTCGCACCAGAGGCGCAGATAATCGTCGCGAAGGTCTCGCGCAGCGTGGAGGGCGACATTCCCGACTCCGCGCTGCTGGCCGCGCTCGACGACATGGTCGTCCTGCACCCCGACGTCGTGAACCTGTCGCTCGGCCAGCTCGGCGGCATGGACAACGAGGCCGACTCGGTATACGCGACCGTATTCAAGAGCCTGCAGGACGCGGGAATCACCGTGAATGCTGCGGCCGGTAACCACTACTCGGCCGGATACGGGAACCTGTCTGGCAAGAACCTGCCCTACGCGTCCGACCCGGACTCCTCCACCCAGTGTGAACCCGCGACCTACTCCTCCGTGGTCTCCGTCGCCTCGATGGATAACCTGCTGTCCTACAACGCCTTTACGGCGGCCGGCAAAGACATCGCATACCAGCGTGCGCGCGGCTTCAACGGCGAAAAGGTCGCTGAACTCTCCGAGATGACTCCCGGCGACTACGAGTACGTGGACGGCGGCTTCGCCTCCGAGGAGGACGCTGCCGCCCTGAAGGCGAAGTACCCGGATGGCCTGGCCGGCAAGTTCGTGCTCGTCTCGCGCGGCCAGATGACCTTCCAGAAGAAGATCGAGAACCTGGCCCCGCTCAACCCCGCTGGCATCCTCGTCTACAACAACGTCGCCGGCGACTCGCTCATGATCATGAGCGTGACGACACTGGACGTGCCAGCCGCCTTCATCTCCAATGAGAGCGGCAAGGCCATGCTTGAGGCCGCCGACCACCACCTGACCCTCGTCGACGGCAAGACCGTGACGCCGAGCGCCAAGTACTCGATGTCCGACTTCTCCTCGTGGGGCGTCACCCCCGACCTGCGCCTGAAGCCCGAGGTCACCGCTCCGGGCGGCAACATCTATTCCGCCATCCTGGACGGCAAGTACGACCACCTCTCCGGCACGTCCATGGCGACCCCGCAGATGGCCGGCGTCAGCGCCGTCGTCTTGCAGCGTGTCCAGTCCGACCCGATGTTCGCCTCGATGAGCGCGCGCCAGAAAGCCGACGTCGTCCAGAACCTCATCATGGGAACCGCGACTCCTGTCGTTGATCCAGCTCAGGACAGCGGCGCCTATTATTCCCCGCGTAAGCAGGGCGCGGGCCTCGTGAACGCTCTGGCTGCCACGACCTCGTCCGTGTACCCGACCGTCGTGGGTGCGCCTGAGCCCTCCCGCCCCAAGGCCGACCTGGGGGATGGCACGACGGGCTGGCACTTCGACGTCACCCTCCACAACCTCTCCGGCGTGGAGGCGACCTACGAGCTGAGCTCCCAGGCCCTGTCCGAGATCGTGGACGGCGGCTTCTTCACCAGCAGCGCCACCGACTGGCGTGGTAAGGGGGTCACCGTCACCTATTCCGGTGCAGCCGCCGGGTCCGGCGAGGGTGCGAGTGTGACTGTTCCTGCTTCCGGCGAGGTCACCGTCGGCGTTGATATTGCGCCCGGTTCCGAGTTCGCCTCTTACGTGGCGGACAATGCGCCAAACGGCACGTTCTTGGACGGCTTTGTGCGCTTCGCCTCGAAGACCGATGGTGAGCCCGACCTGGCCGTGCCCTACCTGGGTTTCTATGGTGACTGGGGGAAGGCTCCCATCTTCGATGCGCTCGCATCCCAGGGTGGGGCGCACACTTTCGCTTCAGGCATCGTGAATGGGGTGACCGGGGATTCCCTCGGGTACAACCCCCTCATCAAGGTGGGTGAGCGCACCGGAGAGCCCAAGGCGGACCGTTACGTGATCTCGCGGTCTGAGGCCTCGGGCGCCCCCACGGTCCTCGAACCCCGCACGGGCACCCTGCGCAGCATCCACACGCTCAACACTGTGTACGCTGACGCCGCCGGCAAGCCGGTCGCTTCCTACGTCACCCACCAGGCGTGGAAGTCCGGCGTCAACCCCGGCACGGGCAAGATGACCTGGGTCGAGGACGGCCACGATTCCACATCCTTGGATGCGCGCGCCGAGGCGTTTAAGGATCTGCCTGATGGCGAGTACACGTTGAGGCTTTCCGCCCACAACGATGGGCCGTCTCAGCGTGAGCAGTCTATTTCTTACGATTTCCGTCTTGATACCACGGCGCCCGTCATTTCTAACCTGGCTTACGAGGGGGAGGGGGATGACATGGTTGTTTCCTTTGATGTCGCGGATGCTTCGCCTCTGGCTGGCGTGGATTTGCATGACCCGGCTGATGGGTTGTGGTTCTACCGCCACGTCTTCACCGAGGATGAGGGCGTTAAGGGGGCCGATGGTACCTACAGCTACCACGTGGAGATTCCGATGAGCGTGATCGAGCAGGCGTGGAGTGATCAGGGTGGCACCGGTGACGTGATCGCCAACCCGTATGTGCTCGCGTGGGACTACGGTTTGAATCATTCCGAGGCTGTGAGCGTTGACTTGCCTACCGGTAATCCGGGCGTGAGTTTGCCGTGCGCGGATCCTGCGGGCGGTCATTGGGCCAAGGATGCCGTGGGCTGGTGGTACGTGTGCGCGAACGGGACTGACTATCTGACGGGCGGCTGGTTCACTATCAATGGGCGCGACTACCAGTTCGGTCCGTCCGGTTACATGATGACCGGGTTCCTCAAGCGTGCCAGCGGGGAGTGGGTGTACGCCGATTCCGAGGGTGCTCTTGTGGGTGGCTGGGTGCGCGACGGTGCCTACGGTGGGCCGTACTGGTACTACATGGATCCCGCCACGAAGGTGATGGCTACGGGCTGGCTGTTTGATCGCGGCTCCTGGTATTACCTGGGTGCCTCCGGTGATATGCACACCGGGTGGGTTAAGGTTGATGGGCTGTGGTATTACCTGAACTCTTCGGGTGTGATGCGCACCGGCTGGCTCCAGCTTGGTGGTTTGTGGTACTACCTGTCTCCTTCCGGCGCGATGGTGACCGGTACGCAGGTCATTGACGGTCGGACGTATTCCTTTGACACCTCCGGAGTATTACGGCCCTAACGCTGGCTGCTTCTGATTCACCAGGCCGGGGCCCGGGAACGCTCACCACGAGCAACCCGGCCCCGGCCTCACCCATGCGACGAGGCAGTGGTGGGCGTGATACTCCGGAGCGCACGGCGGCTGTTGTCCTGCGGTATGTTGGACGTATCTGCCGAGACAGCGGTGCTGTCGCAACTGTTTTGGTTGCCTGTGAATACGAAGGAGTGCGCTATGCCCATGAAGAAACCAGCCGCCATCCTCGCTGGCGTCGGAACGTGCGCGCTAGCGGTCGCGAGCTGCTCAGTGTCCTCCTCGCAGACACCCACCAGCGATCGGGGATCCCAGTCCGACGCGGACTCATCCCAGTCCGCATCGGTTGCCACGGCCTCGTCCTCTCCGGTGATCGACCCTGATCGTGCGCTGACCCCGAAAGGCACGCAGAGCGGCGAAACCGAACCCAGCATGCCGGAAGCGTCGACCGGTGCTGATGACCCGGCGAGGCTCGTCATCATCATTGTCCACCTCGAAGAAGGGGCTGACCGTGAGGCTACCCTTGCCTCCATCAACGAGGCTGTGGCTGGTGTCTATCCGGATGCGACCGTCGAGGTTGAACGCGAGTATAAGAACGCTCTGCAGGGCTACGCGTTGCGTGCGCCCGCAGGCTCGCTGGACGCAATCCGGGCCGTGAGCGGGGTGAAGCTGGCGGCTATCGAGGGCGAGATGCGCGTGCAGTAGCGCCGCGGCGGCGTCGGGCGAGGCGGGGGTGAGCGCCGTTCTTCGAACGTGGAATCCCGCGACCTGATGCGCCTGTGTGTCTACTTGCTTCAAATTAAGATAAAATTAGAAGTAACTTGATGTTCGTGTGAACGGAGAAGCCATGAAGACTCCCGTCCCTCCGCCCTGTCGGCTCGGCGAGCTGCGCGAACGCGTCATCGCCAGTTTGGCGAACGCGGATGACGAGCGACATCTCTTCGTTCTCCGTGCCCTCGCTGGCGGACTGGACGATCCAGAGTATCGCCCGTGGGAGTATTACTTCCGTGCCGAGCCGGTGCCAGATGGGCTGATGCGTGAGGAGTGGTGGTACGCGGTGCGCACTGCGCGCGCCTCGACGGCCCGGCCCACTCCCTTCATCATGACGGACGGGACGCGCCTGACGTTTAATCTCCCAGATCGCTTCTTGCGGTTGAATGAGGAGATTACGGCACAGGCGCGCGGTCAGATGGAGCTGCCCGCAGAGGTGGCGACGCAGGGGGTGAGGGATAGGTACCTGATCAACTCTCTCTACGAAGAGGCGATCACTTCCTCCCAGATGGAGGGGGCGTCTACGACGCGGCGTGACGCGAAAAAGATGCTCCGAGAAAAGAAGGATCCGCGCACTCGCTCGGAGCGGATGATTCTGAACAATTTCCTTGCCCTCGAATTCGTGCGCGATCACTTGGGTGAGGAGCTCACTCCCGAATTCATCTGCGGAGTCCACCGCATCGTGACGGATGGGACGCTCGACGAGGCGGAGGATGCAGGGCGCCTGCAGCGCCAGGGTGAGGAGCGAATTCGTATCTACGGAAGTGAAGGCGATGAGCAGCTGCTGCATGTGCCGCCGCCGGCCGAGGAGTTACCTGAACGGCTCCGGCGTCTGTGCGACTTCGCCAATGGCGTGGGGGAGTATGCGTCGCAATATGTGCCGCCCCTCGTGAGGGCGCTCGTCGTTCATTTCATGATGGGCTACGACCATTACTTCGTCGATGGGAACGGGCGCACAGCCCGCGTCATCGCCCAGTGGGTCATGCTTCGTGAGGGCTTCTTTCTCATGGACTTCGTGCCTGTCTCACGGCTTCTGCGCAGGGCGCCCGCGCAGTATGCCCGCTCGTTCCTTGAGGTTGAGCAAGATGAAGGGGATCTCACCTACTTCCTCATTTGGCACGCCGAGGTCATGTGTCGAGCAATTCGTGAGCTGCATGAGTATCTGGCGAGAAAGTCTAAGGAGATGGGACAGATGAAGCATCTTCTGAGGCGCACCGAGCTCAATAATCGACAGATCGGGGTCATTGAGGAAGCGTTAAAGGATTCCGCTTTTACTGTGACAGCTGCTGCACATGCGGACAAGTACAGGGTGACGCTGCAGACGGCGCATGTCGATCTGCGTGGCCTTGAGGATGGGGGATACCTGATGCGTGTCAAGCGTGGCCGGAGTTTCGAGTGGTACCCGGTTCCAGATCTTCAACGCCGGGTTCAGGGGGCCGACGCGTAGTGCGAGTGTCATAAGCGCCACGGTCGTCATGACTGAGATGGGGAACGAGAATCTTACGGTGCGACGAAACGTCCAGTTGCTTCACATCTGATGGAGGGGTCTGGGTTTTTGGACCTTTTGTTGTGAGAGGGTTGTTCTGAGTAGTCCTGGCTGCTTGCGGCCGGGCAGAATGGATGACCATGAGGAAGTTCTCGAAGCACACGCCTGAGCAGATTGTTGTGAAGCTAGAGAAGGCCGAGGCGCTGCGAGGTGAGGGCATGAGTACGGCCCAGGCCTGCCGCGTGCTGGGTATCAGCGAGGCGACGTTGTGCCGGTGGCGCCAGCGTTATGGGTCGATGAGTTCACCCGTCAACACCTGGCTTTTCGCGTCGAGCGGCGCATGGGTGCCGCCGACGTGATCGAAATGCTTGACCTGGCTGTCCTGGCCCATGGGGCTCCCCAGGTGCTGCGCGCCGATAATGGGCCCGAATTCATCGCCGGAGCCTTGGGGCGCTGGGCCAGCGAGCATGACACGTTCCAAGCGTTCATCCCGCCGGGCCAGTCGTGGCTGGGCGGGTTCGTGGAGTCCTTGCACAACCGCATGCGCGACGAACTCCTCGAGGACAACATGTTCGAGGACCTCAACCACGCGCGCGCTCTGATCGGCGCTTGGTCCCAGCGCTTCAATGACGAACGCCCCCCGTAGCGCGCTCGGCTGGCTCTCGCCCAACCAATACGCGCGCCAATGGGCGCAACATCACCAATAGCAACCATCCCTCAACCCGGTCCACAAAACCAGACCAGGCCAAGACCAGGTCAGTCTGACGCGCCTCATCAACCATAAGTCGCATGCAATTCGGGTGCCCGAACTTTCTCCAGCACTCCAAAACGTTGCAATTCCAACGATGTGATTTCAATGTTTGAAATGTTTGCACGGGAATTGCATGCGACATTTCTGAGGAACCACAACACGAGGCCACAAAGAACACCAAGCAGGGGACGCTCAAGCCCAGGGGACACTCAAGCTCACAAGGTGCCCACATCCCCAGCCGCCACAACTGCCAGAAGCACAGGGGCACTGCACCCGATAAGGGGCGCTACACCCGATAAGGGGCACTGCACCCGAACAGAAGAGGTGTATTGCCTACGGATCGGGTGCAGTGCCCCAACACACAAGAACAAACGCGGAACTGGCACACCGAACCACACACCGCCACAACCAGCCCGGGCATAGGGCACCGCGCGGGCTCGGCAATACGTTGACCGGGACAGCCCGGCAATGCGCCCGTGCAAGGCGCTGAGAAAACCCTGACCAACCAGGTAGCTCACAGCCTCGTGCCGACGCGCCGGGCCTAGAAGTTTCCCTCCGCGAGCTCACGCAACGCTGCTTTCTCCAGCTCTGCTTGGCCCAGCAACTGTTTGAGGCGCGCGTTTTGTTCGCGCAACTCGCGCAGTTCCTTGGCCTCACTACGACTCATCGACCCATAACGCTGGCGCCACCGGCACAACGTCGCCTCGCTGATACCCAGCACGCGGCAGGCCTGGGCCGTACTCATGCCCTCACCTCCCAGCGCCTCGGCCTTCTCCAGCTTCACGACAATCTGCTCAGGCGTGTGCTTCGAGAACTTCCTCATGGTCATCCATTCTGCCCGGCCACAAGCAGCCAGGACTACTCAGAACAACCCTCTCACAACAAACGGTCCGAAAACCCAGACCCCTACACATCTGAGCCCCGCGGCGCGCGCAAGGAGGAGCGAGCACCGTGAGCATCCCCAGGGCCGAGGCGCAGGATGCGTACGCCTCAGATCAGATCCTTCTTCTCCATGTACTTCATGGCGAGCCAACCAAACGGAATGCGCCCATAGAAGGTGACAAGACGGTAGAGCAGAGCAGTAGCGATAGCGACGGAGGAAGACACGCCCGCGACTGTTAAGCCCGAGGTGAGCGCCGTTTCGACCGTGCCGATACCACCCGGAGACGGGATGAAAGAACCCGCCGCGTTCGCCGTCAGGTACGTGATGGCAACAGTGGAAAAGTTCAAAGAACCACCCATAGCAACCATGGCGGTCCAGAATGCCCCCACGTAACCGATGTTCATCAGGAGGTTGCCGCCCACGAGAGCCGCGAGGCGGCGCGGCTTGCCGACTATCCACAGGAGGCGCGGGTAAACCTGGCGCCACGTCGGCTGGATTTTACCCCAGATCCAGCGGCGCACCCGCGGGACGGCTCCGATGACGCCGACCGCGACCATGACGACCCCGACGACAGCGAGAATCGTGCCGTAGGGCACTGATACGGACAGTGATGATCCAGCACTCACCATCACCAGTAAGAGTAGAATGATCGTGATGAGCGCTTGCGAAATCTGCATGAGTGTCACCGTCGTCACGGCCATCGCCGTGGGCACACGCCGCTTTCGCAGATAACGCAGGTTCAGGGCAGCAGGACCCACGCCGGCGGGTGCAACAATCGTGATGATCGAGGCCGCGATCTGAGCGATCAGGGTGTCCCTGAACGGCAGCTTTTCTGGCGACAAGGCGATGAGTGGGACGGTAGAACCCACCCAAATGAGGCAGGCGAGCATCGCAGACGCAGCCATCCACCACGGGTTTGCGCTGGTGACGGTGGAGAGAAGATCGCTGAAGTTCAGCGAGGAGACAACGATAAAGACCGCGATGAACGCCACTGCGATCGTGAAGATCGTGCGCGGGCGGAAACGCTGCAGGTCGGCAGTCGGGGCGGCCTCGCCTTCGGAGTCACCCACGAGGGCGGCGCGCAGCTCCCCCAGCAGGTCGCAGCGGCGCAGTAGTTGGTTGACTGATGCTGGCAGGACCGGCTTCTGGATAACGGGCGCGCACGCAATCAGGGTATCCTCCCCGACGCAACGGCGGCCCGCCTCAAGGGCGCGCTGAGGACCCACAGCCAGTGCCGTCAGGACCAGCATCTGAGCGATGTCAATCGACTGGTTGAGCTCACTGGTCGCGACCTCGCCGGAGTCCCAGTCGAGAAGCCACACGTCGGAGGAATCATCCACGACAACGGCCTCGGGCGTGAGCGCACGGTGTGAAATGCCGCGGGTGTGCGCGTAACGAAGCTGTTCCCACGCGCGGTCCAAGACCTCGTCCGAGGCATGCTCGCCCAACTCCGTCAGGGGTGTCGTCGGGGGGAGCGCGGACAGGACCATGATGATGGAGTCATTCGCCGACGCGATGGCGATGGGTTCCTGCGTGAATACGCCTGCGCGCAGCGCCTGCAGGGTCGTGAAGGAGGAGCGTTCCGCCTGCGCTTTGAGCGAAGGCGAGACCCAGCGGCTAATGCCGCGCAGCCGCAAATTGTTCCACATTTCCAGGAGCGTGCCCGTCAGCTCCTGGCCGGGATCCATGACGATGAGTTCGTAGGCTAACCCGGTGTCACCCCACACCTGATAGTGCCGGTTGTGGTCGGGGTCAGGGCGTCTGGTGACTGTGATGCCCATGTCCCCCAGGTCAGCGGGCATCTGGGTGAGGCGACCGCGCGCGTTTTCGGCGACAGCCCACGTGGACAATGGCTCGACGGAGGTGTCCAGGTCGGTGCGTACGATGCGCGAAGGGGTGATGCCGATGCCGAGGAGGGCTTCCACGAGGGCCGCGCCTTTAGCGCGCTGATCGT
This sequence comes from Actinomyces bouchesdurhonensis, assembly GCF_900128465.1. Taxonomy (GTDB): domain Bacteria; phylum Actinomycetota; class Actinomycetes; order Actinomycetales; family Actinomycetaceae; genus Pauljensenia; species Pauljensenia bouchesdurhonensis. The sequence continues at coordinate 234,351 of NZ_LT635869.1, read as the reverse complement.
CGAAGCCCATGAACCAGCGCGAACCGGAGCCAAACGCGCGACCGATGAAGACGGAGATGAATGCGACGGGCAGGGTCATGGAGGAACGAAGGACGCCCAAGAACAGGGTGATCCACAGGCCCGTCCATCCCCAGCGAATCGCCTTCATAGATTGGGCTTCGCCGGCGGAGGTAAACAGGGCGCTCAGGGTGACGATGACGAGGTTGATCGCGATGGCGAAGCCGGTTTGGTGGCCTTGCGTGGCGATCGCGCGGTCCACGCTGAGGGGTGCGATCAGATATGAGGGGAGCAGGCCGGTGGCCAGGATGATGATCCACCCGCCGATCGCTGCGATGACGCTGGTGACGAGGGCTTGGATGATTGCCTGGAGGCGCCGGCGCAGCGCCAGGGAGAGGATCACGAGGATCGGCGTGGTCAGGACGATGAGGCCCTCGGTCATGCTCACTGGGAGGATCAGTATCTTGCGGACGAGCTGGAATTTCAGGACGTCCATGGTGACGCCGTGCGTCGTGGCGCTGGCGACCGTGCCGATCGTCCAAATGGCGACGATTGCGAGGAGGTCGATGATGACGTCGACGATGTCCTCACGTCGGCGTCGGAGGGTGAACATTCGGTCGGCGATGTAGGCGGGGCGGGGGAGTCGGAGCCTGCGGGCCGGAACGGGGAGGGTGACCTCGCCGTTTTTGGCTCGTGTGATGACGGCTGCGTCGGGGGAGTCTTTGCCGCCGCTGGTGGGTGTCTCGTTTTCGGCTGGCGAGTCGGTCGCTGCGGCAGTGCCGTCGGGTGCGGGCGGGGCTGAGGGTCGNGCGGGAAGCTGGGTGGCATGACGATTGGCTGCGCTGATGAAGCGGGGATGACGACTGCGTCCATGACCTCGGTGCGTGCCTCAGATAGTGGAACTTCTGGCGGTTCCGGAGGCTGGGTAGGGGAGATGGCCGCCCCGGCCTCGTCGATCATGCCCATGAGACCCTCGACCCCTAAGGCGTTCGGATCCTCAGCCGAAGAGGGGACGAACAGGATGTTCGTATCGACGACCGGAGTGCTCTCGTGTGACTCCTTGCGCTTCCTCATGTTGACCATCCTATATTCGCGGTCAACAAAGGTAGGGTTAGGGGGACATATTCCCGGCAGAAAAGGACCCTATCGTGACCTGGTCTACATTCGTGGCCGCATCGGATCCGTCGATGCTGAGCACCGTTATCGAGTGGTTTAAGAACCCTGAGTCTCTGCTTGTCGCAATGGGACCGTGGGTCCTGTCGGGAACGATGCTCATCGTCCTCATCGAATCTGGCGTGCTTTTCCCCGTGCTGCCCGGCGAATCCCTGCTGTTCACGGCCGGCCTGCTGCACGACCGCCTCGGCCTGCACCTGCCGACCCTGATCGCCATGGTCGTCGTCGCCGCCTTCCTCGGCGCACAGATCGGCTACTTCCTGGGCGCGAAGTGGGGGCGCCGCTTCTTCAAGCCGGACGCCCGCATCCTCAAGACTGAGCACCTGGACAAGGCTGAGCACTACTTCACGAACTACGGCGGCCGCTCCCTCGTCATCGGCCGTTTTATTCCCTTCGTGCGCACCTTCATTCCGCTTGCCGCCGGCATGGCCCGCTACCCCTATCCGAAGTTCCTGCTGTTCAACACGCTCGGTTCTCTCATGTGGGGCGCGGGTTTCATCCTGGTGGGTGCGATCCTGGGCAACGTGCCCTTCGTGCATGACAACCTGACGCTCATCCTGGCTGTCATCATCCTCATTTCCGTCGTGCCCGTTATCATCGAGGTTATTGGTAAGCGTCGCGGCGGCGCTGAAAAGGAGTAACTCGTGCTGGCCTGGTGGATGCTGGTCCCGACCCTGCTGGCCATGACGGTCGCCCTGGTGCTACCGGGGTTCATGTGGCTGCGGGCCGGCGTGCGCTCCTCGCTGGTCGCCATCGGGGCAGCACCAGCCTTCACGTTCGGCCTCATCACGATGCTGTCAGTCCTCTACCCGGCACTCAACATCGAGTGGGAACCTTCCACCGTTATGCCCGTCCTGGGACTGAGCACCCTCGGCGGGGCGATCGCGTGGAGTCTCAGCTTCTTTCGTCGGACCAACGGAGGATTCGCCCTCAACGGCGTTCCACTCCGCCAGGCTATCGGCGTGCGGGTCCCCATCGGTGGTGCACAGGCCGCGGTTCGCGCCGTCACGTGGAGTGCGGTTCTCGGGGGATTCCTCTTGGCCGCGTGGCCACTCGTGACGGGCGCGGACCCCGCCAACCCAGTCCAGCAGTGGGATCCGACCTTCCACCAAAACGGAGTCCACGCGATCCTGTACGGCAAGGATGCCAGCCCCTTCGGTGGCCTTCACGAACTCTACGGCGGGCGCCGAGTCTACTATCCCACTGGCTGGCACGCCTTCGTCGCGCTCTTCGCTCGCTATGACTCGGTCATCCAGACATCCAACGTGTCGTCCCTGGCACTCATGGGCGTGTGGGTGACGGGCTTGGCGGCCCTCGTCTCCGTCCTGACCGCCTCACGTTCAGCGCTCATCGCAGCCCCGATCATCGGTGGCACGCTCTTGAACATGCCGGCCGACGCGCTCACCATGTACAACCAGTGGCCCAACTCCACGGGCACCGTGCTGGTCCCCGGCCTCGCGGCAGCTGCCATCGTCGCTGGAAGACGCTTCGCCACCGATCTGCGTGACGGGCACGGCGTTCGGGCGCTCGCTCGACGCGTTCCGCAGGGCATCTTCATGGTCGTCGGCTGCCTCGGCCTCGTCGGAGCTCACCCGAGCGCGGCCTTCTCCTTTCTTGCCTTCCTCGCCGCGCCCCTGTTGGCATCCATTGCCTCCTTCGCACGCTCGGCCCTAGGCCGCGAAGGCAGAGGCCAGCTTGTCGCTATCGCGTGGGTATTCCTCGGCGTCACGGTCATCACCGTGCCCATCCTCGCACTGGCCTCCCCCAAGATTTCGGCGATGGGCAGGTATCCGCGCAGCGGATCCGGTTGGGGGGAAGCGTTCTCCCACGCGTTCTTGCCCTACCCTCCCTTTGCGGATACGCCCAGCATCACCCAATGGTCCCTCGTGCAGCTGGTCCTCCTCATCGCAGGCGTCGCCGCAACCGCGCGCCTGACCACCCTCCTGCGTCGGCCTGACCCGCTTGCGCG
>NZ_LT635869.1:228303-231022 GCF_900128465.1 Actinomyces bouchesdurhonensis | reverse complement strand
GGCCCCCATGCCCGCGTGGCCGATCGTCTCCTACCTGATCCTCGCATTCCTCACAGGACTCGCCTACGCACCCAACTCCGCGCTGCGCACCTACCTGCTGGCACCCTGGTACAAGGACGCCCGGCGCATCATGGGCGTCGAAGACATCGCGCTGACTGTCCTCATGGCCGTCGGTTTCGCGGCGATCGTCCACGTCATCCACGCTGCGTGGACCTCCTCGCTGCAAAGAATCCTGGCCGAGCGCGGCGCCGACTCCAACATTGAGGCGCCCCGCTGGCCCGTCCAGGTCGGGGTCGGCGCCCTCGTGCTCGTCCTGTCGGGCTTCGGTGCGCTCGACGCGCGATACTCCGCCGTCGCCTACGTCTACGATCCCATGCGCCTGGGTAAACCCGGGATGGCCACGAAGGGCGAACTCGCCATGGTACGCCGCATGCGGTACACGACCGCGCCCGATGCGCTCGTCCTCGGGGACCCCATTGCGGGTGCAGCCTACTCTGAGACGATCGGCGGTCGCAAAGCGGTCTTCCCCCAGCTGAGTACCGTCAACGCGGACAGTGCATCACAGAAGGTCCTCACCCAACACTTCCGTGACATCCACACCGACCCCGACGTGTGCGAAGTCGTGCGCAACCTTGGTATCACCCACTTCTACGAGGAAGAGGACGGTACCTACTACAACTTCATGCGGTCTTCCCGCAACCCTGGCCTCTACGGAGTCGACACGTCGAGCGGCTTCGAGCTGGTCGACGCCGGCGGCACCGCGAAGCTGTGGAAGATCACCGCGTGCGGCTACGTCACCCCCGGTGGAGGAAGCCAGGCATTCGCAGATGGCATCAGGTCTGTCCAGCCGGGCGCTGAATCCACCGAAAGTCCCCAGTCTGACGACGAGTAGACCACAATGCGCTCCTGAGCTGGGACTGAGCGCGCCCGCGCGCTGCGCGTATCGATACCCTTGACACCATGACGACGAACATCCCCGGCCCCGCACCCCTCGGCGACAGGCTCCGAATCGCGTTCCTCGGACCCTTCGGCACCTTTACCGAGCAGGCCGTCCACCAGGTAGCGCCCGCAGGCGCCATCCTCGTACCGATGACCAGCGCACCCCAGGCGCTCGCGGCCGTGCGCCGCGGCGAGGCCGACCGGGCTGTCGTCCCCATCGAAAACTCCATCGAGGGCGGAGTGAACGCCACGTTGGATTCGCTTTCGCACGGTGAACCGCTCGTCATCGTCGCCGAGATGCACGTGCACGTCGTNTTTTCTGGGGTGCGGGTGTCATCAGGTCGATGAGCCAGGGCATGGCCGAGGAAGGGTTCGGGCCCTTCTTGTTTGGCATGATGGTCGGCCAGGCTTGTTGTGCTCGTTTTACGGCCTCGGGGAAGCTAGCAATCGGGAACCTTGCGGTGAGGTCCTTGTCCCGCGTGAGACTGTTGCTGCGCGCGAGTCTGACGCAGTCGCGTGCTTCTGTATACGCTCGTCTGTCAGCGGTATGCCACAGCAGCCATAGTTCGAAGCACGGGTTGGTAACGACTGCATCAACGGCAGTAGAAGACTGACATTCCCGCAAAACCTCATCAAGCTTTTGATGCTGATCAACATCAATGACGAGAATCGCTTGGTCGAAATCGCCGCGTCGCTTCGCTTTGAGGTACTCGGTGAATACTCTCGAAGGATCTTTGCCGATAGGTTTGATCGAAAAAGTGGCTCTTCGCATTTAAGGGTGTAGGAGGTGTTGGAATCCGCCGGAGTGGAGGAGGCAGCGTAGGCGGTAGTTTCGGTGGTTGATGAATCCTTGGGCGATGCCGCGGAGGTGTTCGAGGCGTCCGTTGATGGCTTCGGTGGGGCCGTTGCTGGTGTGGGGGTGGTCGAAGTAGGCCAAGATGTCCCCGGCTCTGCGTTTGAAGGTTCTGCCCATGCGGGCTAGTTCGATGCATGTGTGTGGCAAGTCCGGGCGGGTGATCGTCGTGATGAGCTGGCGGAGGGTGTTTTTGCCGCGCCTGGGGTCACGATCACGGTAGGCCGCTAGGAGGTCCTGGTAGATTCTCCAGGTGGTGTGCACGTCAGCGTGGTCGGGGCAGGCGAATAAGGCATCCAAGCGCGCCTGGGATGTGTCGGTGAGGATGTCGGTGCCGGTCAGGAGCGTTTTACGGGCCGCGTACAAGGGGTCGCCCTTGCGGCCGCGATGCCGGCTCTTCGCATTTGAGGGTGTAGGGGTGTTGGGTGGGGTTCGGCGTGTCGTGGCCGGGTAGGGGTCGAGGTCTTTCGATGATGGAGATTCCTACACCGTCCACCTGAAAGACCTCGACATGCCCAATACTACCTTTGATCGCCCCGACCTGAGCGCGTTCACGCGCCTGGATGACCTGGGCCTGGAAGTGACGGGCCAACGCATGTGGCCAGACCGTGCAGTGTTGGCGTGCCGCATTGTTGGTGAGGATCGGTGGTGTCGACGCTGCGGGTGCCAGGGCGTGGCTCGTGACACGGTGGTCAGGCGCTTGGCGCACGAGCCTTACGGGTGGCGTCCCACGATTTTGCACGTGAGCGTGCGCCGCTACCGGTGTCAGGGGTGTTCTCACGTGTGGCGTCAGGATATGAGTCAAGCGGCCGATCCGCGCGCCAAGCTCTCACGGGCGGCGGTGCGCTGGGCGCTCACTGGGCTGGTCGTCCACCATCTGACGGTGGCGCGCATCGCCCAGGCCCTCGGTGTGTCCTGGAATACCGC
>NZ_LT635869.1:218458-228130 GCF_900128465.1 Actinomyces bouchesdurhonensis | reverse complement strand
TCGAGGGGTGCCATCGTGAACGCGCCGAACGCCCGCAGCACCTCACTCGGCTTGCTCAGACCCGTCAGGTGCCGCGCCTGCTGGAGCTTCCACGCCAGGTCCGCGCTGAAGCGCGGCGCGACGCTCAAAGCGGCGTCGATGAGCCATGCGGGCCTCGGGGCGCCGACGACCGCCTCCGCGAGGGGGCGCAGGGCACGAGGCAGTGGCGCAGTCAGGCCATCCAGGAGCCGATACATCATGTCGAAGGCGATGGCGTGCGTGATACGAGGGCAGTGGGCGGCCGCCCGCATGACCAGGTACCCGCCGAAGGACACGCCGAGGGCGGCCGCGCTCTCCACGCCGAAGTAGTCCAACACCACGTCCGTGGGGCGCTCCCACTCGGGCACGAGAGGCGTGCCCGCCAGCGCCGTGTGCCCCTGGCCCGGTCCGTCGAAGGTAATGATGTCGAAGGGACGGGTCGGGAAGTGGGACGCGAAGTCGATGATCTCCTCCGCGTAGCCGTCGAATCCGTTCATCATGACGAGCGTGTGCGGCGTGCCCGCGGGGGCCTGCTCCCGGTGAACCGGGTCCGCCTCCCATCGCATCGCGGTCAGCTCCCCACCGCGATAGGGAACCGTGTGCCGGGCGAGCGCGAGGCCTTCGTGGGCCTCGTCGAAGGCGGCTGACATGGCGTCGATGAAGCGCCGCTTGCGCGGGTCGCCGGCGCCCAGGTAGAAGGCCGCGAGCTCGTAGAGGCGCCACGCGGCATCCGCGTCCCCCTCGGATGAGAATCGCTCGGCGAGTCGCTGCGCGAGCGTCGTGATCTCCTTCGTCGACCGAAGCTGGGGGAGTGTGGCGGCTATTTCGCCCATCCCCGCGCGATCGAGGATCGGCTGGAAGGTCCTGTTAAGCTGCAGATCAAATTGGCGGTTGCCGGTGTAGCGCGTGAACATGCGTCGATCCTATGCCTCGAAATCGCGATGAGGAACACACAATACCTCACTGTCTGTCGGATACCGGACGAGGCGATCGACATATGTAGGATATGACTATCGATAGGCGCGAAGTGATCGGAGAACAATGTACCTTCGAAGCCAGAGTAAGCACGGGCGCGACGCCGAGAAGAACCTGGACCTGCGCATCCGCAAGACGCGCCGCGCGATCCGCTCCGGCCTCGTCAAGGCGTGCGAGGCTAAGCCCTACGCGCAGGTGAGCGTCGCGGACATCTGTCGCTCGTCGATGGTCTCGCGCACGACCTTCTACGACCACTACGCCGACAAAGACGCCCTCCTGGCCGAAGTGGTGTCCTTCCTCCTTGAGGAGATCACCCCTGCCCTCGAGGGCCTGTGGTTCGGCGAGGGGCGCGACGCCCGCGCCGTCGCCCGCCACCTTGCGGACGTGTACGCGCACAATGGGCAGGCACTGACAACCCTGCTGGCGATCCGCGTGGGAGGCGACGGCGACCTGCATGAGCAGCTTNGGCTCGATCGGTATCTCCGCGATGATGCATGGCTACCTCGCCTTCGACGCGGACGACAACCTGCTCGCGCCCTTCCGCACGTGGCGCAACACCAACACGGGACGCGCCGCTGACGAGCTCACCCGCCTCTTTGGCTTCAACATCCCCCTGCGCTGGTCGATCGCCCACCTGCATCAGGCGGTCCTCGACTCCGAGGAGCACGCGCCGCGCGTTGCTCGCCTGACGACGCTGGCCGGGTGGGTCCATCATCAGCTGACGGGACGCCACGTCCTGGGCGTCGGCGACGCCTCGGGTATGTTCCCGATCGACTCGACCACGGGCACTTATGTGGAGTTCTACCTTGATCAGTACGAGGCCATGGTCGAGGGCCTGGTCCCGTGGCGTCTGCGCGACATCCTCCCGACCGTGCTGAGCGCCGGCGAGGACGCGGGCATACTGACTCCCGAGGGCGCCGCGCTCATCGACCCGNACCGTCATTGCGTGCGCCGTCGGCGCGCTCTACGTCGTCTATTCTGTGGCCCAGTGGCGCGCGCTCGTCGTGCCCTCCTGGGACCTGGGGATCTTCGCCGAGGCCGTCCAAGCGTACTCGCGCTTCGAGGCGCCCATCGTCCCCATCAAGGGGCCGGGCTACAACCTGCTGGGCGATCATTTCCATCCGATCCTGGCGCTGCTGGGGCCGGTGTATCGGCTCTTCCCCTCGGCGCTCACGCTTCTCGTCGTCCAGGACGTGTTGATCGCCGCGTCGGTCGTGCCGGTCGCGCGCTTGGCGCAGCGNAGATCGTCGAGGAGCACACCTTCGTTCCCGGCCCGATCTTGGAGGAGATCGCCTCGGCAGTGCCCGGCGCTGTGTTCGCGTCGATGCCGCACCCCAACATCCTGCTCTCCGCACCCTTCCCGAACGACGAGATCGAGGGGAGCGATCACCGCATCGTGTCGATGGAGGAGCTCGCCTCCACGCCCACCCCGAAGGTCGTCGTGCGCGCCGCCGACATGGACCGCGAGGAGTTCAATCAGATCCTGTTGTCCCTGGACGTATCGCGCACCCACGAGGTGTTCGTCGGCTGGACGTCCTGGGCGGACATTGAGCCGCTCGGCGTGACCAAGGCGACCGGGCTGGAGGCGCTGCGGGCGCGACTGGGGGTTCCCGCGGCCGGGACCNGCCGATGAGCTGCCCCAGCATCTTCCATGTCACATCCGCCCAGCCGAGCGGGCCGGCGTGCGCGTCGACCGCGATGACGTCGATGAGGCCGTCGGAAAGCTCCGCATCGGGCGCGAGGACCAGCATCTTCATCTCGCCCGCGTTCGCGAACATGACGGAACGTGCCTCGAGGCGCGTAACCTCATCCCCGTGTGAGCGCAAGGAATCCGGACGCGTGGAGGCGGCCCGGGCCTCGTCGATGATCTCGCCGGAAATCTGGTCGCCCACTCCTAGCGGGTCGGGCACAGGTGCCGAGGGGGAACGCAGCATGAGGCGTGCCTTCATGCGCGGGGCGCCCATCGCGCCCAGGCCCGCCCACACGTAGGCGATCCACCCGATGCGCTTCTTCAGTTCGGGGTCGGTGTCGGCCATCGTCTCGCCGTCGTAGCCCATGCCCGCGACGACGAGGCACGCGTACTCGTCCGCTCGCGGCTCGATCGACGAGGCCGGGGCAGCCTCGTCCTGAAGAGTCGCCTCGGGGCGNCGGCTTCGTCCCGATGATGACACCCACCCTGGTCACCCCGCAGATCATGGGCGGCACGGGCTTCCTCAACGAGCACTCCGACGAAATCTACTACCTGCCCGCCGACGACCTGTACCTGACGGGCACGTCCGAGGTGGCCCTCGCCGGCTACCACGCCGACGAAATCCTCGACCTTAGCGCCGGCCCCAAGCGCTACATGGGCTGGTCCACCTGCTACCGCCGCGAGGCCGGCTCCGCCGGCAAGGACACGCGCGGCATCATCCGCGTCCACCAGTTCAACAAAGCCGAGATGTTCAGCTACTGCCGCCCCGAGGACGCCGCCGAGGAGCACCAGCGCTTCCTCGCGTGGGAAGAGGAGATGCTCGCCAAGGTCGAGCTGCCCTACCGCGTCATCGACACGGCCGCCGGCGACCTGGGCACCTCCGCCGCCCGCAAGTTCGACTGCGAGGCCTGGCTGCCAACCCAGGAGCGCTACATGGAGGTCACCTCGACGTCGAACTGCACGACGTTCCAGGCGCGCCGCCTCGGCATTCGCGAGCGCCGCGAGGACGGCATGGCCCCGGTCGCCACGCTCAACGGCACGCTGGCCACGACCCGCTGGATCGTCGCCTTCCTGGAGAACCACCAGCGCTCTGACGGTTCCGTGTACGTGCCCGAGGCGCTGCGCCCCTACCTGGGCGGACTCGAGGCGCTGACCCCGGTCGCTCGATGAACCACGAACGCTTCCTGACGGTCCCCTCCACCGGGGAGGCGGCCCGCCCCTTCGAGGAGCTCCTCGACGAGGCCTCGGTCGCCCTGCCCGCCGGGTTCCCGTCGGCCGCGTCTCAGGTCCTGGTCGCGCTCGACATTGACGGCACGATCNACGCATGTGGCCAGACCGTGCAGTGTTGGCGTGCCGCATTGTTGGTGAGGATCGGTGGTGTCGACGCTGCGGGTGCCAGGGCGTGGCTCGTGACACGGTGGTCAGGCGCTTGGCGCACGAGCCTTACGGGTGGCGTCCCACGATTTTGCATGTGAGCGTGCGCCGCTACCGGTGTCAGGGGTGTTCTCACGTGTGGCGTCAGGATATGAGTCAAGCGGCCGATCCGCGCGCCAAGCTCTCACGGGCGGCGGTGCGCTGGGCGCTCACTGGGCTGGTCGTCCACCATCTGACGGTGGCGCGCATCGCCCAGGCCCTCGGTGTGTCCTGGAATACCGCCAACACCGCTGTCCTGGCCGAAGGAGAGCGCTCACTGATCAACGACCCGACCCGGTGTGAGGGCGTGCGCGTCATCGGCGTGGATGAACACGTGTGGCGCCACACCCCATACGGCGACAAATACGTCACCGTCATCTTGGACTTGACGCCCATCCGAGATCGCCGTGGCCCCTCCCGACTCCTAGACATGGTCCCAGGCCGCTCCAAAAAGGTCTTCAAAACCTGGCTGGCCTCCCAGCCCGATACGTGGCGTGAGCGTATTGAGATCGTCGCGATGGATGGATTCACCGGGTTCAAGAGCGCTGCCGCCGAAGAACTCCCCGACGCAAGGGCGGTCATGGACCCCTTCCACGTCGTACACCTGGCCGGCAACGCCTTGGATGAGTGCCGCAGGCGCATCCAACAAGAACTCCACCACCGGCGCGGGCGCTCCACGGACCCCCTGTACAAGGCCCGCAGAATGTTACACACCCGCTCATGCCTGCTCACGCCACGCCAGCAACACCAGATCCTCGACCTGTTCGCCAGCGATTACCACGTCGCCCTCGAAGTCACCTGGAGCGCCTACCAGAACATTATCGACGCCTATCGTGATCCCAACAAAATCCGCGGTAAGGCCCTGATGGAAGCCGAAATCAACACACTGACCTCCACGCGCGTACCGAGGAGCCTGACCGAGCTCACCACCTTGGGCAGGACACTCAAACGCCGAGCCACAGACATCCTGGCCTACTTCGACCACCCCCACACAAGCAACGGCCCCACCGAAGCCATCAACGGCCGCCTCGAACACCTACGCGGCTCCGCCCTCGGATTCCGTAACCTCACCCACTACATCACCCGAGCACTCCTCGAAACCGGAGGATTCAAACCCCAACTACACCCCGAATTATGAAGAGCCGGTTTGATCAAAAAAGTTGCATGGCGGGGACGCAGGTGTTGACGCAGTAGCTCAAGGTACTGACGTTCAGTGACTAAGCCCTCGGTGAATAGCGCATAACGTATCTTGAGTTGTTTTGCGTTGCGTAATTTACGTGTATTGCGTCGTCCCATCGACTCTCACTCCTCTTCTCCGGTACGAGGATTGAGGAGTTTGTGAATGAGCGAAGGAACGGTGTAAGGCACTCCGCCGAATCGTCCCTCAAGGTACTGTTTGACGATATTGCTGCCCTTCTGAAGAGGGAAATCTGCGAGATTGAAGAGTTCGCTGACGCCGTCGCTATCTTTCTCCACGAACCACACCTGCTCACGCTTTTCCCTGTCGCCGCGACCGGCGTCGAGCAGTGTCATGTCGTGGCTTGTGAAAACGAGTTGAGCTCCGGTTGTATTCACCGAAGGGTCCTCAAACCAGTCGATGATGAGGCGGGAAAGTTGAGGATGAAGGCTTGAACCCAGTTCGTCGACGACGAGAACGCGACCGTTCCTAAGTGCGCTCACGACGGCAGTTCCGAGAGCGAGCCACGCCATGGTGCCTGTGGACTCGTCGGAGTGCCTGAGCCTTCCGCTATTCGTACCGTGTCGGAAAAAGAGATTGCGTGCGATGAAGTTGCTCAGGTCTCTTTCCTCCTCGGAGGACTGATCCGGCTGTTCGTCCTGCAAATCGTCGGCTGTGGGTGAAAGCATGCGTGTGATGAGCCGGGCAAGCTGTGGCGGAATTGCATGCTCCTCCACCTCAATGTTGGTGATACCGGTGTCTGCGATTTGCGCGAGGGTGACGAGGTCATCGAGACGTAGACTCCGTTCTTGGAGCTGCCGTGCGATGCGACCAAGGCGGGCGTTGACCTCGTCATCGCCAACGTGATAGAGGTCAAATCCGCGCATAAGAGCTTCCCAGATGGGCGTCACGGTTTCGTGGTTGAATTGGGCAGCGCGGGAAAGAGCGAGTTCACGTCGGGCAACGTGGGGTATCCTTTTCAGGCCCTTGACTCGCCCGTCAGCATTGCGCACGAACACTTCTTTCCACCGAGTGTTGACGACATGCAGGGACTCTTCGGTGACGCCTTCAGCTTCCGTCGCAAATCGATAGGCGTAGCGTTTGCCGGAGAAGATGAACTCGAGCTCAAAGGTAGCGGGAGCTGTCATCTGTCCCGGGATAAGCGCAAAGGGGGCTCGAGGGAACTGTGGTTTTTCGAGCCATGATGTTGCAGAGGATCCGATGGCTCCGAGCATGTAATGGAGGGCATCGAGAACGTTAGTCTTGCCGGAAGCGTTCGCCCCGTAGATGCCGTCCACGTGGTGGATGTGGTCACTCCACGTTGTGCCCTTGGAAGGGTGGAGCGTCTTGAGTGTGGGACGCGCCAGGTCGAGGGTTGCCTCATCGCGGAACGATCGGTGGTTCTCAAACGTGAATCGTAGGAGATGCATACGGATAGTCTACATTATCGGTCCTAGAGCGATAAATAGTATCGAAAATCAAGCGCTCCTCATCTAATCGGCCTGCTGAGCGCCTCATTTGCAGAGCGTCAGCCACTCGCCCATGATCGCGAAGGCGCGGTCCAAGTCCCCGATCTGGCAGTGCTGCGCCATGTCCGGGTCCTCGGCCTCGTGAAAGGCGCGCACGTCCAGCTCTGCCGCGTTCGCCAGCGCCCGGCGCACGTCTCCCAGCCGCTCGAAGGGTACGTACTGGTCCGCGTCCCCGGCGAGGACGAGGCACGGCTGGTGAATCGCCCCCTCGAGGGGTGCCATCGTGAACGCGCCGAACGCCCGCAGCACCTCACTCGGCTTGCTCAGACCCGTCAGGTGCCGCGCCTGCTGGAGCTTCCACGCCAGGTCCGCGCTGAAGCGCGGCGCGACGCTCAAAGCGGCGTCGATGAGCCATGCGGGCCTCGGGGCGCCGACGACCGCCTCCGCGAGGGGGCGCAGGGCACGAGGCAGTGGCGCAGTCAGGCCATCCAGGAGCCGATACATCATGTCGAAGGCGATGGCGTGCGTGATACGAGGGCAGTGGGCGGCCGCCCGCATGACCAGGTACCCGCCGAAGGACACGCCGAGGGCGGCCGCGCTCTCCACGCCGAAGTAGTCCAACACCACGTCCGTGGGGCGCTCCCACTCGGGCACGAGAGGCGTGCCCGCCAGCGCCGTGTGCCCCTGGCCCGGTCCGTCGAAGGTAATGATGTCGAAGGGACGGGTCGGGAAGTGGGACGCGAAGTCGATGATCTCCTCCGCGTAGCCGTCGAATCCGTTCATCATGACGAGCGTGTGCGGCGTGCCCGCGGGGGCCTGCTCCCGGTGAACCGGGTCCGCCTCCCATCGCATCGCGGTCAGCTCCCCACCGCGATAGGGAACCGTGTGCCGGGCGAGCGCGAGGCCTTCGTGGGCCTCGTCGAAGGCGGCTGACATGGCGTCGATGAAGCGCCGCTTGCGCGGGTCGCCGGCGCCCAGGTAGAAGGCCGCGAGCTCGTAGAGGCGCCACGCGGCATCCGCGTCCCCCTCGGATGAGAATCGCTCGGCGAGTCGCTGCGCGAGCGTCGTGATCTCCTTCGTCGACCGAAGCTGGGGGAGTGTGGCGGCTATTTCGCCCATCCCCGCGCGATCGAGGATCGGCTGGAAGGTCCTGTTAAGCTGCAGATCAAATTGGCGGTTGCCGGTGTAGCGCGTGAACATGCGTCGATCCTATGCCTCGAAATCGCGATGAGGAACACACAATACCTCACTGTCTGTCGGATACCGGACGAGGCGATCGACATATGTAGGATATGACTATCGATAGGCGCGAAGTGATCGGAGAACAATGTACCTTCGAAGCCAGAGTAAGCACGGGCGCGACGCCGAGAAGAACCTGGACCTGCGCATCCGCAAGACGCGCCGCGCGATCCGCTCCGGCCTCGTCAAGGCGTGCGAGGCTAAGCCCTACGCGCAGGTGAGCGTCGCGGACATCTGTCGCTCGTCGATGGTCTCGCGCACGACCTTCTACGACCACTACGCCGACAAAGACGCCCTCCTGGCCGAAGTGGTGTCCTTCCTCCTTGAGGAGATCACCCCTGCCCTCGAGGGCCTGTGGTTCGGCGAGGGGCGCGACGCCCGCGCCGTCGCCCGCCACCTTGCGGACGTGTACGCGCACAATGGGCAGGCACTGACAACCCTGCTGGCGATCCGCGTGGGAGGCGACGGCGACCTGCATGAGCAGCTTTATCGCACGTGCTGTTCGGTATTTACCGATTGGGCGCGTGGCCGCGTCGACGACGAGGTGCTCCCCCTGGCCGCGGACGTCTACGCCTCCGTCGTCCTCACCTTTATCCGTCGCAGCGCCGCCAAGGCCCTGACGGACGAGGAACTGGCCGCCATCGACCGTGCCCGCGAGTTCGTCATCGCGAGCTTCGGCGCTCAGTAGCTCAGCGGTAGATCTGAGACCTGTGATCGATGTTGATGGCAAGGATCAATAGCTCGTCATCTTCGATACAAGCAATAATCCGATAGTTGCCGACATGGTATCGCCACAATCCTGCGAGGTTGCCGGTCAGTCCCTTGCCTCGCGAGCGGGGATCCTCGAACTCGAGGTTTCGCGGAGATACTCGATGATGCGTCTTGCGGTCGGCTTATCGAGCTTGCGGAGCTGTTTCAGTGCGCGTGGTGACAGCTCAGCCCTCCAGGCCAAGGATCTTCACCGCCTCGTCGAGGCTCACCGATGCGACTCGCCCGGCGCGGATGTCCTCGAGCTCAGCCTGCAGTGAGTAGGCCAGCTCGATTTCCTCAAGCGCTGACTCGATGGCGCGATTCATGTAGAACGACTTCGTTCGTCCCGTCCGCTGCGCAAGGGCCGTGAGCCGGGCATCGATCTCGGGATCGAGCTTGACGGAGCGTGCAACACGTGCCGTAGACATGCGTCTTCCTCAACAGTGACTACGCGTAGTCTACACCCCCGACCCGTCAGGTGGAAGGGCTCATTGGTGAGGAAGATGGGTGGGTGGGAGCACCAGGCTCATGGGACAACAGCGCCGTGAATAAAGCGCGAATTCGCATATATCGTGCACGGTGTTCGATAAGTGGTCGCAGGTCCCGTCGGAGCGTGCGCGAGAGTGTTACCGTGAGCGCATTCCAGGCCCCGGCCTCGTCAATGAAGACCCAAGGAGCACCCATGCGCACCGACCCCCGCGCTCGGCATCGAATTCGGTTCGACCCGCATCAAAGCCGTCCTCATCGGCCCCGACCACGAGGTCCTCGCCACCGGCGGCCACGGGTGGGAGAACCACCTCGAGGGCGGCCTGTGGTCCTATCGCCTCGACGAGGTCGTCGCCGGCCTGCAAAGCGCCTACGCCTCCCTGGTCGCGGACGTGCGCGAGCGCTACGACGTCACCCCCACGTCCTACGGCTCGATCGGTATCTCCGCGTCGAAG
>NZ_LT635869.1:214865-217904 GCF_900128465.1 Actinomyces bouchesdurhonensis | reverse complement strand
AGCGCTCGACGCCTACCGCGCGTCCCTGCCCGGCAGGTCATCGCCCGCGCGCACTGCCGGTTCGCTGCTCGGACGCTACCCAGACGCTGCTCGGACGCTACCCGGACATATGTTTACCCAAAAATGTCGCACGTAATTCCCCTCGACCTATTTCAAACATTGAAATCAGATCGTTGGAATTCCGCGCAATTCTCGATACCTAATAAAAGATAGGTGGACCAAATTACGTGCGACATTTGGGGAGGGCGGGACGAAGCGAGGGGGTCGGCTCGCCCCGGCCCTGGCCTCGTCGATTCAGCGAAACCCGCTACGATTACTCCCATGGGTAAAGCTAGCCGCCGTAAGAAGGTCACCGATCCCGCCAAGCTCAAGGCATATCGCCCGCCGATCCCCTTCGTCGCGCGCCCCTTCGAGGGCCTACCGAAGGAGATTGAGCTGGTCGCTATGCGCGAGCTCATCCCGGCGGCCACGCTGACCGCACGCACCGACGCCGACCATGGCGCCGTCGAATTCGACTTCGTTACTCTTCTGCCTGAGGGACAGCCCGCAATGATTCGTCCCGACGGTCGCATCCTTGTCGCGCTGCAGACCCGCTCGAACTCCGCGGATCTGAGCCACGACGCGGGTGCTGCGCTGCTCGCGGCCATCGCCGCGAAGGAAGCGGGCGACGAGGGCGTCATCTCGATCGACGTGCGCGAGCCGTCTGAGCGTCTCCAGGACATCCTCGACCTCGCCAGGTTCACGGACATGAAGCTCGAGGAGGATTTCTCCTTCTGGTTCGACCCCGCCGAGGAGATCGACGAGTCGACGCGCCGCGCCCTCGATCAGAACCGTGAGGAGATCATTCCGACCGAGCCTGTGCCCGGCGTTCCCGGAGCGTACTGGTGCGAGATGAACCGTAACTTCGTGCGTTTCCTGACGGACAATGACGAAACCAAGCTCTTTGACGCGCTGGCCCGCCTGGCTGCGCGCGGCAAAGCCAACGTCGGTGAGGGTTCGCGCTACGTGGGCTCTTTCCGGGCGTGTGGCCTGGTCGTCCCTGTGTTCGAGTTGTCTGAGGGGGCAAGTGCGAGCGATGTCGCGCCCGGCACGCAGGCTCTTGCGAGGGCTCTTGCCGAGGCGCTCACCGTGACTGAACGCCTGAATGACAAGGAGCGTCGCGCCCGCCAGGGGTTAGTGTCTCGCGCGGTGACGATTCGCTGAGCATATTTTTACCTTCTGTTTAGGAAGCTTTGTCGATCACATTACGGGTGGTGGGGCGCGAGAGTGGCCCACCACCCGTAGACTATGACGTGTGAGCTATCCCAGCGGATCACGAACTTCCCACCCGCAGCGCGTCGCCGCCGTCATCTATGCGCACAATGTCGGTCGCGCCGTCGCCGCCACCGTGCGCGCGTGCCNTGTGCGCTCCTACGCCTGGGGCGGCCAGCAGGTCGATGCCGAGTCGTGGGGGAGAGCCGCGCACCCCGGGCACACGTACGAAACCATCTACTCCAAGGCGGGCTTCCGCGTCGCGCGGCGTACCTCGTAAGGTGGCAGGTGCCGTGCAGCCGGATGCGCCGGCGGAGCGGCACCCTTGCGTCAATTCCTACTTGGTGCTGCCGTGATGGCATATGCAAGCGCGCCAGATGTATAGGCCGGCATTGCTGTTATCTGCTACCAAAGACCATTTCGCCACGTGTGTATGTTTCGACTCAGTTAATGAGACCCACGATTCTTTCGAGTTTCCCGAGGTAACCGAGATCATCCATTGCTCGGTCAGTAACGCGCCAATTGCCGTGGCGATCTTTGCTGGTGAAGGTGCCGTGTGTGATTGGGGCTGAAGAGTGACAGTCAGACCCATAGCGGCAGGTGTTCAAGGTGAGGGCGGCAGGTGTGCCGATGCGGAATCAGGTGGGCAGTGCGCCTCCGAGAAAATGCTTGTTGAAAGTGGCGCTGCACCCGATCCGTGGGCATTGCACCTCTTCTGATCGGGTGCAGCGCCCCACATCGGGTGTAGCGCCCCACATCGGGTGTAGCGCCCCGTAACGGGTGCAGTGCGACGTAAAGGGTGCAGTGCTCGCCGGGACATAGACGGTTGCTCCACCGGTTTCATTCGCGATTGAACACGTTGTCTGGATGAGAAGGATCGTGTGGAGCATGGGGTGTTTCGAGCCGGCTCTTCGAAGGTGTGCACCTGCTGCGAATCCCCTGGCTGCATGTGGTCGACAAGGTTACTTTTGCGTGTCCTGCCTGGGGGTGGGCGATCTGCTGGTCGCACGCGGCCGCAATGAAATGAACAGCGGTGACGGGACGCCACGTGTCGCCGGTGTGATCGCCCCTATTTCGCCGTGCGCAGGCGCAGCGAGTTGAGGACCACGAACACGGACGAGCAGGCCATCGCGGCGCTGGCCAGCATGGGGGAGAGCAGACCCGCGATCGCGAGCGGCACCATCAGCACGTTGTAGAAGAACGCCCAGAACAGGTTCTCCTTGATGATGCGCAGCGTCCGGCGTGATACCCGAATCGCGGTCGCCGCCGAGGTCAGGGACGAGTTCATGAGCGTCATGTCCGCGACCTCGATCGCCACGTCGGTGCCCGAGCCCATCGCGATGCCCAGGCCCTTCGTGCTCGCCTGCGCGAGGGCGGCCGCGTCGTTCACGCCGTCGCCCACCATCGCGACCGTGCGCCCCTCGGCCTGAAGGGAGGCGACGGTGTCGCGTTTGCCGTCGGGCAGGACGCCCGCGATGACGCGGTCGATCCCAACCTGGTCTGCGACGTGGCGCGCCGCGGCCTCGTTGTCGCCCGTCAGGAGGATCGGCTCGATGCCGAGCTCGCGCAGCTGAGCAATCGCATCAGCCGACGACTCCTTGACCGTGTCGCGCACGACGAGAGCGGCGATCGCGCGGCCATCGACCCGCTCGGGAATCACCAGGGACGAGGCCGTGGCCCCCTCCCGCTCGCCGGCGCCCGAGATGGTACCGGGCTGGGTGGGGGTACCGGTATCCCCGGTCGCGCTGCCGCCGGAGGTGGGTGCGCCATCGGCGGTCGCGGCCTCGG
>NZ_LT635869.1:183570-214403 GCF_900128465.1 Actinomyces bouchesdurhonensis | reverse complement strand
CCTCCTTGGCGCCCATGCGCAGCAGCGAGCGCAGCGCGTCGCCCGCGCGGTAGCGTGCGCGTGCCTCCAGGTAGCGGCCCGTCAGCAGGAATACGACGATCATGCATGCGCCCTCGAAGTAGATCTCCGCGTGGCCGGCGTGCGCCGCGCGCGGGATCAGGCTCATCTGCATGCGCATCCCGAGCATTCCGGCGCCGCCCCACAGGAGGGCCCACCAGCTCCACAGCGTGGAGGAAATGACGCCGAGGGAGACCAGCGTGTCCATCGTCGTCGACCCGTGGCGCCCGGCCGCGAAGGCCGCCCGGTGGAAGGGCCACGCCCCCCACGTGACCACCGGGATCGAGGCTGCCGCGACGACCCACTGCCACCCGGTGAACTGCCACGCGGGAATCATCGACAGGAGCATCGCGAGGATGCCGAGGGGCGCGGAAACGATGAGGCGTCGGCGCATATCGGCGGCGTGGGCGCGGGTGCCCTCGCCCACCTGGGGGGTGGGGGCCGAGGCCTGGGATGCCCCGTGCGAAGAGGCGGTAGCTGTGTGGTCGTGCGTCACGGAATGAGTAGACATGGGTACCCTCCGGGGGTATGTATCGGGCGAAAGGAAACGAGGCCGGGGAAGGTGCCCCGGCCTCGTCGTTGAGGCGTGGAAGTTCTCAGAAGTCGCGCGAGATGCCGGTCAGCGTGAAGCCGGCCTCGGACACTGCGTCGCTCAGAGCGGCGTCGTCGAGGGGCTTGTCGGTCAGAACCGTCACCGTGGAGGTAGCGCCCGAGTTGAGGATGACGTCGACGTTCTTGACGCCGGGGATCTCACCCAGCTCTTCCTTGACGCTCATCACGCAGTGGCCGCAGGTCATGCCGTCGACGGACAGCTCGATGGTGCGATCGATCTCGGTGGTCATGGTGTCTCCTTGTGGTTAGGACTTGATGAGGCGTGCGATGGCCGCGGCCGCCTCGTCGACTTTGGCCTGTGCGGCCTGGTCGGATTCGCGCGCCGCCGTGACGACGCAGTGGTTCATGTGGTCTTTGAGCAGGTTAACCGCGACGGAATCGAGCGCGGACTGGACGGCTGAGACCTGTGTGAGGATGTTGATGCAGTATTCGCCCTGCGAAATCATGCGCTGCAGTCCGCGCACCTGACCCTCGATGCGGCGCAGGCGCGCGAGGTGATTCTCGGTGTTGCCATGGTAGCCGTGTTCGTTGCTCATGCTTCGTACGATACCCCTAGGGGGTATCGATGTCAAGGGGTGTTCCCGTTCCCCATGTCACCTCCCCTGGCGTCCCTCCAACCACCTCTCGTAGGGTGGAGACACAGTGGAGCGGAAGGAGGGGACATGAGGCGACGCTCACGTCGGCGCTATCGCGCGATCCGCCGCGTCCCCCAGGCCTACCCCGGCCTCTACCTGCGACTCAAAGTCGCCCCCATCGTCCCCGCTCTCTTCGCCACCGTCGCCGTCGGCGCCCTCGCCGAAATCCCCGCGCTGCCCGAGGATGCGCGCGCCCGAGCTCGCTCCCTTTCCGACGACATGGGCACCGCGATCTCCGAAAAGTCTCAGCGGATCTTCTTTGACACCCCCGGCCTCGACACCCTCCTCATCCGCTCTCTCTCCCATATCGCTCGGCGCACCGCAACCGTCGGGCGTGCATGGGCGCACGCAGTCATAGCGGTCGGCGCGGACAAGGATGGGCGCATGGCCCGTACGCTCCCTCTCATCCCGACGCGCGGATACGACGCGCTCATGACGGGCATGCTCACGGTGGGCACAGCCGTCGGTGCCCTGCGCGGCGGCGCGGTCCACGTCGCCTTGCTGCGCGACTCGGATGCCGACCCGGCCTTCCAGGAACCGCTCCCCGGTCNAACACCGCGTGACCAAACGCGACGCCCACGTTGCGCTGCGTCGTCGAATCCGTCAGGTCGCGCTGCATGCGGCTGGTCACCAGCGTCGACGCCAGCGAATCCAACAGCGCGTTCGACACCTCCAGGTTCGCCTCCGCGTTCTCGAAGCGAATCGGGTTCACCTTGTGCGGCATCGTCGACGAGCCCGTCGAACCCTGCGCCGCCAGATTCTGGTGGAAGTAATCCATCGAAATGTAGGTCCACGCGTCCGTCGCCAGGTTGTGGGCGATGCGGCCCGCGCGCGCCACGTCCGCGTACAGTTCCGCCTGCCAGTCGTGCGACTCAATCTGCGTCGTTAGCGGGTTCCACGTCAGGCCCAGGCCCTCCACGAAAGAGCGAGCCAGCGTCGGCCAATCCGCGCCCGGCACCGACACGACGTGCGCGGCCCACGTGCCCGTCGCGCCGTTGATCTTACCCAGGTACTCAGTGGCCTCGACGCGCTTGATCTGGCGGGACAGGCGGTGCGCGAACACCGCCATCTCCTTGCCGATCGTCACCGGCGTCGCCGGCTGTCCGTGCGTGTGCGCCAGCATCGGGACCGCCGCCCCGGCCTCGGCCAGGCCGCGCAGGCGATCGAGGAGCGCGCGGATCGACGGCAGCCACACCTGCTCGGTCGCCGCCTTAATCGTCAGCGCGTACGCCAGGTTGTTGATGTCCTCGGAAGTGCAGAAAATGTGGACGACCTCGCGCAGGGTCGGCAGCGTCGTCCCCTCGCCCAGCTTGCCGGCCGCGGCCTGAAGATACTCGCCGATCAGGTATTCGACGGCCTTGACGTCGTGGCGGGTGACGGCCTCAAACTCGCCCAGGCGCTTAATATGATCGGCTCCGAAATCGCGGGGCAGCGCGCGCAGGTAGTCGCGCTCCGCATCCGTCAGCGTCGGGGCGCCGGGCAGGACACCGTTGTCTAAGAGAAAAATCAACCATTCGATCTCGACGTGCACGCGCGCGCGATTCAGGCCCGCCTCGGACAGGTAATTCGCCAGCGGCGCGGCCACCGCGCGGTAGCGCCCGTCCAGCGGGCTGAGCGGCTCACCCCCGCCCGCCAGATCCGAATAGCCGTGGGCAGTGGAGAACAGTGTCATCGTGTCGCTCATACCCCTATCTTCCCAGAGTGCCGTGTCTCCGGGACGCTGAGTCCGCTCGGCGGTTCCGTGGCGTGGGTAACGCACGAGGCCGGGGTTGCTGTGTGCTGAACGCGCGCGCATGGGCCTCGACCAGTAACCGGCCGCTATCCACAACGAAGGTACGCGGGATCCCGTCATACACAGGGGATAGTGCGCGCGTCGGGCTATCCACAGGCAGCCTCCTGCGGGTGGAGGCTTTCCTGGCCTCGGGCGTAGCGTTCCGATTGAATCTAAACCGCTTGCGCCCATGGGAGTCACCATGATTGATACGCTCGGCCCCTCCGGGGCACTCAACTCCGCCAACGGCTTCATCGATGGACTACGCGCCGTCCTCACCACCGCCACCTGCGCTCAATGGACGGGCACAGGAGGTGACTCCTACAGGCTCGCCAGGGACGAGGCCGTGGCTCAGGCGCAGGTTGTCCTTGATGACATCCAGGCAGCTGTGGACCTCGTGCCCTCCCTAGGCTCGTGCGCCAAAGGACGAGCGGACCTGCAACCCTCCGGATTTAGCGCAAGTTCGGGGACGTGGTGACCATGGCCTTCGATCCGCATCGCGATACCTCCGTCGTCTCCGGTGCCTTCAGCGTCGACGTGAACCAGCTGTGCAGCGTATACACGCTTCTCACCTACGAAGAGACCCTCTCAATCGGACCTGCAAAGGCCGCCCTCAACACCGCCCTGTGGGAGGCCGACCTGGGCGCGACGCTCTTCCCCGACGCCACCGCGGGACTCATCGACGCGATCAACACGGCCTTAGAGGCCCTGGGAACGCTGGAATCCACCGTGAACTCTCTGCTGTGGAAACTACAGGATGCGGCTCTGACCTACGGCGACGCGGAATCCATGGCCTCCCTCTGGGAAGCCGTCCCCGGCAGCCCGATGGGACCACAGCTCACGGCCGGTGGCATCGCCAGGTATGCCGTGGCTGGCGGAATGCCAGGTGCGGTCCGCAACGCCGTCTTCCACATGGAACAGGACATCGCCACGCGCGCAGGAGTCCCTTGGCTTCCCACCGTCATAAGTCCCGTAGAGGCGTTTGTCGCCGGGGGGAGGGATATGAAAAACACGGTGGTCAGCTTCCTGGTGTTCACATTCCACGGCGACGAGCAATCCGGCGCCCAGTTTCAACGCGACCTCGGACGAGTTGCCCTCGACCTGAACTCGTGTCCGGCATACAGGTTCGCGGTGCGCCAACTGGCGGGTGTCGGCGTCAGTCGTAACATCAACTCGAACTCGACAGCTTCAGAGGCTGGAATCGCCGCGCTGATTAGCGTGTGGCTGACACGACGCGGGATTAACCATGGACTTAGCTACGGGGTCGCAGTCACCGGCTCCGGCCAGACGCGGGTCCACCACAATGGAGCTGCCCCTCTCGTACCGCCAAACGTCCTGGCAGCACGAACCCAGGCGACCCTCGCCGCAATGCCGGACACCGCCCCCGACAGCCACTACGAGGGAGCAGCCACCAGCGCCGACATCATTGATCACATCAGCGACATGCGCGGCGGCGACTCTAACAACGGCGAAATTGCCATTGAAGAACACGTGACAGTCGGCGAGGATGGGACCCTCACCCGATCGTGGACCGTCGACATCCGCGGCACACAGTCCTTTGGAATCGGCGAGACGGGACCGCAAGACACGCTCACCAACCTTCAAGGCGTCGGCGCCATGTCCTCCGACCAACTCGACGCCATAAAGGAAGCTATGGATGCGGCAGGCATCGCGCCCGGCGAAGCCGTCGAGTTCGCCGGACACTCCCAAGGCGGCATCATGGCAACCCAGATGGCCGCCGACCCGACCGTGCGGGCCCGATACAACGTCGTCTCCGTCGTCACCGCAGGATCCCCCACGGCCACAATCGCCCCCGACGACGTGCCCGTCCTCGCCTACGAGAACTTCGGCGACATCGTCCCGGGCTGCGACGGGACCGCCACGCGTGGCGACAACGTCACCACCGTCATGTTCCACGACTACGAAGCAACGTGCGACGCCTCCGATCCTGTTCCCTGCTCGCACTCCGTCTCCGTGTACGTCGACGAAATCAGGGCATCCCTAAGTGCCGCCACGGCCTCGTCCGACCCGGGCCTGAGAGCGCTCGCGACCGCCGAGGCCAGGCGCACTCAGGCCCTGGGACTCACCCACAACACGCAGACCACCATTCACCACTACCAAACGAGGCGCATCACCGCTAAGTGATGCGCCCCGAAGGAGGGAAGGTCAGACTAGTCGCGATCATCGTCCTTATCGCGCAGGACACCCGACACGATGGAGGCCACCACCGACGTAATGACCGCGCCCGCCAGGCACGACCAGAAGCCGCCCGTCGTCATAGAAATTCCCAGCGACGTGGACAGCCACCCCGTCAGCGCGAAGAGAAGCGAGTTCGTCACCAGGGCGAACAAGCCGAACGTGACGAGGTAGAGGGGGAAAGCTAGCGTCTTGACGACGGGCTTAATGATCGAATTCACGAGCGTGAACAAGAAGGCGATGACCGCGAACGCGATGATGGTCTCGAAGGTCGAGGCCGACGGCAGTGAAATCGACGGGACCACAAGAGTCGTTACCCATAGGCCGACCATTGTCGCAATCAGCCGAGCAATAAAATCCATCCGCTTATTCTTGCGCACTGGGACGTTGCTTGCACAGCGCACCCCCATGGGATAGGACTACACACATGAGCAACCTGCGCTTTCGGCCCGCCGTCCACTCCCTGCCCCGCTACGTGCCCGGTAAATCCGCGCCCGGCGCCGTCAAAATCTCATCCAACGAAATGCCGACCCCGCCGAGCCCCGCGGTGTTGGAAGCGGTCGCGCGCGAGCTGGAGACGATCAACCGCTACCCCGACCTGACGGCTGCCCCCCTGCGGGAGGCACTCGGCGAGCGCTTCGGGGTCGGCTCCGACCAGGTATGCGTGGGCACTGGCTCATCGGCGATTCTTGTGGCCGCTCTGTCCACCGTCTGTCAGCCCGGCACCCGGGTGGTCTTCCCGTGGCGCTCCTTCGAGTCCTACCCAATCGCCGTGCCGTCCGTTGGCGGTGAGGCTACCCCCGTGGCGCTCCTCCCGGATGGTAGCCACGACCTCGTCGGGATGCGCCAGGCCATCACCGCGGACACTGTCGCCGTCATCCTCTGCTCGCCGAACAACCCGACCGGCCCGGCCCTCACCTTCGAGGAGATAGCCTCCTTCGTCGCGGCCGTACCCGACGACGTCATGATCATCGTCGACGAGGCCTATATCGACTTTGCGACCAAGCCCGGCGTGCGCAGCGCGGTCCCGCTCATCGAGGCGCACCCCAACGTCGTCGTCATGCGCACATTCTCCAAGGCGCACGCCCTGGCTGGCCTTCGCGTGGGATACGCGATCGGTGAGACCGAGGTCATCGGCGCGATCCAGGCGCTCCTCGTTCCCTTCGGCGTCAACTCGCTCGCGCAGGCCGGCGCCCTTGCCTCCTTGAAGGACGCCGAGGCCGTGGACAGTGGCGTCGCCCGGATCGTTGCCGAGCGTGAGCGTATCGTTCCAGCTCTGCGTGCCCTCGGATACGACATCCCCGACACACAGTCAAACTTCTACCTGCTGCGCGGAAGTGTCCATGGCCTCGTCGAAGCGAGCGCACGCGCCGGACTCATCGTCCGTCCGTTCCGCGAAGGCGTGCGCGTGTCCGTAGGTTCGCGCGAACAAAATGACCTGTTCCTGTCTGTGGCGACCCAGTTCGCACGCGTCGAGGGCATCGGCAAATAGGGGGACAAGCGCCCGATCGGGGGCACCCAACCGCCTCCTGAAAAAGCTCCGTGCCTCGCGCGGACGGTCGCCGCACCCAGGGCAAGCGAAGCTACCGAACCAGGAGCGCCACGAACAGAAGCAGCGACCAACCGATCTCCGTGAAGCCGATCAGCCTGGGAGACAGGGGGCGCGAACGATGCCGACTCAGTGTCGGCATGACCCACGCTCGCACAGTCAGACACACCCACACGAGCACAGGCCACACGGACAGGGCGCCCAGCAACCAGGCGGCGGCCACGACAACCAAGCAGCCCGCGTGATGGAGCGTGGCCCCCAGCGCCCAGCGGGGGTCCTTCCGGCCTCGGATCATCGAGCGTACCAGCGGAACCGTGCCCACGTAGTGCAGGGCGAACACCACGCACGCCGCCCACGCGTGGGCAGTGACCGCGTGCGGCGACCCGTCCGCCGTCGCCAGCGAAAAGGCAACAGGCCCCATGATGGAACCCGCCAGGATCGAGGCGGCTCGGGCGCCCAGGGAACGCTCACGCCCCTGCCACACCAGGTAGATCGCGGACGAGGCCAGCGGCGCGAAGGCGATGGCCCACCACAGCAGCTGGGGACGCATCGCGAGCAGCGTGATGCCGGGAACGGCCGCGAGAACGCCGTAGGTGATGATCGCGGGCACGATGTGGCTGCGGCGCTTCGCGGGGGTCTTGACCCACAGGCACACGGCCGAGAACATCAGGAAAGCCATCGCCCACGCGAGGAGCATGAGGACGACCAGCCACGAGAAGGTGAAGGATAGCGCCCAGCCGAGCAGTGGAGGGAAGGCCACCATCGTCCATGCGCCATGTTGGTCGGATACCCATCCGCGGCGCTGAAGTTCACGCATGCGCGCGCCGCTATGGTGGTGCGCTCGCGGGCGGTTGTTGGGATGGCTTGAAGCGTTGCCCGAGGCGTGTGTGGGAGTGGCGTGAGTGGTCGGCGCTGCACTGTGCATAGCCTTAGCTTAGTGAAGTAGTCCTGTGAGGCTCAATACTGAGCTGATCACAACGTGAGATGCGGAAGGGAACAATTCAACGACCGGTGAAATATGGTTGATATGTCCACATCAGACTCAGTTTCAACGCAATCTTCCCCTCCGACGCTGTCCTCCGAGGATCGCAGTGCCCGCATCGCGGTGACCGTTTTCCCGCTCCTCATCCTGGCGGCGTTCGCCGCCGCGATGATCACCCCCGCGACCTTTAAACCACTGGCTCCCGGCGTGCACTGGGCACTTGGCGTCATCATGTTCGGTATGGGCCTGACGCTGACGCTGCCCGACTTTGGGCTCATCGCGAAGCGTCCCCTGCCTGTCCTCGTCGGCGTCGTCGCCCAGTACCTGATCATGCCCCTCGTCGGTTGGGGCCTGTGCTACGCGTTCCGCCTGCCCGACGCTGTCGCCGTCGGCGTCATCCTGGTCGGCTGCGCACCCGGTGGCACCGCCTCGAACGTGATCTCCTACCTCGCGAAAGCAGACGTCGCCCTGTCGGTCACCATGACGTCAATCTCGACGTTGCTCGCGCCCCTGATGACCCCGATGCTCACCGCTTGGCTGGTCGGTTCGCGTATGCCCGTGGATGGTGAGGCGATGACGAAGAACATTTTGCTGATGGTGCTCGCTCCTGTCTTGGGTGGCTTTGTCGTGCGTTTGCTTGCGAACAAGGTTGTGGAAAGAATCCTGCCAGTTCTTCCGTGGGTTTCTGTCCTGGGTATCTGCTACGTGCTGGTTGTCGTCGTGTCGGGTTCGGTTGATAAGATTCTGACGTCGGGCGCCCTCATTATTGCCGTGGTTATCTGCCATAACCTGTTGGGCTACCTGTTCGGCTACCTCGCGGGGCGCGTGGGTCGCGGCTCGGATAAGGCTGCGCGTACAACCGCGATCGAGGTCGGCATGCAGAACTCGGCGTTGGCTGCGACGCTGGCGACGAAGCACTTCGCTGCTACCCCTGAGACCGCGCTCCCGGCAGCGGTTTTCTCGGTGTGGCATAACCTGTCAGGAGCGATCCTGGCGGTGTTTTTCCGTCGCTGGAAAAATGGTGGCCGGGCCTGACCGGACGAGGCCGGGGCTGGCTCGCATGAGAGTGTGTCCTCGGCGCTTCGGTTGCCTGTAGGCTGAATCGGGGGACGGCCCAATGGGCCGTCCCCCGACGTGTCTGGCGATGTCAGTTGGGCGTTACTTCGTGCCCGCGGAAATACCGCAAATGTTGTTCAGCTGCAGGGCGTCAGACGCGAAGGTGGTCATCGCTTCCATCTGTTCGCCCGATGGGTTCAGCGTGGTGAAGTCGAAGTCCTTAATTGTCTCCAGGTCGGTGATGACCTTATCGAGGGCCGGCTTGACTTCCTTGTTGCTGACCTTGCTGGCGGCAGTCTTGTACGCGTCGAGCATCGTGTTGAACTGCTCCTTGGCGGCCTGAGGGTCGGTCAGGGAGGCGCCGTTGGTGGCGGCGGCCTGCTGAGCGAGCGTTAGGTTTGCGTTCTGGACCTCCTTGCAGGCATCCTCCTTGGACTGGGAGCCACAGGCTGCCATACCGAGCGGTAGAACGGCGACGAGGATAGCGGCGGCGATGCGACGCTTCATGGATACTCCTATGTGTTGATGAAGAATACGCCGAAAGTCTATCTCCTTTTAAGAGTTCGTGGGGTGACGCCCGCGTGATCCGTAACACCGCTCCATGTGTGTCTGCAGCTCGTAATCGACGCGCACGCTGCGCCACCAGTTCTCTGGGCGTTGCGTCGCCTATCTTGATTTCGGTCGGCACAGGCCTTGACCGTCTGACTTCTGCGCGCGCCTGGATCCTGGGGTTCGGAGTGTTAGCTCGCCGACCAGTCTTTGCTGCCCCGGGGTGCAGTTCACCTGCGTTGAGGGCTGACGAACCGCGACTCGCGCCACCCCCGTGCCCTGTCGCCGCGTGCGTAGTACCTCGAGGTTCCGACACGAATGTCGCCACACACCGGCCCGAACAGCCTGGGTGGACTGAATGTCGTCGAGGTGGTCTGTGATTTGGGTGCCACGCGCTGTGCTGGGGTCCGCAGCACGGGGGGAACTTCAAGACTTGGACACGAGTGCCGCCACATCGCTCCTAGAATCCGCCGTTTTGCTGCCACATGGGGGGAATCGCATCATTAGAAGCCCGACACGCCGGCGCACCATTGTGTCATCTCGACTACGACGGGGGGAATTGCACCATTAGAGCCGCGACACGCCGGCGACACGCCGAAAGGAAGCTCCTAATGGTGCAAAACCCCCAATCTACCGCTCGGTTGGAGGATGTCGGAGGGTCCGATGGCAGCAGACGCAGGTGGCAGCAGGACCTGACGAGGCTTCAAAACAGCACAACGAGGCACAGGCCCACACCGCGAGCAGCCAGAAGCGAAGGACTATCGGTCACGAACGTGGTGCTTAAGTTCCGGGTTTAGGTTGGGATTGCGGGCGAAAGTCGCTGTTATTTAGGTTCGGGCGGTTAATCGCGCAGCTTCCTTGACTTTCTGGGGTGATCGTGTAGTGGGTGAGAACANGTTACCTGGATGGGCCGGACTACGTGGAATACAAGAGTCGCCGGGACCTTGTGGTCCCGGCGACTGTCCGGTCGGGGTGGCGGGATTTGAACCCACGGCCTCTTCGTCCCGAACGAAGCGCGCTACCAAGCTGCGCCACACCCCGGTGCCGTTCGAGTATAGCCTTACGTCGCTGATAATCCCAAACCGAGACGAAGCGGCTGAGGGAAGTGTGTGCCACGCCGCACGACTCTGGGGTCTGGCTGGCGCGGGTTAACGATGATCATACGGTTGCCGGTTGCGGCGTGGCTGGGATGGTGCGTCGCCGGTGTTGAATGTGCCCGGTGACCGCGAGTTGCTCGACTGGGTCCTCTGGTTGGGAACGACGCTGAGACGAGAGGGGTGTTCGTCTGTCAGAACCACTGGCGGGACGCGGAGCTGGGTGGACGCGGATAGGGGTTATGTCGGACTTTGATGTCGGGATCAACGGAGGCTACGCGGGGTGGACGTGGATGAGGGAGGCCTCGGGGCGTGTAGCGATTCGGACTTTTGCATAGGGAGAGGTTCCCAGCCCAGCGGAAACGTGCAGCCACGACGAAGAGCCGTCGGGTGTCTCCCAGCGGTTCAGGCCTTTGGCGTAGCGCCGTGCGATGTCGCAGTTTGTGATGATTGCGCCGACACCAGGTATTCCGATCTGGCCTCCGTGCGTGTGGCCCGCGAGGATGAGGTCGGACCCGGCGCGGGTGAGCGCGGAGACCACGCGCGTGTAGGGCGCGTGCGTGATGCCGAGGCGCAGGGTTCCGGGAACTTCCCACGACGAGGCTGGGGCGACCAGGCGGTCCCGGTTGATGTGGGCGTCGTCGGTTCCCAGGAGTGAGACGGTGGCGCCGGGCAACGACAGCGTGCCGCACGCGTTAGAGAGATCCACCCAGCCGGCGGCGCGCAGCTGGCGGACCATCGGGATGTAGGTGAGGTCGGGGACGACGCGCGCGGGGTGTGGTTTGGAGCGCGACAGGTAGCGGCTCCAGCGTTTGGGGATCGGCGAATAGTAGTCGTTGGATCCGAGGACGAAAGCGCCAGGATACGACAGGAAGGGGCGGTAGGCGTCCATCACCATGTCGAGGCCGACGGATGAACCGAAGTTGTCTCCTGTGGACACAATCATGTCGAAGCGTTCGGATGAGGCGACGTCGGAGAGGAACCGCAGGAGGAATTCCTGCCCGGCGAAGAGGTGTAGGTCGGCGATCTGGAGGATCGTCACTTCAGGGACGTTACGCTCGATGGGCACGTCGTAGCGGCGCAGGGTCGGCAGAGTGCGCTCGATCGAACCCCAGGCCAGGGCGGCTCCACCGGCGGCCAGTCCAGCGAGTCCCAGCCCGCCGACGATTGCGCCGGTCGCGCGCAGGAGGCCCCGGCCTCGGCGGGGGGCCGAGGCCGGGGCCTCTATCAGCGTCGGTGTCATGTCAGTGTCCGCTGCTCGTGGGGGATGGTGTGGGGGTTGAGGAACGGTTCGAGTTGGTTGCCCCGATGTTCGCGCTGGATACGTTTTCGACGGGAGTGCCCGCCAGGATCTGCGTCATGTAGGGCGCCCAGATGTTCTGGCCGACGAATGTTTCACCGTAGATTTCGCTGTAGTATTTGCCGTTAATCGTCACGGATCCGACTTCCTGGGAGGAGTTTTCGCCGTGCCCCACCCATGCGGATGTGACGACAGACGGAGTGAAGCCGGTCAACCACGTGTTGGCGTGCCCGTCGGTGGTTCCTGACTTTGCTGCGAAGGGACGTCCGCCGCCTAAGCGCGTGGATGTGTAGTACTGGCCGGCCGACGCGGTGAGTAGGGCTGCGGTCTTGTTGGCGACGTCGGGGGAGATGACCTCCGTGCAGTCCGCCGCGAATTCTTTCAGGACGTTCTCGTCACGGTCGGTCACGGATTCGATGGACTGTGGCGTGCACTGTTGGCCGGAGTTGGCGATTGCTGCGAACACAGAGGCCATCTGTAGTGGGGAGGCGGACACGGAACCCAGGATGTTCGCGGGGTAGGGTGAAGGGGCTTCGCCGTCCTCGGTGATTCCCATTTTGTAGGCAGTGTCGAAGATGGAGCAGAAGTCGACGCGGGAGGCCATGTTCACGAAGGCCTGGTTGACGGACTGGCCGGTCGCACGCACGACGTTCATCGTGCCGGTCTTGCCGGCGAGGTCGTTGACTTGATAGCCCTCGGTTGTGATGGAGCGTCCGTCGCACTTGAAGGAGCCGTTAGGGTAGAAGGTGTTGCTGGAGCCGACTGTCTCGTAAGCGGAGTGTCCCTCCTTGAACCATTGAAGCAGGATGAAGACCTTGAATGTTGAGCCGACCTGGAAGTTACCATCGGCCGAGTAGTTTGACATTGTTTGCCCGGACTCGATGCCGTACGTCGTGTTCTGGGCCATCGCCAGGATGCGACCGGATCGCGGGTCGAGAGAGACAAGAGCATCGTTGAGGCCTGAGGCGTCGCCCACGGGGATAGTGTTTGTCAGCGACGTGTAGGCGGCGTTCTGCTTGGTGGGGTCCATCGTGGTGCGGATTGTGATGCCCTGGGTCTTGAGCATGTGCTCACGCTCGGTGCGTGTGGCGCCGAAGGTCGGGTCTTCGAGGAACTGGGCTAGGACGTAATCGCAGAAGTAGGCTTGGGAGGATTCCGCGCCGGAGCAGCCTTCGGAGGATACGGTGGGGTGCAGCATTGAATCGACGGTGGTTTCGATGCCGGCGTCGTATTCTTCCTGTGTGATGACGCCCTGGTCAAGCATGGTTGCTAGGACTGTGTTGCGGCGCTTTTGGGCTGCTTCAGGGTGGGTGAGGGGATCGTACTGGACGGGCGATTGGACGAGGCCGGCGAGCAGCGCGGACTCCAGGTAGTCGAGTTCGGATGCAGACTTGGAGAAGTAGCGTTGCGACGCGGCCTCGACGCCGTAGGTAATGGGACCAAAGGGTGCGATGTTCAGGTATCCCGTGAGGATTTCGTCTTTGGACTGGGTTTTCTCCAAGGCCATCGCGTACTTGATTTCGCGGAGCTTGCGTTCTGTGGTTTGTTCGGTTGCGGCGCTGACCTGGTCGGCGTCGCCTTCGAGGTAGCCGCGCTCTGCCAGTGAGTTACGCACGTACTGTTGAGTGATCGTGGAGGCGCCTTGGCGACCGGAGTCGCCCAGGTTGGTCACGAACGCGCGGGCGATGCCGGTGGCGTCCACGCCGTTGTGTTCGTAGAAACGTTTGTCTTCGATCGCGATGATTGCTTTCTTCATGACGTCGGAGATGTTCGCGCTGGGCACGACGATGCGCTGCTTGTCGTAGAAGTGCGCGATGACGGCTCCCGAGGAGTCAAGGAGCTGCGACTCCTCGGCGGGGGCGACTGTTTGTAGGTCACCGGGCAGCTCGTTGAATACGGAGGGGACCGACTTTGCGACCAGCGCGGTGGGACCCGCGATGGGTACGAGCATGCCTGCCCCGACGACGCCCATGAGCGAGGAAACGCTCAGGAACGCCAGCAACAGGGCGAACAGCTGGGTCGGCCGGACGGCTCGGGAATGAGAGTGCGACATGCTCCTAGCTTACGTGTCGTAAGGGGCATCTGGCGTGTGGCGGAGCGTAAAAATTGGCTGATCGGTCACCTGGAATCGTCGCATGCGTTCTCACAGCGTTTGCGGCCTCGATAGTCTGTGTGTATGGTCACATGTTAGGGCTCGAGTACAGTGAAGTGGAGATCCACGATGTCAACCCATGGCGACGACCAGAGTTGGGTCGCGCGCGCCCTGTGTGCGTCCATCGAACCGGATGCGCTCTTTGTTCAAGGTGCATCGCAACGTCAGATTCGCATGCGTTGCTACGAGTGCGAGGTGCGTCTCGAATGTTTGGCTGACGCCCTGGAGTCCGAGGCTAACTACGGTGTGTGGGGTGGCTTGACGGAGAGGGAGCGTCGCGCAATTTTACGCCATTATCCGCATGCGGAGGATTGGTTGGAGTGGTTGCGTTCGTCGGATGAGCCTTTGGCGAGGGAGTTGCGTAGCCCGCGTGTGCCGAAGATTTTGTCATACGTGCGTCCTCTGATGGCGGGTAAGATGACCTCATGACTAAATGGGAATATGCCACGATTCCGCTGCTCACGCATGCGACGAAAGCAATCCTTGATCAGTGGGGTGCTGACGGGTGGGAACTTGTCCAGGTGATCCCGGGTCCGACGGGTTCGGAAAACCTGGTTGCCTACCTTAAGCGTCCGATTGAGGAAAGCGCAGCGGTCCAGAACTGACCGTTATGTCAGCGCTCGCGGACGAGGCCGTGGCCGGTTTCGTGCATCCAGGTGCGTGAAGACTTCGGTCTGTTCAATGTCCTGAGATTACATGGGGGGTCCGGTACCGACAGGTACCGGACCCCCCATTGTGTGAGAAATCAGCGGGCGCGTCGCGCCAGTCGGTCAACGTCGAGGAGTGTCACTGCACGTCCTTCAAGGCGAATCCAGCCGCGCGAAACGAAGTCGGCGAGCGACTTGTTGACGGTCTCACGGGAGGCTCCCACCAGCTGGGCCAGTTCTTCCTGCGTGAGGTCGTGGGGGACGTGGACTCCCTTGTCAGTCGCGGTACCGAAACGGTCCGCGAGATCGAGGAGGGCCTTGGCGACGCGACCTGGAACGTCAGAGAAGACCAGGTCGGAGAGGGATTCGTTCGTGCGACGCAGGCGTTGCGCGAGGGCGCGGAGCATGTGCTTGGCCAGCGTCGGATTGGTGTCGAGCACGTGCATGAGGTCCTCGTGCTCGAGGTACAGGAGGGAGGCGGGGGACACGGCGGTCGCAGTGGTCGAACGCGGACCCGGATCGAAGAGTGTGAGTTCACCGATGATTTCACCGGGGCCGAGGATAGCGAGGAGAGATTCGCGTCCGTCGCTAGAGGTGTGGCCGAGCTTCACCTTGCCCTCGGTCACGATGTACAGGCGGTCACCGAGATCGCCTTCGTCGAAGAGGGTCTCACCGCGGCGAAGGGTTGTATGACCCATCTTTTGCTGGAGGGACACCTGTTGTGCATCGTCAAGGCCACCGAACAGCGGCACCTGGCTGATGAAGTTGCCGTCACCGATCATGGTGCGGAGCTCCTTCCGCTCGTGCCCGATTGCTCGGGCGTTCCGATTGAGGTGTGCGGCGAATCCCATACGTTACACCGGTCACTAGGAGGTGCCGCTCACACCATTATGCCCTATTTATCAGGTGAAACATGTTTCATTGTGCGATTTGTGTGACCTGTCTAATGAAACACAAGTTAAAGCGCGCGCGTGTCAACGTGCTCAGCCAACGCCTCGGCAACCGCGGAAGGGGCCTCCTCGGGTAGGAAATGCCCGGCCTCGCGGATAACGACCTGGGTGAGGGGAGCATCCACAAACTGCGCGTCAGCCGCGTGATCAAGCACAGACCACGCGCCGTCGTCGCGTCCGACGAGGGACAGGACAGGCACCTGTAGGGGCTCGGACAGCGTTCGGCGAGCCTCGCGCGACAGTGAACGACTAGCGGTCAGGCCACGCAGAGCCGTGTGTGCGGCAAAGGGACGGCGAAGCGCTGCGCGGTAGGGACCCGACTGGGAGACAAGGCCATCCACGTTCCCGGGTGACGCCCACGCGCGGTACACGGTTGTCAGGAGCGATCCGGAGCGCAGAGCATGCTCCCGGCCCGTTGGTAGGGCGAGGCGACTACGCAGGACACGACCGCCCGCCCAAGGGACGCGGGCAATGACAGGTTGGGCACCGAGAGGGTGTGGGGCAGACAGAACGGCCACCGAGCGAAGCTCAAGCGGTGCGAGAGCCCCGACCATCCATGCGACGGTTCCGCCCATGCCCAGGCCGGCGACGGAGAACGATGCCACGCCGAGGGCACGCACGACGCCGATCACGTCGAGAGCCATCTGAGTCAGGTCGCAGTCCCCGCGCGTGAGGTCGGAGGTACCGAAGCCTCGTAAATCGAGGGCGAAAACGCGCGGAGTCTGCTTTGCGAGGAGGGGAAGGACCTGTCGCCAGGACCACCAGTGCTCGGGAAACCCGTGGAGAAGAACCAGCGCATGGTCCATGCCCTCACCCATGTCGGCGACGTGGAACGTGGCCCCACCAGCGCTCACGTGCCGGTGGGTCCAGGGTCCTTCAAGCTCGATCGCGCTAGCGGGAATCAGGGTATTCACTTGCGCGTCAGGTCCTTCGCTGCCTTCTTACGGGCGCGCTTGGAGTACAAGGCTCCGGCCGGGTTGACAGCCTCAATGGATGTGCGCAGCGCCTCCTCGGCGCGACCGGTGCGGCGCACGGAGTGTGAGACGTAGCCCAGGCCCATCAGGAGGACGCCCAGCAGGACGAAGCGGCCCGAGTAGCCGGACGCCTGCACATGGTGCGACAGGTTCGCGCCGAGCGGGCCGGAGCCACTCAGAGTGGTCAGGGCCGCCAGCAGCGACGAGGCTGTCATACCCGGGGCGAGTACCCACGGAAGCCCCACGACGAGCGACACGACTCCCAGGAGCCAGGCACCCAGGGAGGAACGCCGCGCGGCGGCGCACAGAATCACGGTGATGATGACAGCCCCCAGGACTTCGCCCAGTGCCAGGATCGAAGCGACGCCCGTGTACATCGCCGCGCCGTCGGCCAACGTCATGCGAGCCCCGGCGTCGGCGGCCAGGTACCAGCCGATCGGTGTCAGCACCAGGAAAAGCAGGAACGACAGGAAGTGAGCGCCGCCGCGAGAGGGCATCTCGGTAATCTCGGGAGCCGCGCTAAAGAGCTCGTCGTCGAGGCTGGTGGACTGCTTGTCTGCACGGTCCCGGTTCGCGGAGGCAATCGCTTCCAGGGTGGCGGCCTCGCGCGTGTCCTCGTCTGCGGTTAGCACAGAGCGACGACGCGGACGTTCGGCCTTATCCTGATCCTCGAAAGAGTACGAAGCCACGGAACCCCGGGTGGGCTGCTGTGTCGTGGACTCATCGACGGGGGCACCCTCGGAACCCGCATCGACCGCGCCGCCGACCGACGCGGCGGGGTTGGCAGCCTGCTGCTCGCTCGGGGTTAGTGCGGGGATCGTAGGGGAGAAGGATTCGTCGTCGCCGAAAATCATTGAGCGGCGCGACGGCAGCACGTGCGGCGCTTCCGCTGCGGCACCACCAACGGCGGAGGAGGGTTCCTCGCCAGCTTCGGTCGCGGAAGCGGACGAGGCCTCGGCGGACTCATCCACTTCCTCATCGTCAGCGGACTCGCCCCCAGGCGCGGGCGTCTCGTTGGGGGCGTCCGTGGCGGAGGCATGCTCTGTCACCGTTTCTTCGCGCGCTTCACGCACAGAATCCAGGTTCAGGCCCAGTGCCGCAGCCGCCTGAGCGGGAGTCATTACCCGTGAACGCCCGGTTTCGTGGGCCTCAGTCGCCTTCTCGACCGACGCTGAGGGGGCGTCGCTGACCGGGGCTTGAGCGGCCTCTTCTTGCGTGGGTTCCTCGTCGATCAACTCGGTTTCGGCATTCGGAGCGGATGCGTCGTTCCCCTCCGTGGCCATGGGGGTGACGTCGGCGTGTTCATTGTCCTTGTCCGACGAGGCCGGGGCGGGCTCGTCGGTAGGTGTTTCCTCGGAGTGGGTTTCCTGTGCGAGGGCTTCGTCGACGGGTGCTACACCGTCGAACCCGTCCTCGGTCTCCTGCGCAGGAGCGTCGTTAG
The DNA here is from genome assembly GCF_900128465.1 of Actinomyces bouchesdurhonensis. GTDB lineage: Bacteria > Actinomycetota > Actinomycetes > Actinomycetales > Actinomycetaceae > Pauljensenia > Pauljensenia bouchesdurhonensis. The sequence goes on along the minus strand of NZ_LT635869.1, from coordinate 196,438 downwards.
TTGTGCTCGCGGTGTCTGCACCCCCCTGCTTCGGGACGGCACCCACCTGGGGGGCATCGGAGGATTGATCCGCTCGCCTTGCGTCGGGAGTGGAAGGGGAGTCGGCCTCGTCCGCCGCGGACACGACTGGGATGGCGCCCGCGGGCTTGGAGACGACGGGCAACTCGCCCGTGGAAATCTTGTCCTCGATCGTGGGCTTAAGCGGCGCAGCTGCGGGTGCACGGCCCGTCAGACCGCCGATCGCGACCGACTCGATCTCGCCCGTGTGAATAGGCTCGGTGGTGTCACCGATGATGGCCGACGCGTCGGACCCCTCACCTGGCAGCTCGATCTCCTCACCGGTCAACACCAGGTCGTCGCGGGTATCCTTCTCGCGGTCTGGCTGGACAGCAAACTCGTTCTCGGACATGCTTCCTCCTAACATCTGCCCACATATTACGTTTGTCGTGCCTTCTTGCGCGTATTAGTCCTCGGCAGGCCCCTCTTTGTGAGTCGTGTCCTCGCTGCTGTCCAGGGAACGCAGGGCTCGGACGCGTGCCCACAGCACGCCCATCGACGCGCAACCGGTGGCCATCCCCAGCGCCGCAAGCGTAGGGGATGCCAAGGCAAGTTTCGTCAGGATCGACGGACCCGGAACAATCACGTTGCCCGTCAACGATGCCCACACTGGTACCACGACGTACGTAGGCAACACCAGAATCAGCCAGGTCGCCAACTGTGCACCCGTGATTGACCATCGGGCACTGACAACCAGCAGAGCAAGCGCCAGGCCTGCGCCCAGTGCCAGGCCATGGCCCATCGAGTGGCCTGCCAGGACACCCTCCAGGCCCAGTGCCGCCACGTTCGTCGTGTCCGAGGGCGATGCGCTGACCATCAGCACACTCACGGCGAGTGCCGCCGGCAAAGCCACCGTCGTGCCGAACGCGTGGCGGTGTACCCTCGCGAGCGGCATTCGTGTTTCACGACCGGCACGCGCCCGCACCGACTTGATCGTCAGCGCACAGGCGCCCAGCATGAGGGATATGCACACCGGGTACAGGCTCCACAAGACGCCCGCCGCCATGTCGTCCGACTGAACGGAGGACTTCATGAAGAAAGGGATGCGCGCGACGCCCATGAACTGGGCGGCCCCCACCGCCAGCGACCACAGGAAAGTCACGACCATTCCCGCGCTGGACTCCTCGCAGTTCAGGGCGATCAGGGCTAGCAGCAGTGACGCGAGCGCCATACCGATCAGGCCTTCAACCGAGGCCAATGGTTGTCCGACGGCGGCAAGGGCTTGCACGTCGACCATCGACGAACCCAGGAAGAGGAGGGCGATGGGGGCAAACACGAAAGCGAACGAGCCCGAGCGTAGGCGCGCAGAGAAGTTTCGATGCTGCAAAAGCGTCATACCCCTAGTGTAGAGGCGTGAGTATCGAAGCCCTCATCGACCCCGCCCCCGCAACGCTGCGCGCCGCAGCCGCACGCCCCGCCGTCGCCTCNGCGCACGGTTGACATGAAAGTCAATGTTGGCCAGCCCTCGCGCTCAGCCAAGTCGCGAAGTGCGCGGTCGGGGTTCACCGCGTAGGGGTGGCCGACCAGGCGCAGCAGCGGAGCGTCCGACACCGAATCCGAATATGCCGAACACTGCGACAGATCCCATCCGCGTGCGTGAGCCAACTGAGCGCAGGCGTCCGCTTTACCCTGTGCCTGGTTAAAGTGTGTCATCTCGCCTGTGAAACATCCGTCCTCGTCGATGGATGCCTGTGACGCCAAGACTTCGTCCGCACCCAGCATCGTCGCGATCGGGCGTACCACCTGCTCGACGGACGCCGATGCGATCACGACAACGTCGCCCACGCTCTTGTGATAGGCGATGCGGCGCAGCGCCTGCGCGTAACACACCGGTTCGATCGTGCGTTCCAGCGCGTCTTCGACCGTCGCCTCTAGAAACGCCGCGTTCCAGCCGCGGCCCATGCGGCCCATCGCTTCGGCCATCTGCTCCATCCGTGACTCGTCCGCGCCGGACAGCAGGTACGGGAGCTGAACTAGGACGGAGGCGATCGCCGTGCGGCGATTCATCAGGCCCGCCTCGATGAAGGGCCCGGACAAAGCCACGTTTGACGACGTGTCCAGAATCGTCTTATCCAAGTCAAAAAAGGCCGCACGTGCCATCGCAATCTCTCCAGCGTCGGGACAATCCACAGGGGTCCGCCATCAGACCCCTCTATGCACAGGGTGGCACCTCATGTCGGCGTTGTCCACAGGGGCGTGCGTGCGAGTAGACGGGCGCGCCGCGGCTGGCGCACCGTAGAGAAATGAACGCGATCACCGAACCGAACCGAGGCCTCGTCGCCCTTGTCGGCCTGACCCCGCCGGAGCGGCAGAGCGCCCGCGACGCCGCCACCCTGGCGGGCGCGCCCCTGTGCGAGGACCCTGCTCGAGCGTCGCTCGTTCTCGCTTCCCCGAGCGCCCCTGTCCCCGCGTTCGTGCCGTGCGTGCGCGTGGGCGACGGGGGACAGGTGAGCTTGCCAAGGGACAGGGCTTTGCTGGTCTCCCTCATCGCCGAAGCTTCCTGGCGCTCGCGCACACACGGCGCTGTCTGGGTGGTCTCCGGTATAGCCGGAGGCGTGGGAACAACGAGCGTCGTGCGCCTCCTCGCGCGGGAGAACACCGGTTCTCAGTGGAGCCGTCGTCTTCCCTGGGGGCGCGGCCTGCACACAGCAGGGACGAGGCCATGGCGGGGCGAGGCCCGAAACCCGAAGCGTGCGCCCGGCGGCGAACCTGCACGCGAAGGTGTGGTCGTACCCGTCGCCGTCGACGCCTCCGGGTCCGTCCCCGGCATCGCCAGAGCAGCCCACCACGACCTCCCGGGCGTGAGGTGGGCAGACCTGCACGCTGGCGAGGATTCCTACCTGCCCGCCTTGCGTGACCACCTGCCAATCATCGACGGAGTTCCAGCCCTCGTTGGGGACGCACGTGGGGGAGCGGACGCCGGCGACCCACGCGTGCCAGCCGCGTGCCGCTCAATCGGCGCTCCCCTCATCGTCGACGNCACAGGAGGGGGACTCACGCGCGTCGACGTCGGCATCCGGAACGAAGCGGACGCCCGGCGAACCGCAATCCGTATGGCGAGCGCGTGCGGCGTACGTCTGGACGACGCGAGCCCCATTGCCGACGGAACACTTCCCGGAGGGGTCCGACTACACGCGGTCCTCGCGCCCATCTCCGACTCCGGCACCCTCATCTCCCTACGAGTGCTCGGCACCCATCACCTGGGAGTCACGCACCTCGAGGCGCGCGGCACGCTCCCCGGCATGATCGGTCCCCTCGTTCGGGCGCTCATCCGCGCGCGTTCCAACGCCCTCATCTCCGGGGCGACAGGCAGCGGCAAAACAACCCTGCTGAGCGCCGCGCTCTCACTTGTGCCTACGGGCGAGCGCATCATCTGCATCGAAGAGGTACCCGAACTTGCTCCCTCCCACCCGCACTGCGTCCACCTCCTCGAACGCGCACCCAACGTCGAAGGACAAGGCGCTGTCACCCTGACCGACCTCGTGCGAGCCGCCATGCGCATGCGCCCCGACCGCCTCGTCCTCGGGGAATGCCGAGGCCCCGAAGTACGCGACGTCCTCACCGCCCTCAACACCGGACACGACGGCGGCTGGGCAACCTTGCACGCCAACAGCGTCCGCGACGTGCCCGCCCGACTCGAAGCCCTCGGCGCCCTCGCGGGCATGAGCGAGGCGGCGCTTGCCTCGCAAGCTTCCAGCGCCCTCGACGCCGTCCTCCACATGCGCCGAAACACCACCGGTCACCGCTGGGTGTCCGAGGTCGGCATCCTCACGCGCGAGAGCGGCTCCCTCACGTGTGTACCTGCCCTCAGCGCCAGGCCCGACGGGCACGTCACGACGCACGAGGCCTGGGGTTACCTGGCCGGAAGGATAGGACTGTGACGTGTGTTGGGATTACGTTGCTGTGGGCACCGCGTTGCGCAGGTGTGGATTTCTGCGCGCGCATGCGCATAGGGGGCTACGAACCCGACATGACAGCCCCCGCAGGCATTCAGCGGGTTACCTGGCTCATGGCTGGCCTCGCGCTCACCGCGTGCGTTCTTCACCTCCTGATCGGTTCCATCATCACTGTCGTGCGCACCAGACGCGAACGCCGCATCGTGCGAGCCTGGTTGGCAGCCAGCGCGGCGGGTCGACAGGGAGACCTCTGTCCACCTCGCCCGCACGCGCGGCGTCGGCATCTCTTACCTCTCCTTCCGCGCCCCACCGACAGGCGAACCGATGTCGCCCGCCATCGAGGTCGCGCTAAGGGACCACCCACCCCTCGCGAACTCGCCCTCCTCGTCGCCGAGGTCTCCACCAGGCTACGCTCGGGCGCCCCGGCCTCGACCGCGTGGAGCCACGCACTGGCCCGGATCGGTGTGGGCAGCGCCGGAAACACTGACGAGGCCTACCCTCGGATCCTCAACACCTGGGCGCACGAGCAGAGGCGGTGGCGCGTCCTCCCAACGAGAGGACAATGCTCCGACGCAACTGCCGCGCGACTTAGCGCCAGCTCAATCATCGTTGCCTGTCGATTCAGCCACGGCCTCGGCGCGCCCCTGGCCGCCGTCCTAGACTCCATTGGAGACGCGATCGATGACACCCAGGCAGTCGAGGAAGCCCGCCGTGTCGCCTCTGCCGGACCGCTCATGTCCGCCCGCGTGCTGGCGGCGCTGCCCCTCGTGGGAATCATAGCCGCACTGGCACTCGGAGCTTCCCCCTGGTCCTTTTTCACCGGGGGAGGCCCCGGACGTGTGTGCGCCGTCGTCGGCCTGTTCGCGTGGGGGGCAGGCATCGCCGCGTGCCGACGCATCCTCGCGCAGAGCCGCAGGTCCGACACCTCCACCGGCACTGTCGCAACCGATGCTGCGCTCGCATGCGACCTGATCGCATCCGCTCTGGCTTGCGGCGCCTCGATCCCGCGCGCCCTGAATGCCCTCGCCCACGCCTGCGACCAAGAACCCCTCGCGTGGACCGCCTCTGCCCTGCGCCTCGGCGCCCAGTGGGACGACGCATGGGAGGACGCACCCACGTGGGTGTATCCCCTGCGCGACGCGCTCGAGGCCTCGTGGACCTGCGGCACCGCACCCGAGGGAATGCTGTCGCGATGCGCCTCCTGGGAGAGGCGCACCCGACTGATCGACGCAAAGACCAGGGCAGAAGAACTCAGTGTTCGCTTGGTCGGTCCACTCGGCGCGTTCTTCCTACCCGCATTCCTTCTACTGGGGATCGCACCCCTCTTCGCTCACCTAGTCGTGGGAATCAGCGCCTAGGAGCGAACACTCACGATCAGCGGCGGCGAGGAGGGCGGTAGGAACGCAGCGTAGCTTTAACATCGGGACTATCAGCGCCCCAAGCCGCACTCGTCAGCTCATGAATCTGGTTGGCCACGTCGGCACGCGCCTGCACGAACAGATTCAAGATCGTCCCCGCGAGTTCATCGGGGGAATACTCATACATATCGTCGGATAGCGACAGGTCGCTGAGCGCACCATTCGAATCAACGACGACACGCACACAGCGATCCCGCGACTCGGCGACAACCTCCACCTGCTCGAGGTCAGCGACCAGTCGCTGATTAACCTCCACCTGCCTCTCTGCCTGGTTCTGCCAATCGTCAAGGAGCTTTCCGATCTTGATGTATTCGTCGTCTGTGTTCACGGCTGACTCACTGTCCCAAGGTTGCCGACAATTAACGGTGCCACTGTAGTATCCCGCGCCGAACATTGTCCCCAGGGACCCGGGGCCTTCACGGCGTGCAACGCCCTCGCACCGTCGCCATCCACAGGGGGTCGCGCAGAACTCCCGTTATCCACAGGGTCAGCGATCCGGCTGGAATACCACTAACTCCCCGAGCACACTGGCCCTGCGCGCACAAGCGCGCTCAAGAAAGGACAGATCAATGACGATTATCGAACGCATCAACAGCGCCGCGACCAGGACCCAGCGCAGCATTATGAGCACTCTGCGGACAACAGCCCAACGCTGTCGAGATACGCCGCACAGAGACTCACCCGCCGAACATTCAGACCCGGAGGAGGGTGCAACCACCGTCGAATACGCGATCGGTACCATCGCCGCCGCAGGATTCGCCGGTCTACTCATCGTGATCCTCAAATCTGACGCAGTGCGCACCGCCCTCGAAGCCCTCATCCAGGAGGCGCTCAACACACGATGACACGCGACGAAAACGGATACGTCACCGTTGAACACGCCCTCTGCTTTGTCGCCGTCACCCTGGTGGTCGGCGTCATCGTCGCGGCTGCCCAGGCTGGACTAACCAACTCTTCCCTGTGTCAGGCCGTCCGCGAGGGCGCCCGCGCCGCCTCCATCGGTGAGGAAAACCCGCAAACCGTCGCCACCACGGTCTACGCGGCAGGCTCCTACACCCTCACGCGCGGGGACGGCCTGGTGACCGTCACCGGCACGGCCCCCTACCAGGGAATTGGCGGATGGGTCGGCGGACAGGCACGTTGCAGCGTCACCACGATCGACGAGGAGAACCTGCCGTGACCACTACAGGGCACGGTTTCGTGAGACCACCAGTCGGCGCATTGCCTCTGCACCCTGACCGAACACGCCCGGGAGAGGACGGGTCCGGGACCGTCAACAGCCTCGGACTCATCACCCTGGCGCTGACGCTCGCTTTTGTCCTAGCGGGAATGGGTTGTGCACATACCGCGACAGTGAAGCTCCAGGCCGTCGCAGACCTGGCTGCGCTCGCGGGTGCTGAACATTCCGCGTCCGCGTTGTGGGAAGACGTTGGTGGGCGACCCTGCGAAGCCGCCGCAGCCGTCGCCGCAGCAAACGGCGTGGGTGTGGAGTCGTGCGAGGTGCTCGGTAGTGACTGCCGGGTGGTCGTGGGTGAAGACGTGAGCGTTCTGGGGGTGTCCACGACGCTGCGGGCGCGTGCGCGGGCCGGAACCAGCGAGTGAAAAACTCACAGGAAATTATCAGGTTTGTTCAATGCTTCCCACAGCTCGACCCTCTACAGTGAAAGTCATTAAGCAACAGGATCCGCTGAGAGAGGCGATCCGAGAAAGGGACAGCATCGGGAGACTTGCACTGTGTTGATGGGATACTCGAAGGGGTCGGCCATAGGGTCGGCCCCTTCGAGTATGTGCAGTTAGTCGGCGAGGCGGCGGCGGTACAGATGGGGGCTATAGGCGCAAACGTGGTGCTTTAGACGGCGTGTCGTGGGTCTAGTGGGCGCGTCCGGCCCAGCCTTTGCGTGGCCAGAGTCCTTCTTCTGGGGTGGGGGTTCCTTCCGGGATTCCGTGGCGTTTCTGATCGGTGTGGTTGGGGTGTTTGGGTGTGGGGATCCGGCGGGGTGTGGGGCGCCCGTCGTGTTCCCATTGGGTCAGGACTTCGGTGGGGGTCGGGGGTTGTGGGGTGCGCAGGAGGAGAGCCCATTCGGCGATGACGGCTTGGTGGTAGGCACTGGCACCGCGGTGAGCGTGGAGGAGTTCACGCACGACAGCGTTGATGGATTCGACGTGGTTGGTGGTGGCGCAGGCCGGCGGGTCGGCTGGTGTGCCGTCGGGGTTGGTCAGGTAGGTGAACAGCACTCCTTGGCGTGCCAGTCGTGCCAAGCGTCGGTAGGCGCGGCGCGTGCGTTCATGCGTGTACCACCAGGTTTTACCGGTTTTTGACGCCCATGCAGGGTCTTGAGCGGCGAAGGTGCGCTGTGACATCCATTCTCGGAAGGTGTGCCCAAAGTCGTGGAGCATCGTCAACCACGCGCTGGCTTGGTCGACGCTGGTGATGCTCGTCAAGCGTCGTGACAAGGCCAGCAACGCCCGTGCGGGTTCGGTTCTGGGATGCATGGTGAGGTCGCGGATGATGTCACGATGAACGTGGACCAGGCAGCGTTGCACGCGCGTGGAGGGCCATAGGTGCGCGATANGTGCCAGGCCACCGTGCCAGGCCACTGGCTGCGCCACGAGGGGCGGTGCTACCGGCTGCGCTACCGGCGGTGCTACCGGCGGTGCTATGAGTGGTAGTGCATGACTCCTGCTGGGTGAGTTATCCGTGAATGTCGCATGCAATTCCCCCGACACTGTGTCGCACCGCGCATTCATATCGTTGGAATTGCAACGTTTGCGGACATGATTGAAAGTTCATTCAATCGAATTGCATGCGAAACTGCTCCGAGGATGTGCGCTTGCACGCACGTGGGCCCGATGGCACGCACGCGGGCCCGACACTTCGCACGCGGGCCCGACACTTCGAGCGTGGGCCCGACACTTCGAGCGTGGGCCCGACACTTCGAGCGTGGGCCCGACACTTCGAGCGTGGGCCCGATACTTGGCGCGTGGGTCCGATGGTATGCGTGTGGGCGGCGCCCAGGCGCATATCTAGGGGTTGACGTGCGTGTTACGGGTTAACGAGCATGTTCAGCGGTTCGCGTGCGAGCGGCACGCCAGGTCAGGCGCCGTTGGGTCCACAACGCAGAGCACCTTGCCCACGACACGCCATTGTCAGCGTTTGCTACCGAAGTGGTTTGTACTGTGGGCGCCACACCACCCCGAGGCGCGACCTCACCGCCCCGAGGCGTGGCCTCACCGGCAGTAAACGGGGGGAATTGTGCTACATGAGGACGTATGCGTGATTTGCTTGCCGATGACTGCGCCGTCAAATGGGGGGAATTGCATCATTAGAGGCGCGACACGCCGGCGACACGCCGAGGGGAGGCTTCTAATGCTGCAAAACCCCCACCATTACCCCCGGTGTCATGCTCCCTCACTGGCGCAGGACCGCCCGGCGGGGCGCCGATAAACGCCGGTGGGGAGTCGCCGGCGGGGCCCTGCTGCACGGGCGCGGGAAGGCTGGACGCGGGTAGGGCTGGCGCGGGTAGGCCGGGGGTCGACAAACGCCGGTAGGGCGTCGCCGGCAATGACAAGGGGAAGCTACAGGCGAACAGCTCCGCGACGAGGCTTGTTGCCGATGAGGCGTGACACCCGATCAGGAAGATTCAACACCAACTGATCAGCTGCAATCCTCCCTAACGGGTTGAATGCTCCCGATCAGGTGGAACCCTCCCAATGGAGTCAACTCCCATCGGCGGCGCGCCCGCGCCAGCGCCACCGACGCCTCCGGCAACAATGCCAGGGACGGAGCCGCGACCAACACGTTTTGTCCTTTAACTCTGTTTCATGGCCTTGACCAGTCCCAGCGGCAGCTGCTGAGTGCATCCCACCCTTCTCCCAGTGTTACGCACCGTCCGGCGCCCTCGGTCCGGGCGCTACGCGGATAGGCTGCGCCTATCTGGATGGGTTACGCGCATATGGATAGGTTATTTACTTATACGGATGTTCGGTACCTATCCGGATGTTCGGTACCTATCCGGATTTTCGGATCCTATCGGGATCGCGTGCGTTCGAGCCTCGGGGCCCTCTACCTGCGCTTCGCGATGACGCGGGACGTTGGGGAGGGTGAACGGGTGAGTAAGGATTCCTTGTCCTCGTGGCGTTGAAGATGCCACGAGCGCCCACCGAGGCGCCGGCGAGGCCAGACGAGTCCGACGCCTCACGCGCTCGGCGGCGTCACCACCCACGGCTTGGTCGACAAGGAACGCAGTCCTGAAATCCCCAGCGCNATAGGACACGGGTTATAGGACACTACGTGTTGCTGTAGGGGTGACTTTTCGGGTTAAAGGTTAGGGTTAAAGGCCAAAACGTGTTGGTTTTGGGGTTAAAGGGCAAAGCGTGTTGGTTTTATGGTGACTTGTCGGCTTGTTAGTGCTGGAAAGTCGGTGTTGGAGGTGGTGGGTGCCGACGTGGAGGATTGGCAAATCGTGTTGGTTGTGTGGTGACTTTTCGGCGTGTTGGTGCGGGAAAGTCGGTGTTGGAGGTGGTTGGAGTCAACTTGGAGGATGGACAAAACGTGTTGGTTGTGTAGTGACTTTTCGGCGTGTTGGTGCGGGAAAATCAACATTGAAGTTGGTTGTTTCATCGTGGGCACGTGCGTNGCATCGGCCTGGTCCCGGCGTGGGCGTAGAGTGGGAGTCATGGTGAGTTTTCGGGTGCCTGACTGGTTGGCGGTCTTCGTGGGAGGCGTCGTGGGGACGGCGGCGCGCGCCGGCTTGGATGAGGTCGCGAAGGCGTCTCCTGTGCACGGCCTTTTCTTGTCGTGGTCGACGTTGACTGTCAATGTGGTGGGCGCGTTCCTGCTGGGTGCGCTGTCCGCGTGGGTGGCGGGTTGCCTCGCGTGCGGAGTGGGGGATCCGGTGTCGCTGAAGACCGTGAAACTACTGGTCGGCACGGGTTTTATGGGCGCGTTCACGACGTATGGGACGTACATCGTCGCGTCGGTGGGCTACGTGTCGCTCAACGGAATCGCCGAGGCCGTGGCTCAGTCCCTCGGTCTCCTGGCCCTGGGTGCGGCGTCGGCCTGGGTGGGGATGCGCGTGGGGGAGTGGCTGTGCGGTCCACCAGCGGCATCAGCAGCGTCCGCGGCCCCCGCCAACGACGAGGAGGGACGAGCATGAGCGTGTCGACCTTCCTGTTTGTGGCCCTGGCCGGCGGCGTGGGCGCGTGCGCCCGCTTCTGGCTGGATCGGGGGGTGCAGCGCGCGCTGGACTCNTCAGTTGGTGCGCGCTTCGAGTGGGAACTCGGCGTCGGGTTCGTGTGTGATGCGGTTGCGCAGGTCGCGGCGGAAGACTTCGATGACCCACAGCCAGATGATGTGACCGAAGAACTCGGAGAAGTGTTCAGCGAAGGGCTGGTTCCAGGGCGCCGGGACGGTGCCCATGAGTGGCATGAGGATGACGTGGAAGGCCACGTAGACGACAATGCCGAAGGCGGCGCCCTGCCAGAGTTTGATTTGTGGGAAGCGTTCGGCGAGCACGCAGTAGATGATCGCGAAAGCGATCGAGAACGCGAAGTGGACGATGAAAGACACGTAGGGGCGATCGCTGTTGCCGTTGAACGTGTAGGTGAGGTGGGTGATGTTTTCCGGGACGCCCAGTTGTTGGAGCAGCTGCTGCGGCGGGTTCGTCGCGTTGCGTTCGGGCGTGCGCGGGGGCAGCGGCACCTCCCATCCGAACTTGACGATCGCGGAGACGATGCCTCCGAGGACACCTGCGAGTGCTGCGACGCCGTACTTGCGGCGCTTGGGATTGGTCTGAATCAGTGCCATGTTTCAAGGATGGGATGTGTGCGTTGAATTATCGAGGACCTAGCGGACATCGTGGCGAAGGTCATAGATCGGTGTCGTCTGCGATCATGTCTAAAAATAGCCAATTCGATCTATCCGGGATGGCGGTGCTCGCGACACCACTGGGCGGGGTGGGAACTTCAACCCCCCCCCGCCCAGAAGCGACAGTTAGTCGCGCCCGCGCCCCGACAGTGGAACGCGCGAACGGCGATCAGTCGACGATGCCGTACAAGCGGTCACCAGCATCGCCCAGGCCGGGCACAATGTACGACCTCTCATTGAGACACTCATCCACGGCGGCAACGACAACGTTCACATCAGCGCGCTCCCCGATCGCAGCCTCGAGGGTGGAGACACCCTCCGGTGCGGCCAGGATACACACGCAGGTCACGTCCTTCGCGCCGCGCTCGAACAGATAGTTCGTTGCAGCGACCATCGTGTGGCCAGTGGCCAGCATGGGGTCCAGCACGAAGCACTGGCGGCCCGACAGGTCATCTGGCAGGCGGTTCGCGTAGGTCTCGATCTCGAGGGTGTCGTCGTCACGGCGCATGCCCAAGAAACCGACCTCGGCGGTGGGCAGCAGCCGAGTCATGCCCTCGAGCATGCCCAGGCCGGCGCGCAGGACCGGCACAACGATTGGACGCGGCTCGGAGAGCGTGAGTCCGACGGTCGGAGCGACGGGGGTCTCGATTGGGGTCTCGGACACAGCGACCTCGCGGGTCGCCTCGTAGGCGAGCAGAGTGACCAGCTCATCAACGAGCCGACGGAACGTCGCCGATGGCGTATTACGATCGCGCAGGACGGAAAGTTTGTGGGCGATCAGGGGGTGATTAGCTACGTGGAGGCGCATGGTTATAGGCTACATCGTCCGTGTGGGCACGCGCACCCCGGTGCCTAGAGCCGCCAAGGAACGAGGATAGGACGCGGCTCCTCGAAGACGCCGGAAGGTGGCGCCGCTGACGCACATTGGTGTGCGAACAACTGACAAACTCATACGTCACACGAGCCTCACATATATTCATGTGCTTCAGTTACCTCAATGCTGGTTTGGCCGGTAAGCTAGAGGGGTGACAGCGAATGAGCAGTACCGCGAGGCCATGGGCAAAGCCCTATTCCTGGCTAACCGCGCCCGCGAAACGGGAGACGTCCCCGTTGGAGCCGTCGTCGTAGACGCCGACGGACACATCATCGGTCGAGGGTGGAACTGCCGCGAGGCCGACCACGACCCCACAGGTCACGCCGAAATCGTTGCCCTGCGCGAAGCCTCCCGCGCCCTGGGAACCTGGCGCCTCAGTGGTTGCACGCTCGTCGTCACCCTCGAACCCTGCACGATGTGCGCAGGAGCAATCCTCGCCTCTCGCATCGACCGCGTCGTCTTCGGCGCCTGGGACCCCAAGGCCGGCGCCGCCGGCTCCATGCGAGACGTCCTACGCGACACCCGCATACCCCACCCCACCGAAGTCATCGGCGGCGTCCTCGCCCAAGAAGCAGCCATGCAGCTGCGCTCCTTCTTCCTCGGATGCCGCGACGCCGACGAAATGCCCGTCGTCGCCGCACCCATCCACGAACCCGCCGACCTACCCGCGCCCGTACCCGCCCCGCAAACACAAACCCCCGAACAAGCCCAAACCTCGTACCCCCACCCAGACAACCTTCCCATCCCCGCACCCCCC
>NZ_LT635869.1:152188-183555 GCF_900128465.1 Actinomyces bouchesdurhonensis | reverse complement strand
CCGTCACCGCCGTCAACGCCTCCATCTCCACGCCCGTCCGATCCGCCGTGCGCACCGTCGCGCTGATCGCCACGTGATCTGCCTCCAGGCTCAGGTCCACCGCGCAACCGTGCACGCCGATCGTGTGCGCGAGCGGCAACAACTCCGGTACACGCTTCGCCGCCGCAATGCCCGCAACGCGAGCAACCGCCAGCACGTCCCCCTTCGGGACCGTACCGTCGCGCAACGCCCGCATAACCTCCGGCGAACAATCCACGCGACACACGGCGCTCGCCTGGCGAACCGTCGGGCTCTTCGCCGTCACATCCACCATGTAGGCGGCGCCCTCCTCATTCAAATGCGTAAACTTCACTGATTACCTTTCATTACCTTTCATGATGGCGACACCCGCGAACAACGGGTCGCAGGTGAGGAATCCTCGGCGTCGGGTCCTGGACCTCGGAATTGCTTCTGAGTACGGGGCGAGGGGCCCCTGTGCCGGGCGACGTGCCGCGTCAGCCCACCAGCGCCACGACGGCCAGCTCCTCGCCAGCCTCGACCGCGCCACGCTCCGGCGCCACCACGCCAATGCCCTGCGCCCGCGCCAACGACGCCACCAGATGCGACTTCGACCCCAACGGGTGCACCGGCTCCACCCAGCGGACCCCGGCCTCGGGAACGACGGCCTCGCCGCCCCCCAACCCGGCGACCGACGAACGCGCCCCGGCCTCGTCGACGAAACGAAGCGGAATGAACTGAGTCTTACCCTCCGGCGACTCCCACCCCACCCGCGCCCGCGCAATGACGGCGCTCGGAACGGTCGCGCCGCGCTCGGGCACAACCAGACCCGACATAACCGCCAGCGCGCCCGCCACATACATGTGAAACGTCGTAAAAACCGACACCGGGTTGCCCGGCAGACAAATGACCGGAGTCTCACGCCCGCGGCCACCCACCGGCGTCGACCCCACACCCTGAGGGCCGCCCGGCTGCTGAGCGACATGATGGAAACCCGCATCCGCCCCCAAAGTCAGGCGCACCACCTCGAAAGCGCCCGCCGAAATACCGCCGGCGGTGATCACCAGGTCAGCGTCGGGAGCCCCGTCCAGCGCGCGGCGCAGCTCCTCCGGCGTGTCACCCGTGCGTAGGTGAGCGACGANCACCGCCGTCAACGCCTCCATCTCCACGCCCGTCCGATCCGCCGTGCGCACCGTCGCGCTGATCGCCACGTGATCTGCCTCCAGGCTCAGGTCCACCGCGCAACCGTGCACGCCGATCGTGTGCGCGAGCGGCAACAACTCCGGTACACGCTTCGCCGCCGCAATGCCCGCAACGCGAGCAACCGCCAGCACGTCCCCCTTCGGGACCGTACCGTCGCGCAACGCCCGCATAACCTCCGGCGAACAATCCACGCGACACACGGCGCTCGCCTGGCGAACCGTCGGGCTCTTCGCCGTCACATCCACCATGTAGGCGGCGCCCTCCTCATTCAAATGCGTAAACTTCACTGATTACCTTTCATTACCTTTCATGATGGCGACACCCGCGAACAACGGGTCGCAGGTGAGGAATCCTCGGCGTCGGGTCCTGGACCTCGGAATTGCTTCTGAGTACGGGGCGAGGGGCCCCTGTGCCGGGCGACGTGCCGCGTCAGCCCACCAGCGCCACGACGGCCAGCTCCTCGCCAGCCNCGAGCGGCCCCGCGCCCGGTTGCCCAGCTGTTTCAGCTCTTGCTCAAGAAAGAACTTCCAGGCCTCCTCGTTGTCTCGTGACGCTTTCATGTGGAAGTTGTCGAAGCGTGTGCAGGCGTGGGCGTTCATGCACATTTGCGTGAACGCGGCGCGACGGTTGCGTGACGTGCGGGCGGCAGTAATCTGTGCGGACTCAAGGCTCTCAATGAGGAGCCCGCCTGCGTCGATGGCCTCGGGGAGGCGACAGGCATGCTGGGGCATTACCCTCATCGGAGCGAAGGTGTGAGTGCCGATTGTTACTGCGGGCAGCACGATGGGGTGGTAAGCGGATGACGCGGCAACCGTGATCGGCGGAAGCGCGGGATCGCTGACATAGCCGTGCGCCCACAGCGCGCATTGTCCGGTAGTGACGAGTGCTCGGTGCGTGTGCGCGAGGTGATACATGCGTGCGGCGAGCACGACCTCTGGTAGTTGTTCGACACCGATGTTTCGCAGCTTCGCCAGGTCAAGGTAGGTCCTGCCCGCAATTTTCACTGCCGTCGGTACCCTCGTGAGGCCGTGATGACTCGAGCGAGGGACTCGAATAATTGCACGTTCAACAATTCCTAGGATGTAGGGGGCTCCGATGCCCTCATCTTCTGGGCTCATGTGTGAATTCTAGTGCGTTAAACATTAGTTTGTAACAGTTTGAACGACGTGAATTGGTTTGATTTCTCTTTGTCTGAATAGCTGGTGGAGCACGAAGTTTCCGCCGGTGGTGGCGGGCGACTGGCTGGTCCGAGGCCGTGGCCCGGTGATCCGTCGCTGGTGGCGGGCGAGGTGGCGGTTGGCGCGGGCGAATGGGGGGAATTGCAGCATTAGGGGTGCGACACGCCGGCGACACGCCGTAGCGATGCGTCTAATGGTGCAAAACCCCCCGTTGGGTGGCGGGGTGTGGGCCGGTGGGCGGTGGCTGAGCGGGCGGCCGGGTGCGTTGTTGCCGGGTGCAGCTGGCGAGGCGGCCGGGTGGGCTGTGGCCAGACGCGTTGTTGCCGGCGTTCGCGGCGGGGCGTGGNGGCAGATGGCGCACTCGCCGCAGGAGATGCAGAAGGAGCCGACGACGAAATCGCCGGGGCGCACGGTCGTGACGGCCTCGCCCACTTCGACGACGGTGCCGACGTACTCGTGTCCCATGCGCTGGTCGTGGACGGGCTCCATGCCGCGGTAGGGCCACAGGTCCGAGCCGCAGATGCAGGTGGCCGCCAGCTTGATGATGGCGTCCGTGGGTTCCAGGATGGTGGGCATCGGCGTCTCTTCGACGGTGACGTTGCCGGGTTCGTGCATGACGACGGCGCGCATGGTGCTCCTCGCTCGGGTGGCTCTCGTGTATTCACGCTATCCCGGTGCTGCAACTCGTGTCTGCGCTGTCCACTGTAGCCTTTCTCTCAGGCGACGAGGCCGGGGCGCGGTTGCGGGGTGCTCGCACGTATTTCGAGGGGCGAAGACCGGGTAAAAAGCGGTAGGGTGTCGCCATGTCTGTCGAGTTCGTATCCGCCGCGCAGGCGGCGCAGGGGGTGGCGTGTGAGGCGCCGCTGCGGCTCGTCGACACCTTCGGGCGCGTGGCCCGAGACCTGCGCGTCTCGCTCACCGACCGCTGCAATCTGCGCTGTTCCTACTGTATGCCCCCCGAAGGCCTGGACTGGTTGCCCACCGAGGAAACCCTGACGGACGACGAGGTCGTGCGCCTCGTTGGCATCGGCGTTGAGCGGCTGGGGATCCGGCAGGTCCGCTTCACCGGCGGGGAGCCTCTGCTGCGCCGAGGCCTCGAGGGGATTATTGCCGAGTGTGCCCGGCTGCGCAGCGACGAAGGAAAGAAGCCGGACCTGGCCCTGACAACGAATGCGCTCGGCCTGGCCAAGCGCGCCCAGGGCTTGAGGGATGCGGGCCTGGATCGCGTCAACATTTCGCTGGATTCCCTGGATGCTGAGCACTACGCGGCGATTACGCGTCGCGACCGCCTGGGAGATGTGCTGGAGGGTATCGAGGCGGCTGCGCGCGCGGGCCTGACCCCGATCAAGGTCAACACCCTGGTGCTGCGCGGCATGAACGAGGCCGACCTGCCCGACCTGGTCGACTACTGCCTGGAGCGGGGGATCGAGCTGCGCGTCATCGAGCAGATGCCGATTGGGCCGGCGGACACCTGGGACCGCCAGAACATCCTGACGGCCGACGAGATCCTGCACATCATGGGCACCCGCCACACGTTGACCCCCGCGCAGCGAGAGGATCCGCATTCCCCGGCGGGTCGGTGGATTGTGGACGGAGATCCGACCAAGAGGCTCGGAGTTATCGCCTCAGTGTCCGACCCCTTCTGCGGGGCGTGCGACCGCACCCGCCTGACCTCGGACGGAATGGTGCGCTCCTGCCTGTTCTCCACGGAGGAGACCTCGCTACGCGACGTGCTGCGCGGGGGCGGGGATGACGCGCAGATCGCCGCTCGATGGGCCGACGCCATGTGGGTCAAGCCGGTCGCGCACGGCCTCAATATCGACGCTTTCGCGCGTCCGTCGCGCACGATGAGTCGTATTGGTGGGTAAGTCCCCACTAATTTCGTAACGCCGACGTTTTGTAACGGCGGTCGATAGCGGCGTTGACATCCTCCCCTCTGTGCTCGAAACCCCTATCTTTCCTTGTTGTACCAAGGGTGATGCACGTCCTAAAAAGATGGTGTGACGAAGGTAATTTGCCTTGGGAGCCTCCGTGTTAAAGAACGTCCGGCGTGCGCCCGCGCCCGGACCCCCTTCAGACATGAGGAGAGCCATGAGCGCGACCGACCCCGCGGCCAAGAAGAGCCGCTACCTGCTCACTGACTGGAACCCCAACGACGAATCCAAGTGGGACTCGAAGCTCGCGTGGCGCACGCTGTGGATCACGACCTACTCGCTGATCCTGGCGTTCTGCGTGTGGTTCCTGCCCAGCGCGATTGCGCCGAAGCTCACGCTTCTTGGGTTTCCCCTGGACACGGTTCAGCTGTACTGGCTGACCGCCCTCCCCGGCCTGGCCGCCGGCATCCTGCGCCTCATCTACATGTTCCTGCCCCCGCTCATCGGCACCCGCAAGCTCGTGGGCATCACCTCCCTGCTGTGCATCATCCCCATGGCCGGCTGGTTCTTCGCGGTCCAGGACAAGACGACCCCCTACTGGGTCCTCCTGACCCTGGCCTTCATGTGTGGCATCGGCGGCGGCGCGTTCTCCGGCTACATGCCCTCCACCGGCTACTTCTTCCCCAAGCGCCTCGCCGGCACGGCGCTCGGCCTGCAGGGCGGCATCGGCAACCTCGGCATGTCTGTCATCCAGCTGGTCGGCCCCATCCTCATGGGCTTCGGCCTCTTCGGCATGACCTGGCTGGTGGACCCGCAGACGCAGGTCGGCGAGCAGGCCGGCGAACACGTCGGTGAGAGCATCTGGGTCTACAACGCCGCGGCCTTCTTCATCCCGTGGTGCATCCTCGCCGCGATCCTCGCCTTCATCTGGCTGCGCGACGTGCCCGTCAAGGCCAACATCAAGCAGCAGCTGGACATCTTCTCCAACCCCAACACCTGGTACATGACCATCCTCTACGTCATGACCTTCGGCCTCTTCTCCGGCTTCTCCGCCGTCTTCGCCCTCCTCATCAACAACCAGTTCGGCGGCGACTCCATCCTCAAGCTGGGCGTCAAGGGCGCGACCTTCGCCTTCCTCGGCCCCCTCATCGGCTCGATCATCCGCATGTCCTGGGGCATCTTCTGCGACCGGATGGGCGGCGCGATCTGGACCTTCATCTCCGGCGTCGGAATGGCCATTACCCTGGGCGGCATCGCCTGGGTCCTGCGCAACCCCACCGGCATGACGGACTTCAAGATCTTCCTGGGCCTCATGCTTGCCATGTTCCTGTTCTCCGGCTTCGGCAACGCCGGCACCTTCAAGCAGATGCCGATGATCATGCCGGCCCGCCAGGCCGGCGGCGCCATCGGCTTCACCTCCGCCATCGCGTCCCTCGGCCCGTTCCTGGTCGGCGTCGCGCTCTCCGCCATCAGCGCCCCGGTCTTCTTCGCGGGCTGCGCCATCTTCTGCGCCCTGTGCTCGGTCCTGTGCTGGATCATGTACGCGCGCAAGAACGCCCCGTTCCCCGGCTGATCCACCCGGCACTGCGTGGTGCCGACGGACCTGCCACTGCCTCGTCAATCGACTCTTAGGAGCACCCCATGACGAATCTCGAATCCGATATGACCTTCCCGACCTACGACGGCGAGGTCAAGCCAGCGACCGGCGCGACCCTGTTCGCGCTCGGCTCGTGGCTGCGTCGCGGCAAGGCGTCCGCCGATGCGCGCCAGCTCTTCCTCGAGGGCGGCCGCGAAGGCGACTCCTTCTACCGCGACCGCTGGAGCTACGACAAGATCGTGCGCTCCACCCATGGCGTGAACTGCACGGGCTCGTGCTCGTGGAAGATCTTCGTCAAGGACGGCGTCATCACCTGGGAAACCCAGCAGACTGACTACCCGTCGACCGGCGCGGATATGCCCGAGTACGAGCCCCGCGGCTGCCCGCGTGGCGCGGCGTTCTCGTGGTACGAGTACTCGCCGACCCGTATCAAGTACCCCTACGTGCGCGGCGTCCTGCTCGACATGTTCCGCGAGGCCAAGAAGCGCCTCGGGGATCCTGTCGATGCGTGGGCCGCGGTCGTCGAGGACCCGGAGAAGGCGCGCGCCTACAAGTCGCAGCGCGGCCGCGGCGGCATGGTCCGCGTGTCCTGGGAAGAGGCGATGGAGATCGTCGCCGCCGCCTACGTGCACACGATCAAGCAGTACGGCCCCGACCGCATCGCCGGCTTCTCGGTGATCCCCGCCATGTCGATGATCTCCTACGGCGCGGGTGCTCGCTTCCACGAGCTCATCGGCGCCACCATGCTGTCCTTCTACGACTGGTACGCGGACCTCCCGCCGGCCTCGCCGCAGGTCTTCGGCGACCAGACCGACGTGCCCGAGGCCGGCGACTGGTTCAACTCGCAGTACCTCATCATGTGGGGCACGAACCTGCCGCTGACCCGTACCCCCGACGCCCACTTCATGGCCGAGGCCCGCTACCACGGCCAGAAGGTCATCGTCGTGTCCCCGGACTTCGCGGACAACACGAAGTTCGCGGACGACTGGTTGCGCGTCCAGCCCGGCACGGACGGCGCCCTGGCCCAGGCCATGGGTCACGTCATCCTCAAGGAATTCCACGTCGGCAAGCGCGAGCCCATGTTCCTCGATTACATGACGCGCTACACCGACTCCCCGTTCCTGGTGGAGATCGGCGAGGTCGGCGAGGGCGCCCACGAGGGCATCGCCCCGACGACCCTGGTTCCCGGCAAGTTCCTCACGGCCGCCAAGATGCCCGCGGGCACGACGACGCGCACCGAGAACAACCAGTTCCGTCCCCTCGTCATCGAGGCCGACGGCACGGTCAAGGACCCGGGCGGCACGCTCGCCGATCGCTTCGGCGAGGAGGGCGCGGGCCACTGGAACCTCAACCTGGACGGCGTCGAGCCCGTCATGTCCATCATGGACACGGACGAGTGGGAAGCCGCCCTGATCGCTCTGCCGCGCTTCGATCTGCCCGCGGCCCCCGGCCAGGCCTCGGTCGGCGGTGGCTACGTGAAGCGTGGCGTGCCCGCGCGCCGCGTCAACGGACGCCTCGTGACGACCGTGTTCGACATCCTGCTCGCCCAGTACGCCGTCGAGCGTGAGGGCCTGCCGGGTGAGTGGCCCACCGACTACATGGACGCCTCCACGCCGGGCACGCCCGCGTGGCAGGAGGAGTTCACCTCGGTTCCCGCCGCCGCAGCCATCAAGATCGGCCGCGAGTTCGCACAGAACGCGGTTGAGACGCAGGGCCGTTCCATGATCCTCATGGGTGCTGGCGTTAACCACTACTACCACGCCGACGAGATGTACCGTACGTTCCTGGCGCTCACGGAAATGTGTGGCACCCAGGGCCGCAACGGTGGCGGCTGGGCCCACTACGTGGGTCAGGAGAAGGTCCGCCCGATCATGGGTTGGGGCTCCTTCACCTTCGCCCTGGACTGGGCGCGCCCGCCGCGCCAGATGATCTCCACCGGCTGGTACTACATGACCACCGACCAGTGGCGCTACGACGGGGCCGCGGCCTCGGCCATGGCGAACCCGATCAAGTCCTCGCACCTGGACGGCAAGCAGCTGGTCGACACGCTCGTCGAGTCGGTTCAGCGCGGCTGGATGCCCTGCTACCCGACGTTCTCCAAGGGTTCGACCCAGCTGGGTCGCGAGGCCGCCGAGGCCGGCATGGCGCCCGCGCAGTACGTGTCCCGGGAGCTGCGCGAGGGGCGCCTGCAGTTCGCGATCGAGGACCCGGACGCCCACCACAACGTCCCGAAGATCCTCGCGAACTGGCGCACGAACCTGCTCGGATCGTCCGCGAAGGGCACTGAGTTCTTCCTGCGTCACATGCTGGGCACCGGCAACGAGGTCAACGCGCAGGAGCTGGAAGAGGGCAACCGTCCCGCGACCGTTAACTGGCGCGACGACCACCCCGGCAAGCTCGACCTCATGTGGGTCGCGGACTTCCGTAACACCTCGACGACGCTGCACTCCGACGTCGTGCTGCCCGCCGCCACGTGGTACGAGAAGCACGACCTGTCCTCCACGGACATGCACCCCTTCATGCACTGCTTCGACGAGGCCGTGAACCCGCCGTGGGAGGCGCGCACCGACTTCGAGGTGTTCCAGACGCTGGCGCACCTCGTGGGACGCCTGGCCGCCGACCACCTGGGGACGCAGACGGACGTCGTCGCGGTCCCGCTGGGTCACGACTCTCCGGACGCCATGACCATGGCGAGCGGTGTCGTCCCCGAGCAGACGTGGACGCCCGGCAAGACCATGCCGAAGCTGGTCCCGATCGAGCGCGACTACACGCAGGTCGGCTACAAGTTCGACCGCATGGGTCCGCTTCTGCCCAAGGCCGGCCTGGCCGCCAAGGGCGTCGCGTTCAACGTGCAGGAGGCCTACGAGCAGCTCGGCGACCTCAACGGCCGCGCCCCCATGGACGGCAACGCCGGTGAGGGCATGCCGCTGTGTGACACCGCGATCAAGGCGGCGAACATGGCGCTGCGTTTCTCGGGCACCACGAACGGCTCGCTGGCCGTTCAGGGCTTCCGCACGCTGGAAAAGCGCGTCGGTAACGAGATGGCGTTCCTGGCCGAAGGTGACGAGGAAAAGAAGATCACCTACCAGGACACCGTCCTGCAGCCGCGCAGCGTTATCACCAGCCCCGAGTGGTCGGGTTCCGAGCATGGCGGACGACGTTACAGCGCCTTCGTTCAGAACGTCGAGTGCCGCAAGCCGTGGCACACGCTCACGGGCCGCCCGCAGTTCTACGTCGACCACGACTGGATGATGGACATGGGCGAGGCCCTGCCGATCTTCCGTCCGCCGCTTGACCTGGCGCACATCTACGGTGAACGTCCTGTCGGCGACCACCGTCCCGGTCAGCCGGGTCAGGCCGAGGTCGCGGTGCGCTACCTGACGATCCACAACAAGTGGGCGATCCACTCCCAGTACTACGACAACCCGTACATGCTGACGCTGGGTCGCGGTGGCCAGACGGTGTGGATGAGTCCGGCCGACGCCGCGAAGATCGGCGTGCGCGACAACGAGTGGATCGAGGCGAAGAACCGTAACGGCACCGTGTCGGCTCGCGCTGTTGTCTCCCACCGCATCCCGGAGGGCACGGTGTTCATGCACCACGCCCAGGATCGCCAGATCAACACCCCGCTGAACGAGGAATCCGGCAAGCGCGGCGGTACGCACAACTCGCTGACGCGAATCTTCATTAAGCCGACCCACCTGGCCGGCGGCTACGCGCAGTTCGCCTACGCGTTCAACTACTACGGTCCCACCGGCAACAACCGTGACGAGGTCACGGTTATCCGCCGCCGCTCCCAGGAGGTGCAGTTCTGATGAAGGTCATGGCTCAGATCGCGATGGTGATGAACCTCGATAAGTGCATCGGCTGCCACACCTGTTCCGTCACCTGTAAGCAGGTGTGGACGAACCGTGAGGGCACCGAGTACATCTGGTTCAACAACGTCGAAACCCGTCCCGGCGTGGGCTACCCCCGCGGCTGGGAGGACCAGAAGAAGTGGAAGGGCGGCTGGAAGCGTACCGCCACGGGCCGCCTCGTTCCCCGTCAGGGCGGACGCGTCGCCTCGCTCGCGAAGATCTTCGCGAACCCGACGCAGCCGACCATGAAGGACTACTACGAGCCGTGGACCTACGAGTACGACAAGCTGCTCCAGGCGCCCGCGAACTCCCGCGCGATCCCGACGGCCCGCGCGAAGTCCACGATCACGGGCGAGCACATCGACAAGCCCGAGTGGGGCCCGAACTGGGACGATGACCTCGGTGGCTCCATGGAGACCCTGGATCAGGACCCGGTCCTGCACCAGATGAACCTCCAGGTCGCCAAGACCATCGAGGACGCGTACATGTTCTACCTGCCTCGCATCTGCGAGCACTGCCTGAACCCGACCTGCGTGTCGGCGTGCCCCTCGGGCGCGATGTACAAGCGCACCGAAGACGGCATCGTCCTGGTCGACCAGGACCAGTGCCGCGGCTGGCGCATGTGCGTGTCGGCCTGCCCCTACAAGAAGGTCTACTTCAACCACAACACGGGCAAGGCCGAGAAGTGCACGCTGTGCTACCCGCGCCTCGAGGTCGGCCAGCCGACCATCTGCTCGGAGACCTGCGTGGGCCGCCTGCGCTACCTGGGCGTGCTGCTCTACGACGCGGACCGCGTCACCTGGGCCGCCTCCCAGGAGGACGAGCGCGACCTGTACCGCGCCCAGCGCGAGATCCTGCTCGACCCGTTCGACCCGCAGGTGGTCGCCCAGGCCCAGGCCAACGGCGTTCCCCACTCGTGGATCAAGGCCGCCCAGCAGTCCCCGATCTGGAAGCTCATCACCGAGTACGAGGTCGCCCTGCCGCTGCACCCCGAGTTCCGCACCCTGCCGATGGTCTGGTACGTGCCGCCGCTCTCCCCGGTCGTCGACCAGGTGACCGCGTCCGGCAGCGACGGCGAGGACCACAAGGTCCTGCTGTCCGCCATCTCGCAGATGCGCATCCCGCTGGAGTACCTGGCCGGCCTGTTCACGGCCGGAGACACGGCTCCCGTGGAGCTGGCGCTGCGCCGCCTCGCCGCGATGCGCTCCTACATGCGCGACGTCTTCGTCGACAACCCGACGAACGAGGGGATCCCGGCCTCCGTGGGCATGACCCCGGAGAAGGTCAAGGAGATGTACCGACTGCTGTCGATCGCCAAGTACGACGACCGCTTCGTCATCCCGACCGCGCACCCCGAGATGCCGCGTGGCATCAAGGAGCTCGAGGGCTGCCCGGTGTCCTACGACGTCGAGGCCTTCCACGGCCTGGCCCCCGCCACGTCGAACCGCCCGACGAGTGGCTCGTCGCCGGAGGGACGCCAGATGCTCCCCCTTGAGGTCGTTCGATGAGTACTTTCGTCGGCATTCCGCGTATTCCTGCGGCCGCTCCGGAAACGGAGATGGATCCGCGCGGCGCGCGCGGCGTGCGCATGGCGGTCTCCCTCCTCCTGGACTACCCGGGGGATGACTTCGAGACCAAGCTGGATGCGGTCGAGGAGGCTCTGGCGGACCTGCCGGAGCCGGCCTCGGCGTCCTTGGCCTCGTTCGTGAGCTACGCTCGCGCCGCGGGCATGCGCGCCATGCAGACCACTTACGTGGAGACGTTCGACCAGCGCCGCCGCTGCGCGCTCGGCCTGACGTACTACACGCACGGCGACACCCGCGGGCGCGGCCAGGCGATCCTGGCGTTCAAGGAGGTGCTGCGCCGAGCCGGCTTCGAGATGGACCGCGAGGAGCTGCCCGATCACCTGCCGGTGGTCCTGGAGTTCGCGGCCTTCGACGAGACGGGTACGGCCGAGGGCCTGCTGCGCTCGAACCGCGAGGGCATTGAGGTGATCCGCACGGCGCTGCGCGCCGCGGATTCCCCGTACGCGCCGCTGCTGGACGCGCTGGTCGCGACGCTGCCCGAGCCGGACGAAAAGACCATTGAGGGCTTCCGTAAGCTCATTAGCCAGGGGCCGCCCACCGAGCTGGTGGGCGTGGGCGATCTGTCTGCCACGCCCTTCCCGACTTCCGAAACAACGATGGGACGGTAACGTTCATGGAATCCGCACTTTTGCATGCCGCGTCTGCAGCCGAGACGCAGTCGCTGTCCTTCCTGGACATTGCCCTGTGGGTGGTCCTGCCCTACGTGTCCTTCGCGATCCTCATCGTGGGCCTCGTGTGGCGCTACAAGACGGACCAGTACGGCTGGACGTCTCGTTCTTCGCAGTGGAATGAGCCGGCCATCCTGCGCTGGGCGTCGCCGATGTTCCACTTCGGTGTCCTCTTCGTGTTCATGGGCCACATCCTGGGCCTCGTGATTCCGAAGACGTGGACCGAGGCAGCCGGCGTGCCCCAGCACGTTTACCACCTGGTGGCGACGATCCCCGGCACGATCGCCGGAATCATGACGATCCTCGGCCTCGCGCTGCTGATCTACCGCCGCCTGGTGGTCAAGTCGGTGCGCGTGGCGACGACCCGCATGGACATCGTTACCTACATCATGCTGGCGATCCCGGTGCTCCTGGGTGGCGCGGCGACGCTGCTGAACCAGGTGCTCGGCGGGCACGAGGGCTACGACTACCGCGAGACGATCTCCGTCTGGTTCCGGTCGATCTTCTACCTGCACCCGCAGGCGCACCTGATGGCCGACGTGCCGCTGAGCTTCAAGCTGCACATCGTCGCGGGCCTGTTGCTGTTCTGCGTGTGGCCGTTCACCCGCCTCGTGCACGCGGTGAGTGCGCCGGTCGGCTACGTGGCGCGTCCCCCGGTGGTCTACCGTGCGCGCGACGAGCGCAAGACGCACGAGCTGACGCGCGGCGGCATGTCGGACTGAGCCGCCTGGCTTGTTTCGACCGGGTGACGAGGCCGTGACGAGACTGTGACGAGGCCTTGGCGCGGTCGTGGCGCGGAAGGTTGTCGCGTGCGGGGGGCGGGCGGAAGGCCGCCCCCCGCACCGTATATCGTGGGGTTGCGCGTCCTAACGTGGACGCGTGCGCTGTGACCCCGCTTAATCCTTCCGATCATCGGTATTGACTGTGCAGTTGTTTCGGTTGATGCTTAAAATAATGAGCGGTTTATAAGTAAGCTAACTTTGCTATCGCCTTATCGGGGACCATTGTCGCAAGGTTTCCGCTGATTAAAAGGGAGAGAGGATAGAGTTGATTGACACCTCCCATTCTCGGACACTGGCGCAAACGCTTGAGGCGATGGCTGCCCTGACGCCTGCTCAGCACACGCTGCTGGAGCGCATTTCGCAGCGTGTGGCGCCGGTGACTGTCGCGGAGCTGGCTCAGGAGGCCGGCTTGCACGTGTCGAGCGTGCGTGAAACCCTCGACGGTCTCTTTCAGGTGGGCCTGGTGGAGAAACAACAGTTGCCTTCCTCTGGGCGTGGACGACCAGCGATTGGCTATTCGACGACGACGCCTGCGGATCCGTCTTTCGCGGCGCAGATGCTCCATCAGTTGACCTCATCACTACTGGCGTGGCTGCGCGCGAATGTGCCCGATCCGGCTGCGTCGGTGCGTGAGATCGGCGCGCGTTGGGCGGACGCTGCGTTGGAGGCGATGGCGGTGCCCGATCATGGCCACGTGGCGAGCCGCCGGTCGGGTCGTGAACCGTTTAATATTGCAGGTCATTTGGGCAAGGTGCGCCTGTTCATGAACGCGATGGGTTTCGCGTCGGTGCCGCACGAGTCTGATCCGATGGCAGTCGTTTTGACGGCGTGCCCATTCACGGAGCCTGGAGCGCCGGATGATCTGGCGCTTGAGCTGCGTCGAGGCATCGTCGAGCGGATCTTTGAGCGCACTGCGACGGGGATCGCGAGCTGGCAGATGGAGGTTGATCCAATCAATCCGTTGTGCCTGACGGTTGTTTTGCGCCCGCTTGATGAGCCGAACCCGAAGCCGCTGACGACGACGGTGCACTTTTTTGGTGGTGCGGCTGAGGCGGCGGGCGGCTACATGCGCGAGCTTCCTGCGGATCGCACGCCGGCGACGCTGGGTGAGTTGATAGGGGTCCTGAGCCGGGAGAACACGGAGCTGGGGCGCATCCTGGATGTATCGAGTTTCTTGGTGAATGAGCGTTCGGCGCGCCTGGACGCTGACCTGATGCCGGGCGTGCGCATCGACGTGTTGCCGCCTTTCGCCGGCGGGTGAGAGCTTCTCATCATTTGTTGGGGTCGGTCAGGATTTTCATAAAATCCTGACCGATGTCACGTAGAGTGGATGTAAGTATCTCCCGTTCCTGGAGGATCCCATGTCAGCAAAGATTGCAACAGGTATTACTGACGCTCCCCTCGACTCGAGTTCATTGATTGATAGCGCCCGCGATGACACGTGTGGGGCCGTGGCGTCGTTCATCGGTGTTGTGCGCAACCATGATGGGGGAGAGAGCGTGGACGCGATCGAGTATTCGTCGCATCCGTCGTCGTCGCAGGTTTTACGCGCGATCGTCGAGGAGTTTGCGAATAGGCCGGGGGTGCATCGTATCGTCGCGTGGCACCGCGTGGGCCGTCTGGCGATCGGTGAGGATGCCATGGTGGTGGCGGTTGCTGCCGAGCATCGCGGCCAGGCGTTCCGGGCGGTGGAGGGCATAGTCGAGGACGTGAAGGCGAAGCTGCCGATCTGGAAGAAGCAGGAGCTGAGCGACGGTTCGCATAACTGGTCGGGTCTGTAAGCCATGACGATCGGCGACCCGTATTCGCGTGATGCCGCGGTGTCGGGGCGCAGTGTCGCGGTTTCGCTGCGCTGCGCGCCCGTGCGCTACGAGGCCGGGGACCCTGCGTTGGAACGTTTCCGCCGTAATTGGTTGGTGTCGGGTATTGGTGAGGCGGGCCAGGCGCGCCTGGCGGCTTCTCGCGTGCTCGTCGTGGGAGCGGGGGGCCTGGGGTCACCCGTTCTCCTGTATTTGACGGCGGCGGGCGTAGGAACGATCGGCATCTGTGATTCGGACGTCGTTGAGGTCTCGAACCTGCAGCGCCAGCTGCTGCATGGCGAGGCTGACGTGGGGGATGCGAAGCCTGATTCGGCGGTGCGGCACCTGAGCGCCCTTAATTCCGGTGTGCGTTTTGAGCGTTACGGGCATGTGAGTCGTGACTGGCTGGAACAGCACGGTCACGAGTGGGACCTGATCGTGGAGTGCACGGATAGTTTCGATGCGAAGTACCTGGTCTCCGATTACTGCGCGGACTGCGGCGTGCCTCTCGTGTGGGGCACGGTCGTGCGCATGGCCTACCAGGTCAGTGTTTTCTGGTCCGGTGCCCCCGCGCCCGTCCCCTCTCTGACGCTGCGCAGTTTGCACCCTGTGAAGCCCGCTCCGGGAACCACCCCGGCCTCGCCCCAGGTTGGCGTCTTGGGACCGGTTGTCGGCCAGGCGGGCACCGCTATGGCGACTGAGGTCATTAAGGTGCTGGTGGGTGTTGGCGAGCCGCTCATTGGTCGTGTGCTCACGGTCGATGCGGCGACGCAGCGCGCGGATGTGCTGACTTTCGCGCCTTGGGGGTGAGCGGCGTGGGATCGTGTGGGGCTCCGACGTCGGGCGTGTTTTTTTCCCGTGCGCAGATCGCTGGGATGGTGGTCGGCGGCGGGGGAGGTGAGCGCCTGGGCGGAGTCTCTAAGCCGGATCTCGTGTTCGGCGGATCGAGGCTCATCGACCGAGTGTGTTGCGCGCTGAGTGAGGTTGCTGGCGCGGGTCTGGTCGCTGTTGTCCCACCGGGGGTGAGCCTCCCGCCTGGGGTGATGCGCACTCTTGAGGATCCGCCAGGCGGCGGCCCCCTGGCCGGGATCGACGCTGGTCTGTCGGCCCTCGGCGCCCCCGCGGACGCGTGGGTGGTAGTCGTGTCTGTGGATTGCCCGGGTATCGCGGATGTTCTGCGTCGTCTCCTGGCCGCTCCGCTGGGCGCAGAGTATGACGGTCGTATCTTGCGCGGCGGCGATCCGAAACCTTTCGATCAGTATCTGATGGGCGTCTATCGTGCGGGGTCGTTGTTGCGGGTCATTGACGAGGCCGGGGGGCAGTGGGGGAGTGTACGCGGCTTGGGGGTGCGTCGGGTGCTTCGTTCCCTGACCCTTGATCGCGTGGATGCGGATGCTGGGGTGTGTCGGGATGTTGATACGCCGGAGGATCTGGTTTGGTGGGAGACTCACCTCAATCGATAAGTTGTCAGTAATTGCTTGCCAGGTATATGTTTGTGCGGTAGTAATTCGGATATGACTCTTGCCTAGGTGTGTTTATGCATTCTCACCACGGACGCTCGTTGCTCCAGCTTGGGCTAACCGTCCTGTCAGGACTTCTCACTGTTGCCATCGCCCCGGTCGCCGTTGCCGCACCAACTGACCAGCTGACCACTCACGGTGACACAAGCGCAAGCGGCACGCAAGCTTCACACTCTGAAGAGAGCGAAGAAGAATCCGCCAACGCCCAGGAGGACGCGCACACCGACGCGAGCGACACCGCGGAGCGCGCCGATGCCTCGTCCCACGAAGAATCCACCAACGGCGCGAACGCGCATGTCTACACCTTCCCCGGCACGAACGGACCGACAAAAATCCACATCCTCTCGACGCAAGGTGCCGCGGACGCCATCCTCCTCGAATCGCGCGGCGTCTTCGCCATGGTCGACGGCGGCGAAGGCGTGGGCGCGCCCGACGGATCCGACCCGCGCTACCCGTGGAGGGACGGAACCGAAGAATCAGATAAGGGCGACACCGACTGGGTCCTGCGCTACATGAGATCGCACGGCGTCACCTCCTCAAACCTGGCGTTCTACCTGGGCACCCACGCCCACTCAGACCACATTGACAACGCCGACGACATCATCTACGCGTTTCATCCCCAAGTAATCCTGAGCCCCGAGTATTCCGACGCGTGGATTACAGACAAGTCACGCCTGTGGGACAACCAGTGGTGCTACGACAACATGATGGCCGCCGCACGGTGGGCGCAAGGCGCGTACGGCGCATCGATCGTGCAGGACATCCACGACAATGACACCCACATCGCACTGGGCGACATGGACGTTCAGATCATCCCCACCGACCCCGCCGAGAATTACAAGCGAACCGGTGTGCGCGACGCGAACTTCATCGCGTACACCGCGAAGGTGAGCGCCTTCGGGCACTCCGCCTACCTGGCCGCCGACCTCGAGGCTGGCGGAGGCTACGAGGACCGCATCGCCCCGATCGTCGGCCACGTCGACATGCTCAAGGCCGGTCACCACGGGATGGCGACCTCGAACCTCCCGCCGTTCATGAAGACGCTCAGCCCCTCCATGATCGTCCAGACTGGCCCGAAGTGGTTCGCCCCCGACAGCCTCTCAGACAGTGTCATCCATGGGGATACCTCGTGGGCGCCAACCCTGGACCTGTGGTCGGCGGGTTCCATCCCCGCGGTCGTCGCCACCTTTAGCTCCTCCGGCATTTCCTACAACGACCTGTCGAGCGCATCCTGGGGGCACGAGTACGGTGCGGTGACCCCGCGCGCCTGGTGGTTCAAGGGTGCGCGCCCTTCGGCAACGACCGGATGGTGGCAAGGTCGCTCCGGCTCCTGGTACTACTTCGCGGGTAAGCCCTCCGCCGAAGCATCCACCTGGGTGTACGACCGCGGGTCCTGGTACTGGATGGGACCGACCGGCGCGATGGCGACTTCCGGATGGGTGAACGACGGAGAGGGCTGGTACTACGTCGGCGCATCCGGACGTCTGGCCGCAAGCGGCTGGATGTGGGACTCCGGCTCCTGGTACTACCTGAACAACGGGCGCATGAGCGCCGGGTGGCTGCTCGATCGCGGCACCTGGTACTACATGGATCCGCATACGGGCGCGATGCGCACGGGCTGGGTCCGCGTCGAGGATCGCTGGTACTACTTCGGATCGTCGGGTGCCATGTCCACCGGGTGGCTGCGTGACGCGGGCGCCTGGTACTACCTGAACGGTAGTGGCCAGATGGCCACGGGATGGCTGTCAAGCGGCGGGGCCTGGTACTACCTCTCCGACAGTGGCGCGATGGCGACCGGCTGGTTCCGTGTCGGTGCTTCCTGGTACTACTCTTCCACGTCGGGTGCCATGGTCACCGGGTGGCTGCGTGACGCGGGCGCCTGGTACTACCTGAACGGCAGTGGCCAGATGGCCACGGGCTGGGTCCTGGATGGTGGAGCCTGGTACTACATGAGCGACACGGGCGCCATGGTGACCGGCACACGCGAGGTCGATGGCCGCTCCTCGATCTTCTCGGAGTCTGGCCGCTGGGTCGGCTACGCCTCCTGACCGACGCCACCCGACCCAGTGGCTCGACATCGACGGCGTCTCCTACCACTTCGACGAGACCGGCGCCCTCACCGAGTACAAGGCCAGCGGCACGGTGACGGTGGTGTCCAGCGAAACAGCGTCGACGCCGTCCCCGACCCGGTGGGCGATCGGCGGCGCGGTGCTCGTCCTCCTCGCGTGGGGGTCTCCGTCGTCGGGGCTGAGGCTCCGCCTTTGTGACGAGGCCGAGGCCTCGTTTGATTACTCACAAATGTCGCACGTAATTCCCATGTAAACCTTTCAAACCTTGAAATCGCATCGTTGAGATTCTGCGGTTTTCTCGATGCCTTACAAAAGTAAGGTGACCCAAATTACGTGCGACATTGGAGGGAGGAGAGGGGGTTAGCGGGCCTCGTCGAGCTGGTGGAATATTGCTCCCAGCAGGGGGATCACCACCTCGAGGGTGTCGAGCGCGCCGCCGCGCGAACCCGGTGAGGAAATAATGAGAGCCCCCGAGGAGTCCCGCGCCGTCACGCCGACGACCTCGCGGGACAGGCCCGACAGGGGGGTGTTGGTCAGGCCGTGGGCGCGGATCTGCTCCGCGACGCCGGGAATTTCGACCTCGACGATCGAACGGACGACCTCGGGTGCATAGTTGCCCACGCCGAAGCCCGAGCCGCCCAGGATCAGGACGAAGCGGGCGCCGACCTCGAGGGCGTCGCGGATCTCCGTCTCGAGGACGTCGGCACTCTCGGGGATCGCGGCCATCGTCACCTCGCCCAGGCCAGCTGCGGTCAGTGCGCCGACGCACGCGGGGGTCGCCCGGTCCTCCTTCGTGCCGCGCTGTACGCGGTCCGAATAGGCGATGATGTGGGCGTCGATCTGGCTGAGGTCGTAGGCGACGGGCTTGGGCATGGTGTCCTCCGTGAGGTGGCGATGTGCTTGTGACTGTGATCCTAGTCCCTCGCGGGTGGCGTGGGCTTGTCGGGTCAATTTATGCGTCGCTGCTCCGACTCAAATGGTCCGTGGGCGCGTGCGAACTCGATTTGGGGGTGGAGTCACGAGTCGGAATGAGCAGCAGGCCGAAATAAAAGTGGCTAACACCGATTTAATAGGTGAGTAAGTTTCCCTTATTCTCACAGGTAAAAGTAATGATTCGGGTACATGAACGCGCAAGCGTTGCGTGCCCCATATCCCCATGTTAGATTAAACGCGTTCCATCCCCTCTCAAAAGGAGATGCCCGTGCGCTCCCTACGCCTCCTCCCCGTCCTGGGCGCCGCCGCCCTTGCCCTGGCCGCCTGCAACTCCGGCTCGACGCCCGCCGACTCCACGGCCTCGTCCGAGGCGATCCAGCCCGCCGCTGAGACCACCGTCCTCAACGTCTACGCCGCCGCCTCGCTGACCGAGACCTTCGGCGAGCTCGAGAAGACCTTCGAGGCCGCCAACCCCGAGGTGGACGTCCGCTTTAACTTCGCGGGCTCCCAGGACCTGGTCACCCAGCTCGGCGAGGGCGCGGACGTCGACGTCCTGGCCACCGCCAACGAGTCCACCATGAAGAAGGCCGCCGACGCCGGCCAGGTCGACGCTCAGACCATCTTCGTCACCAACACCCTGACCCTCATCACCACCCCCGGCAACCCCGCGGGCATTACCGGCCTCGACTCCTCGCTCGACGGCGCCAAGCTCGTCATCTGCGCCCCCGAGGTCCCCTGCGGCAAGCTCACCAAGACCCTCACCGACAAGCTCGGCGTGACCCTCAACCCCGTCTCCGAGGAGCAGGCCGTCACCGACGTGCGTGGCAAGGTGTCCTCCGGCCAGGCTGACGCCGGCATCGTCTACAAGACCGACGCACTCGCCGAAGGCGACGCCGTCGACACCGTCGAGATTCAGGGCGCCGACGAGGCCGTCAACAAGTACCCGATCGCCCTCGTGAGCGCCTCCACCAAGAAGGACTACGGCCAGAAGTGGATCGACCTGGTCCTCTCGACCGAAGGACAGGCCACTCTCGAAGAGGCCGGCTTCACGCCCGCCGCGAAGTAACGTCGACCCGTGAAGTCGCGGAGGACACCCGCCGTGAGCCCCCTGCCCGTCTGGGCGGGGGGCCTCGGCGCGCTCGCCCTGTGCTTCCTGGTCCTGCCCCTCGCCTTCATGCTGGGGCGCGTAAACTGGGCGACCCTGGGAGCGACCCTCGCCACCGACGAGGCCTCCGCCGCCCTCGCGCTCTCCCTGCGCACCTGCGTGATGGCCCTCGGCGTCGACCTCCTCCTTGGAGTCCCGGCGGCCCTCCTCCTGTCCCGCTCGTGGCGCGGCGTGCGCGCCGCCCGCATCCTCGTCGCCCTGCCCCTCTCGCTGCCGCCCGTCGTCGCCGGCATCNTTAGAAGCGTTCTACCCGGTGATCTACCTGGATGCGATCCGCATCAAAGTCCGATGCGATCACAGGGTGGAGAACCGGGCCGCTCACCTGGCGGTAGGAGTGGACATGGAGGGCGTCAAGCACGTGCTGGGCATCTGGGTCCAAGCCGATGAAGGCGCCTCCTTTTGGGCCCACGTGTGCGCCGAGCTTGCCAACCGAGGCCTACGCGATGTCCTGATCGTGTGCTGCGATGGGTTGGCTGGCCTGCCCGAAGCCATCGAAGCGACCTGGCCCCAGTCCATGGTCCAAACCTGCGTGGTTCACTTAATCCGCGCGTCCATGCGTTTCGTGTCCTACAAGGACCGTAAGAGCGTCGNTGCGGATGCGCGGGGCCTCGTGGGGCTGCTGCGTGCTTAGCCTGCGGCGGCCTGGCCCCATGGGTGGCTGTGTCAACCCTTCGATGCGCAGCTGGACCCTACTAGTGGAGTATGGGCACACCTGCCCACACTCCACCTAAGGGGTTAACGTGCGCATTGAGGGGTTGAGGATGCCACTTGTCGGGTTAACACGCCACTTACCGGGTTAACGCGCCACTTGTCGGATTAACGCGCCACTTACCGGGTTAACGCTCCACTGAGTGGGTGAAGTTGTGTGCAAGTTGTTGACGGTTCGTCTATGCGGCTGTTGTCCAGGCCTCTCGGTGTTGTTGATGTTCGATGGGGAATTGACGCCGAGGCTGGTATGATCCGCGCAGTCGGGCAGTGCGCGTGCGCTGAAGATGCGCGAGGCAATGGCGGTGCAGGCGTGGCAGGCAGATCAGTGCCGCGCTGGCGCGATGAACTGCCTCCCGTTTCTTGGACATCGAAATTGAAGTCCAGGGAATGGGAGGCTTTTCGTGTCTGTGGATGTGCGGTTGAGGCATGATCGTTTGCTTCGGGAGCAAGCGGTGGAGATGTTCGAGAGGGGATGTGGCTATGGTTTGACCGCCAGGAGGCTTGGTGTGTCTGCCGAGACTGTGAGAGAGTGGCAGAAGACGTACCGTGTGATCGGGAGGGATGGGCTTGTTGCCATGGGAGTAAAGCAGATTAGATACGACTATGAGACCAAGGTCGCCGCAGTGAGGGCGGTGGTTGATGGTGGGATGAGTAAGCCTGAGGCGATGGTGCGTTTTGGTATTGTGAGCGCGACACCGTTGAAGCGGTGGTGCAGGTTGTACCGTGAGGGCGGCGCGCAGGCGCTCAGGCCCAAGCCTAAGGGCAGGCCGAAGGGGTCGGTGCGGGCGATGCCGCCAACGCGTGAGGAGGAACTCGCCGAGCGCGTGCGCAAGCTCGAGGCGCAGGTGGCGTACCTAAAAAAATCGATTGCCCTGAAGGCGCAGAGGCGCTCCCAAACCGGGACAAAGCCCTAGCGGTCGCCGAGCTTTCAGGGCATGGACACGCGGTGGGTGATCTCCTCGAGGGGCGTGTTTAATTGTCTGTGTATCCGTCTTCTTGTTTGAAAGGATTGATGCATGATGAATGATGATGTTGTTGTGGCTCGCGCTAGTGGGCGTGAGGCTGTGGAGGAGCTTCGCAGCTCGGGGGCGTTGGATGCGTTGTTTGAGCGTCTTGATGCTGGCGAGGTCGAGATGACGGGCAGCCAGGGCTTGTTGCCGGCGTTGCTCAAGGAGGCCTTGGAGCGCGGGTTGGCCGCTGAGCTGACCCAGCATTTGGGGTATGAGAAGGGCCAGACCAGTGGGCAGGCGCGCTCGAACACGAGGAACGGCACGACGAAGAAGACCGTGATGTCGGAGGTGGGAGCCTTCGAGATCGAGGTCCCCCGGGACCGGGCAGGCTCGTTCACCCCGCGCCTGGTGCGTAAAGGGCAGCGGCGCCTCGATGGCTTGGATTCGATGATTATCAGCTTGTATGCCGGGGGGATGACGGTACGCGATATACGCCATCACCTGGCCTCCACCCTGGGCGTGGAGGTCAGTGCCGGGACGATTTCCACGATCACTGACGCGGTGTGCGAGGCCGTCTTGGAGTGGCAGCACCGCCCCCTAGAAGCGTTCTACCCGGTGATCTACCTGGATGCGATCCGCATCAAAGTCCGATGCGATCACAGGGTGGAGAACCGGGCCGCTCACCTGGCGGTAGGAGTGGACATGGAGGGCGTCAAGCACGTGCTGGGCATCTGGGTCCAAGCCGATGAAGGCGCCTCCTTTTGGGCCCACGTGTGCGCCGAGCTGGCCAACCGAGGCCTACGCGATGTCCTGATCGTGTGCTGCGACGGGTTGGCTGGCCTGCCCGAAGCCATCGAAGCGACCTGGCCCCAGTCCATGGTCCAAACCTGCGTCGTTCACTTAATCCGCGCGTCCATGCGTTTCGTGTCCTACAAGGACCGTAAGAGCGTCGCCGCGGCTCTAAAGCGGGTCTACAGCGCGCCCAACGAAGAAACCGCCCGAGAGGCGCTGGAAGACTTCGCGGCCAGTGACCTGGGAGCGCGCTACCCC
This sequence comes from Actinomyces bouchesdurhonensis, assembly GCF_900128465.1. Taxonomy (GTDB): domain Bacteria; phylum Actinomycetota; class Actinomycetes; order Actinomycetales; family Actinomycetaceae; genus Pauljensenia; species Pauljensenia bouchesdurhonensis. The sequence continues at coordinate 160,619 of NZ_LT635869.1, read as the reverse complement.
CAAACCGTTGCGACCTGGCAGCGCGCCTGGCAGCGCTTCACGCCGTTCCTGGCGTTCCCGCCCATGCTGCGCCGCGTCGTGTACACCACCAACGCTATCGAGTCCTTGAACTACCAGCTACGCAAAATCACCAAGAACCGCGGGCATTTCCCCAGCGAAGAAGCCGCCGTCAAACTCCTGTGGCTCGCCATCTGCAACATCGAAGACAAACGAGCCGCTCAGCGCCTCACAGACGCTGGCAAACCCGCCAACAAACGAACAGGACACACCCGCCTCATCCAAGGACACACCACCACCAACTGGAAACAAGCCCTCGCCCAACTCACCACCGCCTACCCCGACCGAATCACCCCCTACCTCTAACCCCCATACACAGAAAAATTGACAGGCTCTCCTCGAGGCGGCCGGCCTTGCCAGGTCGAGCTACTACTACGCGCTGGCTCACCCCCAGCTGCCAACCAGAGCGCAGCTACGTCCCAAGGTCGCCCAGATCTTTTCGCGAACCCCCAACGGGTGCGGTCACAGGCAGGTAGCCATGTGCCTACGCGCCGAAGAAGGAGCACGAATCGCTGACAAGACGGTCCTGAAGATGATGCGCGAAATGGGGCTACGCTGCGGCATACGCCGCGAGAGGGCCTACCACAGGTACAACTCCTACAAGGGACTCGTTGGCCAAAGCTTCGCAAACATCATCGGACGCGACTTTAAGGCCGATAGGCCCTGGCAGAAGATGGGTACCGACGTCACCGAGTTCAAACTCTCCTTCGGTAAGGTCTACCTCGCTCCGGTCTACGACTTTGCCAGCAAAGAGATCGTCGCCCACTCCATCTCCATGCACCCCAACCTCGCCCAGCAACAAGAGATGCTCCAGATGCTCATGGACGCCAAGCCCGCAGGGGTCGAGCCGATCTTGCACTCGGACATGGGATGGCAGTACCAACACAAGGCCTACATCAGCGCGCTTGCCGATAACGGTTTCATCCAGAGCATGTCACGCAAAGGCAACTGCATCGACAACGGCGCCACCGAGCAGGTCTTCGGGCACCTCAAGGACGAGTTCTTCCGCGGCCAGGACTGGCAAACCTTCGAGAGCTTCAAAGCGGACCTCAACGCCTACATCACCTACTGGAACACAACAAGACGCCAAGTAAAGCTCAAGGGCCTGACCCCGGCAGAATACCGAGATCAGGCCCTCCAACAAGCCGCATAACGGCTACCATTAAACGCGTCCAAGTTTCGGGGCGCAGTTCACGACGAGGCCGGGGCGGGGATTCACTCGGAGGATGTCGTGCCGTTTTGCAGCTAGTCGTTGCTTTTATTGTCGATGTCGTCGGCCCAGCTGCTGAAACGTCGTTGGATCGCGTGGAGCTGCGAGGCAGTGATGCCGTAGGCCGCAACTTGTGTCAGGGTGATGCTGTGTGCTCCGCGCAGACATTCTGTAAAGAATCCTACGTCGAAGCCTGCGTCGCGTTCCTGAAGGAGTTCGATGAGGCGCGAATCGCTGATCGTTCCGGTGGAGCGGATCGCATCGACGTCGAGATAGTCGCGGGGGTAGCTCCTGGAGTACAGGGCGCTGAGTTTGTTGCCGACGGCGTCCTCAATGTCAAGAACGGGGCCAACGCTGAGGCGGACAGGTGTGTGGGCACGCCAGTCGATAGCGAGATCAACGCTGAGTGGCGCCCCGTGTGGTGGTGTGACGGATAGCTGGGCGAAAGAGTGGCTGACGCGTTCGACGGTGACGTCGTAGTTGTTGGCAGTGAGGTGTTCAATGAGGCTGCCTACTGCGTTGGGGAACCGCGTGGAGGCTTGCATGACCGTGAAGAGGTCAATGTCGTTGGTGGGTCGCTGCGTCATCCCGTGTTCACGGATCGCACCCGAACCAGCGAGGGCGAAGCCCGCATCTGCGAGGACCTCGAGTGCGCATGCGATTAGCTGGCGCTGCGTCTCTTGTACAGAGTGAGCCATTTGTTCCTCCCGCACAGTGCCTTGAAGCGGTTTTCCCATGCGGCGGTGATCGCCAGGTCGAGGCGCAGTGTGGGCCACATGTCGCTGAGGATGTCGCGGTTGAGGTAGCGTCGTTGGTCTTCCACGCTGCCCTCGCCGATGACACATTGGTAGACCGTCGTTCGTTCGCCGTCATCGTCGAGGTTAAAGGAACCATCCCCCGGTGCCCAGCTCAAGCGCACGGGGAGGTGCACGACGCCCGTGGACGGACCCGCGAGTTCATCCAGCGACGCGGGAACACAAAAGGGTTTCGTGTCGCGGTACGTGATACGTCCACTCATGCCGCTCCCCTCTCCTGTCTGCGATCTGGTGACCAGCTCGTATGTCTAGCTTAGCGTGCGATGAGGCGGGCTTGTCTGCAAGTTCATGGTAGCTACGATTCAGCCGCTCGGTGCTGTTGGTGTTCGTTGGGGATTTGACGCCGAGGCCATGGCGGGGCAGGCCGGGCAGGCGAGGCAATGGCGGTGCAGGCGTGGCAGGCAGATCAGTGCCGCGCTGGCGCGACGAGGCCGGACCGATCCCCTATCTTGCCGAGGGGNACCTCCGTCATCGACATCGGCGGCCAGGACATGAAGTACCTGCGTATCCGTGACCATGCGGTGGACTCCATTTCCGTGAACGAGGCCTGCTCCTCGGGCTGCGGTTCCTTCCTCCAGACCTTCGCGCAGACCATGGGCACCGACGTGCGTTCCTTCGCGCGCATGGCCATGGAATCCTCCTCCCCCGTGGATCTGGGCACCCGCTGCACGGTGTTCATGAACTCCTCCGTCAAGCAGGCGCAGAAGGAAGGCGCGGACGTGCGCGACATCAGCGCCGGCCTGTCCTATTCCGTCGTGCGTAACGCCCTCTATAAGGTCATCAAGCTCAAGGAGCCCTCGGACCTGGGTGAGCGCGTCGTCGTTCAGGGCGGCACCTTCCTCAACGACTCGGTGCTGCGCGCCTTCGAGCTGCTTACCGGCCGCGAGGTCGTGCGCCCCGACATCGCGGGCCTCATGGGTGCCTACGGCGCCGCCCTGACCGCGCGCATGCACGACACGGGGGAGGGGACCTCGACGCTCGCCACGATCGAAGCCCTCGAGGGCTTCAGCGTGGAGACGACCCGCAAGACGTGCCGCCTGTGCCAGAACCACTGCCAGATGACGATCTCGACGTTCTCCAACGGCGAGCGTCACGTCTCGGGCAACCGCTGCGAGCGCGGCGCGTCCCTGGAGCGCGTGCCCAAGAAGTCCGAGCTGCCTAACCTCTACGACTGGAAGTACAAGCGGATTTTCGGCTACCGTCGCCTCACCGAGAAGAAGGCGTTCCGCGGCGACATCGGCATCCCGCGCGTGCTCGGCATGTACGAGAACTACCCGTTCTGGTTCACGATGCTCACCGCGCTGGGCTTCCGCGTCATGATCTCGGGCCGTTCCAACCACGACCTCTTCGAGACCGGCATGGAGTCTATCCCCTCGGAGAACGTGTGCTACCCGGCCAAGCTCGTCCACGGGCACATCGAATCCCTCCTCGATAAGGGTGTCACGACGATCTTCTACCCCTGCGTCGACTTCGAGCAGAAGCTCACCGAGTCCGAGAACTCCTTCAACTGCCCCATCGTGGCGACCTACCCCGAGGTCATCCGCAACAACATGGAGCGCCTGGCGGAGCCCGGCACAAAGTTCATCAGCCCCTTCGTCAACTTCGGCAACCGCGACTACCTGCCCGCCCACCTGTCCAAGACCTTCAAGGAATACGGCTACGACATCCCCGTCGAGGAGATGAAGGCCGCCCTGGACAAGGCGTGGGAGGAGGACGCCGCCGTCAAGGCCGAGATCCGCGCGAAGGGCGTCGAGACCATCGAGTGGATGCGTGAGCACGGCGTGCGCGGCATCGTGCTCGCTGGCCGCCCCTACCACCTCGACCCCGAGATCAACCACGGCATCCCCGAGGTCATCGTCGGCCTGGGCATGGCCGTCCTCACCGAGGACTCCATCATTGACGCGCGCCTCGAGCGACCCCTGCGCGTCCTCGACCAGTGGTCCTACCACTCGCGCCTTTACGAGGCCGCCGCCCGCGTCGGCGACGAGCCCGACCTTGAGATGGTCCAGCTCAACTCCTTCGGCTGCGGCGTCGACGCGATCACCGCCGACCAGGTCCAGGAGATCCTCGAGGGCCGCGGCGACGTGCACACCGTCCTCAAGATCGACGAGGTCTCCAACCTGGGCGCCGCCAAGATTCGCCTGCGTTCCCTCGACGCGGCGATCACCGAGCGCGCCTCCCTCACCTCCGCGATTAACGAGGCCGGGGCCGGCGACGGCGAGAACGGCGCGGGAGCGGGACTGGCCCCCGCCTCGTCCGTGGGCCTGGTGTCGGGTTCCGTCGACACGGCCACCCTGCGCGACCCCTCCGGGGACGCCGCCCGCGAGGAGGCGGCCGGGCACATCAAGCCGCGCGCCGTCTTCACTGAGGAGATGCGCGAGGCCGGCTACGAGATTCTCGCCCCCCAGATGTCTCCGATTCATTTCCGTTTCCTCACCCCGCTGTTCGCGAGCGCGGGCCTGAAGGTGCGCGTCCTGGAGCACACGAGCCGCGCCTCCATGGAGGTTGGCCTCAAATACGTCAACAACGACTCGTGCTACCCGGCGATCGTTGTCATTGGCCAGCTCCTCGACGAGTTCATCTCCGGGCGCGCCGACCCCGACCGCACGGCGGTGGGCATCACACAGACGGGCGGCATGTGTCGCGCCAGCAACTACGCGGCCCTGCTGCGCAAGGGGCTGCGCGACGCCGGATACCCGCAGGTCCCCGTCATCGCCCTGTCCGTCCAGGGCATCGAGGACAACCCGGGCTTCCACCTGGGCATCCCCCACATCCACAAGGCCATCCAGGCCTTCGTCATCGGCGACGCCATCCAGTCGATGCTGCTGCGCGTGCGCCCCTACGAGGCCACGCCCGGCTCCGCGATGGAGCTGTACCGCACGTGGGACGCCTACGTGCAGGAGTGGATCACGTCGGGACGCGTGGCCGCCCTGGGTGGGCGCGTCTCCTACGGGAAGATCATCCGCGAGTGCGTGCGCGCCTTCGACGCCCTGCCGCTGCGCGACGTTCCCCGTAAGCCGCGCGTCGGCCTGGTCGGCGAGATCCTCGTGAAGTTCCACCCCGACGCCAACAACCACGCGGTCGACGTCATCGAGGCCGAGGGCTGCGAGGCCGAACTGCCCGGCCTCATGCAGTTCTTCCACAACTCCGTGGCGACCGCCGCGTGGGACAAGGAGAACCTGGGCATCGACGGCAAGCAGCGCTACATCATGCCGATCGTTTTGTGGGCGCTGAAGAAGTACGAGAAGCCCGTGCACCGCGCGTTCGCGGCGACGGACGGTAAGTTTGAGCCGCACCGGCCCATCGAAGAGATGATCGAGCGTTCCCAGGACATTGCGCGCCTGGGCAACCAGGCCGGCGAAGGCTGGTACCTGACCGCCGAAATGGTCGACATGATCGAACACGGCTGCCCGAACATCATCTGCGCCCAGCCGTTTGCGTGCCTGCCCAACCACGTCGTCGGCAAGGGCATGTTCCGCGCGCTGCGCACCCGCTACCCCGAGGCCAACATCGTGGCCGTCGACTACGACCCGGGTGCCTCCGAGGTCAACCAGCTCAACCGCATCAAGCTGATGCTCGCAACCGCCCTGCAGGACCCTCAGGCGCGCGACGGCGACGTCTTACAGCTCGTGGACGTCGAAGAGCCGACGTCGTGCGGCGGGTCCGGTTCCGTCATGCTCGGCATGCCGGCCATCCCGACGAGGCGCGCGGCCTTCCGCTGATCGTTTCTCCTCTTCGCGTACGAGGCCTGGGCTGGGTTCCCGGGCCTCGTCGCGCAATCGTCAGGCGACCTGCGGCACTTATACCGTCATCTCGCCGCGCGCGATCTCGAAGCCCGTCGGCGCCCACCCCGTGGAGTACGACAGGCGCACCGAGACCTCGCGCATGCCCGAAGAGGGCCACGGCACCTCCAGGAAGCCCGTCTCGCCCGGCCCAACATCCAGGGATGCCGAATACTCCCACGTCTCGTGGCCCTCATCAACAACGCGGCACAGGAACTCCAGATCCGACGTCGACGTGAAGGTCATGTGGTTGCGCACCGTCACCCCCGAATAAGAAGGAGCCACAGTCACCGGCGCATAGTGCAACTCCTCACCGCGCACCTTGCGTAGGTCCGGGAAGGACGCGTGCGAGTACTCCGGGCGCGTCGCATCCAACGCGCGGGCTGCGCGCAGCTCGTTCTCCTCCTCGCCGATCGCCCAAGCGATGATGCTCGGGTGCGCACGATCTCGCCGAAGCGCCGCCACGATCGCTTCGTCGCGTGCCGCCCCCGGGCCGTACACGTTCGACGCGCAGTCGACGACGTACAGGCCATACTCGTCCGCCAGCTCAAGGAAAGACGCGTGCCCAGGGGCACCCGTGATCACAACCGTGTTCACGCCGTGGCGCTTACACCACACGACGTCGTCGACCATCTCTGGAAGGTTGACAGCCAGGCCCGCGCGGCCGTCGCACTCGTTGCGGGTCACTCCCCGCAAGACCAGTGCCTTACCGCCCAGGGCAACGCCCTGCGCCGTCGCCTCAACGTCGCGGAAACCCAGGTCAAGGGAAACCGTGTCCTTGACCCCCTCCTCGTCGCGTAGCGTCACGATCAGCCGGTACAACGCCGGCTCTTCCGCGCTCCACGGGATCACATCCAGGCCTCGAACATCAAAGACCTCATCCGGGGACGCCACCGCGGACCACAACCTCACCCCCTCGGCCTCGTTTACGAGCGCGGCATGAACCTCAACGCCACCCGTCGTCTCAACCCGCAACGTCAGGGAACCCGCGCGACCATCGTGAGACGCCACCGGCACCACGTCCACGATGTGCGCCGGCGGCCTCGCCTCCAACGACACCTCACGGAACAAGCCGTGACAGCACACCGGCGAATCCACCAGCAAGGCAACCAGCGTGTGCGTGTGAGTGGGCTGCAACGCGCCCGTCACGTCAAAAGCCGCAGGAATGAAACCATCCGCACTAAAACCGACGAACGTTCCATCGACCCACGCGTAGAGAGGACCCGAGAACCCACCGAAGGTCAGGGTCATCATCCAGCCGCGCTCAACCGCATCCTTCAACGGAGCATCAAAGATGAACTCGCGACGCAGAATCGAGGCTCGCACAACGTCTCCGGACGACACTCCGGCGCTCGCCTCCCCCTCCGAGCGAACCCAAACATTCCGGCGCGTCCGCGAGCCATCCAGCTCCAGGATGCCAGGCACGGATGTTGCGCTGAAATTCTGATGAGAGGGAGCACGATCAATCAGCTCCGAAGCGGTGCCAGTGACACCGGTAACCTGCCAGGTGCTCGACAGCATCTGGAGCGGCCTGCGTGACCTCCACGTCGCGTGCACCGTCAAGCGGTTCACCGACGCCCCTGGGTCCCGCAGCCACGTGACGTCCGGTTCCAGGATGCGACTCATGTTATAAAAGTATCATTCTTTTATTAGTCATGAAAGAGTCAATTTTGCTGAAATACAGTCAAATGTGCCTTGACATGGGCTTTGGTTTCAGCTGTCAAAGGGCAGTGTTGCTCACATCGTGGGATTGATGGACACCCGTGCGGGTGGCCTCACCCCAGCGCGGGGGAGCCGAACACGCCACGAACCCAGGCCTCGCCCACGGCGGATCAGCACTCCGCCCGGAGCACCGAACAGGGACACATAACGAAGCCCGGCCTCGTCCGCGCATGGGACGAGGCCGAGGCAGGTGCGCGGATCGGGTCAGCCCTGCACGCTCTGTGCGCCGTCCTGAGCCGCCGACTCGCGATCCGCGTCGCGNCCATCTTCAACGCGGTCGCCACCCAGACCATCGCGGGCCTGGCGTGCGGTCGCCCGATCCGCGGCACCGTCATGTTCCTCGGTGGACCCCTGCACTTCCTGCCCGCCCTGCGCGAGGCCTACAAGGCGCTCCTGCCCAAGGCGGACGCCTTCGTCACTCCCGACGACGCCCAGCTCTACGTTGCCATCGGCGCCGCGCTCCTCGCCGAGAAGGAGGCCGCTAAGAAACAACGTCAGGCCGAGGAGGCTGGCGCGACCTCCGTCGAGACCCGCGGCGAGAAGCTCACGACCCTCATGGAGCGCCTCGCCGCCGCCCCCGTTCAGGTCGAATCCCCGCGCATGGACCCGCTCTTCGCGACCCCCGAGGACCGCGAGGAGTTCATGGCCCGCCACAGCCTCGACGTCATCCCCAAGGTCAGCCTCGACGAGGCTGAGGGCCGCTGCTGGCTCGGCATCGACGCGGGCTCCACGACGATCAAGGCTGTCGTCATCGATTCCCAGGACCGCATCGTCTTCACCCACTACGCCTCCAACGAGGGCGACCCCGTGGCCGCGGCCGTCGACATCGTGCGCGCCGTGCGAGG
>NZ_LT635869.1:145950-151834 GCF_900128465.1 Actinomyces bouchesdurhonensis | reverse complement strand
AGCACGTTCGCGACCGGGGTGAAGCCGTCGCCGATGAACGGCAGCGCCAGCGGGGATTCCGACCCCGTCGCGCCCGCGATGCCCGCGTAGACGACGCCGAACAGGGACTCGCCCACGATCAGGCCCGTCGCAGCCAGCGTGCCGAAGCGCTTCGCGCGCTCCGCGTCCGCCTGCTTGTCAGCCCACCTGTTGTACAGGAAGCCAATCAGGCCGCCGATCGGGATCAGGATCGTCAGCGACGCCGGCAGGTAGATACCCATGCCGACCGCGAGCGGGGGCAGGGCCAGCTTCCCCTTCGAGGCGGGGCGCAGGACCTCGTCAATGATGATGACGACGACGCCGATCGCCGCGCCGATACCCAGGAGCTTCCAGTCGATGCCGCCGCCGAGCACGCCCTTCGCGAGCGAGGAAATCAACGAGGCCTGCGGGGCCGCCAGCGGATCCGGGCCGGCATCCGGCGCACCCTGGAAACCGAAGGAGTTCTGCATGAGCTCCAGGACCGGAGGAATGATCAGCGAACCGAAGACGACGCCGATGACCAGGGCGACCTGCTGCTTCCACGGGGTCGCGCCCACCAGCTGGCCCGTCTTGAGGTCCTGCAAGTTGTCATTCGCGATCGTCGCAATGCAGAACACAATCGCGGACGTGAACAGCGTGTAGGCGATGAGCGCCGTGTTCTCCTCCGTGGTCGAACCGCGGCCGTGCACAGCCAGGATGACGACCGCCGTGATGACGACGACTAGCAGGCCCACGCCCGACACCGGCGAATTCGACGAACCAATCAGGCCCGCCATGTAACCGCACACCGCCGCGACCAGCAGGCCGGCGAGCAGGATAAACAGGACCGACACCGCGATCAGGACCGCCGTGTTGTGCTCGATCTGCGTGCCGCGCATGAACCACCACAGCAGGCCCGCGATCGGAACCATCGCCACGAAGATGGAGACGATGACCCACTTGCCGGGAATGTCCTGCTCTGTGCGGTTGATCTGCGCGCCGTTCTCCTTGGCGCCGCGCGAGGCGCGCAGCGACTCGGACATGCCGCGGACAATCGGACCCATGATCTTGATGAGCGTCCAGATGGCGGCGACCGCCATGACGCCCGCACCGATGAAACGCACATCCGACTTGAAGACCGTCGACAGGGCGGCGGTCAGGTCCTTCGCGCCCTCCAGCTGGCCGTTCGCGTACAGGGGCAACAGGACACCGTAGGAGGTGAGCATGCCGATGAGCATCGCGACGCCCACCGTCATGCCGACCAGGTGACCCACGCCAATGAGGGCGAGAGACAAGGACGTCGAGATCATCGTGCCCGTCGAACCGATCTTGAAGGCGGCGCCGACCTCGGAAGCCGTCACCTTCAGGTAGCCGAACAGGGCCATCGCCGCCGAGGCCAGGGCGCCCCAGGTGATCGCCAACAGGCCGCGCTTGTTGTCCTCGCCGGCCTCCTGGGAGTCGCCGACCTTGAGGATCTCAGCGCCTGCCACGCCCTCGGGGTAGGGCAGGTCCGAGCCCGTCACGAGCGCGCGACGCAGGGGGATCGAGTACATGACGCCCAGCGAACCGCCGACCGCGCACACGAACATGGTCTGCCAGTAGGGGAAGCCGCTCCACCAGCCCACGATCACGAGGCCGGGGAGAACGAAGATGACAGCCGACAGCGTGCCCGCCGCCGACGCGATCGTCTGGACAATGTTGTTCTCCTGGACCGTGTGGTCGCCCCAGAATCGCAGGACAGCCATCGAGATGACAGCCGCCGGGATCGAGGTCGCGAAGGTCAGGCCAACCTTCAGGCCCAGGTACACGTTCGCGGCCGTGAACACCAGCGTAATGATGCCGCCGATGATGATGCCGCGAAGCGTTAGTTCTTTGAGCGACGTTTCCTTCGTCGCACGTGGCGCAGACACGAAAAGTCCTTTCGCTGCGTAGAATAGATACCCTGACAGCGTAGACCAAATATGTGGTCGAGCCAACGCTTTCGAGAGGCGGAGCTTAGGTTCACCTTCCCTGGCCCGGCGCGTGCCGATGCGGCGCACGTGTGCGCTTGTCGATACGCGTACACGTGATCAGGGAACCGGACACGGTGGGCGTCTGATTCGTGGGTGGACCCGCGCGGAACGTGCTGTGCGGAGTGGCATTGACCCGGCGGTTATGTCTTCGGTCAGCCTGTCGGCATTCTGGTTGGCTTTCCTGTTGGCGGTTGCGTCAGCCTTCCCGTTGGCGGTCCACGAGGTGTCGACCCGCTAGGTTTGGTGTCAGGACCTGCGCGAGCGGGGTTCTCTTTGAGTGTGTCGCTGCTCCCAGGGTGGGTCGATTTGCGTTGCTCGGGGGTTTCTGTAGTAGAGTACTCAGGTAAGGTAGCGTGTCCGAGCGGCCGAAGGTGCAGCACTCGAAATGCTGTGTGGTGTCACAGCCACCCTGGGTTCAAATCCCAGCGCTACCGCCACCGCCGCCCGGCCCCACTGGGGCTGGGCGGCTTTGTTGTGCCCGAGTGGTTCCCCAGCAATGTCGCACGTAATTCCCGTGCCTGTATTTTAGGTTTTGAAATTCAATCGTTGGAATTGCAACGTTTGTGGGCTGTCTCGAAAAATGACCGCGTTAAATTACGTGCGACTTTTGGAGGGGTGGTTACCGACGTCACTTTCGGGCACCTCTACTGGCCGCGGGCACCTCTACTGGCCGCGGGCACCTCTACTGGCCGCGGGCACCTCTACTGGCCGCGGGTACCTCTGTCAGGCCCCGCCCCTTCGTAGGCTCAGCCCCTTCGCAGGCTCAGCCCCTCTGCACCTCCAGGGATGCAGGAGAGGCGGAACCCCGAAGGGTCCCGCCTCTGCTGCGTGTAGTTGTGGTGGTCGCGCGACCAGCGCCACGGCCTCGTCACGCAGGACGCTTAGTTCTTCCACCAGCCCTTGACGGTGTCGACCGCGTGGGCGCCCAGGTCGGACAGCGCGGAGTGGGCGTTCACCAGGCCGGAGGACAAGCGAGCGGCCTGGAAGCGGGACGCGACGTTCTCCCAGTTCACCAGGTTCCACCAGGCCTTGACGTAGTCGGCCTTGACGTTGAGGTAATCCAGGTAGAAGGCGTGCTCCCACATGTCGATCATGAGTAGCGGCACGGTCGCGACCGGGATGTTGCCCTGCTGGTCGGTCATCTGGTAGGTCACGAGGCGCTTGCCGACAGTGTCCCACGCGAGGACGGCCCAGCCGGAGCCCTGCAGGCCCAGGGCGGCGGCGGCGAACTGAGCCTGGAAGGATTCGAACGAGCCGAAGAACTCGTCGATCGCCGCACCGAGCTCGCCCTCGGGACGCGAGGCGCCCTCGCCGGTCATGTTCGTCCAAAAGATGGAGTGGTTGGTGTGGCCGCCCAGGTTGAAGGCCAGGTTCTTCTCCCACAGGTTGATGGCGGCGAAGTCGCCGGCCTCGCGGGCGGCGGCCAGCTTCTCCAGCGCGGCGTTCGCGCCGGCCACGTAGTTCGCGTGGTGCTTGTCGTGGTGCAGCTCCATGATGCGCCCGGAGATGTGGGGCTCCAGCGCGGAGTAGTCGTAGGGCAGGTCGGGCAGGGTATAGACGGTCATGATGCTCCTCCGGGGCGTCGTCGTTTAACTGTTCACTCCAGAGTAGTACTTTAGTCCTAACATGCGAAGAGGTTGTGTGTCACCTTTCGCGCAGTGCGATCAACGACGAGGCCGGGGCTCGGAACGCGATCGTGCACCCTCCGCCCCGACCTCGTGAAAAAAGAAGGAGAATCAGGCCTGACCGCGCACGCGACGCACAAGCGCGGAAGCCCCGACGACGATCCACGCGGTCACGGAACCTAGCACAACACCGAAGATGCCCGACAGGGCTGTCTCGACCAGCCAGGAGACGAAACCGCCGCCGGCAGACACCGCGTGCTCGGCGGACTCGAGGAGATGATGGAAGATGGGAACGCCGACCTCGGCGAGGTTCTCGATGACCAGGTGGCCGCCAACCCACAGCATCGCCACCGTGCCGACGACGCCGATCACGCCAAAGACGTGCGGCATGACGCGAACGATCGTGCGGCCCACGTTGTCGACGGGGCCGGGGCGGTTGTCCTCGGGTTCGAGTGCGCCGCGCGCCAGGCGCACGCCCACATCGTCGGCCTTCACGAGCAGCGCGACGAGGCCGTACACGAAGAACGTCATGAAGAAAGCGACTGCGATGAGGACGGCGACGCGCATCGCGCCGTGCTCGTTCGACAGGCCGGCCATGGACACGAGCATGATTTCGGAACTCAGGATCAGGTCAGTGCGGGTCGCGGACGACACGATGGATTTCTCGAGCTCCTCGGCGGATGCAGCGCCGCCTTCCTCGTGCTCCTCGTGGAGTCCGGGCAGCCAGCCGATTTTTTCGAGGACCTTCTCGCCGCCCTCGAAGCACAGGTACGCGCCGCCCACGACGAGGAGGAACGGCAGGACGTGGGGGGCCAGCCACGTGAGCAGGAGCGCGATCGGTAGGATGATGAAAAGCTTATTGATGAGGGAACCGCGCGCGATCTTAGCGATGATGGGGAGTTCGCGCTTGGGGTTCAGGCCAGCGACGTACTGGGGGGTGACTGCCGTGTCATCGATGACGACGCCCACTGCCTTCGACGAGACCTTGACGGCACCTGCCGCAACGTCATCGACAGATGAGGCCGTGACTTTCGCGAGGGTCGCGATGTCGTCGAGCAGGGCGACAAGTCCTCCGGACATGGGCTTCCTCCTCTGAGCTGGGCGTGGGGATCCTGGTTGGGTACCCGCGCATTGTACTCATGGGGATAGTCTTGAGGCATGACGACTTCCGTACCCGTCCCCGCCCTCGATCGTGACCTCATCGCGCGCCTGCGCTTCGATGTTATCGCGGCAAGCTGGACCACTGACACCCTTGAGACGCTGCTCAGTGACGGCGCCCTGTCCGCCCTCATGCGCGACTCGCGCCTGCCCGCCCTCGTCGAGCTCGCGGGCGTCACCGACCCGGCGGCTACCCTCACGCGCTTCTTCGTCCTTGGCCAGCCAGAGCGCGCCTCGGCCCTGGACGCGTCNCACCCCGCTGTTCGCGAGCGCGGGCCTGAAGGTGCGCGTCCTGGAGCACACGAGCCGCGCCTCCATGGAGGTTGGCCTCAAATACGTCAACAACGACTCGTGCTACCCGGCGATCGTTGTCATTGGCCAGCTCCTCGACGAGTTCATCTCCGGGCGCGCCGACCCCGACCGCACGGCGGTGGGCATCACACAGACGGGCGGCATGTGTCGCGCCAGCAACTACGCGGCCCTGCTGCGCAAGGGGCTGCGCGACGCCGGATACCCGCAGGTCCCCGTCATCGCCCTGNCTTGGGCCGTTCCGTGCCCGTCTCGTCGGCGGTGTCTGCGGTCGTGGGGGCATCGGATGGTGAGCTGACGGTCGGCCAGATCGCGTCGGCGGTCGCGATGCTCACCTCGGTTGAGGTGGAGGATGTGCGCGCCGAGGTCGAGGCGCCCCTGCACGACCTGATCCGCTGGGGGTTCCTGACGTACTGAGCGGCGTTGCGGGTGCGGGCACCACGGTCGGGGGCGGTTGTGCCACCCGTTGTTTTCCGGGGAACGTGCGGTGTTGTTGCAGTCTTGTGGCGAGTGTGGATGCCCGGTTCGCTGGTGGCTCCAGATGTGGGGGCACTGTGTTAGCCTGGCGCCACAATTCAGCGAAGGAGCGACATGGACTACGAGCTGACCTACCGCTACAGTGCCCCCTCGCGCGTGGATGAGGGCGCGGGGCTTGCGCTGGCGACTTCGGGAGGGTTCACCCCCGAGGGGGAGGCGGCGCGCCCCTATTTCTTCTCGGGGTTCATGGAGCGCCCTGACGTGGTTGCCGCCGGCGTGCTCGCGGTCGCGCGTGTGGCGCGCACC
>NZ_LT635869.1:141973-145536 GCF_900128465.1 Actinomyces bouchesdurhonensis | reverse complement strand
GGCCGCGCTCGCGCTCGTGGAGGAGCGGGAGGAGGACCTGCCGTCCTCCGCCGCCGCCCGCATCCGCCTCGCCCTTGAGGGGGTGGTGCGCAGACGTACCGAGGGCTACCTGTCGTCCCTCTCCGTGACGTGGGAGGGGCACCCCGCCTACGAGTCGCGCAGCGGGAAGCCCAAGGTCGCCCGTGACGGCTCGCCCGTCTACGCGTTCTTTACCCCGCGTATCGTCGGCGTGGATACAGGTGCGACAGGACCCGATCTGAGCGCGCTTGCGGATATTGCGAGTGCTTCGGTCGATTTTACTGCCCACCGCTACATCTACCCCGCGTTGGTACGCCACTTCGCCGTCTGCCTGCTCGCCTCGCAGTGGTACGTGCTTGACAACACCCAGCTGACCTGTGAGTGCTACCGCGCCCTGTGCGAGCACGGCGGGCGCTGGGATGCGCTGGCCGCGGGGCTCCTGGGCCAGGCGATGGGAGAGTACGAGGTCGAGTCGCGTGCCCTCGGCGTCGAGACCCTTGCCTCGCTGGTGGCGCGCGGGGACCTCTCCTTCGACCAGGCCGTGGCCGGTTTCGAGGCTGTGGCGCACACCGTGAAGCTGAACCGGTGGGCGAGAGCGTTCAAGGATCTGGGGAACGTGGACCCCCGCCTCGCGCTGGAACTGGCGCTCGCGCTGCTCCCCGGGCTTGAGCGCCGGNTTCCCGCGCCTCACCCCACCTCGGATGAGACGCAGCGCTTCTTCGAAGAGAACCCGACCTTTCTGGACCACGAGTTCTGGCAGTTCTTCCGCGTCGAGGGCGCCCTGCCCGGCTCTGCCCTCTTCGTGTGGATGTATCGCGAGGACCCCTCCGCGCCCGGCGGCGACTTCGAGCGCCTGCACAGCCACGACCTCGTCCGCTACATGGCGACGCGCTTCCCGCAGCTGCGACCCCGCATCCTCTCCGAGTGTCTGGCCGCCCAGAGGCGCGACTTCTCCGCCTACAACGCCCGCGTTTTCTCGCGGGCCTGGGAGGCGCTCGAACCGACGCGCGAGGAAAGGCTCGCGGCGGCCTCGGACATCATCGCCCTGCTCGGGGCCAGGCCCTCGCCGACGGTGTCCCTGGCGCACAAGGCTCTCCTGGGCATCGTCGGGGAGCTCACGGTAGAGCAGGTGGACGCGCTCGTGCAGGTCAGCGCCCAGGTCCTCGCGCGCTCAGAGAAGAAGCTGCTGCGCGCGCACCTGCGCCTGCTCGCCGCCCTCGTCAAGGCCCATCCCGGGTGCGCTGCCGCAGTCAGTGACGTGGTCGCTGAGGCNGCAGGTCGGGCAGGGTATAGACGGTCATGATGCTCCTCCGGGGCGTCGTCGTTTAACTGTTCACTCCAGAGTAGTACTTTAGTCCTAACATGCGAAGAGGTTGTGTGTCACCTTTCGCGCAGTGCGATCAACGACGAGGCCGGGGCTCGGAACGCGATCGTGCACCCTCCGCCCCGACCTCGTGAAAAAAGAAGGAGAATCAGGCCTGACCGCGCACGCGACGCACAAGCGCGGAAGCCCCGACGACGATCCACGCGGTCACGGAACCTAGCACAACACCGAAGATGCCCGACAGGGCTGTCTCGACCAGCCAGGAGACGAAACCGCCGCCGGCAGACACCGCGTGCTCGGCGGACTCGAGGAGATGATGGAAGATGGGAACGCCGACCTCGGCGAGGTTCTCGATGACCAGGTGGCCGCCAACCCACAGCATCGCCACCGTGCCGACGACGCCGATCACGCCAAAGACGTGCGGCATGACGCGAACGATCGTGCGGCCCACGTTGTCGACGGGGCCGGGGCGGTTGTCCTCGGGTTCGAGTGCGCCGCGCGCCAGGCGCACGCCCACATCGTCGGCCTTCACGAGCAGCGCGACGGGGCCGTACACGAAGAACGTCATGAAGAAAGCGACTGCGATGAGGACGGCGACGCGCATCGCGCCGTGCTCGTTCGACAGGCCGGCCATGGACACGAGCATGATTTCGGAACTCAGGATCAGGTCAGTGCGGGTCGCGGACGACACGATGGATTTCTCGAGCTCCTCGGCGGATGCAGCGCCGCCTTCCTCGTGCTCCTCGTGGAGTCCGGGCAGCCAGCCGATTTTTTCGAGGACCTTCTCGCCGCCCTCGAAGCACAGGTACGCGCCGCCCACGACGAGGAGGAACGGCAGGACGTGGGGGGCCAGCCACGTGAGCAGGAGCGCGATCGGTAGGATGATGAAAAGCTTATTGATGAGGGAACCGCGCGCGATCTTAGCGATGATGGGGAGTTCGCGCTTGGGGTTCAGGCCAGCGACGTACTGGGGGGTGACTGCCGTGTCATCGATGACGACGCCCACTGCCTTCGACGAGACCTTGACGGCACCTGCCGCAACGTCATCGACAGATGAGGCCGTGACTTTCGCGAGGGTCGCGATGTCGTCGAGCAGGGCGACAAGTCCTCCGGACATGGGCTTCCTCCTCTGAGCTGGGCGTGGGGATCCTGGTTGGGTACCCGNCGCTTTCGTCATGTCCCGCGAGCGCGGCAAGGTCACGCCGAAACGGGGGGCGGACGGCGGACCTGACGTGGAGCGGGTGAGCCAGGAGGAGGCCTCGTTCCCGAGGATGCCTGCCATACCGACCATGCGCGACCCCGACGAAGAAGCGCCCGAGGCCGAACCGGATCCGTGGATGCGCGCACTCTTCGATGTGCGCCCCCACGCGGCTTGCCTGCCGGACGGCGACCATGACTGGTGGGTGATCTCTGACCTGGGTGAGGCGCAGACCGGCAGGCCGCTGGCTGCCGATCACGTGCTCGGCATTGGTGGGGCGACTTTGACGCTCCTGGGGATGACGGTTCGCGAGCAGGTTGATTCGGCTCTTGACCTGGGCTGCGGGTGCGGTATCCAGGCCCTGTATCTGGCGACGCACGCGAGCCGCGTCGTTGCTACCGACGTGTCGGCGCGGGCGTGCGCGCTCACCCAGTTCAACGCTGCCCTGAATGAGACGACGATCGACGTGCGTGAGGGGTCCCTCTTTGAGCCGGTCGCCGGAGAAACCTTCGATTTGATTGTGTCCAATCCTCCTTTTGTTATCACGCCGGATAGCGTGCGCGGGACGGCGGGGCTGCTCGAGTATCGTGACGGCGGCATGGACCGCGACAACCTGATTGCTGTGGTCCTCCGTGACGCTCCCTTGTGCCTGAACGTGGGGGGCACGTTGCAGATGCTGGCGAATTGGGAGATTCCTGCGAGCCGCAACCCGGACACGCAGTGGGCCCAGCGCGTCGATGCGTGGCTGGAGGGCCTGCCGGTGGACGCGTGGGTGGTTCAGCGTGACGTGCTCGAGCCGGCGCGCTACGTGGACATGTGGATTCGTGATTCGGGCGGCCAGCTCATGCCGCGCGCCGACTACGATCGCGCGTTTACGTCGTGGTTGGTGGATTTCCGTCGCGCGGGCACGGGCGCGATCGGTATGGGTTTTGTGGCGCTGCGCAGGCTCGACGAGGCCGAGGCCGCCTCGGGTGGGGTTCGCGCCTACGACCTGTCCCTCGATGGGCACGCCCCGCGCGGGCG
>NZ_LT635869.1:139547-141538 GCF_900128465.1 Actinomyces bouchesdurhonensis | reverse complement strand
GCGCGCGGCTGAGCGTGGGGCTTAGCCCCGCCAAGTCACGCGGTTTCTCGGGGGAGGGCGCGGTCCTGGCGTCCCTAGGGGACCCGCGTGTCGAGGAGGACGCGGCCTTGCTCTCGTCCCTGCTCTCCTTCGAGCCGCGCATCGACACGCAGCTCATGTCGGCCCGCTGCGGCCTGGCCCCCGACCGGGTGGCCGGCGGCCTCGCGCTCCTGGCTTCAAGCGGGCAGGTCGGCTTCGACGTCACTGAGGGCGCTTACTTCCATCGTCCCCTGCCCGTGCGCGCCGACGCACTCACCGCCATGCATCCGCGACTAGCCGGGGCGCGTTCGCTTATCGAGCGCGGCGCGATCACCCGTGAGGAGGGTGCACGCTTCCGGGTCGCTTCGGGCGCGAACCGCTTCCGGGTGGAGGTGCCCGCCGACCCCTACGCCATCGGCCAGTACCGGTGCACCTGCCCATGGTGGATGAAACACAGGGGCGGGCGGGGTCCCTGCAAGCACGTCCTCGCCGTTTCCCTGCTCGTGAAGGAGGAATCGTGAGCACCATCCGTTGGCTGCCCGACACCCTGGATGAGTGCATGGACTTTTGGAGGCTCCACCTGTGGGTCCGGCAGCACCCGGACCAGTGGACCCTCGACCAGGTCTACGCGCGCATGCTGGAGATCAACGACGGCCCGCCCATGGATGACGACCTGACCGTGAGCGCTCGGCTGTCCGACCCGTGGATGGACGGCATCGGCTTCCTGCGCCTGGCTGAACTGCACGGCGACCTGGCCCTCGAGCATGACGAGCACTACCTGACGGCGCTCATCGGCCTGGAACCCGGGCTGCAGCTGCCCCTCATGCGCGCCGATCGGGAGCTGCGCGAGGCGCTGGTGTGGGAGATGCTGCGCCAGGAGGGCACCAACGCTATGTCGCTGTCCTCGTCCGACCGCTCTGCTTCCGTCGGCGTGAAGTCGCCCGGCTGGTCGCGCACGCTCGTGTCCAGCGCCGATGAGGGACTCATCGACCGGGATCGCCTCATCGACGCTCTCCTAGAGATGCTCGCCGCTGACCTGCCCACTGCGCGCGCCGGCTGGTATTCGCGGACCCTGCGCCTGGCCTCTATGACCGTTGACGAGGCCGTCTCGCGTCAGGGTGTCCTGTGTGCCCTGATGTCCTCCCCCGTTGGGCCGACCGTGACCCTGGCGGTCGGACAGCTGTGCGCCCTCGCCAGGGCCGGTCGCCTCGACCTGGAACTTTTCGCGCGCAGCTGCGAGGGCGCGCTCATGGGGTCGAAGGAGAATGCTCTGCGAGTGGTTGGGGTCTTGCGTGACGGCCTCGGGGCCGTGGAGGGCACCGACCTTGAACCCCTGCTCGGTGTCGCCCTCTCCTTCCCGGACGCGCAGGTGCAACGGGCGGCGCTGGGGCTGGCGCGCGACAACGTGACCGCCAGTCTCCTGACGNCCGCGGCCCGGTGCGCCTCCTGCACGAGCAGCTGCGCGTTGCATTGCGCGACAAGCCCTACGACAAGCCGAACGGTCAGGACATGTACCGCTTCGACCCGATCCTGAGCGAGCCGCTCGAACCCATGGAGGTGCAGTGGGAGCGGCAGATCATCCGCGCTCCCTACCAGAAGCCGGTGAGCGTCGTGCACGGCGAGTACACCAAGACGGATGACATGCACGAGACGTGGGTCATCCCCGGGCAAACCCCAGCGACGGGAGAGGACTCGCTGGCGGTCGCCCTCGCCAACGTCGCGGGGGTGGCTCCCGAGTTCACCGGGCGGCTCCTGGAATCCGGTGACTACCGGTCGAGCGGCGTCGCCTACGCGTGGGCTGCCTGGGCCCTCCAGCACAACCCGGACATTCTGGCGGCCCACGCGATGCCCGTCCTCCAGGGCGCATTCTTTAAGTTCCCGCAGGTCATCACCGCCTTCGAGGTGGTCGTGCGCGCGCTGGGAGAGGGATGGCGGGCGCCGGGCGCGCCCACCTACTCGGCCCTGGCGTGGGC
>NZ_LT635869.1:135752-139381 GCF_900128465.1 Actinomyces bouchesdurhonensis | reverse complement strand
TACTCGTCTGTTGGGGTGGATGCAGCCCGGGCCTCGTGAATGCTACTGGCCGTAGTGGAAGCGGCAGGCAACGATTTCGACCGTATCTTCGGTGATGCGATAAACCAATCGGTTACGTCCGTCGATTCGGCGCGACCAAAAGCCGGTGTATTCGTAGCGGAGGGGTTCAGGCTTGCCGATCCCCTCGTTTCCGTTGCGCTGGATATTCGCAATGAGAGCGTTGATGCGCTTGAGGGTCTTGCGATCTTCGAACTGCCACCAGACGTAGTCGTTCCAGGCGTGTGGGGTCCACAAGACTTTGAGCATCGTTAGTTCTCCTCGTCAGGGATGTCGATGAGATCGTGCTCTTCGAGGTTGCCGTGTCGCAGCTGTGCGATCGATTCGCGCAGGTGGCGGGCGTTCGCGGGGGACTGCATGAGGTAGACGGTCTCCATGAGGGACTCGTACTCGTCGAGGGCCATGATGACGACGCTCTCGTGCCCCTGTCGGGTGATGACGATTTCCTCGCGGTCGTTGACGACCTGGTCGAGGACCTCGGCGTAGCGTGCGCGCGACTCGGTGTAGGTCATGATCTTCATGGGTGCTCCTCTGCTCGCCTATGTACAGAACATTGTACAGGAGATGAGGGTGTGTGTCTCCAGCCGGATGGCGATGCGCGGGGGACAGTGACTCCGTGCGATGGCTGCTGCCTGTCACGGCTTGATGTACGTGGCCCCGTCCTTCGTCCACTCGCGGATTGCGGGGATGGCGGCGGGCACTTGACCCAGCCACTCGGGCAGCGTGCCCTCGACGAACTCGTGGTTGGCCAGTGACCTGGAACAGGCGAAGAAGTCCACGCCAGCGTCGGCCGCCGCCTCCATCTGAGCAGTCCAGTCGTTCGCGCCCTGGAGCGCGTAGACCCCAGTGCCGTTCACGATGACGGTGATCCCGTGAGCCAAGCCGAGTTGTGTGAGATTGCCGAGGTTCGACAGCGCCGCGGGCCAGCGGGCGACATCTGAAACGTGGAGGATATAGTCGTAGCTCATAGTGCTCTCTTCAGTGGGAATGACGTGGCGCGAGTGGAGTCCCCGTCGGGGTACAGGGGAAGGGTATCACGCGGCGATGGGACGGCCGCTAGTGGCCTCGGTGGCGCGCTTTCGCTTTCAGGCGGGCGAGGCGGCGTTTCTCTTCAGCTTTCTCACGTTTCTCCTGCCTGGTCGTGGAAGCTCGTTCTCGTGCCGTACGTTCGCGTTCTGCTTGAATCGCTGCCTGTGACGCGGTGGAAGGAAGCGCGCGGCGCGCGAGGCGGGACGCTTGGCGCTGTGCGCGCTTGGGGTTGTGGTGCGTCGCGTGGTGTTGGGCCGTATCGGAAGCCCAAGCGGCCTCGTCGAGGCGGGATAAGAGCGCATTGGCGTGAGCGAGGAGGAACTCGTAGAACTCCGCGTCTGAGGGCTGCGCGCCGAACATGACCCGAACGGCGCGAACACGGTCGGCCTCGTGGCGCTCAATGACACCGACCCAGAACTGGCCATCGAAATATAGTGTGGACTCCGTCTTCATTACTCGTCTCCAGGTACACCACGGTGGACCCGATGACGCTGGATTCTGCTCGGGGCAGCGACGGATGCGAGGCATCGCCCAGACTTCCTACTGGACTGTGCGGTTCGCGTATCAGGACTGACGACTCATTCTACGTCCTGTGCGCGGGGGCGTCGCTACTGGACGATCGGCTTCCCGCCGATGGACATGGGGGCACGGGTGCGCGTCTGTGCGTCGAGTTCTCTCTCCCACGTCGAGGCATCCTCCCAGGCCGAGGGTGAGAGTAGGCGTAGAGCGTCCATCTCGCGGAGCGCATCGAGCAGGAGAAAACGCGGGGTGGGGTACGGGGCATCCCACGGGATCGCCGTCCATAGGCCGTTCTTTCCGAGGAGGAACTCTCCTCGGTTCCGGTCATGCAGGTCGTTGGCTGCGCTCTGTGCGTCTCCCTCTGCGGCCCACAGCCAGCGGGTCGTGCGGAAGGCCTCCCAGACCTCGTTCCACGAGGAATAGGATAACGACAGGGCACGGTTGACCAGCGCGAGAGTATCCCAGGCCTCGTCCTCGCTGAGCCACCCGAGGGCTGCGCCCGTCCGAGTCAGCAGTGCCGCGCGCACGAAATCCCACGCGCCAAAATCCACGGAGGACAGGCCTCGATCGTTGTCCAGGAGGCGACGGATGCGCCAGCGTTCCTCCCACGCGTCCGTGTCCCTGTCGGCGGTCTTGTTGAGGTGTTCAATTCTCGCAGTCGCCCAGGAACGGTCCGCGCAGTGCTCGCGCAGCCGCGTGTACTCGGCGCGGTGCCCGGACCTGAGCAGGGTGTAGAGCTGTCGGAGCAGGTCAGAGCGATGTGTGATTCCCCAGTCTCGGGCGAGCATGTGCGTCGTAGACTCCACGTCCGACACCGCCAGGACATTCACCGGGTTGCCGTGGCACAGCGCGTAGGGGATCGTCGGGGCGAGCAGACGCGCGCGGACGTCGATCGCCAGGGCTTTGCGTGATCCGCGCAGCTTGGGTTTGTGATGCTTGTTGAGTTCGTCCCACTCGTCGCTTTTGCCTGCCTTGCGCACGTCCGGTGGGGCGGGCATGACTCCCTTGGAGCGGGTCAGGGCGTCCTTGATGAAGACGATCGGCAGGCAGATGATCACGACGATGAACGCCAGCATCACGGGGATCGGCATCTCGGAGACGAAGTTCGGAATCACGTTCACGATTGTGCCCGATTGAGTGCCGCTCACACAAACGTTGGGTGCGCGTTGGGGGGACGAGGCCTGGGCTGAGTCTGCGGGTCTCGACCGGTCTGGTCGGCTCGCGGTGCGAGGCGTGGGTTCCTCCCTATGTATAGGTATCGTCGAGCGGTTGATCGATGCGTCCCCGACACGCGCGCCTGAGGGTCCGCCACGGCCTCGTGAATGTCAAACCCGGTGGGAGTGAGACGCGCGGAAGCGGCCACGGTACCCAGATGTGGGTGGGACGCGGTAAGGTCCATCCCAGATGCCTCGCCGCGTGCGCTCGCCGACGAGGTGCTACAAATACTGGGGAAGCGACGGGAAGGGACAGGCAATGTCAGCGACGAAGCTCGTGATCGTGGAGTCTCCTGCGAAGGCGGCCACCATCGAGGGATACCTGGGTCCCGACTACCACGTGACCGCCTCCATCGGCCACATCCGTGACCTCCCGCAGCCCTCCGAACTGCCCAAAGACATGAAAAAAGGGCCGTTCGGCCGCTTCGCTGTCAACGTGGATGATGGCTTTAAACCCTATTACGTGGTGAACCCGGACAAGAAGAAAAAGGTCACCGAACTGAGGAAGCTCCTGAAGGAGTCCGACGAACTCTTCCTCGCAACCGATGAGGACCGCGAGGGTGAGGCCATCGCGTGGCACCTCCTCCAGGTTTTGAAGCCGAAGGTGCCCGTTCGCCGCATGGTGTTCCACGAAATCACGAAGGAAGCGATCCAGCGCGCCCTGGAGAACACGCGCGACCTGGACACGGACCTCGTCGACGCGCAGGAGACCCGCCGCATCCTCGACCGCCTCTACGGCTACGAGGTCTCGCCCCTCCAGTGGCGCAAAATCCGCCCCTCCCTGTCCGCCGGCCGCGTGCAGTCGGTGGC
>NZ_LT635869.1:124955-135651 GCF_900128465.1 Actinomyces bouchesdurhonensis | reverse complement strand
ACGCCCCGCCAGACCCTCGCGCGCGTCGACCACATCGAGACGGCGCGCCGGCGCCTCATCGCCAACGGAAACCCCCTCCTCGTCCTCGAAGACATGACGATCTCCCTGCGCCCACAGGCCTGAAAACTGACCCAGCGATTCAGCGTATACAATCGGGGCCATGAAGACACGCTCCTTCGCGGTAGCAGCCGTCGCGATCCTCGCAGTCGTCGCTGTCGTCCTGACCGTCGTCGGCTACGTGGGGACACGCGCCAGGGGACCCGTTCCAGCGACCACCGCCACCTCCTCGTCGGTGTCGATCCCCGTCCAATCGGGGTCCACCCAGCCGTACTACGAGCAGGGCATCACGTGGGGCGTGTGTTCGGAGGGAACATTCGAAACCTTCCAGGGAGTCGACTCTTCCGACCCCAGCGAATACCAGTGCGCCTTCCTCAAAGCACCCCTGGACTGGGACGAACCCGACGGCGACCAGATCTCCCTGGCGCTGGCCATCCACCGATCCGGACAGAAAGACGCTCCCGCCCTCTTCGTCAACCCCGGCGGCCCCGGCGGCTCCGTCGTCTCCGCGCTGCCCTACTACTCGGCCCTAGGCCTCGGCGACTCCGTCGTCGCAGCGTACGACATCGTCGCCCTCGACCCGCGTGGAGTCGGCGCCTCCACCCCCGTCTTTTGCATAACCGACGCAGAGAAAGACGAACGCAACGCCGGCGACGACAACGATGGGAACGACGACAACCCGCAATCAGCGATCGCCGACACCGAAGAAGAATCACGCGCCTTCGCCGACGGATGCCGCGAACGATCCGGCAACCTCTTCGAACACATCGACACGGTCAGCGCCGCACGCGACTTCGACATGGTACGCGCCGTCCTCGGCCAGGACACACTCAACTTCCTGGGCTACTCCTACGGCTCCTTCCTGGGCGCCACCTACGCAGAACTCTTCCCCGAGCGCGTCGGCCGCTTCGTCCTCGACGGCGCCCTGGACCCCTCGCTCAGCGTCGACGACATCTCCACCCTGCAGATGCGCGGCCTGGACGCCTCCCTCCAACAGTGGATCACCGACTGCGCCACCCAGGCCTCGTGCCCCATGGGACGCACCAAGGACGAGGGCGTGGCAACCGTGCGCTCCTTCCTTGACTCCCTGGCGCGCACGCCGATGACGACCAACGACCCCAAGCGCCCACTCACTGAGGGACTCGCCGTCACTGCACTGACCGGTTCCATGTACAACACCCAGCGGTGGCCGCAGCTCACCGACGCCTTCGAGGCCGCGTGGCGTAAGGGCGACGGGACACAAATGTTGGCAATCGCCGACCTTATGAACTCGCGCAACCCCGACGGAACCTACGCCGACAACTCCGCCGACGCCATCAACGCGATTAACAGCCTGGACTATGAGCCGGAGGGGACACAAGAGCAATGGATCGAGCGCGCCACCTCCCTGAAGAGCGAACTCACCATCCTGGGCCGCTACGTCGGCTACCCTTCCGCTGGCTTGTCCGTCTGGCCCACACGCCACGCCGACCGCCATCCGATTACCGCCCAGGGCGCTGCCCCCATCGTCGTGATCGGCACGACGCACGACCCCGCCACCCCCTACTCCATGGCGCAAGGCCTGTCCGGGCAGCTGGCCAGCGGTGTCCTCGTCTCCGTCGAAGGGTGGAATCACACGGCATACCGGCGCGGCGCTAACCGGTGCGTCGTCAACGCCGTCGAGGACTACCTGGTGAAGGGCACCGTCCCGACCGACGGCCTCATGTGCAAGTAGGCAGTGACCCACGACATTGCCTCGTGGGCATTCTTGGTTTGCGTTGTCGGCGCTCCTTCCAGTAGAGTTGTGCCGTTGCCCGCGCGCCCGACACGGAACGGCAGGCACGGCCGCCTTAGCTCAGTCGGCAGAGCGATTCACTCGTAATGAATAGGTCGTGGGTTCGATTCCCACAGGCGGCTCAGAAGCGCCCACCCCTACAGGGGTGGGCGTTTTCGTCTATGGACGAGGCCTGGGCTGAGTGCGGGGGTGGCCAGGTGCGGACTATAGGTCACGAACGTGGTGCTTAAGTTCCGTGTTTAGGTTGGGATTGCGGGCGAAAGTCGCTGTTATTTAGGTTCGGGCGGTTAATCGCGCAGCTTCCTTGACTTTCTGGGGTGATCGTGTAGTGGGTGAGAACACGATCGAATCGTGCTCGGCGTTGCCCGGTGTGCGCTGTGCCGATGAAGAAGAATGGACACACCGCGGCGGGCGCTCAACGGTGGAAATGCACCTCGTGCGCCCTGTCAACCACATGTCCATCAGGGCGTGCGCGCCGACACGAACAAGCCGATGAGCTGGCAGACTTCATCGCGTGGGCGACGTCTCGGCACACCCAAGACGAACAGGAAGGCTCAGCGCGCGCTTTCCGGCGTCGTACCTGTTGGTGCTGGCAGGTGCCGGTACCTCACCCGCCCGTCACCGGGCAGGTCCACGATCAGATCTTCATTGACGGCATGCACCTGTCGGGCGAATGGGTGCTGCTGATCGCCCGAGACCGCGAGCATGTGCTGGAGTGGCAGTGGGCGGCCAACGAATCCGCGCAGGCCTACACGGCCCTACTTGAACGCCTCGCTCCTGCCGATGTGGTCACCACCGACGGTGCTGCAGGCGCCTTGGCGGCTATCGCGCACCTATGGCCCTCCACGCGCGTGCAACGCTGCCTGGTCCACGTTCATCGTGACATCATCCGCGACCTCACCATGCATCCCAGAACCGAACCCGCACGGGCGTTGCTGGCCTTGTCACGACGCTTGACGAGCATCACCAGCGTCGACCAAGCCAGCGCGTGGTTGACGATGCTCCACGACTTTGGGCACACCTTCCGAGAATGGATGTCACAGCGCACCTTCGCCGCTCAAGACCCTGCATGGGCGTCAAAAACCGGTAAAACCTGGTGGTACACGCATGAACGCACGCGCCGCGCCTACCGACGCTTGGCACGACTGGCACGCCAAGGAGTGCTGTTCACCTACCTGACCAACCCCGACGGCACACCAGCCGACCCGCCGGCCTGCGCCACCACCAACCACGTCGAATCCATCAACGCTGTCGTGCGTGAACTCCTCCACGCTCACCGCGGTGCCAGTGCCTACCACCAAGCCGTCATCGCCGAATGGGCTCTCCTCCTGCGCACCCCACAACCCCCGACCCCCACCGAAGTCCTGACCCAATGGGAACACGACGGGCGCCCCACACCCCGCCGGATCCCCACACCCAAACACCCCAACCACACCGATCAGAAACGCCACGGAATCCCGGAAGGAACCCCCACCCCAGAAGAAGGACTCTGGCCACGCAAAGGCTGGGCCGGACGCGCCCACTAGACCCACGACACGCCGTCTAAAGCACCACGTTTGCGCCTATAGCCCCCACTAGACCCACGACACGCCGTCTAAAGCACCACGTTTGCGCCTATAGCCCCCAGGTGCTCTCGGTGAGGCTCCATGAGTGGTTGCCCAACAATGTCGCACGTAATTCCCTTCTGACTATTTCAACATTTGAATTCATGTCGTTGGAATTGCAACGATTTCGGGGGCTCTCGAAAACTGACCGAGGGAAATTACGTGCGACTTGTGTAGTGGGTAGGTTCGCTTCCTCTGCTGACCGTCGACTGCTCGGCCTGGCAGTGTCGTTGTGTGATGCCTGCCCACAGGGGTGGCTCGGGGCTCGTGGGGTGGCTGGATGGGCGAGGTATGCTCGGTCGCGCGGGGGCGACGCTGCCCGACAGCATGGGGCCATGGCCTCGTGGAAATCGAAAGCGTGAGGCAACCGTGGCCTCGTGAAAGATTGGTAAGGCGACCCTATCCGATAGGGCCAAAGTCCCAGTGATGTAATAACACCCAAAAACCGGGCGTTATTCCCATACTTGACACAATCGTGAAACATTTTACTAAACAGCGGACAGCGCTAGAAATCTCGGGACCAAAGGACCAAGATGGTTGTGTCTGAAGGGCAACGCCTCACGAGGGTCGCGCCCGCATCGAATACACAAGCAGAGGAGATTCATCATGACCGTTGAGTCCACCGGTTTCAAGGCTTCCGACGTTCTCGCAGGCAACCTGCAGAAGGTCCTCACCGACGTCACGGCACTGTCCCTCGTGGGCAAGCAGCTGCACTGGAACATCACCGGCGAGGGCTTCCGTTCCCTCCACCTCTTCCTTGACGATGTCGTTGACATCGCCCGTGAAGCCTCCGACGAGATCGCCGAGCGCATGCGCGCCCTCCAGGTCGTCCCCAACGGCCTGCCCGAGGTCGTCGCCCAGCGCAACACCCTGCCGACCGTCCCCGAGACCATCATTAAGACCGATGACGCCGAGGAACTCGCCGTCGCCTCCATCAACGCGACCGTCGGCACCATGCGCGACGTGCACGAGAAGGTCGACGCCGAGGACTCCGCCTCCGCCGACATCCTCAACGACTACATTCGCCGCCTCGAGCAGCAGGCGTGGTTCATCCGTTCGCAGAACGGCCAGGCCTGAGCCAGATCCCTCCATCAGGAGGACGCGAAGCCGTCGGCTTCGCGTGAATAACGCCCGGGTGCCCCGCCTATCTGATAGGCGGGGCACCCGTGTATCTCCGACAAGGAGGCTCCCATGCGGGAACGTGTTGGCGTTGTGCTACCGCGTGATCGCGTTGCGCGACCACGAGTGAGGCGTGGCGATGCTAGTGCGTCGCGCAGGCACAACGAGGCCTGTAGTGAGCGGGAGCGTGCGTTCCGCCCGTTATTGAGGCGGTTAGCGTTCGCGTTGCGTGGCGAGGCTGCAGGGAGGTGACACCAAGTCAGGGACAGCGCGTCCGCGGACCACTATTCTGAACGGGTGATGATTTCCGAGGATTTAACGCCAGTCGACCCTCGCGCCGCACGCCCGATGAACGCCCGACCAGGCGATGCACAGCCCGCCCTGATTCTGGTGAACCTAGGCACGCCGACCGCGCCCGAGCCGTCAGCGGTGCGCGCGTACTTGCGTGAGTTCCTCTCCGACCGCCGCGTCATCGAAATGAGTCCGTTCCTGTGGAAGCCCATCCTCGAAGGCATCGTTTTGCGCGTTCGCCCGCGCCCGGTCGCCGCCAAATACCGCAGTATCTGGCTGGATGGGGGTTCACCCCTCATGCGCTACACCCGCGAGCAGGCGCGCCTGCTGGGTGAACGTCTGCCGGGTGTGCGCGTCGAAGTCGCGATGCGTTACGGGCAGCCCTCCATCGGCTCCATCCTGGACGGTCTTCACGCCGACGGGGTGCGGCGCGTCGCTGTCCTGCCTGCATACCCGCAGTATGCTGCCTCCACGGTGGCGACCCTCAATGACACGATTGCGCGGTGGATTCGCCGTAACCGCGACGGCTTCGAGATGCGCCTTCAGCGTTCCTTCCCGGCTGCCCCCGCATATATTGACGCGCTAGCTGTAGCGCTCGAGGAACATTGGGAGCGTGTGGGCCGACCGAACTTCCTCGCGGGTGATCGTGTTGTCGTGTCTTTCCACTCGATTCCGGTCGCCATGGACGAGGCCGGGGATCCCTACCGGGGTGAGTGCCGCCGTACGGTTGCCGCGTTGGAAACGCGCCTGGGCCTGCCGATGGGGTCACTGACGGTTTGTTTTCAGTCGGTGTTTGGGCGTGCGCAGTGGTTGGGTCCGCAGACGATCGACGAGATGGGTGAGCTTGGCCGTGCCCGCTGTCCGCGTGTGGACGTTATCTGTCCGGGTTTTGTGGCGGATTGCTTGGAAACGCTCGAGGAGATTGATCAGCTCAACCGCGAGACTTTCGTCGAGGCCGGGGGCGGGGATTTTCATTACGTGCCCTGGGCTAATGATTCTGACGGTGCGGTTACGGCCCTGGAGGAACAGGCGCGTATCGCCCTCGCTGGCTGGGTGTAGGCGCGCACGTTAACCCGATAGGTGGCGCTAGGGGTCCCTCGATGCGCACGTTAACCCGATAGGTGGCGCTGTTGGCCGCGCGCCCACACTGCTACCACTAGGGTTTAGCTGCGCGTTGAGAGGTTCATACCCCCAGTTCTCGGGTCGCGGTCGCCACCTCTTTGCGCCCCGAGTGCACGCTGTCACAATAGATCGACCGACGAAATCCTTCGGCGTATCCAGCTACGGCCTCGTACTGTGACGGTATGAGTGCGACTGACTGTACCGACTTTGCGACGCTGGCCATCCACGCCGGGTTCGACCCGGATCCCGTGACGGGTGACGTGGTGCCGCCGATGCACGTCACGTCGACGTTCGTGCAGGATCGGCCCGGTGAGCTGCGAGAAGGGTACGAGTACGGGCGCTGCGGCAACCCGACGACCAATGCCTTCGCGGGTGCGCTGGCCGCCCTGGAGGGGGCGACGCACGGCTTCGCGTTCCCGTCGGGCATGAGCGCCGAGGACACGGTCATCCGCCTGCTGGCGCGCCCCGGCGATCACGTCGTGCATTCGACGGACGTCTACGGGGGCACGCACAAGCTCCTGAGTGTCATCAAGCCAGTGGAGGGCATCACCTCCCAGGCCGCGGATCTGAGTGACCTCGCCGAGGCTGAGCATGTGATCCGCGAGCAGCGCCCGCAGATCGTGTGGGTAGAGACCCCCTCGAACCCATTCCTGACGGTCACGGACATCGCGGCGGTCGCGGCTCTTACGCATGAGGTCGGCGGCTTGCTCATCGTGGATAACACGTTCGCGACGCCCTTCCTGCAGCGTCCGCTGGCGCTCGGAGCGGACGTCGTCGTGCACTCGACGACCAAGTACGTGGGCGGTCACTCCGACGTGGTGGGTGGCGCGGTTATCCTGCGCGACGGCCTGGAGCTGCCCGGGCACGTCGAGCCTTTCTTCGGCGAGCGCGACGCGGCCGCCGAGGCCGTGAAGCTGCAGATGGCCCTCGGGCACGTGCCGTCCCCTCGCGACACGTACTTGGCGCACCGGGGCCTGAAAACGCTGGCTCTGCGCGTGGAGCGTCACTGCGCCAACGCCTTGGCGGTGGCTACTTTCCTGGCCTCCCACCCGAAGGTGAGCGCGGTCCACTATCCGGGGTTGGCCTCGGACCCGGGTTATGAGCTGGCCCAACGTCAGAATCCTCGCGGTGTTGGCGGGGTCCTGTCCTTCCAGGTTGCAACGGGGGAGGCGGCTCTCGAGGTGACGATGCGCACGCGCATCTTCGCGTTGGCAGCGTCCCTGGGCGCGCCGGAGTCCCTCATCGAGCATCCGGCGATCATGACGCACTCGACGCGCGTGGGCGGCGTGGGCGGAGTGCCCGCGACGCTTGTGCGTCTCGCGGTCGGACTCGAGGACGTGGGCGACTTGATCGCGGACTTGGATCAAGCGCTCGCTGGGATCTGACGCCCCTTCGGTGCCCCTCTGGTGCCGCTCTGATACCGCTCTGGTGCCTTCCCCACAAATCTCGCACGTAATTTAATTTGGTCAGTTTTTAGTTATGCAAGAAAACGTTGCAATTCCAACGTTGTGAATTCAATGTTTGAAATAGCGTTGGGGGAATTACGTGCAACTTTTGGGGGGTGGGGACGAGGCTGGGGTTCCCCGAGCGGTGACGCGCGGAGAGGCGCGGGCGCGGTGGCTATGCCCGAAGCAGCTGGAGTTTGGGCCGGCCCCATCGGGTGCCGAACGGGTGCACACGCGGATAGGTAACGCACATCCGGATAGGTTACAAACATCCGGATAGCTTAATAACCTATCCGGATGCGCTTAACCTATCCGGGTACGAACAACCTATCCGGATGTGCACAACTCGTCCGCCACCGACACAGGGGGTGTTGCAGGGATTGTCAGAGGCGGGTGCGGGCAATCGGCGGGCCCCCAGAGCCTGGTGCAGGTTATGCGCCCGGGAGGGCGCGGCGGCTGAGCCAGGCGGTCGCGGCAGTNCCGAGCCGACCGAGGGCGCCGAGGAGGGTGCGAAGAAGACGAAGAAGAGTACCCTCAAGCCCCGCACTGCCTCGCTGTTCAAGACCATGGACATCTCTACGGTCACCCTCGATGATGCCCTGAGTCTGCTGTCCCTGCCGCGCGAGGTGGGCACCGACCCGGCCTCGGGCGAGGTCATCACCGCGCAGAACGGCCGCTACGGCCCCTACCTGAAGAAGGGCACGGACTCGCGCACGCTGGCCTCTGAGGATCAGCTGCTCACCATCACCCTGGATGAGGCCCTGGCCATCTACGCCCAGCCCAAGACCCGCGGTCGCGGCGCCGNCCTGAGTGTCATCAAGCCAGTGGAGGGCATCACCTCCCAGGCCGCGGATCTGAGTGACCTCGCCGAGGCTGAGCATGTGATCCGCGAGCAGCGCCCGCAGATCGTGTGGGTAGAGACCCCCTCGAACCCATTCCTGACGGTCACGGACATCGCGGCGGTCGCGGCTCTTACGCATGAGGTCGGCGGCTTGCTCATCGTGGATAACACGTTCGCGACGCCCTTCCTGCAGCGTCCGCTGGCGCTCGGAGCGGACGTCGTCGTGCACTCGACGACCAAGTACGTGGGCGGTCACTCCGACGTGGTGGGTGGCGCGGTTATCCTGCGCGACGGCCTGGAGCTGCCCGGGCACGTCGAGCCTTTCTTCGGCGAGCGCGACGCGGCCGCCGAGGCCGTGAAGCTGCAGATGGCCCTCGGGCACGTGCCGTCCCCTCGCGACACGTACTTGGCGCACCGGGGCCTGAAAACGCTGGCTCTGCGCGTGGAGCGTCACTGCGCTGCGAGCCCGTGGCCAGGCCAACACTGAAGCAGATGAGCGCGATGAACGCGCTCAGCGCCACCAGGGCCGTGAGGCGCACAAGGAGAATCACCCACGGCTGGATGGGCGTCAGCGCGTACATGCGCGAGATTCCGGTCGTGCGCTCGACGGACAGCGTCGCGCCGAGCGATCCGCCCACCAGGATCACGCCGTACGTGGTCATCATGACGACCATCGCGGCGGCCACGTTGCCGCGCCCAGTCTGAGTGGTGCGCGCAACCTCGGTCATCCCGAACATCGCGTACATAAACAGGGGCAGGAGCAGGGCAAACGCCATGTTCCACGGGTTGAGGATGTGCGACAGGAACGTCGCGCGCCACAGCTTCCCCGCGCCCGTGAAGGGGGAGGGGATCGGTCGGGTGGTGCGCGCGGGTGCGTGGGTGGTCATGATTCCTTCTTCGTGTGTCGTGTGTCGTGTGTCGTGTTTGGGTTCGTGGGGCGAGGCTTCGGCGTCGGACTCGGGATGAGGTCGGGGCCTGTCTCGTGCGGGCCTTGGCGCCCGTGGGGACGAGGTCTGGGCCGGGTACTCGCGTCTCGGCTGCCCGTCGCGCACGGTTGGCTTCAGGGCGGAGGGGGTTTTTCGGGGCACGTGACCCCGAGCGCTCACTCGGCGTCGGCGTGGGAGGTGATGCGCTCGAAGACGTCTTCGAGGTCCTCGTTGTCGGCGACAACCTGCTCGGTCGGCGCGTCCAGGAGGACCTTCCCGGCGTCGATGATGACGATGCGATCGGCCTCNTGGGCCAGCCGCTGGGTGCCAGCAGGCCGGTAGCTGCCCGGTAGGCTGCGCTGTCGCTGCCTCTGCTCCTGGGCCCGCCCCCTGGCGCGCTCTGGTGGCTCGCTGCGCGGATAAGCTGTTGCTATCTGGATAGGTTGCGCGGATGTGGATAGGTTATGTGCATCCGGATAGGTTATTAAGCTATCCGGATGTTGGTTTCCTATCCGGATGTTGATTTCCCGTTCGCGCGGATTCGCGGGGACGTGGCTTGCCCGCTCGGCGAGTGTGCCGGGGAGTCTAGTGCGTGTTTTTGGGCGGGTAGTCTGGACCGTGGGGCTGCCTGACTGACTTCAGGCCCCTGTTGTGCTGCGTGCCAGGCGGGCTCGAGTGCTCAACGATCCGCGTCAGGCGTGCCCGCGCGTGTGCCGACAACCCACGCCACCATGCATGGTTCNCGCGTACAGGGGCTGGATCTCGATGTCGCCGGGGCGTGCGCCCTTGTCGTCTCCCGCGCGCCGGCCTCGTCCCTTCAAGTGGTCGAGGAGGGCCGCCTCCGTGTCGCGGATGTCGCGCTCACCCGGCAGGAAGACCAGGATGTCGCCGTCGCCCTCCGCGCTCAGCTCGTCCACCGCGTGGCAAATCGCGGTCTCCACGTCGATGTCCTCGCCCATGCCGTAGCCCAGCGTCGCCAGCTCGTCGTCCGGGTCCTCCAGGACCAGCTGGAGGGGGCCGGACTCGGTGACCTCGGTGGTTTCGATGACCTCGATCGTCTCATCCGTCTGCTTTGACGAGGCCTCCGACGTGTACGACGAGGGCGTCGTCGGGCCGAGGGGACGGTAGCGGATCTCCACCGGGTACGTGCGGCCCGACACCTCGATGACCGGCGCGGGCTCGATCAGGCGGCCCGAGCCGGGTGTGCCCTCCCACGTGCCGAAATGACGCGCAAAACGATCCGAGTCGATCGTCGCCGACGTGATGATGACCTTCAGGTCCGGGCGCGCGGGCAGCAGGCGCGCCACGTAGCCCAGGATGAAGTCGATGTTCAGGCTGCGCTCGTGGGCCTCGTCGATGATGAGCGTGTCGTAGCGGCGCAGCATCGGATCCGACTGGATCTCCGCCAGCAGGATGCCGTCCGTCATGAGCTTGACCAGGGTTGTGGGGCCGACCTCGTCCGTGAAACGCACCTGGTAGCCCACCACCTGGCCGCTCTCGCGGCCCACGGTCTGGCC
>NZ_LT635869.1:112992-123952 GCF_900128465.1 Actinomyces bouchesdurhonensis | reverse complement strand
CGACCGAATAGTGGGTTTCGCGCGCGCTCAGGCCCGCGGTTGCGACGATCTCGCGGATTTCGCGGTGCTCGAAGTCGGCGATGACGACGGGCGCCAGGCGCATGATCGCGCCGTTGCCGGCGCTGGTCGTGCGCTGCGCGGTCCGGAGGACGCGCTGTTGGTGCTCGAAGTCGAACAGCGCGGCGCGCACCTGGCCACCGATGTCGAAACACACGTTCGTCGACGAACGGTACCCGTCCTTGAACCAGCGCATGTATCGGTCCATCACGTCAAAAGAGTCGTAGCGGCCCTGTGCCAGCAGCGAATCCGCCAAACACAGCGCCATTGACGTGTCGTCCGTCCACTGGCCTGGTTCGAGGTCGAAGACGCCTCCGCCGACCATGTCCGTGGACGGCGTGAAGGTGCCTGCCACCTTGAACTCGTTCGTCGTGCCCAGGGCGTCACCGACCGCCAGGCCCACCAGCGCGCCGCGCGCGCGAGAAAGAAAATCAATCATCCCCACAGTGTGCCACAGGGGCCCTCGGGGGCAGCCCCCGGTGTTCGTTCTCAGGCGATGCCGGTCAACAGTGGTGCAGGCTGACGCCGCCGCGCGTTACTCACGTTCCCAGTCTTCCAGCTCGCCGCGGGCTTCCCTATCTTTGAAGTCGAAATAGAGGTTTGCGAGTCTGGACGACTTGAGGAAGAGAGTGATACTGCGTCGTCCGGCCGAAAGAACATACATGGAGCTGTCTACAGTTGCAAATCGCCATATTCCGTCGGGCTCTATTTTGCTCCAAGCTAGGGATTTTCCGAGGCGTTGTCGAATAGTTGTAAGGTAGGGCTGACACTCGGTGAGAAGGGGCTTATATTCATCGTTGCCTGGTTGGAAGTCCGGACGATTAGCGACGATAAAGTCAAGACCAACTATGTCGTCAGGCCTGAGAACAGAGAAGGATGAAGAAGTTTCCTCCGGGACGACATCAGAGGTGAACAACAATCCATCTAACGGGTCGGGAGTCCACCCGAAACGATCGCGGAAGGCCGCGGCGTCCGCCCGGCTGGCGGGCCACGTCAGAGACTCCCACGCGTCAAGGAGTTCGCTTAGGCGCGACAGCGTCATCATGCGCGCCCCCTCGGGCGTGACACGCACATGCTCGGGATTCAACGGCGCGTTACTCACGTTCCCAGTCTTCCAGTTCGCCGCGGGCTTTGCGGTCGAGGAAGTCGAGCAGGTTACCCGTCTCCGAAGGAGAGTTCAGAGATAGCGTGATCTTGTCTGCGGCGCCTCCGAGAAAATAGAGGATTCTATCCTGGGAGATAAGCTCAACGCAGGACTTGTCGAATGTTCTTTTGCTGGCCAGTCGGTTATGGAGGCGTTGTTCGAGGTACTCCTGATAGTAAGAATACGCTTGCTCGCATTGCTTCTTGTCGTGTGGGTCTAGGTGCGCTGCGAGATAGAACCTGAGGCATGCGACGCCGTTGAAGGGAGTGTAGACGATGTAGGAGGATGATCGTTCAGGCACGACGTCGGAGGTGAAGAGCAGGCTTTCTCTGGGGTCGGGAGTCCATCCGAAACGATCGCGGAAGGCCGCGGCGTCCGCCCGGCTGGCGGGCCACGTCAGAGACTCCCATGCGTCGAGGAGTTCGCTCAGGCGCGACGGCGTCATCATGCGCGCCCCCTCGGGCGTGACACGCACATGCTCGGGATTCAACGGCGCGTTACTCACGTTCCCAGTCTTCCAGTTCGCCGCGGGCCTTGCGGTCGAGGAAGTCGAGCAGATTACCCGTCTCCGAAGGGGAGTTCAGAGATAGTGTGATCTTCTCACCTCCATCTCCAATGCGATAGTAAAGGTTGTCGCTTGTGAATAATCGGATTCCTGATTCGCGTGAACCCGTTCTATTCTGTAGCCTCTCGCCGAGGTGTTTGATGATGTAGTTGAGGTAGAACGAAAGGGTGTCGTCAAATTGTGACGTGTTGTGTGGGTCTAGGTGCGCCGCAAGATAGAACCTGAGGCATGCGACGCCGTCGAAGGGAGTGTAGACGATGAAGGAGGATGATCGTTCGGGCACGACGTCGGAGGTGAAGAGCAGGCTTTCTCTGGGGTCGGGAGTCCACCCGAAACGATCGCGGAAGGCCGCGGCGTCCGCCCGGCTGGCGGGCCACGTCAGAGACTCCCACGCGTCGAGGATCTCGCTCAGGCGCGACAGCGTCATCATGCGCACCCCCTCGGGCGTGACACGCACATGCTCGGGATTCAACCGTGTCTGGTCCATGGGGTGTCCCCTTTTCCGACTGCGTCGGTCCATGCGGCAATCTTCGCATCAATATTATCCATGTGGTGCGGCGCGAGCGTGATCGGAGTCGTCGTGAAGCGAATCTTCTCCGGATCTGCGGTGCGCGTGAACGACACGTCTGAGTGCAGGGTCATGCGCCCCGTCTTGATGTCGTGCCAGACATCCTGATTCATCGACATTAGTGGCTCTTCATAATTGAGGGTGTAGTTGGGGTCTGAATCCTCCGGTTTCGAGGAGGCAGCGGGTGATGTAGTGGGTGAGGTTTCGGAATCCGAGGGCAGAGCCGCGTAAGTGTTCGAGGCGGCCGTTGATGGCTTCGGTGGGGCCATTGCTGGTGTGGGAGTGGTCGAAGTAGGCCAGGATGTCCCCGGCTCGACGTTTGAGTGTCCTGCCCAGTGTGATGATCTCTGTGAGGGAGCGTGGCACGTCCGCGTCGCTGAGACGGTCTATTTCGGCTTGCATCAGGGCCTTACCTGCACTCGTGTCGGGCGCCCGGTAGGCGTCGATAATGTTCTGGTAGACGCTCCAGGTGACCTCGAGGGCGACGTGCTCGTCGCCGGAAAACAGGTCGAGTATCTGGTACTGCTGGCCTAGGGTGAGTAGGCAGGATCTGGTGTGGAGCATACGGCGGGCCTTGTACAGGGGATCTGTGGCGCGCCCGCGCCGATGGTGAAGTTCTTGCTGGATGCGTCTGCGGCATTCATCGAGAGCATCTCCGGCCAGGTGCACGACGTGGAAGGGGTCCATGACCGCCCNCCAGCCCAGTGAGCGCCCAGCGCACCGCCGCCCGTGAGAGCTTGGCGCGCGGATCGGCCGCTTGGCTCATGTCTTGGCGCCACACGTGAGCACACGTCTCGCACCGGTAGCGGCGCACGCTCACATGCAAAATCGTGGGACGCCACCCGCAGGGCTCGTGCGCCAAGCGCCTGACCACCGTGTCACGCGCCTCGCCCTGGCACCCGCAGCGTCGACACCACCGGTCCTCACCAACAATGCGGCACGCCAACACTGCATGGTCTGGCCACATGCGTTGGCCCGTCACTTCCAGGCCCAGGTCATCCAGGCGCGTGAACGCGCTCAGGTCGGGGCGATCAAAGGTAGTATTGGGCATGTCGAGGTCTTTCGGATGGACGGTGTCGGAACCCCCATCATCGGAAGACCTCGACCCCTACCCGGCCACGACACGCCCAACCCCACCCAACACCCCTACACCCTCAATTATGAAGAGCCACATTAGTTCGTGGAACGACGTGTCGGTGCCCAGGCGGTCGCCGATATAGGCCGCAGAACCCTGACGTACCCGTACCCCGTCCACGGAATACGTGCCCATCCGGGCCCCTCCTCCCTTCGACTCGCCGATGTGAAACTCCGTTCCCGAATGATGAATCGCGAAGTCGTCAAGATGCCCGGCACCCGTCCCGGGGCCGCCCAGCCCCAGGTTATAGATGCCCTGCTCGTGCCACGCGTGGTCGAGCCCCGCATGCCCCATCCGCTCCGCCGCATAGCGCGCACCATTGCGCGACGAGGTCAGGCCTAAAGACATTTGCTGCATCTGAATGAGCTCAAAATCGTCAACGCCCTGTCGATCCAGTTTATCGAGGGTCCGTTGAATCTGGTCGGCATTCCCCGCAGAAGGAGGCAGGTCGTACCGCGCGAGCCGCTCGGCCAGAGAAGGCTGAAGTTCACGCGCGGTCGTCAGATTCACCTGTCGGATCGTCTCCAGCTCATCGAGCACCTGGGCCGTATGCGCGGCGTCGGCGAAGGAGTTCGTGAAATGACCCCTCTCCACGACGTCCAGGCCATTCTTCGTGCGTCGTACCCACATCCCAGACGGAATGATCGCCGCGAGCGACGTGTCGGGAGCCTTCTTCAGCAGGTTCGTGATGGACTCGAGGATGCCTCGAGCATCATGCAGGTGAGAGACAAGGTTCTTCGCGGAAGTGACGACACCTGTGACGCTGTCCGTCAATGACGTGACAGCTGCGCCAACCTTGATCTGAATTTGAGCAACGACACCGCCAGACGCCAAACCAACCGTGCCGACGATCTCGATGATCGCACTGGCTAAGGTTCCAATGATCTCAGCGAGAACATCACGGACGAGATCGTGGACCGCGCTGACAACTCCCGACAGAATAGAATACGCGGTCGCGACCGCTTCCAACGCCTGAGCGCCCGAACGGAGCGCGCCGACCGTTGAAGCGGACCGCGATCGAAAGGTGCTCGCGGTCAGTCCTTCGCATTCTCCCACGAGCGCCTGCGTGCGCGACTCGAGCTCATCGGCGCGCTGCGCCACCGCTGCAGCACACGCCAACCACGACTGGCCATCAGCCTGGACGGCATCACCGTCCCCAGCGAGATCATCAAGCCAACCTTTGAGCGGCTCGAAATGCTCCAGCAAAAAGGAAGCACCCCAGTCAATGAGCGTCCCAATCGGGTCAACCATCAACCCCACGACATCCCCGACGACGGCCAGCCCCGATAAACCCGTTCCCAGCCATGAGCCCGACGACATGGACTTATTGAGCCCATCCAAGTCCTCCAGGAGGCCCGAACCTGCTAGCTCTTCCGTGCTCACGGCATCAGCGTCCTTCCCCCCGTGCCACGACGACCCTGTGCGGCATCCCGAATTGCTCGAGCTGAGGCATCCTCGCACTCCTCGAAGCTCTGAAGGGCTTCGATCAGCCTGTCTCCATCTTTCGTTGCTCCAGAAGCTGCTTCCTCCACCATGGAGCGCACCCACCAGCGAACAAGACCCAGCGGGGCCGTGACAAGCGGTCCAACCAGCAGGCCGAGGGCTGCATCATTGCAACCGTCATCCACGCCAGCGACCGACGACTTCACGTCGTCGCCGGCGCTTTGTGACTCGCGTGCCGCCGCACGCGCTTTCTCGAAGTCAAGGGAGATGTCCGCCATGGTCAGTGCCACTCCCTGCGGATACCAGGATTGCGCAGTATCCCGAAACGATCAATCGGTCGGCTCTCGCGCTCCCCGGCGTCTTGCTCCCGTGCCGACCCATAACGCGCGACCAATGCCTGTGCGCCCGGGTCTGACTCGCCGTAAGCATCAACGGCGGCGTCGGCTACCTGGGCGCCAGCGCTCGATTGGGCCGCCCTCCAGGCGTCAATGACCAAACGCCCCACGGCCTCGTCCCCGTCAATGAGCACCCGAAGGGGACAACCGGAGGCGTCGACCGTCACGTTGACGCGGCCAGACGCATCCTCACCCTGACCGCGCACCGTCTCCCGGAGTTCAAGGAACGTTGCGGCCTTCTCCGCGAGGCGCTGAGCTTTCAGCGCCGAACGGCGCACGTTGGCTGCGGCCTCGTCGAAAGCGGACAAGTCCGGCGTGCCATCTCCACCCGAGTCACTCTGGCTTGCTGCATCGGGGCGACAGGTAACCATCTGGTCAAGTTACCCCCCCGAAGGCAACCTGTCAAACTCTGAGCGACCGCCCTGCTAGGACACCGACGTGCCGAACAGTAAGCCCAGCAGGTAGGTGACGCCCGCGGCGCCGTAGCCCACGACAAGCTGGCGCAGCGCGCGAGGCGTCGGAGACTGGCCCGACAAGATGCCGACCACGCCGCCCGTGAACAGCAGGGCCACGCCCACANTCGGCGAGGCGGGGGCGCCAAAAAGGCGTTCCTTCACGGCGTCGGCAACCTTATCCGTCACCTGCTCGCCGCCCGCACGCACGAAATCCGACACCTTCTGACCCGCAGCATCCAAAGGCCGAGCCACGATCGGGAAACGACGAACCTTCGAAGCGCCAGCGCGGATCTGCTCGTAGCGCTCACGCCCCGCGCGGGCACCCAGCACGTATCCGATGCCAATCCCGATGAGGATCCCCGTCTTGGTTCCCATATCTGTCCTTCTCTCGCTGCGTGGGGCGGCGCCCGCGGTCCGCCGGGCGTTCTCGCGCAGGTGTTCTCACCGGCGCATCATCACTTTACCTTAGTGCTGGCTCGCCCCCACTCGCACGCCCCTGACTCGGAGTGGAGATTTCTCTCGGAAACCCAGCCCAGGCCTCGTCACCTTGTTACAGATGCGCACACTGTGGTCCCCTCTTTCCGCGACACCGTGAACGCGCTATGTTTAATGCGTGAGCCAAGTAACTATCCAGACGCCCCGGGGTGTGTCCATCTCCGGGACATTCACGCGTCCCGTGGACTGCCGCGACGCCGCGGTAATCTTTTCTCACAGCTTCCTGTCGGACCGCCACGCCTCAGGTATGTTCGACGCGCTCGGTCGCGCCCTGCGCCGCGCCGGCTACGCCACCCTCGCCTTCGACTACTCCGGACACGGAAAGTCCGGCGACGAGATCATCACCTTCGACCCGCTCATCGAAGACTTCCGCTCCGCCTCAGGCTGGCTGGCCGACCAAGGATTCACACGCCAAATCTGCGTCGGCCACGAGTTCGGCGCCACCATCGCCCTGCGCGCCCGCCCGTCCGCCGTGCAGACCTACGTGCTCGTCTCGCCGGTCCTCGGCCCCCTGTCCTACGACTGGGACCTCGTCTTCTCCGACGTGCAACTCCTCGAGCTGGAGCGACACGGCACCACCACCGTCCCCAACGATTCGGAGTCCGTGCGCCGCCACTTCACCATCAACAAAAACACCCTCGCTGACATGTCCATGGTGTCTGGCGAGAAGACCCTGCACGGCCTCGACACGCCCGTCCTCATCACTCACGACGCGTTCGACGAGGAAACAGGGCTCCTCGACCGCACACGCGACGCCTTTCACCTGCTGCCCGACGGGTCCGTCGTCGACATGACCACCCCACACGCAGGAATCGTCGGCGAGTACACGCCCGCTGACGGCGTGCCCGTCGTCGACGAGGCCGTGGATCGCGCCCTGGCCGCCTCAGGTTCCGCTNCGGCGCTCAGCGCCGCGTAGGTGACTGCCGCGTTCGTCGCGGGTCCTCCGGCCGCCATCGTGAAATCCGTGGAGGTCACTTTCAAGCCCGGGTCGGGCGTGTGGTCGAGTCGGTGCACAACATCCAGGGTGGTTAGTCCAGCAAATAGGGCAGTCATGTGCCTATTGTCGCATTCAGGCGTCCTGGTGCCGGCGGACCTAAGATACGCGAAGATGGGGCACCGAGGGCCCTGAGGGCCCTGAGCCAGCCCGCCAGTCACCGTGACAGCTCGGTACCCATGGCGGACATGCGCCTGCCGCCAGGACTCGCCGCGTGTTCGCTACACTGCCATCCCGCGCCGGGCTGAGGGCAGGCGGTACCATGAGGACGAACAACCCCCGACTGTTCGGACCGCCATGCACCTGCTCGACGCGCTGAATAACTCACTGCCCGAGGTCTTCCGAGCCATCGACCTCATGGGCGTGCTCCTCAACGGCATCCTCGGAGGCAAGGTTGCGCGAGAACGCAACTTCGACGCCGTTGGCTTCTGTATCCTCGCGATCATGACGGCCCTCGCAGGTGGCATGGTCCGCGATATGCTCCTAGCTACTCGCACGGGGGCACCCGTGGCGATCACTGACCCCTACTATCTGGGCTTTGCGATCGCCGGCGCCCTCATCGCGATGGCGTTCCGCATGGATTCGCACATCTGGTCGGTGCTCCTCGTTATCGCAGACGGAATGGTGCTGGGGTGTTGGAGCGCGACTGGCGCGATCAAAACCCTCGACGCGGGTTTCGCCATCATGCCCGCGATCCTGCTGGGCATCATGACGGCCATCGGAGGCGGCATGGTCCGCGACATCTCGGCGGGCATCGTCCCGCGCGTTTTTGGCGGTAATAACCTGTATGCAACCCCGGCGTTCGCCTGCTCGCTCGTGACCGTCTGCTTCTGGTACATGGGGCAGCCCGTCCTCGGCATGGGCGCATCCATTATCGTTGGCCTCGTTTTCACAGGTTTGGCTAACTGGCGGCGCTGGAGGCTGCCGCAGACCCGCGAATGGACGATCACTCTCACATATTCACAGTTGAAAGCTCTGCGTAGGAGCAGGCGTTAGTATGGCGGTGTGAATCCCAAATCAACACCTTCCTCCTCGTCTCCCGCAACGTCGGCGGCGAGCGCCTCGGGGCGCAAGCAGTTCAAGACCTGGCATTTGTCCATGATGGCCCTCGGCCTGGCGATTGGTGCCGGCTTTTTTATAGGCACGGGTTCCGCGATCGCTCAGGCCGGTCCCGCGGTCCTCGTCTCTTACGCGGTGGCCGCCGTCATCGTCGTGTCGGTCATGTTGGCTCTCGCTGAGCTGGCTTCGTCACTGCCGACGACTGGTTCCTTCTCCTCCTACGCTGAGGCCGGTATCGGTCGATGGGCAGGCTTTACGATCGGCTGGCTGTACTGGGTCATGCTCATCATGGTGTCGGGCCTGGAAGTCACTGGCGCGGCCACCTTTTTCGTCGGGTGGTTCCCGAGCGTTCCTCAGTGGGCTATCGCTCTGGCCATCGTCGTTATCATCGGCGGCATTAACCTGCTGGCCGCGGGACGCTACGGCTTCATCGAGGCGATGCTGTCCATGGTCAAGGTCGTCGCGATCGTCATCTTCCTCCTCGTCGGTGTCGGTCTGGTCATCCATACGATGGTGTCGGGGCCGCTGCCGGGCCACCAGAGCGTGGCCGAGAACATCGGCGGCCACGGCGGTTTTGCACCCAACGGGCTGGCCGGTATTGCCGTCGCCCTGCTGGCGGTCATCACGTCTTTCGGTGGCCTTGAAATCGTGACGATCGCCGCCGCCGAGGCCGAGAATCCTCGCGCCGCTATGGTGAGTGCGATCCGCTCCGTTGTGACTCGCATCCTCGTGTTCTACGTCGGCTCTGTGATCCTGCTGATCGCCCTGCTGCCGTGGGATGGCCCCGACATGGGTCCTGACGCTTTCTCAGCTGTCCTCCGCATGGTCATTGATCCGCTCAAGACCGTCCTGCCGACGTGGCTGGTCCCTGACGTGGGCGCCATCATGGAAGCCATTATCTTCATGGCGCTGGTTTCCGCGTTTTCCGCGAACATTTACGCTTCCTCGCGCATGGCGTATTCGCTGTCGGCGCGCGATATGGGTCCGCGTTGGCTGCTGGGCTCGAACGTGTCCGAGACCGGCCTGTCGAGCGACTCGACGGCGGCACTCGACGGCGGCGAGGCCGTCCTGGCCACCGAGAGGGAGGGCGACATTGAGGACGGGCGTACCCCGAAGAACGCGGTTGGCCTCGTGGTCGT
Source organism: Actinomyces bouchesdurhonensis (assembly GCF_900128465.1). Lineage (GTDB taxonomy): Bacteria > Actinomycetota > Actinomycetes > Actinomycetales > Actinomycetaceae > Pauljensenia > Pauljensenia bouchesdurhonensis. The sequence goes on along the minus strand of NZ_LT635869.1, from coordinate 114,503 downwards.
GCTGGCGCTCTTGGCGGTCCTGGGCAACTGGTACTTGCCTGACACCATCCTGGCGATGCTCATCAATGCGATCGGCATGGTTCTGCTCATCGTGTGGACCTTCATCATCATCTCGCTCATGCGCCTACACCCGGCCCTGGAGCGTTCCGGTAACCTGGCGATCCGTATGCCCGGCTGGCCGTGGCTGCCGTGGGTTGTGCTCGTAGGGTTAGCGGGGATCGCCGCTCTCATGCTCACGAGCGCCGAGGGTCGCACTCAGCTGGTCTCGATGGGTGCGCTCACGCTCATCATCGTGTGCATCTATTTTGTGCGTGAGGCGATGCGCAAGCGCGTACGCGGCTAACGTTATCCACAGGTGCCCGGCGCGTAGGACGCAGATGCGCATGGGTGGACGCATCATGAGGGGGTCTCGAACGAAGATTCGAGGCCCCCTCGGCACACCCGGCCGCAGGGCGGAAAGGAGGAGAGATGTCTCGTCGCCGTCGCAGGAGCATTGGAGATACGTTCGGTGCCCTGGTGATCATTGTCGCCCTCGTGTGGGCGTTCGCGCCCGGTGTCGGCTGGGACCTACTGGGCTTGCGTTCGCGCCTGGGGTGGCCGCCGGTGCACAGTGGGCAGGCGTTGTCGGCCCTTCCCGACAGTGAGGCAGCCCGCCAGTTGCGTGAACTCACTGTCCGGTCAGCGGACGATGCATCCGCTGTCCCGGAGTACGACCGCGCGGCTTTCGGGCAACGATGGGCGGACATTGACCACAATGGTTGCGACACGCGCAACGACATTCTTGCCCGAGACCTCGCGCGCCCCACATTCAAGCCTGGAACCCACGATTGCGTGGTGCTTTCTGGCACGCTCGCTGAGCCTTACACGGGCGCTACGATCCAGTTCCAGAGGGGTAACAAGACCTCGTCCCTGGTTCAGATCGATCACGTCGTCGCTCTCGCCGACGCGTGGCGCTCGGGGGCATGGCAGTGGGACGCCCAACGTCGGCAGGAGTTCGCCAACGATCCGCAGAACCTTCTGGCGGTCGACGGGGCGGCGAACGAAGACAAGTCGGCATCCTCTGCCGACCAGTGGCTACCGCCCAACGTCAACTTCCGCTGCGACTACGTTAAGCGGCAGATCGCCGTTAAAAACGCGTACGGACTCAGCGTCACCCAGGCTGAGCAGGACGCAATGGCGACCCAGCTGGCAACCTGCCCAGGTGACCAATAGTCCGAAACTGTCAGCGTCCTGGAAGCATCAACATGCGTGGCATTATCTCCCCTGAATGCGTCGCGAACCCACGATTGTGACTAACGATATATGGGAGAAAGTCCGTTATTTTCTCACCATGTGTCCATCTGGTGTGGAACACCCCGCAAATCGGTGAACGTTGCCGAACAACGCCGGTAATGTTCCCCTCAAAGAGAGGGGTGACATGTACACGGCAATCAACTGGGCGACGGACGCTGGCTTGTACTCGGTCGTCATCGCGCTCACCTGCGCCCTGTGGTGGCTCCTCAGCCGACGCG
>NZ_LT635869.1:95795-112212 GCF_900128465.1 Actinomyces bouchesdurhonensis | reverse complement strand
GCGCGCGCCAACGCGGACGTCCCTCGCGCGCCACCTCGCACGACGAGGCACCCGGTCACACCAGCCACGATCGCCTCACCGTCTCCAAGGCGCTGCCCCTCATCTACCGTCGATCCAAGCGGACCGGCGCCCTCCTGCCGCGAGAAGATAACCCACACACCCCCACGACCGCGGAGATCCCAGTGGTCGCGGCTCGGGCCTCGTCGATGTGGAAGCTGCCGAGGGCACTGCCCCTCGCGTGGATCCTCTACCTGGCAGGCCTGCTGATTTTCACACTCCTGCCGATCCCCTCCGACCCGTTGGCCGCCTGCGCCGCGATCATCCACTGGGACAACTACATGCCCTTCGGGTCCCTGGCCGCCGTCGCCGACCAATTCCGCGACGGCGANCCGCCGAACGAGGACCCGACGGCGGCTCACCCTCATTCGTGATCTCGGCGTCGACGCGCGCGACCTCCAGAAGCGACCGCGCCTCCTCGAGCTCCTCCGCTGGGGACAGGGCCCGCGTGGCCGCCACGATGCGGCGAACGTCAGCCAAGGCCTCGTTCGACTGTGCGGTCACCGCGCGAATCTGCTCACGCGCCTCCTGGACGCGCCCAGCCTCCAGGAGACGACCCGCCAGCTCGGACACCATCGTGATCCCCGTCAACGAATGCCCGAGAATGTCATGCAGATCCGTGCTCAGGCGCGCCCGCTCCGCCGCCTTTGCACGCTGGATCGCATCCTGGCGGCGCAGATGCTCGCGGGCCGAACGCTCCATGCGCCAACGCGCCACCCCCACGAAGACACACAGCAGCAGCAGGTACCAGCCCATCCACAGGGGCTCACCCTGCGCGTAAGCGGCCACACCCGCGATAGCGGTCACCGGCACGAGGCCCGCGACGATGAACCTGCCCGGCGCCTGAAACACCCACGCGACCAGCAGATACGACGTCAGCATGAACGCGTGAGGCGTGTCAACGGAAACCGCGTACACGAGGTAGGCGACCGTCGCCGCCGCCAGCGCCGCGTGGGAGAGGATGAATGGCCTCGTGAAGGAGTTGCGCGCGGGCAGGGGATTGGCCAGCCACGTCGCCGAGTTCACGACCGCGACGAGGGCGCACAACCCGATGAGGCCCGCGCGCTGGGCCGAATCCGGCAGTTCCAGGGCGTAGGCGAGGGGAAACCCCATGAACAGCATCCACGGGGCCGCCCACGCCAGGGAGATCAAGCGCTCCTTCATGACACCAGCCTAGCGAGCCGTGTCGTGGGACGCGCCCCACCAGGCGATGCCCGCCGTGATAACCACCCACCCGACGATGTTGAGCCACGCCGCCGTCGGCATCGTCACGGTTCCGGCGACAGCGTAGATCGCCTGGACGGCGCCATACAGGGGCGTGAAGGGCGCGACGTGGGAGACGAAGGGCGGCATCTGCTCCAGCGGGATGAACNCCAGGGCGTCCATGCCGGCCGTGGCCTCGTCGAGGATCAGGAAGTCCGGGTTGCCGGACAGCGCGAGGGCGAGTCGCACGCGCTGCACCTCGCCGCCGGACAGCTTGTTGAGCGGGCGCTTGGCGAGCTTCGTCAGGTTCGTGCGCTCCAGGAGCTCGTCGGTGGGGATCGGGTCGGCGTGCATCGCGGCAACCAGGTCGATCGTGTTGCGGACCTTTCCGTCGCGCGGCAAGGCCCCGGACTGGAGCATGGCACCCACGAGCGAGCGGCGCACGGCCTCGCGCGGGCTCATGCCGTAGACGCTGATGTCGCCCTGCGTGGGCGTGGCCAGGCCGAGGACGATGTCCAGGAACGTGCTCTTGCCCGCGCCGTTGACGCCGAGGAGCGCCACGATCTCGCCGGGCATGAGGGTGAGGTTCACGCCGCGCAGCGCGTCGACGTGGCCGAAGGACTGGTGGATGTTCGTCGCCTGAAGGGCGGGCGTTGTTTCTGCGTTCATGGCACCCAGTCTGCGCGCGTATATGAGGGGCCGGAAGTGTCCTTTGATGCAGGTGGTGCCATGACAAATGTCAGGGTGCGCGGGTGCGTTCTGTAGGGGCCCGTGGGGGCGGGGCACGCCGCGCTCTGCAGGTTCTCGTGATGGTTGCAACAGTTCTTGGTGAAGGAGTTCGTTGTAGCCAATCTTGGTCGCGGTTCGCGTGGTCGGTAGAGGGCCCGAGAGTGACGACGGTAACCGTCCCAGCAAAAGTCGCACGTAATTTAACTCGGTCATTTTTCGAGATAGCCCACAAACGTTGCAATTCCAACGGTCGGATTTCAAAGTCTGAAATATGTGGAGGGGAATTACGTGCGACATTGCTTCGGTTGGGCGGCCATCCCCCTCAAGTCGCGACCTCACCGCCACCAAACGGGGGGAATTGCATCATTAGAGGCGCGACACGCCGGCGACACGCCGAAGGGAGGCTCCTAATGGTGCAAAACCCCCATCGCCAGCGGTGCAGCGAGCGCCAGATTAGTTTCGCACGTAATTCAACTCGGTCATTTTTCGCGATAGCCCACAAACGTTGCAATTCCAACGGTCGGATGTCACAGTCTGAAATACGTTCTGGGGAATTACGTGCGACATTGGTGACTGGCGGGCATGACTGATCAGTACATAGCGGCACAACAGAACTGACGAGCAGCCCGGCACACCAAGCAGCCCGGCCCGACGAGGCAGGAACGCACAGCCCCGGAACCCAGGCACAGCAAACAGCAAGAGGCCCGAAGCGCCGCAGCGGGCGATACAGCAAGAGGCCCGAAGCGCTGCAGCGCTTCGGGCCCCCGCGCGCGTCAGCTCACAGGTTGAGCTGGATGTTGCGGCCGGGGACGGCCTCGATCAGCTCGCGCGTGTAGTCCTGGACCGGGTTGTTGAACAGCTCGTCCGTCGAGTTGGCCTCGACGAGCTTGCCCTTCTCCATGACGATGACGTCGTCGGCGATCTGGCGGACGACCGCCAGGTCGTGCGTGATGAACAGGTATGACAGGCCCAGCTGGGCCTGCAGGTCGTTGAGCAGGTACAGGATCTGATTCTGTACCAGCACGTCGAGCGCGGACACGGCCTCGTCCAGGACGATGACCTCCGGGTTGAGGGCGAGGGCGCGGGCGACGGCCACGCGCTGGCGCTGGCCACCGGAGAGTTCGTTCGGATAACGACGCATCGCGGAGCGAGGCAGCGCCACCATGTCGAGCAGCTCGGCGGCGCGGGCGATGCGCAGCTTCTTCGGGTTCAACTCGCGCTTCTCGGCGGCGGTCAGGGTGCGCTTGCCCTCGGATGCTTCGACGAGCTTCGTCATCCACTCTTCGGGTTCGCGACCGGTGGCCTCGGCGCGCTTGATCTCCTGGGCGGCGTACTCGAGGGTGCCGTAGCCGTGAATTTTCAGCGGTTCCTCGATGAGGCGGTAGATCGAGTACATCGGGTCCAGTGACCCGTAGGGGTTCTGGAAGACGGCCTGGAGGCGGCGGCGCAGGTGGAACAGTTCCGTGCGGCTCATTGTCGAGGTGTCGACACCGTCGAAGAAAATCTTTCCAGCGGTGGGTTTGAGGAGCTGCAGGATCATGTTCGCTGCGGTCGACTTGCCGGAGCCGGATTCGCCGACGACGGCGAGGGTCGTGCCGCGACGCAGCTCGAAAGAGACGTTGTCGACAGCCAGGAAGGTATTGTTGCCCTTCTTAGCGCCGCGTATGTCGAACTCTTTGGTGAGGCCTTCGACGCGGATGATGGCCTCCGTGGAGGTTGATCCTTTGCCGGCGCCCGTGAGTTCCTCCTCGGTGACGGAGATGCCCTGCTTGTGGGCGGATTCGATGCGGGCTGAGGCCAGGGAGGGCGCGGCTGACACGAGGCGCTTCGTGTAGGGGTGGCGCGGGTGCTGGAGGATCTCCAGGGCGGGGCCGGACTCGACGATGCGACCGCGGTGCATGACGACGAGCTGTTCGGCGCGTTCGGCTGCCAGGCCGAGGTCGTGCGTGATAAACAGCACGGCGGTGCCCATTTCAGATGTCAGCTTGCCGAGGTGGTCGAGGATGCGGCGCTGGACGGTGACGTCTAGGGCGGAGGTGGGTTCGTCGGCGATCAGCAGCTTGGGGTGCGCGGCCATGCCGATGGCGATGAGGGCGCGTTGGCGCATGCCGCCGGAGAACTCGTGCGGGTACTGCTTGGCGCGGCGTTCCGCATCGGGCAGGCCTGCTTCCTCCAGGAGCTGGGTGACACGCTGGCCGACTTCGGACTTGGGTACGACGTTATTCGCGACCAGGGCTTCCTTGACTTGCGTGCCCACTCGGAGCACGGGGTTCAGGTTGCTCATGGGGTCCTGGGGGACCAAGCCGATGCCGGAACCGCGCAGCGACACCCACTCGTTGGTGGACAGGTGGGTGATGTCGCGTCCGTCGAATTCGATGGTGCCGCCCGCGACCTTGCCGGTGCCGGGCAGTAGGCCGATGACGGCGGCGGCGGTCGTGGACTTACCGGAGCCGGATTCGCCGACGATTGCGACGGTCTGGCCGGGGTAGATGGTCAGGTTAGCGCCGCGTACGGCGGGGACGACGCCCGTTGAGGAGGTGAAGGTGACCTCGAGGTCGGTGATTTTGAGCAGGGGGCGCTCGTCGTCGGGGTGGATGGGGGACGAGGCCGGGGCCGCGCTGGGGGCGACGGCTCGTTCGACGATCTCTTCCATCTCCTTGTCGGAGGGGGCGGGGTTGTTCGTTTCGCTCACTTGCGTGCCTTCGGGTCGAGGGCTTCGCGCACGGCGTCACCCATCATGATGAAGCTGAGGACGGTTAGGGCCAGGGCGGCGGCCGGGTAGAAGAGCACCATGGGTGCGTCGCTGAGCTGGTCCTTGGCTGTCGAGATGTCGGCGCCCCAGGAGACGATCGTGGGCGGCAGGCCGATGCCCATGAAGGACAGTGAGGCCTCGGAGACGATGAAGGTGCCCAGTGCGACGGTCGCGTACACGATGATGGGGGCCATCGAGTTGGGGATGATGTGGCTCATGAGGATGCGTCCGCGCGAGGCGCCGGTGGCGCGTGCCGCGGTGACGAATTCTTCGTTCTTGGCGCTCATGACGGAGCCGCGCGTGATTCGTGCGATGGATGTCCAGGCGAAGGTTGACAGGACGACGACGACCATGGCGATGGAGCGTGACTCTTTGAACATCTGCATGAAGACGATGGCCGCCAGGAGCAGAGGGATCGCGAAGAAGACGTCGGTGATGCGAGAGAGCAGCGAGTCAATCCAGCCGCCGACGTAGCCGGCGATGGCGCCGATTGTGCCGCCGATGATGACGACGGCGATCGTGGTGAGAACACCGACGGAGACGGAGGCGCGGGCCCCGTAGATGACGCGCGAGTAGATGTCGCAGCCTTGCTTGTCGAATCCGAAGGGGTGGCTCCACAGTTCGGGGCCGCCCAGGGAACGGGAGAGCTCGCAGTAGCGCGGGTCCTGGCTGGTGAACAGCGACGGGAAGAGCGAAATCATGATGGCTACGAAGATGATGACGGCTGCGAACCAGAAGAGGGGGCGGACGCGCAGTCGTTTCCAGGCTTCGCCCCACATCGAGGAGGGGGCACCCTCGTCGGGTACGGCGTCGACGGCTCCGAGGCCGGTCTCGTCGATGTCGGAGACGTAGTGGTCCTGCCCGGCGCGGGTGCGGGCAATGTTGGCGGAGGGAATGATGTCACTCATAGCGGATCCTCGGGTCGAGCACGGCGTAGAGAAGGTCAACGACGAGGTTGGCCAGGATGTACACCAGGACGAGCACGGTTGTGATGGAGACGACGGTGGGGGCTTCGCCTAGTCGGATGGCCTGCCAGAGCGTGCCGCCGACGCCGTTGATGTTGAAGATGCCCTCGGTGATGATGGCGCCGCCCATGAGGGCGCCGAGGTCGCCGCCGAGGAAGGTGGCGACGGGGATGAGGGAGTTGCGCAGGATGTGGCGGGACATGACGGCGCGGTTGGTCAGGCCCTTGGCGCGGGCGGTGCGCACGTAGTCGGCGGAGACGTTCTCGGAGACGGACTGGCGGGTCAGTCGGATGACGTAGGCCAGGGAGACGCCGCCGAGCACCATGGCTGGCATGGTGAGGGAGGCGAAGTCGACGGAGACGCTGGCTGTGACCGGTAAGACTCCGAGTTTGATGCCGAGGAGGAATTGTAGGACGAAGCCGAGGACGAAGGTCGGCACCGAAATCAGCAGGAGTGAGAACACGAGGATCGTGGAGTCGAACCAGCCGCCGCGGCGAACGCCGGCGATTGTGCCCAGCGTGATGCCGAAAATGGACTCGATGGCGAGCGCGTAGACGGCCAGCGCCATCGTGGTGGGGAAGGCTCGAGCCATGACGTCGATGACGGGCTGCTGGTTGAAGGATTTGCCGAAGTCAAGGGTGAACACACCTTTGAGGTAGAGCAGATACTGCATCCAGAAGGGCTGGTCGAGGTGGTACTCGGCGCGGATCTTTGCGGCGGCTGCCTCAGTGAGGCCGCGGTCGCCGCCGAGTGCGGCGACGGGGTCACCTGGCATGAGGTAGACCATCGCGAAGATCAGAAAGGTGGCTCCGAAGAAGACCGGGATGGTCTGGAGGAGTCGCCGTCCGATGTAGCGGAGCATGGGCAATCCTTTAGGTTCGTGTCGAGGGATGGGCGCGGTGCCGCTCCCGATCGTGCGCCCCGCTGGGGGCGGGGCTGCCTATGTGTCCCATCATAGGGTAAAGAATGGGCAAATGAGTAGTGGGGGTCGTTATGTGGCCAGCGAATCAGGTGTGTTTCCCTGATTGTGGTTGACAGGTGTGGTCTGCGATGTGGGCATCGACGAGGCTGGGGGCGCGTTTGGTGCGCGCGTGGCCCGTGTGTTGGCGTGGGTTTTGGGTTTAGTGGTGGTTGCTGCGCGAAGGGGGGTGGGCGGCTGCTGCCACCCACCCCCCTTCGTGAGGATGGTTCCTAAGAACTCACTTCTTGTCTGTCGAGGTCTTGGTGATCTTGTAGGCGACCGGTAGTCCGTGCCAGTCGAAGGTCACATTGTCGACCTTGTCGTTCCATGCGCCGTTGACGTTGTAGTACCACAGCGGGATGACGGGCAGGTCCTTCAGGAGGACCTCCTGGGCCTGCTGCATGATGGCGATGCCGTCTTCTTCAGTGGCGGCGCCGGCAGCCTGGGTGATCAGGTTGTCGAACTCCTGGGAGGAGTAGAAGCCCTTGTTGGAGGCTGCGCCGGTCACGTACAGCGGCTGCAGGAAGTTGTAGATCGACGGGTAGTCGGCCTGCCAGCCGGAGCGGAAGGCTGCGCCAATCGTCTTCTCATCCTCCTGCTGGAGCATGGTCTTGAAGTCGACGATCGGCTTGCCTTCGGCGCTGATGTTCAGCGTGTTCTTGATGGAGTTCGCGGCGGCATCCACCCATTCCTTGTGACCGCCGTCAGAGTTGTAGGCGATCTCGAAGGTGCCGTCCCACGGGGCGATGGCGTCGGCCTGGGCCCACAGTTCCTTAGCCTTGTCGGGGTTGTAGGTCAGGACGTCGGAGCCTGCCAGGTTCTCGGAGTAGCCTTCGAGTGTGGGGGCAGTGAAGTCCTTGGCGGGGGTGCGGGTGCCCGAGTAGATCTGCTGGGTAATCTCGTCGCGGTTGATGGCCATGGAGATGGCCTGGCGGCGCAGCTGGCCTTCCTCGCCGGAGAAGTGGTCGAGGTACTGCGGGATTGTCAGCGTCATGATGCCGGCGTAGGGGTCATTGACGGAGCGTCCGGCGAAGGTGTCCTGGTAGGAGCCAATGGCCGAGGAAGGCATGGCGTCCATGACGTCCAGGTTGCCGGCCTTGAGGTCGTTGTAGGCGGCGTCCATTGACTGGTAGAACTTGAAGACGAGGCCTTCGTTCTGGGCCCTCTCGGCACCGACGTAGTAATCGTTGGGGACCAGGTAGATCTGGACGTTGTGATCCCAGGCGGTCTTGGAGGCGAGCTTGTAGGGGCCGTTGCCGACCGGGTTCTGGCCGCCGGCATCGGGGTCGTTCAGGGTGGAGTCGGGCAGTGGCGCGTAGGCGGTGTAGCCGAGGCGGCTGACGAGGTCGTAGCTGGGCTGCTTGAGTTTGATTGTGAAGGTGTAGTCGTCGACGACCTGGACGCCGGACAGGTCGCCGTTGCCCTCTTCGTTGGTGCCTTCGAAGGAGTCGAAGAAGGAGGCCTGCGTCTGTTCCTTGGTGGTGATGAGCTGCCAGGCGCGGACGAAGTTCTCGGCTTTGACGGGGGTGCCGTCGGAGAACTTGCGGTCCTGGTTGAGCTTGACGGTCCAGAGGGTGTTGTCTTCGTTGGGTTCGATGGATGCGGCGACGTCGAGGACGGGGGTGCCGTCAGTGTCGTAGCGGACGAGCTGGCTAAAGAGTGCGGACAGGATCTTGCCGCCGCCGTTTTCGCTGGTCATGCCCGGCAGGAGCGGGTTTTGCGGTTCGGAGCCGTTCATGACGACAGCGTTGGCGTTGACGCCGCTGGAGCATGCGCTCAGTGCGAGCGCAGCGCCGACGGGGATGGCGAGCCATGCCTTTTTCAGGTTCATGGTTACTTCCTCCTGGTTGATGGTTGGGACCGTGGGGCCTTGCCCGTGGTCATGGTCTGAGAGTAGCTCGTCTTTCGTGAAACGTAGTGGGTAAGTCCATCATGTGCGCATTACATTTTGGTTACAAACGTAAAAAGTAGGTCAAATAATGGTGTGCGTCACATAAAGGTTTAAATTTGTGGGCGACTACACGAGCAACGAGGCCGGGGTGCGAAACACGAACGCGCTCCCCAGCCCCGGCCTCGTCCACGGAAGGACACGTCAGGAAAGCAAACCCTTAGAGGACAGCCACTCCCGGGCGATCTGCGACGCCGACCGCTGCTCCTGCGTGGACGCGCGGTTCATCTCCACCAGATCCGCAGGCTCAAGCGCGGCGCTCACGCGGTTGATGACGGCGGCCGCCTCATCGTCCACGCGAGCCGAGGCCAGGGGGACGACGTGCGAGGCCAGGAACAGTCCCTGCGGATCCGCCAAGACCGTCAGAGTGCCGTCCGCCAGAGCCGGATCCGAGGAGTAGATGTTCGCCAGCTGAATGTCCCCGTCCCTCAGCGCCTTGACCGTGAGCGGGCCGCCCGAATCCTCGATCGGCGTGAAGGCCACCGTCACCCCGTAGGTCCGCGACAGGCCGGCCGGGCCATACGGGCGAGTCTCAAGCTCCGAGTTCCCGCCCAGGGTCAGCGGCCCCGCCCCGGCCAGGTCACCGATCGAGGCCAGCGAATGCTCCGCGGCGAAGTCCGAGGTCACCACATAGGAATCCTGGTCGGTCGCCGGCGCCTGGTCGAGGGCGCGCAGCCCCTGCGGAAGGACGCCGGTCAGCGCCGCGTAAACCTCATCCGTCGAACGGGCGGTCGCGTCGGAATCCAGGTATTGCAACAGGTTGCCCGTGTACTCGGGGAACACGTCGATCGAGCCGGCCCAGAGCTCGGGCATGTAGACCTCGCGCTGGCCGATGCGCATCTGTCGATCCACCGTGTAACCGGCGTCCTCCAGGGCCTGCGCNCGATGGAGCAGGCCGTCGCGGTGCAGGCGGTCGACCAGGCATGAAGCCGCGCCGAGAGTGATGCCCTGACTCGCGGCCACCTCCTGGATGCGGCAGGCGGGGGTGTCGCGCACGGCGCGCAGGACCAGGAAGCGGCCCAGTGACAGGGGGTTGTTCGCCTCGCACAGCGCGGACTCGACCGCGTTCCAGGCGCGTAGTTCCGCGCTCACGAGGGCAGTAAACAGCGATGATGCATCCGTTGCCATAGTCAACATATTACGTGGAAATAATTGATATGTATAGTGAGTGTGAGGGGACACTCGTTGAGTTTTTGACGCAATGGGTCATCGCCGTGTGGTCGTCGAACGGCTCTCGAACCGCGTGCGGGGCGTCGTCGGCGGGCCCCCGTGCGGTGCTACAGTGCGTGGTGTCGGCGACTGACAAGCGTGCCCCTCGCTTCGTGCACGGGGGTTCCCAGTGGCGGGTGAGTTTTCTTGGTGCGTCACGCGTCTATCAATGAGGAGTGTCAACGGTGCGAAAACGTCTCTACTCCCTGCTCAACGGCGATGGGAGAGCAGCAATGTGGTACGGGCGCGTCATGACCGTGCTCATCGTTGCCAGCCTCCTTCCCCTGTGTTTCAAAGGATCCAGCCCCATCCTCGAAACGATCGAGTACGCGTGCGTCCTCGTGTTCATCGTCGACTACCTGGCCCGCTGGGCGACGGCGGACCTGAAGCTACGCAAAGGCGCGTTGTCGTTCCTGATCTACCCCTTCACGCCGATGGCGATCATCGACTTGGCGTCGATCCTGCCCGTCTTCAACGCCCTCAACGACGCGCTGCGCACGCTGCGAGTCCTCCGCCTCTTCCGCACGCTGCGGGCCTTCAAGCTCATCCGCTACTCGAAGAGCACCTCCGCCATCGCCGCCGTGTTCGAAAAACAGCGGGAGGCGCTGCTGGCCGTCCTCTGCCTGGCGATCGGCTACATCCTCGTCAGCGCCCTCGTCATCTTCAACGTCGAGCCGGACACCTTCAACACGTTCTTCGACGCCGTGTACTGGGCGGTCGTCTCCCTGANAGTACGCCTCGCCCTCCAGCTCCGAACCCGACGGCGCCGACGCTGGCGTCGCCGCCTCCAGGTTCGTGCCGCGCAGCTTCGAAATCAGGCGCATGCCGTGGTAGATCGCCAGCGCCGAGGCGGTGCCCAGCGCGATGCCCTCGAAGGACATGTCGCCGATCTTCCACGTGAAGTTCGCGATCGCGACGATCAGGGCCACCGCGGCGGTGTTCAGGTTCACCGGGTTGGAGAAGTCCACGCGGTTCTGCACCCAGATACGCACGCCCAGCATGCCGATCATGCCGTACAGGACCGTGCCCGCACCGCCGAGGACGCCCGGTGGAATCGTCGCAATCAGCGCGCCGAACTTCGGCAACATCGACAGAACCAAGGCAACACCAGCCGCGATCAGGTACGCGGCCGTCGAGTACACGCGGGTCGCCGCCATGACACCGATGTTCTCAGCGTAGGTGGTCGTACCCGAACCACCGCCGCTACCAGCCAACATCGTGGACAAGCCGTCGGCCATAAGCGCACGGCCCGTCAGGTCATCCAAGTTCTCACCCGTCATCGCCGACACCGACTTCACATGGCCAACATTCTCAGCAACCAGGATGAACACAACCGGCAGGAACAGACCCAGGGTCGACGGGGCGAAGCTCGGGGCCTGGAACTCAGGGAAACCAATCCAGGCGGCCTTGCTCACCGTCGAGAAGTCGACCTGGCCCTGAAGAATCGCGGCCACGTAGCCGATCAACACGCCGATCAGGATCGACAGACGACCCAGGATACCCTTGAAAAGAACCGTCACCAGGCAGATCGACACGATCGTCACGACAGCCGTGATCGGACCTTCCTTCACCCAGTTCCACGCGGCGGGCGCCAAGTTCAAGCCGATGAGAGCCACGATCGCGCCCGTCACCACGGGCGGCATCGCCGCATCAATCCAACGCACGCCCGCGAAATGAACGACCAAGCCGACGAGGGCCAGCGTCGCGCCAGTCGCAATGATGCCGCCGAGCGCATAAGAAGAACCCAGAGACGCAGACACCGCAGTGATCGGGGCGATCAGGGCGAACGAGGAACCCAAGTACGAGGGCAGACGACCCGCCGTAATCAGGAAAAACAGCAGCGTGCCGACCGCGGTGAAAAAAAGCGTCGTCGACGGAGGGAAACCCGTCAACAACGGAACAAGGAACGTCGCACCAAACATCGCGACCACGTGCTGGGCGCCAATGCCAACGGTGCGCGGCCACGACAGCCGCTCACCCGGAAGGACGACGTCACCGGGATTAATAGATGTGCCGTTACCGTGAAGCTTCCAACGGAACAACGAAGTCTTCGTTTCGCTCATGCGCGTACAAATCCGATCAGTTGATGGGCGGGATGGCCGTACCGGTCGGAACACCAGGGTAGCGCGTTCAGGCGCCGGGCCGCGGTATTTACTACTGAAAAACCGCATCCACACGCAAAGTGTGGTGCACGCCCCTTCCCGTATGGGATAGTGGACGCATGAGCGCACAGGCATCAACCCCCACCCCCGCACCCAGCGGCGCGCTCCCGGGAATGACAGCCCAGGCCTCGTCGATGAGTGCCCCGCGCAGCGGCATGACCTCCCCCTACCCGAGGGTTCATGCCACGGGGACCGCAGGCGACCGCTTCGGGTATGCCCCCACAGCCCCAACACCGGTTCATCCAAGCATCACCCGCTTCCCAGGGACCGAATACGTCAACATGCGCGCAGTCTTCGCTGACGGAGGTTACACCTCGCCCAAACCCATCACCAACCCGCTGGCGCGAGCAGCCCTGTGGGTCAGCGTCTTCAGCGTCTTCATCATCCCACTGGTCCTCGCCGTCTTCCTGGCGTCCATCGCCCTCATTCGCGCACTCAACCTACCCGACCGCGTCGGCATGCATGAATCCATCGCCGCCCTCACCTACAGCGCCGTCATGGCACTCATATTCATGCTCATCTGCCTGATGTAGCAGCGTCTGTGACCCGCTCCATTGGCGTGGATTGGCGCATCGAGGCGTTTATCGCTTATGATTGTCCGGCACGATGTGCACGGAGGATTCGCCTAGTGGCCTATGGCGCACGCTTGGAAAGCGTGTTGGGTGCAAGCCCTCGGGGGTTCGAATCCCCCATCCTCCGCCACTCAACCCCGGAACCTACCCAGGCTCCGGGGTTTTGTCGCCTGTGGCGCCCCGCGAACTGGGCCGCCGGGCAGCCTGCCCACTTGGGGGTTATGGGTTAAAGGATAAAACGTGTTGGTTTTGTGGTGACTTTTCGGCTTGATGGTGCGGGAAAGTTGGTGTTGGAGGTGGTTGTTTCATCGTGGGGGTATGAATACCCCCAAATGCCCGGCGTGCGAGCGAACGCGTGGGCGAACGCGTGGCCTGGTGTGGACACTCAGGTTCAGGGGCGCAGTTCGCCGAGGCGTGCTAGCTGCCTGCGTTCCTCGCCGCGCACGTGGGTCCGATGGTATGCGCGTGGGCGGCGCTGCCCCGAACCGCGGCCTCACTGACAGCAAGCGGGGGGAGTTGCGCCGTACGGGGACCCGTGCGTGACTTGCCTGCCGGTGACATCGCCACCAAATGGGGGGAATTGCACCATTAGGGGCGCGACACGCCGGCGACATGCCGAGGGGAGGCTTCTAATGCTGCAAAACCCCCCATCCAGCCCTGGGTGCGGAGGGGTCGCAGTGGTGAACTGCGTTCTGGAGTCGCCCGCATCACAGAACATCTGGGCCATCACGCCTATGCTAGCCATTGTTCGTCGAGGTGGTCTGCACTGTGGGCGCGGGTAGGGCGGGGCGCCAATAAACGCCGGAAGGGCATCACCGACAGGGTCCTGCTGCATGGGCGCAGGNGGGGGCTATAGGCGCAAACGTGGTGCTTTAGACGGCGTGTCGTGGGTCTAGTGGGCGCGTCCGGCCCAGCCTTTGCGTGGCCAGAGTCCTTCTTCTGGGGTGGGGGTTCCTTCCGGGATTCCGTGGCGTTTCTGATCGGTGTGGTTGGGGTGTTTGGGTGTGGGGATCCGGCGGGGTGTGGGGCGCCCGTCGTGTTCCCATTGGGTCAGGACTTCGGTGGGGGTCGGGGGTTGTGGGGTGCGCAGGAGGAGAGCCCATTCGGCGATGACGGCTTGGTGGTAGGCACTGGCACCGCGGTGAGCGTGGAGGAGTTCACGCACGACAGCGTTGATGGATTCGACGTGGTTGGTGGTGGCGCAGGCCGGCGGGTCGGCTGGTGTGCCGTCGGGGTTGGTCAGGTAGGTGAACAGCACTCCTTGGCGTGCCAGTCGTGCCAAGCGTCGGTAGGCGCGGCGCGTGCGTTCATGCGTGTACCACCAGGTTTTACCGGTTTTTGACGCCCATGCAGGGTCTTGAGCGGCGAAGGTGCGCTGTGACATCCATTCTCGGAAGGTGTGCCCAAAGTCGTGGAGCATCGTCAACCACGCGCTGGCTTGGTCGACGCTGGTGATGCTCGTCAAGCGTCGTGACAAGGCCAGCAACGCCCGTGCGGGTTCGGTTCTGGGATGCATGGTGAGGTCGCGGATGATGTCACGATGAACGTGGACCAGGCAGCGTTGCACGCGCGTGGAGGGCCATAGGTGCGCGATAGCCGCCAAGGCGCCTGCAGCACCGTCGGTGGTGACCACATCGGCAGGAGCGAGGCGTTCAAGTAGGGCCGTGTAGGCCTGCGCGGATTCGTTGGCCGCCCACTGCCACTCCAGCACATGCTCGCGGTCTCGGGCGATCAGCAGCACCCATTCGCCCGACAGGTGCATGCCGTCAATGAAGATCTGATCGTGGACCTGCCCGGTGACGGGCGGGTGAGGTACCGGCACCTGCCAGCACCAACAGGTACGACGCCGGAAAGCGCGCGCTGAGCCTTCCTGTTCGTCTTGGGTGTGCCGAGACGTCGCCCACGCGATGAAGTCTGCCAGCTCATCGGCTTGTTCGTGTCGGCGCGCACGCCCTGATGGACATGTGGTTGACAGGGCGCACGAGGTGCATTTCCACCGTTGAGCGCCCGCCGCGGTGTGTCCATTCTTCTTCATCGGCACAGCGCACACCGGGCAACGCCGAGCACGATTCGATCGTGTTCTCACCCACTACACGATCACCCCAGAAAGTCAAGGAAGCTGCGCGATTAACCGCCCGAACCTAAATAACAGCGACTTTCGCCCGCAATCCCAACCTAAACCCGGAACTTAAGCACCACGTTCGTGACCTATAGTCCGAAAAATCGGTATTGAAGTTGGTGGCAGCCAACTTGGAGGATGGACAAAACGTGTTGGTTTTGTGGCGACTTTTCGGCTTGCNCTGGGACCGACACGCGTTGTCCTATCACCCTGTGTCCGAAACCCTGTGCCCGGCAGTTGCGTAGCACACCCGTGGGCGGTGGCCCGAGCGGGAGAGGAGACGTGAACGAGCCTGCGGCTTGAAGGGGTCGCACAGATGCCCGGCCAGGCCCCGCAACCGCCTAAGGGCACTCCGACCGGGTTCCGTCTTCCCGCCATGTTGACGGTGTTGGGTCGGTTGTGAATCCCGGCCAGGCCCCGCAACTGTCTACGGGCACTCCGACCGGGTTCTGAGGCCGGGCCTCGCAGTCTGCGCTGCGACCCCAAACCGGGCGGGTAGTGTCATGCTGAGCCCGGGCCTCGTCCCATCAGACCCCGAGACCTTCGACGATTTCGGCACCTGGGAGTGCGGCGAGGACCTCGCCGGTTACGAAAAGCTTCGACCGACGCAGGCCTGAGCCAATACAGCTCCAGCCGAACGCGCACGCCGAATCAATGAGGAGACGCCACGACGTGGGTACGCCCACCGGAGTGATCCCGCCGTATTCCATGCCCGATGCCTCGACGGCGCGTTCCTGCGGCCAAAAACTCGCTTTGCGAACATCAAGGCGCTTCTTGACGACGTGGTTGACATCAGCGTTCGTGGTCGCGCGCACCACACACGCGGCGATTCGTTCCTCGCCCGCGCGTTTGCCTGCAACCAAGATGCAATTCGATGACAGTGCCAGGTCCATGCCAAACTCGCGCGTCATCGTCTCCGTGTCCGCGAACTCCGGGTCGATCTCAACCACGAGCGCCGACGAGGCCGAGGCAACCCCACGCTCGGCCAGCGAAGTCAGCGCGGCGGCGACCGGCGGCGCAAGCAAATCCAGGTGTTCCAGTGCGGGACGTGGTTCCAACGATCCGATTCCGGGAATGTCAATATCGCTCATGCGTCCAGAGTATGCCTGCCTTGTCGAAGGAGATGGCAATGGTCAACCGTCAAGCATGAGTGACGGCATGACCGTACCGAAAAAGTCACGCCGCGGGCGAGTCATGCCAGTGCCTTCTCACTTGTCACTCGCCGCGGCTGCGCGCGAGGGCGAAAACCGTGTATGCTGAGGGTCGGTCCTCCGCGTGACGGTATCATCCGAACCTCCCCAGGGCAGGAATGCAGCAAGGATAAGGGTGCGCTGCCGGGTGCGCGGAGGATCCTCGTATATGTCGTTCGGTTGCAGTCAACGACAGGACACACTTCTACCGTGTGGTTCAGTTCATATCGTTTGGTTTTGCGTCCTGGCGAGAAGCGTGTAAGCTTGTATCCAGCCAAACGGCACAGCGCCCGTAGCTCAATGGATAGAGCATCTGATTACGGTTCAGAAGGTTGGGGGTTCGAGTCCCTTCGGGCGCGCAGCGGCCCCCCTCGGTGCGATCCACCGGTGGGGGTTCTGCATTTATAAAAAGCACTCCTGTGGGAGTGCTTTTTGGGCTATAGGCGCAAACGTGGTGCTTTAGACGGCGTGTCGTGGGTCTAGTGGGGGCTATAGGCGCAAACGTGGTGCTTTAGACGGCGTGTCGTGGGTCTAGTGGGCGCGTCCGGCC
>NZ_LT635869.1:84103-95753 GCF_900128465.1 Actinomyces bouchesdurhonensis | reverse complement strand
TGGTGCGGGAAAGTCGGTGTTGGAGGTGGTTGGAGTCAACTTGGAGGATGGACAAAACGTGTTGGTTGTGTAGTGACTTTTCGGCGTGTTGGTGCGGGAAAATCAACATTGAAGTTGGTTGTTTCATCGTGGGCACGTGCGTGGTCCCTTGGTCTGTCATGGTGGGCTTGGGCAGGTTGTTTGCGGCGACGGTATCTACCATGCCAGGCCACCGTGCCAGGCCACTGGCTGCGCCACGAGGGGCGGTGCTACCGGCTGCGCTACCGGCGGTGCTACCGGCGGTGCTATGAGTGGTAGTGCATGACTCCCACTGGGCGAGTTATCCATAAATATCGCATGCAATTCCCCCGACACCGTGTCGCACCGCGCATTCATATCGTTGGAATTGCAACGTTTGTGGATGCTGTTGAAAGTTCATTCAATCGAATTGCATGCGAAACTGCTTCGAGGATGTGCGCTTGCACGCACGTGGGCCCGATGGCACGCACGCGGGCCCGACACTTCGCGCGTGGACCCGGTGGTATGCGCGTGGGTCCGATGGTATGCGTGTGGGCGGCGCCCAGGCGCATATCTAGGGGTTGACGTGCGTGTTACGGGGTTAACGCGCATGTTCAGCGGTTCGCGTGCGAGCGGCACGCCAGGTCAGGCGCCGTTGGGTCCACAACGCAGAGCACCTTGCCCACGACACGCCATTGTCAGCGTTTGCTACCGAAATGGTTTGTACTGTGGGCGCCACGCTGCCCTGAGGCGCGACCTCACCGCCCCGAGGCGTGGCCTCACCGGCAGTAAACGGGGGAATTGCGCTTCACGGGGACGTATGCGTGATTTGCTTGCCGATGACTGCGCCGTCAAATGGGGGGAATTGCATCATTAGAGGCGCGACACGTCGGCGACACGTCGAGGGGAGGCTTCTAATGCTGCAAAACCCCCACCATTACCCCCGGTGTCACGCTCGCTAACGGGTCCAATGCTCCCCCACTGGCGCAGAACCGCCCGGCGGGGCGCCACACTGGTGCAGGACTGCTCGACGGGGCGCCACACTGCCCCGAACTGCGACCTCACCGGCAGTAAACGGGGGAATTGCGCTTCACGGGGACCTATGCGTGACTTGCTTGCCGATGACTACGCCATCAAATGGGGGGAATTGCACCATTAGAGGCGCGACACGCCGGCGACACGCCGAGGGGAGGCTTCTAATGCTGCAAAACCCCCACCATTACCCCCGGTGTCATGCTCCCTAACGGGTCCAATGCTCCCCCACTGGCGCGGGACTGCTCGGCGTGCGCCGATAAGGGCCGGTAGGGAGTCGCCGACGGGGCCCTGTTGCACGGGTACGGGTTGCGCGGGCGCGGGTAGGCCGGGGGTCGACAAACGCCGGTGGGGAATCGCCGGCAATGACAAGGGGACGACGGTCGGCCAGCTCCCAGGCGAGGCTTGTTGCCGATGAGGCGAAACACCCGATCAGGAAGATTCAACCCCAACTGATCACGTGCAATCCTCCCTAACAGGTGCAATCCTCCCGATGGGATGGCTCCCATCGGCGGTGCGAGCACGCAAGCACAATGACAGACGACGCAAGCGCACGTCACCGCCAACTTCCATCGGCGGTGCGAGCACGCCACCGACACCTCCCCCGCCGACGCCCGGGACCGAACCCCGCCGACGCCCGACACCTCCCCCGCCGACGCCCGGGACCGAACCCCGACCAACACGCGTTGTCCTATCACCCATGATCTGATGCGTTGGCATCAGGCCGTCACAATCCCAGAGGGTTTCAGGCTGATCAACAAATGACCGAGAGACCATGACGTGCTGACCGTGGAGGGGACCTACGCTCCTGGCGCGCGGTCCTGGAGGTAGGTGAGCAGCGTGATGGCCCCGGCCTTGGAGAGCGGCTCGTTGCCATTGCCGCACTTGGGTGATTGGACGCACCGGGGGCAGCCGGACTCGCAGTCGCACGAGGAAACAGCTTCAAGAGTTGCGCGCACCCACGACCGTGCACTGTGAAAGCCAGCGAGCGCGTGGCCGGCTCCCCCTCGAAACGCGTCGTGTATGAACACGGTGGGCGCGCCGGTGTCGTCGTGCAGCTCGGTCGAGAGGCCGCCGAGGTCCCATCGATCGCAGGTTGCAATAAGCGGCAGGATACCGATCATCGCGTGTTCTGCCGCGTGCAGGGTCCCGGCCAGGTCAGCCGCCTCGATCCGCATCGCGGTCAACGCTGTGGGCGTGAGCGTGAACCATGTGGACTTGGTGGGCAGCGTGTGGGTGGGTAAGGAAAGCTCGATGTTGCGGATGAACTCCAGCCCCGGCAGGCGTAGCAAGTCGTAGTCGGTCACCCGAGTTGACACGTTTGTCGGCCCATGGTGCCAGGTGACGGTTTCGTCGTGGCTCACGTACGTGTCTTCGACCTGGCATACCTCAACGCTCGTGTGAGTCGCGGATCGGGTCCGTAGGGGAGTGCGTACTTCCTCGACCAGGGCGACGCGCGCATCGTCGGTCTTCACGGGCGCAATGATGATCGACGAGGCCTGGGTGTCCGTTCGCATTCGGTTCGTCTTTAGGTCCCGTCCCCGGGTGGCCTCCTCGGTCTCGGGCAGGAGTGCGCGTGGCCATCCTTGGGTGCTGGGAGCGGTTGGCGTGGTGATGGGGCTGAAGCTCAGGACGTGAAAGGTGCGTCCCTGGTGAATGTAGATGGCGCCGGGAAAAACGTGAGCATCAGCGGAGGCTTGGTCGATTGTACCGACGACGGTCCCTGTGGCGGCATCGACGATCTGGATGTCGCCGCCGGAGCCGCGCAGGTCCGTGAGGTCGGCGGGTCGCTCTGGGCGCGTCGCATCCCAGAAGTATCCGGCGGGCCTGCGCTTGATGTATCCATCGGAGGTAAGACGTTCAACAACTCTTTGGAGTTCCGGTCCAAAGTAGCTGATGTCGGACGGTGTGATCGGTATTTCGGCGGAGGCAGCGGCAACGTGCGGCGCTAAGACCCACGGGTTTGAGGGGTCGATGACGCAGGCTTCGACATCACCGAGGATATGCTCGGGGTGGCGCACCAGGTACGAATCGAGAGGGTTATCCGAAGCGATGAGCACGGATGTTCCCGGTGCGCCCGCGCGCCCGGCGCGCCCGATTTGTTGACGCAGGGATGCGCGCGTGCCCGGCCATCCGACCGTGATTGTCGCGTCCAGACCTGAAACATCCAGGCCCATCTCCAGCGCCGACGTCGTCGCCAGAGCCCGCACCGTGCCCGCGCGCAGTGCCTCTTCCAGTGCACGCCGCTCTTCGGGTAGATAACCGCCTCGATACGCGCCCACACTCCCGGCGAGCGCGGACCCACGAGAGGAGAGGCGGTCGCGTACCTGCGCGGCCACGGCCTCGGCCCCCGCACGCGAGCGTACGAATGCGAGCAGTCGCGCCCCCTTTTCGACGAAGGCTGCTGCCAGCGTAGCGGCTTCGACCCCGGCGCTTCGCCGCACGATCGGGACTTTCAGAGTGGCCGCGCCCGGCGGCGCGTCGATGGCGGCCAGGAAGTCAGAAATGTCGACCTCGGACGCGTCCGCGACGATTCCGCCTTGCCACAGGACCAGTTCGTGCTCGCCTGCAGGCGAACCATCCTCGGTGATGGCCACCACGTCGCGCCCCGTCAGTGCGCGACCTACCTCTGCAGCATCCCGCACAGTTGCGCTCAGCATGACGATACGCGGATCAGCCCCCAGGTGATGGGCAATGCGCACAAGCCGACGCACGACGAGCGCAATGTGGGAGCCGGTCACCCCCCGCCAGTGGTGCGCCTCGTCGATGACGATGAGGTGCAACGACGCCAGGAAACGCGACCACCGCGAGTGCGATGGCAGCATGACATAGTGCAGGAAATCAGGGTTCGACAGGACCAGGTCCGCGCTCGCGCGAGCCCACTCTTTCGCCTCGCGCGGCGTGTCGCCGTCCACCGTCGCCACGTGCACGCGGCGCAACCGTTCATCGACGAGGCCGGGGCACCTTCCCGGATCAGCTGGCACCGGGGCGGCGTTGTCCTGACCGAGCAGAGACATCAGAGAAGCCAACTGGTCAGCGGCGAGGGCTTTCGTCGGCGCCAGGTACAAGGCCGTTGGGCGACGGCGAATCGCAGAAATTCGCGATGAGTTGTCGGCCTCAACGAGATCAGACAGTACAGGAGTCCATGCTGCCAGCGACTTTCCTGAGCCNCCCGCCGACGCCCGGGACCGAACCCCGCCGACGCCCGACACCTCCCCCGCCGACGCCCGGGACCGAACCCCGACCAACACGCGTTGTCCTATCACCCATGATCTGATGCGTTGGCATCAGGCCGTCACAATCCCAGAGGGTTTCAGGCTGATCAACAAATGACCGAGAGACCATGACGTGCTGACCGTGGAGGGGACCTACGCTCCTGGCGCGCGGTCCTGGAGGTAGGTGAGCAGCGTGATGGCCCCGGCCTTGGAGAGCGGCTCGTTGCCATTGCCGCACTTGGGTGATTGGACGCACCGGGGGCAGCCGGACTCGCAGTCGCACGAGGAAACAGCTTCAAGAGTTGCGCGCACCCACGACCGTGCACTGTGAAAGCCAGCGAGCGCGTGGCCGGCTCCCCCTCGAAACGCGTCGTGTATGAACACGGTGGGCGCGCCGGTGTCGTCGTGCAGCTCGGTCGAGAGGCCGCCGAGGTCCCATCGATCGCAGGTTGCAATAAGCGGCAGGATACCGATCATCGCGTGTTCTGCCGCGTGCAGGGTCCCGGCCAGGTCAGCCGCCTCGATCCGCATCGCGGTCAACGCTGTGGGCGTGAGCGTGAACCATGTGGACTTGGTGGGCAGCGTGTGGGTGGGTAAGGAAAGCTCGATGTTGCGGATGAACTCCAGCCCCGGCAGGCGTAGCAAGTCGTAGTCGGTCACCCGAGTTGACACGTTTGTCGGCCCATGGTGCCAGGTGACGGTTTCGTCGTGGCTCACGTACGTGTCTTCGACCTGGCATACCTCAACGCTCGTGTGAGTCGCGGATCGGGTCCGTAGGGGAGTGCGTACTTCCTCGACCAGGGCGACGCGCGCATCGTCGGTCTTCACGGGCGCAATGATGATCGACGAGGCCTGGGTGTCCGTTCGCATTCGGTTCGTCTTTAGGTCCCGTCCCCGGGTGGCCTCCTCGGTCTCGGGCAGGAGTGCGCGTGGCCATCCTTGGGTGCTGGGAGCGGTTGGCGTGGTGATGGGGCTGAAGCTCAGGACGTGAAAGGTGCGTCCCTGGTGAATGTAGATGGCGCCGGGAAAAACGTGAGCATCAGCGGAGGCTTGGTCGATTGTACCGACGACGGTCCCTGTGGCGGCATCGACGATCTGGATGTCGCCGCCGGAGCCGCGCAGGTCCGTGAGGTCGGCGGGTCGCTCTGGGCGCGTCGCATCCCAGAAGTATCCGGCGGGCCTGCGCTTGATGTATCCATCGGAGGTAAGACGTTCAACAACTCTTTGGAGTTCCGGTCCAAAGTAGCTGATGTCGGACGGTGTGATCGGTATTTCGGCGGAGGCAGCGGCAACGTGCGGCGCTAAGACCCACGGGTTTGAGGGGTCGATGACGCAGGCTTCGACATCACCGAGGATATGCTCGGGGTGGCGCACCAGGTACGAATCGAGAGGGTTATCCGAAGCGATGAGCACGGATGTTCCCGGTGCGCCCGCGCGCCCGGCGCGCCCGATTTGTTGACGCAGGGATGCGCGCGTGCCCGGCCATCCGACCGTGATTGTCGCGTCCAGACCTGAAACATCCAGGCCCATCTCCAGCGCCGACGTCGTCGCCAGAGCCCGCACCGTGCCCGCGCGCAGTGCCTCTTCCAGTGNTTCGGCCCGCCCGGAGCGCATTCATCGCGTCGCGCTGGTGGGTCCACGGGCGTGACACCCCGCGCCTCTGCCACGCGGCTACGACTGCGGGCGACACCCAGCGCGGCCAGTCCGCGAGCTGTTGCGCGCGCCCCGGCAGGGTCACATGGCCGAGGAGGCGGTCATCACCCGAACTCAGGCGACCCAGCAGGGCAAGAAGGTCAGCCGGAGACGGAGTAGAAAGGTGAACCGAAGGCGCGATCGAACCCCCCGAGGGTGCGTGCCCGGATGAACCAGCTACGGCCTCGTGCGAGGAACACGCCGACGAAGAAGAGCGTTCAGCGCTCATCCGAGTCCGGATCCACCCACCCGAGAGTCTCGGTGGCTGACTCCTTCACGTACTGCATCGCTGCGATACCCGTCGAGATGCCCGAGGCAATCGCATCACGCAGCTGGTCGTTCGACAGGCCCGGCTCCGTGTCAACCACGAAATCCGCGTATACTCCCAACGTCCCATCCGGGGTGGTCGCCGTGTACACTGTCGGGAAATACTTCTCGCGGTTCCAGTTATCGACGGTCGCGAACATCGCGTGCTCCGCACTGGCTGCGGGGATGTCAGGCTCCCACAGTGCCCGAATCGACAGGAAACGCCCCGCGGCATCGAAAGACACAAGGAAAGGCACACGGTCGAAAATTGCCCCGCCTGCGCGGCCTTGCTCAATCACATCCAGGGCGTAGCCCATGTCGCGTACAGCCGCGACAACCCGCTCAAAATCGACTGGGTAAGGGGTTGTGTCATCAGTGGGGACCACAAAAGGACCGTTCATCGCGTAGCCTCCTGGCCGTACTCGTCCCACTCCACGAACCCCGGCAGGGTCGCTTCAAGATCCGCGAAGAAGCCCATAATCATCGCCATGGACGTCTCAAAGAAATGATCGAGCTGTGCCTGCGTGAGCCCAGACAACACAACGATGTTGCACTCTGCGATCAGCCCGTATTGCGCGCCATCCTCAAGCGGAGCCACGTACGCCTTCGGACCGGTGCGCGTCGCGTTACATTGAGCGACCTCGCGCGCCAACTCACCGAACTCCTCCGGCGTGCGGGCAATACCCCGCCACTGTGCGCGCAGCTGCAGGATCTGAGGGTTCGTAGCATTCCAGAAAAACGCGGCGTTCGGCGTCAAGTATGCCAGCTCACCCTCGTTATAGTCGCCAAAATGCACGTCCCGGGACCGCAACAAATCCCGAATACGGTCGGTGCTGACGGGTAAAGAAGTGGCCACTGACAACTCCCGAGTGAAACGTGCAAAATCGGACACCCCCACTCTAACCGAGGCCCCCCTCACGCGCGCGCCCACCTCCTGCCATCGCCGAACACGACGTTGAAACACGTCTCCAAGTCGCTCCCAGCCTCACAAATTCACGAACCCCTAGCCCAACCCACTACAGTGGTACCGGAATAGCCACATCGACAGGAATGGAGGAACACGTGGACGATCCCAATTCCGCTCTGCCCTCCGACCCAACCGTCGACGAGTCCTACACCAAAAGCTCAAAGCCCGTCCGCCCGCGCGCCCGCTCCAGTGAACGCGCAGGAGACACCGACCGAAACCAGCGGGGAGCGGACGCCCCCACCGCTGGCCGTTCCAAGCGGGCACGCACACGGACCGACCCTGAATCCAGTCAAACCGATACGCGCAATGAGCCCAGGCCTCGTCGGTTGAGTTCCGACCCGTGGTACCGGCGCAAGCTCTATCGCCGCCTCGGCAGCGTCATCTCATGCCTTCTCATAGCCGGACTGATCGGCCACGTGGCCCTCACGACAACGTATGGCCAAGTGCTCGACACAATCCTCATGGAAGGTACGATGCGCTCGGCCAGCCAATATGAAGCTTTTTCCACGCTGATCACCGGCATCGTATCCGTGCCCGTCCTCGTTGGAGTCGGCATCATCGTTGCGATCGTCGCGGCCGCCAGGCGCCGACCCACGCTCGCTGGGCGGGCCCTCGGCGCGGTCGTCGGCGCGAACATCACGACTCAGATCCTGAAGGACTACATCCTTACCCGCCCCATCTTGGGCGTCACGACCGGCGCCGGAAACTCCCTGCCCTCCGGCCACACGACGGTCGCCGTCACACTGTCACTGGCGCTCATCGTCGTCGCACCCCAGTGGTTCCGCAGCCCCGCCGCCTGGATCGGGTGGGCGTGGACATCCCTCATGGGGGTATCCGTCATGATGGAAGGCTGGCATCGGCCCTCCGATGTCATCACCGCCGCGCTGATTGCTGGCGCCTGGGCCCTCACCCTTTCGCCCATCGAGCGACGTCCACGGCACGGCATCATGGTCCAACGCGCGATGGTGTGGGTGTGCCTGGCGCTCCTCGGTATCGCCGTCCTCGCAACCATCGCCGCCATGTGGGGGTTCAGCATGTCCGCTGCGTCCCCTGGCTCAGGCTACGGATTCGAGCATTTTCTGCTGATCCGCCCCTGGCGCTCGCGCGTCCTCGGTGTTGCCGCCATCGCGTGGGTGAGCGCCATTTGCGGTCTCATTATCCACGAGGTTGACCGCCTCGCAGGCGAATAGTTCCCACCGCTCGACGTTCGCACCTCGTTCGTCTCCGCCGGGGTTATCTGCTCGAGTCCAGCGGACCCTACGATGCCCGGAAAGGCCCCGTGCCTGGGATAATGGGTGAGTCCGTCATCATCTCCCGAAAGAGTAGTTATGCCCAGCTCCGCTCCGTTCGTTGTTTCTTCCAAGCCTGCGCGCGCCGTCCTGGCTCTGCTGCGCATTGCGGTGGGCTTCGTGTTCCTGTGGTCGTTCCTCGATAAGACTTTCGGCTTGCACTATTCGACGGGTCCGGCGCGCGCGTGGATCAACGGGGGGACGCCCGCGCAGAGCTACCTGACGGGTGCCACGACCGGCAAGCCTTTGGCTTCCTTCTTTGAGTCCCTTGCTGTGCCTGCTGTTGACTGGCTGTTCATGCTGGGGCTGCTCGGTATCGGTGTGGCGCTTATTCTTGGGATCGGGACGCGTCTCGCGGCTGTTGTGGGCGTTATCATGCTGGGCTTCATGTACGCCGCTGTCGCGCCGTGGGTGTGGGGTTCCCTCAACCCGGTCGTCAATGAGCATCTGGTTTATGCGCTTGTCCTCATCTTGATTCCTTTGACGAGCGCTGGTGACACTCTTGGTTTGGGCAGGTGGTGGAAGGGTCTGGGGCTTGTGAAGAAGCTTCCGTTCCTCATCTGAATTGTGTCGTTTCGTTGACGAGGCCCCGGGTTTCCGGTCGCGGCCTCCGCGCTTCGTGGTGGCGACAGTGTGGCGTCGATGGTGTGGTGGCTACGGTCGTTGTGCCGTGGTTTCCCAACAATCTCGCACGTAATTCCCGCGCACATCTTTCAAACATTGAAATCCGGTCGTTGGAATTGCAACGTTTGTGGCGGTTGTTGAATGATCAAGCAAACGAATTACGTGCGAAATTTTGGGTGCGAGGCCGAGGTGTGGGGAAGGGCGGTCGGTGGCGGGCGGCTTCTGGTCGATAGCTAGGAGGCTGGTGGGTGTCGTGCTGTGCTGTTGATCCAGCGCCTTGCTGTGGGACGTTGGTCCCCGAAAGTTTCTGAAAAAGCGATGGGGTGGTGAGGGGAACAGAGCGACTCGCGAGATCAGCGTGTGACACTCGATTGACACTAGATATGGTGGAGAGTGTTCGGTCCGAACACAACATCTAGTGTGATGCGGTGAGCGAATCTCCCGAGAGGATGCTCGTTCCGGGCGAAGGCAAGCGCTACCACCCACAGTGCCACGGCCTCGCCCCACCAGTGTGGAGTGTTCACGACGTGTCGAACAGGCCGCAACGCTTGCGCGCGTTGCCCGCAGTCGAGACAAACGGGCGCAGTACAGCGATAACCGAACAACCAATAACTACAACCGCACCAGCGCACGCGGTGCTTCATTCGCGCCGCCGCGTACATCCAATCGGAAATCAGGACAGGACAGGGACCATGACCGCACCCCGCTACGACGTCGACGCCATCGCAACCGTGGAGGAGTACCTCGACCGCTCCGACTGGCGAGTCAACGCCAACGCCAACCAGGGGTACTCGCTCGGTGGCCTGATCCTGAACTCGGCGGGCAAGATCGTCGCCAACTACTGGCTCGAACACGTCTACACGCCCGAGATCGGCGCCCCGCACCGCGAGGGCGACTACCACATCCACGACCTCGACATGTTCGCCGGGTACTGCGCGGGCTGGTCCCTCAAGCGCCTCATCCAGGAGGGCTTCAACGGTGTGGGCGGCGCGATCGCCTCGGCCCCGCCCAAGCACTTCTCGTCGGCGTGCGGCCAGATCGTCAATTTCCTCGGCACCCTCCAAAACGAGTGGGCGGGTGCCCAGGCGTTCTCCTCCTTCGACACGTACATGGCGCCCTTCGTGCGCCTGGACGACATGGAGTACGAGGAGATCGTGCAGTGCATGCAGGAGCTCATCTACAACCTGAACGTGCCCTCGCGCTGGGGCAGCCAGTGCCCCTTCACGAACCTGACCTTCGACTGGACGTGCCCGGACGACCTGGCCGACGAGCATCCCCTCATCGGCGACGAGGTCGTCGATTTCACCTACGGTGAGCTGCAGCGGGAAATGGACCTCATTAACCGCGCGTTCATCGAGGTCATGACGGGCGGCGACGCGGATGGTCGCGTCTTCACGTTCCCGATCCCGACCTACAACATCACGCCCGACTTTGATTGGGAGGGCGAGAATGTCGACGCGCTCTTCGATATGACGGCGAAGTACGGCCTGCCCTACTTCCAGAACTTCATCAACTCTGACCTGGATCCGCACATGATTCGCTCGATGTGCTGCCGACTTCAGCTGGACCTGCGCGAGCTCCTCAAGCGCGGTAACGGCCTCTTCGGTTCGGCGGAGCTCACCGGGTCGATCGGCGTGGTCACGCTCAACATGGCGCGCCTCGGCTACCTGTACAAGGGGGACGAGGAAGGCCTCGTCGCGCGCATGGACGAACTCATCGACTTGGCTTCCCGCTCTCTCGAAATCAAGCGCGAGACGATCCAGTACCACATGGATCACGGCCTGTTCCCCTACTCGAAGCGCTACTTGGGCACGCTTGACAACCACTTCTCGACGATCGGCGTCAACGGCATGAACGAGATGGTGCGTAACTTCACCGATGACGCTTATGATCTGACGGACCCGCGCGGCTTCGACATGTGCGTGCGCATCCTGGACCACGTGCGTGATCGCATGGTCCAGCTTCAGGAAGCCACCGGCCACATGTACAACCTCGAGGCGACACCTGCGGAGGGGACGACCTATCGTTTCGCGAAGGAGGATCGCAAGCGCTTCCCCGACATCATCCAGGCGGGCACGCCCGAAGAACCCTACTACACGAACTCCTCGCAGCTGCCGGTCGCGTACACGGATGACCCGTTCCAGGCGCTTGAGGATCAGGAGGTCCTGCAGGGCAAGTACACGGGCGGCACTGTCCTGCACCTGTACATGGGCGAGCGCCTGTCCTCGGGGCAGGCCTGCAAGGAGATGGTGCGCCGCTCGCTGACGGCCTTCAAGGTCCCCTACATTACGATCACGCCGACCTTCTCGATCTGCCCGGTTCACGGTTACCTGGCCGGCGAGCACTTCACCTGCGACAAGTGCGCGGCCGCTCACCCGGATGCCGAGCCGCAGGCCTGCGAGGTGTGGACGCGCGTCATGGGCTACTTCCGCCCGGTCCAGTCCTTCAACATCGGCAAGAAGGGCGAGTACCACGAGCGCCAGATGTTCTCCGAGGACGCTGCAGGCGCTCACGGCGAGCTCGTCAGC
>NZ_LT635869.1:73552-82213 GCF_900128465.1 Actinomyces bouchesdurhonensis | reverse complement strand
ACGTCGCCCGCGTGCAGGACTTGGATGGTGGCGTCGTGCCAGCCGGGTTCGAGGCCGTGGCCGAGGACCGTCATGTCGACGAAGCCGCCGCGGTCCGCGAAGGCGAGCCTGCGGGCGTTGCCGACGGTGACGAGGACGGGTTGGCGGGGGACCTGCGCGTTGAAGAACTGGCGCCATCCGCGGCGGTTTTGTAGCCACGTGCGGGAGTCGTCGCCGCGGGCCATGAGGACGCGACCGAGGATGCGGGCGCTGCGCTGGGAGCCGATGCCGCCGAAGCCGACGACGCCGGGATAGTACCAGCCTTTCGACATGGCCGCGACCAGCAGGGTCGACGCGAATTCACCCGCGCCGGCGGTCAGTGCCAGGGCGAGTGAGGGGGACTCGTCGTCGATGAGAGGGGGGCGAAGCAACATCAGGGTAATCATAGGGCCAACCCACCGGGGAAGCGCAAGCGTGGTCAGGGTCCCTGCGGTCGGGCAGCCCATGATAATCTGACCACGCAGAAGCGTCCGATGGAGGGTGAGAAATGCTCGATGGGTACAATGATGGTTCTGCAGCGTCCGATTCTTTTGATCGCTTGGGCAGTAAGGAGAAGACTAAGTGCGGTTCTCTTGTGCTCGCTGCAATTGATTACTATATGCACCTGGAAGGCTTTGAAAGAAATGGCAGTCTATACAAGAAAATACTTTTGAAGCGTCATTTAGTAACCGGTCATAAGGCTGTGAGCTGGACGGGATAACGGTCGGGATCCTTGGCGTTCGCTTGGGCGTGTCACGTCTCGACACAATGCGCATCTTCGGGCGAAAGGGATCTTCTAAGTTTATTGGATTCACACAGACCGTTGTGTTGCATAATGTAAGCGGTTAGGGAAGTTCGATGCTCAGAATTAGTCGTTTCATTAAGCGTGGACCGGGTGCGATTCTCGGGTTGGCACTCCTGCTGGTGATCGGCGTAGGGGTGTGTAGCTGGTATCGGGAGCATGTCGTGTGGGGACGAATCACGCCCGAG
This sequence comes from Actinomyces bouchesdurhonensis, assembly GCF_900128465.1. Classification (GTDB taxonomy): domain Bacteria; phylum Actinomycetota; class Actinomycetes; order Actinomycetales; family Actinomycetaceae; genus Pauljensenia; species Pauljensenia bouchesdurhonensis. The sequence continues at coordinate 81,205 of NZ_LT635869.1, read as the reverse complement.
CAGGCGGCGCGAGCCTACGTGCAGATGATCGTCAACGGCGACTGTGAGACGTGGGATGAACTGAACCCGCCGGAGCCAGGCTGGTGCTACAACGCCAGGTGCTCGATGACGCTCACCGAAGTGTCTGCGCAACGCGAGCAGGCTCCCCAGCTTATCGATCTGAGTGTTCGCCCCACCTACTCCACCAAGATGTACGTGGCTGACATGCGCCTCGACGTTGGCGGCGAGGAACGCTCCTACTCGATGACCCTCACACGCGGGGAAACCGGATCGGACCTCACCGGATGGTGGAAGGTCAAGCAAGCCCCCGAGGACATGACAGCAGTCTCTGCTGACCAGGCCATCTTGTCTGTCACCCACATCGATGGTCGCGCCTACACCCAGCCTGAGGAGTCGAAGACCCGCGAATGGCCGATGAATTGGCAACTGGCCACCACGACGAGTTTTCCGGGCGTCTACGACCTTAGCTGGACGAAGATGAGTGACCACGGTCGCGCGATGGTGCTGCGAGAAGACACTGGCCAATGGCAGGAAGCGGACGACGGGCACGTCACGATTACTAGCTCGGGGCGCTATCGCATCGCCGTTGTGCCGACCGCCCAGGATTTTGAGGAGGTCCGTGCGCTCGCCGAGCAGGAGACACGCGAGTGCCTGAGCGGGCAATGGTCGGACATATGCAACGCGAAGGTCAACGGCGCCGGAGATGACGGCATTACTATCGAGGTGAGCCTGGACCAGGAACGCAACCCCGAGACCTCAATCTTCGGTGTACGCATGGGGGGCGTTACCGTGACACTACCGAGCGGGTCACAGGAAAACGAGCGCTTCGGGTGGCGTTACGTCGTCGACGACCAGGGGCAGACGCGCGTGGAGTTCTCCTAAAGGAAAGCAGCTCGACGAGGCCGGGGGCCTCGGTCGCCACGCGCGGCCCCCCGACCCCCGCTCAGTCGAGGGGGANCGCTGAGCCTGGGCGGCCCCGGCCTCGTCGGGGGGCGGGCGTCGCGCGAGTGGACGCCGGACGACCTGCAGATCGCGGGCCTGGTCCCCATGTCGAGCGTGGACTGGCCCGGCAAGTTCGCGGCGTCCCTGTTCCTGCAGGGGTGCCCGTGGGCGTGCCCGTACTGCCACAACAGCGCGATCATCGACCCGCGCATCCCGGGCGTGGTCGCGTGGAGCGCGCTGGAGGACCTGTTGGCGCGCAGGCGTGGTCTGCTCGACGGGGTTGTGTTCTCCGGCGGTGAGGCAACCCGTCAGATCGCGCTCGGCGCAGCGATGGTGCGCGTGCGTGAGCTTGGCTTCGGTGTTGGCCTGCACACCGCCGGCCCCTACCCGGGACGCCTCGCGGATTTGCTTGGCGCCGGCCTCGTTGATTGGGTTGGTATTGACATTAAGGCCACGCGTGAGCATTACGAGGCCGTGGCCGGGCGTGTGGGGGCCGGTGCGCGGGCGTGGGAATCTCTGGGTATCGTGCTGGCTCACCCGGAGGTGGACCATGAGGTGCGCTTGACCGTCTACCCGGACGGGCCGGGTGATGGGCTTGAGGTGGCGACGATCGCCCGTGAGATGGGTGTTCGGTCTTTCGCTCTTCAACAGGCGCGTGAATTTGGTACGCCGGAAGGTTTTGAAGCGTCACGCGCGGGTTGGGACGACCAGGTGAGGGCGCTCGCGACGGACATTGAGACACTCAATTTTGACAGCTTTGTTTTTCGTGGCGCGTCATAGTGCTTTTGTCAAGTGACAGCGCCGCATGGTGGGAAGAAGATACGAGAAGGTTTCACGTGTGACGTGTGATCGCGGTATTGTGTAACAACCGCGTGACCAATGAAGTCTGGAGCATCGATGGCAGAAGAACTGCATTTCGACAATCCTGCGGCAGCAGCCCAGGACCCGTCGACCGACGCTGAAGCGCTGCGTCAACTGGCGTTCCGCTACCCCGAGGTGCGCCCGATTGTTGCGGCACACCCACACGCCTATCGCGGCCTGCTTGATTGGCTGCATCAGTTCAATGACCCGGCGATTAACGCCGCCCTCGAGGCGCGTGACGACTATGACGGGTATATCGATTCCAACGGCTATCTTGTCATGCACGGCGATGTGTCCGGCGCGGTCGCTGGTTCCTCGATCCGCACCTCCGAGTCCGGCATGTACGTCCTGGGACAGGGCGGCGTGAACTCCTATTCGCAGGTCGAACGGACAACCCCTTATTCTGCTGTCGTCGGCTCTAACGCGGCGGTACCGAAGGTGGGCGCGCGCGAACAGGTCGTCGCTCAGGTGCAGCGCCAGTCGATCATGGGCGACAAGTCTGCTCAGGATCCTGAAGCGACAGCTGTGTACCCCGCCACGTCTGTCGGCTCTTCTTATCCTGGGTCGTCGAGTAGTGCTACGCGCACGCAGGTTATGCCGCAGGCATACCCTGGTGCGGGTGCCTCCTACCAGGTGCAGCCCACGGTGCAGCCGGGTTCGGTTCCCCAGTCGCCGACGCGCGAAGGTCGCTCCCTCCCGGTCATGGGAATTGTGCTCGGTGTTCTCGCGCTCATTGCCGTGGTCCTTCTCGGCGTTGTCATCTTCGTTTTCACGCGCGGATATGACGGGCCTCATAACGGTTCCTCTCCGGCGCCGTCCAGGTCCGCGTCCTCGCCGACGCCCTCTGCGCGTGCCAGCACGAATGACCCCGTGAAGTACCCCGCTCCCCCCGGAGCGACCAAGATGGACAATTTTATGGCGCCCTCCGGCAACATCAAGTGCTCCTTCACGGTCGACGGTGTCACCTGCGGTATCGCTGAATCCAATTGGGAGGATGAGGGCTACCCCGCATGCTCGGACACCAAGGTGGGGACGCTGACGGTATCGAAGACCGACGCGTCGCAGTCCTGCGCGAGCAGCATGCCCACGGGTGGCCCTAAGCTCGACTATACGACGGCGGCCACGAATGGCGACTACGCGTGTCGCTCGACCGAGGACGGCGTGACTTGCTGGAACACGAGGACCGGCAACTCCTTCGCCCTGGCCCGCGCGGGTTGGATGACCGGCACGACCGGTGAGATCAATCCCAGGGACTTCCAGTGGAACAAGTAGACTGATGTGCCCGTCGTGGTGGGCTCCGAGGGGTTCCTCGGGGCCCACCACTGTGTCAACGCCTTACGAGGCTGGGGTGCTACCGCGCTGACGGTTGTGACCGGGTGATTTTCCCGTGTGGAGGCCTGTAACGCGAACTCGGCCCAGGCTTCGTGGCGAGGTTTCTCGACGTATCGCGGGGTGGGTGTGGGCAAGATGTAATGCTCCAGACGGGGCGTTATCTGGCCTCTATGTGCCCCTATTCGATAGTGTTGAGACCGTGAGTACACCGAACGAGTCCCACACTGTCCTTACTCCGCGTCAGCGCTTCCTGCGTGAGCGTCAGCAGCGTCAGAACACGACGTTCGCCATCGTCGGCGTGTCGCTAATCACCGTCGTGGTGTTAGCGGTCCTCGTGTTCACGGGGATCGTGCCGGTTCCCTTCGGCAACGATTTCTCTGTCAAGATCGAGTATGCCGAAACGGGCGACATTCCCTGCCCGACGGCGAATTCGAAGCCAGTGGCCCCCTCGACGGTGTCCGTCACTGTCGTCAACACGACTCAACATCAGGGACTGGCGTCAAAGGCCACGGACATGCTCACGACCGCGGGCTTCCAAACGCAGGATCCGGAAAACGCTGACGCAGAGTATACGGGTAAAGTTCGCATCACCGCGGGACCGCAGGGTGTCGACAACGCCTACTCGGTGGCTCGCTTCTTTCCGGGCGCCCACGTGCGCCTCAGTGACGCGACGGGGGCGGACGTGAAGGTCGAGTTGGGGACCTTCTACGATGACGCAATGAGCGCGGAGGATGTTCAGCGTGTCCTGAAGTCAACCGACCCTATCGAGCAGCCGACGAAATGCCGCCCGATGTCGGGTTCCTGACTCGACGGGCCATTACCGTGAGAAGGCCGCCCCTCGGGGCGGCCTTCCTGGGGTTAAGGGGCAAAGCGTGTTGGTTTTGTGGTGACTTTTCGGTGTGCTGGTGAGGGACAATCGGGGTTGGAGCTGGTTGTTTCATCGCGTGCCTGTGTGTGGTCCCTTGATCTGTCTCGGTGGGGCTTGGGTCAGTCGTTTGCGGCGACGGTATTCACCGTGCCATGCCGCTGGCACGCCTCTGGCTGTGCTACCGGCGGTGCTACCGGCTGCGCTACCGGCGGTGCTACTGGCTGCGCTACCGGCGGTGCTATGAGTGGCTGCGCATGACTCCCGCCCGGCGAGCTTTCCGCGAATGTCGCATGCAATTCCCCCGACACTGTGTCTCACCGCGCAACCATATTGTTGGAATTGCAACGTTTGCGGACACTGTTGAAAGTTCACTCAATCGAATTGCATGCGAAACTGCTCCGAGNAGGGGATCGTCGCTGGCTCGGAGGAGCGCCGCGACAAAAAGAGTATGCCGCCCACGGCCAAGCTCACGATGGAAATGGCCAGACCGATGGCCGGATGCAGGGCAGTGCCCAGGACCGTGGAGAGCACGGGCCCCACGATGTAGACGAACTCGTCGACCGCCGACTCGAGGGCGTAGGCGGTCGTCAACTGGCCGGGCTTGTTCAGGATCGTGGTCCAGCGTGAGCGCACGAGCGCGCCCGGAGCGCCCCACGTGGCGCCCGCGAGGGCCGCAGGAATGAACAGCGTCCACTCGGGCGCATGCATGAGGGTGGCGGCCACCAGCGCGCACATCGACAAGGTGGAGATGACCCACGCGGGGCCCATGACGCGCAGCTGCCCGTGCCGGTCGACGCGGCGCGCCAGGATGGGCGCGCAGACCGCCATGACGATGATGTTGACCGCCGACACGGCGCCGGCCAGCGTGTAGTTGCCGTACTCGGCGCGCACCAACAGGATCGTGGACAAACCCACCATCGACATGGGGAGGCGCAAAGTCAGCCCGGCAGCGGAAAACTTCCAGGCCTGACGGTAACGCAAAATGTCGAGATAGGTACCCAGCATCCCGCTATTGTATCGTCGGTCGGAGGGCGGCAACGCCCGTCACGATGGGGTGTAGCTAACCCCCTTTTCCGCGCGCGAGAGCGGGAAACGGCCACGGCCTCGTCGAACGTGGACGAGGCCGTGGCAGGGAAAGGGGAGCAGGCTCAGTCGCTNGCCGCTGCCGCCGCCGCGGATGACGTAGGCGCCCTCGCGCCACACGGTGTCGAACTGGGTGCCCACGACGTGGAACGTGGTCGCCAGGTTCGGGCCCGCGTCCATGACCCACACGCGCACGCGCTCGTTGGTCTTGACCTGGATGGGGTGCGCCTTGTACTGGAAGGGCACGCCGTTGAAGGCCATTGCGTTGGGCGCCAGGGCCGACAGGAGGGAAGCGTCCGCTGGTGTGCCGTCCGCGCCCAGGTAGAGCTCGGAGGCGACCATCACGTACTCGCGGTCGACCGAACCCAGGTCGGTTGGGTCGATGATGACGGCGCCGAACATGCCGTTCGCGATGTGCATGGACATGGGCGCGGTCGAGCAGTGGTAGAGCCAGATGCCCGCGTTCTTCGCGACGAAGGTGTATTCGAGGGTCTGTCCGGGTTCGATCGAGCGCATGACCTGGTCGGGGGAGACGAGGCCCGCGTGGAAGTCCAGCGAATGGCTCATCGTCCCGTTGTTGACCAGCGTGATGTGGAAGGTGTCGCCGATGTGTCCGCGCAGGATCGGGCCGGGCGCGTCCCCGTTGAAGGTCCACGTCTGGCGGGTCAGNCGCCACGCGCGGCCCCCCGACCCCCGCTCAGTCGAGGGGGAGTTCAGGCTTGGGCGCGGCGGTGTTCTTGCGTAGCGCGGGCAGGCCGATGAGCATGAGGACGACCATCGCCCAGCCGGAGCCCGACATGGTGAAGAGTCCGCCGCGCGCGCCGATTGCGTCGATTGCTGGCCCGGCGATCGCGGTGCCCAGCGAGGTCCCCAGGTTGATCGAGGTCGACATCCAAGTCAGGCCCTCTGTCAGCTTCGCGGCAGACACGGACTGTTGAATAATGACGTTAACGTTCGTCATCGTCGGGGCGCAGGTCAGGCCCGTGACAAGGATGACGGCGGCCATCGTCCAGATGTTGAAGGCGACGGGGAACAGGCTCATGCCGATCGCCATCGCGATGACGCCGATCGCGAAGAGCTGCCAGGTGGGGCGTCTCCACGTGCGCGCCCCGTAGACGAGCGCGGCGGACAGTGAACCGATCGAGAAGAGCGCCAGGAGGATACCGCCGAGCGCGGGGGTGCCCAGCTCCTCGGTGAAGCTGACCATCGAGACCTCCATCGAGCCAAACGTCATGCCCATGCCGATGTAGGTGGCAGCCATGACGAGGACGACGGGCTTGCGGATGACGGACTCGCGCGGGGCATGCGGGTCGTAGGGGATCGTCGCTGGCTCGGAGGAGCGCCGCGACAAAAAGAGTATGCCGCCCACGGCCAAGCTCACGATGGAAATGGCCAGACCGATGGCCGGATGCAGGGCAGTGCCCAGGACCGTGGAGAGCACGGGCCCCACGATGTAGNGGGGCCTGGCCGCGGCGCCGGCGGGCGGTGGCAGGCCCGGCCCAGACAAATTTCGCACATAATTTACGGCGGTAATTTTTCGAGACCGCGCGAAAACGTTGCAATTCCAACGAGGTGAAGTCAATGTCTGAAGGAGCAGCAGGGGAATTACGTGCGAAATTAGGGTTACAGGGCAAAACGTTTGGGGGTTAGTCCCAGGTGTTGTGGCAGGGTCTGTCCGAGCTTCGAGCCGACACGCCAAGCAAAGCTCGTGGGGCGGACGGCGAGCGGGCAGACCGCCGCCCTCCAGCAATGCGTCGTGTCCTATAACCGCCTTCCTGTATGCGCGCGGAGTGGCCTGCTTCCGCCGCGCCGACCAGGGTAGCGCGTCCCGGCCTCGTCGAGGGGCCTCAGTAGGAGGACAGCGGCCCGGCGGTGCCCCGGCCTCGTATATTCTCCAGCAGAGCGTGACCGTTAGAGCCGTACCAGACGGGGACGGACTCGGGGACCGTCCACAGCGCGTCGGGGACCATCGCCTCGAAGGAACCGTGGGCCATGAACTGTTCGATCTCGGAGAGGGAACGAATCGCGATGCCCGCGACCGCCTGGGGGTATTCGCGCGCGAACTCGGCGTAAATCTCGGGATCGCGTTGGCCGTCGTCGCCGACGAGGAGCCACCGCACGTGCGGGAACATGCGCGCCAGGCGGCGCAGCTCGCGGCGCTTATGCTCGGGACCCGAGCGGAACCACCCGGTGTTCGACGGGCCGAAATCCGTCATGAGGAAGCCACCCGCCGGGTAGCCGGAGCGCTCCAGGAACGAGCGGACCGTGGGCACCACGTTCCACGCGCCGGTCGACAGGTACATGATGGGGGAGTGCGTACCTTCCGGCACCCCCTCCGACGTCGCCGACGAGGTCGTGAGCGTCGTCAGCAGTTTCGCCATGCCCGGGACGGCCTCGCGCGAGGAGACCCGATCCAGGAAGGCGTGCCGCGCGGCCGACATCAGGCGCGGCAGCATGGAGACCATGACGGTGTCGTCGATGTCGGAGACGACGCCGAAGTGCTCGTCGTCGGAGACGATGCGCACGCGCACGCAGGCCGGGCGTCCGGCGCGAATGCGGCCTTTGCG
>NZ_LT635869.1:69838-72836 GCF_900128465.1 Actinomyces bouchesdurhonensis | reverse complement strand
TCCCTGGAGTGCCTCGTCGAGCAGGTGGGCACGTCCGTGGCTTCAGCGCAGGCTATCCCCATGGCCTTCGCGCTCCTCGCGCGCGACCCCTCCCAGCGCGCCCTGCTGGACGCCGCTAACCTGGGCGGCGACACCGACACGATCGGCGCGATCGCGGGGGCAATCCTGGGTGCTTCACTCGGGGTCGAGGCTTTCAACGAGGAAGACCTCGTCCAGGTCGAGGATGTGTCCCGTCTCGACCTGCGCTCCGTGGCCACAGACCTGCTGGCACTGCGCGACAAGTCGTTTAGCATGTCGGGTACGGATGACGTGGCGACGACCGGTGACCGCTGCGATGCGAGCGCCCCGACGGCTTCGGAGGATCAGGATAAGAGCACGCCGGGCGCGAACCCGACCGTGGCCTCGTGCCCCGAGCCGAGCGNGGTCCGGTGGGATTCGCATCGTCGGCTGCGGGAGGCGCCGGCACGTCGGTTTCCGGCTCGTGTGCGGCCTCGGTGGCAGCGGTTCCAGCACCCACGGCGGGCATGCCGCTCATCACACCTGCGACCGCCTGGCTATTTCCAGTGACCGCGTCAGTGGCTTTGCTCCCTGTCGTAGCCTCGGCCGTTGCGGCAGGGGCGGCTCCGTCAAAAGGGCGGGTCACCTGGGCAGCCGAGGTCTCGGCGGGCGCAGCGTTTTGCGTCTGCGTGGGTTCAGCGTTGCCAGTGCCACTGTCCGTAGGTCCGACGGGTTCAACGCCGACGGCGGCCAGGGCCGCGCTCGTCTCGGGGTCTATGGCCTCGCTCGAGCGACGACGTCCCTCCCGGCGGTCTTTCGCACGCTGAGAATCGGCTTCACGTTCGGCGTAGGCCTCTTCGCCGGGACCCGCAAGTGCGGCGGCTCGCTCGTCAGCTTCAGCGGAGCCGGAGAAGAGCCGCTCGCCGCGACCGATGGACGTGGCCGTCATGGTCTGGGTGAGCTGGGGGTCCGTGTTACCGGCGGCCTCGATGATCTTGCGCAGCGCGGACTTGGAGATGACCTGCGTTTCGTCCGGAGACGACGAACCCCCTTCGGCGAGTTCACGTTGACGGTCAGCCATCGCGCGGCGGCGGGCACGCTTCGCCTTGCGGCGGGCCGCCACCATGCNTTGCTCATCCTCGTTCTCAGGATCCAACGCGTAGCGGCTTTCGCGATCCGGTGCGAGGACATCCTCACGCTGTTTCTCAGCGTCGGACGAGGCCGTGGCCGCCTCCGCTGCTTCGACCGCTTCCGCGGACGCGGGGATGTCAGCACGCACGCCTGGTGTCGTGTCAGCGGCATCGACAGGTCCGGTGGGATTCGCATCGTCGGCTGCGGGAGGCGCCGGCACGTCGGTTTCCGGCTCGTGTGCGGCCTCGGTGGCAGCGGTTCCAGCACCCACGGCGGGCATGCCGCTCATCACACCTGCGACCGCCTGGCTATTTCCAGTGACCGCGTCAGTGGCTTTGCTCCCTGTCGTAGCCTCGGCCGTTGCGGCAGGGGCGGCCCCGTCAAAAGGGNGCGGAGATCGCCAGGTCCGAGACTGTGAGGCCGCCGCGCCACGGGCGCTTCCACGCGAGGAGAACCACCGCGCCTGTGAGGACGCGCCACCAGGCAACGGAGGCAGGTTCGACCGAGGCGAAAGCGACGACCGCGAGCGCCGCGCCGACGTACTGGATGAGTCCGGAGCCGACGAGGAAGAGTTGAGGCGGGACACTGTCGGCGACAGTGGTGACGCCGGGGCGCCGGGAGGGTGCTTTCACTGGGCGGGTGCGAAGGTCAGGGCCGCCGAGTTCATGCAGTAACGCATGCCGGTGGGCTGGCCGGGGGCGTCGGCGAAGACATGACCCAGGTGTGAGCCGCAGGTCGCACAGCGCACCTCGGTACGGGTCATGCCGTGACTGGTGTCGACGTGCTCGGTGGTCGCCCCGTCGTGGGCCTGGAAGAAGGAGGGCCACCCGCAGGATGAGTCGAACTTCGCGTCGGAGTCGAAGAGAGCGGATCCGCAGGCCGCGCACGAGTAGGTGCCGACGCGCGCCTCGTTCAGGAGTTCACCGGTGAAGGGGCGCTCCGTGCCCGCCTCACGCAGCACGTGGTAGCGCATGGGGCTCAGGAGTTTCTTCCATTCGGCGTCGGTGCGGGCGGCGGGGTCGGTTGCGTTCATGCGTCCATTGTCGCGCGCCGCCCGCGGGCGCGCAGTGTTGGCGCGGGNCCGGTTACGAGGCGGTGGTGTCCTCGCGGGACTCTCACTGCTCGGCGGTGGACTGCTCGGCGGGCTTAGCAGTCGGCGTTTTCTTTGCTGTCGTTTTCTTGGATGTGGCCTTTTTTGCGGCGCTCTTCTTGGCAGCGCTCTTCTTGGCGGCGCTCTTCTTGGCGGGTGCTTTCTTGGCGGGTGCCTTCTCAGCCTTGTCGGCGTCGGATTGGGCGGGCTTGTCGTCCGTCTTCTCCTCGGTTGCACCCTTCTTCGCGCCCGCAGCCGCTTTCTTCGTTCCCTTTTTCGCAGGCTGGTTCTTCTTGCTGGTTGCCTTTTTCGCGGGGGATTTCTTGGCGGTCTTCTTTTTGGCGGGAGCCTTGGCGGGTTCGACTTCGTCGGCTGCCTCCGGTGCTGTTGCCTGGGCGTCGGGGGTGGCGCTCAGGGTCGGCATCACGAGCGTTTCGTCGAGCGCGGGCTGTTCCTCGACAGTGGGAAGCACCTGCGTGGCCTCCGTATCGAGAGCGCCCGCCTGGGCGACCTCAACGGGAGTCATGACGGCGGTCGCTTCAGTGTCCTGACCCGCGGCGGCGCCCTCCGGCTCATCGTCGGCAACGGCCTCGCCCGAGCCCTCCGGCTCGTCCGAGGTCACCGGCTCATCGTCAGCAACGGCCTCATCCGAGTCCTCCGGCTCGTCGTCGGCAACGGCCTCGTCCGAGGTCACCGGCTCATCCGAGGTCACCGGCTCGTCGCCGGCAACGGCCTCGTCCGAGGTCACCGGCTCGTCGCCGGCAACGGCCTCGTCCGAGG
>NZ_LT635869.1:49738-69737 GCF_900128465.1 Actinomyces bouchesdurhonensis | reverse complement strand
TCGCGGCTCATATCCTGCTCGACGGTGACGGTTTGGCGCGGTTCGATGTGCTGAACGGGACGCGCCCAGGGTTCTTCGGCGACGATCCAAGCGATGAGTTGCTCACGCAGGTAGGCGCGCAGGTCCGAGAGGTTAGCGGAGTTATTCGCGGACACGAGCACGCGCACGGTCACAGTGAACTCGTCAGAGTCGGTGATCTGCACTGCCCACGTGCGCCCATCCCACAAGTCGGTAGACGTGAGGAGCTTCTCGACCTTGGTGCGGATAAGCGTCATGGGCGCGGACCAGTCGAGTTTCAGTTCGACGGTGCCCAGCTGTGCGGCGGCGCGACGCGTCCAGTTCTCGAAAGGCGTCTGAGTGAAGTAGCGGCAGGGGATGATAAGTCGGCGCTCGTCCCAGATGCGCACGACCACGTATGAGAGCGTGATTTCCTCAACGGAACCGGTTTCCTGCTTGTCGCCCGCGACGACCACGTCGCCAACGCGGATAGCGTCGGTGAACGCCAACTGCAAGCCAGCGAAGACGTTGCCGAGCGTTTGCTGGGCGGCAAGACCGGCGATGACCGAGAGGACGCCAGCTGAGGCAAGGACGGTGGTCATTGCTTGGCGCGCGGCCTCGAACGTGCCGACGATAGCGACCGCGCCGATAACGACGACGACTCCCTGCGTGAAGCGGCGCAAAACCTGCGCCTGGGTTTCGAAGCGACGCGAGCGCCCCTTGTCGGATTCTTGACGAGCTCTCGCCGCGTCCTCAAAGACCCAGGCAGCCGCGTAGGCCATCCAGGTCAGGCACGCGAGTCCTGCAATGAGGAGAACGTGCATGAGGAATGTCGTAACAGAGGAGCCGTTCCACTCAGACAGGTGCGGGTTCACGAGCGCGATGCCCAGCCCAATCCACGCGCCCCACGTGGCGAAAGTGAAGTGGGCGGAGCGGCGCACGCGCGCCAGGATTGACGAGGCGGTGGCGGCCTTCACAAACGCCCTGCGCGCGAGGACGTTGAAGACGACCGACACGACAACCCCCAGGAAGGCACCGATGACAGGGCCGAGGATCAGGAGAGTGAGGTCGATGGTGGTAGCCACAGCCGCCTCAGCGCCGGACTGGGAGTCTGCGGCGGCGCGCATGAGCGCGCCCGAGGCTTGGGCGAGGGCACCGAGTGTAGGTGTCATAGTCATGCTTCAAGGGTAGGTCGCCTTGCTGATGAAATCCTGTGAATTCCGCACAAGCGCAACATTTTTTGGTAACGTGTGCGGGGTCACCCATTTTCGTTTTGACGTGCTGCGCTGATTCTGCCTAAACTATTTCCCGTCTTCGGACGCCAGTTCGACGGCCACGTAGGCCCCCATCGTCTAGCGGCCTAGGACACCGCCCTTTCACGGCGGCGACACGGGTTCGAATCCCGTTGGGGGTACCAGCCGGTCGCGTATGTGAACGGCATAAGTGAATAGGTCTTACCTATTGTGAGGCCCCGTAGCGCAGTTGGTTAGCGCGCCGCCCTGTCACGGCGGAGGTCGCGGGTTCAAGTCCCGTCGGGGTCGCCGACCAGACCACTTCGGTTCAGGTCTTGGCTCTGTAGCTCAGTTGGTAGAGCGTTCGACTGAAAATCGAAAGGTCACCGGATCGACGCCGGTCGGAGCCACCAGCAATCCCCGAAGCATTCGCTTTGGGGATTTTGTTTTATCCTCTTGCTCTGCCGCGGTCACCGGCGACCACCCCGGCGCGCAAGACGCCTACCGCACGCGCCCATGCCGGGCAGGGCACCTCGCGGGTTATAGGACACTGCGTGTTGCTGGAAGGGTGACTCTTTGGCTTTCTGGTGCGGGAAAGTCGGTATTGAAGTTGGTGGCAGCCAACTTGGAGGATGGACAAAACGTGTTGCTGGAGGGGTGACTTTTCGGCTTTGTTGCGCGGGAAAGTCAGTGTTTTAGTTGGTTGGGACTAACTATGAGGATGGACAAATCATGTTGGTTTTGTGGTGACTTTTCGGCTTGTTGATGCGGGAAAGTTGGTGTTGGAGATGGTTGTTAAATTGTGAGTCTGTGCGTGGTCCCTTGATCTGTCTCGGTGGGGCTTGGGCAGGTTATTTGCGTCGGTAGTATCTACCGTGCCAGGCCACCGTGCCAGGTCGCTGGCGCGCTACCGGCGGTGCTACTGGCGGTGCTATGAGTGATAGTGTATGACTCCCGCCCGGCGAGCTATCCCACGAATGTCGCATGCAATTCCCCTGACACTGTGTCGCACCGCGCATTCATATCGTTGGAATTGCAACGTTTGCGGACACTGTTGAAAGTTCATTCAATTGAATTGCATGCGAAACTGCTGCGAGCGCGCTTGCTGCCTGCGTTCCTCGCCGCGCGCGTGGGCCCGCTATTGCGGGCGCAGGCCCCCTGATCCGCGCGTGGGCGGCGCCCTGGCGCATATCTAGGGGTTGAGGTGCGTGTCGCGGGGTTAACGCGCATGTTCAGCGGTCATGTGCGAGCGATACGCCAGGTCAGGCGCCGTTGTGTCCACAACGCAGACCACCTTGCCCACGACAGCCCATTGTCAACGTGTTTCATCGAGGTGGTTTGCGACTTGGGCGGCGCCGCCCCGAGGCGTGACCTCACCGACAGTAAACTGTGGGACTTGCGCTGCACGGGGACCCGTGCGTGACGTGCTTGCCGATGACTGCGCCATCAAACGGGGGGAATTGCACCATTAGGGGCGCGACACGCCGGCGACACGCCGAGGGGGTGCTTCTAATGCTGCAAAACCCCCACCATTACCCCTGGTGTCATGCTCCCTCACTGGTGCAGGACTGCCCGGCGGGCGTCAGTAAACGCTGGTAGGGAGTCACCGGCGGGCCCCTTCTGCACGGGCGCGGGTAGGGCAGGACGCCAATTAACGCCGGTAGGGAGTCGCCGGCAGAAACGGGACCCTGCTGCACGGGCGCGTGTAAGGCGGGGCGCCAGTAAACGCCGGTGGGGCGTCGCCGACAATGACTAAGGGACGACTAGCGGCCAGCTCCGCAGTGAGGCTTGTTGCCGATGAGGCGTTACACCCGATCGGGAAGATTCAACCCCAATGGATCATGTGCAATCCTCCCTAACGGGTGCAATCCTCCCGATGGGATGGCTCCCATCGGCGGCGCAAGCACGCAAGCACAATGACGGACGACGCAAGCGCACGTCACGGCCAACCCCCACCGTCGGCACGGGCACGCCAGTGCCACCGACCCCTCCCCCGCCGACTCCTCGCCGCCGACACCTCCCCCGACGACGCTTGAGTCCAAACCCCGACCAACACGTTATGTTCTATAGCCCACCTGCCGCGCCGCAGCCACCGGCGACTGCCCGGGCAAGCGAGGCGTCTACCATACACTCCCATACCGGGCAGGGTGCCTCGCAAGCATCGACACCCGCGTACACTTACTGAAAACGCATGCCTCTCCTGTAGGATACCGAGCAAGCGTACGTGTTGGTGCGCATATCGTTTCGTCCTTAAGGAGGGGCGTCTATGTTGCTTGGGAAGTGCTGGCTACTATTGAGACGCTTCGCGGCCACGATCGTTGGCTTCCTTCTCGTGGCGTGCACGGTGAGCGCATGCGACCTGCCGGTACCAAACGTCGTCGACATGGCCTTGCCTGATGCTATCCAGAAGCTGGAGAATTCCGGATACCGAAACCACGCGGTGATCGACGACCACGGAATGACAATTCTGGAATCACACTATGAGGACGGCTATAAGGTCACCAAGCAGGACAGTGTTGGTTCTGATGTTCCGACCTCGACGACGATCACGCTGACCGTCACTGAAAGCACCATTGCGTCGCCAGAATCGACACCCAGCGACGCGCCTTCCGTAACGTCCGAGCCTGAAGTGACGCCCGAACCCGAGCCGATCTCGGAGGAGCCGACGAGCGAGGAGCCTCCAGCGGCGGAACAGGCAGTCGATGGACCAGCCCCCCAGACACCCGCGCCGAAGAAGCAACCGGAGCGCGCCTATTACAGTAACTGCACGGAAGCGCGGGAAGCCGGAGTGGCGCCACTGCACGTTGGCGACCCAGGCTACCGGCCTGCTCTGGACCGCGACAAGGACGGTGTGGCCTGCGAATAGCGGCCATACGCTTCGAATCCCGATCGCGGTTGCGTCTTACCAGTGGCTGGCCTGACAGCGGCGGTACCTGTTCCACGCGACCGAGCCCCGGCCTCGTACGTGAAAGTGCGCGAGGTTGGAGCTTCTTCGTGCGGGCGGGACGCGCAGGATGAGGACCCGCCACCCGGCGTCGGAGCCATTTTCCCTGATCCTGGAGAGCCGGGGGAACTCCTCTTCGTTCCAGTTGTCACGAATGCGCGCGCCGTCCAGACGTTTGCCGAGGGCGGAGGCGTAATCGGGAGCTTCGGAGGACTCGGGGATGGCGGGGAGATGAGGATGCGGTCGTGCACTTCTGCGGGGCGCCCCGCATCGACTATGAGGGTGACGCGCAGGAGGACCTTGGGGAGCGAGAGCGGGTTGACACGGACTTCCCAGGTGTCATTCCATGGGCCGACGTGGGGGCGGGGTGAGGATCTTCCATGTGACACCGGTGTCGCGGCAATTAATTTGTGGGAGACGTCGTAGATGTAGGAGTGGATCTGCACCTTGCCAACATCCCTCTATCGCCTTAGTTCTCTTTGGTAGCGGGGTAGGATGCGGCAGGAGCCGCGGCGAGCGCTAGGGGCGTCCTCAGGGAGGCCTCTACATGCCCGCGCACGCCGGAAAGAAGATGTGCTAAACTCGCCCGCGGAGCGGGAATCCCCCCTGAACTAGTCTTGAAATAACAGACCGTCAGAACGTTCGGGCAATGGGTCCCGCCCTTTTTACGACGGCACCTGCTATCAAGCTGACAATCATCCATCCCAGCGGGCGGACATCGGTAGAGAATCCTGCCTAGGAAGCAAGGGGCCCCTTCCCTAGTCATGAAGTAATCGACCGCCAAATGGGCCGAAGGAGGTCCTCACCTCTTCATTATATCTGCTGCCGCTATTTATTTTCCGGATCAGTCATTGCTTACCTACAAGCATTCAACGAACTCATTGCTACCACCCATTGACACCGCCATCCATCCCCTTTGATATACTGCGCCGCCCGAGGCGTACTCGGCGATAGGGCTGAGAATCAATCATCCATCCCCTTTGATATACTGCAGTGGTCAGGTCGCCGGTGACGTTGTCGCTGAGAATCAATCATCCATCCCCTTTGATATACTGGAAGTCCGGCATCCCCCACGTCATCCCGGCTGAGAATCAATCATCCATCCCCTTTGATATACTGCATCAACGACGTGGATTACCTCGGTCGGGCTGAGAATCAATCATCCATCCCCTTTGATATACTGTGGTCAGGCGCTTGGTTACTACGTGGATGCTGAGAATCAATCATCCATCCCCTTTGATATACTGACACCGCACGGGAGGCCATCCGGGTGGCGCTGAGAATCAATCATCCATCCCCTTTGATATACTGACACCGCACGGGAGGCCATCCGGGTGGCGCTGAGAATCAATCATCCATCCCCTTTGATATACTGCGCCAACTGGGCGGTGATGTTCTGGATGGCTGAGAATCAATCATCCATCCCCTTTGATATACTGGCTGCGCGGCGCGAGCATCGTCCCCGCTGCTGAGAATCAATCATCCATCCCCTTTGATATACTGTGTAACAAGCCCGTAACAAGGTGTAACAGCTGAGAATCAATCATCCATCCCCTTTGATATACTGTTTATCGCCACCGCCCGCGCCGCCATCAGCTGAGAATCAATCATCCATCCCCTTTGATATACTGCCGCGAAATCGCGGACGGAATGGTCAAGGCTGAGAATCAATCATCCATCCCCTTTGATATACTGGCCATGGAGGACCAGGCCAAAGCCACGCGCTGAGAATCAATCATCCATCCCCTTTGATATACTGAGCCCTAGGCATGAGCCTTGGTGAGCTGGCTGAGAATCAATCATCCATCCCCTTTGACACCGCCTACTGTCCCGAGGATGCACTGATCATCCACGTTGCTGAGAATCAATCATCCATCCCCTTTGATATACTGAGCGAAGTGGGCACAGCGCGCCGAGCGCGCTGAGAATCAATCATCCATCCCCTTTGATATACTGCTGCAGGGCGTCTGCTGGTATGCGCCACGCTGAGAATCAATCATCCATCCCCTTTGATATACTGAACAAGCGACAGTACCTTGACATCGAAGGCTGAGAATCATTCATCCATCCCCTTTGATATACTGGTCATCCTGCCAAGCCGCGCGCGATCCGGCTGAGAATCAATCATCCATCCCCTTTGATATACTGCGCCGATGGGCGAATTGCGCTGTGGGCGTCTGAGAATCAATCATCCATCCCCTTTGATATACTGAGAAACGCTAATCACCGTCATTGGCAACGCTGAGAATCAATCATCCATCCCCTTTGATATACTGGATGACCTGCCCACTGTCGAAGCAATGAGCTGAGAATCAATCATCCATCCCCTTTGATATACTGCCTAGCCAGGATGGTGTGAAGCTCGTTGGCTGAGAATCAATCATCCATCCCCTTTGATATACTGCCAGCGGACGACGCTTGCCACTGTTTCGGCTGAGAATCAATCATCCATCCCCTTTGATATACTGCGGAGGTCCAGGCTGGTAATGGTGGTGTGCTGAGAATCAATCATCCATCCCCTTTGATATACTGTGTCTGACATGCGGGCACAGCGACAACGGCTGAGAATCAATCATCCATCCCCTTTGATATACTGACCACCCGACACCCAAACAACACAAACCGCTGAGAATCAATCATCCATCCCCTTTGATATACTGTCATACCCGTAACGGGCGAGGAACTCGGGCTGAGAATCAATCATCCATCCCCTTTGATATACTGCTTACTAGTCGTTGTCGAATGATGAAATGCTGAGAATCAATCATCCATCCCCTTTGATATACTGCAATAACCACGCGGCTAAATGGGACGCAGCTGAGAATCAATCATCCATCCCCTTTGATATACTGAAGGAAGCGCGCGGGGAAGCGTGGCACCGCTGAGAATCAATCATCCATCCCCTTTGATATACTGTGTGTGCGAGGGTGAGGCGACAGGGCAGGCTGAGAATCAATCATCCATCCCCTTTGATATACTGACGCGCGGCGCACGGCGATCGGACGGCGGCTGAGAATCAATCATCCATCCCCTTTGATATACTGCCGAAGCGCTGCGTGAGCGCGGCGTCCCGCTGAGAATCAATCATCCATCCCCTTTGATATACTGCTGCCTGTGCGTTGTGGATCGGGACGAGGCTGAGAATCAATCATCCATCCCCTTTGATATACTGAGGCGGACCACGCGCGCGATCGCCGTCGGCTGAGAATCAATCATCCATCCCCTTTGATATACTGCACACAAGTACGTCGGCCACCGGGGCGGGCTGAGAATCAATCATCCATCCCCTTTGATATACTGCCTTCGACTTTGAGTGGCAGTGCGACGGGCTGAGAATCAATCATCCATCCCCTTTGATATACTGTCGTGGGAGATCGGCAAGGGCACGCCCCGCTGAGAATCAATCATCCATCCCCTTTGATATACTGATTGTGACCTCGACGGCAGGCCAGGTCGGCTGAGAATCAATCATCCATCCCCTTTGATATACTGATTGTGACCTCGACGGCAGGCCAGGTCGGCTGAGAATCAATCATCCATCCCCTTTGATATACTGTCCCTTCCCTGCCTACGACGGCGCGACCGCTGAGAATCAATCATCCATCCCCTTTGATATACTGGCGCGCGGCGGGGGTCGCGCGCAGGATCGCTGAGAATCAATCATCCATCCCCTTTGATATACTGGCTAGCGTGTCAAGGTCGTCGCGCAGGTGCTGAGAATCAATCATCCATCCCCTTTGATATACTGGCACGTGGTCGCGCGCGCAGACGCCGGTGCTGAGAATCAATCATCCATCCCCTTTGATATACTGATAGACATCGCCTGCATTGAACTCAGTAGCTGAGAATCAATCATCCATCCCCTTTGATATACTGAAGAACTACTCGACCAACACAACTGGTAGCTGAGAATCAATCATCCATCCCCTTTGATATACTGAACGGATACAGGCCACACACCTGGACGCGCTGAGAATCAATCATCCATCCCCTTTGATATACTGCACGTCCAGTTCGAGGACGGCCTCGCGAGCTGAGAATCAATCATCCATCCCCTTTGATATACTGGCACAGCGCGTAGAGCGCGCGTGCTACGGCTGAGAATCAATCATCCATCCCCTTTGATATACTGCAGCGCCTCGACAACCCTGGGGAGGCCAGCTGAGAATCAATCATCCATCCCCTTTGATATACTGAGTCCTCCTGCCCTGCTACGAGGCGTTGGCTGAGAATCAATCATCCATCCCCTTTGATATACTGCCAAACGTGTGATGCCCAGCGCGGCGCGGCTGAGAATCAATCATCCATCCCCTTTGATATACTGCGGATCACGTGCAGCATGGGAGGCCGATGCTGAGAATCAATCATCCATCCCCTTTGATATACTGTCCGATAGACTGTAGTCACAAGATCAAAGCTGAGAATCAATCATCCATCCCCTTTGATATACTGGCTGCGTTCGACAAGGATGTGTACCCTAGCTGAGAATCAATCATCCATCCCCTTTGATATACTGCTCACAGGTACGTCGGCTACCGGGGCGGGCTGAGAATCAATCATCCATCCCCTTTGATATACTGCCCCCATAAAGGAGGACACGTCCGCGCCGCTGAGAATCAATCATCCATCCCCTTTGATATACTGCACCCCCAAACACGAAAGAAGACCGACAGCTGAGAATCAATCATCCATCCCCTTTGATATACTGCGCCCGAGGTTCCCTGACCACGCGGCAACGCTGAGAATCAATCATCCATCCCCTTTGATATACTGGCGCGCGTGCCACGGCGACCGCACGGCGGCTGAGAATCAATCATCCATCCCCTTTGATATACTGTCGGCTGGGTTGTGGAGGATGCTCCCATGCTGAGAATCAATCATCCATCCCCTTTGATATACTGGCACAGCGCGTAGAGCGCGCGACGCACGGCTGAGAATCAATCATCCATCCCCTTTGATATACTGGACATGTTGCGCCATGTTGGCAAGTACGGCTGAGAATCAATCATCCATCCCCTTTGATATACTGGATGACGGCATCGTGTGGCGCGGCGGGTGCTGAGAATCAATCATCCATCCCCTTTGATATACTGCTGGGGACCACGGGTAGCCACTCCGCAGGCTGAGAATCAATCATCCATCCCCTTTGATATACTGTGGGTCCTGACCAAGCGGTGGGCAACCGGCTGAGAATCAATCATCCATCCCCTTTGATATACTGTGTTGCGCGGTCGCGTTGACGCCCCACAGCTGAGAATCAATCATCCATCCCCTTTGATATACTGACCGACGATAGCGCGAACCTTCGTGTCTGCTGAGAATCAATCATCCATCCCCTTTGATATACTGGACCTGAACGGGAGCCTTCGCCGCGACGGCTGAGAATCAATCATCCATCCCCTTTGATATACTGAAATGCTGCGGAGGCGATCCTTGCTGACGCTGAGAATCAATCATCCATCCCCTTTGATATACTGAGGCGCGGGTCAGGTCCGCGATGCGGAGGCTGAGAATCAATCATCCATCCCCTTTGATATACTGCGACGTTCACAGCGCCCATGGGGATTGCGCTGAGAATCAATCATCCATCCCCTTTGATATACTGATCAACGAGCGCGGTGTACTTACCAATGGCTGAGAATCAATCATCCATCCCCTTTGATATACTGGCCGCGAACATGCGTGTGATTGAGTTCGGCTGAGAATCAATCATCCATCCCCTTTGATATACTGACGAGCCTCGAGCAGCTCGCCGCGAAGGGCTGAGAATCAATCATCCATCCCCTTTGATATACTGATGGTCGACGTGGGCTGGCTGTCCGAGGGCTGAGAATCAATCATCCATCCCCTTTGATATACTGCCCACGCCTGGAACCCCTGCGGGGTGGCGCTGAGAATCAATCATCCATCCCCTTTGATATACTGCTGAACCCCCCGTCGTGCTCGCGGTGCGGCTGAGAATCAATCATCCATCCCCTTTGATATACTGGGGATCACCACCTGCACGCCGCCCCCGTGCTGAGAATCAATCATCCATCCCCTTTGATATACTGCTCTCATCAGCGTTCGACCGCGCAGCGGGCTGAGAATCAATCATCCATCCCCTTTGATATACTGTATGAAAGCATGGCGCAACACAACACTAGCTGAGAATCAATCATCCATCCCCTTTGATATACTGAGGGTGGTACCGTTGATCTGCACGATCTGCTGAGAATCAATCATCCATCCCCTTTGATATACTGGTCTCCTTCAGTAGGGGTGTCGGTGGTGGCTGAGAATCAATCATCCATCCCCTTTGATATACTGCGCGGTTGCGCTAGTAGCGCCCCCATTAGCTGAGAATCAATCATCCATCCCCTTTGATATACTGTCATGACGAGGCGAACAAGATCAAGTTAGCTGAGAATCAATCATCCATCCCCTTTGATATACTGAGCCGCCTGGATCGCCGTCATCCCCTCAGCTGAGAATCAATCATCCATCCCCTTTGATATACTGATGTTCGGCTCGGTCCAATCCAAGCTTGGCTGAGAATCAATCATCCATCCCCTTTGATATACTGAGGTCCTCGAGCGCGTCGAGGCGCTTCCGCTGAGAATCAATCATCCATCCCCTTTGATATACTGGCGGAAAGTCATGGTGAGGGTCGGCTCTGCTGAGAATCAATCATCCATCCCCTTTGATATACTGCGTAACCGCGCTCACCCCACAGAATACGGCTGAGAATCAATCATCCATCCCCTTTGATATACTGCTGCCCACCGTCGTCTCGACGCCCGGCCGCTGAGAATCAATCATCCATCCCCTTTGATATACTGGATGGTGACGCCGCCGCGTGCGCGCATCGCTGAGAATCAATCATCCATCCCCTTTGATATACTGGCAACCCAACGACCTGCGTCACCTGCGAGCTGAGAATCAATCATCCATCCCCTTTGATATACTGAGAACCCCGAGTTTTCGGCATAAAACAGCCAAAAACTCGGGGTTCAACGTCAGAAAATCATGAGCTGCTCGGGGCTTCCGACCTCCTTCCGAGGCCTCGCGTTATCAAAACGGAGCCCCGTCGCCCACTGACGATCCGTCAGCGCAAGCACACGCACCTGCCCACCCTCCGGCAGATGAGACTTGATCGCTCGCAACGTCGCATGATCCTGCCCGCCCGTCGGCCAATACTTCACATACACGCTGAACTGGACCATACAGAAACCCCAATCCAGCAGATCGTTACGGAAACGCGTCGCCTCACGCCGCTGCCTCTTCGTCTCCACCGGAAGATCGAACATCACCAGGCACCACATCGGGTCATCCGCCATCTCACTCACCCACGCCAACCACAGACGGCCCCTGCCACGACAGAACACGGAGACGTTCAAGGTCCCCCTCCACGTAACGACCAAAGCTCTGTGCAAGCGCCTCGGCGACAGCGGGAATCCCATGCCCATCGCCGTCAAATCGCTGCGACGCGGCAGCAACCAGAAGTTGCTTCACCTCCCGATCCGACGGGGACGCAGTCTCGGGGAGCGACAACGCCACCTCGTCGATCGCGGGTCTAAACGGCTCGATCAAGTCGTCCGCCAGAGCAAAAGCATTCCCCCTGCCCCTATGGAAGACACCGAGTGCCGGGGCAAGGCCCGCGGCGAGAACAGCACGCATCAGATGCCCCCGAAGAACCGAATAGCCATAATCCAGACACGCATTAGCGCCGATCAACTGCCCCGCCGCGGGTTGTCGTCCCACTCCCCTACCAAGTGTCCGCGACCAGTAGAGACGAGCGGCCTGAGCCTCGACATTTCCCGGGTCGCCCGAGCGCACCTGGTCTGCGAGCGCGAGCAGCTCGCCACCACCACGAATCTTCAGGTTCTCCAGAACCGAGGCCTGCCCCTCGATCTTTGCCCGAACGAGGCGAGCCCACGCGTTCTTCTTCCGCGGCAACGAAACCTCTGCCTGCGCCCGGTGACGGGCCGCTACTCGGCCGTGATCCGACCACGAGTAGCAGCCACCCTCCGGAATACCCCTCCAGTCACAGAAAAGGACCGCAACGTCTGCCTCGGCCAGGCGATGGAGAACAGCGGCGCTCAGATTGACTTTCATCCCGATGAGAATGACGGCCAGCTCGGCGACGGGGAGAAGCGTCGATGTACCGCCTTCCGGACACACCTCCACGCCGCCCCGCACGGCGCGAAGGGCTCCCTCGAAACCGCACAGGTCAACAACGCGCCACTGCTCCGACATGAGTCACTCCACGACACACGAGGTCGGAAGAGAAGCCCGAGAGCCATACCTCGGCTCCGCTAGACAATTTCGCCGAACGATCTCAACCGCCCCAGAAGAGAACACAACGTTAACAGAAGGTCTCCACCCGCTTCCGTCAAGAAGATCCTTCATCGCTTTATCTGCATCCTTATCCAGCCCTTCAGCGGACAAAAGGTACGGTCGAAGTCGCAGCCTCGCAGATGTTGGGAACCCAGCAACCCTCCAACTCGTGGCCTCCGGATAGCGTTCCAGCACCTCGCCAATGAAACCTCCGCGGTACTTGCTGGTGTCGATCCGCAGCTCGTCACCTTCAACCAGCCATCCGATCTGCGTTGCCGTTCCATTGGCCAGGGCTTGACGAATCTTCGGCTCCGCCGTGCGCATCGAGATAGCGGAAGGCTTGAGTGGGGTCGTAAAGACGTCTTGGTGCTTCATGCGCATCAGGTCCACCTGGAACACGCGCACCATCGCATACGCTATCTTCTTCCCGTCAATGCGGTAGATCCTCGCGTGATGGATAGAGCTACCAAGTTCCACATATCCTCCGCGCACTTTGAGGCAAGCAGCGGAGGAACCGAAAAAGTTCAGCAGATCCTCAGGCCCCACGCGCGTTCCATTCACCGAAATCCTGCGCGACGGGTTCTCAGGCAGCCCCTTCTTCGGGTTGAAATCCGGGCATCGGGTGAGCGCCGTCCACAGCGCGGGTGTCTCGGCCCGGTCGATCAGCTCGACGGGCAAGGCGGAACCGAGGGAATGCTGCTCGCCGAATCCCTTCGTCATGATCTGCTCACCGTCCGGTGTCTTCGGAGGACAGAACGAGTGCACCGTCGCATCGTGAATAACGCTCGAACCAACACGCAGGCGAATGTTCTCCACGAAGGGGATCGCGTTCTCACTCAGCGCGATGTTGAAGAGCACAACGCCGCGGAGCATCGACTCGCGCCACGACTCAAAGCGCTGCGAGGCTTCGCCCGGCTTTCCGTAAAAGTTCTTCCAGCTCTCCTCAACGCCCGCAAGACGCTGCGCGTCACGCATGTTCACACGCAGCGCGAGGGTACGGGACACCGACGGGTTCATTAGAGCAATCACGAGCGCATCCATCGCGTGGTGACGCCTATCGAAACGGGTCTTGCCTCGACCACCGATCAAGTTGACTCGGCTTTCGAAGCCCGAGGCCTTCCTGGCCTCCGCTGTCAACTGTCCTCGGTAGACCCCCACGGAGGGCACGAACTCTTCGTTTCGAGAACGATAGAAGCCCTCGATGCGAGTCCGCAGTTCGACGGCCATCCAGGCGACGGATTCCATCGAGCGACCGTCGAACTCTTCGTCCGGCTTACGGGACTTCAGACGGGCAGACACCTCGCGCTGCAGCTGCTTGAACTGCTTGGGAGACATGCCGTTGTCGCGCTCCCACATCTTGACGCGTTCGAGGGCACCCTCCAACGACACACCCTCGTTCGCCTTGTCCGATGAAGCCCACGCAGCAAACGGAATCTTGCCCTTCATGTGGTTGCACGTCCGGCACACTGCAGCCAGGTTCGAGCGGTCGTTCGTCGACGAGCCATCCGCTCTCGGGACGATGTGGTCCATTTCGGCGGTCGTGAATGTGATCGGAGCGCCACAATACAAGCACTGGCAGTTCTGCCTCTGCAGGGCGAAGTACCTGATCTGATCAGAACGGCGAACCTTCCCAGACAGGTTCAGCTTCTGCGCCATGTCCGCAACCGCTGACGCATTCGCCTTGCGACGTTTTTCGTTTTCCCGCATGAGTTCGCGTGCCACTCGCTCAGACCCGAGGCCGTCGCGCGCATGCTCAATGTTGATAGCCGTCGGCTCGCCCCACCGCTCTGTCGCTGCGTGGAGCCACCGGCTCACCTGCTTGAGGACGCGGTCGACGGCCGGGTTACCCGTCGGCGCGCCGATAGGCTCCACGGCGGGCTTCCAGTCGTCGCCAACGTTGAATTCCAGGCGACGAGCCGTATGCAGATCAACACCGTCGCGAAGCATCCTGTCGGTGAGGCGACGCAGGGAATCCAAGGAATACGCGGCACGCCCCTGGGGCAGGGAGATCTTCTCGAATTCGAGTTGGTCCTCCTCGGTCGCCTGTTCAAGCAATTCCGCGACCTCGTCGTTGACGTCGGTCCCATCCTCGGAGCCACCGGAGTTTGAGAAGGCGTCCACAAAGTAGCCGCGCTGTTCGTCGTTCGCTGCTTTCCACCATTCCTTCAACCACTTGACCTTGCAGGCCATGATCTTCTCGGTGGTCACGTCGGTCGGAGGATTGCGCAGGACCGGCGAGCCATCGAAGGACGCCTTTGCTGTACCCCGCAGGTCGGAACGCTCGATACCGAGGTTGTCTGCCAGGTCCTGCCAGGTGACCTCCTGCTTGAGGCTGACCTGATTGATGAAGTCGACAAGGCCCTCGAGTTCGTCGGGGGTCAGCGCACGCTCCTCACGTCCCTCGCGAATACGCAGGTTAGCCAGAACACTGACGATGCGGAACTTCTGGAACGCAGGATGCGCTTTCTCAGCGCGCACGTGCTTGCCCTGCCCCGGCAGCTCATCGTAGCCAACCAGACCACGTTCCTTCGCGCTGCCCTTCGGAGACTTCGCCTCAAAGACCACCCTGATGAGACGATCTCGTTCTGCGGGAGGAATCTTCTGCACGTCGCAGATCCGCCGTATCTCCTCAGCGTTGTCGCTCTGGTGGAGTTTGCCGGCGAGGATTCCCTCGGGTCCACGCACCTTCGGCGTCCCCGGTTCCTTCACGTAATCGGGGTGCGCCAGGTAGGCGTCCACCAGCTGCCCGGGCGTCGCATCAGCCGGGAAAGCCCTGCGCAACGCTTTGCTAATGCGTTCCTTGAGCCCCTCGAGGAAGTCGCTCGGCTCGGAGGGCTGCAGCAGCGTCTCCACCTTCGCGTAGGGGTTCCGCCAGCCTCGGTGACGCGCCATGTGGCGCACCGCGATTGAGAGCGCTTCCTTGCGTTCTGCATCATCTGCGATGTATCCCTCGAGCAGACCCGCACGGACATGCCAGGGTTCGCGCGGATCCTTAAACGAAGTAAGGTCGGGCAGCGGCCAGCCGAACTCCTTGGAGAGAACACGATCGAGATTCACGAGGCGCTGGTGCCGCGTGCGGTACAGGCGGCGGGTCCGTCGGGCAACCCCAGCCGTCAGCTTTCGGCTCTTTGCTGCCTTGTTTTCATTGGGATCGACGCCAGCATCGTGAATGAAAACCATAGAGTTCAGCAGCCTCACAGGCTGATCGCTGCGATCGACCTCGACCGCGCAGAAGCCAATGGATTTCAGGCCGACGTCGATGCCGACCCGGTAGCGGATACCCGGAACATTTTCTGAGGAAGCAACCATGAACACATAGTGTCACACTGCACACACATTTGCGTCCACTTTGGAAAAATACCGGGCGTTTCGCGAGGAAACGCCCGGTGGAGCATTCGGAGCCGCTAACGAGTCGGCCCTTACTGAGAATCAATCGCTTACAGCATACACCACCACTCCCAGAGACGCAAGCCACACGAGAACCGATTTTTACCCCGCTCACCCGCCCCACCCCCGCGCGCCATAACGGCACAAACCGCACGATCCTGAAAGAATAGGGGTATGTCGAATGAGTCGCGTGAAAACCTGCAGGGTACGGATAGCCAGGACGTGGCCGACCTGACGGCCGCCACGGGGCAGGCCGTCTCCGAGCCTACCGCCGCCGCGGTCGACGCTGCCGCCGAGGGGGCCACGGCCTCGTCAACGAACGAAACCCCGACGCAACAGCCGCAGCAGACACAACCGCAGGCGCCCCAGCCCACGCAGGGTGAGGTCGTCATCGCGCCNGAAGGCGCTCGCTTTCGCCGCCAAGAGCGCGAAGGGAGCGGTGCTCCTTGCGACGGCCGCGGTTTTCGCTCTCTTTCTGCTCGGCTGGACGCTTCACACGATTGAGGTTGCCCTGACCCTCGTCGTGCCCGCATGGGCGGCGTCGCTGATCGTCGTCGGGCTGCTCCTCCTAGTCGTGATCGTATTGGCCCTCGTCGGCGCAACCGCGCTCCGCAGCGCACAAAAGCACCGCCCGGACCCGGCCGCGTCGGTCGCCGCCACTAAGCAAGCCATCGAGAAGGGAATGGGCAAGTGAGCAACACCGTCGCCCCTCGCACCGTGACCGTCGGCGATTCCGCCGCCGCGCAGTCCTCCGGTGCGCGCACCGAAGCACAGATCGCCGCCGACTTGGAGCGCCAGCGCGCCGAACTCGCGGCCACAATCGATCAGCTCTACGAGCGCGTCCAACCCGCGGCGCTCGCACAGGAAGCGAAGGACGAAGCCACCGCCCGCTTCACGGCCATCAAGAAGTCCGCGTCACTGGCTCTGCAGGACGCTGTGGGCGGCAACACGGAGGCCCTCAAAAAGGTCGGCATCGTGGCACTGTCTGCGGTGGGTGCCCTCACCGTGATCGTTCTTCTCGCCACGCGTAAGCCCCGGCGCGCCCGCCGCCAGGCGCACCGCATCGGACGTGAGGCCGCCTCGCAGACGCTCGCGGCTCTCGCAGCCGCGGATGAGGCCGTGGAAGCCTAACACCAACTACCGTTGATCCGACCGTTCCCCTCACCCGAACATCCCGTTTGTGCGAGGGGAACGCGCATATCCGCCCCACGCCCATTCGTAACACCGTTCACAGCACGGCTTTTAACGAGCGTGTTTCCGCCACTCTACGAGCCAGAAAGACGAACTTCCAGCTGCGCTGTGCGCGCAAAACACGGTCCAAGGTGAGGCAAAGGCCCGTCATTAGCTATGATGGTCCCACGAAACATTTTGAACACCCAGGGAACCGCTTGACGCGGACCCGAACGACGCGGAGGGGGTCGACGCCATGGGGCGCGGCCGTCAAAAGGCTAAGCAGATGAAAGTCGCTCGGAAGCTGAAGTACTTCAGCCCCGACACCGACCTACATGCACTTCAGCGAGAGCTGGCGGATGAGGACTCGTACACGGCGAACGACGCCGAGAACGAGTCCGAAGAGGACGATGCAATCGACGACGACCTCTATTCGAAATACGCCGACTTCGCGAATATTCCAGCAGAGGACGACGACATCGATCCGAAACAGCTGGATGAGTCCTTCTGGACAGGTGGTTCCTCCACTAAGTAAAGGCTCAGCCATCCGGCGGACCGCTCCCCGGCCCGCCGTTTTGGCGTGCCACAGCGAGTCCTGACCCGCGAGGCAATGCGCACGCAACTCGGCGACCCGAAACAGAGCGCCCCCGCAGCCGTGCACCCACCGCGCCCACGCCTCGTACCCCGCGCGCCGGAATGCCGCGCGCATCACCCCCGCCACGCAACAACGGGCGCCTCGTACCCCGCGCGCAGACGCACCCAACCGCTCAGGAACCCACGAGCAAAGCGGGGCCGAGGCCAGCTGCCCCGCCCCCGCACTAACGCGCAGCACAACGAAGAATCAGCCCACCCGGTACGTGCCGTGAAGCGCCACGGCACCAGCCTGCACGCCCTTCGTACCGGAAATGAGGCGCACACCGGAGGCGTCGGCGCCCAGGTCATCGATCGACCCGACGCCCTCTACGGTCCCATCACTGCCGATCGACGTGACGCAGCCCAGGACCCACGCGGCCACCCCGGCCTCGTTGATCGCGGATTGGACCTCGGTGGCGACGGACTCGGAGACGACGGCGACCATGCCGACCCCCAGGTTGAGGGAATCCTCCATGCCCACCCAGGTGACGTCGCCGCCGCGGCGCACCCAGTCGAACACGGCGGGCACGGTCCACGTGGAGCGGTCCACNCGATCGCGGGCGAATACCCGGAGCTCGGCGGACACTTCGACGTCGTCCACCACACGCAGCTCCTCAACCGCCTCGTGCGCGACGGCCTGCTCACGCCGGTGGCCCCCACCGCGGACGAGGCCGTGCCATCGGATGAAGAAACCACACACGAGGCCGGGGCGAAGGCCTCGGATACCACGCCGCCTGCGAAGGTTCCCCTGACCGTCACCTACCACGATGCCTGCTTCCTGGGACGCCACAACCACATCTACGAGGCACCGCGCGAACTCGTGAGCGCACTACCGGACGTGACCCTCGTCGAAATGCCGCGCAACCGCGACCGAGCCATGTGCTGCGGCNATGCCGACCAGGTCCTGGCCGATCGTGTCGTGCACGTCCATGGCCTGCGCGATCGCGATCTTCGTGCCCACGCCGTCCGTGGAAGTCGCGAGGAGAGGCTTCTTCATGCCCAGCAGCGCCGACGCGTCGACCATGCCGGCGAATCCGCCGGTCGCGCCCAGGACGGTCGAGTCGTGAGTGGCGGCCACGGCGCTCTTCATCAGTTCAACGGCGCGATCGCCCGCTGCCGTGTCAACGCCTGCAGCCGCGTAGTCCAAGGGGGTGTCGGTCATGGGTGGTGCCTTTCGCAGGTGGCCTTCGACGAGGCCGGGTCTGGGTGATCGGAGAAGGGGAAACGCCCGCGGCGCAGGGGTACGTCGCGGGCGTGGGGGTTAGCAGGGGGTAGCGTCGGGTGTGCCGGGCACGGGCGTCCCGGCGGGGATCGTCTCGGGGTATTCGCCTGTGAAGCAGCCCAGGCATAGGGAGTTACCCTGCCCGGTGGCCGCGACCATCCCGTCGATCGACAGGTAGGCCAACGAGTCGGCGCCGAGGTGGGCGCGCACCTGCTCGACGTCCATGGAGGAGGCGATGAGCTCGGCGCGCGTCGGGAAGTCGATACCGAAGAAGCACGGCCATACCACGGGCGGGGACGAGATGCGGATGTGCACCTCGGCGGCCCCGGCCTCGCGCAGCATTTTGACGAGCGCGCGTTGCGTGTTACCGCGCACGATGGAGTCGTCGATGACGATGAGGCGCTTTCCTTCGATGACCTCGCGCAGGGGGTTGAGCTTCAGGCGGATACCGAGCTGGCGCAAGGACTGCGTGGGTTCGATGAAGGTGCGCCCAACGTAGGCGTTCTTCACGAGGCCCTGCGCGAAGGGGATGCCGGCCTCCTGCGCGTAGCCGATGGCGGCAGGCGTCCCCGAGTCGGGAGTGGGCATCACTATGTCCGCGTCGATGGGGTTCTCGCGCGCCAGGGCGGCCCCCATTTGGTGGCGTGCGGCCACGATGCGGCGCCCGCCGATCGTCGTGTCGGGGCGCGCCAGGTACACGTACTCGAAGACGCAGGTGTTGGCGCGGCGCACCGCGAAGCGTCGCGAGTGCACGCCCGAGGCGTCGATCGAGATGAGCTCGCCGGGTTCGATCTCTCGCACGACGGTCGCGCCACACAGGTCCAGGGCGGCGGTCTCGGAGGCGACGACCCAGCCGGAAGGGAGGCGCCCAAGGACCAGGGGCCGGTAGCCGTGCGGGTCGCGCGCCGCGTACAGCGTGTTCTCGTCCATGAAGACCAGGGAGAACGCGCCCTTGATGCGGGGCAGGACCTTCAGGGCTGCGCCGACGAGGGGCGCGGGCTCGGGATCGGTGACCGACGAGGCCTGGGCGGATTCGCGCTCGTCGGAATCGGCGGGCGTGACGGCGGGACTCGCGATGAAGGGGGCGGGCCCGGG
>NZ_LT635869.1:40840-49564 GCF_900128465.1 Actinomyces bouchesdurhonensis | reverse complement strand
TCGAGGAGACACGAGGCACACGCATCGCGGACGCCCGCATCGTCGAGGCCGCATCCACGGGCGCGGACGTCGTCGCGACAGCCTGCCCCTTCTGCTCCCAAATGCTCGGCTCCGCTTCCGGCACGTCAGCCGGCTTCGTCTCCTCCGACGCCACCTCCCGGGATTCCTCGAGCGCCGAGGACCCCACGGCCTCGCCGAGCGGGAAGCTCCCGGAGGTGCGCGACGTTGCCGTCATGCTACTCGAAGCCGTCAAGCGCGGCCGGTAGCACCACGACCGCAAACGACACGAAGGGCGGCCCCGCAGAAAAACCTGCGGGGCCGCCCGTTCACGTATGAGAGGCTCAGTCCTCGACGCCGACGATGACGTTGGAAGCCTTGATGACGGCAACGGCCTTCGAACCAGCCTTCAGGCCCAGCTCCTCAATCGCAGCATTCGTGATCGACGAGGAGATCACCAGGCCGGGAGCAACCTCGATCTTAACGATACCGTTCACGGCACCCTCGACGACCTCAAGAACGGTCCCGGGCAGCTGGTTACGTGCTGAGAGTTTCATGATGTGTCCTTTCGTTCGTATCGGTATACAAACACAAACACACTAGCGGGCGGGGCGCACAGCGTCCAGGGATAGCTACTGCGCCGCCTCGTCCTCCGGAGCGATCTCCTCCAAACCGACCAGGAAACCATCCTCGTCGATCACGTTGCCCCCCACGAGCGTCGCAATCAGACCAGCCGCTTTCTCGATGTCCTGCGTGGAACGCAGACGCTCCAGGCGCGCGGTGCGGCTCATCGCCACAGCCCCCGGCGTCGGTGCAGCCCCCGGCAACCAGCGAACCTGATACTCGATGATCGCGCCCGCCGTCCACGGCTCCCACCGCAGCACGCGCGGCGGCACAGGAACCGCGTGGACCTCAATCATCATGTCCGACCTGTTGCCGATCGGACTCATGAGCGCATAACCGTCGACAACCTGCGGCTCGTTGCGATGACCTTCGAGTTCCTCACGGGCCTTCGCAATCTTCGACGCGATGTCCTCCCGAACCGGACCCAGCTCCGCCTTCAGCTTCTCGATGTGCGCGGCCTGCGCGGGACTCAGCGGCGGAGGTTCGGGCGCCTCCGGCACAATGTCGCGCGCGTCTTTCATCTGCTCAAAACCCGCACGCTCACGCATAGCTTGTATCAAGTCCTCGGGATTGATCCAACGCGGCGAATACACCGTCAGGTTCACCGCCGAATCAGCGTCGGGAACCATCACGTACCCACTGCCCGCGATGCGCATACCACCCGCCAAGCGGCGCGCCATGCGACGCAGCGCCTCGAGCACGCGGTACTCCAGGCCGACGGGCATCCCCTCTGGGAAGGCTTTCGCCCACTCACCCATGACCGCGTTCGCCTGCTGCTTCGCCCGGGCAACCGGGCAATGCAGAATCCACGCGTTCGTCAACGTCGCCGGAGTTCCCAGCGCCGCTCGCGTCGGCTGATCCAACGACCACGGCCCCACGATTTCAGCGTCAGATGACAGACGCAGGCGCCCCGGAGCGAGCCAGCCGGCCTCGTCCCACATGGAAATGGCGAGCGCCTCCAACTCGGCCGGATCCACCGCCTCCGACACCAGCAGCAGGTGGTGTTCCCGCGCGTCCTGCAGGTCGATGACCCCGGCGGGATCACTGACCTCGATAGCTGCGGCAATTGGGACCGCCGCATCAGCGCTCGTAATTTCACCGTCGGCTGCGACTTGGAACGCCGGTTCACCAGTGGACAGCCCACCCAACGACACATTCGTATGGGTGAGCGGATTACCCGTCGTCACGGCGCTGAGAGTCGGGTCCGCGAAACTGTGGTGGGCGCTCGCCATACGCTCCTTCAACGACCGCCTCACGGGCGGGGCCTGGGCACCCCCATCCCTGTTGGTTACCTGATCGGTGCGCGCAGTCATGCCCGGCAGCGCGACGCCCGTGATGACACCCGTGCGCGCCGACGCCGATGAGTGCTCCTCACCGGTCGCCGCGCCCGCGCGCTGACCGGACGGGACAGCACCCGCCGTGGGTATACCGANCGACAACACCCCAGGGTCAAACCAGGGGCTGACCCGACGCGTCATATCCGTAGGAGCCGGCGCGCATGAGAATCATGATGAACTCAATGAAGGCCCAAGTGCACGAGATGACCGCGCCGATGACTGTGATCGTTAGAATCAGCTGCGCGATGCCGCGACCGGGGCGTCCCAGGTAGAAGTTATGAACGCCGAGGAACCCGAAGAAGAAAGCGAGGACCAAGGCGACGACCCACTGCTTCGGCGGGTTTGCGTAGGTCGTCTGAGCATACGCGGGCTGGCCGTAGCTGGGCTGGGCGCCGGGGGCCGCCCCGTAGGGGGCCTGCGCGCCGACGTTGGGGTCACTGCCGGGGGCCTGCGCGCCGGCAGGATCGGAAGCGGTACCGTAGGTGGTCGCGCCGGGCGTTGCGGTGGCCTCGTCAAAGCCTGGGGCCGCAGCCTGGGGGAAGCTTGGCGCTTCAGGAGCCGGAATGCTGGTAGCACCGAAGTCGGTGGCCGGCGCCGGGGTGACGTTCTGCGGGTCGGAAGAGTTGGCCTGGGGGTCGGGCATCGTCATGGTTAAACCTTTCGTTCGTGGGAGCCGCATGGCCGTACCCGGTACAGCCTAGCGTGTGGAGGGCCTTCCGTGTCACCGACGGTCACCATGAGTCACCCCTGAACGATCCCGAATGCGGTTACCCGGCACTGCGCGCGCGGACGTTTGGTGCCGAAGGTCAGATATAGGAACTGTCGCGGTGCTGGGGTCCCACGCGCCCGTGATCGATGGGGGTTTTGCACCATTAGAAGCCCCCTGTCGGCGTGTCGCCGGCGTGTCGCGGCTCTAATGGTGCATTTCCCCCCTCGCGGCTGCCCGTCTCGACGGATTCAAGGGGCACTGCGACCGGTCTCGACGGATTCAAGGGGCACGGTGGCCCACGAAAGGCGGGTTCGCGGCCGGGCACGTGCTCTGGCGCGGCATGCTCCAAACAATTTCGCATGCAATTCGATTACCTGAACATTCAACAAAGTCCACAAACGTTGCAATTCCAACGATGTGAATTCGTGCTGCAGACGAACCTCGGGGAATTGCATGCGACATTGGGGGAGGCCACCCGGCAACGAGTCACCCAGCCCCTCTGGCGGCGATGTCGACACTGCCGGCCCGGCGCCTACCACTAACGACAACCTGAGCACACGATGACTCGCGCCCACCCCGGAACACCCGGCCCGGAAGCTACCACCAACGACAGCATGAGCTGCCTGCGTGAAGTTCAAACAATCAGCAAGAGCCCGTACATACTCCCGATTCCGAGCCTGACACGCCTCACGACGGGAGGGGTATTCAACACCCTGAAAGACTCGACCACGATTGGTCACAACGAACTCCTTCACCAAGAAACGTTGCAACCATCACTAGAACCTAGACGCAACACCGCAACATCTCCCGAATACCGCCGCGCAGGCACGCAACACCAGACACCGCGACACGGACACATGGCAACAAAAAGGTGCGGGACCTGGCAACAAGCCAGACCCCACACCTCGAGACTTTGCGTCAGTTCTAACGCTTGCGCTCCGATCAGACGGTGGGAACACCGTTCGCGTCAGTAGCGTAGATCCACTTGCCCATGAAGGTCATGATCGCGCAGGCGATGAGGAAGATCCAGTAGACGAACATGATCAGGCCGACGAGGCCATGGACGAAGCCATCGGAAAACATCCAGAGGAAGTTGAGGACGAGAGAGGCGACGACCTTAATGATGCCCAGCTGGTTATAACCGAGGTAAAAGTCACCGACACCGAAACCGCAGAGGAAGAGGTTGAGCAGGCCCGCGGTCATGCGGGACTTGCCCTGAGCCTGGGCGTTAAAGCCGGGCTGGCCATAGACGGGCTGACCAGGCTGCTGACCGTAGGGCTGCTGACCAGGCTGCTGACCGTAGGGCTGCTGGCCAGGCTGCTGACCGTAAGGCTGCTGAGGGGCAGACATGTTGTCTCCTGTTGTTGATGGAGCCCCCTCCCGGAGGCGTTTACGAAAACACGGTCAGACTAGTCGACCTTTTTCATTTGTACAACATTCACAGTCTTCTATGCGCCACATCACATATTCGAACGCTTGATACGCAGACACTGGGCACAGTTCCCTACACTGACTGGGTGTTCACAAACCCAACGGCCGAGGCCTCGCAGGTACTCCTTCACGACCTTCCCCGCTGGTTCGCATCCAACAAGCGTGACCTACCCATGCGACACGACGACGTGTCCGACTGGGGAACCCTCGTTTTCGAAATTATGAGCCAGCAAACACCCGTTACGCGCGTCCAGCCGATCTGGGTCGAATGGATGCAGCGATGGCCAAACCCCTGCGACCTCGCCGAGGCGTCCCCCGCGGACATTATCGTGGCCTGGGCAAACCTGGGCTATCCATCGCGCGCACTGCGCCTCAAAAGTTGCGCGGACACCATCGTCGAAAAACACGACGGTCAGGTGCCCCTGACTATGAAGGAATTGACTCTCCTCCCCGGCGTGGGAACCTACACCGCTAGTGCACTCCTCGCATTCCGACACGGCATTCGCATCCCGGTCCTCGACACCAATGTCCGCCGCGTCCTGGTCAGATTCCTTGACGGACGCGAGTTCCCACCCCACTCAAGCCCCTCCAAGGCGGAAGTATCGCGCGCCGACGCGCTCCTGCCCTCGGACGGCCGCCATGCGGCCGAGGTGAGTTTGGCCCTCATGGAATTCGGTGCTCTCGTGTGCACCCAGCTCTCCCCCCACTGCGAGACATGCCTTATGCGCCAATACTGCGCGTGGGCTCAGGCCGGATACCCGAAGGACGAGAAGCGCCCGACCCCGCAGCCTTACACGGGTACCGACCGCCAGGCGCGCGGTCGCGTCATGAAGGCTCTTCGCGCCGCCCACTTCGAGGGCACGAAAGGCCTAACCAAGCGCAGAGTCCTCGATGCTGCCCGCCTCGACGGCGGCGACCGCTACCAGCCCACTCGCGTCTACCGGGCTCTGCTTAAAGAAGGTATGATCACCTACAACAAGGACACGAAGCTGGTCACTCTCCCCCGCTAATCCAGTAATGAAGACCATACCAGCGCGCGCAACTCTCCTCACGCATGAGCACCCCGGTCGACGAGGCCTGAACCCCAACCAAGGCGCCGGCACTGACCCGGAAACGCGCCCGGGCCTCGGCGCTGAACTAGTACCTGATTGCGTCGATCGGCTTGATGCGCACGGCCGCGAGCGCGGGGATAATCCCGCACAGGGCGCCGATGCTGGAGGAGATGGCGACGCCTGCGATGGCGGCTCCGGCGGGGAAAGCGGGCGTCTCGCTGAGCGCGATCCCCATGGTTTCGAGCGGCAGAAAGCGCACGACGACGATCGCGATGCCCACGCCGATGACGCCGGCGACGAAGGTCGCGACCACTGATTCCATGAAGACCGCGAAGAAGACGCGCGTAGCGGAGGCGCCGACGGCCCGTCGGATCCCGATTTCGCGCACGCGCTGACGCACGGTGACGATCGCGACGTTGAGGAGGCCCAGGGCGCCGAGGAACACGATGATGCCGCCGATGATCATGATGACGCGGGAGATGGTGCCCAGCTGTTCCTCGCCGATGTCCTCGTGTTCGCCGCCGGTGACGGTGACGCGCCAGCCGTCGCCGAGGATGGAGGCCAGGGCGCTCGGCAGGACGGTGCGGGCCTGGTCGGCGTCCTCGGGCCCAACCCAGGCGAGCATGGAGGGCACGCCCATCTGGGGCAGCGTGGCGCGCGCGGCGTCGTAGTGCACGTACATGGTCGGCATATCGAAGCGGCTCTTCCCTTTGCTGACGCCGACCACACGCAGGGCGGTGCCGTCGGTGGTGTGCAGGACGATGGGGACCTGGTCGATGGGGGCGCGTCCGAGCTGGTCCCAGAGGACTTCGGAGATGACGACGGGTGTCAGGCGCTGCTGGGCGTCGCTGGGCGCGACCCATCGGCCCGCGAGCATGCGGGTGCGGAAGATAACTTGGTAGGCGGGGTCGACGGCCTGGATGGTGACGTCGTTGAACATGTCGTCGGTGCGCACGACCGGGTAGCCGCGGAATTGCCCGCTGGCGCGCGCCTGGAGGACTTCGGTGATCTCACCGCCGCTGCTGGACAGGCGCGACCAGTAGCGGATGTCGTGTCGGGCGGCCAGCGTCACCATCGCGTCGCTCACCGGATCCTTGTCGTCGGGGCGCTCGACGGTGGACGAGGCCTGGGCCCCTTCACCGGTCCCGGTTTCCTGGGTGGGACCGTCGTTCGAAGGTTCTCCTTGGTTTGCCGATGATTGTTCCGGCGCGAGGCGCACAGTCACCGAGCGCCCTTCGTAGAGTTCGGCCAATTCGCGGGAGGACTGCAGGATCAGGTCTCCCAGGGCGATGACGACCGTCATGGCGGCCACGGCGGCGACGACGCCCACGAGGGAGAGGACCACGCGGGCCTTCTGCACCTTAACTTCGCCCCACGCTTCGATGAGGGCCCCCACGATCTGACTGAGCGCATTCATTGATTGCCCTCCTCGTGCGGGGTTGGGGGCGCCGGGACCGGCGTGCTTTCCGGCTTGTCTCGGGCGGGCGGAACGGGAGGAGCGGTCACGACCGGTTCCGTGCCCGGGCGCCCGGCCNGTGTCGGTGGAGGCTCCGCGCTCAAAATCCTCGCCGTCGTCGGCGATGCTGGCGGCCAGTTGGCGTAGTTCAACCGTGTTCGTCAAGTTGCCGTTGTGTGCCAGGGCGAGCGTGCCCGTGGGTGTGGGACCCAACGTGGGCTGGGCGTTGCGCCACACGTCCGCGCCGGTCGTCGCGTAGCGCACGTGCCCGAGGGCAATGTGGCCGCGCAGGCCCTGGAGGGATTGCTCTGAGAAGACCTTGGAGACCAGGCCCTGATCCTTATAGACCAGGATCTGTTTACCATTGGAAGTGGCGATTCCGGCGCTCTGTTGGCCTCGATGCTGGAGCGCATAGAGGGAGAAGTAGGTGAGGCGGGACACGTCCTCGCCTGGGGCCCATACGCCGAAGACGCCGCAGTGATCATGCGGATGATCATCTCCGAAGAGTTCCTGGTCGGACAGTGTTATGTCTGGCTGCGAGACGGGAAGCACACTCTCACTGTCGCATACTTTTACGCCGTTGGCGGCCCATATCCACGTTGTGGTGAGCACATTTAGGGTTCTGAGCAGGTGAATTGGCGCGTAATTGCGCACGCTTTGCGCCGGGATCGGGTCGCGTCGTGGTCGAGATGACACAATGGTGTGCAGCGAAGTAGAGGAGGAAACGTGGCCAATCCGACGCTGATCGCCATCACGTGGGGCTTTGCCTTGCTGGTGAGCGCTCTGGCCATCCTGTCGTTCGCCCGCGGTGTCGCGCACATGTGGCGCACGATCGCAGCGGGAACACCCGACCCGGGGCGCCTGACCCCCGTCGGCAAACGAGCGTGGGGTGTTATTTCCGCGGCGCTCACCCACCGCGAATTCAAGGGGCGCCCCTGGATCAAGGCGGCCCACTGGCTGGTCATGGTGTCCTTCCCGATCCTCTTCCTCACCCTGGTCACCGGCTACGCGCAGCTGCGCGTCCAAACCTTCACTCTCCCTCTCCTCGGCCACTTCGCGCCCTGGGAGTGGCTCACCGAGGTCTTCGCGTGGGGTGGCCTGGCCGGCATCATCGGCCTCATGATCGTGCGCCAGCGTGCCGGGCGCGGAACAGCCGCCGAGGCGGCCCTCTCGAACGACGACCCCGACGGTGCTGCCAGCGCAGTTGATCCGAAAGGCACCCCGCCCTCGTCCCTGACCCGCCCCCACCCGCGCGACTCCTCCCCAAAGGGCCTAGCTTCCCGCTTCCTGGGTTCAACCCGCTGGCAGGCCCTCTTCGTCGAGTGGGTCATCCTCATCGTGTGCGCGTGCGTCGTCGCGCTGCGCGGCCTTGAATACGCGCTCTTCAGCGTCACTCCAGGCCTCGAGGCCCACGCGACCGCCCTGCACTTCCCGCTCACCGCCTGGCTGGGCGCACTCTTCACGGCTACAGCCTCCTCCTCCGCCACCTCGCTGGCCAACGCGATCGTGGCAGTCAGCGCCCTGAAGGTCATCACCTCCATGACCTGGCTGACTGTCGTCGGCATCCAGACCGGCATGGGTGTCGCATGGCACCGCTTCGTCGCGATCCTCAACCTGTACACGCGCCGAAACGCCGACGGCACGAAGTCCCTGGGTCCGGCCGATCACATGCTCATTGACGGAAAACCGGTCACCAGCGAGGACGACTTCGACGACCTGCCCGAGGACACGGTCCTCGGAGTGGGCACGGTCGACGACTTCTCGTGGAAGGCGCGCCTGGACCTGTACGCCTGCACCGAATGCGGCCGCTGCCAGGAAC
Source organism: Actinomyces bouchesdurhonensis (assembly GCF_900128465.1). Classification (GTDB taxonomy): domain Bacteria; phylum Actinomycetota; class Actinomycetes; order Actinomycetales; family Actinomycetaceae; genus Pauljensenia; species Pauljensenia bouchesdurhonensis. The sequence goes on along the minus strand of NZ_LT635869.1, from coordinate 41,139 downwards.
TGTGCCCCGCATGGAATACTCAAAAACCCCTCTCCCCCAAGCTCCTCATCATGAGCCTGCGCGACCACATGGAGTCCGCCTCCAACGTGCAGATCGTCGAACAGGAGGAGGGCCACCAGAAGCTTCAAGCCGGGGAGGTCCTCCTCGATAAGGGCGTGCCCGCCTCGCCACACTCTTTCGACCTGGTCTCCGCACTATCCCTATCAGGCGCCACAGGCCCCGAGGGAGTCTCCGCGGTCACCGCCCCCATCGTGCCCGTGGTCGTCTCCGAAGAAGTCCTGTGGGACTGCACAAACTGC
>NZ_LT635869.1:39138-40717 GCF_900128465.1 Actinomyces bouchesdurhonensis | reverse complement strand
CGGCCACTTCGCGCCCTGGGAGTGGCTCACCGAGGTCTTCGCGTGGGGTGGCCTGGCCGGCATCATCGGCCTCATGATCGTGCGCCAGCGTGCCGGGCGCGGAACAGCCGCCGAGGCGGCCCTCTCGAACGACGACCCCGACGGTGCTGCCAGCGCAGTTGATCCGAAAGGCACCCCGCCCTCGTCCCTGACCCGCCCCCACCCGCGCGACTCCTCCCCAAAGGGCCTAGCTTCCCGCTTCCTGGGTTCAACCCGCTGGCAGGCCCTCTTCGTCGAGTGGGTCATCCTCATCGTGTGCGCGTGCGTCGTCGCGCTGCGCGGCCTTGAATACGCGCTCTTCAGCGTCACTCCAGGCCTCGAGGCCCACGCGACCGCCCTGCACTTCCCGCTCACCGCCTGGCTGGGCGCACTCTTCACGGCTACAGCCTCCTCCTCCGCCACCTCGCTGGCCAACGCGATCGTGGCAGTCAGCGCCCTGAAGGTCATCACCTCCATGACCTGGCTGACTGTCGTCGGCATCCAGACCGGCATGGGTGTCGCATGGCACCGCTTCGTCGCGATCCTCAACCTGTACACGCGCCGAAACGCCGACGGCACGAAGTCCCTGGGTCCGGCCGATCACATGCTCATTGACGGAAAACCGGTCACCAGCGAGGACGACTTCGACGACCTGCCCGAGGACACGGTCCTCGGAGTGGGCACGGTCGACGACTTCTCGTGGAAGGCGCGCCTGGACCTGTACGCCTGCACCGAATGCGGCCGCTGCCAGGAACTGTGCCCCGCATGGAATACTCAAAAACCCCTCTCCCCCAAGCTCCTCATCATGAGCCTGCGCGACCACATGGAGTCCGCCTCCAACGTGCAGATCGTCGAACAGGAGGAGGGCCACCAGAAGCTTCAAGCCGGGGAGGTCCTCCTCGATAAGGGCGTGCCCGCCTCGCCACACTCTTTCGACCTGGTCTCCGCACTATCCCTATCAGGCGCCACAGGCCCCGAGGGAGTCTCCGCGGTCACCGCCCCCATCGTGCCCGTGGTCGTCTCCGAAGAAGTCCTGTGGGACTGCACAAACTGCGGAGCCTGCGTCGAACAATGCCCCGTCGACATCGAACACATCGATCACATCCTCGACTTGCGCCGCCACCAAGTCCTCATGGAAAGCGCATTCCCCCGCGAGCTGGGCCGCGCATTTCGCGGCATGGAATCCAAAGCGAACCCCTACAACCGCCCTGCCCGCAAGCGCATGGATTGGGCCAAGAAACTGGACTTCGACATCCCCGTCGTCGGCGAGGACATCGAGGACGCCTCACAGGTCGACTACCTATTCTGGGTGGGCTGCGCGGGCGCCTACGACGACACAGCGAAAAAAACCAGCGCCGCCGTCGCCGAACTCCTGCACACGGCGGGCGTATCCTTCGCGGTCCTCGGCTCCGGCGAGTCCTGCACGGGCGACCCCGCCCGCCGCGCCGGCAACGAGGCGCTCTTCCAAATGCTGGCCGCCCAAGCAATCGACACCCTCAACGACGCCAAGCCACAAAAGATCGTCGTGTCCTGTGCGCACTGCTTCAACACGATCGCGGGC
>NZ_LT635869.1:27488-39113 GCF_900128465.1 Actinomyces bouchesdurhonensis | reverse complement strand
CGGCTGCGGCGCGGGCCGCGCGCTCGGCGCGCATGCGTTCAAGCCGGGACGGAGGGGGCGGAGGATAGAGCGCCATCATGTCACCGTTCGATGCGTGTACAGGTGAAACGCTCGTGCGTGCGCGACGGCGTGGGACCTCGCTGACCCTGGTAGTGCGAACCCACGCCTTTTGAACCGTAGGGGCGCTGCGCCGGGGATGACAGGTCAAAGAAGCATAGCTGCCCGATCTTCATGCCCGGGTACAGCAGGATCGGCATCGTCGCCGTGTTGGACAGTTCCAGAGTGACGTGGCCCGAAAAGCCGGGGTCAATGAAGCCCGCCGTAGAGTGCGTCAGCAGGCCGAGGCGTCCCAGTGACGACTTACCCTCCAGGCGCGCAGCGATGTCGTCACCGAGAGTCACCAGCTCGTAGGTGGCACCCAGGACGAACTCGCCGGGGTGCAGGACGAAAGGCTGTTCTGGACCCACGTCCACGAGGTGTGTCAGGTCTGATTGGTCGACCGCAGGGTCGATCACCGAGTAGCGGTGGTTGTCAAAAAGCCTGAACAGACGGTCCAGCCTCACGTCGATACTGGCCGGCTGGACCAGCTCACGATCCAGCGGATCGAGGCAAATGCGGCCAGAGTCCAGGGAGGCGTTGATGTCGCGGTCACTGAGCAGCATGACTTGATTGTCGCACACTCAGCGCCGCGACAACACCCCAGGGTCAAACCAGGGGCTGACCCGACGCGTCATATCCGTAGGAGCCGGCGCGCATGAGAATCATGATGAACTCAATGAAGGCCCAAGTGCACGAGATGACCGCGCCGATGACTGTGATCGTTAGAATCAGCTGCGCGATGCCGCGACCGGGGCGTCCCAGGTAGAAGTTATGAACGCCGAGGAACCCGAAGAAGAAAGCGAGGACCAAGGCGACGACCCACTGCTTCGGCGGGTTTGCGTAGGTCGTCTGAGCATACGCGGGCTGGCCGTAGCTGGGCTGGGCGCCGGGGGCCGCCCCGTAGGGGGCCTGCGCGCCGACGTTGGGGTCACTGCCGGGGGCCTGCGCGCCGGCAGGATCGGAAGCGGTACCGTAGGTGGTCGCGCCGGGCGTTGCGGTGGCCTCGTCAAAGCCTGGGGCCGCAGCCTGGGGGAAGCTTGGCGCTTCAGGAGCCGGAATGCTGGTAGCACCGAAGTCGGTGGCCGGCGCCGGGGTGACGTTCTGCGGGTCGGAAGAGTTGGCCTGGGGGTCGGGCATCGTCATGGTTAAACCTTTCGTTCGTGGGAGCCGCATGGCCGTACCCGGTACAGCCTAGCGTGTGGAGGGCCTTCCGTGTCACCGACGGTCACCATGAGTCACCCCTGAACGATCCCGAATGCNGCGATCGCGATGCGCTGCTGCTCGCCGCCGCTCATCTCGCCCGGGTAGGAGTCCGCGCGATCCGCCAGGCCCACGCGTTCAAGCATGTCGAGGGCGATGGAGCGCCTGCGCAGCAGCTGCGTGCCCGGCGCGTACAGGAGGGGGACCTCGACGTTTTCAGCGGCCGTGCGAGCCGCGAAAATGTTGAATTGCTGGAAGACGAAGCCGAAGTCCTCTCCGCGCATGCGAGCGCGACGTCCCTCGCCCAGGCGCGTCGTGTCCACGCCGTCCAGCTCGTAGCTGCCCGACGTGGGCGCATCCAGCAGGCCGACGATGTTGAGCATCGTTGACTTGCCCGTGCCCGACCTGCCCACGATGGACACGTGCTCGCCGGCCGCGACGTCCAGGTTGACGCCGCGCAGAATGTGCAGGTCTTCACCGTCGGGCAGGGTGACCGTGCGGGTTACGCCCCGCAGGCGCACGAGGCTCATCGGGCGCCCGTCCCATCAGTTTTGTCAGCGGCCCCGTCCGTGGTCGCGCTGTCCATCCCGTCTCCGGGGCCCGAGCCGTATGGGTCGTCTTGGTTGTCCTTCGTCGAGGTCGGGGTGAACTCGAGGATCTCCTCGCCTTCCGTCAGTCCCTCCTTGACCTCGACCATCTTGCCGTCAGTCAGACCAAGGGTGACCGAACGCTTCTCGGGGTTGGCCGGGTCGGAGGTCGGCAGGTAGACGGTGCCGCTCTGGTAGCGGCCCTCGACTGCGGAGACCGGCACGGCGAGCACGTTCGTGGCGGAGCCCGTCGTCATCTCCAGGGTCACCTGCAGGCCGGTGAACACCGTCTGGTCCGAGGGGATCGCACAGCGCGCCTTCAGGTCGGTGGACCCCGACGTGGAGGATCCGACGTTTCCGGGGTTCTTCGGGTCCTGAGTCTTGCCGGTGGGGGTCACGAGCGTGACGCCCGTACACTCGAAGGGCGCGGGGCCGTTCTTGATGGTGACGGTCGCGGTGGAGGGCGCCTCCTGGAGCCGGTACATCTGTTCGGCGCTCAGCGGCGCCACAGCAGAAAAGGACGCGGGCGCCACCGATGCGACCGTATCGCCGATCGCAAACTGTTGACCCACGAGGACCCCGGTCGTCACCGTACCATCTCCCGGGGCAACGACGGTCTCGTACCTGTAGGTGGGGTCAGCGGTCTCCACGCTGATAGTGCCGTCCTCGTCGGTGACCTGTTTCGTTTCTCCGGGAATTTCCTTGCGTATCTGGAGGAGCGCGTCACCCTTGGAGACCTTGTCGCCGTCGTTGACATAGACGCGCACGACTGCGCCGTCAAGCGTCGCACGCGCGTTCACCGGCTCGTCTGCTTGAATCGTGCCCGTCAGCTTCACCGTGTTCGTGATGTCGGCGCGGCCCACGTTGATCGTCATCTGCCCGAAGCTGCCGCCCGGGTCTATGCCGTCGTCGGTCTCCTTATCTTGCGAGGCTGGGAAGAACGCGAACTTCACGAGGGAAACCGCAATGACAACCCACGCGATGACTTTGACAATGTCAAGCACCTGAGCGGTGCGGGTCTTGTGTGCCACGTTCGTCTCCTTCGATGAGCGTTGATCGCCTCATTGTAAGATGCGCCTCACGTTCGGAGCAATGGTTCGCACTCGCCGTCCGGAAGGTTTCTGGGACACTCGGCCACGTGCCCCCTGACCCGCCTACGATTGAGACGACCGACAGAGAGGACACCATGATCCGCCGAGCCACACCCGCCGACGCCGATGCCCTGTCCGTGCTCTCCCGAACGTGTTTCACCCAGACCTTCGGTCACCTTTACGCGCCTCATGACTTGGCGCTCTTCCTCGATCAGGCCTACTCCCCCTCCGTCCTACACACCGAACTGACGGACCCCGCACACGCAACCTGGCTTCTCTTCGAGGAAAGCAGCGACGAGGCCGAGGATGAGCGATGCGATCGGGTTACCTCCTGCGCCTCCCCCGCCGATGCCCCCAGCACGCGCCTGGACTCCGCGCGTCCCGAGGAGGAAGCCCACGCCTCGTCTCTACAGGACCCTCTGATCGGCTACGTCACCGCGTGTCCCGCGCACCTACCTCACCCCGACGTCGCACCCGACGACGGCGAAGTCCAGCGCCTGTACGTTCTGCGCGGCCACCAGGGTGAGGGACACGGCACGACACTCCTGCGCACGGCTCTGGAGTGGCTCGAACGCAACGGACCGCGCACCGTCTGGATCGGCGTATGGAGCGAAAACTATGGGGCGCAACGCTTTTATGCGCGGCACGGTTTCGACATCGTCGGCGAATACCTCTTCATGGTCGGCGACCACGCGGACCGCGAGTTCATCACCCGCCGACCAGCGCGGGGACGCCCGGCGTAAGAGCACCCAGCGAGCACCGAGTCCGGCAAGCCACGCGCCAGCCCACCCCGCGGCGTGGGCGATCACCCCGGACCGCCAAGCTCCGCGAGCGGGAAACCTGGCGAGCTTCGAAGAACGCCGGGCGCCCTCACTAAAGACTCGGCGCTAACACACAGAAACGGGTCCCGAGGCTCACACCTCAGGGCCCGTCACCGAGTCTCCTGACGTTATCACTCGCCTTTGTCGGCATCGGCGATCTTCTTACGAACATCGTCCATGTCCAGGTTGCGAATCTGGTTGATCAGATCCTCAAGCGCCGACAACGGCAGGGCGCCAGACTGGCGGAAAACCGCAATGCCATCACGGAAAGCCATGAGCGTCGGGATCGACGTGATCTGCGCGGCCATTGCCAGCTGCTGCTGATCGTCCGTGTCGATCTTGCCGAACACAACATCCGTGAACTTCTCGGATGCCTCTTCAAAGATAGGGCCAAACTGTCGGCACGGTCCGCACCAAGTCGCCCAGAAGTCAACCAGAACGATGTCGCCAGCGGACACGGTCTGCTCGAAATTCTCCTGCGTCAGCGTAACGGTAGCCATGTTTCTCCTTGCGTGGTCGGCTCTTTCGCCAACCGGTCGATCGGGGCGGTCTACCCCTTGTTGAACTGTCTTAATCAACGGACGCGCGGCGCCCACTATTCCCAAGAAGGAAGGGGAGCCTCAGTGACGTGCCGCACGTCTTCCTCGGATGCGCCCAGGCCTCGTAGAATAAACGTTTCCACGAGACAAAGCGCTGACTCCCGATGCGGGCCATCCGCGGGGAGGCGCTGCCCCGCCAACGTCGCATGAATCAAGTGAACCGCGCCCAGCGTATTCTGCTGCGCAATTAACCCGCGACCCATGGCGTCGTCGAGAATAGAAATGAGGACCTCGCCAACCATCCCCACGTGATCATGCAGATGCGAGGCGCCCCGATCCGACATCTGCCGACGCAACCCCATACCCGCTTTCACGTGGTACCGGCTGGTCATCTGCACGTGCGAACGAATGTAGAGGCGCAAACGCATCAACGGGTCAGGTTCAGTCGACAGGCGTTCACTCAGAACAGACGTGAACTCTTCGGTGACCTGACGCATATACGCAAGCAGCAGCACTTCCTTGTCCGCGAAGTGGTTATAAACCGCCGTGCGACCGACGCCCGCGCGCTCCGCGATCTGACTCATCGTGATCGACTCAAAGGGCTGCTCAGCCATCAGGGAACCGAGGGCGTCAAATAGGCGCGTGCGTGTCAGCTCGCGGTGAGAGGCGAGTGACTCGCCAATAATCTTCGGCATGGGCACATTCTGACATCTTGCCCCCATGTGTCGTCAAATGATGCGCGCACGCCCACGTTGCGCCAGCGCAGCGCAGGTCCGTCAGTCGGCCACGCTCAAGTCCCGCTAGATACCACGTACGTGCCCGACCACGCACATACCACGCGCGCCCCACACTCAACCGCGCGACCATGGAAGACTCAGCGCTCACAACACGCGACCACGGCCTCGACGATGGGCAGGTCCGCGACAATCCACTGCAGGGGCGCGAGTTGAGTGATCGGCACCCAGCGGGCCTCCAGGTGCGAGGCACCCGCACGCGGGGCCGGCGAACCGGGTGCCACCTCCGCGAGCCACACGCCCATGACGCGCCCACCCAGGATCGGCCACCACATGCCGCCGTCCGGACACACGCGCTCCCCCACCCGCAGGTGCGTGCCAAGTTCCTCCGCGATCTCACGTTCGAGGGCAGCCACAGCATCCTCGCCCTCTTCGATCTTGCCGCCCGGCAGCTCGAACTGACCGCGCAACTCCTGCGGGTAGGCGCGCGAGCACGCGAGCAGCACGGTTGGGTGCTCCAGGGAATCGACGATGGCTGCGGCCACCACGGGACGAGGCATGGGTCCTCCAATCAGTCAAACGATCCTCAGTGTATCCGCGGCCAGCACGCGCAACAGAACCGGATCCATCTCGGAGCGGACCACGAGGCGTGAGCTGAGGCAGGAGCAGGCAGCACTGCCGTTTTCGCGCCGGAGCGACATGCGCGCATAGGCGGATGCAGCCTTGTTACCGAGAGCAGCCCGACAACCACGATCGCACAGCACACAGCGCCGCGAGCACACCGCTGTGCGCGAGATGCCGGTTGCGTGCCCGTCCACCGTGACGCTATGATCGACAAGTCGATTCCTTCGGGACGATGAATTGCGGGCGTAGTTCATCGGTAGAATGGAAGCTTCCCAAGCTTCAGAGGCGGGTTCGATTCCCGTCGCCCGCTCCATTTTGACTCCGGATTTGATAAGTCCGGAGTCTTTTCGTTTGCGGGTGTCTGACCAATGTTGGTCGGCAGTGTCATGGGGTGCAAGCAATTTGTGTGGTAGTGGCGCAGGTGGCCAGGCCAGTGCGTGCGCGACCCTGATCGAGCGCACCACCGGCTAGCAAGGACGTTCAGGAACGTATAGTGTCGGACAAATTGTTCTCCCGATTGGAGGTGTCACGATGGGTTCCCGGTTAGGTGTTTTGCTTAAGACTTACTCTGGTTGGGAGATCTACTACGACCACTGGGCGGCCCAAACGGTCGGACTGGACATTGCGATCGACGGTATGGAAGCCACCTATGAGCGTGTGCGTTGTATGTCTCCGATGGGTGTTGATGATCCGCATGCTTGGGAGGGGGCGCCGTGGATTGAGGGCACACTTCTGATCGACGAGACCAGGAAACTGGTGGTGTGGGCAGAGGAGAGTGAGGCACTCTACATGCCTCGACTTATCAACTACCTCGTTGAGCACACCTGGCCTGGGTGGACGGCCGCCTGGTCAGCCGAAGGAACCAGAGGAACTCTTCGGGCTGCGGGCGTCGATCCGGCCACCATCTTCACACACCGTTCTGATCGTTTGCCGTGTGATCGCGCGCCCAGTCTAGAGCCATGGGATGAGTGGCACGGAGTTGATCCGATCACCGTGCGCATGGCAGACGGTACCTTGGTCACCTGGCGCGCCTACGGCTTCCTGGACGATCTTACTGGATGCGGTCCTGAGAATTTCCTGGCTTTGGCTCGCGAGGTCGCCTCCCGACTACCGGATGAATCGGATGCGTGGGAGCAGACCATGGATGACGATGTTCCGACCACCGGGATATTCGTGGACTACCAAGCACGCTCGTTGCGTTGGTGGTCGCTCCAGGACAGGGACATGCACCTGGAGGATTTCGATGCGCTGTGGCCGGGATGGACACTAACCAGCAGTTCGGACGACTACTCCTGGCACCAAGAACTCACCGGTCAGGTATTCCGTACCTGGGCTGACGATGTCAACGAATGTCGCTCCTGGATCGCGAGAGCTATTGAAGAAGGTACACGAGCCAACCCGCTAGCAAGCTTGGCTAACGCCCTGTCAGGTCAGGGTCATCAGATCAGTCCGTACGCGTCCGCTCTGGAGTTCGTTCCCTCCAACCGTCAAGCCTCGATGGAAACCTTCAACCGGCTCCTCAATGTCGTTCGAGACGCGCCGTTGAAGCCTGCGCGATTTATCGACCGACACGGAACTATCACACCCCCGTTCGAGGAGGGAGAGGCCGGATTCTAGGGGTGGTTGCAAGACGGGTTATGTCCTGAGCAGCAGTTCGAGGCGTTGCTTGGGTGCGTCCCAGTTGGGCGTTTTGCCGGGGCACTCACCCCGATTGTCAGCGATGACGTCCAGGGCTGCGTCGCTCGGAGGCCCGACACCTCGCACGCGGGACCTCTAATCCGCACGTGGGACCTCTAATCCGCACGTTAACCCGCTAATACGAGCCTGGGCAGCCCCGCTCACACTCTCAGTAGCGGGTTTACGTGCGATATAGCGGGCTTAGGCTCGCAATAGCGGGTTCGCGTGCGAACGACACACCACGACAGACAGCAAATCCGCCAAAGTGCAGACCCATTCAGCCAAAACAGGCCATTTTCAGCGACTTTCGTCCAATGGGTCTGCACTTTGGCGGCCACACCACCTGAAGTCGCGGTCGCGCCGCCACCAACCGGGGGGAATGACGCCATCCAAGGCTCCGACACGCCGGCGACGCGCCGACAGAGGGCTTCGCATGGCGCAAAACCCCCACCGCAGCCACCTGAAGTGCACCGCGTCGCCAACAAGACCTGGGCGCAGCGCCAGTCGGCGCGAAAATACTCGCCCAGCACGGCCCCTCCAGCGGCTCTTCCGCGAAAAAACTCGCCCAGCAAGCACAAAAACGCCAAATTTTGGGTGTTTTGAGCGCGCAGGGCGAACTTTTTTGCGCTTTCGCGATGACACAGCGCCGCGGGGCGAACTTTTTCGCGCACAAATGAAACCGCCACCGCCTTTGCTAGCTCCTTCACGGGTACGCATGAAACCAGCGACACCTTTGCTCGCCCACAATGCCACAAAAACACACATTTCGGGCGAGCAAAGGTGACGGCGGTTTCACCCACGCACGAAGACCGGACCGCAAAGGTGACAGCGGTTTCATCGCGACGAAGCAGTGCTGTCAAGTCCCGGGTTTTGTGTAGGGATTTTTAGGCCGCTTTCTTTCGTGTTGTTGTGTGTTGGTTTTCTGCTTGTTGTGGTGTGATGCCGCCCAGGGCGAGGTGGGGGCGGCGGGTGTTGTACCAGTGGACCCAGGCGGCGGTTTCGCGTTCGACTTCGCGTTGGTCGCGCCATGGACCTGTGTAGCCGGGACGTGCTTTGTTGTAGATGAGTTCTGCTTTGTATAAGGAGTTCAAGGCTTCGGCTAGAGCGTTGTCGTAGGAGTCGCCGGTGGATCCTACTGAGGCTATGGCCTTGCATTGGGCTAGTGCCTGTCCGTAGCGCACGTCGCGGTATTGGACGCCTCGGTCGGAGTGGTGCACGAGCCCTCGAGTGTCTATGTTTTCGCGGCGTCGCTGGTAGATCGCCATGTTTAATGCGTCCAGGGCCAGGTCAGTATGCAGCGAGGAGGCGACTTTCCAGCCCAAGATTTTACGCGAGCACACGTCGGTGACGAAGGAGACGTAGACCCAGCCAGCCTGGGTTGGCACGTAGGTAATGTCTGCGACCCACAACTCGTTGAGATCACGGGCCCCAAAATGCCGATTGACCAGATCCAAGGGGCATGCATGGCGCGGCGCTGAAGCCGTGACATGGCGAGCCTGTCAATTTTTCTGTGTATGGGGGTTAGAGGTAGGGGGTGATTCGGTCGGGGTAGGCGGTGGTGAGTTGGGCGAGGGCTTGTTTCCAGTTGGTGGTGGTGTGTCCTTGGATGAGGCGGGTGTGTCCTGTTCGTTTGTTGGCAGGTTTGCCAGCGTCTGTGAGGCGCTGGGCGGCTCGTTTGTCTTCGATGTCGCAGATGGCGAGCCACAAGAGTTTGACGGCGGCTTCTTCGCTGGGGAAATGCCCGCGGTTCTTGGTGATTTTACGCAGCTGGTAGTTCAAGGACTCGATAGCGTTGGTGGTGTACACGACGCGGCGCAGCATGGGAGGGAACGCCAAGAACGGCGTGAAGCGCTGCCAGGCGCGCTGCCAGGTCGCAACCGTTTGGGGGTAGCGCGCTCCCAGGTCACTGGCCGCGAAGTCCTCCAGCGCCCCTCGAGCGGTTTCCTCGTTGGGCGCACTGTACACCCGCTTCAAAGCCGCGGCGACGCTCTTACGGTCCTTGTAGGACACGAAACGCATGGACGCGCGGATTAAGTGAACCACGCAGGTTTGGACCATGGACTGGGGCCAGGTCGCTTCGATGGCTTCGGGCAGGCCAGCCAACCCGTCGCAGCACACGATCAGGACATCGCGTAGGCCTCGGTTGGCCAGCTCGGCGCACACGTGGGCCCAAAAAGCCCCTCCTTCATCGGCTTGGACCCAGATGCCCAGCACATGCTTGACCCCCTCCATGTCCACTCCCACCGCCAGGTGAGCGGCCCGGTTCTCCACCCTGTGATCGCATCGGACTTTGATGCGGATCGCATCCAGGTAGATCACCGGATAGAACGCTTCTAAGGGGCGGTGCTGCCACTCCAAGACGGCCTCGCACACCGCGTCAGTGATCGTGGAAATCGTCCCGGCACTGACCTCCACGCCCAAGGTGGAGGCCAGGTGATGGCGAATATCGCGTACCGTCATCCCCCCGGCATACAAGCTGATAATCATCGAATCCAAACCATCGAGGCGCCGCTGCCCTTTACGCACCAGGCGCGGGGTGAACGAGCCCGCCCGATCCCGAGGAACCTCGATCTCGAAGGCACCCACCTCCGACATCACGGTCTTCTTCGTCGTGCCCCTCCTCGTGTTCGAGCGCGCCTGCCCACTGGTCTGGCCCTTCTCATACCCCAAATGCTCGGAAAGCTCAGCGGCCAACCCGCGCTCCAAGGCCTCCTTGAGCAACGCCGGCAACAAGCCCTGGCTGCCCGTCATCTCGACCTCGCCAGCATCAAGACGCTCAAACAACGCATCCAACGCCCCCGAGCTGCGAAGCTCCTCCACAGCCTCACGCCCACTAGCGCGAGCCACAACAACATCATCATCATTCATCATGCATCAATCCTTTCAAACAAAAGACGGATACACAGACAATTAAACACGCCCGACATGGCGGGTCCGACGCCGACTCACGCCACGAATACCCATACGCCGCATCAAGCGCTCAACCGTGCAGCGCGCCACGTGCCCCACGCCCAACTCGTGAGTGTTGAGGAAGGCGTGCATCTTGCGCACCCCGAACACACAGTAGTTCTCCTCCCACACGCGTCTGATCACGTCTGTGAGCGCCTCGTCGCGCACGCTGCGCGCCGACAAGGGGCGCGCCCGAGCGGCGTAATAACTACTGGGAGCAACCCGCACCCCTGACTGGGACAAGACAGTGCAGATTGGCTCGACTCCCCACCGATGTCGATTGACCTCGATAAAGTCGTAAACTAACGCGCGAGGCGGTCGAGCTCCGCCCCGAAAAAAGCTGACGCCGCCTTCAAGATCTCATTGGCTCGGCGCAGTTCACGGTTTTCAGCTTCCAGCGCCCGGATGCGGGCCTCTTGATCACTGACCTCGCCGCGCTCATTGCGTCCGCCCTGCTCCACGGCACGCACCCACGTACGTAGCGCCTCAGGATTGATCCCCAACTGGCCGCTAATGCGCTTAATAGCACCCCTACGCCGCTCGGGATCAGCACGAGCCTCCAACGCCATACGCGTCGCACGCTCACGCAACTCCATCGAATACTTACGCTGACCAGACATCCCAAACCTCCAATCCGGCCTAAGATACTCTCCACAATACCCGGGACACATCATGCACTAGATACAGCACCAATTGGTGTTGTGCGCAAGTTGTTGACGGTTTGTTTATGCGGCTGTTGTCCAGGCCGCTTGGTGTAGTTCGTATTCGATGGGGGATTTGCCGCCCAGGCTGGTGTGGATGCGGCGGCGGTTGTAGAAGTCTTCGATCCAGGTGGCGACCCCGGTGTAGACCTGGTCGCGGGTGGTGAAGGTACGCCGGTAGTAGTACTCGGTTTTGAGGGTGGCCCAAAAGGATTCGGCCATGGCGTTATCCCAGCACACTCCGGCCCGCCCCATCGACACTCTTCCTTGGACGGCGCGCATGTAGGCTGCCAGTTTCTCGGAGGTGAACTGTGTTCCCCGATCAGCGTGGAGCACGACCCCAGTGGGGAAGCCGCCACGGGTGGTAGCGGCCATGTCGAGCGCGGTGATGACCAGGTCGGTGCTTTGCTGCTCGCCCATGGCGTATCCCAGGACTCGGCGCGAGTGCGCATCACGCACGGCGCACAGGTAGACCCAGCCTTGGGCGCAGCGCAGGTAGGTAAAGTCCGTGATCCACACCCGGTCCAGGGCACCTTGATCCCACTGGCGCACGCAGTGATCCTCATGGGCCACAGGGCCCCGCCCGCCGCGCCTGGCCGGGCG
>NZ_LT635869.1:0-27387 GCF_900128465.1 Actinomyces bouchesdurhonensis | reverse complement strand
GGCTTTTTGCGCGTCACCGTCGGGCAGGGTGAACGTGATGTTGGCCTTCGTGGGGTCGGAGATCGGCAGGTTCTGGACGATCATGTCGATGTTGGCACCGACCTCGGCGACGACAGCAAAGACTCGGGCGGCGACGCCGGGACTGTTCGGCACGCCGGTGACGGTGATCTTGTCCTGGGAGCGGTCGTGAGCGATACCGGAGATGACGGGCTTTTCCATGGCGTTTTCCTCTGGGGACTTCAAGGCGGCGTCGGGCACGAGGCCCTTGAGTTCGGGGTTTGCGGGGGAGTCAGAGATCCAGGTGCCGTTCTTTTCGGAGAACGAGGAGCGCACGTGCAGGGGAACCCCGTAGCGGCGGGCGAATTCGACGGCCCGCAGGTGGAGGATCTTGGCGCCGTGCGCGGCCATTTCCAGTGTCTCTTCCTGGGTGAGGGTGCGCAGGCGATGGGCCTTAGGGACGATGCGCGGGTCGGCGGAGAAGAGGCCGTCGACGTCCGTGTAGATTTCGCACACGTCGGCGTGGAGGGCGGCAGCCAGGGCGACGGCGGTCGTGTCGGAGCCGCCGCGGCCGAGGGTGGTCACGTCGTCGTCTTTGGAGATGCCCTGGAATCCGGCGACGATGGCGACCTGGCCATCCTTGACGGCGCGGGCGACGCGCTCGGGGACCATGCCGATGATTTGGGCGGCACCAAAGTGATTGTCGGTCTTGATGCCGGCTTGGGCCCCCGTGTACGCGCGGGCTTCGACGCCGAGTTCGTTGACGGCCATGGCCAGCAGGGCCATGGAGATGCGTTCGCCCGCGGACAGGAGGATGTCCATCTCGCGCTCGGGCGGGTTGTCGGTGAGTGCTGCGGCCGAGTCGAGGAGGTCGTCAGTCGTGTCGCCCATCGCTGATACGACGACGACGACGCGATGTCCCGCGTTGTGCGTGTCCACGATGCGCTGGGCGACGCGCTTCATGGCCTCGGTGTCGGCCACGGAAGAACCGCCGTATTTTTGCACGATCAGTGCCACTGGACCCTCATTTCTGTCTGTACGTGCTGGTCTGCACGCATTCGGGCAGCATACGCCACCGTGTCAATCCTACGGCGCTGGCGCGATCACGCTGGGAACTTCCGGTATATGAACGGCTGATCTGGGGTGACATTGAACGCGCGACTGCGAGCAGGCCCACACAACGCGCGAGGCCGGGACCAGTGAAGCGACCCAAGCCTGGTGACGCCCGAACTCAGCGGTCGAGGCCGTGGCATAGGAAACGGCACAAGAGCGCCCGCGCCTCATCACGCCGCCGGCAGCATCACCTCGATAACAGTCCCCTTCTCACTGTCAACTAGCCGCACCGACCCGCCCATCGCGCGAGCCAGCGACTCGACGATCGACATGCCCAGTCCCGAGGACCCGTGCCCGTCGCGCGTTCGCGAGGAGTCGCCCCGCACGAAACGGTCAAACACGCGATCGCGAATCGCCGGCGGGATGCCGGGCCCGTCGTCAGCNGTAGAGTTCGACGACGTTGACTTGGCCGCCAAAATCGTAGCTCCACACGGCGTCGAGGATCTTCTGCTTAGATAAAACGATTCCAACGTTTTCCATGAGATACCGGAGCAATTCGAACTCTGTGTTCGTTAACGTAATATCTTCGTTGCCACGCCGCACGTCATGGGACTTCAGGTCGAGAGTCAAATCAGCGACCGTGAGCACGCTCGAGGCCGCCTGCTGGGTGCGTCCCGCTCGGCGCAGGAGCGCCTCGACGCGGGCGGCGACTTCGTCCAGGTCGAAGGGTTTGGTGACGTAGTCGTCGGCTCCCGCTCGCAGGCCCTGCACGCGATCGGCGACCGCGTCGCGGGCGGTGAGGAAGAGGACGGGCAGTTCGGGGTCGCGGGCGCGCAGGCGTTCCAGCGTCTCGAGGCCGTCCATGCGCGGCATCTGCACGTCGAGGATGACGACGTCCGGGTGGAAGCTCGCGGCCTTGGCGAGCGCGTCGAGTCCGTCCGTCGCCGTGTTCGTCTCCCAGCCTTCGTGGCGTAGGGCCTGCGAGAGCAGGTCCGCCAGCATTGCCTCGTCGTCGACGACGAGCACGCGGGGCGCGCCGCCGCTCGCTTGGGTCGCCATCATGGCCTCCTCACCTGTCGGGGCGTTGCCCTTCCGATTGTGTCACACGTGCGTCACCGCGAGAGGGTCACGAGGCCGTCTGGGGGTGTTCGGTTTCTGCTGGTCTGGGGGCACCGTGTTGGCTAATCATCTAACAGGAGAACTCATGGCCCCGGAAGAGATACTCAACAAGGGGATCACGTGGGCGCAACCCTGGTTGAGCGCACCACCCGCTACCTGATTATCGTGGCTCTGCCCCTGGGACGTAAAGCCGACCAGGTCCGGCGAGCTCACCCGCCGCATCCAGGGCCTGCTCGACCAAGCGATGCGCACACCGACCTGGGACCAAGGCCGGGAAATTGACACCCCCCAAATTTGTTCTAATCTCACCAACGAGACAATCCCTCGTAGCACGAGCATTGTTCAACGTTCACTGTTTGGGAGAGTTGCTATGCACTATTTCTCACGGAAATTACCCTACGCGAAGAGCATTTCACAGACGCACGTGTCGCGAAGCAAGCGCTGGGTTGCCGCCGCCTTGTGCGCGGGCCTCGTGGCCACCGCATCCGGTGTGGGATACTGGTCGAACTACGTGTACCTGTCCGACCTGACCGCCATGGATGCATGGAACCGCTACATGGACCTCGTCAGAGACGGGAAATACGACGAGGCCCTAGCCTACTCCCCGGTTCCCTTCGCCGATTCGACACGCCAACCCTCGTCGGCATTCCTCACAGATGCTGCACACGCACACACGCCCAGCTCCGTCACATTCCAAGGAGAAGTCTCTCAAAACCCGACGAATAGGAGCACGGATATATGGATCGAAGGAGCTATTCAATNTGGCGAGCGCGTCGAGTCCGTCCGTCGCCGTGTTCGTCTCCCAGCCTTCGTGGCGTAGGGCCTGCGAGAGCAGGTCCGCCAGCATTGCCTCGTCGTCGACGACGAGCACGCGGGGCGCGCCGCCGCTCGCTTGGGTCGCCATCATGGCCTCCTCACCTGTCGGGGCGTTGCCCTTCCGATTGTGTCACACGTGCGTCACCGCGAGAGGGTCACGAGGCCGTCTGGGGGTGTTCGGTTTCTGCTGGTCTGGGGGCACCGTGTTGGCTAATCATCTAACAGGAGAACTCATGGCCCCGGAAGAGATACTCAACAAGGGGATCACGTGGGCGCAACCCTGGTTGAGCGCACCACCCGCTACCTGATTATCGTGGCTCTGCCCCTGGGACGTAAAGCCGACCAGGTCCGGCGAGCTCACCCGCCGCATCCAGGGCCTGCTCGACCAAGCGATGCGCACACCGACCTGGGACCAAGGCCGGGAAATTGACACCCCCCAAATTTGTTCTAATCTCACCAACGAGACAATCCCTCGTAGCACGAGCATTGTTCAACGTTCACTGTTTGGGAGAGTTGCTATGCACTATTTCTCACGGAAATTACCCTACGCGAAGAGCATTTCACAGACGCACGTGTCGCGAAGCAAGCGCTGGGTTGCCGCCGCCTTGTGCGCGGGCCTCGTGGCCACCGCATCCGGTGTGGGATACTGGTCGAACTACGTGTACCTGTCCGACCTGACCGCCATGGATGCATGGAACCGCTACATGGACCTCGTCAGAGACGGGAAATACGACGAGGCCCTAGCCTACTCCCCGGTTCCCTTCGCCGATTCGACACGCCAACCCTCGTCGGCATTCCTCACAGATGCTGCACACGCACACACGCCCAGCTCCGTCACATTCCAAGGAGAAGTCTCTCAAAACCCGACGAATAGGAGCACGGATATATGGATCGAAGGAGCTATTCAATTTGATGATGGAACCACCACCCAATTTCCTTCAAGTTCTCGCGTAGAGAAATTAGATAGACGCAACGGCCAGCTCGGCATGTGGAAGATCGACCTCTTTGCATCCGGGTTATCCATTGACCACATCAATACGGACGGTCTCCGTAGCATTCGCGTAGGCGACATCTTGATCAGCGACCCGCAGGGCTCCTACTACCTCTTCCCCGGCAGCTACCGCATCGAGGCAGTCCCCCGGAATCCAGACTATTGGACGATTCAATACGAGATTCCCCTGAATGACGGCACAGGAGAACTGCGAACCCATACTACAGTCCCACCTTTCACGATCATTCCCAGCGACAAACTTACCGACTGGATCCGGAAGGAAAGCGAAGCATTCGCAGCATCTTGCCGCACCGGCACACCGGATCCAGCCAGGGAAGGACGCTGCGGAGCCCTTGCATACAGTACGGCAGCGTTGGACCTAACAAACGAGACACTGCTCATTGGATCACTACACGGCACCTCATTTTGGCTGAGTGTGCCAACGGGACCAACCGACCCGGCGGCCGACAGTCTTCCTACGCCCTCCGACACCTTCACCTGCACCATCGACTTCGCTTACGACGGTGCACAACCGACGTTGGAGTGCACTCTGGACAAATGATTGATGGCTGTGGGGTTAGGCTTGTGTTGTTGACACTTCGTTAAGCGGGCGCGCGTTCCTGCGGCCAGTGAGGCACCTGTGATGAGAACTCGTCGTCGTTTGACACCGGAGTATCGTCGTGATGTGGCGAGTCTGGTGTTGGATACAGGGTCTTTGATCGCGTCTGTGGCGCGGGATTGAGGGCTGGGTGAATCGGTGGTGGGCCGGTGGGTCACACTCGAGCGCGAGCGGCGTCAAGCCGCGCGTGAGGGGCGTCCTAATCCACGCGAACTGGAAGCCGCAAACACGGCGCCCAGTCGGCGGGTGCGCGAGCTGGAGAAGGAGAACGAGTTCTTGGGAAAAGCCCGCGCCTTCTTCGCCTCCGTGCACCACAACACCAGCGCTGTGAGCTGATGGACGCGCAGAACGCGTACCTTCACCACCCGCGGCCGGGTCTACACCGGGGTCACCACCTGGATCGAAGACTTCTACAACCGCCGCCGCATCCACACCAGCCTCGGCGGCAAATCCACCATCGAATACGAACGACACCTAGCGGCCTGGACAACAGGCCGTATCAACAAACCGTCAGCAACTTGCGCACAACCCCAGGGTGCCTAGAGGCGGCGGCGGCCCTCGAGCGCGCGCCCCAGCGTCACCGAGTCCGCGTACTCCAGGTCACCGCCCATGGGCAGGCCCATGGCCAGGCGCGAGGTCTCGACCCCCATCGTGGAGAGCATGCGCGCCAGGTACGCGGCCGTCGCTTCGCCCTCGACGTTCGGGTTGGTCGCCAGGATGACCTCAGTGACCGTGCCATCCGCGAGGCGGCTCATGAGCGAAGCAATGTTCAGCTGGTCCGGCCCCACCCCGTGGATCGGGTCGATGACGCCGCCGAGCACGTGGTAACGCCCCCGGAACACGCGCGCGCCCTCAATCGCCTGAATGTCCTTGGGCTCCTGGACCACGCAAATCGCGCTGGGGTCGCGGCGCACATCGCGGCAGATCGAGCATTCGTCCTCTTCCGTGAGGTTGCCGCAGATGACGCAGTGACGCACGCGCCCACGCACGGCGTTAATCGCGTCGACGAGGCGCGCGACCTCGTCGGGCTCCGCATCCAGGACGTGCATCGCCATGCGCTGCGCGGACTTCGGGCCGATACCCGGCAACTGTCCGAACTGGTCGATGAGGTCGGCCAGAGCGCCTTCGTACATGTCAGTATCCTCCCTCGGTCATCTTCTCTTCGATGACGCGTCCGCCGAGAATCTCCAGGACCGCTGCCAAGCCGATCGTCTGCGAGTTGTCGATGTTGTCGTCGTCGATGCTGGCGCTGTCGTCGTCGGCCGCGTGGGTTCGGGGTGCGGCTACCGCCCGCTCACGTTGCTTCTTCTCACGCAGTGCGGCCTCCGCNGGGTGTCGCGCACCGAACCGCCGCCCGCGCGCATGACGAGCGTGAGCACGCCGTCGCCAACATTGACGTGTTCCTCGGCGCACAGGGTCGTCAGATAGGGTCCTAGCACGTCCGGCGGCACCAGGCGGAACGGATAGTGGTGGGTACGTGAGCGGATCGTGCCGATGACGCGCTCGGGTTCCGTCGTCGCAAAGACGAACTTGACGTGCTCGGGCGGCTCCTCGACGAGTTTGAGCAGCGCGTTGAAGCCCTGGTTCGTGACCATGTGGGCCTCGTCGATGATGAAGATCTTGTATCGGTCACGCACGGGCGCGAAAGTGGCGCGCTCGCGCAGGTCGCGTGCGTCGTCGACGCCGCCGTGCGAGGCCGCGTCGATCTCGACGACGTCGAGCGAACCCGGGCCGCCGGTGGCCAGCTCGCGACAGGACTCGCACTGACCGCACGGGGTGTCCGTGGGGCCCTGCGCGCAGTTCAGGCAGCGCGCGAGGATGCGCGCCGACGTGGTCTTTCCACAGCCGCGCGGCCCCGAGAACAGGTACGCGTGCGTCACGCGATTCGCGCGCAGCGCCGCCTTGAGCGGCTCCGTCACGTGCTCCTGGCCGATCACCTGGTCGAAGGTGTCGGGGCGATACCGGCGATACAGTGCTGTGGTCACCCTCCAAGCCTAGTTGCTCCCACCCTCATCTGCGTCCCACGCCGCGCGTTCCACAGCGTCGCGCGGAGGGTGCGTGGCCGTGCTCGGAGGCGCCTCACTGACGAGGCCGGGACCGGGTATGTGCGCAGGGGGCGCGGGACCTGTTGGTCTCGCGCCCCCTGAGGGGTGGGGTTCGCCCCCGCGTGGGGGGTGTGCCCTGCGTGCCTGTCAGGCATCCTCGCGTTCGCGGCGGCGCTTCGCGCCGATGGCCAGGGCGCCGGCGATGGCCGCCAGGGCCGCCATGCCACCGATGATGGTGGCGTCCGTGCCGGTGCGTGCCAGGCCTCGGTTGGTGAGCACCTGGTGCGCCTGGGCGGGCGTGGGGGCGGGGATGAGGGTGAGCGGGAAGTCCGCGTCCACGTATTCCTCGCCTTCACCCACGCGCACGCTCATCGAGGTGGTCGCGGCCGCATAGCCGGACGGGGCCTCGATGGTGACGGTGTAGGTGCCCGGGATCAGGCCTGTGAAACGGTAGTTGCCATTGGCGTCGGTGGTGGTGCGAGCCACCTGCGCACCGTCAGCGTCGGTGAGGATCACGCTCACGCCTCCGATGCCGGGTTCGCCGTCGTCGCTACCGTTGGCGTTGACGTCATCCCACACGCGCTCACCGATCGTTGCGGGGGCAACCAGGCCGAAGTTCACCCCCTCAACCGACGCGTCCGAGATGATCACGGTGGCCCAGGTGGCGCCCTTACCGGCGTACGCCTGGGTGGGCACCAGCGACGCCAGCGGACTTTGCGCAGCGTCAACAATACTGACGCGATAGGCGCCCCTGCCGAGGTCGACGAACCGGTAAGCTCCGGAGGCGTCAGTCACCGCCGTCACGGGAACACCATCGTCGCCCAGGACGGGCGAACCATCCTCGTTCAACAGTGCGACTGTGATCCCCGTGAAGCGCTCCTCAGAGCCGGCGGTGGAGTACGAGCCATCCGAGTCGCGGTAGATCGTGCCACCAATGTTGAACCCTCCCCGAAACGATGCCGAGGCCTCGTTATTCGTCGGGTCATCGCCAACCTGATCCTGGTGGGTGATTCGAGCGACGTTGGTGACGAGCGCACCCGCACCATCACCGGTGATCGTCACCGCGATCGCCAGGGTCTTTACCTCACTGGTCTCGATTACCTGGTCCGACAGGTTCCATACGCCCGACGTCGCGTCATACGATCCGTCTCCGGAGGCCCCAACAAAGGACACACCGGAGGGGAGATGATCGAGCACGGTGACGCCGGTCGCCACACCCGGTCCGTTGTTCGTCAAGGTCAGGGTGTAAGTGACCTGCTTGCCGGGGGTGAACTCGAAGGTGTCTTGTTCAGCCTCGCTCGGGTCTGTGATTGTCTTCGCGATCGCAGTGTCTGCCGGACTCGTGAACGCCCAATCCTGCGAATTGTTCGACATATCGACGGGCGTCAGCGTCACATTCGACGTCAGGGACAGTTCCTGTCCCCGCGCTGCTGTCAGATCACCGGAGGGGGCGTGGGTCTGCGCAGTGCACGTCGGGCACGCGCCTGCCACGGAATCCTCCTCAACGATGATCGTGTAATCGCCGGGGGCCAGGTCCTTGAACGAGTAGTGACCGTGGGAATCCGTGAGAGTCGTCGCCGTCTTGTCCACACCCGTAGGCGTCTTGTACGTCAGCGTGAGTGTCACACCGTCCAGGGGTCTGTCAGGTCCCGACGGGGACGCACCACCACTGTTATTGACGTCCCAGTACAGGGTGCCGCCAATCGCGCCGTCGGCAATCAATCCGAGGTCAACCGTCGTGTCGCGTTGCCCTTGTGTAAGCGCGACGTCGCTGCTCAGTCCGTTGGAATCTGTCGCAGCATCGGTTCCCGCGTGGGTCACCGTCGGTGAGTATCCGGCTGGTGCCGTGAAGATGACCTTGTCATGGTCCTCGCCTGCAGCCGCGAACATGCGATCGGGGTTAGGCAGGAGGTCCGTGAAGGAGTACTTGCCGTTCGCGTCGGTCGTAACGGGTTCAACGGTGTTTCCACTGGCATCGAGGACCGGTTGACCGTCAGCATCCACGAGGGACACCTCGACTCCCGCGACTCCGGCCTCGTCCGCGTCCTGGATTCCATTCCTGTTCGCGTCAAACCATACGTAGTCTCCGAGGGATGCGGGTTTCACGAAACCGAAGTCGACCATCGTCTCGGTGGGCGCAGCTGGCGTCAACGTGATCGGGTTGGGAATCAGGAGCGTGCCCTGGCCAGCCTGAGCGCGCGACGCGGAGGAGTCGTAGGCGAGCGTGAGGGTGTAGTCCGCCAGGTTCACCTGCGTGCCATCGCGCGTCGCGAGGGAGGGGACGACCTCGACCT
Organism: Actinomyces bouchesdurhonensis; assembly: GCF_900128465.1. Classification (GTDB taxonomy): domain Bacteria; phylum Actinomycetota; class Actinomycetes; order Actinomycetales; family Actinomycetaceae; genus Pauljensenia; species Pauljensenia bouchesdurhonensis. The sequence continues at coordinate 18,453 of NZ_LT635869.1, read as the reverse complement.
TGTAGGAGCCCATCGGCAGGCGGTTAAAGACGTAACTGCCGTCGGCGGTCGACTTCGTTGTGATGTCAGTGCCCGACGCATCCTTCACAGGGTGCCCGTCGGCGTCCAGCAGGCGCACGTTCACGCCGTCAAGGGGCACGCCCGGACCACCGGTGTCGTAGTACCAGGTGGCGTCGGCGTCGTTGAAGATGGTGCCGGAGATCGAACCGCCGACCGTGAAGGTAGCGCTGGCGGTGTTGTTAGCAGTGTCGGAATCGACCTGATCAAAGTCGCCCAGCGAGACCGTGTTCATGACGGTTCGACCCTCGGCACCGTCGGCTACCCGAACGAGCATGTACATCGTCATCGTTGCCCCGACGTTGAGGTTCACGTTGAGTTGCCCCGAGGGTATGGCGTTCCATTCAGAGTTGAACTCGTCGTAGGAGGCGTCGGTGTAGACCGGACCCGTGCATGGGTTCGTGGCACCGTCCTGGCAGATACGAGTTTCGGAGGAAACGTACTCTACAGAGTCGTCCATAGCGTCGGTGATGGTGATGCCCGACGCGACGGAGGGGCCGCTATTGGCCAGGCTCACCCGATAGAGCATGTAGTCACCGGGCATGATCAGATCGGTTGATTCGTCCGCTTCGATGATGCCGTTTGCATCGCGAACGGGTTGGTCACCGTTCATCTTGGCGCGCACTACGGACTTGCTCACGGCGACGTCGGTGGAGACATTAATGCCAACCTTGGGGGCCTCGTTGGGTTGCAGGTAGGACACTCTATTGTTTTCGAGGGAGCCTGCTGCCAGGGCGACCGAGTTCCAGGCGATGAGGTTCGCGTTGACCGGTGATGTCATGGTTGCCACGAACTGGATCGTCTCGCCGATTTCAATATCGCGATTCATGACGATACGGAAACCGGTGATGGTGGACAGGTCGGAGGGCGCTCCGCCCCACGCATTGCGCGTGCAACCGACGGGGGAATCGTTCATTGAACCGCCGGCGGCCATGACTTCGCCGCGGCAGGGATTGGGAACGGTTGAATATTCCACCGTAATGTCCGAAGCGGGCACAGTGGTCGTCACGGGGGCTTGCCCGGGGGCGTGTTTGACGGACTGGAAGGACCAGTTGGTTGAGTTGAGGTTCGGCTTCCACGAGGAGCCGCGCGCCTGCCCGGCGGCGGGGCCAACACCCACGTCCCCCTTGTAGGGAAGGATGTCGTAGGCGACGACGTTCGTCAGCGCAGTGTTACCGGTATTGCTGATCGTGAATCGGTATGCGCCGTCGCCACCCGGGTCGATCTGGGCAATTTGACCGGCGGGGACGAAGTCGTCGTCCTTGTTGCCTTTAGCTTCCTTTGTGATGGTCATTCCGGGGGTGGCGGACACGTTGAACTGCGTGGAGGAGTTGCACACGTAGTCTTCGGTCGAACCGTTGCGGTTGACGTCATTGGTGTCACGTGCCCGACTGCCTTGGCAGTATGCGGCGTTGCGCAGGCTCGTGTCCTGCGTGGTGGACTTCGCACCGTCGCCGGGCATGAAAGCGGCGGCGTCGTTGCTGTTACTACCCGCTGGCGTGGTCGACAGGACAGTGGCTGTCAGGTGGACGTACAGGTTTCCTTCGACTGCGTCGGGTGCTGCAATACTCACCAGGGTGCGACCGGTGCCGTTGTAGTTCTTCGAGATGGTGGTATTGAGCTTGGTCAGGTCGTAGGGGGTGCCGTCGGGATTTTTCAGCGTCGAGTTCTTCAAGACTGATACGGTCGTTGTGTCATCCACGTCGAACCCGAGGGGCAGCAGGTCGGTCATCGTCACGGGCGTGGGGACGCCTCCGGCGCTCTTGGGACGCACGTACGCACTGAGGGCGAACATAGCGGGTTTGCCGATGACGACGGGGTCGGTGCCCAGGGATCCAACTATCTGAATGCTGGGGAAGTCGTTGCGCACGCGCATCCACGAGCACAGATTGTCGTTGGTGTAGATGACGGCGCCACTATCGATGTCGGTCGCGGTGCCGCTCGCGCAGTTCTGGTAGCGCACGTAGTCCGTGGATGCCACGTAGTTGTAGTACTGTTCGGGCGGGGCGGCTGGGTTGTAGTGGTTGGTGAAGTCTGCGGGTTCTTGGTTCGGCAAGGACGTGGGGATCGTCCCGTAGAAGAAGATCGTCGGGTTGGTTTGTGGCAGTGCGTCCGTGTCGATCGTGAAGCGGGTGATCCACTCGCCGTCGGGGAGCGTGAGGGGCGACGAGGCCGTGTAGGTAACGCTGTCGTGGTTGCCCTTGTTGGTCCAGTACTCCAGGGTCCAACCTCCGTTGTCCTCATATCCGGAGGTGGAGTGGATTTGGAAGCGGTAGGGGCTGACCATTGTCGGGGTGTCGCAGGCGCCGCCCGAGGCCTTGGCATCCTGGGTGGACCACGTGCAGGGGGGCGTGTCGTCCCAGCGGAAGTGCAGGGGCGTGTTGCCCGAGTTTGTGGCGCCCAGTCGCCACTGCGCGGAGTTGCCTCGGGTTTGGTACTGCCAGTCGTTGCCGTACTTGATCATGGATCCGGCGGGTCTGCGCGCGGAGAAGCCGTGGGTGATGTCGGAGCTCTTCGTGACGACAGTCGAGGGGTCGTTTTGCACTTGCGCGGTGATTGTGGCTTCGTTGGTGACTGTGTCGGAGGTGGTGACGGCTCCGACGGGGTATTTGACGGTGATTGTTGAGGTGATGGGGTTTTGCCACGCCCAGTCCTCGTACGTCCAGGTCACGGTGTGCGTGGCGGCATCGTAGTGGCCGCCGTTGGTCGCGGAGACGAAGACGGCGTTTGCGGGCAGGGGATCGCTGACTGTGATGTTGTGGGCTTGGACGAAGCCTAGGCCGTTGAGGTTCGCGGATTTTCGTGCGGATCCGTTCCATCGGATACCGACCTTGTTGGGGTCACTCTGGTCGATTTGCTGGTACCCGTAGTAGAGCTTGTAGGTGGCGAGGCCTCCGACGGCGGGGTAATCCTGGGGTTGTGTCGGTCCGCTTTTGTTGATTGCCACGTCGAGGCTTGCAGTCCATGTCGTGGTGAGGGATTGTTCAACGGGTTGGGCGTTGGTCGCGGAGAAAACGACTCGCGTGGTAGTGGTGGAGTTGTTTGGTGCGTCGTTGCCGAGGTAGCTCCACGGTACTTGGATTCGGTCGGATGTTCCGGCGGGAATCGGATCCTTGAGCGTGAACAGGATGCGTTGCATGCGCGGGGTGCCGGCGACTATGTCGTTTCGTGTTGTCACGACGGAGCTACCGGCGACGGGGTATGCCTGGTAGAAGTTGTCGCTCAGCTGTTCGCCTGCGGGGGTGAGTGGGGCGGGGAGCCACACCTCGATGGTTCCGCCTTCGCAGGGGGTTGAGACGGAGGAGCATGAGTAGTTGATGGTGGTCGTCTGTTGGTCTCGGATCGGCAGGGTGGCGGTGTCGTTGGCGACGGACATTGCGAGGGTGGCGGTGTCGTTGATGGCGCGGGTGCGGCGCGTGCGTGGTTGGTCCTCGGGGGTGGCTTCGGGGGGTGTGGGCGCGCTTTCGGTGTCGTTGTCGGTCGGGTCCTCCGTTGATGCTTGGTTGTCTTGTGCGGGTTCGGTGACCGCGTCGGTTTCGGACGAGGCTTGGGCTTCTTCCTGGGATGAGGTGACCTGGGTTGATTGTGCGGTTTCCTCGGCTGCGTTGGCCTGCGCTCCGAGTGGGGACAGCGACGTGACCAGGAGCGACAGGGCTGCCAGTGCGCTGGCCGCGGCGACGATGGCGCGGGTTCGGAGGGGACGCAGTCGAGGCATCAATTTCTCTTTCAACTAGCGGAGAGCGGATCTGAGTCTCACCCTAGTGAGCTTGTTGAACGAGTTCCAAGCCTGACAGTTATCACCTTCACCACGATGTAACCATGTGTTTCAATGCGGATTCAATCGTTACAGTTACACCATAACTTCTCTGAACAGTCGGTCGGTAACGACAGCCGCCCACGCTCGCGCATGCGGTCGATTATGGCGCACACCATCATGACTCACGACTCCAATAATGACCAGCCGCACCACCAGAGACTTCACCAGCCGAAGACCAGCGTGCTTTCAGTCACACCCACTGCCTCGTCGATAGGAATGTCCGACACACCCACGCCCCGGCCTCATCCCTACGACGACCCTCCCGACAGATGGCCGCCGTCCATCGCGAACGTGCGATCCGCGTAGCTGAGCGCCTCTGGCTCGTGCGTGACAATGAGGACGGTCGCTCCCGGGTCGGCAGCCTCACGCAGCAAACGCAGGACCCCAGCCGCACTCTCAGCATCCAGGCCGGCGGTCGGCTCGTCAGCCAACACCACAGCCGGGCTCATGAGGAGAGCACGAGCGACACCGACGCGGCGCAATTCACCGCCTGACAGCTCGTTCGGGCGCGCATCCGCAAGCTCGGCCAGACCCACGGCGGACAGGAGTTCCTCGGCGCGCTCACGCGGCGGCCTACCCGCGCCATACAACACGGAAGGCAAGAGAATGTTCTCCAGGACGGTGAGGCTTCGCAGTGCAGCGTGCCCCTGCGGGATGAAACCGATGCGCTCGTTACGCAGGCGCGCGCACTCCTCCTCACGCATCGCATACAGGTCGATGCCACCCAGGCACACAGTCCCACCCGTAGGCGGCAGCATGCCCGCGAGCATGTTCAACAGGGTGCTCTTACCGCTGCCTGAATGCCCGGTGATGACGGTCAGCTGCCCCTCATCCAACGTCAGGTCAAGCGGATGCACGGCCGTGAAGAGGCGGCCCCCCGTGCGGGCGCGAGGAAACTCCTTAGTGAGGTCCGTTGCTTCAACGAGCATGTCACTCACCTTCCTTCAATAGGGCGCTCGCGTCCGCCATGTTCAGGCACCGCAGCGCTATCCACGATGATACGAGGGCGACGAGGCCCATCGAGGCCAGGACGAGCGCCACCAGCGCGGCGATCACCCCAAGGGAGGGCACCAGGAACCCGATGCCGATGGTCTGTTGCACAAGACCAGAGAACGAGACGATCAGCACCCCCGATATGAGGATGCCGAGGGCGCCTCCAGCGGCGTTGAGAATAACAGCTTCGAGAGCAATGACCCGCGACACCAGGCGCCTGTGGGCGCCGACGACAAGGAGCGTGCCGAACTCACGCTTACGTTCAACAACCATCATGACGAACATGAGAGTCATCATCACCAAACCAACACCCCACACGAGCGCAATCAAAGTGGTGACCGTGCGCGAGGTGTTGTCCAACGATCGAGAGATACCACTGACCAGGGTCGTCGAGGTCGCCACGGACACCCCCGGCACGCGCGCAGCAATTTCGGAGGCAACCGCATTAACGTCTCGGCCAGGCTCAACCCTGACCATGACCGAGGAGATAATGTGGTCCGTGTCAAGACTCGTGTACTTGTTGAGACCTTTCTCCAGCGAAGAGTCGATGAGAATTCTCGCAGTATCAAAGTTGGCGTACACAGCGTTGTCGAGGGTCGAACCAGTCTGATCGAATTGGGCGACGACACGCAGCCTATGACCGAAGAGCGAAAAGTTCTCCGGATCGGACACCCCGACATTCGCACCGACGACCACCTCCATGTCACCGAGACTGGAGGCGCCAGAGGTGTCAGAAATCCACGGCTGAATGGTGAAGTCCGTGGCCGGGTCGAACGCGATGACCTGATAGCGGCCCGAACAGCAGCTGGCCCGCGCAGTCGCAAGAAAAAGCTGAGGCGATGCCGCGCCGACACCATCAACGCCCGCAACCTCACCGGCCACGCCCTCATCCATATAGAAGTAGGACGGTTCGGCGCCCACCAGGAACGCCTGCGCATCAAAGTCGGACGAAGCATCAGCGGGGGTCACCATGATGTCGGCGCCGAGGCGCGACTCGACCGTTCCCAATCCCCGGTCAATGCCGCACACAATCATGGTGCCACCAAACATCACCATCGCCATGAGCATAGAGAAAAACGCGAGGATACCCGAGCGCACCGGGTACCCGCGCAGGTTCATCCACGGGAGTCGCGCAAGCGACAGCATGTTGATTCCTCCTGTCCCGACGCCTAGATGGGCGCCAGCTTCTGACCCGAAACACTGCGATACACGCGCGCTAGAGCAAGCCTCGTTCCGGCCACACCGAAAGCTACCAACGCGACGACAGTGAGAGCAGCCAGGGGCAACGACCTCCCCGGCGCGGCCAGCGCCGCGAGCGCGAACGCATCATGGGNTGTTGGCGCTCATTCATGAGGGCGAACTGGGCGACAACCAGGGCGACCAGCAACACCAGCCAGGCGAAGCCGAGCACACCGAGCGTGAGCGAGCGATGGGCGCGAATGTCCGAGGCCGTGGTGACCAGGGCCTCATCAGAGCGCACGGCGGTCACTTTACGCACGTAGAGATTAATCCATTCCGTCACGCTCTGAACGTCGCGCGAATCATCGACCTTCACCAAGGCAGCCGAAAAATCTTGGTTCGGCTGCACAGACGCATAGGTACCCACCCCCGATTCGACCGATGCCGCGATGACCTGCGTAAGCGTATCCATACTGACGACGACCGCGTTATCCAGCTCCGAACCGGTCTCCAGCAGGTGCGCGCCTACCGGCCACTGCCGCCCAAACAGCGTCACCTGACCATCCGCATCCTCGACCGCCGCGCCGACCGCGACGCTTCCTGTTGGAGGCGCGGCATCCTCACCTTCGCGCATCCACGGGGAGATCACGAAATCCGTCGCCGGGTCATAGCCGACGATCCACAACGGCGTCCCGTCCGGCCTCGTGTCGGCAATGTAGAGCTGGTAGGACACGGCGGCAATGTCCTCGTTATCGTCCATGCGTGACAAGGTCGAGCGCGCCTGATCACAGGCGACGGGGGTACCGATCATCAGCAGGCGTTTCTTCTCCACCTGGTTCAGGCAGGACGTCGGGTACACAACGAGGTCAGCGCCGAGCCTACGCTCGGACAGCGAAAGCTCAGAGCGCATACCATCAACGGTAACAAGCCCACCAAAAACGCACGCCGCCAGCGCAAACGCGAAGAACAACAGGATCGCAGCACGCACCGGGTGCGCCCGAATGTTCATAAGCGGAACACGCCGCAGCGTCAAAGCTCCGGTCATTGCGCACCCCGCCCGGCCTCGGACACGTCGATCCACAGGGCGGGACGTACCCCGTAGAGCACGTCAACGTTCGCGCCACTGACGGACGGCTTACCCTCAGCATCAACGAATTGAGCGGCGAAACCGTATGTTCCCGGCGAGCGCAGCCACCAGTCAGCGGTCCCATCCTCGCTCACGGTCAGAGCACCCGATGCCGCAAACGCGGTAGCGGGGGCTGCGCCGATGTCTGCGCGGTTCGCGGAGCTGCTCAGATAGATGACACTTTCGGTCTCACTGAGCGCAAAGACACGGTCCTGCGTGTCAGCGCCACCCTCGGCACCGGTGACGGACTGGTCCTCGTTACTGTTGCACACTGTGGCAATAATGCCTTGTTGAGCGGGTTCGAAAGCTGCGGTGAGGAAATCGTCGTTCATCCACGCACGCAGGTCACTATCCGCCCACGTGACCTCCTGGAACGGCACATGGTTGTACTGTCTCCCATCCAGGACGTCAGCGCTCAGGACCAGGAGCCGGTCATCGAAACGTTCGAGGACGATCCAGCGGATCGGCTCGGCACCGTTCGTGGTGTCACCGTCCTGCTCGAAAGAACCGAAGGCGATCACGTCACCCTTGGCGGCCTTCCGGTAGGGCAGCGCCGGATCCTTCTGGACGAGGCCCGCCGCGCGCTGGGCGGAATCGGCGTAACTTCCCAGGCTCGCGAAAATGTCGTAAGCGGACGCCGCGTCCCCGGCCTCAGCGAAGCGAAGCGCCTGCGCGTAGCGCTGCCCGCGCTGCAAGTTGACAACGAGGAGGACGAGGACCACGATCAGGAGAACCGCCGCGACTGCGACGGCCCCCCGCTTTATGGTTACCCGGTTTGGGTGCGTGCGTGTCACCTCTCGCACGTCAGGCCTTCGAAGCCCGATCCCTCTTGACCGTGTTGACCAGAGCCGCGACACCAGTGCCGGCGACGAGGACACTCATGATGCGCACGAATGGCTGGAACACCGTATGGCAACGCATCGTCTTCATCATGCACATCGGGCAGATGACACCGGGGATAAAGAAAACGACGAGAACCCCAATGAGCGAGAGTCCTTGTAGGGTGAGGCGCGCCGCCTTGTTGGTGACGAACGTGGCGGTACCAAAGAAAACAACGAGGCCCGCCGCGCTAGCAACGACACTATTTTGGCACTGATGACAGTGCATCCAGGTGCCGTCCGGCTTGGGATCGCACGCCGAAAAAACGGTGACCCCTCCGGCGAGGAGCAGGGCGCTGAGCGCCGCGGGCACGAGAGGGATGATGACATCCTTTTTTGACACGGAAACCAATCCTTAGAGATGAGCAAGTATTGACGAACTTAATAAAAGTATAATATGCCTAATTTATGCAATCATTCAAGGTTTTTGGCCCCGTCCCAATGCTGTGAGCGGGCGAGGCAAGGAGAGCACGTGGGCGCCGCACCTGGCCTGTGCCGCGCACCAACAATGCCGGGTGCCCATTCACACGTACACACCCCGCAACATCCACGCACACACTGCCCAGTTTTTTGACCACACGTGCAACCTACTCACCCTCCAGCGCCTAAGATTGAGACATCCCCCACCAGTGAGGTGTCATCATGAAGAGGATTCACATCCGCTTTGCCCGATGCATCGTCGCATCGGTGACCACGCTCGCATGCGTCGGTCTGTTCCCCCTTACCGCAGCGCACGCCGACGTCGCTGCCAGCGCTGCACAATCCGGCGCACCCACCGCACCCGCGGCAACGTCGGCCTCGTCCGAGGACACGCCCACCGCCACGCCCACACCCACGGCAACCCCAGCCTCGTCCGAGGACACGCCCACCGCCACGCCCACACCCACGGCAACACCCGCCTCGTCCGAGCTCCCCTCCCCGAATCCCGACCCGAGCACCACCCCCACGCAGCCTGAACCTCCGACACCCGCAACCTCCCAGTGGGTGCACCACCCCCAGGGCTGGCGCTACGAAAGCTCCGACGGCACATGGCTGGCGGCCGGTGTCTTTGAAGTCAACGGCGTACGCTACGTTTTCAACACCGACGGATTCGTGCCGGTCGGCTGGTACCGCGCGCCCGACGGCACCTGGTACGCCTCAACCGAGAACGGTGTGCACACCGGCTGGTATCAAGACGGATCCTGGTACCTGCTCACCGACTCCGGCGCCATGGTCACCGGATGGCAGGTCTCCGGCGGCGCCTGGTATTACCTCAACCCCGACGCAGGCGGCGCAATGGCCACCGGCTGGACCAAAATCGACGGAACCTGGTACTACCTACGTTCCTCCGGCGCAATGGCCGAAGCGACATGGATCTACACGGGGGCCTGGTACTACCTAACGGGCAGCGGCGCGATGGCCACCGGCTGGTTCATCTCAGACGGCTCCTGGTACTACTCGGACTCCAGCGGTGCGATGACCACCGGCTGGCTGCGACAGGACTCCAGCTGGTACTACCTGAGCGCCTCCGGTGCAATGGTCACCGGTTGGCTGCAACGGGGCGCCAGCTGGTACTACCTTGACCCGAACGCGGGCGGCGCGATGGCCACCGCCTGGACGATGGTTTCCGGAAGCTGGAACTACTTTGACCGGTGGGACGGCTTCTGGGTTTCTGGCCGCTCTGACTTCGAGGCCGACTGGAACTACGCGAAGACCCTGTACAGTCCCACAAATTACTTGGTCGTCGTCGACACGAACGCCCCACATTGCATGACATTCTATTGGGCTGACAGCTCCTGGCAGCCACTCACTGACATGCCCTGCTCCGTCGGCAAACCCTCAACCCCGACCATCAAGGGCACCTTCACCATCAAAAACCGCGGTTCATCCTTCGGGCACGGATACACGGCATACTGGTGGACACAGTTCCACGGCGACTACCTGTTCCACTCGGTTCTCTACTACGAAGGCACCATGACTGTGAAGGATGGGACCCTCGGAGGGCACGTCTCTCACGGCTGCGTGCGTCTACGCTACGAGGACGCTAAGTGGCTGCACGACACGATTCCCTCGGGGACCTACGTGACGATCTACTGATCGACGCACCTAGTGGGCGCCGGGATCCTAAATATCAGCAACTTGGTCCCGGCGCACCACCACGCCTGGACTGAAACAGGGCCACATACAGGCGGGCACCACAATCACCGCCCGACGCACCACCACGACTGGACTGAAACAGGGCCCGAACCACCCCCACGCGGAACCCAACGCCCCAGGATGGTTCCAGAACGCAGACCCGTTCACTGACAACAGCCCTTTTTCGGGCACTTGTAGCTAATGGGTCTGCACTTTGGCGACTGCACCCCACGCGCACGACCGCCGCGCCGGGGGGAATTGCATCATTAGAGCCGCGACACGCCGGCGACACGCCGAAAGGAAGCTCCTAATGGTGCAAAACCCCCACGTCGCCGCACGACATGCGTCAAAACGCTTCACCCATTGGCCCTCAGCAGCCCATTTGTGCGCTCTGTCGTCGAGGTGGTCTGTGATTTGGGTGCTGCGCGCTGTGCTGGGGTCCGCGGCACGGGGGGAACTTCAAGACTTGGACACGAGTGCCGCCATATCGCTCCTAGAATCCGCTGTTTTGCTGCCACATGGGGGGAATCGCATCATTAGAAGCCCGACACGCCGGCGCACCTTGGTGTCATCTCGACTACGACGGGGGGAATTGCACCATTAGAGCCGCGACACGCCGGCGACACGCCGAAAGGAAGCTCCTAATGGTGCAAAACCCCCAATCTACCGCTCGGTTGGAGGATGTTGGAGGGTCCGATGGCAGCAGACGCGGGTGGCAGCAGGACCTGACGAGGCTTCAAAACTGCACAACGAGGCACAGGCCCACACCGCGAGCAGCCAGAAGCGAAGGCGCCACGGAAACAGGGTGATAAGGACAACGCGTGTTGGTCGCGGCTCGGTCCCAGGCGTCGGCGGCGAGGTGTCGGTGGCGCTGGCGTGCTGGCGTGCCGACGGTGGGGGTTGGCCGTGACGTGCGCTTGCGTCGTCCGTCATTGTGCTTGCGTGCTTGCGCCGCCGATGGGAGCCATCCCATCGGGAGGATTGCACGTGATCGGGAGGATTGCACCCGTTAGGGAGGAATTGCATGTGATCCGTTGGGGTTGAGTCTTCCCGATCGGGTGTTTCGCCTCATCGGCAACAAGCCTCGCCTGGGAGCTGGTCGCCCGTCGTCGCTCATCATTGTCGGCGACTCCCTTCCAGTGTTTATCGGCCCCCCACCCTACCTGCGCCCATGCAGCAGGACCCTGTCGGTGATGCCCTTCCGGCGTTTATTGGCGCCCCGCCCTACCCGCGCCCACAGTGCAGACCACCTCGACGAACAATGGCTAGCATGGGCGTGATGGCCCAGATGTTCTGTGATGCGGGCGACTCCGGAACGCAGTTCACCACTGCGACCCCTCCGCACCCAGGGCTGGATGGGGGGTTTTGCAGCATTAGAAGCCTCCCTTCGGCGTGTCGCCGGCGTGTCGCGCCTCTAATGGTGCAATTCCCCCGTTTGGTGGCGATGTCATCGGCAGGCAAGTCACGCACGGGTCCCCGTGCAGCGCAATTCCCCCCATTTGATGGCGGTGAGGCCGCGGTTCGGGGCAGTGAGGCCGCGCCTCGGGGTAGTGAGGTCACGGTTCGGTGTAGTGAGGTCGCGCCTCGGGACGGTGCAGCGCCCAAGTCGCAAACCACCTCGGTAACAAACGCCGACAACGGGGCTTCGTGGGCGAGATGGCCTGCGTTGTGGACGCAACGGCGCCACCTGGTGCGTCGCTCGCACATGAACCGCCGACAATGCGCGTTAACCCCATGACACGCACGCCAACCCCAAGATATGCGCCTGGGCGCCGCCCACGCGCATACCATCAGACCCACGCGCGAAGTGTCGGACCCACGCGCGAATCAGCGGGTCCACGCGCGCTGCGAGGAGCGCAGGCAGCTAGCGCGCTCGGAGCAGTTTCGCATGCAATTCGATTGAATGAATTTTCAACAGTGTCCGCAAACGTTGCAATCCCAACGATATGGTTGCGCGGTGCGACACAGTGTCGAGGGAATTGCATGCGACATTCGTGGGATAGCTCGCCGGGCGGGAGTCATGCGCTACCACCCATAGCACCGCCGGTAGCGCAGCCAGTGACGTGCCAGCGGCCTGGCACAGTGAAGACCGTCGCCGCAAACAACCTGCCCAAGCCCACGGTGACGGAACAAGGGACCATACACAGGCTCGCGACGACACAACCACCTCCAACACCAACTTCCCCACACCAACACACCAAAAAGTCGCCACAAAACCAACACGTTTTGTCCATCCTTCAAGTTGACTCCCACCACCTCCAATACCGACTTTCCCGCACCAGAAAGCCAAAAAGTCACCCCTCCAGCAACACGTAGTGTCCTATAACCCCAGTGTCCTATAACCCCAAAACGATTACGCCACTCCACAGGACTTGAGGACTATAGGTCACGAACGTGGTGCTTAAGTTCCGTGTTTAGGTTGGGATTGCGGGCGAAAGTCGCTGTTATTTAGGTTCGGGCGGTTAATCGCGCAGCTTCCTTGACTTTCTGGGGTGATCGTGTAGTGGGTGAGAACACGNACTTGACCTTTTAACCCGATTCGGAAACTACGAAGCCCCGGGACTCCAGCGGAATCCCGGGGCTGTTGGCGGAGACGGCGGGATTTGAACCCGCGAGGGGCTATGCACCCCTACCTCCTTAGCAGGGAGGCGCACTCGACCGGACTATGCGACGTCTCCAGTGCCGACTACTCTAGGGCATTTTCACCGCGAGCGCTAACCGCACCCGCCGCGAACGCTCAAGAACGATCGACTCAGCGGAGGGCGAGGGATTCGAACCCCCGGTGCCATTGCTGACACAACGGTTTTCAAGACCGTCTCTTTCGGCCACTCAGACAGCCCTCCAGACCTGCCTCATCCTACAGGAACGAGCGGGAACACGCGAAGCCGACGCGACGTTAATGTCGTGTTTCTTCGAGGCCGACCGGTGAAGCCACATAAGGGTAACGCGCGTGCGCGACGCGTCACCAGTGAGGCTTTGACGCGATGATCGGCGGAGTCCCGCGGTATAGGGAGACAAGAAACTCGAAGTACGGGACGAGTGAGACCGTGCGGCTCTTGGGGCGGCAGGAAAGAACCCGGGGCGCAGTTCAGAGGACGCCCCGGGTCCGAATCCGTTCGCGGTTTCAACGCAAGCGATTAGCCTCGCAGGCCGAAAAAGTTCCAGGACTTCTTGTCGGGTGCCGGTTCCTCGGGGTGGTCGAGGAGGCCTCGCGAGAGCGCGGGGGCCGTCGGCGGCCACAGGGGCACGCGGATGGCGAGCATCGCCTGGATCGCGTGGTAGACGTCCCAGCGTGATGACTTGGCGGGTTGGACGCTCTCGTTGTGGGGGCCGAGGCGGCGAATCCATCGGCCGGGCTGGGTGATGAGGTAGTCGTGAATGTAGTCGATGAAGGAACGGTAACAGTGCTCGAAGTGTTCAACTTCGGAGATGCGGTGTCCATCGTCGAGCATGGCGCGGCGTACAGCGACGGTCGCGCACACGCCCTCGCATACGACCCACTGCTGGTGTTCGTCCTCGCCGGGTACGGGGTCACCCTGGTCGTTGACGCCGGTGGAGAATCCGGGGGCGCCGTCGGTTCGGCGCCAGCCGTCGACGCGGGCACGTTCGAAGAGTTCGGTTCCCAGCTCCAGGAGGTAGTCGGGTACGGTCCAGCCCATGGAGCGCAGGCCGGCGCGCACTTGCAGGGCGAAGCGGGCGAGCTGCATGGAGTGCCCGGTGACGTAGCCTTCGTGGTAGCGGCGTCCATCGTTGCACAGTTTGCCGACCGCGGGGCTGGGCTGCCATTCTTCGTCGAAGTACTCGGGGATCCGCCACTTGTTTTTCGATGCGACCTTGTGCGCGAAGGCTGTCATTTTTTCGGCGCGGTCGAGCCATTCGGGTTCGGTGGTCGCTTCGGCGGCGGCCATGTAGGCCTCGATCGTGTGGATGAGTGTGCCGAGCGCGTGCACGGGGGCGGGTTCGGTGAAGGCTTCATCGTACTGGTCCCACACGAGGCCGTAGTCGTCGATCCAGTAGTCTTTCTGCTCTTGGAGCATGGTTTCGAGGAGTTCGTGCGCGCCGGGCCGGTTGGCGACGGTCGCGGCGGCCACGCCGAGGAGCGCGTACACGGTGTGGTATTGGGATTTGACGCGCGAGGCTTCGTCCCAGGGGATGCCGCGGCCTTCCGCGTCGGGTTCGGCTTTGATCTGGTACCACATGCCGCCGTTGACGGGGTCGGTGAAGTATTTGGTTAGCGCTGTGACGGCATGGTCGACGTATCGGCGTGTGCCGGGTAGGCCCATGAGGACGCCGAGGGAGAAGATGTAGGCCATGCGCCCGGTGACGGCCAGGTCGATGGACCGGCTGAGGTCAGCTTTGCCGTCAGCGTCGAGGTGGGCGAAGCCGGTAGGCACGATAGATCCTTCGGCCTCTTCGACGAGGGCCTGCATGTTGGCGCTGAGCCAACGGTTATGTTCAATGGAATCAAACCATCCCACGATGTTCCTCCTGACAACACTGCCATGGTCTGCGGTGACCGACCTCTCATAGGATAGTCGGTCGTACCCCGATTTGGGAATACGTCCATCCGCGTGCGCCTTAATCGGGGACGAGGCCTGGGCAAATCACGCTCTGACGTGCAGTTTTGCGCGTACTCGGCCACGACCTCGTACGTAACGCAGCGATGGCGTGTTTCACGCCGTGGACGACTGAAGCGGAAGTCGACGTTACGTGCAACACTGTGTTCATGCATGATCGAGCTGGCACGCGTGCCCTTCCAGAAGACCTCATCAACGTCGACGATGTCATCTCCGCCTACTATGACATTGTCCCTGACCCGACCGACGTGGGACAGCGCGTCGCGTTCGGAACGTCGGGCCACCGTGGCGCTTCGCTGGACGGTAAGTTCAACGAGGCGCACATCATCGCCATTACTGCGGCGATCATTGAGTACCGCGCGTCGCAGGGTATTAACGGCCCGCTGTTCATTGGCCGTGACACGCACGCGCTGAGTGAACCCGCGTGGCGTACCGCCCTGGAGGTCCTCGCGGGTGCGGGGATCGAGACGCGAATTGACTCGCGCGGCTCCTACACGCCGACCCCGGCTGTGTCGGTCGCGATCCTGGGCGCGAATGGCGCGCCGGCGAATCTGCGCACGGAGGGTGATGGCCTGGCCGACGGTATCGTCGTGACCCCGAGCCACAACCCGCCGCGCGACGGCGGTTTCAAGTACAATCCGCCTCACGGCGGCCCTGCCGACACGGATGCGACCGGTTGGATCGCGGCGCGCGCGAATGAGCTGTTGGATTCGGGCGAGTGGAAGGATATTCCCCGCGTCACCGGTTCTGAGCTGTTGCACGACCCGAACATCAAGCCCTTTGATTACCTCGAGTTCTACGTGTCGCAGCTGGATCAGATCATCGACATTGATGCGATCCGTAATGCGGGCGTGCGTATTGGAGCGGACCCACTGGGCGGCGCTTCGATCGACTACTGGGCGGCTATCGGCGAGCGTTACGGTCTGGATCTGACGGTCGTTAACCCCGAGGTGGATCCGGCGTGGCCGTTCATGACGCTGGACTGGGATGGCAAGATCCGTATGGATTGTTCGTCGCCGTACGCGATGGCGTCTCTGCGTCAGGCCATGACCCCGGATGCTGAGGGCAACACGCCGTATGACATTGCGACGGGTAACGACGCGGATTCGGATCGTCACGGCATTGTGACGCCCGATGGCCTGATGAACCCGAACCATTTCCTGGCTGTGGCCATCGAGTACTTGTTCACGCACCGTCCCGGTTGGGGCAAGGACGCGGCTGTGGGCAAGACGCTCGTGTCTTCTGCGCTGATTGATCGCGTTGTTGCTTCCATGGGTCGGGACCTGGTTGAGGTTCCCGTGGGCTTCAAGTATTTCGTGCCCGGCCTGTTGTCGGGTGCGCTGGGCTTCGGCGGCGAGGAGAGCGCGGGAGCGTCCTTCCTGCGCAAGGACGGCACTGTGTGGTCGACTGATAAGGATGGCATCATCCTGGCGCTGCTGGCTTCGGAGATCCTGGCGGTGACGGGTAAGACCCCCTCGCAGCTGCACAGGGAGCAGGTGGAGCGCTTTGGTGCTTCCGCGTACGCTCGTATCGACGCGGCTGCCTCCCGCGAGGAGAAGGCGAAGCTTGCGGCCCTGTCTCCTGAGGACGTGACCGCGACTGAGCTTGCCGGCGACCCGATTGTCGCGAAGCTGGTGCGCGCCCCCGGTAACGACGCGCCGATCGGCGGCCTGAAGGTGACGACGGAGTTTGCGTGGTTCGCGGCTCGCCCGTCGGGCACTGAGGACGTGTACAAGATCTACGCAGAGTCCTTCAAGGGTGCCGAGCACTTGGCGCAGGTCCAGGAGGCCGCGAAGAAGGTCGTGTCTGACGCCCTGAACGGCTGACGCTCTAACAATGCCCGCTCACGCGGGTTGCTGGGGGCGGCGCTCACGCGTGTGAGCGCCGCCCCCGTTGTCATGTCACGCCGAGTCCATCGCTAACGGTCACGCCAGGGTCCACGCGATCACAGCGGAAGCGCGACGAGGCGCGGGCGTACACGGCCTGTTATACTGGCGGGTAGGACAAGGGCTGACATGGGCCTTTCATCTTCGAATGATTGGTGACCGCGAAACCTGACAAAACAGGGCCTCGTAATAGCTCACTCGTGAGCGGCAAGCTGAAGTCAGGCTTATAGGTCAGGTTGTGTTGGTTTTTGGGCTGTCTTTCGTTGCTACAAAGCCGAAAGGTGGGGGTTGGACTCGTTGTGACTTGAGTTCTTGGTTGGCCAGGTCGTGTTGGTTTTATCCCGGTTTTTGATTGATATTCCGCGGTAAGGTCGGGGTTTGAATCGGCTTGGATTGGGGGATGGGAAATCCTCGATGCAAAATCTGTGGTGGCACGACGCAAAAATGGGGCTCAACTCGAGCAGGTAGGCCAAGGTTCCGCTGTCTTGCGTGTAGGGCAAGCCAGTCTCGGCGTAACGATACCCGTGCCCGGCATTTCAGTGCGTTTTTAGACTTCGTCACCGGCAAATACACCCTGGCCGATTACGGGCCCAAGGGACGCACCATACGACGGCGTAACGAACCATTTTGGCATCTATGGCCAGTTTCTCCATTGGTTGACGAGGTTCACCATGTGGTCTTTGTTGACGGAATCTACCTGTCCCACAAGCTGGTGGTTCTTATTGCCTGCACCAAGACCCATGTGCTTGGCTGGTACGTGGCCAAGGGTGAGACCACCCGCGCCTGGCAAGCACTGATGTCTAGGATCGCGCCCCCAGATGTTGTCGTGTGCGATGGTGGGCAAGGCATCGCCAGCGCGGTGAAGACCACCTGGCCTACCACCCGGATCCAACGCTGTGTCTTTCACGCCTATAGCGCGGTCAAGCGTAAGACCACCACCCGGCCACGCACTCAGGCAGGTGTTGATCTCTACAGTCTTGCTCAGGCCTTGCTCGAGGTCACTACCTTTGACCAGGCAGTGGCATGGATGAGCAAACTCGCCACCTGGAACACCACCTACAAGGAATTCCTAGCCCAGCGCACCCGGCTACCAGACGGACGTTGGGTTGCCACCCATGCCCGGCTGATCCAGGCCAAGAACTCCCTCAACACGCTGGTCAAACAAGGCACGCTGTTTACCTACCTCGATCCCGCCCTTGACCTTGAAGGTGACCCCATTGCCAGGACGTCGAACCTGATCGAGGGCGGGATTAATACCCAACTACGCTGCGTGCTACGAGCCCACCGTGGCATGAGTCTTAATCACCAGGTCAAGACCGTGTTGTGGTGGTGCTACCTGCACACCGAGTTCCCTGCCACCCCAGCACACATCCTTAAAACCACGCTCACCGACCAACAGATCATTGACCAATTCGACAAGGCCAGCCACCGCGCCCAAGCGCAAGCCGAGATCGACAGGGGTTAGGCTTGTGTTGTTGACACTTCGTTAAGCGGGTGTGTGTNACAGGTGGGGAACCGCAGTTAACTGGACCGACTTCCACCACAGCGGAACCTGGCACGAAACCTACTAAACCGAAACCAACACGTTTTGGCCTATAAGCCTGAAGTCACGTCCTACAAACCCCCTTCCCTATGGGTTGGGGGTTTCGTGCTGTCTGCTGGGCTCAGTAGGCGAGCGGGGAACATTTTCACGGCGCGCACCCATAGAAATATGGGCCGTGGGCCGCTACCGTGGTGATAGTTCGACTCGTCGGCTCGCCGACACCGCTCGCCGACACCGCCCGCCGACACCAGGAGCGCCCACATGAGCGAGGCCCCCAACCCT
>NZ_LT635868.1:748794-755718 GCF_900128465.1 Actinomyces bouchesdurhonensis | reverse complement strand
CGTCGCGCGCCTCGGCGGCGTCGTCAGCGAAGTCGTCGTCCACCTCGCCCTCGATTTCGGCGAGGACGGAGGGGTCGGGACCTAACAGCAAGGAGTGTTCGACGAGGGCACGCAGGGCGGCCTCGCGTTCGCTCTCCTCGGCCTGCGGGTCGCTCGTCTCCCCCGCCTGGGTGTCCTCGACCTCGTCGGCCGCTTCCAGGTACGGGATCAGGTCGGCCGGGATGCCGCCGCGCTGGTCGTCGTGGGCGGGGTCTTGCCCGAAGAACGATTCGCCTGCCATGTGTCCTCCACTCGTCGCAGTGTCCCGGCCATTTTACCGGCCTGCGCAGCGCGGTCGGCCTGTTTCGCCAATCACGGCGCGTCCTCGCGACGCGCAGGTGAGAATTCATCAACGAGGCCGGGGCGGAGCGCACCCATCCTCTGTCCACGTGCGATGGCTTCCTTACCAAAGAGATTCCGTCGACACCACGTAACGGATAGGATCATTCCATCAAGATGGTCCCCCAAGGAGGCGGCACATGGGTACGTGGTTTAGTCGGGCATCCGAGATTGAGGAGCTGCGCGTCGAGAACCAGCGTCTGAAGGAACAGGTCGCGACCCTCGAGGCCCGCCTGCGCGCCGCGTACGCCGACGCGGGCGNGGCGGCCATGTCGAGCGCGGTGATGACCAGAGCGCGTGTTGTGCTGCTCGCCCATGGCGTATCCCAGGACTCGGCGCGAGTGCGCATCACGCACGGCGCACAGGTAGACCCAGCCTTGGGCGCAGCGCAGGTAGGTAAAGTCCGTGATCCACACCCGGTCCAGGGCACCTTGATCCCACTGGCGCACGCAGTGATCCTCATGGGCCACAGGGCCCCGCCCGCCGCGCCTGGACGGGCGTGGGTGCGTGTTCAGGCCTGACAGGCCTTGGCGGCGCATCGATGCGGCGAGCCTGCACACCCACATCCACGCCCGAGCGCGTCAGAGCATGGCGGATGCGAGGAGCCCCATACGTGCCGCCCGAGACCTCGTGTTCCCAGGCCACCGCCTCATCCAAACGCCGACGCGCCGATGCGCGCCGACCCCGCTGGGTGGCTCGGCTCTTCCACGCGTCATAGCCCGCGCGTGTGACCCCTNGTTGTGCCTGAGGGTTCGCGTTCGGGCGGCTGTCGTATCGGCGGCGCACCTGTTGGCCCTCCCGCGAGGCTCTCTGTTGGGCGGGCTCTCTTGATCGCGCGCGCGATTGTCTCGGGGCTTGTGTGCCCCGCGAATCCTAATCGTTGGTATTGCGGTGTTTGTGGGCGTGGTTGAGCGTTTACTCGATCGACGTGCGCGCTTAGTTGCTCCGAGCGAACCCCACCACCACAAATGCGGATCCGCTAACTCCCACGCGACCGGCCCCGCCCACACTCCACATAGCAGGTTAACGTGCGACATAGCCGGTGGGGTTGTGCGCAAGTTGTTGACGGTTTGTTTATGCGGCTTTTGTCCAGGCCGCTTGGTGTAGTTCGTATTCGATGGGGGGTTTGCCGCCGAGGCTGGTGTGGATGCGGCGGCGGTTGTAGAAGTCTTCGATCCAGGTGGCGACCCCGGTGTAGACCTGGTCGCGGGTGGTGAAGGTACGCCGGTAGTAGTACTCGGTTTTGAGGGTGGCCCAGAAGGATTCGGCCATGGCGTTATCCCAGCACACTCCGGCCCGCCCCATCGACACTTTTCCTTGGACGGCGCGCATGTAGGCTGCCAGTTTCTCGGAGGTGAACTGTGTTCCCCGATCAGCGTGGAGCACGACCCCAGTGGGGAAGCCGCCACGGGTGGTAGCGGCCATGTCGAGCGCGGTGATGACCAGGTCGGTGCTTTGCTGCTCGCCCATGGCGTATCCCAGGACTCGGCGCGAGTGCGCATCACGCACGGCGCACAGGTAGACCCAGCCTTGGGCGCAGCGCAGGTAGGTAAAGTCCGTGATCCACACCCGGTCCAGGGCACCTTGATCCCACTGGCGCACGCAGTGATCCTCATGGGCCACAGGGCCCCGCCCGCCGCGCCTGGACGGGCGTGGGTGCGTGTTCAGGCCTGACAGGCCTTGGCGGCGCATCGACGCGGCGACCGCCCGCACACCCACATCCACGCCCGAGCGCGCCAGAGCATGGCGGATGCGAGGAGCCCCATACGTGCCGCCCGAGACCTCGTGTTCCCAGGCCACCGCCTCATCCAAACGCCGACGCGCCGATGCGCGCCGACCCCGCTGGGTGGCTCGGCTCTTCCACGCGTCATAGCCCGCGCGAGTGACCCCTAGAACGTTGGCCATCAAGGTGATCGAGTAGGAAGCCCTTGGGCGCGTCCATCAGCTCACAGCGCTGGTGTTGTGGTGCACGGAGGCGAAGAAGGCGCTGGCTTTCCCCAAGAACTCCCTCTCCTTCTCCAGCTCGCGCACCCGCCGACTGGGCGCCGTGTTCTCGGCTTCCAGCTCGCGTGGATCAGGACGACCCTCACGCGCGGCTTGACGCCGCTCTCGCTCGAGTGTGACCCACCGGCCCACCACCGATTCGCCCAGCCCTCAATCCCGGGCCACAGACCCGATCAAAGACCCTGTATCCAACACCAGACTCGCCACATCACGACGATACTCCGGCGTCAAACGACGACGAGTTCCCATAACAGGCACCTCACTGGCCGCAGGAACTCGCGCCCGCTTAACGAAGTGTCAACAACACAAGCCTAACCCCACACGGTTACACCAATATGCGGGACGCTACTGCCAATCACGACACATATGCATCCAGGCCGCTATGGAAGACCCTGACAAGGCGTGGGCGAAGAACACATGGTCTCCGCCCACGTGTCACAAACGGGGAGACGGGTCCACAAGAACACTCTGAAGATCTGTATGAGTAAAATCGTCGCCGATGAACAACAAAGGAAGGCCAGCAGCTTTCGCAGCTCCGTAGACTAAGCAGTCACCAAAATTCAGTCTTGCGGGCGAGCCGCTTCCCCTGCCATATCTGCGCAGCCCCTCACGGGCGCATCTCAGTTCGTCGACACCACATTCGACAATAGTTAGCCCCAAGATGCCGAGGATCGAATCAATTTCTGAGGCTCGTGCCTGCCCCATCACAATAGATAGCTCAAGTACTGTGGGCGCAGCGATAAGTCTCTGGGGATGTTCATCCAAAGCCTTCATAACGTCGGCAGCTCTCGACTCCGACCTGATCAGCGCAACCAATGCCGAAGTGTCGACAATCATCGAGGTTGCCCCTCACTGTCATAGATATCGTCGTCTGTCAGCCAGGGGTCATCAACACCTTGACACCTTCTCTGCACATCAGCAAAGGCCTGCCAGTCGATAGCATGATTGGCTCGTTCCTTTTCCATCTCAACGGTCAGCGCGTCGAGAACAGCACTTGTCGCGGTCGTCCCACGTAGGCGTGCCAGCTCTGTCGCCAGCGCATGCACGCGTTCATCCTTGATGTTGAGTGTTGCCATATCGCTAGAATACGCACCAATGCAGCCGTCGTCTACCCCAAGGTAGAACCCATGGGAAAGTGGAGCTAGTCCGCCAAGCGCTGGGAGACCACCGTCGTGACGCCGTCGCGCATGGTGACGCCGTAGAGGGCGTCCGCTATCTCCATGGTGCGCTTCTGGTGCGTGATCACGATCAGCTGCGAGGTCTCCTGAAGCTCCTTGAAGATAGCCAGCAGGCGCGACAGGTTCACGTCATCCAGGGCTGCCTCGACCTCGTCCATGACGTAGAACGGTGAGGGTCGCGCCTTAAAGATTGCGACCAGGAAAGCGATCGCGGCCAGGGAGCGTTCGCCGCCCGACAGGAGCGAGAGACGCTTGACTTTCTTGCCCGCCGGCCGCGCTTCGATCTCGATGCCGGTGGCAAGCATGTCCTCCGGGTCTGTGAGCACCAGGTCGCCCGCTCCGCCGGGGAAGAGCACGCCGAACACGTGCTCGAATTGCTCGCGTGTCTCGGCGAACGCGGATGCGAAGGCCTTTTGAACCAACCGATCCACGTCTGTCACGATTCTCAGCAGGTCCGCCTTTGACTGCTTCAGATCCTGCACCTGGTCCACGAGGAACTTGTGTCGGGATGCCAGCGCATCGTACTCCTCCAGAGCCAGGGGGTTCACGCGCCCCAGCTTCTCCAGGTCCTTCTGGGCCCTGGCGAGCACCCTCTCCTGCTCGGCGCGCACGAAGGCGGCCGGCTCGGCTTGCGCCGCCTTCTCGACGTCGTCGGGATCGAGCGGCAGCATCGGCACAGGGATCTCCGGCCCGTACTCGGCGATGAGCTGCTCGGGTTCGAGGGACAGCTCCTCCAGGGCGCGCCGCTGCAGGTCCTCGACGCGCAGGCGCGTCTGCTCGGCCGCTATCTGCCCCTGGTGGGCCGAGGCCGTAACCTCCGACAACTCAGCATTCAGCCGGTCGAGGCCGCGTCGGGCGTCAGAAACCTCCTGGGAGACCTGGGAGCGCCGCTCGCTCAGCCGGTCGCGCTCGGCGGCGGCCTGCGACAGGGCGCGCTCGGCGGCCTCCAGGGCTGTTCTCGCGGCGGACTCCACGTCCGAGGCCGTGGCCAGCTCTGTCTGTCGTGCAGCTTCGCGCCGGGCGTAGCGGGCACGCGCCTCGCGCTCGGCAGCGGCTGCTTGGCGCAGGGAACGGGCGCGGGAGGCGGCGCGCCGCGATTGTTCTTCGAGGACTCGCAGGCTCAGACGCGCCTCGTTTTCGCCCTCGCGGGCCTCACGAGCAGCCCGAGAGGCNCGCGGCCATGAGCGTGCCGCGCAGACGCTCGGTGATCGTGGTCAGTGACTGCCAGTCGGAGAAAGCTTGATCGAGCGCCGGCGAGGACGCCCGCTCCGCCTTCTCCAGACGCGCGAACTCAGCACGCGCCGACGCGATCTGTTTCTGAAGAGACGCGCGCTGGTGCGCTGCCGACTCGTCCGAGGCCTCGAGCACGGCCAGCATGTTCAGCGCAGAGGCGAGGTCATCGGCGAGCAGGCGGGCCTTCGCGTCGCGCACGCGCGCCTGGATGAGGGCCGCGCTCCGGGCAACGCGCGCCTGGCGGGCCAGGGGCCCGAGCTGGCGGTGGATCTCGTTCGTCAGGTCCAAGACGCGCACGAGGTTCGCGTCCATGTCCGACAGCTTCTTGAGTGCCCGCTCCTTACGGCGCCGATGCTTCAGGACGCCCGCAGCCTCTTCGATGAAACCGCGGCGCTCCTCGGGGGTGGAGGACAGGATCGCGTCGAGTTGTCCCTGGCCGACGATGACGTGCATCTGGCGCCCCATGCCCGTGTCCGAAAGTAACTCCTGCACGTCCAGGAGCCGCACGGGCGAGCCGTTAATGGAATACTCGGAGCCGCCCCCGCGGAACAGGGTGCGGCTGATCCGAACCTCCGAATACTCGATGTCGAGCAGCCCGTCAGTGTTGTCGATCGTCAGGTCCACCTGGGCGCGCCCGAGTGGAGCGCGCCCAGATGTCCCCGCGAAGATAACGTCCGCCATGTTCGAGCCGCGCAAAGCGCGCGCCCCCTGCTCGCCCATCACCCAGGCGAGCGCGTCGACGACGTTTGATTTTCCCGACCCGTTGGGGCCGACGACGCACGTGATGCCCGGCTCAAGGGCGAGCGTTGTCGCGCTGGCGAATGACTTAAAGCCCCGCAGCGTCAGGTTCTTCAGGTGCACCCTTGCAGGTTACCGGCGTCTCAGTAAATCTCCGGGAACCACAGGGAGATTTCACGCTTTGCGTTATCTACAGAGTCCGAGCCGTGAACGAGGTTCTCAATGTGGGGGCTGTCCCAGGCGCGACCCAAGTCACCGCGGATCGTGCCGGCTGGGGCAGTCGTCGGGTCGGTCGAACCCATGAGGACACGCATACCCTCGACGACACGCTGGCCTTCGATCACCATGGCGACGACGGGGCCGGAACTCATGAACTCCAGGAGGCTCTCGAAGAAGGGCTTATCCTTGTGGTCCACGTAGTGTTCGGCCAGCAGGTCGCGGGAAGCGACCATGAGCTTCAGGCCTTTGATGGTGTAGCCCTTAGCCTCGATGCGGCGCAGGATTTCACCGGTGAGGCCGCGAGCGTAACCATCGGGCTTGACGACGATGAGGGTGTGCTCGAGGGCGGGATCGAGAAGATGCTGAGGTTCCAGCAGAACACTCTTCGCGCTCACGTTGTCTCCTTTGATTGTCACAGTTGCGCGTTCGCGCTTTCAAGCATATCCGTCAACGCCGCGACCGCTGCTGTGGCGTCCGCCCCATTTGCCTCGATATGGACGGTATCTCCCTGGGTAACTCCGAGGGACATGAGGTCAAGGACCGAACCTCCGTCCGCTCCGTTGACGGTGATCTCCGCGTCGAACGATGCGGCAAGGCGCACGAAAGCAGCCGCCGGACGCGCGTGCAGTCCGACGGGGTCAGCAACGACAGCGTTTCCTTGCGCCCACATCGCCGAGGCCTGGACTGCCTCCGTTGCCCCGTTGATCAGCGGGACGGGGGCACCGGGTGCCTCCTCGGATGGGACGACCTCGGGGCGGGGGGCCAGGGATGCGGCCACGGCGGCGACCTGGCTTAGGGTATCGCCTAGTTGGGCGCGCACGGATGAGGCGACAGCTGCTTCGACGAGCGCGGTATCCACGAAGCGGACGCGGTCAGGGTCGTCGCTCATGTCGATGACGGACTCGACCGTCATCGTCGCCGAACCGAGGTCGGTCAGGATAATGACGCCGCTCCCCTCCCCTCCGACGGCACCGAGCGCAGCTTCGAGAGCTGATTCGACGCGGTCATAGGAGGTTCCGATGCGACCGTCGTCGGTGCCGCCGGCGGCCTCGAAGCGCACGTCGGGCGCCATCTGGGCGGCCAGCTCACAGACGCCGGTGGCCAACGCTGTGCTGTGGGAGACGATGACGAAGGCGACGCGCGCGCTCATGCCGCGCCACCCTCGGCTGCGGCA
>NZ_LT635868.1:513518-748752 GCF_900128465.1 Actinomyces bouchesdurhonensis | reverse complement strand
GCTCATGCCGCGCCACCCTCGGCTGCGGCACGCGCGGCGGCGCGCAAGATGAGCGAGGTGGAGACGGCTCCTGGGTCGAGGTGCCCGATGGAGCGCTCCCCCAGGTAGGAGGCGCGTCCCTTCGTGGCGCGCATCGGCTCGGTGGCGGCTGCTCCGGCCTCGGCAGCCGCAGCTGCGGCCTCCAGCACGACAAGCGCGTCGCCTCCCGCCTGAGCAGTCTCGCGCGCGGCGTCAAGAGCAGGACTCCAGGCATCGACCATGGTCTTTTCACCCGTGGTTGCCTTGCCGCGCGCTTGGATACCGTCCAGCGCTCCCTCGATGAGCGCAGCAACGCCCTCACCGTCCAGGTTGGCGCCTCCCGCGGCCTTCGATGCGCGCAGGAACGCCGTTCCATACAGGGGTCCGGCGGCACCGCCGACCGTGGACATGAGGGTCTTAGCGACCGTCTTCAGAATATCTGCGACGCTGTCCGGCTGGTCTTCGTGCAGGGCCGCAACGGCGGCGCGAAAACCGCGGTCCATGTTTTCACCGTGGTCGCCATCGCCGATCGCTCGGTCCAGGTCCACCAGGTAGTCGCGGTGCTCGGCGACAGTGGCCGCCGACGTCTCGATCCACCGCAGTGCCCACGCTGCATCAACGCTCATCGTCTCTCTCCTTGTTCCGCTCGGTCGTTTACTTCCAGGCCGCTGTGTCCACGGGCGCGTCAAAGAGGGCGAGGAGTTCGTCGTCGGCGCGCATAAGGGTGACGGACACACCGGGCATCTCCAGGCTGGTGACGTAGTTTCCGACCATCTGGCGGGCGATGCCAATACCGTCCTTTGTCAGGAGGGCCGCGAGGGCACGGAAACAGATGTAGAGCTCAGAGATGGGAGTGCCACCCATGCCGTTAACGAGGGCAACGACGCGCTCGCCTTCGCTCAGGCCGAGGTCGTCGCGCACGCGCTCGTAGAGTTCAGCGATGAGGGTATCGGCGCTTTCCATAGAGCCGCGGCGGTAGCCGGGTTCACCGTGGATGCCGATACCCAACTCGATCTCGTCCTCGCCCAGGTCGAAGGAAGGCTTGCCCGCATGGGGCACGGTGCAGGGGCCGAGCGCAAGGCCCATGGAGCGGGTCTGGTCGTTGACTTTCGTCGCAATGCGGGTGACTTCTTCCAGGGAGTCGCCGCGTTCGGCGGCAGCGCCCGCGATCTTCTCCACGAAGATGGTTCCTGCGACGCCGCGGCGGCCCGCAGTGTACAGGGAGTCTTCGACGGCGACGTCGTCATTGACGACGACCGTGGAGACCTGGATGTCCTCCATGTCGGCAAGCTCGGCTGCGGTCTCGAAGTTGAGGACGTCGCCAGTGTAGTTCTTGACGATATGGAGGACGCCCGCGCCGTGGTCGGCGGCCTTCGTGGCCTCCAGGATCGGATCGGGGGTGGGTGACGTGAAGACTGCGCCGGGCACGGCTGCGTCCAGCATGCCTTCTCCGACGAAGCCTGCATGCAGGGGTTCATGTCCGGATCCGCCACCGGAGACCAAGCCGACCTTGCCGTCAGCTTTCGGAACGGCGCGGGTGACGAAATCGGGCGAGTAGTGAACGTCGACGAGGTCGGGGTGTGCCAGGGCGAATCCCTCCAGGGTTTCGCGGACGACGGCGTGGACATCATTGACGAGCTTCTTCATGGTGCCTCCTTGCAAAGCGCTCATCTTTTCTTGTAGACCTCATCATCGTGCCACGTTTCACACAAAAACCCAACTGAGGCGGTCGCCGAATGGCGGCTGCCTCAGCTCACGGGCATGTCATCGTGGGGAGTGCCCTGCCAAGGCCAGCATTTCTCCGGCCAGCATGACTGAGCCAAACACAAGGATTCCGCTGCGATCCGCGGGCTGCGCCCCGGCCTCGGCGATCTCCGCTGCACGATCGACCGCATCGGCGAGCGAGTCGCGCACATCTACCCGGTCCGGTCCGAAGACCTCTTCGGCGACCTCCGCTAGGCGCGCAACGTCGGCCGCGCGCTCACCCGGCATCTGCGTGAGGACAAGGTGATCGAGGAAGGGTTCGACCTCAGACAGGACACCCTCAATGTCCTTGTCCCCCATGGCCGCGTACACACCCACGATGCGCGCGAAAGAGAAGGAGGACTCCACGGCTTCGCGCAGAGTGGCAGCGCCCGCGGGGTTGTGCGCCGCATCGACAATGATCGTGGGCGAATGACGTACGACCTGCATGCGTCCCGGGCTGGAGGCGTTCATGAGGCCCTGCTCGACGATGCGCCCGTCGAGGCCGCGCCCGCCCATGAAAGCCTCGACGGCGACGAGGGCGGCCGCCGCGTTGTGCGCCTGATACTGCCCGAACAGGGGGACGAAGACGTCTTCGTAGATCGCGGATGGCGTACGGATGGTGACCATCTGGCCGCCCACCCCCATCTGGCGGCCCACGACCTCGAAGTCGCGGCCCTCGACGCGCGCGATAGCGTCGACGGAGCGCGCCCGCTCGAGGAGGATGTCGAGGACGGCCTCTTCCTGCTTCATGATGACGACGATCTGGCCGGGCTTGATGATGCCGGCTTTTTCGCGCGCGATTTCCTCGATCGTGGAGCCGAGCCACTTGGTGTGGTCCAGGGCGATCGGTGTGATGACGGAGACCCCAGCATCGATGACGTTCGTGGCGTCCCAGCGCCCGCCCATGCCGACCTCGACGACGGCGGCGTCGACCGGGTAGTCCGCGAAGGCAGCGTACGCCATGATCGTGAAGACCTCGAAGAAGGATAGGCGCGGGCCGCCTTCCTCCTGGCTGCGCTCATCGACCATGCCGACGTAGGGTGCGATGTCCTCCCAGGCGCGCACAAAGCCCTCACGCGTGATCGGATGTCCTTCGAGCGAGACGCGTTCGCGCACGTCGAGCAGATGCGGGCTGGTGAAACGGCCCGTCTTCATGCCGAAAGCGGTGAGCAGCGAGTCGATCATGCGCGACGTGGAGGTCTTGCCGTTGGTGCCCGTGATGTGGATCGACGGGTAGGAGTTCTGCGGGTCACCCAGGATGTCGAGCGCGAGCTTCACGCGGTCAAGGGTCGGGTCGATGTCGTGCTCGGGGGCGCGCGCAACGATGGAGCGGTAGATCTCCTGCACGCGCGCATCCAGGGCCATGTCTTCCTCGGCGCGGGCGAGGGCGGCCTCGTGGGAGGCGCGCTCGTCGCGCGCCTCGGCGGCGTCGTCAGCGAAGTCGTCGTCCACCTCGCCCTCGATTTCGGCGAGGACGGAGGGGTCGGGACCTAACAGCAAGGAGTGTTCGACGAGGGCACGCAGGGCGGCCTCGCGTTCGCTCTCCTCGGCCTGCGGGTCGCTCGTCTCCCCCGCCTGGGTGTCCTCGACCTCGTCGGCCGCTTCCAGGTACGGGATCAGGTCGGCCGGGATGCCGCCGCGCTGGTCGTCGTGGGCGGGGTCTTGCCCGAAGAACGATTCGCCTGCCATGTGTCCTCCACTCGTCGCAGTGTCCCGGCCATTTTACCGGCCTGCGCAGCGCGGTCGGCCTGTTTCGCCAATCACGGCGCGTCCTCGCGACGCGCAGGTGAGAATTCATCAACGAGGCCGGGGCGGAGCGCACCCATCCTCTGTCCACGTGCGATGGCTTCCTTACCAAAGAGATTCCGTCGACACCACGTAACGGATAGGATCATTCCATCAAGATGGTCCCCCAAGGAGGCGGCACATGGGTACGTGGTTTAGTCGGGCATCCGAGATTGAGGAGCTGCGCGTCGAGAACCAGCGTCTGAAGGAACAGGTCGCGACCCTCGAGGCCCGCCTGCGCGCCGCGTACGCCGACGCGGGCGTCACGGCCCTGGCCGGATCTTCCTTCCCCGCTCCCGAAGCAGCGGCCCCCACGCCGGTTCCTGCTACCTCTTCCCCGGCCTCGTTGCCGGAACTGAACGCAGTGGAGATCCAGATGATCGCTGAGGGCAGGATGATCTACGCCGTCAAGAACTACAAGGACCGCACCGGCGTCGACCTTAAGACGGCGAAGGCGGCAATCGACGCCGCCAGGTAATCCTCGGCCAAGAGATGGCCGTTTCCCGGTTGGCGCTCACGCATGCGGATAGGTTGTGCTCTCGCGGATAGTTTATCGGGATGCGGATAGGTTATTAACCTATCCGCATTCTCGTAACCTACCCACATAATCGTCACCGAGCCTCCCGGGGGACACTGGAGGACTCCTAACGACAAAATATTCACGAGGCGACCTCCACATTCTCAGACTGCTTCACCGGTAAGCCCAACACGCCACCAACACAACAATTACGCATTAACTATTCGGGTTAGGGTGTCATCATCCGCACAGGCGAGCCGACCCATCACACATCAATTGCACCGGAGGAACCCATGAAACAAGCGATCATTTCTGCAGCGTGCATCATTGCACTCACTACCCTCGGAGCATGCTCAAGCACTACCGAGAGCTCGGCTTCGAACACACCACACCAGCAGGCCAGCACTGCCGCACCTACTACCGAATCTCCGGCCACGCCAGCAAACCT
Organism: Actinomyces bouchesdurhonensis; assembly: GCF_900128465.1. Lineage (GTDB taxonomy): Bacteria > Actinomycetota > Actinomycetes > Actinomycetales > Actinomycetaceae > Pauljensenia > Pauljensenia bouchesdurhonensis. Next base: position 744,238 of record NZ_LT635868.1, on the reverse strand, counting down.
GACGGGCACCTGGCAAGAAAAGAACCCGAACGAAGACAGCTACCAGATCGCTAGAGTCACCGCCGACACCATCGAGATCTACTGGCACACTCCCGACAGTGACGCTCTGTACTGGGCGGGCAGCTACGTTGCCCCAACAGATTCTAAGACCCCATACACGTGGGATTCCGTCAACGATACAGAAAAAACCGGATCGGCAATTCTTGCATCCTCTGACGAGACCAAGACCTTCACCTACTCCGATGACACGATCTCCTACAGCGTGACCGCACTGGGAGTCACCAAGAAGGTCACCATGGAGCGGGCCGACATCGATGTTCCATAACGAAAAACCCATCTGATCGACACACAATGTTGGGGCCGGGAGGTTGTCCNACAGGTCCACATATCGTCTTCACCGAATGCGGGAGCCTGGTGGACCAGGCCGGTGCCGTCCGTCGTCGTCACGTAGTCGGCGGCGATGATGGACCAGCCGTTGGGGCCGGGGGCTCCGCCCTCGGCGCGGCGCTCGGGGGTGTCGAAGTAGTCGTAGATCGGGTGGTAATGGGTACCCACCAGCTCGTGGCCCTTGTAGGTGGCGACGACGGTCGGGTCCTCACCGAGTTCCTTCGCATACGCCGGGATCAGCTCGGTGGCGATCATGACACGCTCGCCCGCGAGGTTTCCCTCATGGTCGGAGGCAACCTCGACGAGGGAGTACTCGATCTGCGGGCCCACGGCGACGGCCGAGTTCGAGGGCAGGGTCCAGGGCGTGGTCGTCCAGATGAGGGCCAGCTCGGGGCGGGCCGAATCCTCGCGCAGCTTGGTCTCCAGGCGCAGGCCCACCGTCACCGTGTTGTCCGTGCGGTCCCGATAGATCTCGTCGTCCATCTTGAGCTCGTGGTTGCTCAGCGGCGTGCGGTCGTTCCAGCAGTAGGGCAGGACGCGGTGCCCCTGGTAGGCAAGGCCCTTGTCGTAGAGCTGCTTGAATGCCCACAGCACGGACTCGGTGTAGGACATGTCGAGCGTCTTGTAGTCGTTCTCGAAGTCCACCCAGCGGGCCTGGCGGGTGACGTACTCCTCCCACTCCTTCGTGTAGCGCAGGACGGAGGAGCGGCACGCAGCATTGAACGCCTCGATACCGACGCCGCCCTCACGGGTGATCTCGGTGACGTCCTCGATTCCCAGCTGGCGCTGCGCCTCAAGCTCGGCGGGCAGGCCGTGCGTGTCCCAGCCGAAGCGACGCTCGACGTGGTGTCCAAGCATGGTCTGGTAACGACCGACAACGTCCTTGATGTAGCCGGTCAGCAGGTGACCGTAGTGGGGCAGGCCGTTGGCGAAAGGCGGGCCGTCGTAGAACACGAATTCGTTGGAGCCGTTCTCGCCCGCGTCGCGCATCTGCACAGACTTGCGGAAGGTGTCATCGCTGGCCCAGAACGCCAGGGTGCCCTCTTCCATCGCGGGGAAGGAAGGGCTGGGGTCCACCTCGTCTTGCCGGTGGCGGGGGTAGAAGCCGTGCTTCGTCATGAGTGTCCTCGTCTCGCGCCTATACAGGGACGAGGACCGGCGTCGCCGGCACCCGCGGTACCACCCCGCTTGCCGCTCCCGTAGGTCGGGTGCGGCCGCTTCGTTGGGGCTGTGTCGGGCCCTCCCGTCCGGTTCTACTGGAGGGGACGAGGCCGTGGCCGGCTTTCGCGCTCCTCTTTCTTCCGGATGCTCCCCGGTGATACCCCGCTGTTGCGGGCCGGATCGTAGCGAGAACCCAGTGTAGCGAAGCGACTGCTCACGCGCCTACTGGGCGGGCGTCTGTCTGCCCACAGCGCAGCCCACCTCCCCCACATGCCCGGCCACGGCCTCGTCGCACCGGCGCGTGTGCGCGGGGACCGCGAAGCCCNACTGAACGCAGTGGAGATCCAGATGATCGCTGAGGGCAGGATGATCTACGCCGTCAAGAACTACAAGGACCGCACCGGCGTCGACCTTAAGACGGCGAAGGCGGCAATCGACGCCGCCAGGTAATCCTCGGCCAAGAGATGGCCGTTTCCCGGTTGGCGCTCACGCATGCGGATAGGTTGTGCTCTCGCGGATAGTTTATCGGGATGCGGATAGGTTATTAACCTATCCGCATTCTCGTAACCTACCCACATAATCGTCACCGAGCCTCCCGGGGGACACTGGAGGACTCCTAACGACAAAATATTCACGAGGCGACCTCCACATTCTCAGACTGCTTCACCGGTAAGCCCAACACGCCACCAACACAACAATTACGCATTAACTATTCGGGTTAGGGTGTCATCATCCGCACAGGCGAGCCGACCCATCACACATCAATTGCACCGGAGGAACCCATGAAACAAGCGATCATTTCTGCAGCGTGCATCATTGCACTCACTACCCTCGGAGCATGCTCAAGCACTACCGAGAGCTCGGCTTCGAACACACCACACCAGCAGGCCAGCACTGCCGCACCTACTACCGAATCTCCGGCCACGCCAGCAAACCTGACGGGCACCTGGCAAGAAAAGAACCCGAACGAAGACAGCTACCAGATCGCTAGAGTCACCGCCGACACCATCGAGATCTACTGGCACACTCCCGACAGTGACGCTCTGTACTGGGCGGGCAGCTACGTTGCCCCAACAGATTCTAAGACCCCATACACGTGGGATTCCGTCAACGATACAGAAAAAACCGGATCGGCAATTCTTGCATCCTCTGACGAGACCAAGACCTTCACCTACTCCGATGACACGATCTCCTACAGCGTGACCGCACTGGGAGTCACCAAGAAGGTCACCATGGAGCGGGCCGACATCGATGTTCCATAACGAAAAACCCATCTGATCGACACACAATGTTGGGGCCGGGAGGTTGTCCTCCCGGCCCCCGCGTATACGGGCGGGTGGGCTGCACCAATGCGCAGCCCACCCGCCTCAACAACAGCACTCAGTGCTTGGCGACGCTCACGGCGAGCTTGTCGCCGGCCTCAACCGTCAGAGACAGCGCAAGGGTCTCCGCGGCGATCATGTCGCGCCAGGCCTCCACGTCGGCCACGTGATCGGCGGGAACCGTCAGCGACAGGTCGATGCGGTCCGCGATGTGCAGGCCCGCGTTCTTACGCTCGTCCTGAACGGCGCGCACGACGTCGCGAGCGTAGCCCTCGGCCTCGAGCTCAGGGGTCAGCTCCGTATCGAGCACCACGAAGGTGCCCGACGCCAGAACGTCCGCGACCTGGCCCTCGGCGGCGTCCACCGAGGTGGACACCGAGAACATGTCGCCCGTGAGCACCAGCGGCGCCCCATCCAGCTCGACGGAAGCGAAACGGCACGCGCCATCGTCCGTGAGCTCCCACTCGCCCGCCTTCTGCGCCTTGAACAGCTGACTCGTCAGCTTACGAACCGCCGGCTCGAAGGCGCGCGGGTTCAGAGCGAGCTCGGTGCGGACGCTCAGGCCCGACGTCTCGGGAGAAGCGAACACCACAGACTTCACGTTGACCTCTGAAGCAATCAGATCCGCGAAGGGTTCCAGCGCCGCAAAATGCTCGGACACAACCTGCAAAGATGCCAAAGGCTGGCGCACGCGCAGCTGATGCGTCTTGCGCAGCGCGTGAGCCGACGACACGATCGAACGAACCTCGTCCATGGCGGCGACCAGCTCGGGGGCATCCACAGCCTCGTCGATAACCGGGAAGTCCGTCAGGTGCACGGATTCCCCGCCCGTCAGACCGCGCCAAATCTCCTCACTCAGCAGCGGCAGCAGGGGCGCCGCCAGCTCCATGAGCGTCACGAGAGCCGTGTACAGCGTGTCGAACGCGGCACCGTCCTCGTCCCAGAAGCGCTGACGCTGGGTACGCACGTACCAGTTCGTCAGGACGTCCAGGTAGTCGCGAATCGCATCGCAAGCACCAGCAACGTCATAGCCGTCCAGCGCGCCACGCACGTCCTGCGCGAGGGTGCGGGTGTGGGCCAGCAGGTAGCGATCCATCTGCGCCAGCGCGGCCACGGCCTCGGGCGACGACAGATCGAGGCGCTTGGCCTCGTAGCCCTCACCCTTGTTGCAGGCGCCCGCGTACAGCGTGAAGAAGTAGTACGTGTTCCAGATCGGCAGCAGCACCTGACGGACGGTGTCGCGGATCGACTCCTCCTTGACGATCAGGTTGCCGCCGCGCACGACCGGGCTCGACATGAGGAACCAACGCATCGCGTCGGAGCCGTACTTGTTGAACACCTCGGCCACGTCCGGGTAGTTACGCAGCGACTTACTCATCTTCAGGCCGTCGTCACCCAGCACGATGCCGTGGGAGACGCAGGAGCGGAACGCGGGACGATCGAAGAGCGCGGTTGCCAGGACGTGTAGCGTGTAGAACCAGCCGCGCGTCTGACCGATGTACTCGACGATGAAGTCGCCCGGGTAGTGGTTCTCGAACCACTCCTGGTTCTCGAACGGGTAGTGCACCTGTGCGAAGGGCATCGAACCGGACTCGAACCAGCAGTCGAACACGTCGGAGATGCGACGCATCGTCGACTTGCCCGTCGGGTCGTCCGGGTTCGGGCGCGTCAGAGAGTCGATGAAAGGACGGTGGAAGTCCGTCACTTTCACGCCGAAGTCGGCCTCCAGCTGGGCGATGGAGCCATAGACGTCCGTGCGCGGGTACGCCGGATCGTCCGACACCCACACGGGGATCGGCGCGCCCCAGAAGCGGTTACGCGAGATCGACCAGTCGCGCGCGCCCTCCAGCCACTTGCCGAAGATGCCATCCTTGATGTGCGCGGGGGTCCAGGTGATCTCTTGGTTGAGCTCCACCATGCGATCACGGATCTGTGTCACGCGAACGAACCACGAGGACACGGCCTTGTACATGAGAGGCTTGCGGCAGCGCCAGCAGTGCGGGTAGGAGTGCACGTAGGACTTCTCGCGCACCAGCACGGCGCGAATCTCGGGGGCGCGGCGCGCGATGGGGCCGCCCTGCNCGACACGACGGTCACCACCGTGCGGGCCATCGACCCGCAATCGGGCACGATCACGGCGACGCGTACCTTCACCTTCCCGAGCGAGTACCTGTCCGCACCGGGGTACATGTGCGAGTATATGCAGTGCTATTCCCCCGACTTCTCACGCATGATCGTCGCGAACAACGACGGCGAGAACGAAAAGGTAGCCGTGGTCTCCACGGACGGCACGCTCACCGTCCTCAACGACGCGATCCCCACGCCGAGCGGACACACCCCCGTGTCCAATCACTTCGCACAATTCGGTCCCGACGGAGCCATCTACGTGGCCCACATCGACAAGGACGCCGCATCGGATCGCGTCGGCACAATCTATCGTTTCCCCTCAGAAACTGAAGCGCCCGAGGCCGTTCCCACCGACTTCACGGTCGAAAACTACGCGCGATTCCAAGTCATGCCCGACCTGTCCATCCAGCGCACCAAGACCTCGATGTGGGTCGCCAACGAGGCCGGCGTCGGCTGTTTCGGCGCGGACGCCGTCACCCCCGACGGCACGTGCCTCACGATCGACCAGGGCACCATCTACTCCACGCCGGGCATGCCTCTCGCCCAGACCACCCCGGAGGACCAGACGCTGCTCGTTTCCAACTGGACGAAAGTCAGCCTGCCCGGCCTGGAGAGCACTCACACCATCGAAGGATGGCTAGCCGTGAGCCCCGACGGCACGCAGATGGCACTGTACGCGTCACCCAAGGACACCTACTCCGACCTCTCGCTACCCATCTTCGTCGCCCCCGTCGCAGGCGGCGACGCCACCCAGGTCACGACGACCACCGAGGATGTCCCGGGCGTCGTGCGCATCCTGGGCTGGACCAAGTAGAAGGAACGAGGCCGGGGACGCTCACCGCTCGCCGCGCACCAGCCCGCCCCGGCCTCGTTCCTACGCTGTGAGCGCGCGGACTCTACTGCGCGGCTTTCCTGGCCACGAGCGTGTTTGTCGCCTGGGCCACCGGGCGCACGATCATCGAGTCAATGTTGACGTGGGAGGGGCGCTCCAGGGTCCACACGATCGCCTCCGCAATGTCCTCGGCGACGAGCGGGGCGGCGACCCCCTCGTAGACGCGGTCGGCCGCCTCCTGGGAGCCGAGCCGGTTGAGCGAGAACTCTTCGGTGCGCACCATGCCGGGCGCGATCTCGATGACGCGCACGGGCTCGCCCACCAGTTCTTGGCGCAGCGTGTTGGCGATGATGCGCTCGGCGTGCTTGGCGGCGACATACCCCCCGCCTCCCGGGTAGGTGTCGTGGGCCGCGGTCGAGGTCAGGAAGACGAGGTCTCCCCCGCGCTCGCGCATCCCCGGCAGGAAGGCGCGCGTACAGTGCAGGGCCGTCATCACATTGCGCTCGAACATCGCGCTCCACCTCGCGGGATCACCCTCCGCCACGCGGTCGACGCCGATGGCACCGCCGGTGTTGTTCACCAGCGCGTCCACGGGGCCACCCTCCAGGATGTGGGCAGCCATCTGCTTCACCTGGGCTTCATCGGTCAGGTCCGCCGCCCAGTACTCGCAGCCGATCTGCTTCGCGAGAGCCTCCAAGCGCTNGCGGCGCGTTGGCCCTCATGATGGGGGCCGGTTTCGCCCTGTCCCTGTGTTCGTCCTCTGACGCGGTGATCGCGCGGTCGTTGGCGTCGTTGGCGCCGATAGGGGCCCTTTTGGGTTTCATGGTGTACGGGCCGATGATGGACGTGAAGAATGTGGCGCTTCTGGCCTCCCAGTTCCGTAGTGCCTTCGTGGTGCGCTTGTTCGTGACGGTGACAGTGGTTGCTGTTCTTGTCGTGGGCGGCGCTTGGTGGATGGGGGTCCTGTCGTGAAGCTCGTGGATCGCATCGCACCCGCGTTGGAGGCCCTCTCACTGGCTGGCTTGGGGGCCGCGCTGTTGTGGATGGCGCTGTCGGGTCGCTACGGCTCGTTCGTGCCGCCGTCGGCACGCCTGGGCATTATCGCGTCGGGCGTCGCCTTGCTGGCGTGTTCGTTGGCGTTGTCGTCGCGCCTGGGCGCGGGCGAGGGTGCGCATGGCGATGGGTCTGCCTCGTCGCGCAGGGGCCTGACGCGCTGCGTCGNGGCGACGAGCGGGGCGGCGACCCCCTCGTAGACGCGGTCGGCCGCCTCCTGGGAGCCGAGCCGGTTGAGCGAGAACTCTTCGGTGCGCACCATGCCGGGCGCGATCTCGATGACGCGCACGGGCTCGCCCACCAGTTCTTGGCGCAGCGTGTTGGCGATGATGCGCTCGGCGTGCTTGGCGGCGACATACCCCCCGCCTCCCGGGTAGGTGTCGTGGGCCGCGGTCGAGGTCAGGAAGACGAGGTCTCCCCCGCGCTCGCGCATCCCCGGCAGGAAGGCGCGCGTACAGTGCAGGGCCGTCATCACATTGCGCTCGAACATCGCGCTCCACCTCGCGGGATCACCCTCCGCCACGCGGTCGACGCCGATGGCACCGCCGGTGTTGTTCACCAGCGCGTCCACGGGGCCACCCTCCAGGATGTGGGCAGCCATCTGCTTCACCTGGGCTTCATCGGTCAGGTCCGCCGCCCAGTACTCGCAGCCGATCTGCTTCGCGAGAGCCTCCAAGCGCTCGCGACGCCTCGCCACCGCGACGACACTCCACCCCCGCTGGGCCAACAGGCGGGCGGTAGCCCACCCGATTCCGGTGGAGGCACCAGTGACAACAACGCGACGAGAGATGCTCATAGGCACACACTAATATCCCCGGGCGCGCATTGTCTCGCGCGCCCGGGGATACCGCGTGAGGCGTCAGCCGTTGGGCAGGCCGTATGCCTTGTGGATCAGCCAGATCGGGTGGACGACGTTCGCGCCCGTGGCCGTGCGCAGCTGCCAACGACACGTCTCCGTGTCGCAGGCCGCCAGCTCGGCGTTGACCTGCTTGATGAAGTCAAAGACGGGGGCGCCCACGGCCTGGGCGACCGCGTACTTCTCCTTCTTCATGCCGTAAGTACCCGCAATGCCACAGCAGGGCTGCTCGGAGTCCTTGACGGTCACGCCGGGAATCAGGCTCATCAGCTCGATGGCTGGCTTGCCCAGCCCCTGGGACTTGACCTGGCAGGGGGCGTGGTACGGGATGGTGACGTCGATGCGCTGGAAGTTGGTGTCCAGCTCGCCCTTGTCGTACAGGTGCAGCAGGAATTCGCTGATGTCCCACATGCGCGAACCCACATCCGTGAGCTCGGGCGTGTCCATCTCCAGGATCTCGTGCGCCTCGTGGCGCAGCATGCCCGCGCACGAGCCGGACGCGGAGATGATCGGGGCATCACGGTTGACGCTGCGCAGGTCGTTCGTCAGCTTCGAGACGTACTTGCGCGCGTCCTTGTACAGGCCGTTGGACTGCAGGGCCAGGCCGCAGCACCCGTGCTTGGGGACCAGGACCTCGTAGCCGAGGTGCTCGAGGACCAACACGGAATGGATGGAGGTCTCCACCTCGAAGTACTGACCGGCGCAGCCGTGGAAGAAGATCACCTGGCCGCGCGTGCCAGAGTTCGGCAGCGGCTTGTGCTTCTTGAACCAGCCCTCGAACGTGCGCCCGTAGGCGCGCGGCATCGGCGCGGAGCGGTGCACGCCGATGATGGCCTCCATCGCCACGCGGATCGGCTTGACGTCGAGCGCCCAGTTCGCGATGGGGGCGACCGGGGTCATCATGGTGCCAATCAGCGAGGTTCGCCCGATGAGGCGGTCGCGCATGGGGATGCCGTGGGCTTCCTTCATGGCGGTGCGCCTGTGGTGGATGATCTCGGTGACCTTCACGCCCTGGGGGCACACGAGCGAGCAGGTGCCGCACGAGGAGCAGTAGTCGATGGACTTATCGACCATCTGCCCGTCCTTGCGGAAGCGCTCGGCCTGCGGGCCGGAGTACTTCGGGCCGCCGAACAGGTCGGTGACGCGCATGACGGGGCACTGGGTCTCGCAGATCGTGCACTTGACGCAGGCATCCAGGCTGGCGCGCAGCGCGGCGTCACCCTCCAGGGAGAACATGTCGGCTTCTTCCACGCCCGGTCCCATCAGCGTTGACATTTCCAGGGTCATTTCAGCTCCTCCACGATCGCGTCGACGGCGGCCAGAGCGCTGGCCAGAGCGATGCCTTCACCGCTCTTTTCGCGCCAGCGGGTGGCGCCGGCCAGGTTGCCGCCCGCGGCAAACAGGTTGGTGTACACGGCCTTGCCGTTTTCGTCGACGACGCGCATCGAGTCGTCGACGGCCAGGCCGGCCAGGAACAGGGGCTGTTCGTCGCCCCAGAAGTCGGCGTGCAGCAGCTGACCGGTGGGGCCCATGACGGGCAGAGCGCACACAGTGTCGCGCACGACGCCATAGGAGTCCAGCTCCAGGGCGCCGGACTCGAAGCCGCCGGCAGCCAGGATGACGGCGCGCGTCTCGACGCGGGTGGCCCGTCCTGCGCTGGCGTACTCGACGGCCTGAACGCGCCCGTGCGCGCCGTGCAGGGCCTTGAGGGGCGAGCCGAGGATGACGCGCGCCTTGGCGCTCGCCATGCGAGTCAGCAGTGCGTTCAGGCGCATACCGGGCACCGACGGGGGCTGGACCGGGATCTCGAAGACCGGGTGTCCGAGCTTATCCGCCAGGTCCCGCCACGCTCCCGGATCGTCGAGGCCGAGGACCGCGGGCAGGCCCACGATCTCGCCCTCTTCCAGCAGGGGACGAATCTGGGCAGCCAGGCGCGCCCGATTCTCCTCGTGGTCGAGGCTGCGCGCGTGCACGGTTCCCACGGAGTCAACCTCCCCATCGCGCACGACGTAGTCGACACTCAGGGCGCGGGCCTTGATCGGGGCACCGTCGGGGCCGCTTTGGCGCGAGAGGTTCTCGGCGACGAGGCTGGGGTAGAAGTCCTTGAAGCGCGCCAGGCCCACGATCGCGTAGCGTTCGCCCGCCCGGGGGATTCCGGCCTGCATCGAGGGGGGAATCAGGCAGGTGGGGCGCAGGGCACCGACACCGGCGGGGATGCGCACGTTGCGCGTNGTCAGACTTGAGGTCGGTGGTGCCGATGATGCACACCGTGTGGTCGGGCACGAGGATGTCGCCGTCGGCGGGCCACACGCAGCGGTTGATGACCGAGTGCGTGAGGCGGTGGTTCATGGCGATCATGATGCCGGCGCCAGCGACGACGTCGACGCCGTGGCAGTCGGCCATGCCCGCGATTGTGCCGGCCCAGGGGCCGCCGCAGTTCAAGACGAAGCCGCATTCGATGCGAACGTCCTCGCCACCTCGCTCATCGTGAACGATGACGGCTGAAATACGGTCTTCTTCACGCTCGATGGCGGTCACGCGGTGGTAGGTCAAGATCTGCGCTCCATAGGCCTGGGCGGAGCGGATGGCTCCCCACGTCATCTGCCAGCCGTCGACCGTTCCGTCCTGAACAGCGAACGCGCGCTTGATGCGCGGGTCCAGTCGGGGTTCGCGTCGCAGTGCCTCGGCGATGGAGATTTCCTCCGCTGGCACCTTTGCGGCAGCGGCGCGGGCCAGGAACTGGTCCGCGTAGTCTTCATCGTCGTGAGCGGTCACCACGAAGAGGCCGCCGGTGGCCTCGATGGCGTTAGCGTTGATGCGCTTGACGATCTCGTTTTCTTCTGCGCATTCTGTGGCCGACTCGGGGTCGGAGGCGATGTAGCGTGCACCGGAGTGGAGCAGGCCGTGGAAGCGGCCGGAGGTCCCCTGAGCAATATCGGCCCGGTCGACGAGGACAGCTGAGAAGCCGCGCATCACGACGTCGCGGACGACGCCGGCACCGGTGGAGCCGCCACCGATGACGCACACGTCAGTGCGAAGTGTCTTCACCGTGTTATTTCCCTTCACGTCTTCATGAGGATGTGCCTCATTGCGCTTACTATTCTGCCCCCTCCATCCCCATCTGAACGAATTCACACTGGCCAATGCACAAATGTGCACGCTCAGTGTGCGCGAAAGTACCATTCGCACTTTCGCCCCAAAATTCCCCAAGAAACCACGAATAACGGCCTATAAGCGGCTCTTCGCATTTAAGGGTGTAGGAGGTGTTGGAATCCGCCGGAGTGGAGGAGGCAGCGTAGGCGGTAGTTTCGGTGGTTGATGAATCCTTGGGCGATGCCGCGGAGGTGTTCGAGGCGTCCGTTGATGGCTTCGGTGGGGCCGTTGCTGGTGTGGGGGTGGTCGAAGTAGGCCAGGATGTCCCTGGCTCTGCGTTTGAGGGTTCTGCCCATGCGGGCTAGCTCGATGCATGTGTGTGGCAAGCCCGGGCGGGTGATCGTCGTGATGAGCTGGCGGAGGGTGTTTTTGCCGCGCCTGGGGTCACGATCACGGTAGGCTGCTAGGAGGTCCTGGTAGATTCTCCAGGTGGTGTGCACGTCAGCGTGGTTGGGGCAGGCGAATAAAGCATCCAAGCGCGCCTGGGATGTGTCGGTGAGGATGTCAGTGCCGGTCAGGAGCGTTTTACGGGCCGCGTACAAGGGGTCACCCTTGCGGCCGCGATGCCCCAGGGTTTCTTGCTGGACGCGCTGGCGGCACTGCTCTAGGGCGTCGATAGCGATATGAACAACATGGAAGGGATCCATCACCGCCACCGCCCCTGGAAGCTGGCTGACTGCTGCGCTTTTATAGCCACTGAACCCATCCATCGCCACGATCTCGATGTTGTCCTTCCATTCTTGGGGGCGCGCGGCCAGCCAGGAAGACAAGACGCGTTTGGAGCGGCCTTGCACCACGTCCAGGAGGCGGGCCGGGCCAGTATGGTCGCGCACAGGGGTCAAGTCCACGATCACCGTGGCGTACTTGTCCCCACCCCGATGACGCCACACGTGCTCATCAACCCCAATGACGCGCACGCCTTCAAAGCGAGTCGAATCCGCGAGCAGGAGTTCGTCGCCATAGGCCAGTATCGCCTCGTTGGCAGTATGCCAGGCTACCGCCAGGTGAGCGGCGATCCGGTTCATGGACATATTGTCAGCGATCAAGCACACAAGCCCCCAGCGCAAGGCCCCAAAGGAGAGCTTGGCGCGCGGGGGAGCCGCCTGGCTGATGTCATCACACCAGAAATGAGAACACACGCGACAGTGGTAACGTCCCACATACACCACCAGCGTCGTGGGCTGATGCCCCCGCGGTTCGTGCGCTAAGCGCCGGGTACGCGACCCCAGCGAATACCCCGGGCGCCCACACCCTGGACACAGCCGAACAGGATTAGCCACACGGCACTTCAGGACGAACCCACCCCCTTGGCAGCACATCCCCACAGCCACCAAGCCCAGCTCCTCCAACCCGCAATAAATCGTCATATCCGGAGCAGAAAAGGTAGCATTAGACATGTCGGGGCCTCCCAGCGTTTGAAGTGTTGCAACCTCAATCATCGGGCAGGCCCCGACCCCATGCCAACACCACCCCCCACACCCCAAAATGCGAAGAGCCCTATAAGCCTCACGTAAATCGCCTGTCGCGTCGGAGAAATGCCTAGGCCACGCACAAAGCCCCCAAAACAACCTACAGTTATGGCATGACGAACACACTGCTCGCACGCGTCCTCGAAACCGCGAACATGGACCGCACCGTGCGCCCCCAAGACGATTTTTATCGCCACGTGAACGGCACGTGGCTGGCGACCCACGAAATTCCCGCCGACCGTCCCATGGACGGCGCATTCCATGCACTGCGCGATGCCTCCGAAAAATATGCCCGCACAATTGCTCAGGACGCAGCAGCCGGAAGACTCGACGACCCGGACGCGCAGCGCATCGCGGTCCTGTGGACGCAGTTCCTCGACGAAGACGCTATCGAGGCCGCCGGCAGCGCTCCCCTGCACGCCGACCTAGAATTCATTGAGGCATGCACGAGCCGCGACGAACTGGCCGAGGCCATGGGTTTCCTCATGCGCACTGGCATTGGTGGCCTCGTCGGCGCCTACGTGGGCACCGATCCGCACGATTCCTCCGCCTATATGGTCTCCCTGGTCCAGTCCGGTATCGGTCTGCCCGACGAGGCCTACTACCGCGAGGAGGATTATGCCCCAATCCGCGACGCATACATCGCCCACACCGCTCGACTCCTCTCCCTGGCGGGTATGCCCGACCCCGAGGGCGCGGCACGGCGCATCATGGCTCTGGAAACGGCCATCGCCTCGCACCACCGCGACTCGGTCTCCAACCGTGATCCACTCCTGTCTGACAATCCAACCCTGTGGAGCGAGCTCACGAGGCTCGCGCCTGGCTTCGACTGGGACGCGTGGGCGCGCGGAGCCCACATGCCCGTCTCCGGCCTCGTCGTCAACGTCGACCAGCCCGACTACCTGCGCGGTGCCGCCTCCCTGTGGGAACACACCGACCTGGCCACCCTCAAGGAGTGGCTGAGCGCGTCAGCCATCGACGCGCGCGCCTCCCTGCTCTCGGCCGACTTCGTCCAGGAGAACTTCGACTTCCACGGCCGCACCCTGGCGGGCACGCAAGAGCTGCGCCCGCGTTGGAAGCGCGCGCTGTCGCTCATCGAGTCCTACCTGGGCGAGGCCATGGGGCGCGCCTGGGTGGCCCGCCATTTCCCACCCGACGCGAAGGACGCGATGGACGCGCTGGTGGGCCGCCTCCTTCACGCATACGGAGAATCGATTCGCAGCCTCGACTGGATGAGTGAAGAGACGAAGGAGAAGGCGCTGGCCAAGCTGGCGACCTTCAACCCGAAGATCGGCTACCCCGTCAAGTGGCGCGACTACTCGACGCTGCACCTGGACCCGGCCGCTACGCTCGTGGACAACATCCGCGCCGCCAGCGCCCACGCCACCGACCGCGAATGGGACAAGCTCGGGTGCCCCGTCGACCGCGACGAATGGTACATGACGCCCCAGACCGTCAACGCCTACTACAACCCCACGCAGAACGAAATCGTGTTCCCCGCCGCAATCCTCCAGCCCCCGTTCTTTGACGCCCAGGCCGATGACGCAGTGAACTTCGGCGCAATCGGCGCGGTCATCGGCCACGAGATCGGCCATGGCTTCGACGACCAGGGCTCCCGCTACGACGGTCGCGGTAACCTGTCGAACTGGTGGACCGACGAGGACCGCGCCGCCTTCGAGGAACGCACCCACGCGCTCATCGGACAGTACGACGTCCTCACGCCCTCTGTCCTCTTGCCCTCCGAGGACAATAAGGAAGAGAGCGGCGACAGCGAGGAAAGCGTCGAACGCTCGCTCCCCCACGTTAACGGCGCCCTAACCATCGGTGAGAACATCGGCGACCTGGGCGGCATGACGATCGCCTGGAAGGCGTGGGTGGCAGCCCTGGCCGAGCAGGGCCTCACCCCGCAGACCGCCCCCGTCATCGACGGCATCAACGGTCCCCAGCGCTTCTTCTTCTCCTGGGCACGCGCGTGGCGCACGGCAACCCGTCCACAATTCGCCCGCCAGATGCTGGCCATCGATCCTCACTCCCCCGCCGAATTCCGCTGCAACCAGGTACTGCGCAACCTCGACGCCTTCGCCAACGCATTTGGCGTCAAGCACGGGGATGGCATGTGGCTCGACCCCGCCCAGCGCGTCACCATCTGGTAAAAGCGTGTCCCAGCCGACAAAATTCGGCCCGCCACGCGCATCCACCTACAACACATGACACCATAGGAATGTTAGGCGCGATAGCGCCCCCCATTCCATCGACGGAAAGGCACCCCATGCCAGGCCTGAACCTCACCCGAGAGGAAGCAACCGAACGCGCCTCAATCATCCCCTCAGTGACGCGCTACGAAATTTCCCTGGACCTCACGCGCGGCGACACCGACTTCGGTTCTTTTACCCGCATCGAGTTCGACGCGCGCGAAGGCGCCTCCACGTTCGCGGACCTCGTCTCCACCAACGTTCACTCGATTCGCCTCAACGGCAACGCCCTCGACCCCTTCACCGTCCACCAGGACAACCGCATCGCCCTGGAGAACCTGGCAGAACACAACGTGCTCGAGGTGGACGCGTCCTGCCAGTACATGCACACGGGCGAGGGCCTGCACCGCTTCGTCGATCCCGCGGACGGCCAGGCCTACACCTACTCCCAGTTCGAGGTTCCGGACGCGCGCCGCGTGTACACGACCTTCGAGCAGCCCGACCTGAAGTCGACCTTCACACTGACCGTGAAGGTCCCCAAGGGCTGGAAGGTCTTCTCCAACGCGCCCACCCCCTCCCCCGAGGAAGACGGCGACGCGTGGACCTACCGCTTTGCGACCACGGAGACGATGTCCACGTACATCACCGCGATCGTCGCCGGCCCCTACCAGGGCACCACTGCCTCGCTCACCTCCTCCGACGGGCGCACGATCGACCTGGGCGTCTACGCGCGCGCGTCGATCGTCGAGCACCTGGACGCCGAGGAGATCATCGACATCACCCGTCGCGGCTTCGAGTTCTTCGAGAGCGCCTACGGCATCGCCTACCCCTTCACGAAGTACGATCAGATCTTCGTGCCCGAGTACAACGCGGGTGCCATGGAAAACGCGGGCTGCGTAACTTTCCGCGATGCCTACGTGTTCCGTACGCGCCCGACCGAGGCCCAGATGGAGGCTCGCGCCAACACGATCCTGCACGAGCTGGCGCACATGTGGTTCGGCGACCTGGTCACCATGAAGTGGTGGAATGACCTGTGGCTCAACGAGTCCTTCGCCGAGTTCATGAGCCACCTCGCCCTGGCCGAGGCCACGAAGTACACCGAGGGCTGGACCGGCTTCATGGTCCGCAAGGACTGGGGCCTCAAGCAGGATCAGCTGCCCACCACCCACCCGATCACGGCCGAGATCCGTGACCTGGCCGACGTCGAGGTCAACTTCGACGGCATCACCTACGCCAAGGGCGCCTCCGTGCTGCGCCAGCTCGTCTCCTACGTGGGGCGCGACGCGTTCTTCGCGGGCCTGCACGAGTACCTGACGAAGCACTCCTACGCCAACGCCACGCTGGATGACCTGCTCTCCGAGCTGGCGGCCGCGTCGGGCCGTGACCTGGCGGCCTGGTCGAAGGTGTGGCTGGAGGAGGCCGGCGTGACCCTCCTGCGCCCGGTTATCACAACGGGCGAGGACGGTGTCATCGAGCGCCTCGAGGTCGTCCAGGAGGCCTTCTCCGAGGGCGCCTCCCTGCGTCCGCATCGCCTGGGCGTCGCCGGCTACTCGCTGACCGAGGAGGCCGCGCTGGCCCAGGTCTTCCGCGACGAGTTCGACGTGGATGGCGCGTCCACGATCGTCGAGGCGGCCGCCGGCATCGCCCGTCCCGACTTCATCCTGGTCAACGACGGCGACCTCGGATACGCGAAGGTTCGCCTGGACGAGCAGTCGCTGGCCTTCGCGATCTCCAACATCACGAAGTTCACGGACTCCCTCACGCGCGGCGTCGTCATGGCCTCCGCGTGGGATATGACCCGCGACGGCGAGATGCCCGCCCGCGATTACCTGAACCTGGCGCTGACCTCGATCCCGGTCGAGGACAACATGAGCCTGCTCATGCTGACGCTGCGCCACATCGACGAGGCCGTGCGCACCTTCGTCGCACCGCAGGCTCGCGCAGAAGCTGCCGAGGATACAGGGCGTCGCCTGCTCCTCCTGGCCCGCACCGCTGCCTCCGGGTCGGATGCGCAGCGCATGCTCGTGGCCGCAGCCGCACGCAACGCGACCAGCACCGAGCAGTTCGACGCCATCCGCGGCCTCTTCGACGGCACGCAGACGCTGGACGGCCTGGACCTGGATGTCGATCTCAAGTGGGGCCTGCTCCTCTCCCTCGTGCGCGGCGGCGCCGCCACCGAGGCCGACATTGATGCCCTTGAAGCCATTGACGACACGATGACCGGTCACCAGAACGCAGCAGCCTGCCGCGCAGCGCGCTCCGGCGAGTGGATCAAGGCCGACGTGTGGGACAAGGTCCTGACCGATACCTCGATCCCCAACGACACCCGCTGGGCGATGATCTCCGGTTTCTGGGCGCAGGCTCGCAGCACGCCCTCCGCCTATGCCTCCTACGTCGGCGAGTACTTCGATGCCCTGACGGACATCTGGGAGCGTTTCACCTTCCACACCGCCGAGGACCTCACGACGCTGCTCTTCCCGACCGCGCTCGCCGGCTACGCGCCCGAGGTCGACGTGGTTGCAGCAGGCAAGGCGTGGATCGAGGCTCACGCCGACGCATCCGCCGGAACGCTGCGCATCATCCGCGAACTCATCGACGTATGTGAACGTCAGATCGCCAACCAGGCGGTGGACGCAGACTGAGAACATCGCATACAAGCGCCCGGGGTGGTCACAGCTACCCCGGGCGCTGTCTGTTCTCTTCTCAGCGTGTGAATGCATAAGGGAACACCCGCCTCGTTGATAGGACGTTATCGCGTTATCAGCCATAGCGCGGGAATGAGAATCGGCTTCGGTAGTCTCTCGCCTGGGCATCTGCAGAAAGGGACGGTCACGCACAGCAAAGTGGTCCAACCCGCCAGTGGAGATGGGGCGAGTCCGCGCCATGGCGCGCAAAGTACGACTGGCGACGCAGACTCAGGTAACGATCGCGAAACGATACGTGTTGATCAGTCGAATGAGTGCGGTGCCCTCTTGTCGAGCAAGGGGGGAGGCAACTCTGCGTGACGATGGCGTCGGCATCATCGAGAGCTGGCGAGGCTCCCGTCTTAGCGCCACCGACTGTTGAACAATACCAACCTGCTGGTTAGTGGTGCAGTGAGTCCTACAGTATTTAGTTACGTACATCACACTACATGGGTTACCCAGTGGTCACTCTTAGGCAACTTAAGATACGTCGCTAACATTTAATCAATAACTGCCAAGCTATCGACCGGTTAGCTGATTAACGAATATCCGCATTAACTGAATGGAAAGCTAGACTCGCGACAACTCTTATCGCTTGATTTGTAACAAACTGTCGTACATACTCGACAAGTGACCGTCGTAGGTTCACCCCGACGACACTAATGATGTGTGGATATGTCACGGCACGTGACACATTCGTCTTCGCCATTCTTCCCGAGAGGAAACAATATGCGTGCCTCCAATCTTCGCCGCGCCGCCATTGCGACGCTGAGCGCTGCCGTTGTCTCGGCTGGCATCATCCTGCCGACGTACGCTGATGACACTCCTGCTCCCGGAGCAACCAGCCCAGTCGCGTCCGAGCCGACCACGCCCGGCAGCGAGCCCAGCACGCCCGGCAGCGAGCCCAGCACGCCCGGCAGCGAGCCCAGCACGCCCGGCAGCGAGCCCAGCACGCCCGGCAGCGAGCCCAGCACGCCCGGCAGCGAGCCCAGCACGCCCGGCAGCGAGCCCAGCACGCCCGGCAGCGAGCCCAGCACGCCCGGCAGCGAGCCCAGCACGCCCGGNCGGCAAGAGCTACCCGAAGAGTGTCGTCCAGAAGATCGACGGCAAGACCTACCGTTTCGACGAGAATGGCTACATGGTCACCGGTTGGTACAACAATGACGGCAAGTGGGAGTACTACCAGCCGTCCGGCGCTCAAGGGATCGGCTGGCAGGCTGTCGGCGGCAAGCTCTACTTCCTCGGTGAAGACGGCACCATGGCTACCGGTTGGACCAAGCAGGGTGATGACTGGTACCTCCTGAACGAGTCCGGCTCTCTGGTCACCGGCTGGACCAAGCAGGGCAACGACTGGTACTACCTGGAGGAAACCGGCAAGATGGCGACCGGTTGGAGCCAGGTCGGCGGCACCTGGTACTACTTCAAGGACAAGGGAGAGATGGTCACCGGCTGGACCAAGCAGGGTGATGACTGGTACCTCCTGAACGAGTCCGGCGCCATGGTCACCGGCTGGACCAAGCAGGGCAACGACTGGTACTACCTGGAGAACAGCGGCAAGATGGCGACCGGCTGGAGCCAGGTCGGCGGCACCTGGTACTACTTCAAGGACAAGGGAGAGATGGTCACCGGCTGGACCAAGATCGGTGATGACTGGTACCTCCTGAACGAGTCCGGCGCCATGGTCACCGGCTGGGTTAAGCTCGGCTCAACCTGGTTCTACCTGCAGTCTTCCGGCAAGATGGTGACGGGTCCCGCCTACATCAACGGCACCTGGTACCAGTTCGCCAGCGACGGTTCGCTGATCTGATCGCCCATCGGTGAATAGCTGTATCTCTCAGCGACGTCACCGAATCACACACACAAAGAGAGGTCCGTCTTCGTTCATTACGAAGACGGGCCTCTCTTACCGCGAACTATTTCAGTTCTTAGCACGCCGCGACGCGACGAGCGCACCAATGCCGGCGACTAGGACAGCCACTGCACCAACCGCAACCCACACGGCGGATGAACCCGTCGCTGCGAGGGTCTGCACACGTACGTTGGAGGGATTCGTGCCTTCATCCGATGCCGGTGCTGGAGCCGAGGGGGCGGGTGCCGGGGTCGAGGGGCCGGGTGCCGGAGCCGACGGCGTGGGGGTGGATGGGGTGGACTGGCTGGGTGCCGGGGTCGAGGGGCCGGGTNCGAGCAGTCGCTGGCCTTCGCGATCTCCAACATCACGAAGTTCACGGACTCCCTCACGCGCGGCGTCGTCATGGCCTCCGCGTGGGATATGACCCGCGACGGCGAGATGCCCGCCCGCGATTACCTGAACCTGGCGCTGACCTCGATCCCGGTCGAGGACAACATGAGCCTGCTCATGCTGACGCTGCGCCACATCGACGAGGCCGTGCGCACCTTCGTCGCACCGCAGGCTCGCGCAGAAGCTGCCGAGGATACAGGGCGTCGCCTGCTCCTCCTGGCCCGCACCGCTGCCTCCGGGTCGGATGCGCAGCGCATGCTCGTGGCCGCANGACGTCCTTCTTCTGATCGGCGGGCTTAGCAGGATCGTAGGAACCGGCGCTCGTCATGCAACGCGTTACCGCGTTGCGGTACTCCTCCGCCGTGAGATAACGGCCAGACTGATCTGTCCCTTGCATCGTCACACCGCCGTCCTTTTCAGGGCGAACGGAGGTATCAGCAGCAATAGCATCGGCAGTCGTGTCGAGTTGGGCGTCAATGTCGGATAGACTCTGCGGCGACTGCTCACTGGACGGGTTTGCTAGATAGTCATCCAATGCTGCCTGTGCGGCATCAACGTTCGCTTGCGCAGCGGCGACAGCCTGATTATCAACTGTCGCATCATGCGCGCCTGCGGAGGCGGCTGCAGAGGCCGCAGGAGCGTCAGCCCCGGCCTTTGTAGGAAGTTGGTTCACATCGACGGGAAGAACTACGCCAGGAAGGGCGCCGACCAGATTCTGCCAGGAGTTCGCACGCTGTTCGTCACCAGATCCAGCCAAGCCTGACACGTAATTCGTATTGTCTGCCACGAATGCCGCGCCGTCGAAACCGTAGGCCGAGGCTGCATCGCCAGTCGTATGGAAGCGCGCGGTATCAACTCCGCTGCCAGAGATGGCATAGAATTTCTGAGTCCCGTAGATACGAGTGAACTGGCCGTGCTTGGCGATGTGCACACCAACGCCGACAACGTTGTTGCGAGCGAGCATGTTCTTGTCATGGCCAGGGGAATTCTTCCACTGATCGAAGAGCGCATTCGCGGCCTGCATCGGGTCCTTGGTCGTCCCGTAAGCTCCCCATTTGTCACCGAAGTTTTCGCGGTAGTTGTAAGCGATATTCTCTCCAGCGTAGCTGGTTTCACCGCCGTCAAGGGTCACGCCGTTCCAATACTTCCACGTTGGATCGTGACTGAAGTCGTCTGTATCGGACATATGCTGGCTCCATGAACGAGAGTCGCTAGTCAGCGTATCCGAAACAACCAATTCCGGAAGACCAGCGTTAACTCGATAGGCGTTCATCTTCTGAACGACCAGCACCTCGATAATCTTTGCCTGGGTGGCATCGTCGACTTGCGACCAGTCAACCCAGCCCAGTGCGCGGCTTACCGTGTCAACGTCCGTCGTGTTGTCGGCGACCGTTGAGGCCGTAGCGTTCACGGCGCTCTGTTGGGCGGCAGCGAGTGAGGCCTTCGCGGCGTCGAGAGCGTCGCGCAGCTCAGTTTCCCGATCAGAACCGGTCGCAGAGGGGGTCGAGGCACCCGCAGCGCCCGCAGCGTAGCTGGCGAGAAGCGGGTTGTATTCAGATGTAATGCGCGGCTCCGCGCCCGTGAGTGCCGCACAGAATCCGTCCTGGCTGGCTTGATTCCCCTCAGCGAGAGAGGGAATTACGACGAGTGAGGCTGCGATCGTTGTGGCGGCGAGAACGACCGAGGTGTGGGTTCGGGTGAGCTGGAACGACATCGACTATCGACCTAACACTATGAAACAAAGACAGGTAAATCTTTCCACGCGGTACGCTCACAATCAACTTTTTTCAGTAAGCAATTACCAATGAATATACGCAATTCCAGGCCTTTTGAGATTTGACAGGTCTTGAACATTCCACATAGCGATACCAAATCGTTATATTTACCACCCAGTTACGGACTATCGGTCACGAACGTGGTGCTTAAGTTCCGGGTTTAGGTTGGGATTGCGGGCGAAAGTCGCTGTTATTTAGGTTCGGGCGGTTAATCGCGCAGCTTCCTTGACTTTCTGGGGTGATCGTGTAGTGGGTGAGAACACGATCGAATCGTGCTCGGCGTTGCCCGGTGTGCGCTGTGCCGATGAAGAAGAATGGACACACCGCGGCGGGCGCTCAACGGTGGAAATGCACCTCGTGCGCCCTGTCAACCACATGTCCATCAGGGCGTGCGCGCCGACACGAACAAGCCGATGAGCTGGCAGACTTCATCGCGTGGGCGACGTCTCGGCACACCCAAGACGAACAGGAAGGCTCAGCNGGACGCGCCCACTAGACCCACGACACGCCGTCTAAAGCACCACGTTTGCGCCTATAGCCCCCAGTTACTTACCGGACCAAAAGTCCAACTGTGACCGCAGCCTAACATTTTAGGTATTCGGAGACACATTAGACTCTCCTGCTTGACCTACAGAACAACAGGCCGATCACCACGCACTTACGCCACTATGCGGGACACTACTCACCCCACAATGCGAAAAGCCGGTTGAGACACGCAATAGTGTGCTCATATAACAAAACGCGTTGGTTTTGTGACAACTTGTCGGCTTGCCAGTACCACAAAGTCGGCCCTGAAGTCGATGGTCACCAACTTGGAGGACGGACAAATGTATCGGTTTGTCCCACAACCCCCAGAGCCACGCAGGCCAGGCGCCATCACATGAAGCCACACTCCCCCACAGGCCCATCCCGCAGCAGATGACCGAATAGACAAAAAACCGACACCCACTACGCGAGTGTCGGAATTTCGGTGGAGCTAGGGGGATTCGAACCCCCGACCTCTTCCATGCCATGGAAGCGCGCTACCAACTGCGCCATAGCCCCTTTATTCAGTTCGTCGCCCCGGCGACCTGATAAATACTAGCGGACTCCATGAAGAATACGCAAATCAGATTACATGTCCCTGATCACACTGACTGTCATCAGTCGCAGAGGCAGATGGATAGGCCCAAGACAGCGTCTAGGCACCCAGGACGTCCTCACGCGCACCGATGTTGTGCGATGCCAGGCGCCAACCCGTCCGCGCCGCACTCTTCGCGGTCGAGATACCGACGGGCACAAGTTCCGACCAGTGGCAGTTATCGACGCCACGCAACCCATTAAAAACAGCCGGGTCAAGTCCGAGCAGAGAGACGATACCCCTCGCAATTGCGGAACCGTGGGAGACAGCAATGAGCGATTGATCGGAACGGCACGCGGCCGCAGCCTCCACGACCGCGTCGCGTATACGTTCCCCCACGACCTCAGAACGCTCAACGTCGGCGCGCTCACACTCACCAGTCGCACGATACTGCGAATATGCCTCAGGTTGCTCGGAGGCGATCTCCTCGTAGGTTTTCCCCTCGAAGGTGCCGTAGAAACGTTCCGTAAGCCTCTCGTCGGCGAACGGACCTTCAGCGGGGTATCCCGCAATGTCAAACACTCGAAGGAGAATGCGTGCAGTCTCGCAGGCTCGCCCCAGAGGCGAGCAGATGATGCGTACTCCCCCATTATCGTCTACGGGCATTGTCTCAGCAGTCACGATACCGACCTCCGCGCTCGGCTCGCACAGGCGACTCACGAGTACGCCTGCAGCACCCGCCGCCTGGGACCTGCCCACATCGTTCAGAGGCTTATCGATGTGCCCCTGGAAACGACGCTCGAGGTTAAAGTCCGTCTGTCCATGACGCAGCAGAACGATGCGTGAGGCACTCATTGCGCCGACTCCGCGCCGTGGGCAGCCGCCCGCGCGGCCGCGGCCGCGCGGGCTTGGTCGGTATCCACGTCGATCGGAACGGCTGGGCAATCACCCCACAGGCGTTCGAGCGCGTAGTATTCGCGTTCATCCTCGCATAGCACATGGACGAGCAACTCCGAATAGTCCAGGAGTACCCATGTCCCCTCGGCGCGGCCCTCAATGTGGTCGGGACGGCGCCCGCGCTCCGCCCACACGCGGTCCATGATGTCCTCCGAAATTGCCCGCACCTGCCGGTCGGTCGGCGCGGATACGACGACGAAGGCGTCGGCCAGGGCGAGTTTGCTGGTGACATCAACCAAGACAGGGTTGATACCACCGCGGTCGTGGGCTGCACGAGCGACCAGCGTCACCAGATCTGAAGTAGCGTCGGGAAGGCTCACTGTTCTCCTCGGTTAGGACCTGTAGAGGCCGTACTTGTTGATGTATTGAACGACGCCGTCGGGCACGAGATACCACACGGGTTTACCCTCCTCGACGCGCGAACGGCAGTCAGTTGATGAAATCGCCATGGCGGGCACCTCGAGCAGGGACACGGATCTGCCAGGCAAGGGGGAATCCGAGAGATCATGCCCCGGCCTGGTGACACCGATGAAGTGCGCCTGTTCGAAGAGCCTCTCGGCGTCCTTCCATTGCGCGATCTGCGCCAGGGCGTCGGCGCCTGTGATGAAATAGAAGTCCGAATCCGGGTACTCCGTGGCGAGGTCCGCGAGCGTGTCGATCGTGAAAGTTGTGCCTCCGCGATCGATGTCCACGCGGGAAACCGCGAAACGCGGGTTCGAGGCAGTCGCAATGACGGTCATCAGGTAGCGGTGCTCAGCCGAAGTGACGCGTCGTCCCGCTTTGAAGGGCTGCAAAGCAGCGGGAACGAACACGACCTGGTCGAGTCCAAACACGTCCATGACTTCGGAGGCGGCAACGAGGTGCCCGTGGTGGATAGGGTCGAAGGTGCCACCCATGATGCCGATTGCCCGCCTCCGACGAAGGGCGCGCGGTGGGTGCTGGGGCGAGGCTGGGGCTGCTGTTGCGCCCGCGGTCGCCTCTGTGGTCCTCTCGATCTCTTCCTCGTTCGAGGCCTGTGCTGATTCTTGCTCCTGCGTGTTCACGGGCGAATGGTTCCTTCCCCCTCGTAAATCCACGTGGTCGTGGTCAGCTCGGCGAGGCCCATAGGTCCGCGCGCGTGTAGCTTCTGCGTCGAGATACCCACTTCGGCGCCCAGCCCCAGCTGGCCACCGTCAGTGAAGCGGGTCGAGGCGTTAATAGCGATAGCAGCAGCATCGACTCCCTCCCGGAAGGCGCGGATAACGGCGACGTCGGACGCGACGATGCCCTCAGTATGACCGGTCGAGTAGCGGCGGATGTGCGCAGTTGCATCCTCGACGCCGCTGACGACGCGCACAGCCAAGTCCATCGACAAGTATTCGGTTTCCCAATCGGCCTTCGTTGCCTCCACGATCATCTCCGAGTCGATGGAAGCTTGGCCATCGACGATGGCGCGGGTGGCAGCATCGGCGTGGATTGTCACCCCCGCGGCGGTCAGGCGAGTGATCGCCGCAGCCAGGAAACGCGGTGCCACGTCGGCGTGGACCAGCAAGGTTTCCACCGCGTTACACACTCCCACACGCTGTGTCTTCGCGTTCATGACGATTGCTTCGGCAGCGTTGAGATCCGCAGAGGCGTCGACGTACAAGTGACAGTTGCCAGTGCCCGTCTCGATGACGGGGACACGCGACTGTTCGACGACGGCGTTAATGAGGCCCGCTCCCCCGCGGGGAATGAGTGCGTCGATTTGTCCGCGCGCCCGCATCATCGCCCGGGCACCCGCGCGCCCCCACCGGTCGACCGTCTGAATCGCATCGGCGGGCAAACCAACGGAAGTCAAAGCGTCACGGCACACATCGATGAGCACGTGGTTCGAGGACTGGGCTGCGCTGCCACCGCGCAGAATCACAGCGTTGCCTGCCTTGAGCGCCAGGGTGGCGGCGTCGACGGTGACATTGGGGCGGGCCTCGTAGATGATGCCGACGACACCCAGGGGAACGCGCTCCTGGGTGACGCGCAGGCCGATGTCCGTGCGCATTCCACGCACAACCTGGCCAACCGGGTCAGGCAGGGCTATGATCTCGCAAACAGCCCCGGCGATGCCTCGAATGCGTTCAGGGGTCAGCGCCAGACGATCCAGTAGCCCCTCGCTCATCTGTTCCGCGCGACCACGCGCCATGTCCTCGGCGTTCGCAGACAGAATCTGGTCGGTGCGCTGAACAAGAGCCGCCGCGATGGCCTCGAGCCCCCGGTTCTTCGCATGAGTCGTTGCGTTTGCGAGGAGGCGTGCCGCCTCACGTGCGGCATCCGTCACCTGGGAAATATCTGCAGCAGTATCCACCCGTTCATCATGTCACACGAGGGGGGATCGGACCGTCTCAGTCTGCACTCATCGTCGAAAATGCGTCGCCCAACACCGCAAGATCGTCGCGGTGGATCGCCGGCCTGGGGTGTTCGTGACCCGCAGCCTCCAGCTCCGCAGTGCCACAACCAGCTATCTCGGACAGCGTGTCAGAGTCATACCCCGAGACGCCGCGCGCAACGAGGCCTGTTGGACAGGCAACATCCACGACGTCGCCTGCGTCGAAGTGTCCCAGTACGGCGCGCACGCCGGCAACCAACAATGATTTCTTGCCAACCGTAATTGCCTGCGCAGCGCCTTCATCGACAACAATCTCACCGCGTGAGGGAGCCACGTGAGCGATCCAGAGGCGGCGCGAAGCCGGACGCTCGTGGGAAGGTTCAAACCACGTGCCCACGCACGAACCCGCCAGCACCGCCTGAAGAGCATCCGCGTTGGCGAGCTGCACGCCGATACCGCTGGTGGTCGCCAGCATTGCGGCCTGCACCTTCGTCGCCATGCCGCCCGTGCCCACACGGGAGCCCGCGCCCGTCACGAGCACGCTCATGAGGTCGTCCGCGCTCTCAACACGCTCGATGAGCTTCGAGCCCGGGTGGTCCGGAGGAGCGGTGTAGAGGCCGTCCACATCCGTCAGCAGCACGAGAGCATCAGCCTTGATCATCTGCGCGATGAGCGCAGCGAGGCGATCGTTATCTCCGAAGCGCAGCTCACGGGTGGTGACAGCGTCGTTTTCGTTCAGGATCGGTACAACACCGAGGCCAAGAAGGCGTGTCAAGGCAGCACGCACATTCGTGTAGTGGTCGCGACGCATGACATCATCTGTTGTCAGCAGGACCTGAGCAGCGTCCAGGTGATGGGCCTGGAACGCTGCCGTCCAACGCGCCATGAGGAGCCCCTGTCCCATCGCAGCTGCAGCCTGCACGCTCGGCAGATCCTTCGGCTTGGACGAAAAACCAAGCGGATCGAGACCTGCAGCGACAGCGCCGGAGGAAACAATGACGACCTCGCGTTCGTGCCCACGCCAGCGAGACACGAGGCGTGCAACAGCATCGATGCGATTCAGGTCAAGACCACCGTCCTCGCGTGTCAGGGACGACGACCCAATCTTGACGACGATACGGTGCGCGCCGGACACTCCGCTCATGACTGATCCGATGCATCCGTCCAATGGCCGGCCTCGCGCTCGGTCCACAACTCGTCGCGAGCCGCACTCTTAGCATCCATGACCTGGTGGTACACCTCGCGACGCTCCTTACGACTCGGTCGAGTATTGCGCTCCAAACGCAGGTCGGTGCCACGCGAGCCAAGCAGCTCAGGCCCAGTTGTCAGTGTCGGCTCCCAATCAAAGACGACACCACCATCCAAATCACCGATCACGATCGTGTCACCGGCGAAAGCACCAGCCTTCATCAGCTCGTCCTCTACGCCCGCGGCGTTCAGGCGATCCGCGAGGTATCCCACGGCCTCGTCATTAGAAAAGTCCGTCTGACGCACCCAGCGCTCCGGCTTGTCGCCGCGCACCTGGTAGACCTCTTCCCCATCCTTGCGGGTCTTGCGCACCGTGATCTCCACGCTGCGCCCGACCGCCTTGGGGCGAATGACGGGGCGAGCGGCCTCGAGGGCGGGGCGCTTCGCGCGCTCCTCTTCAACGATGGCTGCCAACGCGAACGACAGCTGCTTGAGTCCCTCATGGGACACGGCGGACACCTCGAAGACCGGCCAGCCGAACGACTCGAGGTCGGGACGCGTGATCTCGGCCAGGTCTCGCCCGTCAGGAATGTCGATCTTGTTCAGGACGATGACGCGGGGGCGCTCCATGATCGGCACGTAGCCCTCGACCTGAGTCAGGTCGCCCTGATAGGAGGCCAGCTCGGCCTCGATGATGCGCAGATCCTCCACGGGCTCGCGGTCGGTCTCGAAAGCGGCCGTGTCCAGGACGTGCACGATGACCGCGCAGCGCTCAATGTGACGCAGGAAATCCAGGCCCAGGCCTCGTCCCTGGGACGCGCCGGGGATCAGGCCGGGGACGTCGGCGACCGTGTAGCGCGTATCCCCCGCCGACACGACGCCAAGATTCGGCACGAGGGTCGTAAAAGGATAATCAGCGATCTTCGGGCGCGCCAAACTGAGGGCGGCGATCAGCGAAGACTTGCCCGCCGAAGGAAAACCGACGAGGGCGACATCCGCGACGGACTTGAGCTCGAGGATCACATCGCGTTCCTCACCAGGCTCACCCATCAGAGCAAAACCGGGAGCCTTACGGGCCTTGGACGCCAGCGCAGCATTACCCAAACCTCCACGACCGCCCTCGGCGACCACGAAGCGCGCACCCACACCCGTCAAGTCAGCGAGTAGCTCACCCGACATCGACTTCACAACCGTTCCTTCGGGAACCGGTAGGACGATGTCCGCGCCTGTCTTACCCTGACGGAAATCACCCATGCCTGGCGTACCGTTGTCAGCGCGACGGTGAGGCTTACGGTGATAGTTCAGCAGCGTTGTTTCTTGCTCACTGACCTCCAGAATGACTGAACCACCATTACCGCCATCCCCGCCGTCGGGGCCTGCCAGCGGTTTGAACTTTTCACGTTTAATCGAGGCGACGCCGTTACCGCCGTGACCACCCGCCGCGTGCAGAGTCACGCGGTCCACGAAGTCTGCCACTGGAACTCCTCCTGCCGAAGAAAGATAGTGAAAAGGGCGCCCGGCAACGCCGGACGCCCTTCGTGCGCTCGGTCTCAGGCTGAGACCGGCGAAACGCTCACAACCTTGCGATCGCGCTTGCGACCGAACTCGACCGCACCCGCGCGCAGGGCGAATAGGGTATCGTCCTTGCCACGGCCAACGCCGTCGCCCGGGTGGAAGTGAGTGCCGCGCTGACGAACGATGATCTCACCAGCGTTAACTAGCTGGCCGCCGTAACGCTTCACGCCGAGGCGCTGTGCGTTCGAGTCGCGACCGTTACGGGAGGAACCAAGGCCCTTCTTATGTGCCATCAGGTGCTACTTTCTGCTCGTAGGAACGTCGGGTTCAGGCGATCTCGGTGATCTTGACGACCGACATCTTCTGGCGGTGCCCCTGGCGCTTGCGGTAGCCCGACTTGTTCTTGTACTTGATGATGGAAATCTTGGGACCCTTGGCCGAGTCGACAACCTCAGCCTTAACGGAAACCTTGTCCAGCTTGGCTGCGTCAACAGTGATGGCGTCGCCATCCACCAGCATCAGCGGTTGGAGCTCAATGCTCGAACCGATTTCCTCTGCCAGCTTGTCGACGACGACGACGTCACCGACGGACACCTTTTCCTGCCGGCCGCCAGCCTTGACGATCGCGTAGACCACGTTGGAGCTCATCTCTTCTCGTATTCGTAACCGGGATCTCGCCTCGAAACTGCCGAGGACTTGCGAAGTTCTCATGATCCCGTTGGCGCTTGTTGCGCCGACGATCAAATCTAGCTGATTGACGCGCCCGAGTGCAACCCGGCACGACTGACGAATTGGCGGAATAGCTGTGCGATTCCACACCCCCACGAGAGAGGGAAGGCCATCCGGTCATCCCTCTCTCCCAGAAAAACTATCCCGCATCCACGATGCCCGTTGACACGACGCGGCGGCGATGCTTGGCCCGTGGCTGGTCGGACGCTTCCGGCAGCCGGATGTCATCGGTCGAGAGCGTCGGGATGGACGACTCAACAACCTCGGCGCGGGCGGGTAGCTCGACAACGATCGGGGCGGGGGCAGCCTCGGGTTCAACAATGCCTGTGGAAGCGACCGCGCGATGTTTGCGAGCCTTGCGCGCCGTGGGATCCTGGCGGAGCTGCGGGGCAGAAACCTCGGCAGGTGAGACCTCGGCGGTAGATGCATCATCCTCGACGTGACGCTCAGCAGGTACAGCAGGAGCCTCAGCTGGTTCAGCAGGAGCCTCAGCTGGTTCAGCAGACGAGGCCGTGGCTACCTTGCGGGTAGTGCGCCTGCGGGTAGCAGGTGCCTTCTCATGCTGCTCGGGCAGCTGAATGTCGGAAGCATCCTTGAGCGGAACCGGCACCTGATCTGCAGACTCAACTGGATCGGGCAGGTCAATGTAGATCGGAAGGTCGGGCATCGGTGTTGTCTCCGCAACGCGACGGCGACGACGAGGACGCTTCACTCCGCTGTCCATGGCGGTCTGCGCATCAGGATCCGCGGGTACTTGAACATCGGGAGCGTCCGACGCGTTATCCTTCGATGCGGACTGGTCGGTTACTGGTGTGTTCACCTCTTGGGCAGATGTCACGTCACCGGACTCGGCGCGCACACGGCGAGGGGAACGCTTCTGGGCGGCCCCCTCCTTGCGTGCCGAGGCCTCGTCATCCTTACGGGTTGAGGCAGCGGCGATGGCGCTCAGGGCTTCCTTCGCGCGCTCGTGATCCACATGATCCTCGATATGGTGGCTCTCCGTCTTCTTCTGCTGTTTCTTCGAAGCCTTATTGGAAGACTTCGACGACGAATCAGATCCAGAGTTTTCAACGGGGTGATGGTGCACGATAAATCCGCGACCCTCGCATGCCTCGCATGGGGTAGAGAAGGCCTCGACCAGGCCCTCACCCACGCGCTTGCGTGTCATCTGCACGAGCCCCAGCGAGGTGATCTCGGTGACCTGGTGGCGCGTGCGGTCGCGGCCCAGGCACTCCACCAGGCGGCGCAGCACGAGGTCACGGTTCGACTCGAGCACCATGTCGACGAAGTCGATGATAACGATGCCGCCGATGTCGCGTAGGCGCAGCTGGCGCACAATCTCTTCGGCCGCCTCCAGGTTGTTGCGGGTAACCGTCTCCTCGAGAGTACCGCCGGCCCCGATGAACTTGCCGGTGTTGACGTCGATGACGGTCATCGCCTCGGTGCGGTCGATGATGAGGGTACCACCCGAGGGCAGCCAGACCTTACGATCCATGCCCTTGGCGAGCTGCTCATCGATGCGATGCGCATGGAACACATCCTGAGTGCCCACCCACTGCTCGACGCGATCGGAGAGTTCGGGGCTGAGTTCATCCACGTACTCCTTGACGGTCGCGTAGGTGTCGCGCCCCTCGATAACGAGCTTGGAGAAGTCCTCGTTGAAGATGTCGCGCACGACGCGCACAGCAAGCTCTGGCTCACCGCGCAGCAGTGTTGGAGCGCTCTTCGTGGAAGTACGTTTCTTCTCAATGTCCTCCCACTGGCGGTTCAGGCGCGCGACGTCGTCGCGAATCTGTTCCTCCGTCGCACCTTCCGCGGCGGTACGCACGATGACGCCGGAACCGGAAGGCACGACGGCCTTGAGGATCTTCTTCAAGCGGGCACGTTCCTTATCCGGGAGCTTGCGGGAGATGCCCATCATGGAGCCGCCGGGAATGAGGACCAGGTAGCGTCCCGCCAGAGTGATCTGAGAGGTCAGGCGGGCGCCCTTATGTCCGATTGGATCCTTCGTCACCTGAACGAGGACGGGGTCCCCGGACTTCAGCGCGGATTCAATGCGGCGAGGCTTGCCCTCCATGCCGACGGCATCCCAGTTAACTTCACCGGCGTAGAGCACAGCGTTACGACCACGGCCAACATCAACGAACGCGGCTTCCATCGACGGCAGGACGTTCTGAACGCGACCCAGGTAGATGTTGCCAACCATCGAGGATTGGGTACGCCGCGCAACGTAGTGCTCAACCAGTAGGCCATCTTCCAGGATCGCAATCTGGTCCAGGCCGTCCTGGTCGCGGATGACCATCGTGCGTTCAACGGACTCGCGGCGAGCCAAAAACTCGGACTCGGAGATCGAGTGGCGGCGACGGCCTTCGCGACGCCCCTCACGACGGCGCATCTTCTTGGCCTCCAGACGGGTTGAGCCCTTCAGAGCCTGCACCTGATCGACCGGATCGGAGTTTTCTTCGGACGAGGACGAAGCAGCCGAACGTGCGCGGCGACGGCGGCGACGACGACTTGAGGAGTCCTCCTCGTCGACTGAGTCGGTCTCGCGTGAGGCTACGTTCGCTTTCTCGGCGTTCTCTTCGGAAGCGGCCGAAGCCTCGTCGGATGTCTTGGGGCGACGACGGCGCCGAGTCTTTGGCTCGACAGGGGTTTCCTCGCCCTCACCGGCGGAAACATTCTCTTCGGCGGCCACCGGCGCCTCCTCCGTTTTCTTGGAACGGCGGCGACGCTTGGAGGTCTCTTCACGTGGAGCCGATTCCTCTTCGGGGGCGGTGGAGGCACGCCGACGCTGAGGCTCGGATCCTTCGCCGACGATAGGCGTAGCCGCTTCGGGGGCGGCCTGGAACACGGGTGCTTGGAACAAAAGCGACGCGGCAGGAGCCACGGGCATAGTTGATTCGGTTGTCACGATTCTCCAATGGTGGGCGCGCGCCCCATGCCGGGACGCACCCTATTTTCATCGCCCGCGGGGGGCGGAAACCTAGTGGAGCGCAGGTGCGCAGGTGCCGGCGGCACATCATCGCTCGGCTCTCATCGCGGGGGCACGCCCGCGACATCCATTCACCCTAATTGTCTCACAAGACTAGGCACCATCTCCCGATGGGCGACAGGTTCAACATCACACCCAGATAATCAGTCGGACAAGTCCATCAAAAATATTCGGACACATATGTCACAAAACCATCACATAACCGGCATTTCAAGCGCTCCATTTCTGTCTTTTGAGCTACATTAAAGCCAGCCCGTGACGTAGGTCCCAACGTCTTCGTCACGGGGCATATCGATTTCTCATCCCCACACGGGAAGGTCCCATCATGACCATCGCGCAAACAGCGCTCGACGCGGTCACGGTCGGACGATGGCAGTTCGGTATCACAACCGTCTACCACTTCGTCCTCGTACCGCTAACGATCGGCCTGTCCCTGCTGGTCGCGATCATGCAGACCGCATGGCACCGCACCGGCAAGGAATACTGGCTGCAAGCAACCCGCTTCTTCGGCAAGCTCCTTCTTATCAACTTCGCGCTCGGCGTCGCCACCGGTATCGTCCAGGAGTTCCAGTTCGGTATGAACTGGTCAGAGTACTCCCGCTTCGTCGGTGACATCTTCGGAGCTCCTCTAGCTGTCGAGGCCCTCCTGGCCTTCTTCCTCGAGTCCACGTTCCTGGGACTGTGGATCTTCGGATGGGGACGCCTATCGAAAGGCCTTCACCTGGTGACCATCTGGTGCGTCGCCATCGGCACAATGCTGTCAGCTGCCTGGATTCTCGCAGCCAACGCATGGATGCAGCACCCCGTGGGCGCCCGCTTCAACCCTGACACCGGTCGCGCCGAGCTCGACGGTCCCGGCGGTTTCCTTAAACTCATTACCTCGGGCGTTTACCTGTCCGAGTACTCTCACGTCATCACGTCCGCCTGGCTGGTGGCCGGTTCCTTCGTGGCTGGCCTGGCCATCTGGTGGATGGTACGTGCCTCCCGTGAGGGCAGTGACGAGGCCGTGGCGCAGGCGCGCGACGTGTGGCGTCCCATCGCCCGCTTCGGCTTGATCGTCGTCCTCATCGGCGGCATTGGCACGGTTGCGACCGGTCACATTCAGGGCCAGGAAATGGTCAAGGCACAGCCGATGAAGATGGCCGCCGCCGAAGGTATTTGCGTCGACACTGAAGGAGCCGCCTTCACGGTCGCCCAGTTCGGTTCCTGCCCCCTGGGTGAGGACGGCACGCAACCGACCCAGTTCATCAAGGTCCCGGGCGTCGCCTCCTTCATGTCCCACAACTCCTTCTCAGCTACCTCCGAGGGCGTCGCCGACATCCAGGAGCACATGGTGGAGTTGCTCAACTCCGACGCGAATTTCACCGCCAAGTACGGCGACGCCGCGCAGTACGACTTCCGTCCCCCACAGATGGTGACCTTCTGGTCCTTCCGATTCATGATCGGTCTGGGCATGGTGGCCTTCCTGCTGGCGGCGTGGGGCCTGTGGGCCACCCGCGGCGGAAAGACCTCGTCGAACACCTGGCTGGGTCGCTTCGCGGTCCTCAACATTCCGCTACCTTTCCTGGCCGCGTCCTTCGGCTGGATCTTCACTGAGATGGGTCGCCAGCCGTGGGTTGTTGTTCCGAACCTGCAGGCGATGGCCACGGGTTCTGACCTTGGTTCCGTCGCCATGATGACCGAGGTGGGTATCTCCCCCAACGTCCCGGCAGGACAGGTGCTCGCCTCGCTCATTCTCTTCACCCTCCTGTACGGCGTCCTGGGCGTCATGTGGTTCATCCTCATGAAGCGCTACGCCCTCGAGGGCATCCACTCTTCCAAGGCCGACAAGGCCGAGGACGAGGCCCCGACCGATCTGTCCTTCGGATACTGAGAGAGGAACAACGATCATGACTCTGTCAATTCTGTGGTTCATCCTCGTCGCCGTTCTGTGGACGGTCTACCTCATCCTCGAAGGCTTCGACTTCGGTGTCGGCATGCTCCTTCCTTTCGCAGCCAAGGGCGATCGTGAACGCACGCAGATGGTGCGTACGATCGGCCCCCACTGGGACGGCAACGAGGTGTGGCTGCTGACCGCCGGCGGGGCGACCTTCGCGGCGTTCCCCGAGTGGTACGCAACCATGTTCTCCGGCATGTATCTTGCTCTGTTCCTCATTCTTGTCTGCCTGATTATCCGCATCATGGCGCTCGAGTGGCGCTCGAAGGTGGCCACCGAGAAGTGGCGCCGCACCTGGGACTGGGCCCACACGATCTGCGCGTGGCTTGTCCCCCTGTTGTTGGGCGTCGCATTCGCTAACTTCGTTGCGGGCATGCACATCGAGGTCGTTGATGTCGCCACCGGCACCGTCGTCGACCCGACCCTGGTCAATCAATCGCTGGCGAGCGCGACCCACCAGCTCACGGGCGGCTTCTTCTCGCTACTGACCCCCTACACGCTCCTGGGTGGCTTGGCCGTCCTGGCGGTGTGCCTGGCTCACGGCGCACAGTTCCTGGCTCTGAAGACGACGGGCGAGGTCCGCGACCGTGCGAACGCTATCGCCGCTCCCGCCACGATCGCAGCGACCGTGCTGGCCGCCGCGTGGCTCGTGTGGGGCCAGTTCGCCTACACGACGAACGTCCTGGCGTGGATCCCGCTCGTGGTCGCAGCCTTGGCGATCATCGTTTCGACAGTGCTCTCGCAGTCCACGTTGCGCCGTGAGGGCCTATCTTTCGCGGCTTCCTCTGTGGCGATCGCTGGCACAGTTGCATGGGTTTTCGCATCGATGGCTCCCGCCGTCCAGAAGTCTTCGATCAACCCGGCGTACTCGCTGACGATCGAACAGGCCTCGTCGACAACCGCGACGCTCACCGTCATGACGATCGTGACCGTGTGCCTGTTGCCCATCGTCCTGGCCTATGTCCTGTGGTCCTACTGGACCTTCCGTTCCCGCGTGGGCACGGAGGACGTGACGACTAAGACTGGCCTGCTCATGAAGAAGATCCGTCTGGGTGAAAACTTCCTCGCCGACTGATTGATTCGCTGCGCTGCGCCCGGTACCCTCTGCGGGGGCCGGGCGCAGTTGTGTACGTGCCAAGACGAGGCCGGGGACCTTCGACCCATAACGGTAGGTTTTGGGGCACAATGGTATCCGTGCGTCCCTTTGATCCTCGTTTGTTGCGTTATGCCCGTTCGGCTCGCACCCCTATCGCGCTCACCGCACTCCTGGGAACGGTTACGGCCCTGCTGGTGCTCGCCCAGGCGCTGCTTATTTCCGCTGCTCTCTCCCCGGTCGTCTCAGGTTCCGCCACACTGACTGATATTCTTCCCGCCATCGCTGGTGTCGCGGCAGTATTCGCGCTGCGCGCCATGGTCGTTGCGGGACGCGAGGCAATTGCTGCACGCGCCGCTACCAACGCCATTATCGAACTGCGCAAACGCGTCATCAACGCCTCTATTGCCCTGGGACCACGCTGGAGGGCAACCAACAGCGCACAGACCGCGACACTCCTGTCGACCGGCCTCGAAGACCTGCGCCCGTACTTTGTGTCGTTCCTACCTCAACTGGTACTTGTCTGCACCGTCACCCCAGCGGCACTGGGCGTTATTCTCCTGCTGGACTTCTGGTCTGCTCTCATCGCTCTTCTCGTCCTTCCTCTCATCCCGATCTTCATGATCCTCATCGGTCGTTTCACCGAGGCGGCGTCCCAGGACAAACTGGAGACCATGAAACGCCTGACAGCCCAGCTGCTGGATCTCATGTCGGGACTCCCGACCCTGAGGGCC
This sequence comes from Actinomyces bouchesdurhonensis, assembly GCF_900128465.1. Taxonomy (GTDB): domain Bacteria; phylum Actinomycetota; class Actinomycetes; order Actinomycetales; family Actinomycetaceae; genus Pauljensenia; species Pauljensenia bouchesdurhonensis. The sequence goes on along the minus strand of NZ_LT635868.1, from coordinate 708,443 downwards.
CTCGGGCGCGAAAAGGCACCGCGTGCTCACCTTCGCGCACTCGGCAAGGCAAACACCAAGGCGACGATGGCGACCCTGCGCGTCGCATTCCTCTCCGGAGCAGTTTTGGAGTTCCTCACAACCCTGTCGGTTGCCCTGGTCGCCGTCGAAGTCGGTATGCGCCTGGTATTTGGGAACATATCCCTGTTCCACGGCCTCGCGGTCATCATGTTGGCCCCCGAAGTCTTCGAACCGCTGCGCCAGGTGGGTGCCCAGTTCCATGCATCGGCTAACGGGGTTGCAGCCTCGCGCGCAGCCTTTGACATCATCGAACAGGCCGATGACACGGCGCACCCGGGGACCACCGCTTGCCCGGACATGAGTGCCACCGACATTGTGCTCAACGGCGTCGGCGTGCACGCTCGCGGAGCGTGGGGTCCCGCGCCCACGAGCGGGGTGATCCGCCCGGGCACCGTCACTGCTTTCGCCGGTCCTTCGGGGGCAGGAAAATCGACGCTCGTCGCATGCCTCCTCGCAGACGTTACCCCCGATGTCGGCCAAATCCGTCTACGCCCCCAGGCCTCGAACCAACAAAGTGACGAGCTGGACCTCGCCGACGTGGACCCAGTCTCCTGGCGTTCCTCCATCTCCTGGGTGCCGCAATCCCCCACGCTCGTCCCCGGCACGATCCTGGACAACATGGGAGGTCTGCCGCTGGCCAACCTGGAGGAAGCCGCGCGCGCCACCGGCTTCGACGCCGTCCTGTCGACCACGCCCCACGGGTGGGAGAGCATCATCGGCTCCGGAGGCGTCGGCCTCTCCGTCGGCCAACGCCAGCGCCTAGCACTGACGCGCGTGCTCGCTGCACGCTCCCAGATCGTCGTCCTGGATGAACCCACCGCCCACCTTGATGCTGTTAGCGAAGAAACCGTCGTGCGCTCTATTCGCGCCATGCGCGCCAGGGGTGCAACGGTCATCGTCATCGCCCACCGTAGCGCCATCATTGAGGTCGCCGACCAGATCATTGACGTGGCATCTGCAAACGAGGCGATAGTCGCATGAGGCTCTTCCTGACCCGCTCCGAATCCGCTGCGCTGCGCCGCTGCATCTCCATGCTTGACGTGTCACGCCCGGGATTTGCCCTGTCCGTACTGCTCGGCGTCACTGCGCTCGGTTCGGCCATCGCCCTGGGCGGCACCGCCGCATGGTTGATAGCGCGCGCCTCCCAGCAACCGCCCGTCCTCTATCTGACTGTCGCAGCCACGTCGGTGCGGCTCTTCGGTGTCTCTCGCGCCCTCGCTCGCTACCTGTCGCGATTAGCCTCGCACAGGGTTGCTCTCGACGGCATGGATTCCCTGCGCGCCAACCTCTACGACCGCTTGTGTCACCAGTCTGAAGCCTCCCTGTCTGGTATTCGCCGCGGCGATCTGATGACGCGCGCAGGCTCTGACGTGGACGAGGTTGGAAACGTAGTGGTCAGGACCCTCCTGCCTTCGCTGGTTGCCTTCGTAGTCGGCATTGGGACGGTCGGTGTCGTCACGGTCATGTCGCCCGCAGCAGGACTGGTCCTCGCGCTTGGCCTCATTGTGTCTGGCATCGTGGCGCCCTCCCTCGTCGCCCGCTCGGTACGCCTGGCGGAAACGCTGGGTTCCCAGGCGCGAATTAACATCGCGTCCACGACCCTAGCTGTACTAGAAGGTGCCACCGAACTCTCCCTGGCCGGGACGCTCCCCCACGCGCGCGCATCACTCGACGAGGCCGAGACGGATCTGGCCCGCGCGATCGCACGCTCCGCGAAACTCTCCGCGCTTGCGCGTGGACTCGACGTGTGTGCCATGGGCGCCGGCGTCATTGGCGCGATCCTCATTGGCGTCCCTCAGACTACCTCCGGGGTCCTGGCCGAGGTGCTTCTCGCGGTCATCGTCCTGATTCCGCTGTCGTCCTTCGAGGGGGTAGCCGAGCTTGCCCCCGCCGCCTCACAACTGGTGCGCAGCGCGCAAGCCGCCCAACGCATTTGCGCTTTGCTGCGCGACGAGATCCCATCTGCCACCCACGACATCCCAGCAGGCCCGCCGATCGTTGAAGCCTGCGACCTGTCAATCGGCTGGCCGGGGGGTCCCACGCTGGCGACCGGCATCTCTGTTTCTGTGCAACCCGGACATTCCCTGGCGATCGTGGGCGCTTCCGGTATCGGAAAGACAACCCTGCTGGCGACCCTCACCGGTGTGATTCCCCCCAAGTCTGGTAAAGCCCTCATCAACGGTGTCCCCGCATGGAGAGCGAGTCGTGACCAGGTTGCCTCCAACATCACGATGACGGCCGAAGACGCCCATGTCTTCGCGACCTCCATCTTTGAAAACCTGCGCGTCGCCCGCGCCAACCTCTCGCGGGACGAGGCCGTGAACCTCCTCGCTCGCGCCGGCCTCGAACAGTGGATTGCTTCCCTGCCCGATGGAATCGACACCCTCATCGGGTCGGGCGGCACCACAGTGTCAGGCGGTGAACGTCGTCGCCTCCTGATGGCCCGCGCTCTCGCTGCACCTGCACCAATCATGGCCATCGACGAGGCTGCCGAACACCTCGATGCGACCACCGCTGACAGGCTCATGAATACTCTGCTCACCCACTCGCCAACGCGCGCTACCCTGGTCGTCACGCACCGACTCAGCGCACTCGAGCATGCCGACCACGTCCTCGTCCTCGCGACACCCGAACCCGGCGCGCCCGCACGCGTCGCCGCACACGGAACCCACACAGACGTCCTCAGTTCCCTGCCGACCTACCGGTGGGCCCTCAGACAGGAAGAACAATGAGTCCCAACGACACAGACTTCACGTTGCTCAAAGCAGCCATCGACCTAACCGGCTCACTCGACCTGAAAGACGGACTGCAGAAGTTCGTTAACCAGGCGTGCGCCTTCACATCCTCCCCACACGCAACGATGTCGGTCCTCGACACGTGGGGTGCAACAACGCTCCAGCTCGAGCACCACGACTCACTGCCGGGTCCGACGGTGCCTCATTCACTGACGACAGCGATCCCCGTCACCGCGCCGCTCCTCGTCAATTCCCCCAACGACGCTCCGGACCTGGAGCTGCCCGACTCCACTCCCCCGTTCCTAGGCATCTCCGTCCTCGTACGCGAACAGGTCTATGGACGTCTCTACCTGACGGGCAAACCTGGTGGCTACACAAGCGACGACGCCGCCGTTGTCACAGCCCTGGCACCCGCTGCTGGCATCGTCGTGGAAAACGCCCACCTCTACGCGGATTCAAAGCGTACGGCGCGCTGGATTAGCGCCTCACAGTCACTGACAACGACGATGCTTGAAGGAACGGACGAGGAAGAAGCCCTCGAACTCATCGCCAAGACCGTGCGCGAAGTATCCCACGCGGACACCGCCATCATCGTCCTACAGTCCGTGGGCGACACATGGGCAGCAGAAATCACCGACGGCAAGAACGCGTCGAGTCTCTTGGGCCTCACGTTCCCACCTGAGGGACGCGCCATGAGTGTCTTGCACGAGGGAACCGGCATGATCGTAGATTCAATGTCTCGCGCCCAGACGATGCGCGTACCCCAGCTGGCTGCTTTCGGCTCCGCTCTCTACGCCCCCCTACGGTCGCGCGGCGTCTCCTCCGGCGTGCTCATCCTGCTGCGCCAGATCGGAGCCCCCGAGTTCGATTCCTCCGAGCTCTCACTCGCGGAATCGCTGGCATCGCAGGCGACGCTCGCTCTCGAACTGGCCTCCGCCCGCCACGCCCAGGACGTCGCTGCGCTCCTCGACGAACGAGACCGCATCGGACGCGACCTGCACGACTTCGCCATCCAACAACTCTTCGCGACCGGCATGGCCTTGGACGCCGCCAAGCAGAAGGTGAGCGTCGGCCACGTCGATCCCGTGGCCATTGAGTCACTTATAGATGATTCGTTAGCTTCCATCGACGAGGCTGTCCGCCAGATCCGAACGATCGTGCACAATCTGCGCGAGCGAGACAAGGCCGTCGGACTCGTTGAGCGGATCCGTCGCGAGTCCTCCCTAACCCGCTCTGCTCTGGGCTTCGCTCCCTCCCTCGTCATCACCCTCGACGGGGCAGCAATTAACTCCGATCTTGACAATGAGCTGATCGTCATCGACGAGTTCGATGGGCGCGTCGACCCCGACCTATCTGATGATGTCGTCGCCATCGTGCGCGAAGGTCTTTCCAACATTGCCCGCCACGCCCACGCGACAGCGGCCACCGTGACCGTCGACGTATCCGGGCAAGGAAAAACGGGTCGAGTGCGTATTGTCATCACTGACGACGGTCGCGGCATCGACCCGTCACGCACCCGCAACTCCGGCCTGGCGAACATGGCTGAACGAGCGCGACGCCACCACGGCAGCTTCGATGCGACTGTGGGGGAAGGCGACATCGGCACCAGGATTCGCTGGATCGCTCCGCTCGAGTAACCCCTTTTCAATCCCCATCGACGAGGCCGTGGCGACGGGCCGCGTTGCGCCCTGCCGGTCTAGGCACTCAACCACGTTGTCCCCGAGGAACTCGTCGCACACGCGGTTACACAAGGACACCACGAACCCGCACCGCCAGGGCTTGCCCTCTCACGATTGTTGGATTCACCTGTTGAGTATGCGAGCATTCTCCCAATACAAAAGGAGAAGTCCGACAATCAGTGAATGAACCAAAGACAATGACGCACCTCACCTAACATCACAGGGCGTCGGAGAACTCAGGATTCAGTTACGCCACGCGGCAGCCCGCTGCCCTGCCACCCAAGCCGCCACCTGTGTGCGACGCTGCAAACCCATTTTGGATAGAAGCGACGTGATGTGGTTCTTCACCGTCTTCTCTGCGACGCCTAACTTCTCCCCGATCTCACGGTTCGACAAGCCATCACCAATCAAATCGAGAACCTTACGCTCCGACGGCGTCAGATCAGCCGTCGGATCCTCGTGATCAACACGCCGACGCGTCAAGGTACGCTCGTCGAGCAACACGCGCCCATCAGCAACAGCCTTGATAACATCCGTAATTTCCGCGCCGCGCACGGTCTTCAGGATATACGCCCGCGCACCAGCCTCCAACGACTCAGCCAAGGCCTCGTCATCATCGAAGGACGTTAAGACGACGGGAAGGATCTGCGGATGAGAAGCGCGCAGGCTAGTCATAATGTCGATGCCGGTACCATCGGGCAACTGCAGGTCAACCAAAATCACGTCAGGACGCACCAGGTCAGCGCGACGTACGGCGTCCGCAACGGAGCCGGCTTCAGCGACGACCTCCAGGGTGTCATCCCGGTCAACGATCTCAGCTATACCACGTCGAACAATCTCATGATCGTCGACGATCATTACGCGCGTACGCGCGGAAGTATTTTCACTCACGAGTTCATACTAACTGTTAGGAGGGTCCGCACCCTCGTGTACTTATTCTTCTTCCGGGGAAAGCCGATTCATCGCGTCCTGTGCGGCCGCGTTCTCCGCATGCTTCTTCGACGAGGCCTGGCCTGAACCCACCGCGTCCAGGCGTTCAGACACGAAAGCGTGCGCGGTAAAGACGCGCCGGTGATCGGGACCTTCTCCCTCCACCTCGTAGGACACCTCGCCCAGGCCCTCGGCCTGCGAGTACTCCACGAGAAGGGTCTTCCAATCCTGGTGATGGCCACGCGACGGAGCATCCACCAGTAGGAAACGCAGACGCTCGAGGACAACGCGCCGCGCCTCTTCCAGTCCGCTGGTCAGGTAGGTGGCTCCGATGAGCGCCTCGAATGTGTCGGAGAGAATCGAATCCTTCTCCCTGCCCCCATGCATGGACTCGCCCTTGCCGAGGAAAACGAAATCACCCAGGCCAATGCGGCGAGCGGCGGCAGCCAGGGGCTGCTGTGAGACTGTGGCTGCTCGCATGCGCGACAGATCTGATTCGGCCACGTCCGGGTACTGCTCGTAAAGCTTTTGCGCGATGATAATCGAGAGCACCGAATCGCCCAGGAACTCCAAGCGCTCGTTGTTGGCAATACCACCGGCTTCGTTCGCGTAGGAGCGGTGCACGAGCGCGAGCCGCAACAGGGGTGCGTCGATGCGCGTGCCCCACGCCTCCACGAGCGCGTCGGTGTCGGTGCGAGGAGGGACAGGAAGGTGCTTCGAGCGGGCCATCAGGATCGCCCCGGCTCGGCATTGTCACCCAGCAGAGATGCCAAGGAGGCCAGTCGAGGATCGATGGCAACGTGCTCGTGATCGGCGGGCAGGTCAGCCCACTTCTCACCGCACACGTCGCACAGGCCAGCGCAGTCGGGACTGCACAGCGGACGCAGGTCAACGAGGGTGACAATGGCGTCGCGCAACTGGGTCTCGATATTAATCGAGTCACGCTCGCCAATGACGAACAGATCGTCGGCCTCCACGTCATCGTCCTCGGACACGGTCAAGGCGGGGGCACCGGACTCAAAGTAAACCTCCGCGCTAGACACGTCGTGGTGCTCGCGTACCTCCTCCAGGCAGCGCACGCACTCGCCGACCAGGTCAACGGAGGTGGCGACCTGCACAAGGACACCATCCTCGACGCTGGTCAAATCGACTAAGAGTTCAATGGGGGTTCCTGGCGTCACCGACATGGAGGGGGTTCCCAGGTCGTCCGGAGCCACCCACACGATGTCCTCGCGGAGCGTGGACCCGAGCGCGCGGGGCAGGCGCGCCAGGGACAGAGTCAGGGCCTTATCACTCATGAGACAGGTCCACATCGGTCACGTCGACACCGCGCCGCTCAGCAATTGCGCGCCGACCGGCGTCGGTGCGCCGTGACACGTCGGCGATGAGACGCGCGAGTTCGTCGAGGGAGGAGGCAACGTAGTCATCCGCACCCTCGCGCAGGGAGGTGGCGGAGCGCTTGGCATCGGCGACGATCTCACGGGCACGATCCTCAGCCATGCGCACAATATTCTCGGTGGAGACGATGCGCGCGGCTTGGGCATTCGCGTCGGCGATCGTGGCCTCCGCGTCAGCGCGAGCCTGGGAGACGAGCGCCGTGGCCTCGTCATTCGCTCGCGAGCGCATTCGTTCAGCTTCTTCCTCAGCATCCGCGCGGATCTGCGCGGCACGCTCGTTAGCTTGATCAAGGGTGGAGGATGCGCGCGAGTTCGCCTCAGCGATGCGTGTTTCTGCCGCGGAGTCAGCGCGCCCCAGCACAGCGTCAGCGTCTGCGACGACGGCATCGGCAGCGACGAGGTCCTCGGGAAGGGCTTCGCGCGCCTGGTCGAGGAGGTCGAGGATTTCAGCCTTATTGACCATGATGGAGGCGGACAGGGGCACGGAACGGGAGGACTCGACGAGGTCTTCGATCTGGTCGAGGGCGGCGATCACTGTGGAGGGACCGTAGACGGTTTCCTCGTTCCACTCGTCCTGGTTGTTGTCTGCGGGCGTGTCAGCCATGAGTCCCTCCTGCGTTCCACCGGGCATAATTCAGTTTCTATTCTCCGTCAGATACTGCGCCACCGCTGGTGGGACATACCGAGAAACGTCTTTTTTGAGAATGAGAAGTTCACGGACGGCGCTCGAGGACACGTGGGCCAGCTCGGGACGCGTGGGAACCCACCACGTATCTACACCCCCGACTTCCAGATTGAAGGCCGCTTGAGAAGCCTCATAGTCGGTGTCCTGCGCCCCGCGTACCCCTTTGATGATGAGGGTCGCGCCCAAGCGACGGGCTTCGTCCATGGTGGCATCGTTCAGGAGGACAACTTCCACCCCGGGAAGGTGTGCGGTTGCTTTCTTGATGAGGATGACGCGCTCCCTCGGCGCGGTGAACCCACGCTTGGCTGGGTTGACACCTACCCCAATGATAAGACGATCAGCGATCGCGGCGGTGCGCTCAGCCACGTCGAGGTGACCATTCGTGAAAGGGTCGAAGGACCCGGGGAACAGTGCGATCACCGGTCATGCTCCTCACCCGACGAGGCCGGGGCACCCCCACACCCATCACTGTCCCCACGCTCATGTTCCTCTGGCAGGGGCGGACCCGCAAAGTAGACGACCGTCTCTCCCCACGTGCGCGCGTCTTCGAGGACCAAGAAGGTCGGCCAGGAAGGAGGGGGGACACGCGTGGAACGCTCGACGAGGACCAACGAATCAGGGCCAATCCACGGGGCAAGGCCGGACAGAACCTCCGTCATATCCTCCTCGGCGATGTCGTAGGGAGGATCGATGAACACCAGGTCCACCTCCCCCTCGAGGGCGTCGCTACTGCGGGCGGCAAGGTAAGTGCGCGCGTCAGCGGTCACGACGTGGGCGGGCAGCCCCGTCGCGCGAACGTTGGCCGTGGCGACGCGAGCGGCAGCCGATGCACGTTCGACGAGAGTGGCGCGGGCAGCACCCCGGGAGAGCGCCTCAAGACCGAGGGCACCCGTACCGGTGAAAAGGTCGAGGACGGTGGCCCCATGCAGGACGTTCATATGGTCCAGACGGGAGAAGAGCGCCTCGCGGACCCGCTCAGAGGTGGGGCGCGTGCCGGACTTGGGCACAGCGAGGGTACGGCCCTTAGCGCTACCTGCGACGATTCTGGTCATGCCCCTACCCTACCGGGAGCACTAGGAGCGCTGCATCCATTCGAGTTGCCCGTCTGAGGCTTCCCGCAGGGCGCGGGCGAGGTCGGGGTGGGCCGACAGGGTCGGGTCCTGGGCGAGCAGGGTCTCCGCTTCACTCTTCGACGCGCGGATAATGGCCTCGTCGCGACGAACCGACAAGAATCGCAGGTGCGTGGCCGACCCGGACTGCCCCGCCCCCAAGACGTCACCTTCCTTGCGCAGGCGCAGGTCTGCCTCGGCGAGCTCAAAGCCATCAGTCGTTCGAGCGAAGGCCTGTAGCCTGGCCAATCCCGAATCGGTGAGCTCGTGACGGTGCAACGCGATACACAGGGACGGTAGCGAACTGCGTCCGACGCGCCCGCGTAGCTGATGGAGCTGGGCAAGACCGAATTGCTGCGCATCAAGAATCACCATGAGGGTCGCTTCAGGCACGTCCACGCCGACCTCGATGACAGTCGTGGCGACGAGCAGCGGGGCGCGTCCCGCGGAAAAGTCCTCCATGATCTGCCCCTTGAGCGCAGTCGGCGTGCGACCGGTCAGCTCGTGGACGGCGACGCCCGCGAGCGCCGGGTGGGAACGCAGGTAGGCGGCGACTTCTTCGACGGAGGCGAGGGGGCGCGCGCCCTCCTCCTCGACGTCTGCGATCTCGTCGGAAGCGTCGATGCGCGGGCACACGACGTAGACACGCCTTCCTTGGGCGATTTCCTCAGCTGCGCGCTCCCACGTGCGTTCGACCCAAGCGGTGTTGGCCGCGTCGGCAAGGTAGGTCGCTATCGGCGCGCGCCCCGCAGGCATACCACCCATGCGCGTCTCATCCAGATCCCCGAACACAGTCATCGCGATGGTGCGCGGGATCGGCGTTGCAGTCATGACCATCTCATGGACACCTCTGCCGTCCTGGCGTCCGCCACGTAGGGCAGCTCTCTGCTCGACTCCGAAGCGATGCTGCTCATCGACAACGACCAGAGCAAGGTCAGCGAAGCGCACGCCGTCCTGGAAGAGCGCGTGTGTTCCCACGACGATGAGGGGTGCGCTGGAGGCCATGGCCGCGGCTATCTCGCGACGCTCGGCGGGCGTCGTTGACCCGGTCAACAGGCGCACATCGGGTGCGTCTGGCCCCAGCGGCGCGAGCAAAGCGCGCAGGGACGCGGTGTGCTGTTCAGCTAGAACCTCCGTGGGTGCAACGAACGCACACTGGTGACCTGCAGCACTCACCTGCAGGAATGCGATGAGTGCGACAACTGTTTTTCCCGAACCTACGTCCCCCTGCAGCAGGCGCCTCATCGGTACTTCACCTGCCAGATCCGCACTGATCTGGCGGGCGGCGTCATTCTGGGATTGAGTGAGTTCGAAGGGCAAGGAGTGCACCAGGCGCTCGAGCAGGGGTGCCCCCTCGGGGGACGCCACGGCGGAGATCGAGCGCGCACCTAGGCGTTGTGACGCGAGACCCGCCTGCAATACGAAAGCCTCCGTAAATGCGAGGGCTCGGCGGGCCTGCTGGTAGTCCTCGTCCGTCTCCGGCTGGTGCAGCAAGCGTAGCGAGCGCGCATAAGTGTCCATCTGGAAGCGCTCGCGGACGCAGGCGGGAACAACGTCGGGCACGTCTGCCTCATCCAAGTGGTCGAGCACCATGGCGATGGCACGAGCGATCGCCCACGATGTCAGCGTGCCAGTCGAAGGGTAGATCGGGATGGGGCGGGTGGCGATGCGTTCGATGTCTTCCCCGTCGACGCCCTCAAATGAGGGGTGGGTAAGCTGTAGCTTACCGCGGAACGCTCCCACTTTGCCTGCGAACAAAAATGACTGTCCCGGAGACAAGATCGTTTCGATGGGGGCGAGCCTAAACCTGCTCTTCGCGAAGAAAGTTGCTGAAAGAAACTGCACGCCGTCCGTGAGACTGACTTCGAGGCGCACGCCCGATCCGGAGCGATTTGCGACCAGGTGTGTGCCCACCACTTCGGCGAGGATCGTCACGTCCTCCCCTTCGCGCAGCGACGACAGCGGGGTGAGCCTGCCCCAGTGGTAGTAGCGGCGCGGGGCAACCATCAGCAAGTCCCCGACCGTGAGAACGCCTGCACTGCTGAGGCTCTTCGCGGTTCTTTTCGGTAGGCGCAATGAAAGGGGAATGTCGAGGGCGCTCACAACGAACACCCCGCAACCAGGCTCGGACCCGCTTGCCCGCCGTCCCACGTTTCCAGGTCGATCGCGGAGGAGGCGTCGCGTGTGGACAATAGTTGACGCACCGTCGCCACCGTGTAGGGTCCATCGTCATCGCGCGAAATCAACAGACGCCACGAGTGTGCGCCGCCGCGCGCGGCGTCGGCCAGGGCCTCAGCAATGCCCTCGGGGTCGCNGGTCGATCCTGCCCGTCGCCTCGTTCGTCGCGTCCACGAGGCCGATCTGCGCCTGGGAGGAGAAGCGGGAGAAGACGTCCTCCGCCTCGGGCAGCGTGGGCCCCAGCTCCGCAAGCTCACGAACCGCACCGCCGAGCATCTCCGCCAGCGCATCCGACCAGTCAATAAAGGCGGAGGACGGCGCAAGGGAGGAGGCGAGCATCCGACGCAGGACCAGGGGCGTCACCTGCGCCGCGTCCCCCAGGACCCCCGCCCACGCCTCGAACAGGGCGGCCAGGGCAACGCTGCTGTGCCCCACGCCCATGCGGATCAGGGTCTCCACGGCCACCTCGAGCGCGACTCGCAGATGCGCGCGCGGCTCCAGGGAATCCATCGCGGCCGCCAGGGCGGCCATCGTCGCTGCCGCATTCGTGCCGGTGTCGCAGTCCGCCCCATCCCAGCCGTCCAGGTCGTCAAGGAAAGGCGCGAGCCTGGTGGCCTCCTCGGCCCCCGCGCGGCACGCCGCGATGATCACCGATGCATTCAGTTCCATAGCTTCCCTTTCAAACCCCTAACAATTGTCCTCACGACCCTCGCTGTGTGCGACCTGACATGAACGGCACAGCGTGCGACTTGTTGAAAGCGCGCATCATCCGCTATTCTGTCATGGTTGCCTTCGGTTCAAGCACCGAAGGATGCGTTTCCCGCGACCGCGGGGAGCCAAAGACTGAACTGGAAGACATACCGAGGAGAACATCGTGGCTGCCGTTTGTGACGTGTGCGGTAAGGGACCCGGCTTCGGCAAGAGCGTGTCGCACTCGCACGTTCGCACCAACCGCCGGTGGAATCCGAACATCCAGCGCGTTCGCGCCCTTGTCAATGGGACGCCCAAGCGTCTGAACGTGTGCACCAAGTGCCTAAAGTCTGACAAGGTCGCCCGCGCGATCTGAAGGACACAACCGACGCCCATCGGGCGGAGGAACAACGCCCGCGACTGTCGTCGCGGGCGTTTATTATTTCCCTGTCGCTCCAAGGAAACCTCTCGTGCCAACAAGAGGCACGCCGCCCCTCCCGCCGTCCTCATCTCGAGGATTAACTGGGTTAAAGGACAAAACGTGTTGGTTATGTGGCGACTTGGGGTTAAAGGACAAAACGTGTTGGTTTGTGGTGACTTTTCGGCTTGTTGATGCGGGAAAATCGGTGTTGGAGGTGGTTGGGACCAACGTGGAGGATGGACAAAGCGTGTTGGTTTATGGTGACTTGTCGGCTTGCTGGTGCGGGAAAGTCGGTATTGGAGGTGGTTGTTTCAGTGCGAGCCTGTGCGTGGTCCCTTGATCTGTCGCGATGGGGCTTGCGCAGGTCGTTTGCGGCGACGGTATCCACCGTGCCAGGCCGCTGGCACGCCACTGGCTGCGCTACCGGCGGTGCTATGGGTGGCAGCGCATGACTCCCGCCCGGCGAGCTATCCCGCGAATGTCGCATGCAATTCCCCCGATACTGTGCCGCACCGCGCAACCATATTGTTGGAATTGCAACGTTTGCGGACACTGTTGAAAATTCACTCAATCGAATTGCATGCGAAACCACCCCGAGCGCGCGCTAGCTGCCTGCGCTCCTCCCCACACACGTGGACCCGACACCTCGCGCGTGGCCCCTCTAAGCCTTGCGTGGGTCCGACATTTCGCACGTGGGTCCGACGGTATGCGCGTGGGTTCGATGGTATGCGCGTGGGCGACGCCCACGCGCATCTCTAGGGGTTGGCGTGCGTGTCACGGGGTTAACGCGCATTGTCAGCGGTTCGCGAGCGGCACGCCAGGTCAGGCGCCGTTGCGCCCACAACGCAGACCACCTTGCCCACGACACCCCATTGTCGGCGTTTGTTACCGAGGTGGTCTGCGACTTGGGCGCCACGCTGCCCCGAGGCGCGACCTCACCGACAGTAAACGGGGGAATTGCACCATTAGAGGCACGACACGCCGACGACACGCCGAAGGGAGACTCCTAATGCTGCAAAACCCCCACCACTACCCCCGGCGTCATGCTCCCTCACCGGTGCAGGACTACCCGCCGGGGCGCCACACCGCCCCGAGGCGCGACCTCACCGACAGTAAACGGGGGAATTGCACCATTAGAGGCACGACACGCCGACGACACGCCGAAGGGAGGCTCCTAATGCTGCAAAACCCCCCAACCAGCCCTGAGTGCGGAGGAGTCGCAGAGGTGAACTGCGTCCCGGAGTCGCCCGCATCACAGAACATCTGGGCCATCACGCCCATGCCAGCCATTGTTCGTCGAGGTGGTCTGCACTGTGGGCGCCACATACCCGCGAACAGCGACCTCACCACCCCGAACCGCGGCCTCACCGCCACCAAACGGGGGGAATTGCACCATTAGAAGCGCGACACGCCGGCGACACGCCGAAGGGAGGCTTCTAATGCTGCAAAACCCCCACCACTACCCCTGGCGTCATGCTCCCGCACGGGTTGAACGCCCCCGATCAGGTGGAATCCTCCCGATGGGGCGCATTCCGTCTGAGGCGCTACGACGCGAGCACGCCAGCACAATGACGGACGACGCAAGCGCACGTCACCGCCAACCCCCATCGGCGGCGCGATCGCGCCAGCGCCACCGATACCTCCCCCGACGATGCTGGGACCGGGCCTCGAGCAACACGTTGCGGGGCGACTTTTCAGGCTAATCGTGAGGGACAGCCGGTATTGAAACTGGTTGTTTCATCGTAGGGGCACGTACACCCCACACACCCGGTGCGGGTACCAACACCGTCCGCCGCCCATTGCGCGGATTCCCGCAGTCACAGGTACGCGAATCGGCGTCGGTGCTGCCGATCATTCATGGAGACGATCACTCCGATCAACACCCGGTGGAAACCGTTTTTTCGATGCTCACATCGAATGTCGGTTTACCGTCGGCGTCAAGGATGAGTGATGCCGATTCGTCGAGTCTCAGCGACGCGATCGCGACTGCCGGCACTGACCGGAGCGAACCACCCGACGTATTCGGACGAATCAAAAACGAGAGATCCGACTGGAACTTGTTCGGTTCATAGTCCACGGTCTCGACACTGACAGGCTCGAATTGAACTTCCAGGACCGCCAGATTGCGGCTCTGCAGTGGAACCGGACAGTCACGATCAAGGTTCCCAGGAGGAGTCACGCACGAGTGAGTTTTCTCCGTAATTGCTGCGAGCGCCGCTTCACGAATATCCTGGGTGTATTCGGTCGTCACCACAACATCCATCACTTCAGAACCCTCTGGACGCCCGTCGTTTCCCTTCGCAACGACCTCAACCGAATCAGCCTTGACGTACTCGCTGGACAATTCCGGTTCCAGGTTGTAGGTGCCGGGATAGAACGCCAGGAGAGCCCACCGCACACTGCCATCGATCGTCAGGGGAGCAGTAGCTTGCACATTGCCGACGGTCATGCCCTCCACGTTGCGTCCCGTCACGTAGATCCTCGTGATGAGGGGATCGCGAATCTCCCAGTTATCGAAAAAACCTAGCGTTGGAGCCCTCTTCACGACCCGGAAGGTCTGCGAAAAACGCTCTCCTCTGACGCTCATCGTGGCCTTGACCTGATGCAGAGAGGACGACGAGCCCTCATTCATGTCGACGATCTTCTCGACGATCAAACGGTTGGGCGTGGCTCCAAGGACTTCGTCCGTCAAAAATGCGCGCTGCTCGCTGGGAATGCCAGGATCGACCATCTTCGAGGCGGCACTGGCCTGCCCGCTGGACAACAGATCGAGATAGCGCTGAACCTGAGCCTCGGGAGTGCGCATTGATCTGGCAACAACAACCCCAACCACGCCCACGCCGATGAGCACGATCACGACGATGAAGGCGATGACCATGCCAACCGAGCGGCGCTTGTGGCGCGCAGATGTCGGATAAGCACCAAAATCCTTCCCGCCGAAACCTCCAGGGGAAGCTTGCGCGAGGGTTCCGTCTTCTAACAAGCGGACACGCGCACCCTGCGTACTGACACTGCCGTCGTACGATGACGTACCACGGCTCGACATGTCTCCTCCAAATCGCGCAAACGAATCTCCGTTGGTGGTGTATTGACTCGTACCCACGTGTCACTCCTGACGTCTTGAGCGGCGGTGCACCGTGTCGTAACCAACGAGTACATTCTCGCCACATAGTTACCCAGACAGGATTAACGTTAAGCGCCGTGATAACGAAAAGTCAAAACAGCTGGGTTGCGGCACCTGAATCGCCGCTCCTCCAGCCCCACAACCGCACGAATGACCCCTCGCCGCCCGGTAAAATCTCATGGGCACAGATTCCACCGGGCAGCGAGGGACACGATCGCTACAGGAGCTGAGCTGCCAAGTCGAGCGGTGTCCCGAAACGATGGTTCGTAATCGAAACCGCCTGCTCACGGAGGAACGGCGCCAGCTCCGAGTGCGGGCACGGCGTGACGGCGCCCGTGTACAGGGCAACATCGGGGCTGCCCCAGCTCGCGCGGCTCGCGTGAACCCACCGCTGCTCCGAGGTCTCTTCGCGCGGGCCGAGGATACGAACGCGCACTCCCAGGTCACCCGAAGTCGCTACGCCTGCCAGGCGTGCATTCCACGTGTGGTCGTCCTCGACACTCACGTCAACACCCGCGGACTCCAGGAACTGACGCAGCGGCAGCGGAAGGTCATCGGCAACGGACAGGCCGATGGGCCCACCCGCGAGGATACCCGCCGCCAAGACACGCACAGTATCTACCAGCGAGGTTCCACCCCCGGCACGCACGAGAACAGGAGTGGGACGGTAGCGCAAGATATTGCGCTCGCATGCCAAGGAGGTGACATCGCGGTTGACACCGTAATCGGAGGCCCACGCGTCGGCATCGGCGGCAAGCGCGCGACGCAGATCCGTCATGTCCGCCTCGGAAAGCTGCCCGCGCACCGACTCACACAAGGCGAGCACACCTGACGCAAGCGGCGCACGCTGACTGGCGCGCATTCCAACAGAAGTGTCGCGGACCGCCTCGATGACACCCAAGCCCAACAGGTACGAGGGACCACCAGCCTTCGTGGTCGAGCCGATCGCAGAACGCTTCCATCCGCCGAAGGGCTGACGACGCACGATCGCTCCCGTGATGCCGCGATTGACGTAGAGGTTGCCGGCTTCGATTCCCTCCAACCACGCCGCGAGCTCGTCCGTGTCAAGGGTCTGGAGTCCGGAGGTCAGACCGTAGTCGACCTGGTTGACAGCTTCGATAGCTTCCTCGAGAGTATCAACGCGCATGACGCCGAGGACTGGCGCGAAGTATTCGGTCAGATGGAACTCGCTGCCGGGTACCACGCCCGCGCGGATGCCCGGGGTCCACAAGCCATCGCCCAGGTAGCGAGGCTTGAGCACCCAGTGTTCGCCCTCACCCAGGGTCGTCAGACCGCGCACGGCCTTCTCGTCATCGGGTACAACGACTGGGCCGACCTGGGAATCCAGGGATGCCGGTAGCCCAACGCGCAGTGAGGCAGTCGCATCCACGAGCTGGCGCGCAATGCGAGCGGAGCGTCCAGCCGAACCCACGAGGATCAGCAGGGAGGAAGCCGAGCACTTCTGCCCCGCATGCGCGAAGGCCGAATGGACAATGTCACGCACCGCCAGATCAGGGTCAGCAGAGGGAGTGACGATGATGGCATTCTTGCCACTGGTCTCACCCAACAGGTGCATGTCAGGCTTCCAGGAACGGAAGAGACGCGCCGTGTCGTAGGAGCCGGTTAGGACGACGCGGCCAACGCCCTCGTGCGTCACGAGATAACGCGACACGTCACCGTCGTCGAGCGGGGCCAGCGCTACCAGCTCCTTGGGAACCCCGGCCTCGTGGAATGCAGCGACGAGTTCCGCGGCGCAGCGTTTGGCCGGCGGTGCGGGCTTGAGGATGACCGCGCTACCGGCCGCCAGCGCCGCAGCGACACCGCCCACGGGAATGGCAACGGGGAAGTTCCACGGGGATGCAACGACGGTGACGTCGACCGGCACGAATCGTGCCCCCACCATGTATGCTTCATCGGATAGTTTCAAGGAGGCACCCGCATAGTGGTGGCAGAAGTCGATGGCCTCACTCACCTCGGGGTCGGCCTGATCGATGGTCTTGCCAGCCTCAGACCCCGCAACCTCAATAAGCTCACCTCGGCGCGCCGCCAGGACATCGCCGACACGGTGCAGGGCGGCGGCGCGCTCCTCAGGAGTCAGAGCCTGCCAGGAGTGCGCGGCGCGCGCGCTCGCCTCGACGAGAGCATCAATCGCTTCGTTCGTAGCCAAGGCTTGCTCGCCGACACGCACCGCCTCGACACCCCGCGTCGAGGCCGGAATTGCCGCAGCAATGTCGCGCGCCCACTGCCGGTTGGCAGCCAAGGCCGGATCAGAATCAGGCTCGGAAGCGAAGGGACGATGTGCGCGCTCGGCGAGACTCCCCCGCTCGGCGGGAACACCCCCCTCGCGTTCAGCAAGACGGTCCTGGCGGCGATTGGGAACGGGTACGCAAGCGTCCGGATCAACGTCGGAAAGCGCGGCAAGGAAACGATCGCGCTCACGAGCGAACACATCCTCATTGGAAGCGATGTCAAAGACGCCGGACATGAAGTTTTCAGGCGCGGCGTTCTCTTCGAGGCGGCGCACCAGGTAGGAGATCGCAACATCGAACTCACGGGGGTTGACGACTGGGACATACAGAAGAAGAGAGCCGACATCGCGGCGTACGACCTCTTGGATGCCGGTCGCCATACCGGAGAGCATCTCGAACTCAACGCTGTCCTCGACGCCGCGCGCAGCGCGCAGCTCGTATGCGAAGGCAATGTCGAAAATATTCTGTCCGGCCACACCCAGTCGGATCGCGCGGGTACGCTCAGGTGTCATCGCCCAACTGAGCATGCGCTTGTAGTTCGTGTCGGTCGCCTGTTTCGACGGCCAGGTGGTGAGCTCCCAGCCGTGAATCTGCGCGTCCACCCTCTCCATGGACAGGTTCGCGCCCTTGACGACACGGACTTTGATACGCGAGCCACCAGCATCGACGCGCTGACGTGCCCACTCATGGAGGCGCTGGAGCGCACCGAGCGAGTCGGGCAGGTAGGCCTGCAGGACGATACCGGCCTCGTAGCCGCGCATATCCGGCTGATCGAGGATGGCTGTGAACACCGCGATCGTCAGGTCGAGGTCCTTGTAATCCTCCATGTCGAGGTTCAGGAAGGTCCCGTGATCGCGGGCGAGGCGGTAGAGAGGCAATAGGGCACGGACACCATGGGCGACGACCTCCTCGAAACCCCAGGGGTTGTGCGGGCCTGTTACAGCGGAGACCTTGATGGAAACGTAGTCAACATCGTCTCGCGTCACGAGGCGAGACACCTCAGCCAGGCGATGAGCGGCTTCTTTCTCGCCGAGGACGGCCTCGCCGAGGAGGTTGACGTTCAGGCGGTGTCCACCTTTGCGCAGGCGCGCGAGCGCCGGGCCGAGGCCCTTATCCGTCGCGTCGACAACGAGATCGCCAACGATCTCGCGGAACACGCGGCGGGCCGCCGTCGTCACAGTGTGGGGAGCCAGGTGCGATGCGGTCGCCCCGAGCCCCATCGCAGCTGCAAGAACCGGAGGAAGGAAGTTCTTGCGTCCGGCAGACAGCCGCTTCATGGCTGCGCTGGCCACATCCAGATCCGCGGGTCGCACTACGTCATCGACGAATCGGGTGGTGAAGGTCAGACCGTCCGGATCGGAGAGGATGCGGGAAAGGAGCTTGGCCGATTGGGGTGTCGGCTCGTGGGCTGACTCGTCTGCCCAGCGGCGGGCACGGGCCACAGCCAGCTCCCCCAGCGCCCATAGGTCATCGGGGCATCGTCGAGCGTTGGCATCGTGAAGTGGCGGGGTGGAAACAGCGGTGTTCATCATACGTAGACCTCCAGGCGTGAGAAAGTGTCGGCTCCTCCGCGTCACGTGCAGCGCCGCCGCTGGGCACGCTCGGCAAACCCCCGACATTGTGAAGCATGCTGGTTTGTCTATACTAACGCGCGCGAGGCTTGCCTGTAGCTCAGGCGCATGGCCGCAACACGACCGAACGAAGGACCTAAGCCCTAAACACTGCCGAAGCAGCAAGAAAGATCACCGCAGTGTGATACATTATACATTCTTGCTAGTCTCTACAAGGAAGTGTCACACCTCGTTTACGAACGAATCAACCACCGGTCTTTAATGTCAGCGACAACCCCCGCAGTCACCGAATGCATGTCCACGTCACACCGACCATCGGCACGCGAGCAGAGCCACTGCACCTGCAGACCATCCGAGAGCGCGACGAGCTTGCGTGCAATCTGCTCACTCGGGGCATCCACACGCACTTCGCCGGTCACTTTTCCCCGTTCGAGAGAATCCCCCAGGTACTGAATCGCGGCCATCAAGTGGTGGCGGAACCATGGATGGGCCTGATGTTCCACATCGATAACGGACGCTGACATCGCTGTATACAGAGCGACACCATCGGGATGCCGTTGATTATGGGCCACCATCTCCACCCATGCATCGAGCGCAGCCTCTGCTCCGGCGCCCTCTCCGGGCAAACGGCTCATCGTGCGACGATCACGCTCTTCCAGGACGGCTGCCAACAGCTGGTCCTTGGAGGAGTAGTGGTGCAGCAGCCCAGCTTTGGAAATATCCGATGCTCGAGCAATGTCTGCCAGGGAGGTAGCGGCAAAGCCCCGGGTCGAAAAGAGGGTCAACGCTTCTGCAAGGATTCGTGCCTTCTTATCCTCACTTCCAGCTTTGGGTCGACCGGGTCTACGCGCACTTGTGACCTGTGCATCATTGCTCATGTGGGCTGCTCCATTTTCAGTGTGACAGAGTTACCAACAACCCATCATAGCGCGCCTCCGACTGCTTGCCACCACGTTGGAGAACAACCATGAAGAAACAGGGGTGGTGTGAGGCATTAGCCCCACACCACCCACCTGTTACCAGTCGAAGGTCACTTTGAACTGCGGCTTGCCCGACGAATCGAGAATAAGCGTACCGCTATCCTCCGCCTTGACGTTCACCGTGAACGTCCGTTCAATGTCCTCGACCTTACTATTGCGCCCCGAACCCTTGATCCGAAATGTTGCCCGACCCGTGTACGTGCGATCCCAGAACGGATCGGGCTGCAACGACGTGGGCAAGCTCGCGACCTCCAGCACCGACAGATCAGTGGATTGCACCTTCAGAGGACATGCCTTGTTGGTGTTGCCGGGGGCGGTCGCGCAGGAGTTTGTCAGAGCAATGGCAGCATCCAGTGCCGCCGAGGCCAACGCATCGTTGTACGCACCCGTCAACGTCACGCTGGTGCTGGCGACCCCCCTGCTGGTTGCGGCCATATCTGCCTTCACACGCGCCGTTACGGGTGCAGCGTCAATGTAGTCGCCAATGTCAGCTGGAGTGAAAGTATAGACCCCCGGGTAGAACACGTAGTCCGAGCCGCCCGAGAGAGCCCCGATATTGATCGACCCTTTCGCCCCGCCGACCGTGAAGTAGGAAACCTTCTTGCCGGTAATATTCACGCGCGCAACCAGGGCGTTTTGCATCTTCCAGTTTTTCAGCAGGCCCAACGTAGGCTTCGCGGCGGTCACACCGAAGGAATAGGTGAAGCGTTCTCCGTCAAGCTGCATCGTGGCGGTGACGGTGGTGACCTTGTTGCCCCCGTACGGCGCGGCGACAACGTCTTCAACGACGATCCGGGAGTTGGCCGAGGCCATGACCGCGTTCGTCAGGAACCCGCGCTGCTCATTGGCTAAACCCGGATCTGCCATCGCTGTCGCCGCATCGGCATTGCCGGCGGCCAGATAGTCCAGGTACTGGCGGACCGTGGCCTCTGGGGTACGCGTCCAGTTCGCGAACATGATGCTGAGAGCACTCACGCCGCCGATCACCGCCAGGATCGCGATCACGATCACGCTTTGCTTCATCCGACGGCGACTCGCCTGCGACATGGGAGTGAAGGCGAGCGCCGATCCGGGCTGGGACACGGGGGATGGACTCGCGTGCGGGGCAGGCGGAGTGTCAATGCCGACCTCGGGTACAGGCGGGAGACCCGCGGCGGTCGGTTCAGGGGCGGGAGGGGCGTCGATGGGCAGCGTGAGCATTGTCTGTTCGAAGGCCTCTGCAGGTGCGCCGGAACCCCCGTCGGGGGCGGGAGGAGGCGTCAGACCGTGGATAGTGTCATCGCTGTTCTGTGTCATCGATGCTCCTCACTGTGATAGTCTCCGTCACGCGCCCGCGAACGGGCACTGTGGTGTGCCTGTCGGTTACAAAACCCGCTAATTTTCTCACATGCAAAAATTCGATTCAACCTGCGTGTGACACCGGCTCTCACGCCATGGATCTGTTCGAGGAGAACACCCAGCGCGGACGCCGTCACGGGTCGGAGGGTGACGATGGCTTCACCGGGATACACCAACCCAGAAGTCAGGCTTACCATCCGACGTGAGCTTGAGTAGCCCATCGTTGCTGAATTGGACGTTGACGACCACCGTTGTGTCGACGTCGCGCGTGCCCGGTGTGGTGGACTTGTCGGAGTACGTCACCGCGAAAGTGACTGGTCCTTGGAAGACCCCCGGGTCGATGTCCATCGGCTCCATCGTTGTGGGCATTATCTTGACGGAGATCGCGGTGACCGCGTCGCTTTGGAGGGCGGATGGGCAGTTAGAATTTTGGTTGCCTGGGATGGACGCACAGGAGTTCAGGAATTCCTTTGCGGATTCAAGCGCCGCCTCCTTCAGCTTATCGCTGTAGGTCGCTTCTAGGGAAACATCAGCGGCATCGGCATGGTTGGCGAACCTACCGTGGACGCCATCGAGGACGGTAACGGTCTTGGTGTTAACGTTCACGTATTCGCTCGGGGCGACGGGCGTGAACGTGTAGACGCCGGGGTAGAAGAGGTAGGTGGCCGACTTGTCGGCGACAAACTCTCGAGGGGCATCGGCGCTCACACCACCGACGGTGAACTGGGTGTATCCCTGTGCGTCGACGCTGACCGGAGCAGCCAGTGAGTTCTTCACCGTCCAGTTATTCAGGACGCCCATCGTCGGCTTGTCCTTGGTGACGGTGAAGGCGTGGGTGAAGCGTTCCCCGTTGACCTGTACGGTGGCCGAAACCTGACGCGTCTGGAGATCCTCATTCTTGTCGGCCACCACTTCTTCGACAACGAGCAGTGATTGGGACGAGGCCATGACGTCGTCGGTCAGGAAGACACGCTGGTCGTCCGGCACGCCCGGATCAACCATGGCGGTCGCCGCACTGGCCTTTCCAGAAGCCAGCAGATCCAGGTACCTGCGCACCTCGGCCTCGGGGGTACGAGAGCTATTGACAACCTTGATCGCCGCCACGCCAGCGATCACCAGCACCACGAGGACACCAACGAGGGTTCCGATCACCATCGCTCGCTTCTTGCCCCGGCCAGGGGCAGGCGTGGGCGACACGCCTGCCCCAGCGGACGTCGGTGGAGCCGGAACCTCTGGGGTTGCGGGCGGTGCGGGTATCGGTGCCGCGTTCGCTTCATTCTTCTCAGTGCCCATCATGTGCTCCTCACAACGTTGACAATCCGCAGCCGGGAGCGAGACGCGTTCCGCGTGCCCGTCATCCAGCCGCTTTGGCGTGCCCAGTATCACGCTGTGCGCGCGGTCAGTCAAAGAACGATCACGGAGCGGATACGTGTTGCCCGTCCGCAGACGCGGACGGGCAACACGTGTATAGGGTGCTCGCTAACGACGCTAGAAGGCGAAGGACACTCTAAAGTCCGGCTTACCGTCAGCGGTCATCATCATCACTCCGTCGTCATTGAAACGCGCGTCGACCTTCACCGTCAGGCCGACGTCCCGAGTTCCGGGGAACAGTGCTCCCTCCCCTGTCGTGACCGTGTACGTCACGCCCCCAGAAAATGACGTTGGATCGAAGCTGTAGGACTCGAGAGATGTTGGCATTTCCTTGATGGAAATAGCGGTGACGTTTTCTCCCTGAATCAGGGACGAGCAGTCGTCACCCTGGTTGCCCGGATAGGTCCCACACGATTCAACGAGCGCCTGAGCCGCTTCGAGAGCGGCGGCTTCAAGCTTGTCGTTGTAGGTTGCTTTGAAGGTCACGTCACTCCTGCCATCGCCGCCCGCAGTGCGAACGTCGTCAAGCACGGAGACGGCGACGGGAGTCGTGTCAACGTACTCGTTGGGCGCGACGGGCGTGAAATTGTATGCGCCCGGATAGAAGAGGAAGGAACGCCCCTCCATGTAGAAGCTTGCCTTGTCGATAGAGGCCTTAGTGTCACCGACAGAAAATTGATCGATGCCGTCGCCGTCGACGGTCACAGGCACTGCCAGCGAGTCCCGAATCTTCCAGTTATCAAGGATTCCCATCGTTGCTTGACCGGAGGTGACCCGAAACGCGTGGGTGAAGCGTTCGCCGTTGACCTGCATGGTGGCGGTCACCGTGCGCGTGTCGGAACCCTCGTTCTTGTCGGCAACCACGTCCTCGATGACCAGCAGCGAACTCGCCGAGGCCATCACGTCGTCAGTCAGGAAGGTACGCTGGTCGTTATTCACACCCGGATCCACCATGGCCGTCGCCGCACTGGCCTGACCAGAAGCCAGCAGATCCAGGTACCTGCGCACCTCGGCCTCGGGCGTGCGCGAACTATTAACAACCTTGATCGCCACCACGCCAGCGATCACCAGCACCACGAGAACACCCACCAGGGCGCCAATCAGCTTCACTCGCTTCTTAGCGCGTGGCGAGACGGGAGCGAACGACACCCCCGCAGCGGGCGCCACACCAGGACCCGGAACAGGGGCGGTACCAGGACCCGGAACAGGGGCGGTACCAGGACCCGGAACAGGGCCGGCACCAGAAGTAACGACAGAGGCGGCGCCGGGAGTAGGACCAACCGTCGTTGGGGATGGCACAGGTATATCGGCGCCGATGGTTTCGTTGTTGTCAGTATTCACGACTCGCTCCTCACGATGCACAAAAACTCCGGCGTCAACATCGGGCGACAAACGAGGCGATACCGACCACCGGTCAAAAAGACGTGCCTATGATCACACGCCAGTGGGAAAGAGTCAAAGCCGGGTCACAAAGCGGATAGATGGTGCCCCCGTGTTAGGCCGAGGGCACCATCACGGATTAGAAACGCACAGACACTGCCTCAGCGGGTAAAGCTCACCGTGAACTCGGGATTGCCGTCCTTGTCCAGTTTGAGCACCTTGTCGTCATCCAGCTGCGCGCGAATCTCCACATTGGCCTCCACGTCTCGTGTGCCTGCCATGTAGTACTTGTTGGAGTATGTCGCTGTGAAGATGACAGACGCCCGGAATACTGTCGGCTGGTCGTCGGACACTGGTGCCAGCGCTTTAGGCATGAACCCCGTCACCTCGGTGACCGCATCACTCTGGATCGCGAATGGGCATGAAGAGTTCTGGTTGCCTGGGATGGACGTGCAGGAGTCAACACTCTGCTGTCCTGCCGCTATCGCTGCTGCTGTCAACTTTGCGTTATAGGTGGCCTTCAGCGTCACAACGGCGCTGTTGTCACCCAAACCATCATCGAGGACCGACACCGTCTCCGGGTTAGAGTTTGCATACTCGTTCGGCGCGACTGGCGTGAACGTGTAGACGCCGGGGTAGAAGAGGTAGGCGTCGTCCTTGCCACTGCGGACCGCCGAGGACACATCGGCGCTCGTGCCACCGACGGTGAACTGAGTGTACCCTTCAGCATCAACGCTCACTTGCGCGGCAAGAGAGTCCTTCACTGTCCAGTTATTCAGAACGCCCAACGTCGACTTCCCCATCGTCACGGTGAAGTCGTGGGTGAAGCGTTCGCCGTTGACCTGCATGGTGGCGGTCACCGTGCGCGTGTCGGAACCCTCGTTCTTGTCGGCAACCACGTCCTCGATGACCAGCAGCGAACTCGCCGAGGCCATCACGTCGTCAGTCAGGAAGGTACGCTGGTCGTTATTCACACCCGGATCCACCATGGCCGTCGCCGCACTGGCCTGACCAGAAGCCAGCAGATCCAGGTACCTGCGCACCTCGGCCTCGGGCGTGCGCGAACTATTAACAACCTTGATCGCCACCACGCCAGCGATCACCAGCACCACGAGAACACCCACCAGGGCGCCAATCAGCTTCACTCGCTTCTTAGCGCGTGGCGAGACGGGAGCAAACGACACCCCCGCAGCGGGCGCCACACCAGGACCCGGAACAGGGGCGGCACCAGGACCCGGAACAGGGCCGGCACCAGAAGTAACGACAGAGGCGGCGCCGGGAGTAGGACCAACCGTCGTTGGGGATGGCACAGGTATATCGGCGCCGATGGTTTCGTTGTTGTCAGTATTCACGACTCGCTCCTCACGATGCACAAAAACTCCGGCGTCGACATCGGGCGACAAACGAGGCGATACCGACCACCGGTCAAAAAGACGTGCCTATGATCACACGCCAGTGGGAAAGAGTCAAAGCCGGGTCACAAAGCGGATACGAGACATTCCCCGACCGTCACACGATCGGGGAGTGTCAGAGCGTCAAACCTATTCTACCTCGTACCTCAGCCAGAACTGAGGCTTACCAGCAGAATCGACCACCATCTTTCCGTTTTCGTCAAACTTCAACGTCGCGTACACAGTTGACTTCAGGGTGTAGATCGGAGTCCCGGCCCCCTGTTGCACCTTAAAGAAGGCGTAATCGTGGAACTCGGATGGGTCGTCATCCCACTGTTTCGCCGTGGACGGCATCTGCTTAACCTCAAGAATGGTCAAATCTGTTCGCTGCAGCCCGAAGGGACACACCGTATCGAGATTCTCCGGAGGCGTGGCGCACGACGTGGTCTGCGCGACCATCGCGTCGACCGCAGCTGCAAGCAACGAATCACTGTATGATGTATCGACCGTCACATACCGAAGCGGGTCGGCACCGAACTTGTACTCGTCTCTCGCGGCCTTGAAGATGACCGGGTCGGCTTCGATATAATCCCCCGGGTCGGCGGCACTCACCGTGTAGACCCCTGGATACAGCATGTAGATCGGGGACGTGTATGGGAAATAATTGTCATCACTGACGGGCGCCGTCACGCCGCCGATGCTAAACGTCGACACATTCTTAATCCTGACGGCGATGGGAACGACTAGGGCGTTTTGGATCGTCCAGTTCTTGATGATTCCCAGTGTCGGTTTGCTTTCTTGGACTTCAAAGGGGAAGGTAAAATGGACATCGCCGACCGTCACTGTGGCGTTTACGGTGTGTTTCTTCGATGTGCGCCCCTCATCCCTGTCAACGACATCTTCGACCTGCAGCAGCGAGGTTGCCGAGGCCATGACCTCGTCCGTTAAAAAGACGCGTTCATCGTTGGCCACACCTGGATCAACCATCGCTGTGGCAGCGCTGGCGTTCCCTTGTGCGAGGTAGTCCAGGTAACGGCGCACCTGCGCTTCGGGTGTACGCATTGAGTTCGCAAGGACGAAGCTGCCAACTGCTACCACCGCGAGTACAACGAGGAACAGGGCAGCGAAAAAAATGGGGTTGGCGCGCTTGCGCGGACGCTGGGAGACCGCAGTGACTAAGGGCTGAACTCCCCCAGCCATCGCCGGTGCCATCGCAATCGGCTCACCCATCGGAAACTGGCCCTGTCCAGGGCTGTATGTACAAGCCGACAGCGGGGCGGACATGCCTGGCACACTCGATGACAACGTCGGCGGATCGGGGACGGGATCGCCATCCATGCCAATAGCTATCGGACGGATCGCGCTCCCGGTCAAGTCATCACTTGCAGCATTCATTGCTCGCTCCTCACGGCGTCCGTCGGTGATGTCTCGGATAATCCACCAGAGACTTCCTCGACAAGCGATTACCACAACAGGGAAACTAGTAACACAGCCATATGCACCAGTCAACGTTAATCAGTTATGACTATGACAAGTTATATTGCCATGGTCGGGCAGAAAGACTGAGAGCCATCGACCGATCGGTGATCGAGATGGCGAGCACTCCGCGTCAACGCTTAAGCCACAGCCGGGTGTCTGTGGCCTCGGACCAGAAGGAGACGCGATCGACGATCGCCCCCTATCGCTAGGTCACCACATCGTGGTGTCACCCCTGTGCACCCTCCTCATGGGTGACGACCGGCAGCCCCTTGGTCGGCGGCACCGCAGCGTCACCGCGCAGACACGGGAGAGACAAGCCGGCGGTGGCCGGAACTTCCTCAGAGGTTTCAGCGAGCTTACGCGCAAGGCGCGACATCGGACGGGACGAGGCCTGGGTCCCCTCAGTCGACGCGGTCATCGTGACGTTCTCCATTCGTTGGTAGCTGTACCGCCACGCCTCCCGGACAACCCGGAGACACCATCAGCGGTCCACATCACACTAGTCTACGGAATCGGAGGAGAAATGATCCCACGCACCGCGCAGGATCTCCCCATCGAACATTGCACAGGATTCCTCGCCCGACTCGCATGCGCGGGTTTGGCCAATCACTCGAAATCCCTCCGGTAGTCGTACATCCGGCGGGAAAGCAGCAATCATGCCGTGTTCCTCTCCTCCCTGGAGTACCCACTTCACGGGATCGGCTCGGCAGATAAGAGCCGGCGCCTGCAACCGCCAGGCCTCGCGCTCGATCGCGGGCCGGTCGAATTCGATCACGACGCCCGAGGCCCTCGAAATGCGCGCGGCGTCGGCAGCGGGTCCATCCGACAGATCCATCATGGCTCGTGCCCCCGCGCTCGCAGCTGCAACACCGGATCCAAGAGGAGGATCGGGCGCACGGTAGGTACGCACGAAGGGTTCAAGCTCACCCAACTGGCCAACGCCCCGGGCGCGAGGATCGACATGCCCACCCGCGAGCAAGTCCAGGCCCGCGTAGGAGAAACCAAGCGTGCCGCTGACGGCAATCACATCACCAGGTAGAGCGCCGTCGCGGCTCACGACCGGACCCGGGCAGTACCCGAAGGCAGTCACGGAGATCGTGAGCTTCTCCCCCGCGCTCAGATCCCCTCCCACGACGCCCGCGCCGACCTGGCGCGCCCGATCCCCCAAGCCTCGAACAACGTCGAGGAACACGTCCGCATCCATCTGCCGAGGAGCCACGACCGAGGCCACGAGACCCGTCGGCCTGCCGCCCATCGCATCAATGTCCGCCAGATTCTGAGCAGCGACACGCGCTCCAACTTCGTAACCAGTGGACCACGACAGGTGGAAGTGCTGATCCTCCACCATAACATCCGTCGTCACGATGAATGACCCCTCGGGCGCCGCGATCTGCGCGCAGTCGTCACCGATACCGATAAGGGTGCGCTCACCGACAGGAAAATAATCGCGGAAGTAGGAGACTAATTGTGCCTCGGACAGGTCGGCTAACTTCATGTCATCCAGACTAGTCTCGCGCGCCACAGTGCGCCGTGATGACGACACTCAGAGCGCCATTCCTCGCACTGTCTGAGATGCGAAAAGGCACGCTGTCGCCGCGCTCGCGACGTTGAGCGATTCAGCGTCACCACTCATCGGAATCGAGACAAGGGCATCGCACAGGCGCATCTGCGCCCCCGACAACCCCGTCGCCTCGTTGCCGAACACCCACGCGTGGGACTGCGAGAGACGCGAGCGTACGGAGACGCCCTGCACGAGCATCTGCGCCAAGTCGACGGATCCGGCACCGCCGCTGGTCCCCAGCAGGGCGGCACCGCGGCCGTGCACGAGGAAGCGAACCTCCTCAAAAGATGGCACGACGCACACGGGAACATGGAACACCGAGCCGGCGCTGGCGCGCACGACCTTCGGGTTCGTCGCTTCCACTGTGCCCGCAACAGTAATGACACCCGAGGCTCCAAAGGCGTCAGCCGTGCGAATGATCGTGCCGACGTTGCCGGGGTCACGTCCCTGGGCGAGCACAACGAGTGTCTCCCCCACGCTCGGCTCCGGCAGTTCACGCACGAGGGCGTCATGGGACGCCACCGCGCACACACCCTGCGAATCACGCGAGAGTACCGCCGAGACCTCGTTCGTGACGGGGTGCACCCAACGAGTCGCGCACCGCGCCGCCTCCACGACGTCAGCGTGGGTGTCCCACGCATCCTCACGCACGTACACGTCACGGACAGCGCCGGGACGGAAACGCGCGAGTTCACGCACGGCCTGAGGCCCCTCCACGAGCATCAGGCCCGAACGCAAACGCGCCGAGCGCCCGACCAGACCCGACACCCTGCGCACGCGGTCGGCGCGGGGATTATCGAGAAGGGTCAGGCGCTCGGGAAAAGAACTCACCAATCAGGCCTTGGGGGCGTTGACGTCGGCGGGCAGCGCGTCCTTGGCGACCTTCACCAGCGCGTTGAACGCGTTAAGGTCGTTCACGGCCAGCTCGGCCAGCATACGGCGATCAACCTCAACGCCAGCCAAGTTCAGGCCCTGGATGAGGCGGTTGTAGGTCAGCCCCTGGGCGCGGGACGCGGCGTTGATGCGCTGGATCCACAGGCGGCGGAAGTCACCCTTCTTGGCCTTGCGGTCGCGGTAGGAGTAGACGAAGGAGTGAGTGACCTGCTCCTTGGCCTTACGGTACATGCGCGAGCGCTGGCCACGGTAGCCGGAGGCCTGTTCGAGTACAGTACGACGCTTCTTCTTGGCGTTGACAGAACGCTTAACACGTGCCATTTTCTATTGTTCTCCTCTAACTCGAACTCACTTGCCCAGCAGACGCTTGACGCGCTTAACGTCGGCGGTCTCCAGGACCTGGTCGGTCGCCAGGCGGCGGGTCTTGCGGCTGGACTTGTGCTCCAGCAGGTGGCGGGCGCCGGCCTGCTCACGCATGATCTTGCCCGAGCCAGTCGTGCGGAAGCGCTTCTTAGCACCGGAATGAGTCTTGTTCTTCGGCATTTCTATTCCTTCGTTGTGAGGCGATTACTATCGCCGTCAGTCCTGTTCGGCAGCTTTGTCGGCTGCCACTCGGGCCTGGTCCTTACTGGCGCGCTCCGCGCGCTTGCCCCGGCGCTCAGCACGCTCGGCTTCGCGGCGCTTGCGCTGCTCAGTCAGGGCGTCGGCCTTACGCTTGGTGGGAGCCAGCACCATCGTCATGTTGCGCCCGTCCTGACGGGGCATCGACTCGACGGTAGCGAGCTCACCGATCTCCTCGGCGAGACGCTGCAGGAGGCGAACGCCGGCCTCGGGACGAGACTGCTCTCGACCGCGGAACATGATCATGACCTTGACCTTGTCGCCGGCAGACAGGAAGCGCTCTACGTGGCCCTTCTTGACGCCGAAGTCATGATCGTCGATCTTGAGTCGGAAGCGGATTTCCTTTAGCTGCGTGTTCGCCTGATTACGGCGAGCATCACGCGCCTTCTGGGCGGCCTCGTACTTGTACTTGCCGTAATCCATGAGCTTTGCGACGGGCGGTTTAGCGTTCGGCGCAACCTCAACCAGGTCAAGCCCGGCCTCTTCGGCCAGACGCAGCGCATCCTCAACTCGGACGACGCCTACCTGTTCACCTCCGGGTCCCACAAGGCGAACCTCGGGGACTCGAATACGCTCATTGATGCGAGTCTCGCTGATGAGCGGCTCCTTCCACAGAATCCTTATGCGCGCAGCGAAAAGCCTCCGATACGCGACGCGTACGGAGGCTTCCAAGGAGTCAACACACACGCGTGTCGACCGCCAAACCCGATCCCCTGCGCTTCGCCCTGCGGGCGGCATCCTCTCAGGCGAGAGGCGGGTATCCAGGTGGGATTTCTCCGCTTGCGTTCCGGGCGTTCGCCCAGACGGTCAAACCCACACTACCAGAATCAACAGGAACACGCCATATCGGAAAGCATTGCCCTCCTCACTCACGATGACACGCTGATCGGACCGAGACGAACTGGTCCCCGAGCGCGCTGGACACATCGACAACCGGCGCCCAGGGCAGGTCAACCATCGGCGTCTTCAGCGCAGCACGGGTGCAATCTCGACGCGGTCTGCCGAGGCAATCAGACGTGGACTGGCCCCGATCTGGGACAGCGCCTGGGAAAGCGCAGCCTTCATCGCCGAGGCATCTGCCCCATCCGCATAGGAGGCGCGGTCCACGGATACGACGACACGTATCAAGCCGTCGCCCGCATAGACGACCGACAGATCGACGATTGCGGGACAAACTGCGCCGGCCTCAGCCACGAGTTGGTCGCGCAAGGCCGTATCACGCCACGCGGGCAACCACGTGTCGCCCTGCGCGAGGGCCGCGACGGCCGGGCGCGGCAACACTACGGCGTCGGTACCCGGGTTCATGACGATGCGCCCACTGGTCTCGACCAGTGCCGTCAAGCAGATCGTGCGAACACTCAAGGCCATCGGACGGTCACCGGGGCGATGTGCGGACAGAGCCTGCGCCGATGAATAGATCGCAAGCGCCTCACCCGCGGGAGTGAGTACGCGCACGAAGTCGGTGGGAGCATGCTCATTGTCGCCCGCATGAACTCCCGTCACACGAGGATCTGGTTCAACATCAACGGGGACGATGACGCGCTCGACTGCAAGCGCATCCACAAGGGCCTGAAGTCGCGCGGCTCCGCCGTCAGCGCCCCGCCCCAACGCGAGTGCGCGAGTCGTGCAGGGCAGCCCCTGACCCACGTCGGCACGGTCGGGACTCATCATCGACAGGCGCCTAGCCAAACGATTCTTTTGCTCCTCGGACAGACGGGCACCCATCACCGCTCCTCATGACCGGCAACCACCATCGCATCGGCCAGCGTGAAGGCGCCCCGGTAGAGCGCTTTACCGACGATCGCACCCTCAATATCGAGCGCACGCAACGCCTCAATGTCAGCGAGTGAGTTGATACCGCCCGAAGCAATGACTCGCGCGTTCGTCGAGCCAGCAATGCGGGCAACCAGCTCCAGATTCGAGCCGTTCATCTGCCCATCACGCATCACGTCAGTCACGACCAGGCGAGCCACCCCAACCTCGTTCAGGAGACGCAGCACCCCCCAGACGTTTGCCCCCTCGCCGTCACCTCCGCGCGCAGCCAGCCGATCGCCGCGCACATCCAGGCAAACAGCGACGCGCTCACCGAAACACTCGATCGCCTCACACACCGCGTCGATGTTGCGAAGTGCCTGCGTGGCAATATTGACGCGCGCGGGTCCCATCTCCAATCCGGCTTCGATCGCCGCTCGACTGGTGATACCTCCCGACAGCTCAACCGCGACTGGAACATCACTGATAACCCGGGCAAGAAGCTCAGCATTATCACCGCGACCGAACGCCAGATCAAGGTCCACCAGGTGCACCCAACGCGCCCCCGCCTCGTAAAAAGAACGGGCGACATCGAGGGGACTACCCCACGAGCCGCAATCCACCGATCCGCCAGACAGGCGCACCGCCTGCCCGCCCGTCACATCGACGGCTGGCAGCAGTTCAAGAACGCTCATGAGGACTTGCGACGGAACCAACCGAAGGGACCGCCCCCCCTGCGCGTCCCATCGGCACTCACCGAATCCGAGTAGTCGCACGGCGTCGTACGCCCAAGCAGCAGATCCTCAGTGGCCGCCGGCATCGCCCCGAGGAGCAGCCCCGCAGGAATCGCTTCCTCCGGCTCTCCGCCCACGTAACGCTGCGCAGAAATACGGCCAGACACACCCGGCTCAACGCCATCGCCCTCCACGAGCCAACTCATGAGGGCAACCGACCCGTACTTGGACAGGCGCGACACGGCCCGCGCGACACGATCGACCGCATCCGGCATCGGACGCTGGCCCGTCAGGAGAGCATCAAGCTCCTCCTCGTCCGTCGGGGTCGTCTCAACACGCAGCCACACAGCAGTCCAAGGTTTGAGACGCACGATAGATTCGCGGATGCCCGACAACGCCAACAGCGAGTGCAAGGCCTCGGGGTACGCAATCGGCGCGAGCACCAGCGCGACCGACAGGCGCCCCCCCTCCAGGTGCAGCGACTCGTCAACAGGCGTATCGTCCAGGTCACGCGCAGGCAGAGACGAAGCCGACGGCACGGTCTCCCCCAGCGATGCGACCAGCGACTGGAACTCCGCATCAATATCGTCGTTGTGAGCGCTCACCGCTCCTCCTTATTGTCTGTCTTCGACACCAAGGATACTGTTCAAACGCGCGCTCGCGCTCCACACAGCCCCCACCAGCGAAAGGACCCCTCATGACGACCCCCACGATTCCCGTGCGCGGGCAAATTAAGCTCGGCCAATTCGTCAAACTTGCCTCCCTCGCGGAAGACGGCGCGCAGGCCCGCGCACTCATTCAGGACGGGGACGTGAGCGTCAACGGCGTGCGAGAAACGCGCCGAGGCCACCACCTAAGCGCAGGCGACCTGGTCGAGGTCGACGCGCCTTGGGGCCGGGCAGCAGCCATCGTCGGATCCGCCTCATCAGACACCAACAACGCCGCATTCCCCCGCCCATGAGCGATAGGTACATCACAGGGAAACGCACCTAGGCGCTAGTAACCACCCCACCTGCGCCCACAACCGCCTTGATATGGCTGAAGAAAGCACTGGTTTGTTCAACACGCAGCTTCGGGTCCAGTTCGACGACAGTGACGCGCCCTGGCTCCGTCAGGTGCAGACGCACCGGTGAACCTCCCGGGAAAGATTCAAGGACACCGCGCAAGTCCGTGAGGAGTTCAGGCGTGCAGCGTGCAGCCGACAAACGCAGGTCCAGAGGCTGGTCAGCCCCGCCCGACAGATCGAGAAGGGTCATCGACTGGCCGTAAATGGTCATCCCCTCCTCACGCACGTTCACTTTTCCTTCGATCTGGACAATAATGTCCTGAGCCAGGTAAGTCTGAATCGACTCATAGGAGCGCGGGAAAAAGAGAACATCCACCGAACCCGACAGATCCTCGATCGTCGCAATCGCCCACGCGTTACCCTGCTTCGTCACCTTCGTGGTCACCCCCGACACCAGGCCGGCGATCTTCACGACGCGATCCGCCATCGCCTCTTCCGAACCCACGACCTGCGCGATCTCATAGTCCTGGTGGCGAGCCAACGCAGCCTCCACCCCACGCAGCGGATGATCAGAGACGTATAGGCCCAGCATCTCACGTTCAGCGGCCAGCTTCGTCTTACGATCGAACTCGGGCAGATCGGGAATATCGATCGTGAGGCCCGACCCTGAATCTTCTTCCTCCCCAAGCGAGCCGAAAAGGTCGAACTGCCCGATCGCCTCGTTGCGCTTGACGTCGATGATCGCGTCCACGGCCTCGTCGCAGCGAGCCAGGAGAGCGCGGCGCGTGTGCCCCATCGAGTCGAAGGCGCCGGCACGGATCAGGGACTGGATCGTGCGCTTGTTGCACACCACCTGCGGGACCTTGTCCAGGAAGTCCTGGAACGAGGAGAAGCGCCCCTTCTCGGTGCGGGTCGAAACGATCGCTTCGACGACTGGGCCGCCCACGTTCTGGATGGCATTCAGGCCAAAGCGAATCGCTTCTCCATCAGGGGCGAAGTTACCCATCGACGCATTCACGTCCGGGGGCAGGACCGTAATGTCCATGTGGCGGCACTCCGCCAGATAGAGGGCACGACGATCCTTGTTGTCCTTCGTCGAAGTCAGCAAAGCCGCCATGTACTCGGTCGGGTAGTTCGCCTTGAGGAACGCCGTCCAGTAAGAGACAAGGCCGTAGGCCGCCGAGTGAGCCTTGTTGAAGGCGTAGGCGGAGAAAGGCACGACGACGTCCCACAGGGCCTTGATCGACTCCTCGGAGTAGCCGTTGTCGACCATGCCCTGACGGAAGCCCTTGAACTGCTGGTCCAGGACCTCCTTCTTCTTCTTACCCATCGCCTTACGCAGGATGTCCGCCTGGCCCAGCGAGTATCCCGCTAACTTCTGAGCGATCTGCATGACCTGCTCCTGATACACGATCAAGCCGAAGGTCGTGCCCAGAATGTCTTTGAGCGGTTCTTCCAGCTCCGGGTGGATGGGCGTAATCTCCTGACGTCCGTTCTTACGCAGCGCGTAGTTCGTGTGCGAGTTCGCGCCCATGGGACCCGGGCGGTACAGGGCGCCGACGGCGGAGATGTCTTCGAAGTTGTCGGGCTTCATGAGCTTGAGGAGGTCGCGCATGCCACCACCATCGAGCTGGAAGACGCCCAGGGTCTCGCCGCGTCCCAGCAGCTCATACGTCTTCTTATCGTCGAAGGCCAGGTGATCGAGGTCCGGGTCCGGCTTGCCGTTAAGCGCAATGTTCTGAAGCGCATCCGACACGACCGTGAGGTTACGCAGGCCCAGGAAGTCCATCTTGAGCAGACCCAGCGTCTCACACGTCGGGTAGTCGAACTGCGTGATGATCGCTCCGTCCTGCGGGCGCTTCATGATCGGGATGATGTCGGTGAGCGTATGGGAGCTCATGATGACCGCACACGCATGCACGCCCCACTGGCGGGTGAGTCCCTCCAGGCCGAGCGCATACTGGACGACCTCGTGCGTGTCCGGGTTCTCCTCGTAGAACTTACGGAACTCCGAGGCCTCGGCGTAGCGCTTGTCCTTCTCGTCGAAGATGCCGTGGACCGTGATGTCCTTGCCCATAATCGCGGGGGGCAGCGCCTTGGTCAGCTGCTCGCCGACCTTGAAGTCCTTGCCGAGGATGCGCGCGGAGTCCTTCAGGGCCTGCTTGGTCTTAATCGTGCCGTAGGTGACGACCTGGCTGATGCGGTCCTCACCGTACTTGCGCTTCACGTAGGCGATGACCTCGTCGCGCCTGCGTTCATCGAAGTCGACGTCGAAGTCGGGCATCGAGATTCGCTCGGGGTTAAGGAATCGCTCGAAGATCAGGCCGTGGTCGAGGGGGTTGAGCTCGGTGATCTTCATGGCGTAGGCGACCATCGACCCCGCGCCCGAGCCACGACCGGGTCCCACGCGGATGCCCTGGGACTTCGCCCAGTTGATGTAGTCGGCGACGGTGAGGAAGTAGCCGGGGAATCCCATCGAAATAATGACGTCTTCCTCGTACTGGGCCTGCTTGCGCACGGCGTCAGGAATGCCGTTCGGGAAACGGTCACGCAGGCCTCGCTCGACCTCCTTGATGAACCACGAGGTCTTATCCTCGCCCTCGGGGACCGGGAAGTCGGGCATGTAGTTCGCGCCCTCCTTCGTGGTCGTAAAGTGCACGTCGCAGCGCTGCGCAATCTCGAGGGTCGAGTCGCAGGCGCCAGGCAGCTCGCTCCACAGCGAACGCATCTCATCGGAGGGGCGGATGTAGTAGCCGTCGCCGTCGAACTTGAAACGGTCGGGGTCGTTGATGCGCGAACCCGAGTTGATGCACAGGAGGGCGTCCTGGATCTTGCGGTCGTCGCGCTTGACGTAGTGCGCGTCGTTGGTGGCCACGAGGGGCGCGTTCATAAGCTTGGCGATCTCGAGGACCTGCTGGTGGGTGCGTCGCTCGATGTCGATGCCATGGTCCATGACCTCGACGTAGAAGTTGTCCGCCCCGAAAATGTCGCGCAGTTCCGCGGCCTCAGCCACGGCCTCGTCCCACTGCCCCAAGCGCAGTCGCGTCTGCACGGCACCCGAGGGGCATCCCGTGAACACGATGAGTCCCTCGTGAAACTGAGCGAGCAGTTCCTTGTCGGCGCGCGGCCACTTGCCGAACTGACCGTCCGTCGAGGCATACGAACCCAAGCGGAACAAGTTGAGCATGCCCGTCGTGTTGTAGGCGATAAGGGTCAGGTGATTATAGGAGCCACCCGCGCTCACGTCATCGGCGCGCTGCCACGGCTCGCCCCATAGGACCTTCTGTCGATCAAAACGCGAGGTCCCGGGCGTCACATAGGCTTCCAGGCCGATGATGGGTTTAACCCCGGCGTTCTTGCAGTTCGTGTAGAAATCGTAGGCACCGAAAAGGTAGCCGTGATCAGTCAGGCCGATCGCGGGTTGCCCCAGGCGCGCCGCCTCTTGCGCCATGGCTTTCGTCTTCGCAGCCCCGTCGAGCATCGAATACTCGGAGTGATTGTGGAGGTGCACGAAGGAATCAGCCATGCGTCGATTCTACTGTCCTGGGCCCAGCTGGGGCCGCGCGACTCCCGGGGGCGCACGGTCGTTCAGCTCACGGCTCACCGACGAGGCCGTGGCCGGGTTGCGCGGGCCCACTTCCCCGCGTCAGTCGCGGGGGTGGCGCAGCGTCTCCAGGGCGGCCTGAAGGTCGGCCGGGTAGGGGCTGGACACGCTCATCGGCATACCCGTGCGCGGGTGCGCAAAGCCCAGGCGCACGGCGTGGAGCCACTGGCGGGTGAGCCCCAGGCGCTCAGCCTGGGTGGGGTCCGCACCGTAGAAGGTGTCGCCGACACAGGGATGGCCGACGGCAGCCATATGGACACGAATCTGGTGGGTGCGCCCCGT
The DNA here is from genome assembly GCF_900128465.1 of Actinomyces bouchesdurhonensis. Taxonomy (GTDB): domain Bacteria; phylum Actinomycetota; class Actinomycetes; order Actinomycetales; family Actinomycetaceae; genus Pauljensenia; species Pauljensenia bouchesdurhonensis. Next base: position 671,222 of record NZ_LT635868.1, on the reverse strand, counting down.
CTCAAGGTGCACCTCGGTGAGTTGAGCGCCCGCCATGAGTTCAAGCGTGTCGTAATGGGTGACGGCGCGCTTCCCGCCGTCGATCACAGCCATGCGCCACTCGCGCGACGGGTGGCGACCGATCGGCGCGTCAATGGTGCCTGAAGCGGGGTCAAGGTGTCCGGCCACCACCGCGTGATACACCTTCTCGATCGTGCGCTCTTTGAAGGCGCGTTTCATGACCGAGTAAGCCAACTCTGATTTGGCGACCATCATCACCCCAGAGGTTCCTACGTCGAGGCGGTGAACGATGCCCTGGCGCTCGGGAGGCCCGTAGCTGGTGATCCGAAAGCCAGCTGCTTCGAGGTTGCCCAGAACCGTGGGCCCCGCCCATCCGGGTCCCGTGTGGGCGGCGACACCGACGGGCTTATCGACGACGACGATGTCCTCGTCGTCATACAGGATCGTCATATCGGTGACCGGGGTCGGCTTATTCTCAGGCTCCGGGATCGTCACCTCAATAATGTCGAGGGCGCCGAGGCGATCCGACTTCCCCGCAGCAACGCCGTTAATGAGGACGTGCCCCTCCCCCGCCAGCTCCGCGCAGCGCGAGCGCGACAGGCCGAGCATACGAGCCAGTGCGGCGTCCACCCGTTCACCCACGAGGGCATCCGGAACGGGAAGCATACGCGAGCTCACTGCTTCTCTCCCTTCGAAGGTTCACGGGAGAGCGTATAGGCGAGCAGCGGCGCCCCCAGAACGATCCAAATGTCCGCGACATTCCCGACGAACCAGGTACCGTAAGCGATGAAGTCAGTGACGTGGCCGATACCGAAGCCGGGTTCGGCACTGAGACGGTCGATAAGATTTCCGATGGCACCCCCTGTGAGCAGGGCGATTGACAGCAGCGTCGACGGGCGCTGGACGCGACGAGCGAGCACCACGAGCGCGCCGACAACCACGACGGTGAAAATCGTCAGGATCCAGGTGTTACCAGCCGCGAAAGAAAAAGCAGCACCCGAGTTGTGGACGAGTCGAAGCGACAGCCACCGCCCGATCAGGGGAACCGGCTCTGAGGCATCGAGGGCAGATCGCGCCCACATCTTCGACGCTTGGTCGCTAATAATCGCCACCGCACACACGAGGGCGGCCCACATCCACGTCGAACGGGTGCGGATCGGATGGGAGGAGTCAGCCATGGTTCCCTATCTTAAATGAGCGGTGGCGGCGCACCACGAAGTGCGCCGCCACCGCCAAGTGTGCGATCAGTTCTCGCCGTTGCCGACCTCGTTGAGGAGGGATTCGAGGTGGCTGCGCAGGTTCGAGCGGTACTCGGCCTCGAAGGTACGCAGACCGTTGATCTTGTTCTCCAGCAGTTCGCGCTCCTGCTCGAGCTGGTTGAGCAGCGAGTCTTTCTGCTTCTGAGCATCAGCGATGATCGTGTCGCGCTCGGCGTTGGCCTCGGCGATGATCTTCGCACTCTGCTCTTCGCCGTCGCGCACGTACTCGTCGTGGACGCGCTGGGCGAGTGCCAGCATAGAAGTCGCGGATTCGGCATCTTGAGAGCCGGTCAGGGCGGGAGCCGCAGGTGCGGGGGTCTCGGCGACAGGGGCCGCCGGGGCCTCGGCTGGGCTGAAATCAGAGTTGGAGAGCTCTGCAACGCGGCGCTCCGCGGCCTCGAGCTTCTCCTTCAGCTCCTGGTTCTCCATCTGCAGGGAGTAGATGGTGGAGACAACCTCATCGAGGAACTCATCAACCTCATCCTGGTCGTATCCCTCGCGGAACTTGACGTACTGGAACTTCTTGTTGAGGACATCCTCGGTAGTGAGCAGGGCCATTGCTTCGCCTCTCGGTCGTTTCGATTGGACACGCGGATTCCCGCATGCCTGGACGACCGGGAAGGCCGCCCGTGATCACGTCACAAAAATAATAACCGATATTGTCACACTAGCAACATTGATCACGGTGCAACCGCGATTTATGTGCGACCTCTCATGCTTTAATTTAATGTCTACTGGCTAATAAAAAAGAGAAAACGGACGAAACGCTGCGCAATCATAAGCACCAGAAATAACAGCATAAAACCGACATCAATCGACATTCCGCCGCCCAGACGTAGCGGCGGAACAAAGCGCCCAAACCAGCGAATCGGAGGATCGGTCAGCGCATAAAGGACATTCGCAAGAACGAGACCAATCCCTCGAGGGCGCCATCCGCGCGCGAACAACTGAACCCAGTCCAGAATGACGCGCGCAAAGAGCACCATCATGTACAGGTTGATGAGAACACTCAGCCCCCACGCAACCCAACTCACAACGATCACAACGAAGCTCAACCCTGATTGTAGAGGGAACCCCGTCGCGCCGACGAGGAGGTTTCTCCAGTGACCTCCACCGTGGCCGGGGAAAGCAGGAAGACGCGAGCAGTGACACGCTCAATGACTCCGCGTAGCCCAAAGGTCAAGCCGGCAGCGAAGTCGACGAGGCGGCGCGCTTCCTCTTCACCCATATCGGTGAGGTTAATGATGACCGGGATACCATCGCGGAATGCCTCACCAATGGTCACCGCATCGGAGTACGCGGTGGGATGGATCGTCATGATGCGAGTGAGATCCTCGACAGGATCCTCGCGTCGAATGGCGGTCAGCGTTGGACGGGACACAGGCGTGATGTCAGCCACAGGTGCTACCTCTTCCACCTCGTCAAACTCTTCGAACTCATCAACGGGCTCCTCGGACGAGTACCAACCCATGAACTTGCGTGCGCGCGCACCGAACGAATCGCTCATCATTCCTCCTTCAGGCGATGCATAGCCACAAGCTACAGGCGCTTGACGGTCAGGAGGCGCAGCTGACTCGGCGCGTCGCAAGGAGCACTCCGGCGATGGACGTCACGAACAAGCTGCAAGATGGCGAAGCCCAGGCGACGCCACGCGACACGACCCGTGAGAGGCCACCCCTACGCGCTCAGGCGGGAGCAATGACGAGCGCTTGACGACCACATTCTCTGTCGCGACGATAGGAGAATAGCGTGGGCGTTTCCAACGTACAGCGGGAGTCACTGTCTACACGCACACCCCGTTCGCGCAGCTGCGATGCCGCGGCGCGGGGCAAGTCAAGGGAGGGCGTCCCCCAGGAGGTCTGACTACCGATTCCCGGCATGATCTCCTCGCTCTGGCGAACCATGTCGGACGGGACTTCGTAACAGCTCCCACAGATAGCGGGTCCTATCAGCGCATCGATCGATCCATCTACGCGCGCTCGGATCAGGTCAACCGTCCGCATGAGAATACCCCCAAGAAGCCCACGACGGCCCGCGTGAACGGCGGCAACGACCCTTCCACCCGCTGCGGAAAATACGACGGGCAGACAGTCAGCGGTGAGGACAGCGAGCGCAGGAGCTTCCTCCCAGCCGCGGGCATCGATGATGATACCGTCGGCCTCGACAGGACCCCACTGGCCTGGCGCGCGATGGTCAAGCGCCCTCGCCGTGCTTGCCGCCGTTGGCACCCCCTCGACGGAAGTTATAACCTCGACAACAGTCGAATGCGTCTGATTCATCCATACGATGTCACGGCCCAGCACATCCGCCAAGGCTGCCCGGCGCGCACGCACAAGCTCCGTTTGATCCCCGACATGCAAACCCACGTTGCCAGCGAGCGCACTGGTGCCCGGGTCCACCACGGTGAGGTGGACCCGGGCACCAGCCCATAGCGACATTGTCATCAGCGCAGGAACGGAGGAATATCCAACTCTTCCTTCTCGGGGGCCTCAGGGTAGATGCGAGGCACTTCGAAGGAGTGCTCAGAGGCGGCTTCCTCGTATTCGACAGCGGCAGGCGCTTCAGCGGCAGCCGGAGCGGTCTCACGCACCGGGGCAGCAACATCCAGACGGTGCTGGGGGCGACGAGTAGACACCTGACTCAGGCGCGTCGTCTCGGCAGCGGGCGCCTTGGCTTCGGGCGCGGCGGGGCGTTTCTGAGCGACGGGAGCGGAAACACGAGACACAGCCGGGTGCGCCGGCGCGGCCTCCGCGACATCATCAAAGCCGGCCGCGATGACCGTCACGCGGATCTCATCACCGAGGGTATCGTCAACGACAACACCGAAGATGATGTTCGCCTCGGGATGGACGGCCTCGCGCACCAGCTGCGAGGATGCGAAGACCTCACGCAGGCTGACATCGGAGCCGCCCTGGAAGAACATGAGCACGCCGTGAGCGCCGTCGATCGAGGCCTCGAGCAGCGGGGAGGAGATAGCGCTCTCAACCGCTCGCAGCGCGCGATCCTCACCGGTGGCCGCGCCGATGCCCATGAGAGCCGAGCCAGCGTCCTTCATGACGGACTTGACATCGTTGAAGTCAACGTTGATCAGACCCGGGGTGGTGATCAGCTCAGTGATGCCCTGAACACCGGAGAGCAGAACCTGATCCGCGGCACGGAAGGCATCGAGCACCGAGATACTCACGTCAGAGATTTCCAGGAGTCGATCATTGGGAATAACGATGAGGGTATCGACCTCTTCGCGCAGCGTGGTCACACCGCCCTCAGCTTGGGCCGCACGGCGGTTACCCTCGAAGGAGAACGGACGAGTCACAACTCCCACCGTCAGAGCGCCGGCTTCGCGGGCGACGCGTGCGACGACAGGAGCCGCACCGGTACCCGTGCCGCCACCCTCACCGGCGGTCACGAAGACCATGTCCGCGCCGTCAAGCGCGGCAGCAATCTCTTCGATATGGTCCTCTGCTGCCTTGCGACCGACGGCAGGATCCGCTCCGGCGCCGAGGCCGTGCGTCAGTTCGCGGCCAATGTCCAGCTTCGTCTCAGCATCGGACATGAGTAGAGCCTGCGCGTCGGTGTTAACGGCAATGAACTCAACGCCCTTCAGGCCTACTTCGATCATTCGGTTCACGGCGTTGACTCCGCCGCCGCCGACGCCGACGACCTTGATCACTGCCAGGTGGTTTTGCGGTGTCGCCATGGATGTCTCCCTTGCATCAGACCCTCAACCTTTAGTTGAAGGTTGATGTTTAATGTGCTTCGTGTCGAAAAGAAATTAGGGGTCCGCGTGCGTTCATTCAAGCCAACACGCGGACGAAGAGGAAGGCTTAACTGGTCACAGGGTGATTCGGAGACGACACGTCGTATGTCGTCGCCGTCACGTTGGCAAGCAACGTAGCAAGAACCCGCGCTTTTTGAGGAGCATCCTCGTTCGTTCCCCACTTGACAGTCTGCCCCCCACGCAGCGTAAACGTCACCTGCGTCCCGGTAGAGGTAATCGCCGACACCTGCGAGCGTGTCGACTCATCCAACGCCCCCAAGACGGAGGCAACATCAGAGGCCCCCGTCGCCCGGTCCTCGGACAGCGTGAGAAGCGGATAGCCCCCCGCACTGCCGAGCCTCTCAAAGGCAACACCCTGGTCGTCAACCAGCCAATAGGAACCCGACGATGCCTCAACTGCCATACCCGCACGCATCGACACCGACACCCTCAAGCTCGTCGGCCATCGGCGAGACACCGATGCAGACTTCACTGCAACATTCGACTCAACCGCGCGGGCAACCGCCTGCGTATTCAGGCGCGTCAGAGGAACCCCCTCAAATCCCGCCACCGAGGAACGGACCGACTCAACCGTAACAAGCGCCCCATCCTCGCCCGAAACCTGAATGCTCGTGGTCGAGAGCGCGAACAGCGACGAAAAGAACACCACCCACGTCGCCCCTCCCACGAGTGCCGCCGTGACCACGGTCCAAGCGATGCGCCGCAACACGAGCAGCCGGCGTGCACGCGAACGTTCACGCAGACGATCACCCAAGTCCGTGGCGTCAACTCCGCCCAGCAGAGCAGCAGCATCAGCGGCTGCGATTGGTCTCGCCAAGGACGCGCGCTCACGCCGACGCTCAACGGAAGAAGAGACAGCGCCCTCCCTCCCATCCTCGGAAACACCCGTCACACGATCACGCGCCGATGAACGCACATTGGCACGCCGCGACTCACCGCCACCAGAACGCCTCCTCGCGCTGCGCTGCACACCCCGAGACACGACGCGCTCCCCATCTGGGGACCGAAGCCGCCCCGACGACACATCCCCGACTTCTCCCGCAGCAGATACCTCATCAGAGGCACGCTCCTCAGAAGACTGAACCCGCCGTCCCCCCGGACGCCTCGGAGACGGAGGCCTCATGCCTCCATCCGCTTCCACTCGTCCACGACATCCGACGCGCACCTGGTGATCGAACCGGCACCCATCGTCACACACACACCGTGTTCGGGGGTCAGGGACGCGGCCAAACGGGCTGCCTCGTGCATGTCCTCGACATACACGGCCCCGGGAATGCGAGATGAAATCAGCGTCGAATCGACACCGGGTTGCGGATCCTCGCGCGCACCGTAAATCCCCGCCAGCACAACATGATCCGCCCCGGCCAACGCATCGGCGAAACGCTGGGCAAAAATGCGCGTACGCGAGTACAGATGCGGCTGGAACACAACCGTGACCTCTCCCCCACTGGCGACAACACGAGCCTCGCGGATCGCAGCCACCACCTCGGTCGGATGATGCGCGTAGTCATCAAAGAGACGACGCGAACCGACCTGACCACGCGCCTCAAAGCGGCGTGCCGCACCCGTAAACCGGCCCAACCCATCAGCAACAGCCTGCGGCTCCAGGCCGCACTCGATGCCAGCCACCCAGGCACCCGCTGCGTTCAGCACATTGTGCTCACCGGGCACGGACATAACCAAATCAGCGCTGCGATCCCCCCACTCCACGTGCGCGCACGTGGAACGAGCATCAACCTGCACATCCGAAATCACTACGTCCGCCTCACACAGGCTACGATCAGCGCGGCCATAAGTCACGACCCGCAGACCCTCAGCTCGAGCCGCGGCAGCCAGGCGCACAGCCCCCTCGTCCTCCGCGCACGTCACCAGCAGCCCACCGGGCACCATACACCTGGCGAACTCCACAAAAATCTGTTCAAACTCCTCGCGCGAACGATAGCGATCCAGATGATCGGGCTCCACGTTCGTCACGATCTCAATGGTCGGAGAATAGTTCAGGAACGACCCATCCGACTCATCGGCCTCGGCGACGAAAATGTCACCCGTCCCCAGGTGCGCGCCCGTACCCAACTGCGGCAGCACACCACCCACAGCAACCGACGGATCCAACCCGCACTGCGCCAACGCGATCGCCAACATACCCGACGTCGAGGTCTTGCCGTGAGCACCTGCCACCCCCACGAAACGCATACCCGACGCAGCCAACGCCAACGCCTGCGAGCGGTGAATAACACGCTGTCCACGCTCGCGAGCCACCGCCAACTCCGGATTACTCTCACGAATCGCCGTGGACACCACGACGACCGCCGACGGATCCACGTGCGAGGCGTCATGCCCGACAAACACCCGCACGCCGACCGCACGCAGATGTTCGAGCACACCAGAATCCTCTCGGTCAGACCCCTCGACGAGCGCCCCGCGCGACGCCAACAGCTCCGCGACAACACTCATCCCCGCGCCACCAATACCGATCAAATGGAAACGATCGTGCAGCGTTGGCTCACTCATGGCCGTCCTCCTTCACCTGTGCCAGGGCCAGATCCGCCAGCGCGCGAGCCGCGCCCGCACGCCCCAGCGACTGCGAGGNCGTCAACGACAACACCGAAGATGATGTTCGCCTCGGGATGGACGGCCTCGCGCACCAGCTGCGAGGATGCGAAGACCTCACGCAGGCTGACATCGGAGCCGCCCTGGAAGAACATGAGCACGCCGTGAGCGCCGTCGATCGAGGCCTCGAGCAGCGGGGAGGAGATAGCGCTCTCAACCGCTCGCAGCGCGCGATCCTCACCGGTGGCCGCGCCGATGCCCATGAGAGCCGAGCCAGCGTCCTTCATGACGGACTTGACATCGTTGAAGTCAACGTTGATCAGACCCGGGGTGGTGATCAGCTCAGTGATGCCCTGAACACCGGAGAGCAGAACCTGATCCGCGGCACGGAAGGCATCGAGCACCGAGATACTCACGTCAGAGATTTCCAGGAGTCGATCATTGGGAATAACGATGAGGGTATCGACCTCTTCGCGCAGCGTGGTCACACCGCCCTCAGCTTGGGCCGCACGGCGGTTACCCTCGAAGGAGAACGGACGAGTCACAACTCCCACCGTCAGAGCGCCGGCTTCGCGGGCGACGCGTGCGACGACAGGAGCCGCACCGGTACCCGTGCCGCCACCCTCACCGGCGGTCACGAAGACNCCCGCCTCAACATGATCCTTCGCGTTCAGCCGCTGCTCTCCGTTGCCAATCGGCAGCGGAACATAGATGCACGGCAGGCCCAGTGCCTCCATCTCCGCGACCGTCCCAGCGCCTGAGCGGCACACCACGAGATCCGCGACAGCCAGCGCGTCCTCCATCGTCGTCAGGTAATCAATGACATGCCAGCGATCCGCCAGACCGACCGCTTCCACGCCCGCTCGCACCGGCTCATCCTTGCCGCGGCCCGTCAGGTGCACGACCTGAACACCCTCAGGCAGCGCGTCCGCCGCGCCCGTCATCGACTCATTGATGTGCAAAGCCCCCAAGGATCCGCCCGTCACGAGCAACGTCGGAGCACCAGCGTCCACACCCAAGCGCTCAGCGGCCTCACGGCGCGCCTGCACGGCCCCCTCCGAGGTAGATCGGCGACTCGCCAGGTCAGCAATAGCTGAGCGCAACGGCAATCCCGTCACAACCGTCTCACCGCGCTTGGCCGCCAGCGGCGAGGAAGGAAAAGTCAAAGCAACGACAGCAGCGTTGCGTGCACCCACCTTGTTGGCCAGGCCCGGGCGAGCGTTCTGCTCGTGGATGACGATCGGGACACCCGCACGCTTAGCCGCAATGTAAGCCGGAGTCGACACGTAGCCACCGAACCCCACGAGCACATCGGCGCCCTCCAAAGCCTTGCCGCAGCGCTTAACAGCATCGGAAAAACGAGACGGCAACGTGAAGAACGCCAACGAGGGGCGACGCGGCAAAGGAACACGCGGAATCTCCACCAGCACAAAACCGGCGGCGGGAACCAAATCCGCTTCCAACCCCGCCTTCGTGCCCAGCACAACGACCTCAGCTCCGTCCTCACGCAGCTGCGCGGCCGTCGCCAGAAGAGGATTCACGTGACCGGCGGTCCCGCCGCCAGCCATCACAACCTTGACCATAAGCGTCTCCTTAACGCGAGTGGGTGACCTAATGTTAACGAGCGGAGCGCCTGCGGGGAGCCACCCGCGGATCTCGACCAGCCGAGGCCTCGTCCGGCCTCCCAATCATCCGCATCCCCGCACGCGCACGCGCAAAGGATGCCACGACCGCCACCGAAGTGATCGTAAACAAAAACGACGAGCCGCCATAGGACACGAGCGGCAGCGGCACACCAATCACAGGACCCATACGAGTAACCGACAGAACATTAATAACCGTCTGGACACCGATCCACGTGCCCACACCCGAGGCCACGATAATGACGAACAAATCCGAGGACTCGCGCGCCACACGGAACATGCCCCACACGAGCAAACCCAAACACACCAGAACCGCCACGGTACCGAGCAAGCCGAATTCCTCGCCAACAATCGCAAAAATAAAATCCGTGTGAGCCGCTTGCAAATAATTCCACTTCTCACGCGACGCGCCCGGCCCCAAGCCCGTCAAACCACCCGACCCCAACGCCCACAGCGAGTGGTCAATCTGCTCCGGCGCCGACTCATCCGGCCCCTTCGACGTGCCAGGCAGAACCGCCAAAACACGTCGGATACGCGTCGGATTCGACAAAACCAACAAGACCAGGGTCGGCACAGCAAGCATGACGAGAACACCAAACCACCGCTTCGGCAGACCCGCCACCCACACCGCACCGAGCGCACCCATCGCGACAACCATCGCCGTACCCATGTCACGGCCCAGCATAACCGCTCCAAGCGCCACCAGGATCGGCACAGCAACGGCCACACTCATCGTCCTCACGTCAGAACGCTTCGACGCCGACTTAGACACCATGAACGCCAAAAAGATGACGAGCGCAAGCTTCAAAAACTCCGACGGCTGAGCCATGATGGGTCCAAGCTTCACCCAGTTCGCATTACCGCCCTCCGAACGACCCAGCGGGCTGAGCACCAACGACTGAAAAACGAGAGCCGTCACAAACATCGGGACAGCCAGACGCGCCAGCCAGCGCTGCGGCACCAACTGTACGCCCGACGCAATCACGAGGGAAGACACAATAATGAGCAGCGGGCGCGCGTACGCCGTATAGGGATTCTCCCCCTGCGCGATGGAGGCGACAGTCTGAGCGGAAAACCCCATGACCAGACCAAAAAACGACAGCAGAAGAGCCGGGATAACCACCAGAAAATAGGTCGTCACCGGGTTCGATTCGTGCTCCTGCCCCGATCCGAAAAGAATCCGAGGCAGAGTCACAGTAGGAATGTGCCAGCCCCGCTTATTTGTCGCCACCGGCGCTCCCCCACTGCGCCGCCAGACGCGCCACCGCATCGGCAAAAACATCCCCACGCTGACCATAGTTATCGAATTGATCCCACGATGCGCATGCCGGGGCGAGCACCACGGTGTCACCCGGACGCGACAGCGCCACAGCCTCGTTGACGACCGAGAACATCCAGTCCTCGTGCCCGTCCACCTCAACGAAAGGAACGCCAGGAGCTCCAGCCGCCAGCTCCCTGACGAGCACACTGCGGTCTGCGCCGATGACGACAACGCCGCGCAGGGTCGGCTCAACCTGGCTGATCAGCTCCGCGAAATCCTGGCCCTTCGGATCGCCGCCGACAATCCAGATGGCGCTGCGCGGCGGCAACCCGGACAACGACGCGCGGGCAGCGTGGGCGTTAGTCGCCTTCGAGTCGTCAATCCACGTCAGATCCGCGGCACGCGCGATAACTGCGCGACGATGCCCGGCGGGTCGGAAAGAACGCAAGCCGCCCTCCACGGCCTCAGGTTCAACACCGTAGGCACGCGCCAGGGCAGCTGCAGCCAACGCGTCCGAAAGAACAGCCGGAGAGGGGTGATCCCCGTATGCCTGAGCCAGGTCTGAAATACGGGCAAGAGCGACGGCATGGCGGTGGCGGTCGTCGACGAACGCACGATCCACCAGCAGGCCGTCAACGATACCGAACTGCGAGACCGCCGGAGCACCGAGCGTCAGACCAATAGCCCGCGCCCCCTCGACAACGTCCGCGTTTTCTACCATGGCCTCGATGCGCCGATCCGACGCAGGATACACGCACGCGCGAAGGGTGTTCTCGTAGACGCGCGCCTTATCCGCAGCATAAGCCTCGACGCTGCCATGCCAGTCCAGGTGATCGGCGTCAACGTTCAGACAGACGGATGCCAAAGGCCGAACCGTGCGCGCCGTGTGCAACTGGAAACTGGAAAGCTCAACCGCGAACACTTCGGCATCTGAATCAATCGCGCGTGTAATCGGGGTACCGATGTTACCAACCTCTTCGGCCTCGACACCTGAAGCACGCAGAATCTCCCCCAGCATACCCACGGTCGTCGTCTTCCCATTAGTGCCAGTCACGGTCAACCAGGGGCGTCCGGCATGGGGACCCTCCTCCTGAAGACGCCACGCGAGCTCCACTTCACCCCACAGGTCGATGCCAGCATCCTGACACGCGGTGAAAATCGGGTGATGCGCAGGGATACCCGGTGAAACAACGACGAGGTCGGGGCGAGCATCCACGACAGCGGAGACGAGGACACCAGCATCCTCCTCGACATGGACAGGCACGTCCGCGACATCGTCAAACGACAGCGCGTCGGTAGCGCGTGAAGCGAAGGCGCTCACCCGCCAGTGACGGGCAAGCAGCGCGCCAGCAGCGCCCTGACCGGACTTTCCCCAGCCGATGACGGCAGCATTCAGGTTCATCGAGCAGACACCCACTCAGCGTAGAACATGCCCGCTCCGGCGACCGCCGCGATGGCAGCAATAAGCCAGAAACGGATGACGATCGTGACTTCTTTCCAACCGAGCAGCTCAAAGTGGTGGTGCAGCGGGGCCATACGGAAGACGCGTTTACCCGTCGCCTTAAAGACACTGATCTGAATGACATCCGACATGACAACCGCCACGAAAAGTCCACCAACGACGATAGCTAGAAGCTGCGTCTGCGTCAGGATCGACAAACCAGCAACCGCGCCACCCAGGGCGAGGGCACCCGTGTCACCCATGAAGATCTGTGCGGGCGACGCGTTCCACCACAAGAAGCCCGCCAGCGCGCCGATCAGAGCGGCGCAGAAGATCGCCAGGTCCAAAGGGTCACGCGTCGAATAACACGCCGAATGGTTGACACTCGGCTGTGTACAGGCCTGAATGCGCTGGAAGTACGCAATGAAGGTGTAAGCACCGAAAACAAAGATGGACACGCCGGCTGCCAAACCATCCAGGCCATCCGTCAAATTAGTGGCGTTCGACCATGCCGTCACAATGAGATTCGTCCAAATGAGATACAGGATGACTCCAACGGCAGTGCCCGCTAAAGCGAAGCTCAGCGCAGTCGGTCGAGCAAATGACAGCGCAAGCGTCCCAGGCAGCTCACCAAATTCATTGGGACGGATAAGAGTTCCACCCGCGAAGAGCGAGGCAATGACAACCTGACCGATGATCTTACCCGACGGGTGCAGGCCAAGAGAACGCTGCCGCATAATCTTGATGCCGTCATCCAGCAGGCCGATGAGTCCCAGACCGGTGAAGAGAAACACCAGCAAGAAGCCCGACCATGAAGGACCCGCACCAGCGACCAACGCCCCAATCACCCACGCAATGAGCGTCGCCAGGATAATGACGACACCGCCCATGGTGGGAGTTCCGCGCTTCGTGAGGTGCTGCGTCGGCCCATCCTGGCGGATGAACTGACCGTACTGGTGCAGCACCAGGAAACGGATGAGCAGCGGCGTGCCCATCACAGACAGCGCCATCGCAATGATGAACGCAGCGATAAGACCGATCACCGGGTCATTCCCTTCTCCCGCAGGATGTCAGCTACCTGCCACGAATGTGAACCAAAAGAACCCTTCACCAGGACAACAGCACCGTCCTTCGCGAACTGAAGAGCCAAGCGAGCTGCGTCGGCCGGGTCCGATGCAACCTCACGATTGGGCACCGCCTCAGCTCCCTCAAGATAGTAGTGCGCGTTTGCCCCCAAGCCGATGAGCGTGTCCACGCCCGCCTTGGCGATCATCTCGCCGACGCGCATGTGCATCGATTGGGTGTCCTCGCCCAGCTCAAGCATCTCCCCCAAGACCGCAACCTTGCGCGCGTGGACACCAATTGAAGCCAACGCGGCGATACCCGCGCGCATCGAGTCCAGGTTTGCGTTGTAAGAATCGTCGATGAGCGTCAAGTCACACCCCTGTACGACAAGCTCATGGACATCCATACGGTGCGGGCTAAGCGCCCGCGCACTGGAAAGCACCCGTCCAACAGTCTCCAGATCCACACCCAACGTCAAGGCACCGGCAGCGGCAGCCAACGCATTCGCCACATGATGACGCCCAACAATCAGGAGCGACACATCGGCACTGCCCGCAGGCGTCACCAGGGTGAAGGAGGCACGATCCGCACGGTCCACACGCACATCCTGCGCACGCACGTCGGCTCTTGGATTGCCCGACGCGGAGAAACGAATGACCTCACCCGTCGCCAGCGGTGCCATCGCCTCAACATTGGGGTCGTCAGTGTTCAAGATAACGCGCGCACCGGGCAGGGCTCCCAGAATCAGTTCAGCCTTCGCGGCTGCAACACCCTCAAACCCTCCGAAACCACCCACATGTGCGTGGCCGACGCACAGCTCGATGACCACGTCAGGGGCGACGATGGTGGTCAGGTAAGCGATATGACCAGGGCCGGAAGCACCCATCTCAAGAACAAGATGACGCGTCGAAGAATCCGCCTCCAAAGCGGTCAGAGGCAGACCAACCTCATTGTTGAAGGAAAGCTTAGGTGCAACCGTCGGCCCGTCGGCCCTCAGGATCTGGAGCAGCAGGTCCTTCGTCGTTGTCTTGCCGACGGAACCGGTCACCGCGATCACATCCAGATCTCCGCTTGCCCGCAGAGCTTCGACGTGCGCATGCGCCAAAGCCCCCAGCGCCTCGGTGGAATCCTCAACGACGATCTGAGCCACGGCCTCGTCAACCTCATGTTCAACGATAACCGCGACCGCGCCGCGCTCGTGAAGGTCACCAGATCGGAAGNACCTCCAACGAGGCGACCAGAAACCGCCTGAGCAATCCACTGCGCTGATGTCTGCATGATTCTTCTCCTTCAGACTCACGGAGTCGTCGGATACAGGTTAGCCGACCCGGAGGAGGCCGGGATACCCAGGTTCGAAACAGCCGTGCGTGCAATGTCGCCAAACAGCGGCGCCGACGAATCAGATGAGACCGACGCCACTTTCGGATTGTAGAGGATCACGGCGATCGCCAGACGCGGCGCATCAACCGGGATGATGCCCGCTGTCGTCGAGATGAGACCTGAGGCCCCATCAATCACTGTCTCAGCCGTACCCGTCTTGACGCCCACGCGATAGCCGGGAACCTTCGACGCACTCGCCGTCCCCAGCTTGTCTTCAACGACGGACTCCATCATCGTCAGCAGCTGCGAAGCCGTGCCAGCCTCCATGACCTGTACCGGCTGAGTCCCCTCGGGAACCTCAACCGTGCCATCGGCATTCGTCCACGACTTCACGATGTGTGGAGAGATACGCACGCCACCATTCGCGATTGTTGCAAGGGCAGAGGCCTCCTGAATCGCTGTAATCGCATAAGCCTGGCCGAACATCGTCACATAACGGTCACGCCCCTGCCACTCATCCGAACTACGCAGCAGGCCAGCGGACTCACCCGGAAGCTCAATGCCCGTCTCCTGCCCGAAGCCAAAAGCACGCATCATCGAATAACGCTGGTCGTCCGCCATCGTCTGACCGATCAGCACTGTGCCTGTGTTCGAGGACTCGGCCAGGATACCCGTCGCCGTGAGTGTCTCGCCATCATGCTGATGGAAATCCGTAATCAGCCCACCCGCGTCAGGCAGATCAAGAGCATACGGAACCTGGAAGACACTCGTGGGCGTAATCGTTCCCTGGTTCAGCGCCGCACCCACCGTGATGAGCTTACCCACCGAACCCGGCTCGAACGTGTCCTGCACGGCGTGCACCTTCTGCAGATTCGCATTGTCCGGCTCCTTCGAGTTCGAGTCGGCCATGACCAGCACGTGCCCAGTCGCGACATCCTCGATGACAACCGTACCCCAGTCGGCCTGGTGCTTGGCCACGCGAGTATCCAGTAACTGCTGCACCTGGTGCTGCAGGTCAGCATGCAACGTGAGTTCCACAGAGCCGCCATCTTTCGGCTCCACCGTCGTGCGTTTGCCTCCGGGCATCACAGCACCATTGGGCGCAATTTCGAACGCCTGCGCTCCGGGCGTACCCGTCAGCAGCGTATCGAACTGCGCCTCAATACCCGAAGAACCCTTTCCACCCGCGTCGACCGTTCCAATCACGGGAGCGGCGACATTCCCGTTGGGGTACTCGCGTTCGAAAACAGACTCCCACTCGATGCCGTAAATGTCGAGCTTGCGAATCTCACGATAGGTGACCGCATCAACATTGTGCTTGAGGTAAACGTAGGTCGAATCACCCAGCATCATGCCCCCCAGCTCCGACTCATCCATGCCAAGAAGAGGAGCAAGCTGATGGGCAGCCTCAGCAGGACCGCGCCCAACCTCATTACCGTCGTCGTCGCGGTGCACGTAGGAACCAATGTTCACCTGGTTGACGGCGATGTCGTATGTCTGGATCGAGTTGGCCAGCACGACACCCGTCGCATCAACAATGGAGCCGCGCGCGGCAGCAACCGACGTCGAGGAGGTACGCACACGCTGCCCCTGAGCGGCCAACGTCGGCCCCTCAACGATCTGAAGCTGTACGAGACGCACAACACACAGGCTGAGAGCTCCGATAATAGCGAACAGGATCCAACGCGAGCGCCCAATGACGGTATCCATACGAACTCGGCTCCGCGTTACTTGGCGGGAGTCCCGCCCTCAACGGTCCCCGTTTCGAGCGTGATGAAGCCAGACCTGCCGGCGGGCACCATGCCGTTCGTCTTCGCAGCCTCCTCTAGCTCCGTGGGCGACGCCTTGCGATCAAGCTCGGAGCGCATCGTCCACGACTGCGCCTCCAGCTCGTTCAGCGTCAACTGCTGCTCGCGGATCTCGAAGGACGTCTGCGCCATGCGCGTATTCAGAACCATCGAAACCACCACGGACGCCAGGGCAACAGCGACGAGAAGCATGAGGATAGCCACGGCAGAGCGGCGCGGGCGCGCCCCCTCGACAATATGGAACTCACGAACCTCCTCACGACGCAGCTCCGGGCGAGCCGCGGGACGTGCCTTCGCAGTTGCTGCACTCATGAGAAGTCCTTCCATTCGGAGATGAGTTCCGCTCCGCGCAATCGCACGGACGCAGATCGGGGATTGTGATCTTGTTCAGCTTGGTCGGCGCGATTCGCGCCCTTGGTGAGCAGTTTCAGGCTGGGCGCCATCTCGTCGGGAACAATCGGCAGCCCGGGGGGTGCGGCGCTGGTGGAACCGCGGCGCAAGATGTCTTTGACTATCCGGTCTTCGAGGCTTTGGTACGACTCGACCACCAGGCGCCCTCCGACCCTCAGGCACGAGAGAGCACGCGGCAGGGCCCGCTCCAAGATGGTGAGCTCGTCGTTGACAGCCACGCGCAGCGCCTGGAAGGTACGTTTTGCCGGATTGCCGCCGGTGCGGCGCGCGGGCGCGGGGATGGCCTCGCGGATAATGTCCACAAGTTCGCCCGTGCGCGTGATGGGAGCGTCATCCCTGCGGCGAATGATCAGTCGCGCGATACGAGGCGCGAACTTTTCTTCGCCGTAGGTGCGCAAGATGCGAATAAGCTCCCCCTCCGAGGCGGTGGCCAGGAGGTCGGCGGCACTGTCTCCGCTGGTCGCATCCATCCGCATGTCGAGCGGCGCATCCTTCGAGTAGGCGAAGCCCCGGTCGGCCTCGTCGAGCTGGAGTGAGGACACTCCCAGGTCCATGAGGATCCCGTCAATGCGCGCGCCGGGACCGCACTGCTCGGCCACGGCCTCGTCGATACGATCGTAGGTCGTGTGGACCGCACGGAATCGGCTCCCGAATCGTTCGAGGCGAGCAGAAGCAAGCGCGATAGCCTGCGGGTCACGGTCGATACCGATGACGGTCAGGCCTCCGAAGCGCTCAAGTGCACCCTCGGTGTGACCGCCCATCCCCAGGGTGGCGTCCACCAAGACTGCTCCGGGGGTCCCAATCGCGGGTGCGAGCATGTCGAGGCACTCGGCAAGGAGGACGGGGACATGGCGCTCGGCAGCGGGGCGACCGATGCCGGCCTCGTCGGCCGAGCCTCCGGGGCGCAACGAATCGCGCACCGAGTCCAGTGCATGCGCCATGCCACGCCTCCTTGTCGTTCGTCATGACCGGTGTCCGACCCGTCCACCCAGGTCCCCCACCGTGCTCCGCCACCGGGGAAGTGATGTCGGAACAGCGGGCGGAGACCTCGGAGTACGAGTCAGAACATCCCGGGAATAATTTCTTCTGCTGTATTGGAGAAGACCTCCTCCTGGACCGCGAGGTATTCGCGCCAGGCCGAGGCGTTCCAGATTTCGGCTCGCGATCCCGCGCCGATGACGGCGAGCTCACGGTCCAGCCCCGCGTATGCGCGCAGGTCCGCTGGGACGCTAATGCGCCCTTGCTTGTCCGGAATCTCCTTATAGGCTCCCGAGAGCATCACGCGGATCCAGTCACGCGCCTGCTTTGAGGACAGGGGTGCGCGACGAAGCTCCGCGGTCATGCTCTCGAATTCCGCGGCGGGGAAGGCGTACACGCAGTGCTCTTGGCCGCGAGTGAGGACGATCCCGCCCTCCATGTCCTCGCGAAAGCGCGCGGGCAGAAACATGCGTCCTTTGTCGTCGAGCTTGGGCTCGTACGTGCCGAGGAACATGTCACCGCCCTCCCCTGTTCGGAACTTTCCCCCACTTTAACCCACCAAGCCCCATATTTACAGAGAAACGTGCGGCGTGGCGCGCGATACTCCTGACATTTTTGGCATATTTTCAACGAAAAATTGCCGTGGAGAAAAGTGGAGGAAATCTAGCACACACTCCGCGCGCGAGGAGGAGCGCTCCATCCCGGACGATCCCCACTCCGCCCCAACCGGCGTCAACCGCGACCGACGCACGTGAGATATTTCCTTGATATTCCGCGGATTATCGACGAGGCCGGGGCGCACCCGGGCGCAGCTCCCTCACCCGTGGAGGGCTGTGGGGAGCACGGTGGGGAGCGCGGTGGGGAGGAGAGTGGGGAACCCCGTGGGGCACGGTGGGGAGCGCGGTGGGGAGTCCGCGGCGAGGAGGAAAGTGGGGAGCGCCGTGGAGTCCGCGCGGGGCGGATGGGGGTTTTGCACCATTAGACGCATCGCTGCGGCGTGTCGCCGGCGTGTCGCGTCCCTATTGGTGCAATTCCCCCCTCGCGACAGGGAAGAGAGCGGGAAACCCCGTGGGGCACGGTGGGGAGCGCCGTGGGGAGGATTGTGGAGCGGGCCATGAGGCCCGCCCGGTGCGGATGGGGGTTTTGCACCATTAGACGCATCGCTACGGCGTGTCGCCGGCGTGTCGCGTCCCTATTGGTGCAATTCCCCCCTCGCGACAGGGAAGAGAGCGGGAAACCCCGTGAGGTACGGTGGGGAGGAAAGTGGGGAGCGCCGTGGAGTCCGGTGGGGAGCACGGTGGGGAGGAGAGCGGGAAACCCCGTGGGGCACGGTGGGGAGCGCCGTGGGGAGGATTGTGGAGCGGGCCATGGAGCGCGCCCGGGGCGGATGGGGGTTTTGCACCATTAGACGCATCGCTGCGGCGTGTCGCCGGCGTGTCGCGTCCCTATTGACGCAATTCCCCCCTCGCGACAGGGAAGAGAGCGGGAAACCCCGTGAGGCACGGTGGGGAGCGCCGTGGGGAGGGAGCGGGAAACCCCGTGGAACCCGGTGCCGAACCCGTGGGAAGCACGGCAGGGAGGTCAGATCATGCCCTCACGGACAGCGAAGCGGGGGCGCGCCCACGCGCACCCCCGCCCCCAACCCGGCAGTCAGTCAGGTCAGTCATCGTTCTTTCGATCATCCCAGCGGCGCTCCTGATCCTGAATGAAAGAATCCCAGCCACCGGTCTCTTTCTCTTTGTCCTTCTTCTGCCTGGGTCGAACCCCGGCCTCGTCAGAAAGCGCCGAACTCGGCCTGGAAAGCGCGTAGAGGATGCCGCCGACAGTAAGTGCGAAGCCAACGACCCCCAGCAGGATCGACACGAGCGAATAGCCGAGGGACACAGCGCCAACGAGGACAACCATACCAAGGACCGCCCCACCAAAACCGAGCGCGATGCGTCGAGGGGCGCGGGGGCCTCGAGCGGGTTCAGCATCCTTCTCGGGAGCGGAGGTAGACATGTGCGAGGCGAGCGCGGGGTCTTCCTCGCGCAAAGACGCCTCCATCTGCTCAAGGACCTTCTTCTCATACTCAGTGAGAGCCATTGCATGCCCCTTTCGGACGACTACTGCCCAAGCTTAGCGTGTGCCTCCCACGGGAGACGAACCAGCTCACAGGAGAGTCCCCTGCTCGCCTTCACCGGTTCGCGAGCCGCTCGCGCGCCTGTCCGAGACACCGGCCACGCGCGTTCCATCAACACTCCCGGCTGCATCTATGCCCGAGGAACGCCTGCCGGGCAGTGTCTTGCCGAGAAGAGTTGCGGGAGCCAGAGCACCCGCACCGAACTTGGAACGAATCTGATCCATCACACGTTCGGAGGCTGCGGGGCGCTCGTCACGGTCCAGTGTGACGGCGACACCCCCCGCACGCGACTGGAGTCCCTCGACACGCACACCGAAGAGGCGCACTCCCCCGATGGGCATGTCCTCACGGGCAAACAGCGATTGGGCGGCGCGGGCTATGTCACGCCCAGTGTCGGTGGGGGCGACCAGGCTCATGCTGCGCGTGATCGTGTGGAAGTCCGCACCGCGCATCTTGATACCGACGCTCCACCCGACGACATCCCCGGCACGCAGGCGTCGCGCACAGTCGTGGGAGGCAGCCAGAATGAACTCCTCAATCTGAGACCGCGAGCGCACGTCATCCTCGAAAGTTCGTTCCATGCCGACGGACTTCTCAGGTCGGGAGGTTGTGACCGTTCGGGGGTCGATGCCCCACGCTAGGTCATGGAGATGGTGGGCTGAGGCGACGCCGAGAAGCTTGGACAGGCGCGCGACGGGGGCATGAGCGAGGTCACCGATCGTATCGATCCCTTCACGATCGAGGATGGAGCCGGTGCGACCGCCGACCCCCCATAGTGCTCCGACGGGCAGGCCGTGCAGGAATTCCACCGTCGCGTCCTGCGGGATGAGGAGCAGGCCGTCGGGCTTTGCATGTGAGGAGGCAATTTTCGCCACCGATTTGGTGGCGGCGATGCCTACGGACGCGGGCAGGCCGACGCTTTCCCGAATACGGGCACGGATGATGCGGGCGATGCGAGTGGGTGGGCCGAGGCGACGTCTGGCTCCCGACACGTCGAGGAAAGCCTCGTCGATGGAGACCTGTTCGAGCACCGGCGTTATGGTGGCGAGGATCTCCATGACCTGCTGAGAGTAGTGCCGGTAGAGGGAGTGGTTGCCGGGGATGAACGCGGCCGCAGGGCACAGCGCGCGGGCGCGTGACGTGGGCATGCCTGCGCGCACGCCGAGGGCGCGTGCCTCGTAGGTTGCGGAAGTGACGACTCCTCGGCCGGAGGTTCCACCGACGACGATGGGGCGACCAATCAGACTGGGGTCCTCGCGCATCTCAACCTGAGCGAAAAAAGAGTCCATGTCCACGTGCAGGATCGGCGTGGCTGTATCGTCCGATCCCCAATCGCGTTTGGCGCGCGCATCCCTGGGAGCGTTTGACATGTCACCTCCTGACGCCGATGCCCCATCTCACGGTTACAGTGTCCACCATGGCACGCTCATCGTCGTCACGCGACATCTCCTTCGAAACGGATTTCAGCTCCGCGCGCATTCGCTGGGATGGTCCGCGCGCAACTCTCTTCCTGGACGGAGTGGAATCCTCGGCGGTGGACACGTCAGACCCGACGTACTTGGAGTTCGAGTACATGCAGCACATGAGCGTTATCGTGCACTCCTGGCTGGGGAACCTGCGCCGCTTTCGCGCGCTTCACGTGGGAGGTGCAGCGTGCGCGCTGGCGTGCGCGTGGTCCGGGCAATACCCTCAGTCGCGTCACGTCGCGGTGGAGATCGATGGGACACTCGCCGCGCGGGTGCGCCAGTACTTCCCTATCCCGAAGGCACCGCAGGTAAGAATCCGCGTGGGCGATGGGCGTGTGGTTCTCGAGAGCACGCGAGAAGGGACTTTCGACGTGATCGTGCGCGACGCGTTTGCGGCCGGGGTGACGCCGGGGCATCTGCGCACGGTGGAGTTTGCCCACCAGGTTCGCCGAGTGCTCTCTCCCTCGGGCGTCTGCCTGGTCAACTGCGCGCACGGTGGGCCGGCCAATGCTCGCCAAGATGTGGCCGCCCTGCAGGAGGTCTTTCCCTTCGTGGCTACCATCCAGGATCCGAAGGTGGGGCGCGGCGGTCGGCGTGGCAACGTGGTCGCCGTTGCTTGCGCAGACAGTGTGGTGGATGCGGACAACATCGATCGTGCACTGCGCACGCTCGCGCTCCCTGCGCGCATCACCAGACCGACGGAGCTGAAGCGGTGGGTGGCGGGCTGCCCGCCCCTGATGGATGAGCAGGTCGGCTATCCGGCTTCTCCGTGACAGGGCCGCCCCACCGGCGCGTGCGCACCTGCTCGTGACAAGGGTCCCGGCACTCCCTTTGGGAGCGTTCCCTTCTCGAGCGTCAATGCTGCGGGGTAGCCTCGCCGCTTAAGCGCGGTGACGCGGCGCAGAGGGTCCTGGATTGCGTCCGTTGCGGCGCGCCTCAAGGCGGGCAAGTACGTCTTCGAGGGTATCGGGCTTGGCCGCTGGCTGCTGGCCGTCGACACGGGGGGCGCGTTGGATGGACTGGGTCTCTTCCTCCTTGGCGCGCGAGACCTGGGCCAGGTAGGCCTCGATAACATCGCCAATGTCCTTAGCACCCTTTTCTTCTCCCCGCGTAGTGGCAGATTGCCCCATGCCGGGCAGCGGAATCGCTCCGTCGCCTCCGTTCCAGGCGTCAAAGTGTTCTTCGAGGGCGCTCACTGTGTGGGAGATTTCGGGGCTACCCTCAACGAGCTTCTCGATGCTCTCCTGATCCTGAGCGGCCCCCTGTTCGAGGTCACCCACAGGCAAAGAGAGGTCCGCGAATTTGGCGAGGGAAGTGAGCAGGGCGGAAGAAGCCGCCGGGTAGCCGGTGTCCGCCATGTAATAGGGGACCGCTCCCAACAGCGCGAGTCCACCGATGCCTCGCTGCCCCATGCGAATCTGCACGAAGGTGGACAGCGGCGCGGGGAATTGCATGTGATTCGTGATCTTGGGGCCACTGGTCGGCAGCAGCGACGCGTCGGTGGCCTGCACGTGCACGGGAGTAGGGCGCGTGTGGGGTACACCGGAGGGTACTCCGTGCAGCGAGAAAGTGATCTCAACGCCCGCACGCTCGCAGATGTCGTTGATCGCCTCCGTGAAGGACTCCCAATGAGAGTCAGGCTCCGCGCCGTGAAGGACCAGGATCGGGTTGCCCATGTCATCCTCAACCAGGTCGAGGACAGTCTGGGGCATCACCATGTCCGGGGAGGAGACCCAGTCCTCGACCGTCACGATGGGACGGTGGGAACGGTAGTCCATGAGGGTGTCCGCGTCGAAGGTTGCGACGCGCTCATTGTGCAGTGAGCGCAACATCTGACCGATGGCCATGCGCCCGGCACCGCCGGCGTCAATCGCTCCGTCGAAGTGAATGAGGAGGATTTTAGCCTTCGCGCCTGCTGCAGGCCCATCCTCGTAAAGGTCAGTCGCGGTGATGCTCACGTCTCCTCCTCATCCTCAACCTTCTCCATCATGCTAACGTACCCGCGAGATGCCCAACTCGTCACGTGGGGACACGTTTTGAGCTTGCGGCGAAGTTACCTCGTCTCGTAGTGACTGATCGCAGCGCAGCGACCAAAAGTGAGGAACAATAGAAAGCCACCAACAACGAGGAGGACGTATGACGACGGGCGCGCATCAGGAGCCACGCACGGACCTTCCGTTGCCTGAACAGGACTTTGTCGACAGCGCGTACGCGCGCTTGGACGCGCTGCGCGCCTCTTACCGGGAGCGTCAGGGACGTATCCATTCGACGCACGGGGTTGGGAACGCTCAGGCATGGACGGAGCGAGAGGCTCTCTCCGCGCACCTGGGGGAGATGGCCGCACGCTTGGAGGGTGTCGAGGAGCGCCTCGTCTTTGGTCGCCTTGACATGACGGATTCCTCGACGCGTCACGTGGGTCGACTGTCTTTGTCCCACGAGGATGGCACTCCCCTGCTCGTCGACTGGCGTGCCCCGGCGGCGCGCCCCTTTTACCAGGCGACGTCGGCCAAGCCTGAGGGCGTTGTGCGTCGCCGCCACATTTCGACGCGTGATCGGCGCGTGACGGGGCTGGAGGATGAACTTCTCGATGCTTCTGCCGCGCAGGGACTAGAGCTGCAGGGCGAGGGAGCGCTCATGCACGCTCTCAGCGAGGCGCGCGACGGGCACATGGGCGACATCGTCGCCACCATCCAGTCCGAGCAGGACCGTATTATCCGCGCGTCCGATAAGGGCCTCCTCGTCGTCCAGGGAGGCCCTGGAACCGGCAAGACAGCCGTTGCCCTGCACCGCATCGCCTACCTCCTCTACGCCCACCGCGAGCGCTTGGAACGATCCGGCGTGCTGTTGGTGGGGCCCTCGCGCCTGTTTTTGCGCTACATCGAGCAGGTGCTGCCCTCGCTGGGTGAAACGGGCGTCGTGTCGGTGACGATGGGCGATCTGGTGCCCGGCGTGCACGCCCGGGTCAGCGAGGACGAGGCCGTGGCTCGAATCAAGGGACTGCCAGCGTGGGCGGCACTCGTCAAGGAGGCGGTTCGGGCGCTGGCGAAAGTCCCCAAGGAGGACCAGAAACTGCGCGTATGGAACCGGACGGTCACGCTGACGCGCGCGGACGTCGAAGGCGCCCGTCGCCGCGCCAAGCGCACGGGGCGGCCACACAACGTGGCGCGCGAATCGTTCGCGCGTGAGCTTATGGATGTCTTAGCACTGCGCTTGGCGCGTGAGGCAGGCGACGCGGACTCGAATGGGAACGTTGATCCCGATATTAAACGTTCGTGGCTGATCGAAATCCGCGATTCGGTGGATTGCCGCCGCGCGATCAACACGGCGTGGATGCCGACGAGCGCGCAGACGCTACTGCGCAGGCTCTACGCCAAGCCGGAAGTTCTTGCGGCAGCGAATAGGCGTGCGAAGTCTCCCCTTCGCCCCGACGAGCTAGCGCTCCTCGTGCGGCCACGCTGCGCGCCCTGGACGGTGTCGGATGTGCCGATCCTGGATGAGTGCGAGGAATTGCTGGGCCCCATGCCTCCCGCCTCAGCTCCCTCCCGGGATTCAGACGCCGACGCGATTGAGAGGGCGCGCGCCGCAATCGAGGGGCAAAACCTGGGCGGCGGAATCGTGACAGCTCAGATGCTCGCCGAGCGCAGCGCAGCGCAGGAAGCGTTGGTTCCTCTGTCTGAGCGCGCAGCGAAGGATCGCACGTGGGCCTACGGCCACATCGTGGTCGATGAGGCGCAGGAGCTGTCTGCTATGGCGTGGCGCGCTCTCCTGCGCCGCTGCCCGTCGCGTTCTTTCACGGTCGTCGGTGACCTCGATCAGCGCCGGGGCTCCAAGCGGCCCGCATCGTGGGAGAAGGCCCTGGGCCCCGCAGCACGCGCCTTTGCTGCCGAGTACGCCCTTACTGTGTCGTACCGGACCCCCGCCACGCTCACCGCTCTAGCAGAGGCAGTGGTGGCTCGCGCCGGAGCACCCGTCCTCTATCCGATGACTGCCGTGCGCGACGTGGAAGGATGCTACCGGGTGACCCACGTGGATGTACCCGAGGCCGCCACGGCCTCGTCCCCGCAGGCCGACCCTCTGTGGCAGGCCGCACGCGACGCCCAGCGAATTGCTGAGGAACGCCTCGATCGCGAAGCCGGAGCGTCGCTGGGCCGCATCGCCATCATCGTCGGCACGCAGCGCGCCCGCGCGTGGGGAGCCGATGCGAACGGCGAGAGCGCGCTATCCGAGCGT
Organism: Actinomyces bouchesdurhonensis; assembly: GCF_900128465.1. Taxonomy (GTDB): domain Bacteria; phylum Actinomycetota; class Actinomycetes; order Actinomycetales; family Actinomycetaceae; genus Pauljensenia; species Pauljensenia bouchesdurhonensis. The sequence continues at coordinate 645,890 of NZ_LT635868.1, read as the reverse complement.
GTCGCCTTTCTGTCCGCCAACGCATCCAAGGGTCTCGAGTTCGATTCTGTCGTTCTGGTCGAACCCAACGAAATCTTGAGCGACGGCACCGGCGACCTCTTCGTCGCCCTCACGCGCGCCACCCACGACGTCCACGTCGTCCACGCCAGTCCTCTGCCCGCGGGCATGGAAGAGTGGTAGCGGCAGACCACACAGTGACGCGCCCACGCCGGCTTGGCTCCCATCTGCCATGATGGAAGCATGACACGCGCACTGCTACTGGAAAACTCACACCCCATCGCTGACGAGATCTTCGCGAAGTTCGGTATCGAGGTCACCCGCGTGAAAGGTGCTCTGTCCGAAGATAACCTGATCGACGCNACGTCGAGGAATCCATCGCGTGGGTGCCCGTCCTCCACGAGGGTGCCGAGGTTTTCTACTGCATCCTGCCTCTGTTCCACGCCTTCGGCTTCACGATCGGTTTCCTGGCAGGCCTGCGCCTGGGTGCGACCGTCGCCATGTTCCCGAAGTTCGACACCGCCCTGGTCTTGGCCGCGCAGCGCCGACTGCCCTGCACTTTTTTCCTTGGCGTGCCCCCGATGTATGAGCGGCTCTTGACTGCTGCCGAGGGCACGGACGTGGACCTGTCCTCCATCCACTTCTCACTGTCGGGCGCTATGCCCCTGTCTGCACCGCTGGCCCAGAAGTGGGAGGAGGCGACCGGTGGCCTCATGATCGAGGGCTACGGTATGACCGAGGCCTCCCCGATCCTCCTCGGCTCACCCCTGGCGTCCTCGAGGGCTCGAGGGGCGCTGGGTATCCCCTTCCCCTCCACGCAGGTGCGCATCGTCGACTCCGAGGATCCCGGGCGCGACGTCGAGGAGGGAGCGGTCGGAGAACTCATCGCGCGCGGCCCACAGGTATTCTCCGGCTACTGGAACCAAGACGATGAGACCGCGGAGGTCTTCACAGCCGACGGATGGCTGCGCACGGGTGACCTGGTCCAGGTGCGCGACGGTTTCATCTACATGGCAGACCGGCGCAAGGAGATGATCAACTCCTCCGGTTTCAACGTGTATCCCTCGCAGGTAGAAGAGGCCGTGCGCTCGATGCCGGGTATCGCCGATGTTGCTGCCGTGGGTGTCCCGGCTGGCGAGAGCGGCGAGGACGTCGTCGCAGCCGTCGTTCTCGAGTCGGGCGCGTCCATCACGCTCACCGACCTACGCCAGTGGGCAGAAAAGTCTTTAGCGCACTACGCCCTGCCCCGACAGCTCGTCGTTATGACGGAGCTACCTCGCTCTCAGCTGGGCAAAGTCATGCGCAAGCGGGTACGCGAGCAGATCGTGGGGGCTCGCGGAGCGACTTCCGAGGCCGTGGCGGGGGCCCGCGAAGCGGTGTCCGAGGCCGTGGCGGGGGCCCGCGAATCCGTGTCTGAGAAGGTCGCCGGGGTCCGCGTGGCCGCGTCGGAAGCATCCAGCGAGGCAACGGCTGCCGTGCGCAAACTCGCGACGCATACGAGTGAGCGTTTCACGAAGGGTAACAAGTAGGACCAGCGTTATCGCTTGGACGATTCCTCCCGTATCCTTTGTGGACGCGGATGCTACTGGTCTCCAAGCAGGGTTGGGCCAACGGTTGGCCGCCTGCGGTTCGCGCGCGCCTTGCGAGCCTTCTTCGGGGCGACAGGCTCCTCGCCCGGTTCTTCCTGGGTTCGAGAAACGACGCCCTGGGAGCGTTCGCGCAGAGCACGAATTGCTTCTTCGAAATCTTCGAGCGTGTCGAAGGCCCGGTACACGGACGCAAAACGCAGGTAGGCGATGACATCCAGGTCGCGCAGGAAGGGCAGGATCGCCTTACCGACTTCGTTGGTCGATACGTTTGATACGCCGGTCGAACGCAACTTCTCTTCCACTTGCTGGGCGAGAATCGCGAGCTGGTCGTCGGAGACCGGCCTGCCTTGGCATGCCTTTTTCACGCCGGAGACAACCTTATTGCGGGAGAAAGATTCGACGACGCCCGAGCGCTTGACGACCTGAAAGGACGATGTCTCCAAGGTCGTAAAACGCTTCTTACAGTGCGTGCACTCGCGACGGCGCCGAATCGACGCACCGTCGTCGGCGATGCGCGTATCGACGACGCGCGAATCAGGGTTATGACAGAAAGGGCAGTGCACCCTTCAACGGTACACGTTGAAGTCCACCCTTGTCACAAGAGTCCCATCCGCCACCGCTATCGAACGGGCACAACGATGCGCTGTCCAGGCTGAAGAGCACCGTCAATGTCGTTGAGGCGCTCAATGTCCGCAACAATGTCCTCGAGCGGTCGCTCGCTTCGAACAGACTGTGCGAGCGACCAGACGGAGTCCCCACTAACCGCCGCCTTAATGACTGTTGGCCCATCGTACGCTGCGGGCTGAAGGGCCAATCCCAGGGCCCCTGCCCCCACCGACAGAGCGATCGTGGCGAGGACCCCCACCACAAGGGTACGACGGGAGGCACGCACCACGCGACGAGGTGCCACAGGTGCACGAAGGAAGGAGGGGTCATCCGCGCGCTGGGCTTCGACGCGTCGGCGCGCGGAAGGAGCGGTGGAAATGTCTCTCACCGTCGCTAGGGGCGCATCCGTCACAGGCCGCTTCGATGAGCGACGCGCGGGGAAGGAAACGGTGGACGTGGCAGCGTAGGAAAGACTCATGGCAACCTCCAGAACGACTGATCGAACACATGTTCGTCGAACACCTGTACGATAGCATGCGCGGGCAGCAATGTCGAGGCACACTCGAACATATGTTTCATACTCGCGCGTTTTCGGCTTAAACTTGACATCACCAGTGGACAACCACCCATGCACATCTGCATCCGCCCACACAGGAGGACCCCATGACCGACCGTCCAATCACCGATCGGCACCGCGCAATCCTGCGAGTTATCAATGACAAGCTGGAGGTCAGCGNAGCGCCAGGACCCCGCCCCCCGAGGCCTGGGCGAGCTCAACGAGTTCGTCCAGTAGTTGCTCCGAGGGGCCGTCGCGTCCCGGCGGAGGAAGGTGCCTCGCCACGTAGCGGATACCCTGACGGGCGTGGTCAAAGGGCGACCCCACGTCGATGCCGTGCCACGGCACGCCCGTCAGGGCCATGCCCGTGGCTTGGGCCATGTAGTCGAAGCTGCCACCCAGAGCCAGGGTTGCGGAAGTCAAAATCGCGCCGCGCTCACCGATGCCGACCCCGCCGATCGCCCCGGACACGTCGAGGGGTCCCACCGTCAGGCGGGCGTTATCGGCATCATCCCTGGTGATGTAGGCAATCGACTGATCGGGGTCGCGTCCCCACGCATCCAGCGCACCAATCAGCTCATCGATGGCTGCTCGTGCCAGCTGTTTTGCGGCTCCATCCCCCTGCGCTTTGCCCACCTCAGTACTTGCGCGACGAGCCGCATCATCCAGGACCGTCATCGCGTCCACGAGCGCAGAGGGGCGGTACTCCAGGAGTCCCTCCTGCACAGGTGCCATCGCTGCGCCCAGCCCAGCCCCGGCCTCGTCCAAGTCCGTGGAGTCGATCGACAGATTCGAGCGCAGGGAGCGCGCCACGCGGCTCACGCGCCCCACCGTCAGGTCGGCGGCCGCCTGGGAGCGCACGCGGTCGGCCAGCTCGTGGGCCTCGTCGATGACGACGGCATCGTACTCGCCGAAAAGCTCGCCCTCCCTGCACGCGTTGATACCGAACAGGGAGTGGTTCGTGACGACCACGTCGGCCTCGGCGGCCTCCAGGCGCGCGGCCTGCGCGAAGCACTCGTCGATGAGCGGGCAGTGCTTGCCCAAGCACTCGGGCTTCGCGACCGACGCGTGGTGCCAGGCGCGGTCCGACACGCCGGGAACCAGATCATCGCGGTCCCCCGTCGTGGTCTCGCTGATCCAGTCGCGGATACGCAGAATTTCCTCGCCGAGCTCGCCCGTGGGTCCTGCTCCGATGTCCCGGTCTTCGAACAAGGTGCCCTCCGTGGGGTACCCGCCGTCCAGCTTGTGCAGGCACGCGTAGTTCGACCAGCCCTTGAGCACCGCGACCTTCAGACGCACGCCCGTCGCCGAGGCGACCGCGTCGACGGCCACCGGCGCATCCTTGACGAGGATCNGCCTTTCTGTCCGCCAACGCATCCAAGGGTCTCGAGTTCGATTCTGTCGTTCTGGTCGAACCCAACGAAATCTTGAGCGACGGCACCGGCGACCTCTTCGTCGCCCTCACGCGCGCCACCCACGACGTCCACGTCGTCCACGCCAGTCCTCTGCCCGCGGGCATGGAAGAGTGGTAGCGGCAGACCACACAGTGACGCGCCCACGCCGGCTTGGCTCCCATCTGCCATGATGGAAGCATGACACGCGCACTGCTACTGGAAAACTCACACCCCATCGCTGACGAGATCTTCGCGAAGTTCGGTATCGAGGTCACCCGCGTGAAAGGTGCTCTGTCCGAAGATAACCTGATCGACGCCCTCGACGGCGTGGACTACCTAGGCGTTCGCTCCAAAACCGAGGTCACCGAACGGGTCCTGCGCGCACGCCCAAACCTGAAGGCCATCGGGGCTTTTTGCATCGGCACCAACCAGATCGACCTGTCCACCGCCACCGACATGGGCATCGCCGTGTTCAATGCCCCCTACTCCAACACGCGTTCCGTCGTCGAACTCGCCATCGGCGAGATCATCGACCTGTCGCGCCGCGTGACCGTGAAGAACTCGCGCCTGCACCGGGGCGTGTGGGACAAGAGCGCCGATGGCGCGCACGAGGTACGCGGTCACACGCTTGGCATCATCGGCTACGGCAACATCGGAACCCAGCTGTCCGTCCTGGCCGAGGCCATGGGCCTCAACGTCATCTTCTACGACGCCGCCGAGCGCCTGGCCCTGGGCAACGCCACGCAGATGCCCACCATGGAAGCGGTGCTGCGCGAGGCGGACATCATCTCCGTGCACGTCGACGGCCAGGAATCCAACACGAACCTGATTGGGCGCACCGAGTTTGAACTCATGAAGCCGGGCGCCCTGTTCATCAACCTCTCGCGCGGGCACGTCGTCGACGTGGAGGCCCTGCACGCCGCGCTCGTGTCCGGACACCTCGGCGGCGCTGCCATCGACGTGTTTCCCGAGGAACCGCGCGCCAACGGCGATCCGTTTGCCTCGCCCCTAGCCACCCTCGACAACGTCATCCTCACCCCGCACATCGGCGGATCCACCGAGGAGGCCCAGTACGACATTGGTCGCTTCGTGGCCGCGAAGATCGGCGAATACCAGGCAAGCGGCTCCACCGATATGAGCGTGAACCTGCCGAACCTGACGATGACCCCCGGCAAGCGTTCGCGGTACCGCGTGCGCCTCATTCACCGCAACGTCCCTGGTGTCATGGCGCGCGTCAACCAGATTTTTGCTTCCTCCGAGGCAAACGTCGACGCTCAGATTCTGGCCACCGTGGACGAGGTCGGCTACGTGCTCACCGACATATCTGCCGGCCTGGGCCGCGAGGCCCTCGAAGAGCTGACCCACCTGCCCGAAACGGTGCGACTCATCGCAACTCCGCTGTAAAACTGTCGTATTCGTCGCGTTCCTCAGTGGTCTAACAAGACCGTAACTTACGGTATCGTAAGGGGGACATCTCCACAGGAGGACAGATGGACCTGACGTCGAAGCTGCGCGCACTGTACGCGCCCGGAGTCGCCTACGAAATAGCCACTCCCGACCAGCCGATCCCCGACATGGTCATGGAGGTCGCCTCCCGGTATCCGAAGCGTGCGGCCATCGACTTTTTCGCGCGTCAGCTCTCCTACGAAGAATTAGCCGAACAGATGCGCCAGTGCGCGGGAGCACTGCACCAGGCGGGCGTGCGTCCCGGCGACCGCGTCGCCCTCGTCATGCCCAACTGCCCCCAGCACGCGGTCGCGGTGCTGGGTACGATGATGCTCGGCGCCATCGTCGTCGAGCACAACCCGCTTGCACCCTCCGGCGAGCTGCAGGGCGAGTACGAGCGTCACGGTGCCCGGGTCACCATCGCCTGGTCGAAAGCTTTGGAGAAACTGACGTTCCTGGGGCGGGGGCACACCACCTTCTCCATGGACCTCACGACGGCGCTTCCCACGGCCTCGCGGATGGCGCTTAAGCTCCCCTTGAAGGCCGCGCGCGCCAAGCGCGAACAGCTCGCGAGTCCGCGTCCCGCCTGGGCGCGCTCCTGGACGCGCGCGATGNCGTTTCACGAAGGGTAACAAGTAGGACCAGCGTTATCGCTTGGACGATTCCTCCCGTATCCTTTGTGGACGCGGATGCTACTGGTCTCCAAGCAGGGTTGGGCCAACGGTTGGCCGCCTGCGGTTCGCGCGCGCCTTGCGAGCCTTCTTCGGGGCGACAGGCTCCTCGCCCGGTTCTTCCTGGGTTCGAGAAACGACGCCCTGGGAGCGTTCGCGCAGAGCACGAATTGCTTCTTCGAAATCTTCGAGCGTGTCGAAGGCCCGGTACACGGACGCAAAACGCAGGTAGGCGATGACATCCAGGTCGCGCAGGAAGGGCAGGATCGCCTTACCGACTTCGTTGGTCGATACGTTTGATACGCCGGTCGAACGCAACTTCTCTTCCACTTGCTGGGCGAGAATCGCGAGCTGGTCGTCGGAGACCGGCCTGCCTTGGCATGCCTTTTTCACGCCGGAGACAACCTTATTGCGGGAGAAAGATTCGACGACGCCCGAGCGCTTGACGACCTGAAAGGACGATGTCTCCAAGGTCGTAAAACGCTTCTTACAGTGCGTGCACTCGCGACGGCGCCGAATCGACGCACCGTCGTCGGCGATGCGCGTATCGACGACGCGCGAATCAGGGTTATGACAGAAAGGGCAGTGCACCCTTCAACGGTACACGTTGAAGTCCACCCTTGTCACAAGAGTCCCATCCGCCACCGCTATCGAACGGGCACAACGATGCGCTGTCCAGGCTGAAGAGCACCGTCAATGTCGTTGAGGCGCTCAATGTCCGCAACAATGTCCTCGAGCGGTCGCTCGCTTCGAACAGACTGTGCGAGCGACCAGACGGAGTCCCCACTAACCGCCGCCTTAATGACTGTTGGCCCATCGTACGCTGCGGGCTGAAGGGCCAATCCCAGGGCCCCTGCCCCCACCGACAGAGCGATCGTGGCGAGGACCCCCACCACAAGGGTACGACGGGAGGCACGCACCACGCGACGAGGTGCCACAGGTGCACGAAGGAAGGAGGGGTCATCCGCGCGCTGGGCTTCGACGCGTCGGCGCGCGGAAGGAGCGGTGGAAATGTCTCTCACCGTCGCTAGGGGCGCATCCGTCACAGGCCGCTTCGATGAGCGACGCGCGGGGAAGGAAACGGTGGACGTGGCAGCGTAGGAAAGACTCATGGCAACCTCCAGAACGACTGATCGAACACATGTTCGTCGAACACCTGTACGATAGCATGCGCGGGCAGCAATGTCGAGGCACACTCGAACATATGTTTCATACTCGCGCGTTTTCGGCTTAAACTTGACATCACCAGTGGACAACCACCCATGCACATCTGCATCCGCCCACACAGGAGGACCCCATGACCGACCGTCCAATCACCGATCGGCACCGCGCAATCCTGCGAGTTATCAATGACAAGCTGGAGGTCAGCGGCTTCCCTCCTTCAGTACGCGAAATCGCATCCGCAGTGGGCCTCGCATCCCCTTCCACCGTCAAACACCACCTCGACGCACTCGAGGCGCAGGGCTACCTCGCACGCGAACCCGGCCTACCGCGCGCCCTCGACCTAACCGACAAGGCGCGCAGCGAGCTCGGCACCCAGGCGCCCGCCCCCTCCCCCGTCGTCCGCATTGAAATCCCCGTCTCCCACGTGGCGGAAGAGGGCACGGCAATCCCGCTCGTCGGTCGCATCGCGGCGGGTTCACCCATCACTGCCGAACAGCACGTCGAGGACGTGTTCCATCTACCCACCTCCATGACGGGGCACGGAGACCTCTTCATGCTCGAAGTCAGCGGGCAGTCCATGATAGACGCCGGCATCTTCGACGGTGACTACGTCGTCATCCGCTCCCAAAACGATGCGCGCAACGGAGAATTCGTGGCCGCCATGATCGACGGCGAGGCCACCGTCAAGGAACTGTCCATCACGGGCGGCCACGTGTGGCTCCTCCCCCACAACCCGGACTACTCTCCCATTCCCGGCGACGAGGCCACCATCCTCGGCAAGGTCGTCACTGTCATCCGCTCCCTCTGACCCCCCGCACATACCAATGGCGCCGACCCCAGACGGGGTCGGCGCCATTAAGGAAAGCGAAGAAGGCTCAGAAGCCCAGGTCGCGGGCCACCTGACGCAGGCGCTCGGCCGAGGCGGTCAGGCCGTCGCGCTCGTTAAGGGTCAGCGGCGGATTCAGGACTCGTCCCGCGCCGTCGCGTCCAACGATCGTCGGGGCGGCCATGACGACATCCGAGATGCCCTCCCAGTCCTCGAGCAGCGTCGAGATAGTGAGGACGCGCTGCTCATCGCGCAGTACCGCACCCGCGATGTTCGCAGCGGACAGGCCGATCGCGTAGTTCGTTGCTCCCTTGCCTTCGATGATCTTGTAGGCGGACTGGACGACCTCCTGCGCAATGGAGTCGCGCATGGCCGAGTCAAAGACGCGACCGCTCAGCGTCGGACCCCACTGGGAGAGCGGCACATTGCCGATCTCGGCGCTGGACCACAGGGCAACCTCAGAGTCGCCGTGCTCACCGGCCACGTATGCGTGAATGTTTTGCGTGGCTACGCCGGTCTCACGCGACACGAGGTAGCGCAGGCGAGAGGTGTCCAGCACAGTGCCAGAACCGAAGACCTGGTTGCGGGGCAGACCGGTCAGCTTCAGCGCCACGTAAGTGACGACATCCACCGGGTTGGTCACGAACATGAAGCGAGCGTCAGGAGCCACATTCTGCAGGTTCGGAACGATCTTCTTCATCAGGTTGACGGTCGAGCCGGCCAGCTCCAGGCGGGACTGCCCCGGCTGCTGCTTCGCGCCAGCCGTCACGATAATGAGGTCGGATCCGCGGACGATCTCAACATCGTCGGATCCTTCAATGGAACCGGCTGGGGTGAACTGGATGCCGTGGGCCATATCGAGGGCCTCGGCCTCAACCTTAGGCTTGTTGATGTCCTGGAGGACGATCGAACGCGCGTCGCCACGCATCGCACACGCGTACGCGACAGCGGTACCAACGGCGCCAGCACCGATGATGGCGATCTTTGAGGGTCGTCCAGAGGACTTCGAGGGGTACAGGGTCTGCGCTTTGTTTTCCACGTGTCTCTCCTAGTGTGAGCAGGCGCTTCCGTTGTTGCAGGTCATGGAAGGCCTGATGACTAATTTACACGACTTTTCGCGTGTGCGAAACCACTTGCCACCTATTGATCACCGGCACCATTTAAACGTCGGAGTGCTCCTCGCACGACGTGCGGATCCGTGGTCGGCCACAGAGGAGGTAGCGACGCCAGGATGAAGGCGCCGTAGCGCTTCGTCAAAGCACGTGGGTCGAGAATGGCCACGACTCCGCGATCCTCGGTTGAGCGCAGCAAGCGCCCTGCTCCCTGCGCCATCATGAGGGCCGCATGAGTGAGGCAGACAGACATGAAACCATTACCCCCTCGGCGCTCAACGGCCTTGGAGCGGGCACGCGAAACAGGGTCATCCGGTCGCGGAAACGGAATCTTATCGATCACGACAAGCCGACACGCATCCCCAACAACATCAACCCCCTGCCACAGGGACATGGTTCCCACCAGACACGAATCGCGTTCCTCACGGAAACGCCCAATCAGCTGTGCGAGCGTCTCCTCCCCCTGGAGGTAGACCGTCAGCTCGGTACGCTCGCGCAGCGCCTGCGCCCCCGCCTGAGCACCCCGGCGCGAGGCGAAGAGCGCCAGGACCCCGCCCCCCGAGGCCTGGGCGAGCTCAACGAGTTCGTCCAGTAGTTGCTCCGAGGGGCCGTCGCGTCCCGGCGGAGGAAGGTGCCTCGCCACGTAGCGGATACCCTGACGGGCGTGGTCAAAGGGCGACCCCACGTCGATGCCGTGCCACGGCACGCCCGTCAGGGCCATGCCCGTGGCTTGGGCCATGTAGTCGAAGCTGCCACCCAGAGCCAGGGTTGCGGAAGTCAAAATCGCGCCGCGCTCACCGATGCCGACCCCGCCGATCGCCCCGGACANTGTCGCACGACGGGCCCTCATCTGCGTCTGCGCGCGCGGGCGCGATAGGCTTTCTTTCGTGGATGAACAGTACTTCACCGACTCTGCCCCCGCGAGCGCCGACGAGACTCGCCTCATCGAGGTGAGCGCGCGGGGTTTCGATCTGTCGATGCGCGTGTCCTCGCGCGTTTTTTCCGGGTCTAAGCTGGACCTGGGGACCCGTCAGTTGCTCTCGGTCGCACCCGACCTGCCCGAGGGTGGGACTTTCCTGGATCTGGGCTGCGGCTGGGGTCCGATCGCGACCGTCATGTCGCGAGAGTCGCCGCAAGCCACCGTGTGGGCCGTCGACGTGAACTCGCGCGCCCTGGATCTGACGCAGCGTAACGCCGCCGCCAACGGCGCGCGGGGCNTTCCTCGCGCTCCACCTCGCCCTCCTCGTGGATCCTGTGCACGAGGGAACCCGCCGAGTACGGCAGGACCGCGTCGACGGCGACCCGAGGCCGGGGCAGCATATCCTCCAGCGCAACGCGCAGCGCGTCCACGCCCCATCCGGTGTAGGCGCTCAAGGGAACCGCGCCGGGGAAGACCGTGCGCAGCAGGGCGATCTGCTCGGGCGATGCCAGGTCGGCCTTGTTCAGGGCGATCAATTCGGGGATGTCCGAGGCCCCCTCGATCGTGTCGATGACGGCGCGCACGGCCTGCACCTGAGAGACCGGGTCGGGGTGGGCGGCGTCCACGACGTGGAGGATCACGTCGGCCTGGCCCACCTCTTCCAACGTCGAGCGGAAGGCCTCAACCAGCTGCGTGGGCAGATTGCGCACGAATCCGACCGTGTCGGTGAGCGTGTACTCGCGCCCGTCGGCGGCGCGAGCGCGCCGCACGGTCGGGTCCAGGGTGGCGAANCGAGAACCCCGTCGATGCCGGGGATGCTCACCTTGATTGTCTCGCGCGCCGGGGAAGCCGCCGGACCCATGTCGACGCGGTAGCGCGCTCCCTCTCCTTCGTCCTCCGCTTCCGGTGTCACGCGCTTGATACCGCCGCGGGTGGCCACTTCCAGCGTGGCACCCACCGGCAGGTCGACCAGGCCTTCACGGCGCAAGTGATCGACAAACACGCGCACCCCGTTACCGCACATCTCCGCCTTCGACCCGTCGGCGTTGCGGTAGTCCATGAACCACATGCCATCACGCTCAACAGCCCGAATGAAGCCATCCGCGCCGATCCCGAACGCCGAGGAACACAGAGTCGCTACCTGCTCCTCAGAAGGATCGTCTTCATCGAAGCGGTCCGTAGCCACGACGAAAGAGTTACCGGCACCGTGCGCCTTAACAACGCGAGTATGAGGGGGCAGCTGCGAGTTCACCATGCCCCCACGGTAGCGCCCACACCCCCTCCTCGCAGCCGCCGACCGCGCTACGAGCGCGCGAGCGCCGCCTCAGCTTCCCGCTCCGCCAGCTCAACCACGCGGGTCGCCACGGCATCGTCCGAGGCAAACTCTTCCACGTCCAGCCAATGCACGCGCGGATCCGGTCGCAGCCACTTGACCTGACGGCGCGCCAGTTGACGGGTGGCCAGCGCAATAGAGTCCACGGCCTCGTCCTCAGTCATAATCCCATCGATGACCGCGAGCGCCTGCGCATAGCCCGTCGCCCGGGAGGCGGTCTTAGCCTCACGCAGCCCTTCGTCAATGAGAGCGCGTACCTCCTCAATGAGGCCGCCATCCATCATTGCGCGAGTGCGCGCATCGATGCGCGCATCGAGGCTCTCCGTCGAACGACGCAACGCCACCATGAGCGCAGGAGAGACGAATTCGTGCCGGGGCATCGAGGACGAATAGGGCCTCCCCGTCAACTCGATGACCTCCAGGGCGCGCACGATTCGACGCGTGTTGTGCGGGTCGATGCGCGTCGCCGACACCGGGTCCAGAGCCTTCAGACGATCGTGAAGGCCGCGCGAACCCGCCGCCCCCTCCGCCTCCTCCTCCAGGCGGGCACGCAGGACCGGATCCGTCCCCGGGAACTCGATGACGTCCAGGAGCGCACGCTGATACAGGCCCGAACCCCCCGCAACCACCGCGACTCCCCTGCGCGCATGGATGTCCGCCACGTCAGCGCGCGCGTGACGCTGATAGGCGGCCACCGACGCCTCGTCTCGCACCTGGAGCACGTCGATCTGATGGTGAGCGATCCCCCGGCGCTCATTCACCGGAGTCTTCGCCGTGCCCACGTCCATGCCACGATAAAGCTGCAGCGCGTCGGCAGAGACAATCTCGCCAGCCCCGCCCGCTCCCAGTACACCCGGAAGGCGGCAGGCCACCTCGAGCGCCAGATCCGACTTACCCGACGCCGTGGGTCCCACAACCGCGCACACGAGGTCCGACGCACACGTCACACAAGACTCCATGGCCACCAGTGTACGGGCGCTAGCACCCAATACCACCCACGTGCCGCTAGGCTTAACACCATGAGCACAACTAACACCCCACCGGTCACCCTTGATCGCGTCACCCAGGCAGTTGAGGCCGTCGGCCTGATCCCCTTCGTGTCCGCCACCGGGCAGATCGCAGCTATCCTGCCAGGACGCACCGTACGCATTGCGGTGCCCGAGGGGCGTCCCGCGCAAGGCGTCGCGGACTACCCGCGGTTCTTCGCCCCCTCGCACGCCGATCAGATCGCATCCGCGGTTCGCCGCCTCAATGCCTCGACCTACGTGCCCAAGATCACCTCCGTCACGACCGACTCGGGCGCCATCTCCCTGCAGCTTCAGCACACTTTCAACTGGGTTGTCGGCGCATCCGAAGCACAGGTCAACGCCGAGGTCTCCCAATTCATCATGGCTGCCATTTCCATGATGAACCAACTCGATGTCATGTTCCCCGACCAGTGGACCAAGGAGGCCGACAATGCCTGAATGGAAGAGCTTCACCTTCGGTGAGGACGGGGAAGCCACCCCCGCCCCCGAGGCCACCAAACCCAGCGCCGCAAACCCCGCCATGGAACCCGACGAATACGCCGCCAAGTGGGGCACCGAGGTCTTAGAGGTCACCATCGAACGTATCTCGACCGTCCTCGACGGCGATGGCCTGCCGCACGCCACCCATGAATTCATCGTCGCGGCACAGCTCAACGATGTACCCTTCCAGATTCACCGTGAACCCGCCGACGCTCCCTGGGTACAGATCGAGACACGCATCGTACCCCCAGGAGATGACCACACCGAGATTTCCCTGCAGGCCATCGCGAACCGCTGGAACTCTGAACACCTGCAGCCAACCGTCTTCCCCATCGAGTCCGACGCGGGCTGGATCCTGGTCGCCGCCTCCCGCTTCTTCGTCGGCGAAGGACTCTCAGACCGCCAGATTCACGTCATGGCGCGACGCGGCCTGATTATCGGTTTGCAGGCCGCACAGGAACTGCCCACCCTCTTCAATACGCCCGAGGAATCCGCAGAATAATACCCCGTCGGATACCAAACGACGTGCCCCGTTCCTCGCTTGGAGGAACGGGGCACTCTCGGTGAGTGTGCGCCGACTACATGCGACGGCGCAGCGTGTAGCACCTGCGCGGTGGGGCCACGGGTCGCATAGGGGGCTCGAATCGACCCGCACTACCGAGAGTGCTCCCGCATGCCGATCATCTCAACATCGTGACGATCGCCACGACTCAAAGGTAGCGCCTCAGACGCACGTCACACATGCGTTCGCCTGAGACATTTTCTCAACTTTTACCTCTGCTATGCGCAAACGTGCACACCCTTTTCCTTTCGATGCAGCTGACGCGATGTAGTCGCGCAAATCACGCGCGAGTATTCGCTGGAACACCCTGGCGTGCTCGTCAGCGCGGAGCACCCCCGCGCACAGTCGGAATACCCAACGACACTGCCGTGTCGGGTTCCGGCGGGACTTGGCGCGCCTGCCAGGCATCACCGGCGCGCGTGCGACGCACCTCAAAGAGGCCACCCTGCGCGCCAGAATCAGCGATCAGATGATGAGGCGCACCATAGGTCACCGTCGCACGAATCATGTCGCCGGGGCGCGGGCGATCAGTCTCACTCATCCCCTCGGGCAGGGCCACGTGCACCAGGCGGTTGTCGCGGGCGCGGCCCGAGATACGATGCGTCGCACCATCTTTACGTCCATCACCCTCGCAGACGAGGACCTCAACATCGGTCCCAGTCAGCGCCGCACTATCCTCAGCGCAAATTCGCTCCTGAAGCTTGATGAGGCGCTGGTAGCGCTCCAGTGCAACGTCGTCGGGCACCTGGTCCGTTCGATCGGCTGCGGGCGTACCGGGCCGACGCGAGTACAGGAACGTGAAAGCCGACGTGAAACGAGCCTGTTCCACGACATCAAGGGTCGCCTGAAAATCCTCTTCAGTTTCGCCGGGGAAACCGACAATAATATCCGTCGTGATAGCCGCTTCGGGGATCGCAGCACGCACCCGTTCGAGGATACCCATGAAACGCTCACGGCGATATGAGCGACGCATCTGGCGCAGCACGGCATCAGAACCCGACTGGAGCGGCATGTGCAGGCTCGGCATCACCGTCGGAGTCTGCGCCATCGCAGCAATCACATCGTCAGTGAAGGCCGCGGGGTGAGGCGACGTGAAGCGCACACGCTCAATGCCTTCAACGCGACCAACAGCACGCAACAAGTCCGCGAAAGCACCGCGCTCACCGAACCCCACACCGTAGGAATTGACGTTCTGACCCAGCAAAGTCACCTCGATAGCGCCCTGCGACGCAACAGCCTCAACCTCAGCCAGAATGTCGCCGGGACGTCGGTCGCGCTCTTTGCCACGCAGATGCGGCACGATACAGAACGTGCACGTGTTATTACAGCCCACAGAAATCGACACCCACGCCGCAAACGCACTCTCCCGGTGGGTAGGCAAGGTCGAGGGAAACACTTTCAACGATTCCTCAATCTCGACGGCAGCCTTGCGGTTATGCGCGGCGCGCGCCAACAATGCGGGAAGCACATCAATGTTATGCGTGCCAAAAACAGCATCGACCCAAGGCGCCTTGGTGACGATACCATCGCGCATCTGCTGCGCAAGGCAGCCCCCGACGGCGATCTGCATGCCGGGACGCTCACGCTTGACAGCAGCCAACTGACCGAGGTTACCGAACAGGCGAGTCGCCGCATTTTCACGCACGGAGCAGGTGTTGATGACGACGACGTCGGCTCCCATATCGCCAGCGTCAGTCGCACGCGCGACGGCTTCGGGAACGGTGTCAACGGGGACGAGGCCAGCCTGCTCGAGCAAACCCGCCATACGTTCGGAGTCATGTTCATTCATCTGGCAGCCGAGCGTTCGCACCGCGTAAGTGCGAGGTCGCACACCAGCCTGCGTCATCGTCGTATTCATCGCACTAAAGTCTAATCGCCCCTAAGGTCCCCAGAGAAGTCGAGCACATCACGCAGTAGAGCAAGCGCCGCATCAATCGTACCCTGGCGCACCTGAGCTCGATCACCCTCCAGGTGGAGTAATCGGTGCTCCGTCCCACGTTCATGCGCGCAGGCAATGTGAACGGTTCCAGCGGGGTATCCGTCCGCGGGACCCGGCCCGGCCACGCCCGTCGTCGACAGCCCCATGGAGGCCCCGAACAGACGCCGGGCCCCCTCGGCCATCTGGCGAGCCACCTGCTCATCGACTGGTCCCGTCAGCGCCAGTCGATCCGATGAAACCCCCAGGACCGAACACTTGGTGTCAACGGCATACGTGCAGGCACCGCCACGCACGACGTGAGAGGCACCAGGAACGTCAACAAGACGCGCAACGAGGCCCCCTCCCGTGAGCGACTCAGCGGTCGCGACGGTCAGCCCACGGCTCGTCATTTCCTCGACCAGTGCTCCAACCTGCACGTCATCCATCACACGGGTACCTCCCAGCTCCAGCGGTCCTCATCCTCCGCACCACCAGCATGCCATTCGTCGAGAGCATCACGCACGACATTCGATGCCACAGACGAGGAATAGCCCTTACGAGCCAGCATCGAGCACAGTCGGCGATAAGCGGTGTCGCGGGGAACTGCTGCGAGAGAACGAGCCTTGCGAGCGACCAGCTGCCGGGCCCGCTCAGCCTCATCATCACGATCAATCTGCGACAGGGCACACTCGATCGTGTCACTGTCCAACCCCTTGCGCCTAAGAATCTCACGCAAAGCACGCCGCGAGACACCAGTGGCAGAAAAACGAGAGCGAACGAACGCATCCGCATACGCCTGATCATCGACCAATCCCACGGCCTCGAGACGATCAACGACCCCGAGAGCCAACTGAGGACTAAAGCCACGTGTCTCAATAGCTGCCGTAAGTTCGGCGCGCGAGCACGCGCGCACGTCAAGCTTACGCAGTGCCACTTCTCGCGCCGCCTCAATCGCTTCAGCCCCCGTCAGGGCGGCGTTACGTTCGCGCGCTCGGGCGAGCCGCTCACCCGGGGAGGAGCGACGGTGTCGTTCCTCCCCCAGCTCCGGATGGTCCTCCGGGTCCAGGTAGCGAACCACGACTCAGAAGCCCGCATCCTCGTCGGGATCAACAGCGGATGCCTTCTTCGTTTTCTTCTCCGGCTCCGGCTCCTCCGCGATACCCAGAGCGACCAGGATCTTCTGCTCGATCTCGTTGGCCAGCTCGGGATTGTCCACCAGGAATTGCCGCACGTTCTCCTTGCCCTGACCCAGCTGATCATCACCGTAGGTGAACCACGAGCCGGACTTACGAACAATCCCGGCCTCGACGCCCATGTCAATGATCGAGCCCTCACGTGAAATGCCCTTGCCGTAGACGATGTCAAATTCGGCCTGCTTGAACGGCGGGGCCATTTTGTTCTTGACGACCTTGGCACGCGTACGGTTACCGACGGGCGCCCCCGCTTCCTTCAGAGTCTCAATCCGGCGCACGTCGATACGCACCGAGGCGTAGAACTTCAGAGCCTTGCCACCAGTCGTTGTCTCTGGGGAACCGAAGAAAACGCCGATTTTCTCACGCAGCTGGTTGATGAAGATCGCAGTCGTGCCGGTGGCGGACAGAGCCCCCGTGATCTTACGCAGGGCCTGACTCATGAGACGAGCCTGCAGGCCGACGTGCGAGTCCCCCATCTCTCCTTCGATTTCGGCCTTCGGCACCAGGGCCGCAACCGAGTCGATGACGATAATGTCGATGCCACCCGAGCGGATCAGCATGTCAGCGATCTCGAGGGCCTGCTCGCCCGTGTCGGGCTGAGAGACCAGGAGGGAGTCGGTGTCCACACCGAGGGCGCGAGCGTAGACGGGATCGAGTGCGTGCTCGGCGTCGATGAAGGCAGCGTTGCCGCCAGCCTTCTGCGCGTTCGCCACAGCATGCAGGGCGACCGTCGTCTTACCTGACGATTCGGGACCGTAAACCTCAATGACGCGACCGCGGGGAAGGCCCCCAATGCCGAGTGCAACGTCAAGGGCAAGCGAACCGGTGGGGATCACCTGAACTGGAGGACGACTATCGTCTCCCAGGCGCATCACGGACCCCTTACCGAATTGCTTGTCGATCTGGGACAGTGCAACTTCAAGCGCCTTATTACGGTCGTTTGTCACGTTCTTCGCTGCGGGTGCTTTACGGGCTGCCATGATGGTCCTTTCATGCTGAGGCCTCTCCGGCCTGCGAGTGTCCTGGCCTAAATGACGCCCCTCTCCGAGGCGCCATGACGAGTATGCGACCGGCCATCGTCATCTACGTCCCGCACGCGCCTTCCCTGTGGACGACACGCACAAAAATTTCGTCGTCCACTAGCTTAAATGGAACAGGTGTTCGATTCGCGGGCGACACGCCGAGCCTCCCGGCAAACGGATGGCGATCAGGAGCAGCGACGGTAGACCACACAGGATACTCACCGCCGCAGGCTAGCGGCCTCGCTCGCGCGGATCAATGCGATGAATCCAACGCGCGTCCTCACGACCGGTTTCTTCGCAGAGTCGAGCCCACACCTCGTCTGGGTTCACGCCGACCGCCAGCGCATCGCTCGCCGTCCCACCCAACGACGAGAGATACAGGTCAGATACGTACGAACGACCGAGAGCAGACCCAAAAGTCGCCTCGACCGCTTCGTAGAATTCGGAATGCTTCACGCGTCAGGAAATCAGCGTAACGGGCATGATCTCATCGGGCACCGCATCGGGGACCACGGCGCCGTCGATGATCGCCATGCGTTCGGAAACCTCGCGCAGCACATACCACAGCGGTACGCGCAGGGCAGAGGTGATTGCTTCGAGCAGTTCAGAGGATGCCTCCTTCTGCCCACGCTCAACTTCGGAGAGGTAACCCAGGGACACCTGCGCCTCGGAAGAGACCTCGCGCAGGGTTCGACCCTGGCGCTGGCGAATGCCGCGCAGAACATCGCCGAGTTCGCTGCGCAGCAGCGGGGTTTCACTCCGTGTCTTTTCCATATTGCTACTGTAGCCGTTCCTGTTCGTCGAATGCATCGTCAGTTCGCGCATCGGACCGGTGTAACCGGCTGGGCGCGTCCCTCGGATCGCCTGCATACCCATTCAACGTACACCAAACCGAACATATTCCACCGCAGGGGCACTTCTTACGTGGGTTGCTTCACCGAGACTCAAGCCTGAACGTGCTGGCCTGCGAGAGGCGTCGACGATTTCTCGCCTTCATCGTCGCCACTGTCATCGTCACCTGATGAGGCGGAGGTAGCGCGCATGAGGCGCACTCCATCAATGACGTAGACGATGCCGGAGTAAAGGGTCAATGCGAGGGCTACACCAGCGAGAGCCCAACCAAAACGAATCATCATGACGACCCACCACTCGTTCGCCATCTGGTCCATCGCGAGGAAATAGCCCCACGGGATGAGCAGTACCCCCAGCGCCATAATCTGCATGAAGGTTTTGAGCTTGCCTGCCTGATTCGCGGACACGACGACGCCGCGACGCAGGAAGACGGCTCGCATTGCGGTAATGCCCAGCTCGCGCACGGCGATGAGGATCGTCACCCACCAGGGAAGATTAACGAGCCAGGACGCCACCGCAAAGCCACACAACGTCAGGGCCTTGTCGGCAATGGGGTCGACAATGCGCCCGAAGTCAGTGATCTGGTTCCACGAGCGTGCCAGATGGCCATCAAAGCGATCCGTGATCGCAGCGAGCGCAAAGACAACGAAGGAGGCCCATCTCATAGCCCAGGAGTCTTGCAGGGCCAGAATGATAAAAACGGGAACAGATACGAGTCGCGCCACAGTCAACGCATTTGGCAAGTTCCATACGGAAACTTTACTATTGTGCTGCACGCGCGACACGTTATCAGTCATCGCTGATACCTCTCTCTTAGCGACCGGTGAGCTGCCAAGCATCCTCGTCCTCGTCTGGCTCCTCATCCACCCAGTCAGGCGAGGAACCACCAAAGTTATGTCCAGAGTACGGGTCCACCTTGCTCTCGCGCGAATCGCCCGTACGTCCCGTTCCCGATTCGTAACCAGAGGGCGGCTGCGCGTCACCCGAAGAGGAGTCCCCCTGCCGGGCGCTGGTGGCACTCAGCGCACCGGTGGCCGGGTTGGACGCCGCCGCGGATGCGATGGCAGGAGCGGCGGACTCAGGCTCGGCAATGCTGGCGGATTCGCCGCGCAGCATGGCGAGAACCTCGGGCAGCTGCTCGGGGGTGACGAGCACCTGGCGCGCTTTCGACCCTTCGGAAGGACCCACGATGTCTCGCGATTCGAGGAGGTCCATGAGGCGACCAGCGCGGGCAAAGCCGACGCGGAGCTTTCGTTGGAGCATAGATGTGGAACCCAGCTGGGTAGAAACAACGAGTTCTGCTGCCTGTAGAAGATCGTCGAGGTCATCTCCGATGTCTTCGGCGACCTTGGCTTCTTTCTTGTCGGGCACGACATCGTCACGGTAGTGCGCTTCCATCTGGCTCTTGACGTGGGACACGACCTGATGAATTTCAGATTCGGAAACCCAGGCGCCTTGGACACGCATAGGCTTGGAGGCGCCGGCGGGCAGGTAGAGGGCGTCACCCTGGCCGATGAGTTTCTCCGCACCCGGTTGGTCGAGGATCGTACGCGAGTCGGTCAGCGAGGAGGTCGCAAACGCCAGGCGTGAAGGAATGTTGGCTTTGATGAGGCCGGTGACGACGTCGACCGAGGGGCGTTGCGTGGCAAGGACCAGGTGGATACCGGCGGCGCGTGCCAGCTGGGTGATGCGCTGGATGGAGGCTTCGACGTCGCGGGGGGCAACCATCATGAGGTCTGCGAGTTCGTCGACAACAACGAGTAGGTACGGGTAGGGATGCAGGGTGCGGTTGAGGCCGGGCTTGGCCTGCACCTGTCCGGCGGCCACTGCCTTGTTGAAGTCGTCGATGTGCTTGAAGCCGTAGTCGGATAGGTCGTCATAGCGCGCGTCCATTTCCTTCACGACCCATTCGAGCGCCTCGGCTGCTTTCTTGGCGTCGGTAATGATGGGAGAGATCAGGTGCGGGATGCCCTCGTAGATCGTCAGCTCGACGCGCTTAGGGTCAACGAGGATCATGCGCACCTGCTGAGGCGTCGCACGCATCATGATCGACGTGATCATGGAGTTGACGAATGAGGACTTACCGGAGCCCGTCTGGCCGGCTACCAGCATGTGTGGTGTCTTGGCCAAATTGGTGACGACGTAGCCGCCTTCGACGTCCTTGCCGACGCCGACGACGAGCGGGTGATGATTGCGGCGCGCAGCAGCGGAGCGCAACACGTCACCCAGGGCAACGTTTTCGCGGTCGGCGTTGGGGATCTCGATGCCGATGGCGCTCTTGCCGGGGATGGGTGCAAGGATGCGCACGTCCGCGGATGCGACCGCGTAGGCGATGTTTTTCGACAGGTTCGTGAGTTTGTCAACTTTCACGCCAGCGCCGAGGACGACCTCGTAGCGGGTGACTGTCGGGCCGCGTGAGAAGCCGGTGACACGGGCATCAATATTGAAGTCGGCAAAGACCTGACAAAGGGCCGCGACAACCTGGTCGTTGACGGCGGAGCGGGTCATGTGGGGTGGCCCGGACACGAGGAGATCCTCCGGCGGCAGCGTGTAGGTGATGGAATCGTCCAGGTCGGGCTGGAAGGCGCCGGCGGGTTCATCGGTGATCGGCGGGGGTGTCGGCTCGTCGACGGGCTCGGTCACGTGCGCGGTCACGTGCCCAGTCGGCTGTTCGTGCACCAGCGCGGGGCGCATCTGGGTGAGCATCTCGGTAGGTGCGTCGGGCGTAGTGGGACGAGGCCGGGGCGCGGGAGCTGATTCAGGAGCAGCCACGGGGACGGGGCCGGATTGCAGGAGGCGTGTCTTATCAACGGATTCCGTGTCGGCTGCCTGCCGGAAGGACTCGTCGCCGTCGTACTCGTCGAGGAAAGCATCGTCGTCGGCGGCCAGGTTTTTGCGGCCCTGACGCCGCGCGTCTGTGGCTTGGTCGGATAGTGCCGACTCGCCCGATGCCCCGTCCTTGTCGCGAGTGGAGTCTCCACTGAGGTGTGCGGCGAGGTCGCGCAGCCGGCTTGGAACGTCGGCAACTGCAGTGCGAGTGGCCAGTAGGATCGAGTAGACCAAGAGCAGGAGTAGGAGTGCCCCCGCTCCCCACCCGGACAGGAGGAGCACCAGGGGACGTGCGATGAACCAGCCAATGAGGCCGCCGGCTGCGTCGATACCAGGTTCCTCCCCCATGCCGGGATTGCCGCGTGACACGTGGACCAGGCCGGTCAGCGCCATCGTGATGCCGACGCCGCCGGCCACGTGGTGGGGCAGCGCGGATCGCCCGGAGCGCGCGGAGACGAGTTCGCACGCTAAGGCAACCAGGAGGAGTGGCAGGACCACTGAGAAGATTCCGAAGAGGCCTGCTGAGGCACGATGAATGGCGTCACCCGCTTCACCGGAAATCTGGAACCATTCGCGCAGAGCGATGACGATCGCAGCGGCGACAGCGACGAATGCCGAAGCGTCGCGCTTAACCTGCGGGTCGGTAGCTTTCCATGCGCGTGCGACACCGACGGCGGCGCGTGCGACGGCGGAGAAGAAACGCGCCAGGAAACCCGGCTGCGTGGGTTCGGGGGCGCCCTGGGCGTGAGAGGACGCGGCCTTGGAGGCACCCGACTTGGAGGTTCCGGCCTTCGAACGTGGCCGCGCGGGTGCTTTACCGGAGGAACGGGAAGACGATTGTGCCATGATCGTTCCACCATATCGCCCACGCAGCGCCCCGGCAGGAGGCGCGCCGCTCCCCTCAGCGCACGATGTTGGTAACAACACCGCTTTCGAGCAGCTTTTCAACCTGTTCGCGTGTGGGAACAGGAAGGGCCGACTCGTGGGAGACAGCCAATGCCGCACCAGCGTTCGCCATAAGGCACGAGGTTTCCAGGTCATAACCCAAGAGGATGCCAGCACACATTTCAGCAATGTGCGTATCCCCAACGCCAGCGGTGTCCGCGACTCGCACATCGAAGGCGGGGACGGAAATTACGGAGCCGTCCGCGCAGGTCTGCAGCTCGCAGCCCCGGTCGCCCGTGCGACGCACGGTAGCAGCGTCGGGACGCATGTAGGTGCGGATCGTGGAGCCGTGGCAGCGAGCGTCCAGGATGCCGGCCAGCGCCGAGGCCTCCCAGCTGTTCATGGTCACGATGTCAGCGCGCGGGAGGATCGTCTCCCAGGCTTCAACGGGCACTTGGACGACCGCGGGAGAGACGGAGACGACCAGGGTCACGAAAGGCGGCAGGGCGGCGGCCCACTCGCTCAGTTCCACCGCGGCATGATCGTTCGTCATGTCTGAGGCTGCCACATGAACCAGGTCACCCTCACGCAGTTCGATGCGGTCAAGAGTAGCGCGGGAAGGCTCGGACTCAACACCCGCCGTGACAACGGAGCGCATTGACCCGTCCTCGACGATCAGCTGAATGACGACGCCGATGTCACCGACCAACTCTGGAGTCAACACCTCCACCCCGGCCTCAACCAGCTGTTGGCGAACAGCGAAGGAGTTCGGGCCTGTGCCCAGCGGTGAAGCCGCCGCAGCCGGAACACCCATGGCTGCCGCCGCACACAAGGTTGTAAAACCGCCGCCCGGACGCGAACTCGCCGCGTCGGCGTGCACGGAACCCCCACGATCAGGCATGTACTCGATGTGCATCGGCAACACCAAAGCGACGGAGTGCGTGGAAATAAAACGGCCCGACACGAGCTTTCCTTCCCCTGCGGCTCTACGTCCCTGCCCGGGCGCAGCCACAGCCTCGTCAGTGACGGGACCCGAGCGACTACTGCTCGGTGACCACCGGAACGATCATAGGACGACGACGCAGACGCCGCGCAACCCAACGCCCAATCACTCGGCGCATTGCCTGCTGCAGGACGTAGGGGTCCTGTCCGCCCGGCGCAGCCGCGTCCTTCAACGCCTTCGTCACGTCGGGCAGAATTTCCTCAAAGACCGCGTCGTCCTCGGCCATACCGATCGCGCGAATCTCGGGACCCGCCAGCACCATACCGGAATCGTGCTCAACGACCGCGAAGATCGAGATGAAGCCCTCCGATCCCAGGGTGCGGCGCGTCGCCAGCTCGTCCTCGGAAATCTCGCCGATCGAGCGTCCGTCGACGTACACGTACTCGCAGGGCACGACGCCCGACACGCGCGCGACACCATCCTTGAGGTCGACGGTCACGCCGTCCTCGGCCAGGACCACGTTCTGCGGGTCGATGCCGGTTTTGACGGCCAGCTGCCCGTTACCCACCAGGTGACGCACCTCGCCGTGGATCGGCATGACGTTCTTCGGCGCAACGATGTTGTAGCAGTAGATGAGCTCGCCGGCGCTCGCGTGGCCAGACACGTGCACCTTCGCGTTCTCCTTCGACACGACGCGCGCGCCCAGGCGGGTCAAGTCGTTGATGACACGGTACACAGAGTTTTCGTTGCCGGGGATCAGCGAGGAGGCCAGGACGACCATGTCGCCCGGTTCAATCTGAACTGAACGGTGTGATCCCACCGACATACGTGACAGAGCTGCCATGGGTTCTCCCTGCGAGCCGGTCGCCATGTAGACACGCTGAGAGGGCGCCAGCTCGCCGATGTCCTTCAGGTCCACGGTGACGCCCTCGGGGATCGACAGGTACCCCTTTTCTTCCGCGATGCGCATATTACGTTCCATCGAACGACCCACGAAGGCCACGCGGCGCCCGTGGTGTGCAGCCGCATTGATGACCTGCTGAACACGGTGCACGTGCGAAGCGAAAGACGCGACGATGATCTGGCCGCTCGCCTCACCGAAAACCTGATCAAGGACCGGGCCAATCTCACGCTCGGGCGTGATGAAGCCGGGCACCAGAGCGTTCGTGGAGTCCACCATGAACAGGTCGACACCTTCCTCGCCCATGCGAGCGAAGGCGCGCAAGTCGGTGAGGCGACGATCCAGTGGCAGCTGGTCCATTTTGAAGTCACCCGTGATAAGGACCTTACCCGCTTCCGTGCGCACAAAGACCGCGAGCGCGTCGGGGATCGAGTGGGTGACGGAGACGAACTCCAGGTCGAAGGGGCCGACTGTCAGGCGATCGCCCTCTGCGACGACGTTCAGGCCCGGGTCGGCCAGGCGATGTTCGCGTAGCTTGGGGGCAACGAAAGCCAGGGTCAGGTCAGAACCGTAGAGGGGAATGTCACCGCGCAGTTTGAGTAGGTAGGGCACGGCGCCGATGTGGTCCTCGTGTCCGTGCGTGAGAACGAGGCCGACGACGTCGTCCATGCGGTCCTCGATCCAGGAAAAATCGGGAAGAATCAGGTCAACGCCTGGCTGGCTTTCCTCGGGGAAAAGGACACCGCAGTCCACGACGAGGAGCTTACCCCGGTACTCAAGGACGTTCATGTTACGGCCGACCTCGCCGAGGCCTCCCAGCGGGATTACACGCAGGGCACCCTCTTCCAGGGGCGCGGGTTCGCTGAGATTCTCGTACAAAGACTTCATAGTGCCAGTCTGCCACGTCAGGGGGGTTTTGCCCGTATCGGGGAGCTTGAGAAGCGGGTCGGCCCCCTCACACTTGAGTGCGAGAGGGCCGAGAACAGTGCCAAGACGACGCCGCACCTGGGCGCCGTCACAGGGATGATAGATGAGTGGCGACTCACAGGAGATCGGCGAGGCACAGGGCGCGGCGTAGCGCTGAAACCTCGTCATCGCTGATACCGACCATGGGCAGACGCACCGCGGGACTGTCGATGACGCCCTGGAGCCACAGCGCATACTTGGCTAAGACGGCACCCTGGCCGCCCCCCATGATCGCGTGAACCAGGGGACGCAGGGAATAGGAGAGTTCGCGCGCCTCCCACACCTGGTCACTGTCGAGCAGTTCAATCATGCGGCGATACTGCGCGGAGGCCACGTGCGCGACGACAGAGATGAAACCGGAGGCACCGCCCGTCATCCACGCGAAGTTCAGACCGTCGTCGCCCGAGTAGTACTCCAGACCGGTGCGGTGCATGCGCTCCACGCCGGTCTCGACGTCGCCGGTGGCATCCTTGACACCGAGGATGCGCGGGTGCTGAGCGAGGATGTCCAAGGTCGCATCCGAGAAGGCGATGCCCGTACGACCGGGGATGTCGTAGAGCATGACGGGCAGATCAACCGCGTCGGTGACGGCACGCACGTGTGCGCGCAAGCCCTCCTGGGAGGGGCGATTGTAGTAGGGGGAGACAACGAGGAGACCGTCCGCTCCGTGCTCCTGAGCACCCTCGCCGATACGTACGGCGTGAGCAGTGTCGTTCGAGCATGCTCCACACAGGATGAACGCGCGGCTCCCCACGGCCTCGCGGACCGCGTCTGTCAAGTCATTCTTTTCGGGCTGGTGGGTCGTCGGTGACTCGCCCGTCGTTCCAGACAGGAGGATCGTGTCGCAGCCTTCGTCGACCAGCTTGGTCGCCAGGCGCTGCGCGGAGGGCAGGTCAATCTCGCCGGTTGCCGTCATGGGGGTGATCATGGCGACGGCCAGGGAACCGAAACGGCGGGGAGGAATGTTCGTCATGCCTCCATCTTACGCAACCTGTGCCCAGCAGGACCCGCTCCCCAGACACGAGTGTCCACGGCGCGCACGACGCGCCGATCTACCCTCACCTGGGTAGGTCCTTAGTCGCGCTGAGCCCACCACATGTGCTGCGTCTGATCACTCAAGGTACGAACGGCACCCGATGGGGCAAATCCAGCGGAGGAGTAGAAGCGCTGGCGTTCCTCGTCATCCGCGCCGACCCACACGCGCAGCTGCCCGCTCGTCAGGTCGGCGACGGCAGCGAGCAGACGCGACGCGTGTCCGGTACGACGAAAGCTCGGATCGACGACCAGTTCGTAGACCTGCGTGGCGCGCACACTCTCCCGCTCATCACAGGTCGGTGCGCCCGCATATGCCCCGGCCTCGTCGGGGCCGGCGAACGCAAAGCCGACGGTCGTGTGCGCGTGCAGGGCGACGAGGAGGACAGTCCCCTCGGGCCGAGGCGACCCCAGCGCCACTTCCCACTGGTGGGCGACCATCTCCTCGGTGATTCCCTGGGATGCGAGGGCTGCATCTCCCATGAGCGCACGCCAGGCACGAACCTGTAGACGCGCGATAACCTCCTCGTCGCCGAGCTGTGCGGGCCTCACCGAGCAATCGGGAAGAGCGCTCACAGCCCCATGACCTGGTCAAGTCCGATCGTCAGACCTGTGCGACCGATGACGCGACGCACGCCGAGGAGCACACCGGGCATGAAGGAGACCCGGTCAAAGGAATCGGTGCGAATCACCAGCTGTTCGCCCGCGTTACCCAGCAGGATTTCCTCGGAGGCCGTCAGGCCGCGCAGACGCACGGCGTGGACGGGGACCCCATCAATATGCCCGCCGCGAGCGCCCAGCTCGTCCGTCTCAGTAGCGTCGGGCATGTCCCCCAGGCCCGCCTCGGCCCGAGCGCGAGCGATGCCGCGCGCGGTCGCGACAGCCGTACCCGAAGGGGCATCCACCTTACCCGGGTGGTGCATTTCAATAACCTCGGCGGATTCGAAATAGGGGGCGGCCATCGCCGCGAACTTCATAGCTAGAACGGCACCCATCGCGAAGTTCGGGGCGATCAGGACCGCGCGACCCGCTTCTTGTGCATGAGTGCGCACGCGCGCGTAGGATTCCTCGGTCCATCCGGTCGTTCCTACGACGACGTCCACGCCAGCGTCGATGAGCGCATGCACGTTCGCCTCGGTCACGGTGGGGACAGAGAAGTCGACGGCGACCTGGGCACCGAATACGGTCTGCGCGGTAATCGGGTCGCCCGCGTCGAGTTGGGCGACAACCTCCATATCGGGGGCGGCGCTCACCGCTGCAACGACCGTTGACCCCATACGACCCTTGGCTCCGGTCACTGCCACTCGAATCATCACTCTCTCCTTGTGCGCGTTCACTGTTGATCTCACGGTAGACCACTCGCCGTGCGCGTGAAGGGGGGCGCACCGCTTGTCTTATTCTGCGGGCAGGACGAGCGCTCGGCAGTCCAGCTTGGCGAGGAGGGACGCGGCCAGCGCCCGCACGTCGGCGCCGTCCACCGCGTCAAACTCCGCGAGGGACTCGTCGATGGGACGGTAGCGTCCGACGATCTCTGAACGTCCCAGCCGCATCATGCGCGACCAATTGTCTTCCAGACCCAAAACGACGCCGCCGCGCACCTGTCCGCGCACGCGCGTCATCTCCTCCTCGGTAGGTCCATCCGCGGCCAAGTCCTCGAGCTGGGCGCGCATGATGGCTTCGACGTCGGTGACCTTGTCGGGGCTGCACCCCGCGTACATGCCGAAGGTACCGGTGTCAGAGTAGGCGACGTCAAAAGCATAGGTGGTGTATGCCAAGCCGCGTTTTTCGCGCACCTCCTGGAAGAGGCGCGACGACATGGATCCGCCCAGGACCGACAGCAGGACGCTCATCGTAGGACTGAGAGGATCGGTGGCCGACAGGCCTTCGCAGCCGATGAGCACATGCGCCTGGGTGACATCACGCGTGCGGGTGATGTGGCGCTCGTGATCCTCGATCGCAGTGGCTAGCGTCGATCGACGAGGCCGGGGTGCGGCCTCGCTCGCATGATCCCACGGGGAAGCCTCCAGGGCGGCTTGGACGCGCTCACACACCTGGTCGTGGTCCACGTGCCCTGCGACCGCGACAATGAGCGACGACGGCGCGTAGTGGGCCTGGTAGTGTTCCCACACGTCGGCACGGCCCACCTCGCGGATCGCCTGGGGTGTTCCGCCGACGGGGCGACCGATGGGACGGTCGCCATGGACGGCCAGCTGGAAAGCATCGTGGACGGTCTCCGTGGGCGAGTCCTCCCCCATGGCGAGCTCGTCGAGGATGACGCCGCGCTCCATCGCGAAATCATCGTCGTCGAGGCGCGAGTCGGTGACCATGTCTGCTAACGTCTCGATCGCCATGTCCAGGTCGGCGTCGCGCACGCGCGCCCAGTATGCGGTGTGCTCGCGAGCGGTTTCCGCGTTCGATTCGCCGCCGACGGAGTCGAAGGCGACAGCAATGTCCAGGGCGGAGCGCTTGTTCGTCCCCTTAAAGAGCAGGTGTTCGAGAAAGTGTGTCGACCCCGCTGTCCGCGGCCCCTCATCGCGCGAGCCGACGGGAACCCACAGGGACACGCCCGCGCTCTTGGTCGCTGGGATTGACTGGGTAAGAACGCGCGTCCCCGCGCCCAGGATGGTGCGATCGATACGGGTGTCACCATCCTCGATGGACAGGCGCGCCTCGTCGAGCGGCAACGGCTTGGGGGTCATTTTTCTCCTCTTACGTCCCCTGATCAGGGCTTGGCACGAAACGTACACAGTGTAGCCGTCAATGGGCCGGTGGCCGGGGCGGAGCACACGCTCTACCCCGGCCACCTGACCGTGTCGACTATCGGGAGCTACTCACTCCTCAGAAATGCCTTCCTCACGCTCGTCGTCGCGGCGACGACGGGTACGAGTACGGGGACGACGCTCGCGACGCTCGAAACGATCGCGACGCTCGCGGCGCGGCTCAGCGGATTCGCCCTCAGGCAGTTCCAGTTCACCGGCCTCGCCATCGATGACGGCGTGTAGGCTCAACTTGCCACGGTCACCGATCTCGTTGATCTCAACCTCGACTTGCTGGCCGACCTGAAGCACGTCATCGACGGAGTCGATGCGCTTGCCACCCACAAGGCGACGGACCTGCGAAATGTGCAGGAGTCCGTCCTTGCCGGGGGTCAGCGACACGAAAGCGCCGAAAGAGGTGGTCTTGACGACCGTGCCGACGAAGCGCTCGCCGACCTCAGGCATCTGCGGGTTCGCGATCTGGTTGACCATCGTGCGCGCGGCCTCAGCGGAGGCGCCGTCGGAGGAGGCGATGTAGACGGTGCCGTCGTCCTCGATAGTGACGTCAGCGCCGGTCTCGTCCTGAATCTGGTTGATCATCTTGCCCTTGGGGCCGATGACCTCTCCGATCTTGTCGACGGGAACCTTGACCGTGATGATGCGAGGAGCGTTCGGACTCATCTCATCCGGCCCATCGATCGCCTGACCAATCAGATCGAGGATCGCCAGGCGGGCGTCGCGGGCCTGGGCCAGCGCGCCGCGCAGCACCTGGGAGTCGATGCCGTCGAGCTTAGTGTCCAGCTGCAGGGCCGTGATGAAGTCACGGGTGCCGGCAACCTTGAAGTCCATGTCGCCGAAGCCGTCCTCGGCACCAAGAATGTCGGTCAGGGTGACGGCCTTGAACTGGCCATCGACCTCGCCGGTCATGAGGCCCATCGCGATGCCAGCGACGGGGGCACGCAGCGGCACGCCGGCCTGGAGGAGGGACAGGGTCGAGGCACACACGGACCCCATCGATGAGGAACCGTTAGAACCCATGGTCTCCGACACTTGGCGGATCGCGTAGGGGAACTCCTCACGCGAAGGCAGGACCGGCACCAGTGCACGCTCAGCCAGGTCACCGTGACCGATCTCGCGGCGCTTCGGGGACCCGACGCGCCCGACCTCGCCGGTGGAGAACGGCGGGAAGTTGTACTGGTGCATGTAGCGCTTGGAGTTAACAGGCGACAGGTTGTCGATCTGCTGTTCCATGCGCAGCATCGCCAGCGTGGTCACGCCCAGGATCTGGGTCTCACCACGCTGGAAGAGGGCGGAGCCGTGCACGCGAGGAAGAACCTCGACCTCGGCGGAAAGAGAGCGGATCTGGCGCGGAGTACGACCATCCATGCGGATCTCTTCGCGCAGGGTGCGGTTACGAATCGTAGCTTTTTCAAGCGACCGGAAGGCGGCCTTGAGTGCCTTCTCCGACTCGGGGAATCGCTCGGCCAGGGCACCGAGCATCTCTTCCTTGACGGCGTCAACGGCCTCGTCACGGGCGAGCTTACCCTCAGTCAACAAAGCCTGAGCGACCTTCTCGGCCGCGAATTCCTCGACCGCCGCGTATTCCTCGTCAGTGTAGTCCAGGAAGAGCGGGAAGTCAGCGGTCTCCTTAGAAGCCCTCTCGGCAACCTTGATCTGCGCCTCACACAGGGCCTTGATGAAAGGCTTGGCGGCCTCGAGGCCGTCGGCCACGACATCTTCGGTGGGGGCGGTAGCACCGGCCTGGATGAGTTCCCACTCGTTCTTGCCGCCGCCAGCCTCGACCATCATGATCGCGACGTCGTCGGAGCCATCTGCCTTGGTGACGATACGGCCCGCGACGACGATGTTGAAGACGGAGCGCTCGAGTTCACTCCAGCGCGGGAAAGCAACCCACTGGCCGTCGATAAGTGCCAGGCGCGTGCCTCCGATCGGGCCTGTGAAAGGAAGACCGGCGATCTGGGTGGACATGGAGGCCGCGTTAATCGCCAGAACGTCGTAGGCGTCATCCGGGTCGATCGTCAGGACAGTCTCGACGACCTGGACCTCGTTGCGCAGGCCCTTGACGAAGCCAGGACGCAGCGGGCGGTCGATGAGGCGGGCAGCCAGGATGGCCTCTGTGCCCGCGCGGCCTTCTCGGCGGAAGAAGGAACCGGGGATGCGACCGGCGGCGTACTGACGCTCTTCCACGTCGACGGTTAGCGGGAAGAAGTCGAACTGATCCTTCGGGTTCTTGCCCACCGTCGTGGCGGACAAAACGGTCGTAGAATCATCCAGGTAAGCTAGGGCAGAGCCGGCAGCCTGCTTAGCGAGACGACCGGTTTCGAAGCGCACGGTGCGCTTACCGAAACGACCGTTATCAATAATCGCCTCTGCGGCGACGATGTCGGAGCCTTCCATCATGGGGCGTTTCTCCTTGGGTTGGTGGGGTCGCGCTCCACTTCGGCCTTCGATCGAAGCCCACGGATGATCGCTCCGGAGGCCACTGTCGAAAACCGGCGGCTTGTGCGCGACAAATGACGGTTTGCCCGAGGCGGGCGTGTGAAAACCGGCCCGTCTCCGCTACGGGAGGCGGGCCGGCCCAAAATCAGCGGCGCAGGCCGAGACGCTCAATGAGCGAACGGTAACGCTCAATGTCGATGTCGGCGAGGTAACCCAGCAGGCGGCGGCGACGGCCAACCAGCAGCAGCAGGCCACGACGGGAGTGATGGTCGTGCGTGTGGGTCTTGAAGTGCTCGGTCAGGTCCTTGATGCGCTGGGTCAGCAGCGCAATCTGCACCTCGGGGGAACCGGTGTCGCCCTCGTGGGTTGCGTACTCGGCGATGATCTGGTCCTTGACGTCCTTGCTCAGCGGCACAGGCTTCTCCTTTGTATTCGTTGCGCGGGGCATCCGAGCTTCTCCCGGGTGCTGACGATCCGCGGCCGATCTACGGCCTTTCTACAGTATCACGTCTGGGATGCGCGTCCCCTCGTGAGCGACGAAGCTAACGATTTGGCCGGACGCGGAAGAGGCAGGCATCCCTCCCCCATCACCTGTGTACACGTGTGAGTGGAATCGGGCACCCCAGCGGGTGAGTGACAGGTGAGGTCGGGGGCGCGTTAGGATGCGGTGACGGAGTCCGGGTCGATGCGTCCGGCGACGCCGATACCGAGGACTGACGCGGTCTGACGCAAGTCGTCGTCCATCTGGCTCAGCAAGTCGTCAAGTGTGTCGAAAGAGAGCATGGGGCGGATACGCGACACGAAGGTGACCGCAATACGTTCACCATACAAGTTCAGATCCGATCGCCCCAGGACGTGGGCCTCGACGGTGCGCTCTTCACCGTTGAACTGGGGGTTAGAACCCACGGAGATAGCGGCAGGGAGGAACTCGGCGGATTGGGTACCGGGGACAGCACGCACAACCCAGCCGGCGTAGACGCCATCGGCGGGAATGACGCCTTCGACGTCTCCGGACAGATTCGCTGTGGGGAATCCGAGTGTGCGACCACGCTTGAAGCCGTGACACACAGTCCCGCGGATACGGTGGAGGTGACCCAGGACCCGGGCGGCACCGGCGACGTCGCCTGCGGCCAGGAGTTCGCGCACCCACGAGGAGGACCAACGCCTACCTTCGGGAGCCTCAATGTCAGTGACGGTCAAGACATCGAACCCGTATTGGCGGCCCAGTGCCCGCAAGGTGTCGATCGTGCCACGGTTACCGCGCCCGAAATGGAAGTCCTCACCGACGACGACCTCGCGCGCACCGCAGCGTTCGACCAAGAATTCGTAGACGAACTCGTCGGGCTCGAGGCTGTAGACGCTCTTGTCGTAGTGGGCGACGAGGGTTGCGTCCAATCCCGCTGCTGCCATGGCATCGAGGCGATCACGCAGCGGCGAGATGAGCTGGAGGCCCACCTCGGGCTTGTGCACCTGAATGGGATGCGGATCGAAAGTAATGGCAACGGCGTCCACACCGAGCTTGTGAGCGCGCTCCACACAAGTCTCGATAACTTTCTTATGTCCGTTGTGCATTCCATCGAAGTTACCGATGGTCACGACACTGGCCTCGTTGCCGGGGATGTCGATGAGGGATTGCCAAACGTTCATTGTTTCTCTTTCTCAGAAAACCAGGATGGTTCGCAGGCGGGAATCATCGATGCGCAGCAGGCCAAGAACGTCGCCCGACTCCGACGTGGCAGCAATCGGCGGGGCCTCACCCTCCGCAAAGTTCGGCGCCGCATAGCCGACCTCGCTCATCCACTGGGTGAGCGCATCGGACGAGCGCCTGGGTGCTTGACCATGCGCGAAGGCGCCCGCCTCGGCCTCGGTCAAGGGCAGTGAGGGAAACATGGCCAGCGCAGCGCGACCCAGGGGAATCAACGGTAAGACGGGTTGGGCGCCCTCCCCCGCATCCGTCTCTTCAACGACGGCGTCAAGCTCGTCCAGGGTGAAGGCCTCATCCAGCGTAAAGTCGCCGACGCGCGTGCGGCGCAACGCGCTCAGGTGAGCGCCAACCCCCAATGCCTTCCCCGCGTCGCGCGCGAGAGCACGCACGTAGGTACCCGAGGAGCACTCGACGTCCACATCAACGTCAACGACGGGGACCAACCTCGGAGCGCACGCTGAACGCCCCTCCTGCACCCCGGCCTCGTCGACGACGTACTCGCCACAGCGCGGGGGCGAGAGGACTTCCAAGCGCGAAATTCGCACCGGGCGGGCCGCCAGCTCAACGTCCTCACCTGCGCGGGCCAGCGCGTAGGCTCGCTTACCGCCCACCTTGATCGCTGAAACAGTCGTCGGCACCTGCATGATGTCCCCGCGCAGGGGCGCTAGCACCGCCTCAACGTCCGCCTCGGTCAGGAAGACACAACCCTGTACCGCACAGGGCGCACCCTCGGCATCGTCCGTGTTGGTAGCGACACCGAAACGAATCGTTGCCCGATATTCCTTCGAGTGCCCACTCACCCAGGTGAGCAGCTTCGTCGCCTTGCCGATGCCAAGGACGAGGACTCCCGTGGCCATCGGGTCCAGCGTGCCACCGTGCCCCACCTTGCGAGTGTGGGCCAGGCGTCGCACGCGAGAGACCACGTCGTGGCTGGTGATCCCCTGCGGCTTGTCAATAACAACGAGGCCGGGGCGGGGATTATCAGGACGCCGAGCCATGAGGTCAGGCCCAATCCTTCTCAGCCTGGTCCTCTTCGTCGTCGTGACGATAAGGGTCCTCCTCGCCGGCGTAGGCGGCTCCGACAGAGGCGACCGCGATGGCTTCGTCCTTCGCCTTAGCCTTCGCCAGAGCATCCTCAAGCGCAGCTGCGCTCTCGGGCAGCGCATCAGGAATGAACTCCAGGGTCGGAGTCAGACGCAACCCCAGGGCCTTGCCGACGCGCGAACGGAACAGACCCTGTGCGGACGTGAAGGCGCGCGCCGCCTTCTCGCGCTGCTCGTCATCGCCGAACACCGTGTAGAAAACAGATGCGTGCTGCAGGTCACCCGTCACACGCACGTCCGTGATCGTCACCATCTCCAGGCGAGGATCCTTCACGTGGCGCCCAATCATCGACGCGACAGTTTGCAGGATTCGCTCCTGCACCTTACGAACGCGGGCCTCATCAGCCATCGCGCCCTCCTTTCGGGCCTATACGCCCACGTAGAAACACTTCATACGACAGATCGGGGTCCGAGCGTGCCCGGACCCCGACTTCAATCCACGCGATCAGTCACGAGCCTTCTCGCGCATCTCCCAGGTCTCAATGACGTCGCCCTCAGCGATGTCTTTGTAACCCAGGGTGATGCCGCACTCGTATCCCTCACGGACCTCAGTGACATCGTCCTTCTCGCGACGCAGGGACGCGATCTCGAGGTTGTCGGCCACCACGACGCCGTCGCGCACCAGGCGAGCCTTTGTGCCACGCTTGATCGTACCGGAGCGGACGAGCGACCCTGCGATGTTGCCGAACCTGCCGGAGTGGAAGACCTGTCGAATCTCAGCGGTGCCCAGCTGGACTTCCTCGTAGATCGGCTTGAGCATACCCTTGAGGGCTGCCTCAATGTCGTCGATCGCGGAGTAAATGACGTTGTAGTACTTAATCTCAACGCCCTCGGCGTCCGCCATCTCGGCCACGCGCTCGGCGGGACGAACGTTGAAGCCGATGATGACCGCGTTGTCGACGGTCGCCAGATTGACGTCGTTCTGCGTGATCGCACCGACGCCGCGGTGGATAATACGCAGCGCGACTTCGTCTCCCACGTCAATGCGCAGCAGCGAGTCTTCCAGAGCCTCGACGGCACCGGACACGTCGCCCTTGATGACCAGGTTGAGGGTGTCGACCTCGCCCTCGGCCAGGACCTTGTCGAAGTCCTCCAAGGAGACACGCTTGCGGCGCTTTGCCAGCAGGGCTTGGCGCTCGGCGGCCTCACGCTTGTCAGCGATCTGGCGGGCAGTACGGTCGTCGGCGGCAACCAAGAAGGAGTCACCTGCACGCGGAACGGAGGTCAGGCCCAGGACCTGAACCGGCATCGAGGGACCGGCCTCGGACACGTCCTTTCCGGCGTCGTCGAACATGGCGCGCACACGGCCATACGAGGCACCGACTACAAGGGAGTCGCCGACGCGCAGCGTGCCGCGCTGGACCAGCATGGTCGCGACGGCGCCACGGCCCTTGTCGAGGTTCGCCTCGATGGCGACGCCGCGGGCGTCCGTGTTTGGGTTGGCTTCAAGAGTCAGCGCCGCGTCTGCAGTCAACAGGACCGCTTCGAGCAGCTCGCGGATACCCGTGCGCTGCTTGGCGGAGATGTTGACGAACATGACGTCGCCACCGTATTCCTCCGCGACCAGGCCATATTCGGTGAGCTGCGAACGAATCTTATCCGGGTTCGCGCCTTCCTTATCGATCTTGTTGACCGCGACGACGATCGGCACGTCAGCTGCCTGGGCGTGGTTGATGGCCTCAACCGTCTGGGGCATGACGCCGTCATCGGCGGCGACCACGAGGATCGCGATGTCGGTGACCTGGGCACCGCGGGCACGCATGGCCGTGAAGGCCTCGTGACCGGGCGTGTCGATGAAGGTGATCGGGCGGCGCGTTCCATCCTCGGCGGTGACCTTGACCTGGTAGGCACCGATGTGCTGTGTGATACCACCGTGCTCGGTGTCGACAACATCGGTGTGACGGATAGCGTCAAGCAGCTTCGTCTTACCGTGATCGACGTGACCCATGACAGTCACAACCGGAGGACGGGGTTCCATGTTCTCAGCATCGTCGAGTTCTTCGGCCTCGAGGTCGATGTCGAAGGATTCGAGGAGTTCGCGGTCCTCGTCCTCGGGGGAGACGACCTTGACGTCGTAGCCGAGCTCCGCGCCCAGGGCTTCGAAGGTGTCCTGGTCGAGGGACTGCGTGGCGGTGGCCATCTCACCCAACGCGAAGAGGACGGTCACCAGCGCTGCGGGATTGACGTCGATCTTCTCAGCGAGATCGGCCAGAGATGCGCCCTGGCGGATGCGGATCTGCGCGCCGTTGCCGCGCGGGATCGCGACGCCGCCGATGACGGGAGCGTTTTGCTGCTCGTACTCTTGACGCTTCGCGCGCTTCGACTTGCGTCCGCGCTGCGAGCGACCGCCTCCACGGCCGAATGCTCCGGGAGTGGAGCCACGNCCTTGGGGGCAGCCACGGTCGAGGCCTGTTCGGCTGGCGCTTTGGCGGCGGCGGGCTTCTTCGGCATCGGCTTAGCCGCGCCCGGCTTGGGGGCGGGTTTATTCTCCGCCTTCTTGTTTGTCTTGGGTGCCGCCGTGAACTTCTCGCGCATCTGCCGCACGACGGGCGGCTCGAGCGAGGACGAGGACGACTTGACGAATTCACCCGCTTCCTTCAGGTGACCCATCAGTTCTTTGCTGGTGATTCCGAGCTCTTTGGCGAGCTCGTGGACACGCAACTTTGCCACATTTCTCCATTCCGGAAGCGCCTCCGGTGTGGAGACGCCTTACTGATATTGCTGGCAGCTCATCGCTGGGTACTCATCGGGTGCCCATCAGCTTCCAACCCGCTTCCATTATCTCGGCGTTGATGGCTCGTGGCCATCATTGGGTAGTGATCAGCTCCTCCACATCGTCCCACACGCTCTCCGGCAGGTTTCCCGTTCGGAAGGCACGCGCGAGGACTCGCCTGGCTCGGGCGCGTTGGATACACACCACGTCAGGGTGAATCCATGCTCCTCGGCCTGGAAGAGTCGCCGTCGGGTCGGGACGAACCGCACCGTCGGGCGAGCGCACGATTCGCACGAGTGCGTGTCGATGCGCGTGTGCGCCGCATCCAATACAGGTACGCTGGGGCCCGGTGGAGGGTTCAGACGGCACAGAATACGACACAGTCCCTTAGCTTAGTCCAGCTAGGGGATTGCTCGTCTCAGAATCTATGAGCGACTTGTCACGTCATCGGGTGTGGAGACTCGCGAGACTGTCGCGTCGTCGCCTGTTTCCGTGTCGGAATGAATGTCGATGTGGTAGTTGGTCAGGCGCGCCGCGAGGCGGGCGTTTTGCCCTTCCTTACCGATAGCGAGCGAGAGCTGGAAGTCGGGCACGATCGCGGTCGCGGTGCGATTGTCAATGGAGTGGACAACCACACGGGTCACACGCGCCGGAGACAGCGAGTTGGCAACAAAGCGCGCCGGGTCGTCAGAGTAATCGACGATGTCGATCTTTTCTCCGCCGAGTTCCGCCATGACGGAGCGCACACGCGCACCCATGGGGCCAATGCAAGCTCCCTTGGCATTGATGCCGTCACGGGTCGCGGCCACGGCGATCTTTGTGCGGTGGCCGGCCTCGCGAGCGATTGCCTTGATCTTGACGAGTCCCTGCTGAATTTCGGGGACCTCGCGTTGGAAGAGGCCGGCGACGAGGTTGGGGTGGGTGCGCGAGAGGGTGATACGAGGCCCACGATCGGTACGTTCAACGCCCACGATGTAGGCGCGGATGCGGTCACCGTGACGGTAAGACTCGCCGGGGACTTTCTCGCCGTCAGGCAAAACTGCCTCGAAGTCATCGGAAACCTGGACCATCGTGGGACGACCGGGACGCGGGGCCTGCACGGTGCCGGTGATGATCTGGCCCTCGCGACCGGCGAAGTCACCGAAGACACGCTGGTCGTCGGCGTCGCGCAGGCGCTGCATAATGACGGAGCGCGCGGTGGATTGGGCGATGCGTCCGAAGTTCTTGGGCGTGTCATCGAATTCGCCGATGGGGTTGCCGTCCTCGTCCTCATCCATCGCCATGACGGTGACGCGCCCTGTCTTCTTATCGATTTCGATGCGGGCCTGAGAGATAGCTCCGGGCAGGTTATGGTACGCCTTAAGCAACGCCTCTTCGATGGCGTCAACGAGGGTTTCGAGGCTGATGCCCTTCTCGTTTTCCACCATCCGCAGAGCGGTCATATCGATTTCCATGGTCTCCTACTTCCCCGTTCCAGAGTCGACGCGGGAGCGCGCCTTCCTCATGTCCTGATAGCCAATGGTAGTCGATTCATCGTCATCGGTGGTCGTTGTGCTGGTCTCGCCACACCTTCCTCGGGGTAACCTCGCTAAGGGGTGCGTCCGACCGGGGACCCTGTACCGCCTTTCGCACCACCCCTCACCGATAACTCTATAGCACGGCTCATACTCACGCGGTTAGCTGTTTCACGCAGCCACACGCATAAGAGATGACGGGCAATTATTTCTCCGACCCAAAGTCGATGCGGGCGCGCGCCTTACGTATGTCTTGATAGTTAATGACCCTCGACTCACCATCAACGTCGATTGTTACTCTCGTCTCGTCCGCGGCAACAACGCGACCCGACACATACCCACCGGCGCGCAGCTTGATACGCACGAGACGTCCAACCTGTCGCATCCAATGCCCGACCTTGGTGAGTTCGCGCTCGGCTCCGGGAGTGGAAACTTCCAACAGGTACTCGCCGTCGATCGGATCTGCGACATCCAGGGTCTTGGAGATGGCGCGGGACACGTCCGCAAGGGTGTCAGAGTCAATGCCTTCGGCACCGATCGGCGCCTCGACAACGACCCGCAGGAGCGGCATCGCGTTGGAGCGCGTGCGGGTTACCGAATCCAGTTCCAGTCCCGAGGCGCTCACCACTGGAGCCAGTAGTTCCTCGAGTGCTCCGTCTGTCGTGGGCGATCCCATGTATCCCTGTCTTTCTTCTCGCGTACGCGGGTCAGTTACCTATCCTAGCTTGGGGTGTGGGATGATGCGGGGGTGCATTGTGCAAGACTGACTGTAACCACACCTCGTTTCACGGGGGTCGTTGTCGCCGGCGCGATGGTGTTCGCGTTGTCCGCCTGCTCCTCGTCGTCCCTGCCGGCCCTGTCGGGGTTTGCGGCAGTGCGTGACCAGGCCGCGCGCACGGAGGCCGCTGCTTCTTCTCGCGCAACTCAGCTCGCTGAAGCCGCAACTGACTGCGCGTCATGCTCGAGTGCTCTGCGTGCACTCGCCTCAGCGTCGGATCAACGCCTTGAGACACTCGGAGGGCTGTGGGACCCATGGGGAGGCGCGACCCCTGATGGAGCGAGCGCCCCCGCGCCCGTGTCCGAGGCTCCCACTGACCTGTCTGCCTTCGTCTCTTGGCTGGCCCGCACGGCCACGCGCGATCTGGAGATTGCCGCAGACCCTGACCGCTCCGACACGGATGAGGCCCGCACGTTGGCGGCCTCCGCGCTCGGACGCTATGCGGGCGCTGTGACCCTGGCCGACGTTTACGGCATCAACCTGGATGCGGGCGATTCGCAGGCAATGCTCGTCAACGATCACGTGAACACGGCGTCTCGAGGGGGCGTTCAAACCTGGTCGATCGATCTCTACGATGAAACCACCATTTCCTCTACCTTCGCTCCATCGGGCAAGGATCTTGCATCCTCGCCGGAGCTGTCCCAGGCCGTGGCCGTGTGGGATTGCACGGCCTCCACGCTCCCGAAGGCACAGGTGAGCGCCGGAACGCTCAACGACGCCTACGATGTGTCGGGCCAGCTACTGACCCGCTCACAGGTCGCCCTGCGGGCTGGCGTCGCCGACACGCGCACGCCTCGCTGCGCGCTTCCCGACCTGGATGCCGCCACCCTGGCTTCTAACCTACTGGCGGCAGATGCAGCTCTGCTGACTTCCGACTCCAGGCAGGTGCGACTGGCAGGCGCCAGCGCCGCCCTAGCGGACATTGAGCAGTGGGCGACTCGCACGACCTTGCCCGCACTCATCGGCACCCGCTGAGGCGCGCCTCGCGCGTCTTCGCACACCACCCGGAGATTACAACAGGGCCGCTCCCCGGCGGGGAGCGGCCCTGAGTTGTGTCGTCTGCCGATGTCAGAGCTGAGCGGCGATGTCGTCGCCGATCTGGGAGGTCGAGCGCACGAGCGGGTTGCCGTCCGCTGCAGCCTGCGCGCGCTTCGTCATGTCGGCGTCGATCGCGTCGCGCACGCGACGGGCTTCGTCCGCGTAGCCCATGAAGTCAAGCATGAGCGCCACGGAAGAGATCGTTGCGGTCGGGTCTGCCTTGCCTTGCCCGGCGATGTCGGGGGCGGAGCCGTGCACGGGTTCAAACATGGAGGGGTACTCCCGCGAGGGGTTGAGGTTGCCCGACGCGCTCAGGCCGATGCCGCCGGTGACGGCCCCGGCCTCGTCGGTGAGGATGTCGCCGAACAGGTTGTCGGTGACGATGACGTCGAAGCGCGCGGGGTCGGTGACCATGTAGATGGTGGCGGCGTCGATGTGGCAGTAGTCGACGACCACGTCCGGGTACTCCTCCCCCACCTCGTCGACGATGCGGCGCCACATGTGGCCGGCGTTGACCAGCACGTTGTGCTTGTGGACCAGGGTGAGGTGTTTCTTGCGCGAGGTTGCGGCTTCGAAGGCGTAGCGCACGACGCGCTCGACGCCGTAGGCGGTGTTGACGCTGACTTCGGTGGCGATCTCGTACGGTGTTCCCACGCGCACGGCGCCGCCGTTTCCGCAGTACAGGCCCTCGGTGCCCTCGCGCACGACAACGAAGTCGATGTCGCCGGGGTTGGCCAGGGGGCTTGGGACGCCCTCGTAGTATTTGGAGGGGCGCAGGTTGACGTAGTGGTCGAGGGCGAAGCGCAGCTTGAGGAGGAGGCCGCGTTCGAGGACGCCGGAGGGCACGGAGGGGTCGCCGACCGCGCCGAGGAGGATGACGTCGTGGGCCTTGATGGCCTCAAGGTCCTCGTCGGTGAGTGTATCGCCGGTGGCGTGCCAGCGCGCTGCTCCCAGGTCGAAGTGGGTCGTGGAGTACTCGATGCCCTTATCCGCCAGGACGCGGTCCAGAACCTTCAGGCCTTCGGGGACGATTTCCTTGCCGATCCCGTCGCCGGGGATTACTGCGATATTCAGTGTCATGGCTCCATCTTCCCCTGCTGGCGTGCGCCGAGTTGGCCTCGTTCCAACCCGTGGTCCCTTTGCGCCGTGACGTGCCCCATAGACGAGGCCTGGGCCGGGCAGGCGTTGATGTTTCCCCGCCCCAGCCTCACGTCTCATGCGGGTCAGGTCGACACCCTCGGAGGGTGCGACGTAGTTCCAGCATCCGACAACGCCGCCTCAGCCGGTCAGCATCGTTGCGGAAGAGGAAAAGATGTGGGAGGCGGTGCCGTTCGTTCACGCATGGCCAGAGGGTGACAGAAAGCCATCGTTGGTGTTTCCCAGTGGAAGAGCGGCATCAATGCGTGGCAACCGAGTCTGATCGTCCCCACCGCTGGATTCATCATTCGCGTTGAGATGCTGGATGGCCACTTATCGGAGACATGTCAACTTACTCGTCAGACTGATCAACCGTCACACCACGCTGGTCACTTTCCTCTCGTCATGCTCTGTTATTCGATACACCCACAGAAACTAACCGCCGGTAAGTCTCCTCCAGGACATCCACACAGGCCCGAATGTCATACAGGTCCCCCACACACCGATAGCGGTGCGCCTCTCGCCGCCGCTCGCCCCCACCTCGCTCAATCCACGCGTCGACGGCGCGGGCAAGTGCGCGCGCATCACCTACCTCGCACACGCTGTCCTCACTGAGAGCGAATTGACTGGTCGCCGTCAGGGGTCCGCGCGCGATGATGGGCACGACGCCGCGGCGGAGCACTTCTAGAGCACTCAACCCCTCCACCTCAATTCGGGCCGCGTGCACATACAGATCAGAGCGCGCCGCCTCGCACGCAAGCTCATCCGCATTCATGAACGCGAAGCGGACGGGATGAGCGATGATACCGTCACGCAGAAGGCGTGACGCCTGGGCGCGCAGGGAACGCTCGGTCGGCCCCCGCCCCGCAAGGGTCAGCTGGATCGAGCGAGCATGGACGCTATGACGCAGGGCACGCACAATAGTCGCTTGGTCTTTCTCACGTGAGAACCTCCCGACCGCGAGGATACGAATGATCAAAGAATCCCCCGCCTCCTGACACGCGCCGCATTCCTCGCCCTGAGGCGGCACTCCATTAGAGAGCAACAGCAGCGGTGGAGAAAGATTCAGCGTCGCCACACGGTCTGCAACGGAGCGCGAGGGACACTGAACGAGCGCGCAGCGATTAAAAATCGCGTGCTTCCAGAGGCCAAGGATCGCGCGATTCAGACACGTGAGGCGATCGA
Organism: Actinomyces bouchesdurhonensis; assembly: GCF_900128465.1. GTDB lineage: Bacteria > Actinomycetota > Actinomycetes > Actinomycetales > Actinomycetaceae > Pauljensenia > Pauljensenia bouchesdurhonensis. The sequence goes on along the minus strand of NZ_LT635868.1, from coordinate 603,277 downwards.
GATACACCGAGGCTGTCAAGTTTTCGGGGTGGATATGATAGGTCACCATGGCAGGAACCCCGCATCTGCGAGCGCAGCGCGCGGTAACTGCCTGCAAGAAAAAAGGTTCTTCAAGATGGACAACGTCTGCCCAATCAAGGGCCCGTTTAATCTGGGCTCGGTCCACACGCGCGAACGCATATCCCTGCGAGGCAATTAATGAAGCGATAATGGGGACACGCAGGGGTGGCAGCGGATAGTCGGGAAAGCCAATGCCACACTCATCGCGACCGCGGGGAGGAGCCGACAAGACACGAACGTGATGCCCGCGCTCACGCAGGAGAGCAATCGTTCGCCGCGCGGAGGCAGCCAGGCCGTTCCCGCGAGTATACAGATCGTTGATAACAAACAGGATCTTCAGTGGCTTACCCATTGCCCCTCCCCGAGCAGACTGATCAGCAGTATAGATCTACCTGACGGTCAGCCACGCGCGCTTCGAGTGAACGAACAGGCGCTGCATCCGAACACGTTCACTGCGCCTGGCAACATCGCCGCGAGAAAAACACCGCCCCCGGGCAATCCCCGCGCTCCCCATGCACGCACAAACCAGCCTCGGCCTCGTCCCACGTGAGGAACGAGGCCGAGGCTCAGCTCTATCCGAAAAGGAGCGTAAGATCAGCGTGCAGCGCTGCCCTCAGTGTAGTCCGCATCCGAATCGGCCCAACCGAAAGCCTTACGCAGCTTCTGGCCGGTCTTCTCGATCGGGTGCGACTCTTCCTCGGCACGCAGCGCCTTGAACTCGAGCGCGCCGTTATCCTGGTCAGCGATGAACTTGCGGGCGAAAGTCCCGTCCTGAATGTCAGAGAGAATATCCTTCATGGCCTGCTTAGAGGCCTCCCCGATGACGCGCGGACCGGAGACGTAGTCGCCGTATTCAGCCGTGTCGGAGCAGGACCAACGCTGCTTGGTGATGCCACCCTCGTTGATCAGGTCGACGATCTGCTTCATCTCGTGGCAGACCTCGAAGTAAGCAATCTCAGGCTGGTAGCCAGCCTCAACCAGCGTCTCGAAGCCAGCCTGGATCAGGTGCGACACGCCACCGCACAGCACAGCCTGCTCACCGAAGAGATCCGTCTCAGTTTCCTCAGTGAAGGTCGTCTTGATAACACCGGCGCGGGTACCACCAATGCCCTTCGCGTACGACAGGGCCAGCTCCCAAGCCTTGCCGGAAGCATCCACCTCGACAGCGACAACGTCCGGGGTACCCTTGCCCTGCACGTAGGTCTCGCGGACCTTATGGCCCGGACCCTTGGGGGCAACCATGATGACATCATGGCCGGCGGGGACATCAATGTAACCGAAACGAACGTTGAAGCCATGCGCGAAGAGCAGCGCGGCACCGTCCTTCAGGTTGGGGGCGATCTGCTCGGCGTAGACGAAACGCTGAACCTGGTCCGGCAGCAGCACGGAAACGACGTCGCCCTCGGCGACAGCCTCGGCCACGTCCTTGACCTCCAGGCCAGCGGCCTCAGCCTTGGCCCACGAAGACGAGCCAGGGCGCAGGCCGACGACCACGTCAACTCCGGAATCCTTCAGGTTGAGCGCGTGCGCGTGTCCCTGCGAGCCGTAGCCAATGACGGCAACCTTCTTGGACTGAATCAGCGACAGGTCTGCACCGTCGTCGTAGATGATCTCTGCCATTATCATTTCTCCTTCAGTTGATCCGTGATCGAGCGTGATCCGCGACCAATGGCCACGGCGCCCGACTGGACGAGTTCGGTGACGCCGTAGGGTTCCAAAGCCCGCAGCAGCGCCTCCAGTTTGGGTAGAGAGCCGACCGATTCAATGACGACCGACTCAGGTTGAACGTCGACGATGTGTGCGCGGAACAGATCCACGATCTGCAGGACGGAGGTACGACGGGTTTCGTCCGCCTGGACCTTCATGAGCAGCAGGCGTCGTTCGACGGAGTCTTCAGGTTCAAGCTCGACAACTTTCAGGACGTTGATGAGCTTATTGAGCTGCTTCACCACCTGTTCGATGGGCGCAGAGTCGGCGTCCACGATGATGGTCATGCGGGAGATCTCAGGGTGTTCGGTCTCCCCCACCGCCAGCGACTTGATGTTAAAGGCTCGGCGGGCGAACAGCGCGGCCACGCGGGTGAGCACACCGGGCTTATTTTCGACCAACACGGCCAGAGTGTGACGGTTTGTCATCAGTCTTCCACCTCCCAGTCGGGCGCCATGCCCTTGGCGTATCGAATCTCATCGTTAGACACACCCGCGGCGACCATCGGCCAGACCATGGCGTCCTTGGACACGCGGAAGTCGATGAGAACGGGACGGTCGTTAATCGACATGGCCCACTCGATGGCCTCGTCAACCTCGTCGATGGAGCGCACCGTGCGCGCGGCCATCCCATAGGCCTGAGCCAGCATCTCGAAGTTGGGGATCTGCTCTCCCTCAACGGGGTTAAGCGTCGTGTTCGAGTAGCGCTTGCCGAAGAACAGCGACTGCCACTGACGCACCATGCCCAGCACTGAGTTGTTGATGAGGGCAACCTTAATCGGGATGTTGTTGATCGTGCAGGTAGCCAGCTCCTGGTTGGTCATCTGGAAAGAGCCATCACCGTCGATCGCCCACACGACCTTGTCGGGGGCACCGACCTGGGCACCCATAGCTGCGGGGATGCAGTAACCCATCGTGCCCGAACCACACGACGAGATGAAGCTACGCGGGTTGTCCAGTGTGATGAACTGAGACGCCCACATCTGGTGCTGACCCACACCCGTCACGTAGATGGCGTCGGGGCCAACACGGTCAGACAGCTTCTTCAAGACTGCCTGGGGTGCCATCATGCCGTCTTCGGGAGTTGTCCAACCGATCGGATACTTAGTGCGTAGGCGGTCCAAGTAGCGCCACCAGCCGGAGATGTCCTCAGCGCCGTCGACCGAGGCCTGGACGATTTCCGCGGTGAGGATCGGCAGGGCGGTCGCAAGGTCAGCGACGATGGGGATGTCCGCGTGACGGTTCTTAGAGATCTCTGCGGCATCAATGTCGATGTGGACCACGGTCGCGCGGGGCGCAAACGAATCGAGACGACCGGTGACACGATCGTCGAAACGGGCACCGAGGGCAACGATCAGATCCGCACGCTGCAGGGCCCCCACAGCGGCAACCGTCCCATGCATGCCCGGCATGCCGAGGTTGTGACGATCAGAGTCGGGGAACGCTCCGCGAGCGGTCAGGGTCGTCACGACGGGCGCATTAGTGGCCTCAACGAGGGCAGCGAGTGCCTCAGTCGCGCCGCCTCGGATGACACCACCGCCGACGTACAGCACGGGCGCCTGCGCTTCCACGATCGCTCGAGCTGCAGCACGAACCTGCTTCATGTTCGGGCGATCAGCGACCTTGTAACCAGGCAGGTCAAGGGCGGGGGGCCAAGAGAAGTCCATCTGCGAGATCTGAGCGGACTTGGTGATGTCCACGAGCACGGGACCGGGACGTCCCGTAGCAGCTAGGTGGAAAGCTTCGGCGAGACGGGCGGGAATGTCCTGCGGGTTCGTCACCAGGAAAGAATGCTTCGTGATGGGCATCGAGGCACCCACAACGTCCGCTTCCTGGAAGGCATCGGTACCGATCAAGGAGGCACCAACCTGGCCCGAGATAACGACGATCGGCACTGAGTCCATAGCAGCATCGCCCAGGGCAGTCAGAACGTTCGTCGCGCCCGGCCCCGAGGTGACCAGCGCGCAGCCAACTTTTCCGCTTGCGATCGCGTAACCCTCGGCAGCGTGCCCGGCACCCTGCTCGTGTCGAACCAGAATGTGACGAATCGCCGTCGACGCCATCAGCGGGTCGTAGGTCGGCAAAATAGCGCCGCCGGGCATACCGAACACGTCGGTCACTCCCAGGGCCTCGAGGCTTGCCACGATAGCCTCAGCTCCAGTCATTCGGGTGGTGATACTCGTGTCGCTCACCAGTCGTCCTCTCAATCGTTGGGACCGTCTCAAAGAAAAAACCCCGTCAAAACCGTGCAGCAGCGCGGGTGCGGGGAATAGGCGTGCGATCCATCCTCACGTTACGCGGCAGGCATCGCACGCCCAGGTACGATGACCAGGGCAAAGATTCCAATCCCACGAACGTTGAGCATGTCAATACGGTATCTCGCCCGCGCGAGACGCTCCCAACTATCTCACTGTGCGGACCTGTGTGTCACCAACGTCATCTAGGACGATGGACTGAGATACAGAGCACCCATAACTGGTTTAATTGACACGTAGCGCACACCTTCAATTCACGACACGGAGTTCTCATCGTGGAAACGATCTTTGGGGTATTACACGACCAGCCGGTGCTGTTCCTGTTCCTCCTCATCGGCATTGGCATGGCCTTCGGCAAGGTCACAGTCAGAGGCATCGGCCTGGGGGCCGCTGCCGTTCTCTTTTTCGCCATCGTCATGGCCGCGTGGGCTCAATCCTACGACATTGAACTACGCGTCACGCCGCAGCTGGGGACGCTCGGTCTGACACTCTTCACCTTCGCGATCGGAATGAACTCCGGCGCATCATTCTTTCACAACCTCAAGACAGCCATCGGCCCGATTCTGACGATGGTCGCCTTCTACGGCATTGCGGCGGCCCTAGGCTTGTACGTCGGCAAGGCCATGGGCATGGATGTCCCCCTCATCGCCGGAACCTTCGCGGGTGCCGCCACGAATACCCCCGCGCTCGCTGCGGCGGGCGAGGCTAGTGGTGACCCCGCGCGGGCAACCGTCGGGTATTCGATTGCCTACCTTTTCGGTGTCATCGGAATGCTCGCCGCATCAATGGCGGCCCTGCACTATGGCCGCAACGACAAGGACGCGCCCTCTCCCCTGTCGAACCGCACCATCCGTGTGGAACGCGACGATCATCCGTTCGTCGGCGACATCTACGAAAAACTCGGAGAAAAGGTCTCCTTCTCGCGCCTGCGTCGCGGCGAGACCGGCCCGATTACTCGCCCACAGATGTCCGACACGCTTGACCAGGGTGATCTCGTGACAGTCGTCGGACCACGAGAACTGGTCGCTCGCGCGGCAACCGAGCTAGGCCACGCCTCTTCGCACTCGCTCATGCAGGACCGCACCTACCTGGACTTCCGTCGCATGACAATCTCCAACCCGAAGGTTTCCGGTCGCACGGTCGCATCTCTGGGCCTGGCCAAGCAATTCTCTGCGTCAATCTCCCGCGTGCGCCGCGGCGACGTCGACATGGTGGCCGAACCCGGCCTCGTCCTCCAGCAGGGCGACCGCGTCCGCATCGTTGCCCCCACCTCTAAAATGGCGGAAATCACAAAATTTTTCGGCGACTCCTCGCACGGCCTCACGGACCTCAACCCGATCTCGCTGGGCCTTGGAATGGCCCTCGGTATTGCGATCGGTGAATTGCCCATCCTGACCCCGTCAGGCGAGTATTTCTCGATCGGTTCAGCAGCGGGTACGCTCATCGTTGGCCTGATCTTCGGGCGTATCGGACGTATCGGTCCGATCGCCACAGCTCTTCCCTTCACCACCTGCCAGGTGATGGCCGAACTCGGGCTACTTATCTTCCTCGCCCAGGCCGGCGCGAAAGCGGGCGGCCAGATCCTTGAGGCTTTCACATCGGGCGCCTGGATCAATATCTTCATTCTGGGCGCTATCATTACATCGACGATGGCCATTGGCCTCTACGTAACCATGCGGTGGGTGTTTAGAATGGGTGGAACGAAGCTCGCCGGCCTTCTCGGCGGCGCTCAAACACAGCCCGCCGTCCTCGCCTTCGCGAACGGGCGCACCAACGCCGACCCGCGTGTGGCGCTCGGCTACGCACTCGTCTATCCGGTGGCCATGGTCGGAAAGATCGTCGTCGCGCAAGTGCTCGGCGGCATGTAATACAACGTTGGCAGCGGGGTACCTCCACACCACCCATACACCTCGCAGCCCTGCCAGCGGGCGGGGACACCCCCATCCTCCCCCGCCCGCGCGAATGGGGCCAGCCTGCCCGGGCTGGCCCCATTCGTTTTCCACGAGCACATGCGAGGGTGGTTCGCGTCGACTGCCCCCTGAAGGATCAGAGCTATAGGACACGTCGGGGGCGCTGGTGTCAGTCCTGTTCGCCCACTTTGACGTGGCCATCGTGCCGTCATGTGCCTACCGCAGCGCGTTTCCTTGTGGAGGCGTCCTGCCCAGCCGTGCCACGCAGGGGTTGTTGGATAATACGTGTTGGTCGGGGGTTCGTCTCAGGCCTCGTCGAAGGAGGCGTCGGTGACGCTGGCGCCCGGGCCACCGATGGGGTCGGTCGTGGCGTGTGTTTCCGTCGTCCGTTAGGGTGCTTGCGCGGGCGCGCCGCCGATGGGGGTCGGCCCCCATCAGGAGGGTTCCATCTGATCGGGAAGGTTCCACCTGATCGGTAACAAGCAATGTGGTGGAATCGGTGCCTCTCGCCCGCGTCAGCATGGTCTGTGTGTCGCCTGTCACTTGCCGTCTGGCACGATCGACGCGAGGTCGAACGCGACAAGCGGCGGCATCAATGGTGAGGCAGACCAACAAGCGCCTAACTGACACAACGGCCCACAACGCCCGACGACGACGCCTCACCAGCCACGAACACACCACACTGCTTCGCCGCGGAACTAATGCGGCTGACCTGGCCGATAGCTCACCAGCGAGCGACGCCACCGGGGAGCAGCGCCACCGCCGCGCCCCGGAAGCTGGGTGCCCATACCAAGCCAAGCATTCACCCGCCCACCGGGCATGCGGGGCATTCACGCCCCCACAATGAAACACCCACCTTCAACACCAACTATCCCGCACCAATACGCCGAAAAATCACCACAAAACCAACACGTTTTATCCGTCCAACACGTTTTGTTCTATAACCCCAATGCCGCACGCCTCGTTGCACGGATAATGAACTGCGGGCGGGGACCCCTTGGCCCCCGCCCGCGCCTCAAAGCCGTGCGTCCCGCCGCTGCGGGTGCGATGCAATCAGTCGTTCATGAAGTGGCGCTCGTCCAGGATCTGTGCGCCGCCGCCCACCAGCGAGGGCAGGTGCTCGTTCGCGTGGTGGCCGCAAAAGTACAGCTGGCCACCCGAAGGCATGGTCGCACGAACCCAGGCGCGAGCGCCGCAGGCGTCGCAACGATTCGCCGCGCTCAGCTGCGGCTCGTCCAGTACGGGGCGTTCAAGAGTCTGTGCGTTCATGAATCCATCACACACCATCGCACCGCCCCCGCGCACCCCTGTTCACCCGGGGCGCAATCAACGCCGCTCCGCCACAAGTGCGAGCCGACGCCGACAGAGCCGCGCGATGGCGGCGTGAGCACCCCTGCCAGCAGGCCCCCGCCGACCCCAGAAACCGCACCCACCAGCGCGATCTGGCCCCGGCCTCGTCAATCGTGGAAAGCATCCCAGAACCCGCGCCACGCGTCCCGGTGGCCGCAAACGAGCATGGGGACACATATGATGCACAACGTGACTCCTACCGACGCATCCGACTACAACGCGCGACACCTCTCCGTCCTCGAGGGGCTCGAGGCCGTGCGCAAACGCCCCGGCATGTACATCGGCTCCACCGACCACCGCGGTCTCATGCACTGCCTCTGGGAGATCATCGACAACGCCGTCGACGAGGCCCTGGAAGGCCACTGCGACACCATCGACGTGCGCCTGCACCCCGACTACTCCGCCTCCGTCGCCGACAACGGACGCGGCATCCCCGTCGACATCGTCCCCGGCCAGGGCCTGACCGGCGTCGAGGTCGTCTACACGAAGCTCCACGCGGGCGGCAAATTCGGAGGCGGCTCCTACGCGGCCTCCGGCGGCCTGCACGGCGTCGGCGCCTCCGTCGTCAACGCCCTCTCCGCCCGCCTCGACGTGCAGGTCGACCGCGGCGGCAAGACCCACGAAATGTGCTTCCGCAGGGGCGAACCCGGGCAGTTCGACGACTCGAAACAGCGCACCCCCAACTCGCCCTTCACGCCCTTCACGGACGGCTCCATCCTCAAAACCGTCGGCAAGGTCAAGAAGTCGCAGACCGGCACCCGCGTGCGCTTCTGGGCGGACTTCCAGATCTTCCCGTCGACCGAGGGCTTCTCGTGGGAGAACCTGCTGGCGCGCGCCCGCCAGACCGCCTTCCTCGTGCCCGGCCTGACCATCAACTGCTACGACGAGCGCGGCGAGGAGGAACTCCACGAGAGCTTCCGCTTCGACGGCGGCGTCGTCGACTTCGCGAATTGGCTCGCCTCCGACGGCCCCGTCACCGAGACGTGGCACATCACCGGTGAGGGCACCTACAACGAGACCGTGCAGGCCCTCGATTCCGAGACCGGGCACCTGCGCGCCACCGACGTCGAGCGCACCTGCGAGGTCGACATCGCGCTGCGCTGGGGCATCGGCTACGACACGACCGTCCGCTCCTTCGTCAACATCATCGCCACCCCCAAGGGCGGCACCCACGTGACCGGCTTCGAGCAGGCAGTCCTGAAGACCCTGCGCGCCGCGATCGACAAGAACGCGCGCAAGCTTAAGGTTGTCGCCAAGGACGGGCGCCCCGAGAAGGACGACGTGCAGGCCGGCATGACCGCCGTCATCACCGTGCGCTTCCCCGAGCCGCAGTTCGAGGGACAGACCAAGGAAACCCTGGGCACCCCCCAGATCCGCTCTGTCGTCAACCGCGTCGTCACTGACTGGCTCAAGGCGAAGTTTGCGTCCTCCAAGCGCGATGACAAGCAGCAGACCTCGCTGCTCATGGAGAAGGTCGTCGGCGAGATGAAGGCTCGTGTCTCGGCGCGCATCCACAAGGAAATCTCGCGCAAGAAGAACGCGCTGGAGACCTCCTCGCTGCCTGCCAAGCTCGCGGACTGCCGACTCGAGGACGTCGAGGAGACCGAGCTCTTCATTGTCGAGGGCGACTCTGCCCTGGGCACGGCTAAGGCTGCGCGCAACTCCCAGTACCAGGCTCTCTTCCCGATTCGAGGGAAAATCCTTAACGTGCAGAAGGCCTCGACCGCGGACATGCTCGCCAACGCCGAGTGTGCGAACATCATCCAGGTGATCGGCGCGGGCTCGGGCCGCACCTTCGACCTGTCCCAGGCTCGATACGGCAAAGTCATCCTCATGACCGACGCCGACGTGGACGGCGCGCACATCCGCACCTTGCTGCTCACGCTGTTCTTCCGCTACATGCGCCCCATGGTCGAGGCCGGCCGCATCTACGCGGCCGTGCCGCCCCTGCACCGCATCGAGGTCGCGGGCAAGGGGCGCAAGAAGCGCGAATATATCTACACCTACTCCGAGGATGAGCTGCACCGTAAGCTCGCCGCACTGCGCCGCTCGGGTCGCACCTGGAAGGAACCCATCCAGCGCTACAAGGGCCTGGGCGAGATGGACGCCGACCAGCTGGCTGAGACCACGATGGACCGGGCGCACCGCTCGCTTCGTCGCATCACGTTGGCTGATGAGGAGGCTTTGCGCCAGGCTGAGGATGTGTTCGAGCTGCTTATGGGTTCGACTGTGGGGCCACGTAAAGAGTTCATTGTCAATGAGTCCGCAGGCTTAGATCGTATGCGAATTGATGCGTAATGTCTGGTGAACAGGGTCTGCGCGCTGCACAGTTGTTCAAAATGGAAGGGCAACTGTCCAACGTCAGTGTGACTAAAGGCCCTATGAGCCGCTAGGATGTAGCTCATGACAGGACTTGCGCAGCGACTTACGCCGCCCGGGTCCGTCCCGTACCCGGGGAACCACCTCGGGTTGCGCTGGCGGCCCTTGATCGGTCGTGACGCGCCCGCCGTGTACGCGCTGATCTCCCTCATCGAAGACGAGGACCAGGCGATTAGGCGCACCTCCGTGGATGACATTGCGGACATGATGGAAGGTGAGAACGGTCGCGATTGGGTGGATACGATCGTTGGCTTGGATACGAAAGGTAATTTTTGCGCGGTCGCTTCGGTGCGCGTGCTGCGAGGCATCCACGAGGCTGCGACCGCCATCGTGAGCGCATACATTCATCCCCATTGGCGAGGCAGAGGCGTGGGCCGCGCCCTGCTGTACTGGCAGGACGCCAGGGCGCGCCAGATGCTGGTTGAGACTTTCGGTGCCGAGTCTGATGTTCCGGTGTCTATTTCAAACCTGGTGGACGCACACATGACGGATCGGCGTCGGCTTTACATTGCGGCTGGCTTCTTCGCCAAGCGAACTTACCAGGTCATGTATCGCGATCTGGCTGGCGGTGAGGTCGCTCCGCAGGCACGCCACGGCTACAACGTTCTGCCCTGGTGTCAGGTTCCGCAGGACCAGATTCGTGCGATTCATATGGAGGCCTTCCAGCAGGCGTTCCGTTCCCCGCTGCGTGCCCTGTGGTGGGATGATGCGATGAATCACTTCGATCCGCGCTGGTCGTTTGTGGCCGTCGATCGTGAGGACGGTGTGGTCGGCTATGCGATGACGGGTCGGCCGGCGCAGCGGTGGGTCGCAACGGGTCGCCCGGAGGCATACATTTACCTCCTGGGTGTCGCTGAGGCTCATCGTGGTCGTTCGATTGCGAGTGCACTCGTGGGGCATGCGGTTGCGTCCGCGTCCGCGTCGGGTGCTTCACGTATTGGGCTGGATGTGGATATGTCGAGTCCGGACCGGGCACATAGTATCTATGAGCATCTCGGTTTCGTCGATGAAACCGCTGAGGTTTATTACACGATCGATCAGTAGTTCACTAGGAGGCGAGCATGAGCATTCCTCTCGCGCAGAGAGCCGGTGCCCCCGAATTCGTCCCCTTTCCGGGCGAGCATCATGGCATCGAGTGGGAGCCTTTGACCGCCGACCATCACGTCGGTCTGGCGGCTCTTTTCGCGCGCATGGAGGCTCGCGATAATCCGCCGTACCGCACCAGCTCGGATGAGGTGGAGGAGATGTTGTCGTCGGCTTCGAATTGGCGTGGCCTGGTCGGGATCGCGCGTAGGGGTATCGCAGCGGGTCGCCTAGTGGCGTTCGCTCAGGTGATTTTGCGTTTTCCGGGGCGTGTGGAGTGTGTGTGTATTGGGGGTGTGGATCCTGATTTCCGGCGTATCGGCCTGGGTAGTGCGATCGTGGATTGGCAGGAGGGCACTGCCCGTCAGATGTTGGCGAGTGTGGAGGGCGATGGTCCTGCCCAAATCACGTGTCACGTTGAGGCGGGGCAGGATGATCTTGAGGCGCAGCTGAAGGTGCATGGTTTCCGATGGGCGCGCACCTACTACGAGCTGCGTGCGTCTCTGGACGATCTGGTGCCCGTGCCGGATTTGGGGTTGTATATGAGTGTCGAGGCCTGGGGGCCTCAGTGGGAAGAACCGGCTTTGCGTGCTGCGAATCGCCTGAACGAGTCCGAGTGGGGGCGTCCTCCGCTGACGCAGGAGCAGTGGATGCAGGGACGTACGGCGTTCGCGCCTGAGTGGTCGTTCCTGGCAGTAGATCGAACGGGTGATCGTCCGCGCGTCGCGGGTTTCCTCCTGGCGTCGCGCTACGAGCAGGATTGGGTGGCGCTTGGCTGGCGCGAGGGGTATATCGATCAGCTGGGTGTGCTGTCGGCTTGGCGTGAGAGTCGCGTCGCGGACGCGTTGATCCTGGCGTCGATGTGGGCGCAGAGGCGCGATGGGATGGATCGGGCGGGTACCGGTGTCGGGTCTGCGAACCACACGGGTGTGTTGGCTGTCTATGATTCCTTGGGGTTCCGCACGGTCGGTCAGACCAGGCTTTATGCAATCGAAGTGTGACATTCATTTCGCATCGTGGAATGCTGCTCACTGGGAGCGTGCATGTGGCGAATGTCATTCCATGAACGGATGTGTGGGGAGTTGGTTCGATTGAGCGTTTTGTGAGGAAGTGCCCCTTTAGTCCTAATTGTCTGACCAATTGATTTTTTAGGCTCGCAGCGGGGGACCGTGAGAGTCCTCGGCGCCACGCGCGCCCCATCTCCACAGTGCGGAGCTAGCATGACTACGGAGTCGTCAGCACAAACCACGTCCATTCCGCCTCTGGTCATTCGAAGCGCCATCGTTGCCTCTCTCGGCGGCCTGCTCTTCGGCTTTGACACGGCGGTTATTTCCGGCGCGGAAGAAAAACTCACCGAGCTGTACGCTCTCTCCTCCATGGGTGAGGGCATGATCGTTGCCATCGCAACCATCGGCACGATCTGCGGTGCCATCGTCGCCGGTAAACTCGCCGACCGCTTTGGTCGTAAACCTATCCTCTTCTGGATTGGTATTCTCTTTGGCGTCGGCGCCCTGGCAACCGCCCTGGCGCCTGTTCCTACACTCAATCCGGTCGAGGACGGTAAGTTTGTGGCCGCGTCCTCTTTCCCGATTGCCTTCTTCATGCTGTTCCGCTTCCTCGGGGGCATCGGTGTCGGCTTGTCTTCGGTGGTCGCACCTATCTATACCGCTGAAATTGCGCCGGCCCGCGTGCGCGGACGCCTGGTGGGTCTGGTCCAGTTCAATATCGTCTTCGGCATTCTCCTGGCCTACGCCTCGAATGCAATCATCCGCGAAATTGTGCACGAAAACATTGCTTGGCGTTGGATGCTCGGTGTCATGGCCGTGCCCGCTCTGTTCTTCCTGATTTTCCTTGCCACCGTCCCCGAGACTCCTCGCTGGCTGTTGGCCCACGGACACGATGAACGCGCCGTCAAGATTTCCGAGCGCCTCACCTCCACGCAGGAAGAAAGCAGCGAGCAGATCGCCGAGATGAAGGCGCAGATCGCCGAGGATGCCTCCGGCGGCAAGGTCGCCTTCTTTACGCGCCGCTACCGCAAGGTTATCCTCATGGCCTTCTGCATCGCAATGTTCAACCAGCTCTCCGGCATCAACGCGATCCTCTACTACGCGCCCAAGGTCATGAAGCAAGCAGGCGGTGAGCTTGTGCTGGGACCGGCATTCCCCTACGTCGCATCCGTCATCGTCGGCCTCATGAACCTGATCGCCACCATGGCCGCCCTGACCATTATCGACAAGCTTGGTCGCCGTCAGCTCATGATCGTCGGCTCCATTGGCTACCTCGTGTCGTTGGGCTTCCTGTCGGCCATCATGTTCGCCTACAAGGGAGGAAAGTTCGAGCAAAATAGCGCGGTTCCGGTGTGGCTGATCCTCATAGGCCTGCTCGCCTTCATCGCCTCTCACGCCTTCGGTCAGGGATCGGTCATCTGGGTCTTCATCTCCGAGATCTTCCCGAACCGCGTGCGCGCGCGCGGCCAGTCGCTGGGTTCACTCACACACTGGGTCTTCGCCTTCATCACGACGTATGCGTTCCCGGTCCTCACAGATAGACTCGGCGACGGATTCGCGTTCGGTATCTTCTTCCTCGCGATGGTCGGTCAGCTATTCTGGGTCCTGAAGGTAATGCCCGAAACCAAGGGCATCCCGCTCGAAGAAATGGAAGAGAAACTGGGGTTGACGAATGACTAGAATCGTGAACATCGGGGAAGCTCTCATCGATGAGATCACCCGCCCAAACAGTGAACCCGTCGAAGTTGTCGGGGGATCGATGCTCAACGTCGCAGCCGGCCTGACCCGGCTGGGTCACGAGTCCGAGCTGGCGACCTGGTTCGCCCGCGACGCTCGCGGCGACAAGGTGCGCGCGCACGCAGAGGCTGCCGGTGTCACCCTGACGCCCGGCAGCGACGGCGCCGAATTCACCACGGTCGCCCATGCGACTCTTGATGAGCGAGGCCGCGCCACCTACGAATTCGATCTGTCGTGGGACGTGCCCTCCGTGGAGGAACCCGACACCGTCGGACACCTGCACACCGGCTCCTACGCAGTCGTCCTCGAGCCGGGCGCCGACAAGGTCCTGGCCGCCGTCAAGCGCCAGGCCATCCGGGGCACGGTTTCCTACGACCCAAACATTCGCCCTGCCCTGCTGGGCACGCCGGACGAGGCACGCCCGCACGTCGAGGCGATCGTGGCCCTCGCGGACGTCGTCAAGGCGTCGGACGAGGACCTGAAGTGGCTCTACCCGGGGCGCCCCGTTGAGGACGTTATCCGCGAGTGGTCGCAGTCCGGCCCGTCCCTAATCCTGTGCACGCGCGGCCCCTGGGGCGTCTACATCAAGGCTGCCGCAGAGCGCGACATGCTGGTCGTCGATCCCCTTGACGTCGAGCTGGTGGACACAGTGGGCGCGGGTGACTCGCTGATGGCCGGCCTGATCTCCGGCCTGGTTGACGCGGGACTCCTGGGTTCGCCCGAGGCGAAGCAGCGCCTGCGTGGGGCGTCGTGGGACCATATCCTGCCCGCCATTCACCGCGGCATCGTCACCTCGGGTATCACGATTCTGTACCAGGGTGCATACTCACCCACGCGCGACGAGGTTGCAGACATCCTGGCAGCCGATCGGACGCTGCGAGGCTGACGGGGGAGTACTCCTCAACTGATGGGGGTGGGTCCGGCTGAGCGGTCGGACCCACCCCCATATCAACATTGATGATTGACAAAGTGGCGGGGTGGCCGGAAACAAAACCGGTCACCCCACCGTCACGACAACAGGAGAGCGTCAGCCGATCGACGCGATCGCGAAAGTGATGGGCGCGCCCGAGCCGTCGCGGCGCTCGTCCTCTTGGGGCAGCTCCACGGGGGAACCATCGGCCGACGCGGCCCGCCCCGGCCTCNCGGATCCTCCAAGATTTTGCGCAACGAGGCGATCTTTGCCGCCAGCTCGTCGCGCTCGGTCTCTAACTCGATACGAGAGAACTTCGTGAGGCGGCGCAGACGCAGCTCAAGGATGTAATTCGCCTGGGCCTCGGACAGGTCGAAAGCCGTCATCAGGCGCTCGCGTGCAATCTCCGCGTCATCCGAGGACCGAATGATCGCGATGACGTCGTCGATGTCCAAGATTGCGATGAGCAGGCCCTCGACCAGGTGAAGGCGATCCTCGCATTTTGCCAGGCGGAAGCGGCTGCGGCGTGTCGTCACATCTATGCGATGATCCAGGAACACCTGGAGCATCTCCTTCAGGCCCAGCGTGCGCGGCTGGCCGTCCACGAGGGCCACGGCGTTGATCGAGAAGGAATCCTCCAGCGGCGTGCGCTGGTAGAGCTGCTGGAGCACAGCCTCCGGGTTGAAGCCGTTCTTCACCTCGATGACCAGGCGCAGGCCGTGGATGCGGTCGGTGAGGTTCTGGACCGACGAAATGCCCTTCAGGCGCCCCGCGTTTGCGTTCTCCTTGATCTTCTCGATGACCTTCTCCGGACCCACCATATACGGCAGCTGCGTGACGATGATGCCCATCTTGCGGGCCGTCACACGCTCGATTGTGACCTTTGCGCGCGTCTTGAACGCGCCTCGACCGCTCTCATATGCCTCCTTGATGCCGTCAAGGCCAACAATGACACCGCCCTCAGGCAGGTCGGGACCCGGAATGTAGCGCATCAGGTCGGCGACAGCGGCCGACGGGTGATCCAACAGGTGAATAGCGCCCGCGATCGTTTCCGTGAGGTTGTGGGGGGCGATGTTCGTCGCCATGCCCACCGCGATACCCGATGCGCCATTGACCAGCAGCTGCGGGAAAGCAGCGGGGAGAACGTCGGGCTGCATGAACTGGTTGTCGTAGTTGGGAACGAAGTCCACCGTGTCCTCGTCCAAACCCGTCACCAGGTCCAGCGCGGCGGGCGCCATGCGTGCCTCGGTATAACGTGCCGCAGCGGGGCCGTCATCCAGCGAACCAAAATTCCCATGGCCATCGACCAGCGGAACCCGCAGATTGAAGGGCTGCGCTAGACGTACCAAGGCCTCGTAAATCGCGGAATCCCCATGCGGGTGGAGCTTACCCATGACTTCGCCGACGACGCGCTGGGACTTCACGTGTCCCTTGTCGGGTCGCAGACCCATCTGATCCATCTGGAACAAGATGCGACGCTGGACAGGCTTCAGGCCATCACGTGCGTCGGGCAGGGCGCGCGCGTATATGACGGAGACGGCGTACTCGAGGAAAGAACCGCGCATTTCAGCGGATACGTCGATCTCGGAGATGTTCTCGTCCTTGTCAGGAATGTCGACGACCTGGTCCTTCTTAGCCATACGCGCAATTATTGCGCGGGAGGGCGCTCATTTCGACTGGCACGCCGCTTCGGGGCACAATTGGGGAATGGACACATGGACCCGTATTGAACGAAGCGGCTTCTACCCCAGGGCAGTGGAGCGCGCGCTGCGCCGTGCCCTGGGACAGGTTGAACCGCTGGCGACACTGTGCCAGGTAGATACGGGCTTCGACCGAGGCTCCGTGTTTCGTCACCTCACCGTTGTCTCCCTGACCCACCGGGCCATCGTCCAACTGCACGTCGACGAGCTGGACGGCGGCTCCGCCAACATTGCCACGGCCGTGCATCGCGTCGAAGACATCGGCGGCTATTCCACGATGGAGGTCTTCTCTGACCCCGAACACGCAGACGGCCTGACCGAAATGACGATCGCGATGGATCTGAAGGGTGCGCGACGCCTCGACGTGGAACCAGCCCGGTGCGAAGACCCCACGTGCATCGCGGACCACGGCTACACGGGCACCTCCTATCCTGACGACGTGACCTTCCGTATCTCGGCGGCCGCAGATGGACAAGACGCCCTCGATGAAGCCTTCGATTTCGTCGATCATCTCGCGCGGCTGATGGGTACACGCGGTGAGTAAGCGCATGGAGCCTCTGAACCTGACCGGCGCTGACCTACCGGGTCCAGGCGAGTCCTCGATCACGGACATTATTCCCGCAGCCCTGGCTACCATCGACCCGACCCTGCCCGGGGCATCGCCACAAGCAGCCCGCGTCCTTGACCTCGAGGTGGGTGCACGGCAGGTGCTTCTCATCCTGGTCGACGGTTTCGGCTACGAACTTATGGTCGACCACATGGGTCATACGCCGACCCTGCGTGCCGTGCGCGGTGACATCCGTTCGATTCACACGATTGTTCCTTCTACGACGTCGGCCGCGATCACCGCGTTCGGCACCGGAGCGCGCCCGGGCACTACCAACATGGTTGGTTTCTCGGTCGCGTACGGCAGTGGGACCATGAACCTGCTAGCCATGGAAGGGGGGCCTGCGCCGACCCAGTGGCAGCCGGTCCCCACCTTCTTTGAGCGTTTGGCCGCCGAAGGTGTGTCTTCAGCGGTCGTCTCACCGGCGCGTTTCGCCGGATCTGGTCTGACGGGTGCGGCGCTTCGCGGCGCCCGCCACGTGCCCGCAGACAGCCTTGACGAACGCGTCAGTGCTGCGCTGCGCGAGCTGCGCGCTGGTACCCCTGTTGTCTACCTCTATTGGTCCGAGATCGATCACTCAGGACACGGTCACGGCATCGGTTCCGACGCATGGGTCGGTCAGGTCGAACAATTTGACGCCGGCCTGGCTGTTCTCCTGCGCGGCCTGCCGCACGGTGTTCGTACGATCCTGACCGCCGATCATGGGATGATCAACGTTGATCGTTCTGCAATCTGGGACGTGGCCTCCACGCCCGCCCTGCGTTGGGGTGTGCGGATTATTGCGGGTGAGACGCGTGCTGCTCACGTTCACGCGCAGGTGGGGCACGCACGCGAGGTAGAGGAACGTTGGCGCGACACGCTGGGCGATAGCGCCTGGGTGTTGTCGCGCGATCAGATGCCCGCACTCATCGGTGAGGGGCAAGGAGCCTCGATCGTCGGTGATCTGTTGGTGCTGGCGCGAGGATATGGCGGAGTGGTCGATTCTCGTACACAAAGCGCGTCGGCCATCGCGATGCCGGGCGTTCACGGGTCAGTGACGTCGGCGGAAATGCGCATCCCGGTGATCGCCCTGTCCTAATGTTAACGGTGCGGCTAGCCGGGATGCCAGTGCCTTTAAGGCTTGGATCCGAAGAGGATCTCATCCCAGCTGGGCACCGAGCGTCGGCCTTTCTTTGAGGCTGCGTTGCGGGCAAGGCGGCTCGACGTCGGTCCCTGCGCGGGTACGGATCCCGTCACGGTGGCGGCAGTATCCGCTGTGGTGCCGGGGTTGCCGTCGGGTGAAACCGCCTTCATAGGGATCGCAGGGGTCTGTTGTTCATCCACCCCACTCGAGTCCTCGGCGGTCTCGGGGGTCGCGGTCGTGTCGGAGAGCCACGGCAGTGCGTGGGACGAGGTCTGGGTTCCTTCATGCGCACCACGCTGGTTCAACGGAATGGCCCCCGTGAGCGGAGGATGGGCGGTGGAATGCTGCGAGTTCGTCGGGAGAAACGTGTCTTCCTGGGAGGATGCGGGTTCAATCTTCGTTCGTGCGGAGGCCAACGAATAGATGCGTGCGGAGATCGGCCCGGTGGAGGGTTCGGGTTCAGAGGAGTCGTCTTCAGCGGCGATGGCCGCCATGTATTCGGCTTCTTCGTCCACCTCCTCGCCCAGGTCAACCTCAATCGTTTGACGTTTTCCGCGCGCCGCATTGAGCTGATCGATGAGGGCCTCGCGGTTGCGTAGGTCTTCCTCGTCGGGGTCCGGCACGGGGGTGGGGCGTGCCAGCGAGGTGAAAATCGATGCGGTGGGGGAGGCTGAGACCTGCTCGGTCAGCCACTGTGCTTCCTGGTCGATGGCCTCGAGAGTGCCAGCATTCGACAGGTGCCAGTGTGCTGCGTGCTCGGATGCGCCCTGCACGAAGGTAACGATAATCTGCCAGGGGTCGCCGACCTCGCGCATGGCTGTCCATTCAAGGGAGGAGGGATCAACACCGCGAGCCGCGAGGCGGTCGAGGACCAGGTCCCCCATCGTGGGGCCTCCCTCACCGATACGCACCGCGCGGGCGCGTGCGAGAGCGTAGTCCTTTTCTGCCTGTATGGGAGCCTCGAAACGCTCCACCGCGTGCACGTCCATGTCGTGCTTGCTGGCGATTTCCTGAGGGGTTGCGCCCGCGCGCAGGAGCGCTTGAATATCGCGAGGGGCCAGCGTCGGGCGCGACGGCGCAACCTCAACGCGGGGACGGTCNGGGGTACGCAGCAGCTGCGCATCCGAGGACACGAACACGAGGTCTGCCGCGTTGGAGCACTGATCGAAGCCCACGAGGCGATCGCCGTCCTCCAAGGTGATGACCTC
Organism: Actinomyces bouchesdurhonensis; assembly: GCF_900128465.1. Lineage (GTDB taxonomy): Bacteria > Actinomycetota > Actinomycetes > Actinomycetales > Actinomycetaceae > Pauljensenia > Pauljensenia bouchesdurhonensis. The sequence continues at coordinate 584,242 of NZ_LT635868.1, read as the reverse complement.
CCACTCGTCGCGCTGGAGCACGTCGGGACGCAGGCGCTTGACCGTGCCGCGTGCTGTGCCCATCGCAACCACGGCCTCGCCCTCAGGATCCAGCAAACCAACGGCGGAAACGTCCGAGTGCAGCAGCAGCGAGGACGGCATGGCGCCCGCCAGCGACAGGCCTGTCTCAAAACGGGGGAGTGCCGGCAGATCCACCACGTCAATGCGGTGCGCAATACCGTCCTCCGTCACCACAGCCACCTGCGAGCGGGCCGTCGATGACAACTGCGCGCGCCAACCATCCGAGGCCGCACGTGGACCAGGCTCCAGCGGATCTCCACCCTCGATGCGGGCCAGAGCACCCGATGCGGACAGGACGACGACGCACGGATCGTCCGGGATCTGTAGCTCCAGGCCCTTGCCGGAGCGCGATACCGATGGCAACGCCGCCAGTGCGGCATCCTCGGCGCCCGTGGCCGCGCCTACGGGCGTGCCCGTCGAGGCAAGCAACAGCGTGCGTCGCGGCGTGCCCAGTCGATCCGAGACCTCGCGCAGCTCCTTCTTCACGAGCGCGCGCAACAGCTCCGGATCCTCCAAGATTTTGCGCAACGAGGCGATCTTTGCCGCCAGCTCGTCGCGCTCGGTCTCTAACTCGATACGAGAGAACTTCGTGAGGCGGCGCAGACGCAGCTCAAGGATGTAATTCGCCTGGGCCTCGGACAGGTCGAAAGCCGTCATCAGGCGCTCGCGTGCAATCTCCGCGTCATCCGAGGACCGAATGATCGCGATGACGTCGTCGATGTCCAAGATTGCGATGAGCAGGCCCTCGACCAGGTGAAGGCGATCCTCGCATTTTGCCAGGCGGAAGCGGCTGCGGCGTGTCGTCACATCTATGCGATGATCCAGGAACACCTGGAGCATCTCCTTCAGGCCCAGCGTGCGCGGCTGGCCGTCCACGAGGGCCACGGCGTTGATCGAGAAGGAATCCTCCAGCGGCGTGCGCTGGTAGAGCTGCTGGAGCACAGCCTCCGGGTTGAAGCCGTTCTTCACCTCGATGACCAGGCGCAGGCCGTGGATGCGGTCGGTGAGGTTCTGGACCGACGAAATGCCCTTCAGGCGCCCCGCGTTTGCGTTCTCCTTGATCTTCTCGATGACCTTCTCCGGACCCACCATATACGGCAGCTGCGTGACGATGATGCCCATCTTGCGGGCCGTCACACGCTCGATTGTGACCTTTGCGCGCGTCTTGAACGCGCCTCGACCGCTCTCATATGCCTCCTTGATGCCGTCAAGGCCAACAATGACACCGCCCTCAGGCAGGTCGGGACCCGGAATGTAGCGCATCAGGTCGGCGACAGCGGCCGACGGGTGATCCAACAGGTGAATAGCGCCCGCGATCGTTTCCGTGAGGTTGTGGGGGGCGATGTTCGTCGCCATGCCCACCGCGATACCCGATGCGCCATTGACCAGCAGCTGCGGGAAAGCAGCGGGGAGAACGTCGGGCTGCATGAACTGGTNCGCGAGGGGCCAGCGTCGGGCGCGACGGCGCAACCTCAACGCGGGGACGGTCGCGGCGCGCCGCGCCACGGAGCTCGTCGGAGATCAGAACAGAGTAGCGTTCACCCTGGGCGTCAGTGAGCACCAGGGATTCGCCATCGGCGCTGGTCCCGAGCAATTCGAGCTCAATCATCGCTTCCTCCTCATACGTCACGGTGGAATCGTCTCAAATTATGCTGTCAATGTCGCGTAGCCGTGCGCGTGTCACATATACGATGGCACATTACTCCAACAAGTGTTATCCTCCCTGCGCATAGACACTCGTATTTCGACCGTACGAGGGTGAAAGGGGAGAACCATGGCAACCGATTACGATGCGCCTCGCAAGAATGAGGACGAGGTCTCGGAGGATTCGATTGAGGAGCTGAAGTCCCGTCGCAACGATGCCGGCTCTGCTGAGATCGAGGAAGACGAGAACGAGGCCGCCGAGAATTTTGAGCTTCCGGGCGCTGATCTGTCAAAGGAAGAACTCACTGTCCATGTCGTGCCCCGTCAGGACGACGAATTTACCTGCTCGCAGTGCTTCCTTGTCCACCACGCCTCGCAGCTCGACCACGTGGATGCCAACGGTAATCCCGTGTGCACCGAGTGTGCGATGTAAGGTAGAAGGATGTTCGGACGCAAGAAAAAGACACACGAGGACGACATCGACGAGGTCGAGGTCCTGCCTCGCTTGAGCGATGAAGATGCAGAGATCTGGGCTGAACCCGGACCCCGCAACTATGGGGATGTGGACACCTCCGAAGGCTACGTCGACATGGGTGCTATCTTGTTCCCGGCCCGTCCAGGCATGCAACTGCGCACCCAGGTTGCCGACGACGGAACCACGGTCCTGCAGATTCTCGTTGTGCTCGGTGACTCGGGTATCCAAATGAGCGTCGCCGCAGCTCCGCGTTCCGGTGGTGTGTGGGATGAGCTACGCGACGAGATTCGCGCGGGCTTCGAAAAGCAGGGGGCGAAGGTCGCGGACATTCGCACGCGCTACGGCAATGAACTGCTCGTCGACATGCCGATGACAATGCCCGATGGCCGCACGGCGACCTCGCGTATGCGCGTCCTGGGCCGTGAAGGCGACCGATGGTTTGCGCGTATCGACATTATCGGTCCGGCGGCGGCTGATGCCGAGTCAGGACTCGAGATCGAGAAGGTCATCGACCGCATCGTCGTTCGCCGTGACGAACACCCTCGGACTCGGCTCGAACTCCTGCCCGTCCACCTGCCCGCGGGTGTAAAGGAAGCCTGACATGGCCTCGTGGATCTCACGGATTGGGGCAGCACTTGGCCTCGATAAGGACGCTCGTTCTCTGGATGCTGCCCTCGACGAGGACTCGGCGCGTGCTGCGCGCGGTGTCACGCCCATCCGAGACGTGAGCGAACGCAGCCACGCACTTGTCTTCGGAACCCTCCTGGGGATGACCTACCCGCCCGAGGAAGGACCCCAGCGTGTCCTCGTCGCTACACTCTATGACGGCACCGACACCCTTGAACTGCGCTGGCCAGGCCGCTCATCGATCCCTGGTCTGAGCGTCGGCGCACACCTAGAGGTCGAGGGAACCGTCGGACGCTTCGGCGAGCGCCTCGTCATCATTAACCCGCTCTACCGCGTCATTGCGGGGGAGGGTTGATGTCGGCTCCGCGGTGGATGAGCCAGGCGACGTCGGAGGAGTTTTCCTGGTCCCAGGCCCTGGGCGGCACGCGAGGTGTCATCGAGGCGACCGTTCCAGGCCTCATCTTCGTCATCGTCTACGTTGCCACGCATGCGCTCACCCCCACGCTCGTCGCTGCCTCGTCCATCGCCCTCATCGCGTGCATCATTCGTCTCATTCAGCGTCAGAGTATCCGCCAGGCTCTCTCCGGCTTTTTTGGCGTTGGGGTCGGCGTCGTGTTTGCAGCAGCCACCGGGCGCGGCGAAAACTATTTTGTGTGGGGCATCATCACCAATGTTGCCATGTCCGCTGCCTTCGCGGTGTCTGTCCTGGTGCGCGCCGCCCTGGTTGGATTCTTTTACGCGGCGGCGACGGGCCTGCCCCAGGGGTGGCGCACAGACGCGTCCCTGCGTTCGCTGCGCCACAGCTGCGACCAGCTCACATGGTTGTGGGCCGGAATCTTCGGTCTGCGCGCCGCCGTCCAAGCGCCTCTGTGGGCTAGCGGCGCGGTCGCTGCGCTTGGCGTCGCTAAGCTCGCACTGGGCTTGCCGCTCTTTGCGCTCGGCGCATGGTTAACCTGGCGGGGTTTGCGCCCCTACTCTCCACTTTCTGATACGGGTTCTTCCGAGGACGGGGCGACAGACGCGCGCAGCTGATCCAATGACTTTGCATCCCCGTCCGGCACGAGCAGAAGGAGTTCATCCGAAGCCTCGAACACATCGTCCGCGCTGGGTGTGAGCGGGCGACCGTCTCGCAGCAGCGCGGCGAGTACGGAGCGCGGGGGCAGCTCAAGGGAGTGCACGCGCTTGCCCACCACCGGTGAATCATCAGGCAGAATGAGCGCGTGCATGGACACAGCTGCCGTGTTGAAGGAGAACAGACGCACGGGAATACCGACCGAAACGGCCTCCTCGACGAGTGCTGTCATGATACGCGGGGTCGACACGGACACGTCGACTCCCCACGCCTGATCGAAGAGCCACTCATTCTTCGGGTTATTGAGGCGCGCGACCACGCGGGGGACCGCAAACTCCGTTTTGGACAGCAAAGAGATAACGAGGTTCGCCTTATCATCGCCCGTTGCGGCGACCATGACATCTGCTTCCTCAACAGCGGCGTCGCGCAGAGCATCGGGTGAACAAGCATCCGCCAATACCCAGTCTGCGTCCGCGACAGAGGAAATGCGTAGTTTTTCGGGCATCTTATCGATGAGTGTGATCTCATGACCGTGAGCTAGCAGCTCCAATGCGACGCTTCGGCCCACCGATCCGGCCCCTGCGATGACGATTTTCATGCTTATGCCTCCAGCTCCGGAGGATTCGACAACTGCTCACGCAGCGGTGCCGTATCCGTCCCGTTGATCGCGAAGTAGAGTTGATCGTGCTCCTGGACGACAAAGTCGGGAGATGCCGTTCGAATCGATCCCAGGCGCGACGTGAAGATAATCCGACAGCCAGTGAGTTCCTCGACGAGCGCGAAACTTAGGCCGTACCAGCTCAGAGACGGTGTCGCATTGACGAGACTAACTGAGCCAGTCGGGTGAGACCAGATGAGTGACGCGTCGGGTGGAAGCATACGGCGCAGCACGGACTCCGCCGTGCGTTGCACGGAGGCCACCGTGGGAATTCCGAGACGCTCGTAGAGGTAGGCGCGCGCCGGGTCGTAAATCCGAGCCACGACGTGTTCGACGTGGAAAACCTCACGTGCGACGCGTGCCGCGATAATGTTCGAGTTATCACCCGAAGACACCGCTGCGAAGGCATAGGCGTCCTTAATGTTGGCCTGACGCAGGCAGTTACGATCCATTCCCACGCCCGTCACTCTGCGGCCCGAAAAATTGGGGGAGAGGCGCGAAAATGCCTTGGAATCGTGGTCAATAATGGCCACGGAATGACCCGCTGCGTCGAGCGTTGATGCCAGGCGGGCGCCGACGCGCCCGCAACCCATGATCACAAAGTGCACGACAACAAACTACTCCGCTCCGCGCCGAATAGCCACGCGTGCTCAATTCTTCGTTCCCGGTGGTGGGCGTTGTGGACTACGCTTATGCACTGTGATGAATTTGTTGGCCTATGCGAAGCGCGTGCTCATCGGACGCCCGATGCGATCGGACGCGATGGGCCACCAGCTTCTTCCCAAACGCATTGCACTCCCGATCTTCGCCTCAGACGCGTTGTCTTCGGTAGCTTACGCGCCCGATGAAGTCCTTTTGACGCTGGCGCTTGCAGGTTCGATGGCGGCCCTGCAGTCGGTGTGGGTGGGCGTCGTTGTCGCCCTGGTCCTTGCCGTAGTTGTCGCCTCCTACCGTCAGACAGTCCACGCCTACCCGTCGGGTGGTGGCGATTATGAGGTTGTGACCACGAACCTTGGTCGATACTGGGGTCTTCTCGTGGCCTCGGCTCTGCTGGTTGACTACATTTTGACGGTTGCTGTCTCAATTTCGTCCGGCGCTAACTACATCACGACGGCTGTTCCTGCATTGCTCGGTCACGAGGTCCCCATCGCGGTTGCCCTCGTCGTCATCTTGGCGACCCTCAACCTGCGTGGCACGCGCGAGGCCGGTAGCGCGTTCGCGGTTCCCACTTACGTTTATATGGGTTCCATCGGGCTGATGGTCGTCGTTGGCTTCGCGAAGCTGGCGATGGGCCAACTGGGACAGGCTCCGACGGCAGCCTATGATCTTGTCGCAGTCCCTGGGCATGTTGACGGCCTGGCCGGTCTGGCGGGCGCCTTCCTACTGATGCGTGCGTTCTCCTCGGGATGCGCGGCTCTGACGGGCGTGGAAGCCATCTCGAATGGCGTCCCGATGTTCCGCCGTCCCAAGTCGCGCAACGCTGCGACGACACTGGCAATGCTGGGTGCAATCGCGGCATCCATGATGATCTCAATCCTTGTGCTCGCCAGGCTGACTGGTGTCAAGATCGTGGAGGACCCTGCGACACAGTTGACCCTCAGCGGTGCTCCTGTCTCCGAGAAAACACCCGTTGACCCAGCGATTTCTCAGATCGCATCGGCTGTCTTCGGGCAGGGGTCCATCCTTTTCATCCTCATCACCGTGGTCACTGGATTCATCCTGGTCCTGGCCGGGAACACGGCGTTTAACGGCTTCCCGACCCTGGCGTCGGTCCTCTCGCGTGACGCTTTCTTACCCCACCAGATGGAGCGCCGCGGCGACCGCCTTTCGTATTCGAATGGCATCGTTGTTCTCACGGTCGCAGCGATTGCGCTGATCGTGGGTTTCCACGCACAGACCACGCGTCTGATCCAGCTCTACGTCGTCGGTGTCTTCATTTCCTTTACCCTTTCGCAGCTGGGCATGATTCGTCATTGGAACCGGCAGCTGCGCACTCGCCAGTCTGGTCAGGAACGCATGAGTGTGCTGCGCTCGCGCGCTGTCAATATCGTCGGCTTCATGATGACCGGTGCGGTCCTCCTCATCGTCCTGGCTACCAAGTTCATGCATGGTGCGTGGATCACGCTGGTGATGATCGCCGTCGCATACGGACTCCAAATCGCAATCCACCACCACTACGAGACTGTCCGTAATCAGCTGCGTGTTGACGACTGGCACGCGCGGCGCGCGCTGCCCACCCGTGTGCGTGCACTTGTCCTCGTGTCGTCACTGTCGCGCCCAGCGATGCGAGCGATCGCGGCCGCCCGTGCGTCCTCGCCGACCTCGATCGAGTTGGTTTCGGTCGTCGCCGACGATGAGGAAGAAAACAAGATTCTGCGCCAGTGGAGGGCCTCGGGTGTTCCGGTCCCGCTGACACTGCTCTCAGCGCCCTACCGCGACATCTCCTCGGTTATCCTGCAGTACGTGCGAGGGCGCCGCCGCGCCATGCCCACGGAGATGCTCGTCATCTACATGCCGCAGTTCCTGGTGGCTCACTCGTGGGAGAACTTGGTCCACAACCAGTCCGGTCTGCGCCTGCGTGCTGCGCTGCTGAGCGTGCCGGGTGTCGTTATCACGATCGTGCCCTGGCAGCTGGGCGAGGACGACGTCGTCGAAGGTCGTCAGCGTGTCAATGATCCGTTCCTGCGCGTAGGGGTCCCTTCCTTGACCGAGCCGTCTGCTCGCGCTGTAGAACCCGCTGATCGCCGGGGTCCCGCTGTCGCTGAGGAGACCTCATGAGTCCCCGTTCGCCTCGCCGCCGCCCGTCGCAACGCCGTCGTTCCGATTTCGCGCGTGTGCGTGCGGGCATCGGCGAGGTCCTCGAGTTGAGCGTCGGTGAACCCGCTCATGGAGGTGCGTGCGTCGCTCGCGATGCCAGTGGCCGCGTCGTGTTCGTGCGGCACACAGCCCCGGGCGAGGTCGTCCGCGCACGCGTCACCGCGGTCCAGAAGAATCTCGCGTGGGCCGATGCAGTGGAGATTGTTTCNTGGTTTGCACACTCACCCGCTAGCGGTGCTTCCTGCGCTCCTGCATGCGTGAACCCCATGAGGTTTGTGTGCGGGCCTCAATCGCGCGGCGCTGGTCGCGGTACATGCGATCCACCAGCTCGCGCTCGGACACCCAGCCGACGACTCGTCGATCGACGTCAACGACCGGTAGAGCCTGCAGGCCTGTGCGCCGCAGCGCCCCAAGAACCTCGGATGGGAGAGCTGAGGCAGTGACGGCCTCGTCAATGAGAGGCAATTCCGACATGGGTGAGTCCAGTGAGCCGTCCTCCTGTGTCAGCTCCGCTAAGCGTAGTGAGGAAACGAGTCCCGTGAAGCGTCCTTCCTCATCCACAACGGGCAGTGCGGTCTCCTTCGTGCGGCGCAGCGCAGACAACGCGGAGGCGACGGACCGTGACGACACGAGGACCTCGGGGGCGGGGGTCATCCACTGTGATGCCGCGCGTGTGCCCAGGAGTGTACCTTCGACCGGGTCATCGAGCACGTCGCCTCGACGGCGAAGCTTCTCCGTGTAGATCGTCGCCCGGGTCAGGAAACGCGACGCCCCCGTCGCGATCACGACTGCGAGCATCATCGGTAAAATCAGTGAGAACTGGCCCGTCATCTCTACGATGATGAGCACCGCGGTCATCGGAGCGCGCGCCGCACCTGCGAAGGCCGCGCCCATGCCGACCACCGCAAAGACCCCGACAGGCGAGTTGGTCAGCGGCGACAGGAGCATACCGTAGGCACCGCCCGCCATCGCGCCAATGAATAGTGTCGGTGCGAAGACGCCGCCCGAGCCGCCCATACCGATAGTGAAGGAGGTGTACAGGGCGCGTCCTATCATGAGCGCCAGCAGGAAACCAATCGAGTAGGAACCCGCGATCGCCTGCTCCTCCAGCGGATAGCCTGATCCGTACATGTAGGGGAACGCGACGAGGCCCGCGCCGAGGAACAAGCCCAAGATACCCGGGCGCGCCCACTCGGGCAGGCGCGTCCGCGCCCACACCCAGTCGATGAAGTCTTCTGAGGAATAGAGAATCTTCGAAAAAGCGAGGCCGCACAGTCCAGCGACCAGACCGAGGAGAGCCACCCACCACATGTCCGACATGGACGCAAAAGTTAGGTTGTCGGCCACCCGCACGACCATCTCATCACCCTGGAGGACACGTGCCACGATGGAGGAAGTGACGGCGGACAGTACGACGAAGCCGAAGGTCTCTGCCGTGAACTCGACAAGGATCACTTCCAGGGCGAATACTGCACCGGCGAGCGGCGCGTGGAAGGTTGCCGCGATACCCGCTGCCGACCCGCATGTGGCGAGCAGGACGATGCGAGAGACAGGCATGTGCATCCACGAGGCAATGGTTGAACCAAGCGAGGCGCCTACCTGAACGATCGGACCCTCGCGTCCAGCTGAACCGCCTGAACCGATGGTGAGGGCCGAGGCCAGAATCTTCACGACCGCGACACGCCCCGGAATGCGTCCACCCTTGCGTCGGACAGCGAGCATGACCTCGGGGATGCCGTGACCCTTCGCGGAAGGCGCAAAACGTTGGATGAGTGGGCCATAGATAAAGCCAGCGATGGCGGGGGACAGTAGGAGGAATAGCCACGGGGACCAGCCCCACAGGCCGTGTGCCTGTCCGATGTGCGTCGTGTACTCCTCGACACCGGTTGATACCCAGGTCCATGCTCGGATCGCTAGGTTAAAGAGGACAGCGGCAGCGCCAACCACCGCGCCGACGAGCGCGGCTGCCACGCCGAGCAACGAACGGTGTGCGGCAATCGTGTGGCCGACGCGAACGCGCGTCCCCGCGGCCATCTGATCGTGGTGCGGGGACTTCGTTAACGGTGTCACAGGTTAGCGATCTCAACGTGAATGGGATTATCGGTGTCGATACCCCAGACGGTCCGGTAGAAGGACAGCTCGGACAGCCACGCATCTTTGATGTTGCGCGCCGATCGGAAGCCGTGCCCCTCGCTCCCGTAGAGCTTCAAGGCCACGGCGTTTCCGTTCGAACGCAGCGCCTCGTACATCTCCTCGGCTTGCTCTGCGGGCACAACCGCGTCGTCGGTCCCATGCAGGAGCAACAGGGGGGCCGTTATGTCCGCCACGTGGTTGATTGGTGAGCGCTGAGTCCACACGGGGTCGGACATGTCACTGCTGCCCATCAGGATCGAGTCGTAATGCGACTCGAACTTGTGGGTTGTCGCCGCCAGCTTCGCCAGGTCCGCGATGCCAAAGAAGGAAGTCCCCGCAGTGAACACGTCGGAGGCTGCCAGCGCGTTGAGCACCGTGAAGCCCCCGGAGGAACGCCCACGGATCGCCACGCGCGCAGGGTCGACTCGACCCAGGTCGATGAGGTACTGGGCGCCGTCGATGCAGTCCTGGACATCCATGACACCCCAATGACCGTTCAGGCGTTCACGGTAGGCACGACCAAAGGAAGTCGAGCCGCGGAAGTTCACGTCGAGGACTGCGAAACCTCGGCTGGTCCAGTACTGGAAAGGCACCGACAAGCCGGGGCGCGTGGAGCTGGTTGGACCGCCGTGCACATTGACGATCAGCGGGGGAAGCTCACCCTCGGGGGCCGCGAAGTCGGGATTGACGGGCGCGTAGTAGAAGCCGTGCGCTTCCTCGCCGTCCGAGGTCTTCCACGACAGCATTTCGGCCGGGGACACTAGGGCGGTCGGTACCTCGGCCTCCGAAGAGGGCCGCAATACCGTCGTCTGACCGCGTGACACCTCGACAATCGCCGGCGTATGCGTTGAGGAATCTGCCAGGAATACGACGCGGCCATCAGCAGCGGCGACGTTACCGATCGGCCACCAGCCGGTCGCCCACTCCTCGGTCAGTCCATTATCGATTCGCACGGTGCCGATATGCCAGACCTGGTCTTCGGCCCACGAGCACACCAGGTAGTCGTTGTCGAAGTTATCGTAGGAGTGCAGTCCGAGGTGCCAGTGTGGGTGGGAGAAGGCGCGCTTACCCGGGTGCAGGGAGCGGGTACGCAGGCGCGACATCCACGCGTTCGGCTCCTCACCTTCCTTCCACGTGAAACCCTGGGTGCGGTACAGGTTTGCCCAACCGGAGGAATCATCGACGTGAATGAGATCCCCATCAAGGGTCCAGCGCGGCTCGTAGACGCATACGCCCGGGCGGTCAACCAGGACGACCTCCCGGTCGATCGTTCCCTCAAAGGTCAACGATGCGACGTGCAGCTGCGAGTAGGTCCACGGCATATTTGGATGGTTCCACGACAGCCACGCAAGTTTTGTGCCATCGGGGGAAACCGTCGGGGCTTGGGCGAAGTCTGTTCCGCCAAAAACGGGGATGATCGCATCATCATTGCGCGCTGCTGACCCGTCCAACGGGATTGCGACGATCGAGTTTACGGGTTCGCCATCGCCCGAGTGATCCTCAGCGACCGCGTAGACGAGGTCTCGCACGTCGGCGATCCAAAAGTCTCCGTAGCGGACCTTCGACAGAGTCGTCAAGGGGCGCGCGCCTCGGCGCGGCTCCGAGGTGTCAAAGGCGTAAACACGACCGTCCGTGCGGTCGGAGAACACGATAAGCCCGTGGTGAACCGCGTAGGCTTTGCCGCCGTACTCGTGGACTCGCGTGCCGACATCGGGCAGTCGGACACCGTCGATCAGTGGTAGGACCTCTCCCGTTTCACCGGTGGGGCGACGGCGCAGAAGTGTTCCGCGTCCTCCCTCCAGCGGATGCCCCTCCACCCAGTAGGTGTCCGGACCATCGACGCGGACCTGCGACAGGGTGACGGAACGAGCAGTGAAAGAATCGCCCGTGATCGGGGACTTCCAGATGCCGTGGGGCGCGACGGTGACGGACATAGTGCCTCCATAGATCGGTTGGCGTACCAATACCTGTATCTTAATGCGCGCGTAGGAGCACCGCCTGTATCGGGAGGTCAAGCGTTCCCAATTTGATCTGTAGGTGAGACGATGGGCATCTACACTAGGAGGCATGTCTGGAGCACCACACGCGCGTGATCTGCTGTCGCGCTGCACCACCCCTCGGGAGCTACGTCGCCTCGAGCGCGGACAGCTCGATCGGCTCGCAGCGCAGATCCGTTCATTTTTGATCGAGAACGTCTCACGAACCGGTGGACACCTGGGTCCAAATCTGGGTGTCGTCGAGCTGACGATCGGACTGCACCGTGTGTTTCGCTCTCCACAGGACACGATCGTATTTGATACCGGCCATCAGACCTACGTGCACAAGCTTCTTACAGGGCGCCAGAACTTCTCGTCACTGCGTCAACCTGGAGGCCTGTCGGGTTACCCCTCGCGCGCAGAATCCGAGCATGATGTTGTGGAATCATCCCACGCCTCGGCCTCACTCGCTTGGGTGGACGGCATTTCGCGCGAGAAGCACCGCCGGGGCGAACGAACATGGACGGTCGGCGTCATCGGCGACGGGGCGCTCACCGGGGGACTCGCCTGGGAGGCACTTAACAACATCGCGGCCTCTAAGCATCGTCGCATCGTCATCGTCGTCAACGACAACGGTCGCTCTTATGCTCCGACGATTGGTGGCCTTGCAGACCACCTGGACGCGCTGCGTACTTCCGCGGGTTATGAGAAGGCCCTCGCCTGGGGCAAACAGCACCTGCTCAGTCATGGCACCCCCGGACGCGCCGCCTACGATGCGCTCCACGGCCTCAAATCCGGGATTAAGGATGCGCTCATACCGCAGGTCATGTTCGAAGATCTTGGCCTGAAGTACATTGGTCCCGTCAACGGACACGACATTGGCGCCGTCGAGACGGCTCTGCGGCGAGCCCGCACCCTTGAAGAACCCGTCATCGTCCATATGATTACCGAAAAGGGTCGCGGCTATAAGCCCGCCGAAAAAGACATCGCGGATCGTTTCCATGCCGTCGGCCCGATTCACCCGGAGACGGGGCTTCCTGTTGCCCCCGAGCGTTTCGGATGGACAGGGGTCTTCGCTGACGAAATCTGCTTGCAGGCGGGCGCGCGCAACGACATCGTGGGAATCACCGCAGCGATGATGCGCCCTGTGGGCCTTGGGCCTATGCACGAGGCCTACCCGGGGCGTGTCATCGACGTGGGTATTGCGGAAGCCGAAGCCGTTGCGTCCGCAGCGGGCATGGCGTACGAGGGGGCTCATCCTGTTGTCGCCCTCTACGCGACCTTCCTCAATCGGGCCTTCGATCAGCTCCTGATGGACGTGGCCTTGCACAAGGCGGGTGTGACGCTCGTCCTCGACCGGGCTGGGGTTACCGGTGCCGACGGGGCCTCACACAACGGTGTCTGGGACATCGCCATGTGTTCCCTCATCCCGGGCCTGCGGCTGGCTGCCCCTCGTGATGAGGACACGCTTCGCACCGAGCTACGTGAAGCTCTTGACGTCGATACTGCGCCCACCGTCCTGCGTTACCGCAAAGGTTCCCTGCCAGAGCCAATGCCCGCGCTGCACACCGTCGGGGCAGTGGACGTCCTCCTTGATGAAGCCTGCGTGGATTCGTCCGTTAAGCTCCTGATCGTGGGGGCCGGCGCATGCGCCCCAGACGCCATCGAAGCCGGGAAGCGTCTGGCCGCGGATGGTATCAGCGTCACTGTTGTCGACCCGCGCTGGCTTCTGCCTATTTCGCGTGACCTGACGCAGATGGCATCCACCTACGATGCCGTGATCACCGTGGAAGACGGAATCGTTCACGGCGGCTTCGGATGGGCGCTGCGTGAGGCTTTAGTCGGCTCTGGCATTCCCGTGCGGTGCCTGGGAGTCCCACAGGTGTTTCCTGAACACGGCGATCGCACCCAGATGATCGCAGGCTTCGGCTACGATGCGGACGGCATCGAGCGTTCTGCGCGAGACCTCGCTGACAAGGTTTCAACGAACTGACGCGCGAGCGAAGTTCCCTGGGATATACACGTCGATGCCCCAGGGAATTCTTACCGCCAAGCGGGAGGGCAAGCAGGAAACTGGTTGGGAGTCCTCAGACGCCGAGCGCGTCGCAGATCGGGTCGAGGGTCAGATCAATCTGCCAGTCGCGCGCGCCGCGCGCAACCATCCGCTCCTCAACCTCGTCTCCCGACGGGCGTGAAGGATCCAGGGGAGCCCACGCAAGGTAGCGCTGTACCTGTGGGGCAAGCACGACCTCCGGTGCCAAGCCCAATGATGACGCGACACTCGCAACCGCGGATCGGACCGTTCCCAAGCGCGCGGCCGAGGCCTCGTCGATGCGTGCCCACTGGCGAGGCTCAGGGATCGACCCTGGCTGCACAGGCTTACGCTTGGGCGGCAATTCATCCTCGGTCATCGTGGCCACAGAAGCGAGCGCGCGCATCCACTCGTCCTCGAACTGGCGGGCAATGGGGGAGCGGAACTCGTTGATGGACATGAGCGCGCGCCTATTGCGAGGCGGGTTCGAGGCTGCACGCACGAGTGCAGCGTTACGCACCAGGCGACCGGGGGACATGTCGATGCGGCGCGCGATCGACTCTCTGGTCTCCCACAGGGCCTTCAAGACTCCTAAGCCTCGCCGCGAGCGAATCTTGCCTGCGCCTGGCAGCGACCGCCACCGATCAGGCTTCGCAGTTGGGGGAGTTACCGTGAGCGCATACGAGAATTCTTGCTGCGCCCACTCCCAGCGCCCCATCTGATCGAGTCGCTTCGAAAGGCGATAGTACAGTTCCGTCAGCAGTTCAACATCCAGAGCCGCGTAGCGCAGCCACTCCTTAGGTAGGGGGCGCACCGACCAGTCCGACGCCTGGTGGTCCTTCACGAGGCCCAGGCCCAGCACCTGCTCAGCGACCGCCGCCAGGCCGAAACGCTCCAATCCCACCAGGCGCGCGGCGACCTCCGTGTCGAAGAGGGCCGGGACTCGCAGGCCGACCTGCCGCAGATTCGGCAGGTCCTGGAGGGAATCATGCAGGAGCCACACGTCCTCCACGCCCGGCTGCAGCTCAGCAAGATTGGGTAGGGCATGTGTGTCAAAGAGGAAAGTTCCGACGTCTTCACGTCGGAGCTGCACCAGGTAGGGGTCAGCTCCGTAGCGGAATCCCTGTGCGCGCTCCACATCCAGCGCGATCGGAGTCGAACCTGAGGCGAGGACTCGCGCGGCTGCCTGAAGGTCCCGTCGGGTATTAACAACGGTGGGGATCCCCCCACGCGGCTGTGCAACAAGTTCCGGGTTATCCGTATCGCCCCGCGGCAAGCCGCCGCCGTTGTTGACCAGCACTCAGACTCCTTCAAGATGACGGATCGGAACAATGCCGGCTGTTCGGCGCATCACATCTGCCCATCCGGATAGATGCTCCCCGAGATACTCACTGTTGGGCGTCCACGAGGCGCGAACCTCGACAAACAGAGATGATCCTCGCAGCTCCAGGCCGCCGAAAGTCTCACTCATCTCGCGGGTAACCGTGCCCGTCAGGTCATGGAAGCCAGCACCTGCGCCGTCAAGGCAGTCAATCATCCACCCCCACACGCCCTCGGCGAGCATCGGATCGATCGCCATGTCCGCATCAACCTGAGTGCGCATCTGGCACACGATGCGAAAAACACCGTTCCAACCGATCTGCTCGACAGGATCGTGAAGGATGATCATGCGACCAGTCGATAGGGGTTGCCCCGCACTGTCCTCGTCAATCGTGCGCATTGCGAGCGCAGCCGTGAACGGCGCCAAACGACGAGGCGGGGGCACCTCTTCGAGGACGATATGCGGCAGGTGGTCGGCCTGTCGTAGGGACAGCAGAGCCCGGATAAACTCCTCGGGCACCGCGTTCTCATTCACGGTTAAATCGTACGAGTGTCATCTTTCTTTTTGCTTCAGACGCGCCGCTAAGGGCCATCTCGATAAGTAGTGGGTACGTGTTGCCCGTGACGCATCGAGATGGCCCTAGTGTTTTACAATCCGCGCGGATTACGCAGTATGTAAGCGGTGCGTGGCCCTACATGCACGGTGTCTCCGGAACGGTAGTCCTTGCGGTCGTCATCTCCTCCCGTGTCAACGACCGTGTGCCACAGGTGTCCGTACTTGGCGTCCGGCAGTGTGAAATCAACTGCTTCCGGAGCCGCGTTAATCAGGAGTAAGAAATCGTCGTCGAGAATCCGTTGTCCGTTCGCATCGGGTTCTCGAATCGCATCCCCGTTATAGAAGACCATCGTGGAGCGCGCCCAAGGCTGATTCCACTCTTCCTCGGTCATGTGTGTGCCGCTGGGAGTGAACCACTCAATTTCGGCCAGGTCTGACTCGCCACCGCGCTTGGCTGGTCCCTCGAGAAAACGCCGACGGCGCATTACTGGGTGATCGCGGCGCAGGTGGATGAGGTGGCGCGTGAAACGCAGGAGCTTGTAGTCGTGTTCGTCCAGGTCCCAGTTGATCCAGGAAAGCTCATTGTCCTGACAGTAGACGTTATTGTTACCTCGCTGCGTGCGTCCGAGTTCGTCGCCGTGTGCGATCATCGGCACGCCCTGGGAGAACATGAGCGTTGTCAGGAAGTTACGCTGCTGACGGTAGCGCAACTCGATAATTTCTTTGTCATCCGTGTCGCCCTCTGCCCCGCAGTTCCACGAGCGGTTGTCGTTTGCGCCGTCCGCGCCTCCCTCTCCGTTCGCCTCGTTGTGCTTTTCGTTGTAGGAGACGAGATCACGAAGCGTGAACCCGTCGTGGGCGATGACGAAGTTGATGGACGCCATCGGCTTGCGTCCCGTCGTCCCATACAGGTCGGAGGAGCCGGCCAGTCGCGAAGCGAAGCCGGGGAGCGAGGAGAACTCGCCGCGCCAAAAGTCGCGAACGGTGTCGCGGTACTTGCCGTTCCACTCTGACCACAAAGGAGGGAATCCACCCACCTGATAGCCATCGGAACCAACATCCCACGGCTCGGCGATCAGCTTTACCTGTGAGACAACCGGATCCTGGTGGATGAGGTCGAAGAACGCGGAGAGGCGGTCGACTTCAGCGAACTGGCGGGCCAGCGTGGAGGCCAGATCGAAGCGGAACCCGTCAACGTGCATCTCAGTGACCCAGTAGCGCAGGGAGTCCATGATGAGCTGGAGGACCTGCGGGGAACTCATCAGGAGGGAGTTACCTGTGCCTGTTGTGTCGAAGTAGTGCTGACGGTCGCCGTCCACGAGGCGGTAGTAGGAGGGGTTGTCGATGCCGCGGAAGGACAGGGTCGGACCCATGTGGTTACCCTCGGCCGTGTGGTTGTAGACCACGTCCAGGATGACCTCGATGTTTGCTGCGTGCAGTGCTTTGACCATCGCCTTGAACTCGGAGACTTGGGCGCCCGGTTCTTTCGACGCCGCGTAGGCGTTGTGTGGGGCGAAGTAGCCGATGGTGTTGTAACCCCAGTAGTTTGAAAGACCCTTTGCCTGCAGTGTCGTGTCGTTTGTGAACTGGTGGATCGGCATCAGCTCGACCGTGGTGACGCCGAGCTTGGTGAGGTGCTCGATGATGGCCGGGTGTGCCATGCCTGCGTAGGTTCCGCGCAGCTCTTTGGGGACGTCAGGATGCCGCATCGTCATGCCCTTGACGTGGGCCTCATAAATGATCGACTCTGAATAGTCGTGTCCTGGGCTGTGGTCACCCTCCCAGTCGAAGAATGGGTTAACGACGATGGAGAGCATGGTCGCCTTACTGGAGTCACCTCCTTTGAGCTTGAGTGGGTCGTTGGCTTGGTAGGACAGGAGGTCGAGCGAATCGCTGAGTTGTCCTTCGATGGCCTTCGCGTAGGGATCGAGGAGCAGCTTGGATGAGTCGCAGCGTAGACCGTTGGCCGGATCCCAGGGGCCTTCGATGCGATAGCCGTAGCGCTGACCGGCGCGCACTTGCGGTACGTACACGTGCCAGACGTAGGCATCCACCTCGGTCATGGGGATGCGTATTTCATTGCGTTTCTCGTCGAGCAGGCACAGCGTCACAGACGTTGCAACCGATGAGTAGATCGCGAAGTTCGTGCCGGTTCCGTCAAAGGTGGCACCCAGTGGGTAAGCCTTACCAGGTCGAGTTTCCATACCGACAAGGGTGGCACGAATGCAGCGCGAGTGGCGATAATCCGCATAAAAATGAGCATGTGACTTGGATAACTATCGTTTGGTTTTGCATTTCTGCCCGTAGGTCTGTTAAGGTTTTACCCGTTGCGAAGAGCGGTAAACGCTCTGAGAACTGCGGATGTGGCTCAGTTGGTAGAGCATCACCTTGCCAAGGTGAGGGTCGCGGGTTCGAGTCCCGTCATCCGCTCGGGCGATTGGCGCAGCGGGAGCGCGCTTCCCTGACACGGAAGAGGTCACTGGTTCGATCCCAGTATCGCCCACGGTCAACCTTTACGGGTTTGGCGGGCATATGCCCGGCCGCACAAGCGGTTCACGCGGATGTGGCTCAGTTGGTAGAGCATCACCTTGCCAAGGTGAGGGTCGCGGGTTCGAGTCCCGTCATCCGCTCTCAATCGGGAATCCACACGATCCCATTGGGCGTGGTGGGTTGGCCGAGAGGCGAGGCAGCGGCCTGCAAAGCCGTATACACGGGTTCGAATCCCGTACCCACCTCGGGCGATTGGCGCAGGGGTAGCGCGCTTCCTTCACACGGAAGAGGTCACTGGTTCGATCCCAGTATCGCCCACCAGGTAAGCCGGATCACTGTGATCCGGCCTTTACTGTTTCGAACCCCTCTTTCGAGTTGTAGGACGCTACGTGTTGCTGGAGGGGTGACTTTTCGGCTTGTCGATGCGGGAAAGCCGGTGTTTTTGTTGGTTGTGATGCCTCATTAGGGGTGGCTTGTCGGCGTGTCGCGACTCTAATGGTGCCATTTCCCCATGGGATGGAGCTGGGGTGTGGTGGCGCTTCTGTCTGAAACTCGAGGTTCTTAGCCTGTTGTGGGCCGCGGCTCGTGGCGTGGCTCCCGAACGGATCCAATGGGTAGTAGTGGCAACCCATTCCGTCCTTGAGATGCGCGTCTAAGAGCTTGGGCTGTCATCTACCGTCCGAATGCTATCCGGTGGGTTATGCCCGTTCTGTTGCGTGTGCGCACCGGTATATAAGTGAACGCTCATCGCCATCTATACATGTTGGCCTATAGGCAATTGATACCTGTGTGTGCGCCGTCCCTATTCATTGGTTTGTCAGTCTTCGGCAGTGTTGAACCATGCGCTAATAAAATGATCCCATATTATTTTAAAGCATGCGACTTCGTCCCTGTTAATTAGTGTTGTTAAAATTAGCGACACGCCGGAACAATAAAAGTTGACACATCCTGATTGATACTAATGAAACTGCGGTATATATGCCTTGTCGAAGTCAAGAAATATTGGTTACGGTGAACTCATTCTTCCTATTCTTGACCAAATTGCAGGACGGTGACATAGACTGGCAATGCATGAAGCGACATCGTCGCATATCCCGTTGACAGGAGTTATCTATGGTCGCCGTGAAGCGCCGTCATCTGGGCGCATACTTAGCAGCCGTTGCTTTGATACTGAGTTTTCTTGGCTTCACGCAATTCGTTGGCGCACAGGTTCCCGCTTACGCAGACGCTCCCGCATGTCCTGGCGCGGTGACGAATGTAAGCGATAAGGTCACGCTTGATTGGAACAATGCCCAGTTGGTCGACCAGAGCGACCACGAGATTCACTCGGTGGGCGACTGGTGGGACCTGGGTGTCAAGCTTCCCTGGAAGAGCACAGGGCATGTCAAGGCAGGCGACTACTTCACCTATAACGCGAACGTTGTCAACCAAGCGAACGGCGAGTCGGTGCTTCGTCCAAACGTCGCCCGTGCCTTCGATGTGGTCTCGCACGACAATATCGTGGTCGGTTGTGGTACCTGGGGTGCCGATGGCAATGTGACCGTCGTTTTCAACGACAGGGTTGAATCCGCTGCCCAGTGGTACGGTACGGTGACGACGCACGGTTTGGCGCAGTACAGCGGCCCCGGCGGCGAACACTACGTTGTGACGGTCGGCGGGAAGGTGACACGCAACCTCGAGATGACTCGCCGGACTCCTGGTGAAGCCCACTATCAGAAGGACGGATGGCTGAATCTGACAGAAAACGAAGACGGCGACGAGAATAAGGCAATCATGTGGCGAGTCATTGTGCCCGCCGGTGATGCCGCGGTCTCCGGTGCTTCGATCGTCGATGAGGTCCCCGCAGGTTCCCGCTGGAGCTTCGACTGTAACACCGTCAACGATTACACGAAGACCCACACCTACCTGGTGACCGACCCGACGACTTCCGACGGTCTGCGCCAGGTGAACGATACGTCGAACGGGGCCTTCGGTAACGCCGCCCAGATTGAGTGCACCTCCACGAAAGTCACTGTCACGCTCGCCGAAATCCCCGCCAACCAGTCGGCAATTATTCTGCTTCCTGCTCGCGTCGAGGGTGCGAAGCGTGCAGGAGACGTCCTTGGTGAATTCGCCAACACAGTGACGTTCAACGTTCCCGGTAAGACTGTTGAACCCGTCAGGAAGGTCCTGCGTTACGG
Organism: Actinomyces bouchesdurhonensis; assembly: GCF_900128465.1. GTDB lineage: Bacteria > Actinomycetota > Actinomycetes > Actinomycetales > Actinomycetaceae > Pauljensenia > Pauljensenia bouchesdurhonensis. The sequence continues at coordinate 564,202 of NZ_LT635868.1, read as the reverse complement.
TGCGACCGCAGACGCTTACGCGCATCAGACGTTCTCCGTGACCAAGAAAGTCGAGGGCGATCTTCCCGAATCAGCCAAGGATCTCGACTACACCCTGGTCATCACTCTGAAGAACGTCGCCGACCCGTCCGTGGATAAGACCTTTGAGACAACCATCAAGGCGGGGGAGACGTACAGTTACCCAGAGTCCCTACCTCTGGGAACCGTCGTTACCGTCACCGAGGGTGATCTGCCCGCGTCCGCTGAGATCACGTGGAACGACGCGGCCAGCCGAGTCTTCGAAACTGCTGACGGTGTTACGCTCGCAGCCGACAATCGTGAGGCGACGTTCACTCTGAGCGACGACCACGTCTATTCACTGACGTTGACGAATACACTCGCTCCTACCCCGACCCCCACGCCTTCGGCCACCCCGTCGAGTCCTGCGCCAACGCCTTCGGTTTCGCCGTCGCCCGCACCCAAGCTTGCAACGACAGGTGCCGACGCGTCAGGACTGGGTGCTCTGGCGGGAATCATCGCGATTGTCGGCCTGTCGTTCATAGCGGCCAAGCGTCATCGCGGCTGAACTGAAAGCACCGGATTAACGACCGCCTCACCGTGGGTGGGAGGAACGATGTTCCTCCCACCCACGGTCGTTGATAGAACCGATAAAGGTGCGAGCGCAGACATCGCGACTATGGCAGCGGACGCCACAGTGGACACGACCGCGGAACGATAAGAAAGCGGGAGGGAACTCGAACGGTTTGGTGCAGGTAGAATCGTTCCAGCACAACAAATCGCCGACCGTGCGGTGCACACGCAAGGGTCCTAGCGTGAACTCACGTAGACCCGGGCCTCCCACGGAGCAAGAACAGAAGCAGGGGATGGGTCGTGCTCGGCACAGCCCGAAGAACCGTCTCTGACTTCCTCTGTAGCGTTGCTCAAGTACAGGCTCCAGCGAGAAGCGCAGTAGGCCTCGTCCTGGAGGGTACGAGCAGGAGTGAGGGCGCGCCCCGACAGATTAACCACGACGAGAACGGCGCTGCCCTCACACGCGCGCATGTACGCGAAGATCGCGGGTGAGCCAGCGTCGATCCGTTCAAAGGACCCGAAAGTAAGAGCCGGGATGCGATGGCGTGCCTCGATGAGCGCACGGTAATAAGCGAGGACGGAAGAAGGATCGTGGAGCTGAGCGTCAACGTTGATGCGTGTCGCCGAGGTCGGCACGTCGATCCACGGTATTCCCGACGTGAAGCCTGCGTTCGGTGAATCATCCCACTGCATGGGGGTGCGCCCGTTGTCGCGCGAGATGGCAGCTAAGCCAGCCGGGACGAGGGTGGAACCGCTCGCACGCAGGTAGTTGAGTGATTCAACATCCCGGAAATCGCTCGCTCGCGTGAAGCACCCGCCGAGCATACCGATCTCCTGGCCCTGGTAGATGAAGGGGGTGCCGCGCTGAAGGAAGTAGGCGGTGGCGAGAGCAGTCGCGGATTCGAACCAGAAAGCATCGGGATCCCCGAAGCGGGTCACCGCGCGTGGCTGATCGTGGTTCTCCACGTACAGGGCGTTCCATCCTCGATCTGCGAGAGTCTCTTGCCAGCGTGTCAGAACATCGGCTAGCTCTCCCTCGGCAAGGGGGCGTGGCGAGAACTTACCGGCCTCCTGGCCGAGGTTGACGTGCTCGAACTGAATCAGCATGTTGAACTCTCGCCGAGCGGGATCGCAGAACAAGAGCGCAGATTCAGGTGACGCGTTGGACGCCTCACCGACCGTAAACGATCCGGGATGCAGGGCAAAAGTGCGCTCGTGCATCTCCTGAAGAAACTCATGTAGGCGCGGGCCGTCCGCGAAACACTCGTGTCCCACACCGAACGGCGCCCGGGCGGGTCCGCCGTCGGGCAATCCTGGGAACTTCGAGATGACGTCGATCGCATCGACACGGAAACCATCCACGCCCCGATCCAGCCACCAGTTCATCATGTCGTACACAGCGTCGCGGACCTGGGGATTCTCCCAGTTCAGGTCAGGCTGCTCGCGTGCAAACAAATGAAGATAGTACTGGCCCGACGCTGGATCGTACTCCCACGCGGGACCACCGAAAAAAGACTCCCAGTTGTTGGGCTCAGCACCCGCGGAGCCAGGGACTGTGCCGGGTCTGGGGTCGCGCCAGTAGTACCAGTCGCGACGCGGTGAGTCGATTCCCGAGGCGGACTGCACGAACCACGGATGCTCCACCGAGGTGTGGTTCACTACCAGATCCATGACGACACGTATACCGAGTTCGTGAGCGTGGCTTACAAGGGCATCAAAAGTGGTGAGGTCGCCGAACAGCGGATCGATGTCGCGGTAGTCGGAGATGTCATACCCGTTGTCCGCCTGAGGTGAGCGGTAGATAGGTGAAATCCAGACGATGTCGATACCGAGGTCCGCCAGGTAATCGAGGCGGCGATCAATCCCCTCCAGGTCGCCGACCCCGTCCCCGTTCATGTCCTGGAAAGAACGCGGATAGATCTGGTACAGGATGGCGTTCATCCACCATGGGTCCGCGTGGACCCTGGCGGCGGGTAAGAGGCTGGGTCGGACAATCATGGGGTTACTTCGCGCTGATGAACGCCCAGGCTTCGTACAGTTTGCTGTCGGTGTGGTAGACGACGGTGCAGGTGAAGTTGTACGTGCCCGTCTTTCCAGTCGTCAGGTATGTGCCGGTCAGGGTGCCGTCCACGGTGTACTGGGGCAAGCCATCGCTATTCGTGCCGTACCTCTTAACCGTGCGCTCTGTGATGTATCCGTTGGAAATTGACTGGCCCAGCGCGGCCTTGCACTCGTTCATAACGCCCGTTTCTTCGGAGGACGTGAGGCCGGTGCCAGAGGAACTTGTTGCCGTCGGACGAGGGCTGGATGTCGATGTCGAGCGCGGGCTGGGTGTTGTTGAAGGCTGGGGGTTTTGCGTGGGGGAGTAGGTTGAGGTGGGTGAGGGAGAGGAAGAACGGTCCCCGGCGGAGCGTTCCTCCGTGGCGGCTGAGAATATTCCCATGACGACGATGCCGCCGATAAGGGTGATGACAAACACTCCTGCGATGATTGCTGCGATGAGGCCGCCGTTGGATTTGTTGGGTGTGCGGCCCATTGGTTGGCCGCCGTACGGACCCTGTGCGGGCGTCGCGGCCCCAAAGCCCTGCGGTGCACCCTGCTGGTAGCCGGACTGTGGGGGGAGGCCACTCACCTGCTGGTTGGGGAAGGGCTGCTGGTTGTTAGGGGGGAAAGGGGTGCTCATACGCTACTTTCGTGGTGGTGAGTCAGGTCTCAGGGATCGTTCTGTATCCTACCAGGCGCTAGGCTGGGGGCATGACAATCGACTACTTGACGCGGCCTCGCCCGCTCACTCCCCGTCAAGACATCCTCCCCGTCATCATCGGTGGAGACTTCGGGGTCTACGGTATTGGGCGTTGTTTCAACGAGGCCTTTGGGTGTCGCTGCATCTGCGTGGGGTCGCAGCCCACCGATTCGATCACACGGTCACACTTTTTTGATGTCCACCACGTGAGCGCTCACGCGACCGATGCTCAGTTGCTTGACACTCTCATGACGATCGCGGGGAGCCACCCGGACAAGAAGCTCATCCTGATGGCGAACCACGACATTTTCTCTGCGTTCGTGGCGCGCAACATGGATGCGCTCTCGCGTCACTACGCGCTGCCCTTCCCCAGCGAGGAAGTCATGAATCGGCTCACGGATAAGGCGGAGTTCGCGCGCGCCTGCGAGCGGGCGGGTATCGATACGCCGCGCACAGTCGTCGTCGATTTCTCGCACGCGTTGGACGAGGCCTGGGTTGGCCCGGAGATTCCCTTTGCTTTCCCCGTGGTCGCCAAGCCCGCCAACGGCGAGCCCTACGACGTCCTCGAATTCGAGGGCAAACGCAAGATCTGGTTCATCGACACGCCCGACGAGCTCGCCCAGCTGTGGGAGACCCTCAAGGCTTCGGGGTTCCGGGACACCTTCCTGGTTCAGGAACTGATCCCCGGCGACAACACCGCGATGCGTTCAATCACCGCCTACGTGGACTCCCGCGGTGAGGTCACCCTCATCGGCTCTGCCCGTGTGCTCCTAGAGGATCACGCCCCGACAATGATTGGTAACCCCGTTGCCATGATCACCGAGGATTTCCCCTCACTGTGGGAGGACGCCTGCACGCTGCTTACCGACAACGGCTACCGCGGATTTGCAAACTTCGATGTCAAGATCGATCCGCGTGACGGTCGGGCCGTCTTCTTCGAGGTTAACCCGCGCATCGGACGCAACAACTGGTACATGGCAGCCGCGGGCGCAAATCCGATGATTCCCATGGTCGCCGACCTCATCGACGGTCAAGCCTGCGAGCAAACACAAGCGAAGGACGAGATCCTATACACGATGGTTCCCGACTCCCTCCTGCTCCGTTACATCACTGACACGCAGTTGCGTGCACGCGTGAAGCGCATTATCCGCGAGGGGCGCCGCTTCGACCTACTCCTCAATCCCACCGAGAAGGATCTGCGCCGCAACATCACCGTATGGCTTCAAAAGCAAAACCATCGGCGTAAGTTCGCGCGCTTCTATCCCGAGCCGACCCAAACCTCGTACTGACCGAGCTTGGCCCCCTCACTCGGCCTCGGCCTCGTCGATGGGGGAACGGCCCCTGCTAAACTGGCCTGCGACACGCGACCGTACGTTTCGACTAACGAGGACACCATGACGACCACCTCTCTCGTGCCTATCTCCCAAGAAGACAAAATCGCAGCAGTCTCGGGTTTCCAGGACCGTTCCCTGCCCATCGAACAGGCCTGCGTGTGGGAGGCTTTCGAAAAGTCCCAGGGGCACGGTGTGTGGGGACGGTACGCATGGTGCGAGGACGACACCAAGGTCGCTTTCATCACCCTCTACAAATACGCGGTGCGAGGCGTGCATTACCTGTGGGCCAAGTGGGGACCCACATGGGTCAAGGAAGCGACCCCCGAACGTGAGGCCGCATTGCGCGCGGACCTGCTGCGCGAGATCAAGAAGCGGGACAAGTCCGTCGTCTTCGTGCGCCTGCACGCCATCTACCAGCACCCGGATCTGGTGATGCCCCTGCAGACCATCTCCTACGACCGAACCGTCGTCATTGATACCTCCGGCAAGACCGAGGAGGCGATCCTCGCGGCAATGCCGAAGTCCGGCAAGCGCTCCATCCGTTCCGGCCTGAAGAAAGGCAAAGCGGAAGGCATCACCTTCCACGAGGACACGGCGAACGCCACTGACGTCATCGACGAGTACTACGCGGTGATGGAGGAGACCGCCGAGCGTGACGGTTTCCGTCCTCACCCCAAGGCCTACTACATGAGCCTGCTCACCACGCTGGGACCCAAGCACGCGCGCATCTTCTCCATGCGCGACGCCGACGGCGCCATCCTGTGCTGGGACTTTTGCCTCGTGGAGGGGATCCGCGCGCAGGCCGAATACGGCGCCTCCACCGAGGCCGGTCGACGCCTGCGCCAACCCCCGGTCCTGGACTTCCTGGCCGCCGAGTTCCTCGCCCGCGACGGCGTGCGCGAATTCGACCTCATGGGCGCACACTCCCCGCGCTGCCCCGATCTCTACAGCGTCGGCAAGTACAAGAGCGCCTTTGCGGCGCACTTCACCGACGTCCCCGGCGGATGGGATATGCCCGTCAAAAAGAACACCTATCGCGCCCTGAGCGCCGCAAAAGCGATCAAGGACTGGCGCGCCCGCTCCTGAATCGCCCGCCCCCGGGCGTTAGAATCCCACTAGCACCTAACTGCATCGACCGTATCGACCAAGGAGACACTGTGCCCGACATCTCGCTCGTCATCGACGGAGAAAACCAGACCGTACCGGCGGGGACCACGGGCACGACGTGGTTCGAGAAGTCCCGCGACGTCGTCGCCATCAAGGTCGACGGCATCCCGCGCGACCTCGCGACCCCCTTCGAAGAGGGCACGACCGTCGAGGCCATCACACTGGCCAGCGAAGACGGCCTGAACATCCTGCGTCACAGCGCAACCCACGTGCTCGCCCAGGCCGTTCAGGACGTCTTCCCCGACGTCAACCTCGGCATCGGCCCGTTCATCACAGACGGCTTCTACTACGACTTCGGCAACATCGACGCGGTCACCCCCGAGCTGCTGCGCGACCTCGAAAAGCGCATGAAGCGCATCGTCAAGGAAGGGCAGCGCTTCGTGCGCCGTGAGGTCTCCGAGGACGAGGCCGTCGTTGAGTTGGCCGAGCAGCCCTACAAGCTCGAACTCGTGACCACGAAAGGCAAGGGCGCGGAGGGCGCCTCCGTCGAGGTTGACGGCGCAACTCTGACCATGTACGACAACGTCCGCCGCGACGGCTCCGTCGCCTGGAAGGACCTGTGCCGCGGCCCCCACCTGCCCTCCACGAAACTGATCGGCAACGGCTTCGCGCTCACCAAGGCTTCAGCCGCCTACTGGAAGGGCGACCAGTCGAACGACCAGCTCCAGCGCATCTACGGCACGGCCTGGGCTTCCAAGGAGGACCTCGTCGCCTACCAGGAACGCATCAAGGAAGCCGAGCGCCGCGACCACCGCCGCCTCGGAGTCGAGCTGGACCTGTACTCCTTCCCCGAGGAGATCGGCCCCGGCCTGGTCATCTTCCACCCCAAGGGAGGCATCCTGCGCCACGAGATCGAGTCCTACGTGACCGACCGTCATAAGCAGGCAGGCTTCGACTTCGTCCACACCCCCGAGATCTCCAAGGGCGGTCTGTTCCACACGTCGGGTCACCTGCCCTACTACGCGGACACGATGTTCCCACCCATGCTCGTTGACGAGGAACGCGACGAGGACGGCAACGTGACCAAGGCAGGCCAGGAGTACTACCTCAAGGCCATGAACTGCCCGATGCATAACCTCATCTTCCGTTCGCGCGGCCGCTCCTACCGCGAGCTGCCTCTGCGCTTCTACGAGCTGGGCCACGACTACCGCTACGAGAAGAGCGGCGTCGTGCACGGCCTAACCCGCATGCGCGGCTTCACGCAGGACGATTCGCACACCTACTGCACGCCTGAGCAGGCCTCCGAGGAAATTCGCACGCAGATCGAGTTTTTCCTCTCCATCCTCTCCGCCTTCGGCCTCAAAGACTTCTACCTGGAGCTGTCCACGCGCGACGAGGACGGCAAGAAGAAGGACAAGTTCATCGGCTCGGACGAGGACTGGGCGGCCGCCACCAAGGCGCTTGAGGACGCCTGCGCGGCCACCGGCCTGGACCTCGTGCCCGATCCGGGCGGCGCCGCCTTCTACGGCCCGAAGGTCTCCGTCCAGGTCAAGGATGCGATCGGCCGCACCTGGCAGATGTCGACGATTCAGTACGACTTCAACCAGCCCGAGCGCTTCGACCTGGAGTACACGGCCGCCGACGGCACCCGTCAGCGCCCCGTCATGATCCACTCCGCGAAGCTGGGTTCCGTTGAGCGCTTCATCGGCGTCCTCACCGAGCACTATGCGGGCGCGTTCCCGGCGTGGCTCTCGCCCGTCCAGGTCCGCCTCATCCCCGTCGCCGAGGCCTTCGACGGCTACGTCAAGGACGTCGCCGCGAAACTGCGTGAGCGCGGCGTGCGCGTCGAGACCGACCTGTCCGACGATCGCTTCGGCAAGAAGATCCGCAACGCGTCCAAGGACAAGGTTCCCTTTACGCTCATCGCCGGTGGCGAGGACGTCGAGGCCGGGGCCGTGTCCTTCCGCCTGCGCGACGGCTCGCAGCACAACGGCATTGCCGTCGACCGCGCCGTCGAGCTGATCGCCGCGCACATTGAGCAGCGCAACAACGCGGACCAGATCGACGGCCTCGACGAGGCGTGAGCGACATGACGGAGCAGGGCACGCCCCACCAACCGTTGCCCACCGAGGACGCCCGCGAGCTTGCGGGCGTCCCGGACGGCTTCTCTCGCTTCTGGACCCCCTACCGGATGGCCTACATCCACGGGGAGGGCAAACCCGCCGACGCGAGTGACCGCACGTGTCCTTTCTGCGCCGCGCCCGGTAAGGCCGACGACGATGGACTCATCGTTCACCGAGGCGCCACGTGCTTCGTGCTCATGAACCTCTTCCCATACAACTCTGGTCACTTGCTCGTGTGTCCATATCGACACGTTTCTGATTACACGGAGCTGTCTGCCCCGGAGCGCATCGAGCTGGGGGAGCTAACGGCAACCGCGATGCGAGTGACACGCGAGGTTGCCGCCCCGCACGGCTTCAATCTGGGTATGAACCAGGGCGAGGTGGCGGGGGCAGGAATCGCCGCTCACCTGCATCAGCACATCGTGCCCCGGTGGGCGGGGGATGCCAATTTTCTGCCCATCATTGCGCGCACGAAGGCGGTGCCGGAACTCTTGGAGGACGCGCGCGCCCGCCTTGCCGCCGCCTGGCCGAAGGAGAAGTGATGCTTGGTAATCACGGACGGTCGATCACCAAGGCGGTCTTTACCCCGCTCGCTCGTGTTCTCGCTCGACTCGGCGTGACACCGAACATGGTGACAGTGGCTGGAACTGTTGCCTCCGTGGCGGTGGCGGTCATCTGCATCCCGCAGGGGTGGATCTGGCAGGGTGGTATCGCCCTGGCGGTCGTGATGTTCGGCGATTCGGTCGACGGAACGCTGGCGCGGATGACGACCGGCGGAACGCGCTTCGGTGCCTTCCTGGATTCGACGCTCGACCGCCTCGCCGACGGCGCGGTTTTCGGTTCGCTCACGGCTTTCGCGGTCTTCCGGATGAATGAGTCTCCAGTGCGTACGTGGGTGATTGTCGCTGGGATCTGCTCGATCATTGGCGCGGCAGCCGTCCCCTACGCGCGCGCCCGAGCGGAGTCCGTCGGCGTGGTCGCGAAGCTGGGAATCGCGGAACGGACAGACCGTCTGATTGTTGGAATGGGGTCGGCGATCGTCATGAGTGTGGGCGCGCCCGCGTGGGTGTTGGCTCTTGGCCTGACGTGGGTTGCGTTTGCGTCTTTCATTACTGTCTGCCAGCGCATCTGGTTCACCGCGCGTCACATCGACGAGGGAGCGCAGTGACCTTTTCGCCCCTGTCGACCGCTTTTGCACTGGCGCCCCGCCTGCCCCTGCGTGCCGTGATGCGCCTCGCCCATGTTGGTGCCGGCGTGCTCGCGCGTCGTGGAGGAGAACCCATTGAGCGTTTGCGGGCGAATATGACACGCCTGACGGGCAGGGAGCCGTCACCAGAAGAACTCACCGCCGCGGTGCGTTCACACATCCGCAACTATGCTGAAGAGCTGATGCTGGGTTCGCGCAGGGGTTGTTCCTTGCTGGCGGGGGTGACCTTCGAAGGCTTTGACGAACTTGTCCGTGCGAGCGTCGACGGCCCAGTTGTCCTTGCCTTGGGACATTCGGGGAGTTGGGACCGTGCGGGCGCATGGGTGTGTGCGAACGGACGAACTATCGTCACGGTGGCTGAAAAGGTTGAGCCGCCCTCGCTCTTTGCGCGCTTCGTGGCCCTGCGTGAGGGCCTGGGCATGGAAGTTATTGGTGTGGGCAAGGGTGACTCTGTTTTTTCCGCCCTCGTTGAGCGTGTGCGCGCACGCAGCGTCATCGTGCCGCTCCTAGCAGATCGTGACATTTCTGGTTCCGGCATCGAGGTTGACCTGGGGACCCGGCGTGCGCTCGTCGCGGCCGGCCCTGCTGCTCTTGCGACAAAGCTGGGTCGCCCGCTCTTTGTTGCATGCATTACCTACGAGAACGAGAGTGCCACCGGAGCGGACGTGCGTGTTCGATGCGTTGGCCCGGTGACCGTCCCCGACGAACTCGGCGCAGGTGTCAACCGCGTGGAGGCACTGACGGCGGCGTGGGTTCGCGAGTTTGCTGCCATGATGGCCGATAAACCTCAGGATTGGCACATGATGCAGCGAGTGTTCGTGGAGGACCTCGATCCGCAACGCTTGGCACGCGCCCGCGCGCAGCACGAGAGGAAGAATCGGTGAAGATTGGAATCGTGAATCCCTATTCGTGGGATGTACCCGGGGGAGTGGGTTTCCACATTCGTGATCTGGCGTTGAAGTTCCGTTCGCGTGGACACGACGTGCGTGTGTTGACTCCTTCGACGTCGTCGGACTTACCCGAGTGGATCACGTCAGCGGGTTCGTCGGTGTCGATTCCCTTCAACGGTTCGGTCGCCAACATTTCGGTGAAGCCGACGACGCTGAAACGAACGCGCCGCTGGCTGGCTGACAATGACTTCGATGTTGTCCACGTGCATGAGCCGGTTGTTCCATCCGTATCAATGGCGGCGGCGATGCTATCGAGCGCGCCGCTGGTGGGCACCTTCCACGCTGCGCTGGGTCGTTCGGTCTCCCGTACTCTTGCGTCGGCACCGATGCGCCTGTACATGGAACGTATCGGAGTGCGCATCGCAGTATCTGAGGAGGCGCGCCGCACCCTCATTGAGCATCACGGCGGTGACGCGGTCATTATTCCCAACGGTGTTGAAACGGCTGCGTTTCGCGCCGCGCAGCCTCTTCCCCGATGGCAGGCCCGCGAGGGCAGTCCGGTTGTTGTGTTTCTGGGGCGCCTTGACGAACCTCGTAAGGGCTTGGGGGTCTTCACCGGCGCAATCGGGCCTGTTCTGGAGCATTTCCCGGGTGCCCGTTTCCTGATCGCGGGCAGGGGAGACGCTCCCGAGATTCGCGCCGCTGTGGCGCGTTTTGGTGAGTCTGTGTCCTTTCTCGGTGGAATCAGCGACGAGGAGAAGGAGTCATTGCTGGCTGGCGCGAGCGTGTACGTCGCCCCTCAGACGGGAGGGGAGTCCTTCGGAATTGTGCTGGTCGAGGCTATGGCTGCTCGCACAGCGGTGATCGCTTCCGACATTCCCGCTTTCCGAGCTGTCCTGGAGGATGGTCGCGCGGGTGTGCTCTTTGAGACAGGCAGCTGCGAGTCGCTCGCCGCGGCACTCAACGACCTTTTGGAGGATCGGGATCGGCTCGATGCGCTGTCGGAGGCTGGGCAGCGTTCCTCCGCGCAATACGATTGGGAGGTCGTGGCGGATAAGGTTTTTGAGGTCTACAAGCTCGCTATCGACATGGGTAGTCCTGCTGAATCAGGTTCTCGTCGTCCACTTGATTTGATCCGGGGACGGCGGGAGCGAGAGGAGGAGTCCCTGTGATTTTAATGTCGCCTTGGGCGCTCCTGGCAGCAGTGCTCGCTGTCATTGCGCTCGCTATTGTTGTCGCTGCTGCCGTCAGTCGGGCGCGTCGGCTCGATCGGCTTCATCAACGGATCATCGCGTCGCGTGACGCGCTGTCGCGCCTGTTGTTGCGTCGCGCCTCCGAGGCCTCGCTTCTCGCTCAGACGGCGCCTTTCGTCGCGGGAGAGGCGGATATGATGCGCGACATTGCGCGCGCATGCATCCACGATGACGGGGATCAGCTTACGACTGACGGACTTGATCGTCGGACGAGCGGGAGCCGTCAGGGCGATCGGGTGAAGGTCGCTGCTCGGCTTGAGCGTGCTTCCAGTTTGTCGCGTTCCATCAGGGACACGCTTACCCCCGCTGTTCGTGCCCGGCTTGCGACCGATCCGCAGGCAGTCGGGCGTCTTAATGCCCTTGATGCAACCTGCTACCGAATAGAACTAACTCGAAACGTGCATAACGTGGACGTATCAAGTGTGCGCGCCCTTCGTTCCGCACGAATGGTAAAATTGCTACGGCTCGCCGGATACGCTCCGGTTCCAGAGTCCATTGATTTTGATGACGACACACAAACTGGCGGACGGGGATACTGACATGCAGACCACCCACTGGGGCGGGCCAGGAGAGGACTACCGCCTGCGCAAGATAAGTGCAGCAGCCATTAGTGACAATAATGGCATCGGGGCACCCGCTCCTGACGATGCGGCACCTGTCTGGCAGCCACCGAAGGCGATTCATTCCTTCCCGTGGCTCGAAATGGTGCTCACCGTTGTCGGTATTCTTGGTCTCATTGGCTTGACCTTCTACATGCTCAGCCCGGCAGCGTCGGGATACTTCGCGCTCGTCAAGACGACGCTACTCGCGCTCATTCCACTTGCCATCGTCGTCGGATTCCTCATCCGCATCGACCGGTGGGAGCCCGAACCGTGGAAGACTAAACTCACGATGTTCCTCTGGGGCGCCGGTGTTGCGACCCTGTCAGCCGGCATCCTCAATACAGCGTTGCACGTGAACATCGCCTACACCACGGGCGATGCTCAATCGGCCTCGGCAATATCTGCGACCTTCGTTGCCCCCCTCGTCGAGGAAACCCTTAAGGCGATCGGCGTGCTGATCGTCGTCGTTGTGCGTCGCACCAGCATTAACTCCGTTCTTGACGGCGTGGTCTATGCAGGATTTTCGGCAGCGGGCTTTATGTTCACTGAGGACATTCTCTATTTCCTGCGCGGCGAGGCCGAAGGCACAGCGAGCCTCATCGTGCTCGTCGTTATGCGCGGCGTTTTCAGTCCCTTCCTGCACGTCATGGCAACCTCGATGACCGGCATCGGTTTAGCCCTGGCTCTGCTGAAGTTCAAGCGCGGCTGGTCTAAGGCCGGAATTGTCGTGGTCTTCTGGACCTTAGCCATGCTCATCCACCTCCTGTGGAACGGCAGCGCCTCCTTCGGCGGCGGATGGTTCATTATCCTGTATTTTGTTGTGCAAGTGCCGTGCTTTATCGTATGGTCGGTCCTACTCTTGCGTGCGACACGCAAAGAAGCAGACAAGATTCGCAAGGGCTTGGTTCCCTACGTTCGTACCGGCTGGGTCCTTCCCGGAGAGGTTACGATGGCGACGGATAGGCGCTCACGCAAGGCCGCTATGAAATGGGTTGCGCGCGGCGGGCGAGACGCCAAGAAGGCAATGCGTTCGTTCCTGTCGGATCTGGCGTCGCTCGGACTCGACCAACATATTATGGCCAAGCACGGACCTGATCCGGCCCGTATCGATAATGACCGTCAGATGCTGGCGGATGCAGCCGAGAACCGGCGTGAATTCCTGCGCCTGACGTCCATTGCCGCGCAACAGGACGACGTGACCAAGGCTGTGTCCTCGCGCTCAGCCGTTGCCTGACCGCAGGAAGTTCCACAGTGACAGACATTCCACAGTATCGCGTTCCTGCTCCGAGTGAACCCGCCATTCCCCAGCCGGGTGCTGCACGAAGCGCGCCGATTCCCGCTCCTTCCTCCGCGACGCAGCCTGCGTCGCCGGGAAAGGTGCCGTCTGGTCGGGCTGACTCAATCCCGCAGCCTGCCCCGGCCTCGGCCCCCACGCAGATCCCACATCAGACCCCAGCGGGGAACCGTTACGCCGCGTCGGGGCACAACAGTGCCGAAAGAATTGCCCAAGCGCACCCCTTCAACGGAGCGGGAAATCTAACAGGCGCGCCCGCCCCCGGGCAATTTACCCCGAGCTTCCGTTCATTTGTGCACGCAGCTCCAGCAATGCCCGGACCTGGCGCCGTTCAGTACCCGCAGGCTGCGCCGCAGGCGGCTCAGGTCTGGTCCGTGCCGACGCTCAAGCGTCAACCGGTGCCCGTCTTCGAAGCGGTTGTGATCGGTGCGGGAGCGGCCCTCATGCTTCTCGGTGTCTTCGGTTTCATGGTGGCCAGCGGCCCGGTTCTAACCGTCTTCCTGGCGATCATGTGTATCGTTCCGCTCTCTATCGTCATCTCTTTCCTGCAGTTCATCGACCGTTTTGAGCCCGAACCGTGGTGGACGAAAATCGCCGCGTTCCTGTGGGGCGGGGGCGTTGCTGTCTTTTTTGCGGGCATGTTTAATGAGCTGTCCTTTATGTCTTTCGCTAACTTGTCGGGCAGCGACACCGCGGGTGCCGTCTTCCGCTCCGTGGTTGGCGCTCCCCTGGGTGAGGAACTTCTGAAAGCCCTCGGTGTCATCGCCATCGTCATGCTTCGGCGTAACAACGTTTCTTCGCCCGTCGATGGTTTGGTCTACGGTGGATTTTCTGCGGCTGGCTTCCTCGTCGTCGAGGACTTCACCTACTTTGTGAACTCAACATTCAACGGTACGCTCCCACAAACTTATTTCATCCGTGTTTTCCTCGGTGTTTTTGGGCACGTCATGTACACGAGCTGTACGGGTTGGGCAATCGGATGGGCTGTCACGCGTACGCGCTCGCTGGGCGTCGGATGCGGTGTCGTGACGCTTGGTTACCTGATCGGAGTGACCATGCATGGCACGTGGAACGGCTCCGCGGCGATCGTATCCTCCGATGGACAGTGGTTTGTCCTCTATGGAGTTATTCAGATTCCACTGTTTTGCGCGTGGCTTTGGTTCGTCGCATCGGCGCTCAAACGCGAGAGGCGTGACGCTGCAGCCGGCCTGATGCCCTACGTTCGGCAGGGGTGGATCATTCCCAGCGAGGTTCAGATGACCTGTGAGTCATCCTCGCGTCGTGCTGCTCTGGCATGGGTTTCTCGCGGTGGTCCGACAGCGAAGCGTGCGATGAAGGAGTTTATGCGTTCCCTCGCCTCCCTCGGTCTCAACCAGTTCATCATGAACGTGCGAGGGTCCGAAGCCAAACGAATCGACGCAACAAGGGAGACAGTTCAGCAGGCGACCGAGCATCGTGCCGTCTTCCAGCGGCTCATGGGCGTGCGCGTCCGCTAGCTGGCATGGTGCCCTCACAGCGCATTCATAGAGTAATGGGTCATACTGGTGCCAACAGAAAGGAAACCCTGTGACTCATGCTTTGTCATCCCGCGTCACTTCGCGGAAGCTGACCGTGTGTTCGATTCTGTTCATCAGTGTGAATGTTCTAGCAGCTGCCCATGAAGTGGTAGGCGGCGTCTATGGCGCGGTCGCCTCCACGGCGGGCCTCGCCGTGGGCGCTTCGTGCACGAGCGCTCTCGTCTGCATCCTGTTCCTCGCGTGGCTGGCACGCTTCACTCCATCGGTCTCTTCGTGGATCGCGGCGTTCAGTTGGGGCAGCGGTGGTGCACTCATTATTGCCGGCATCGGAAACGGAATGATCGACGCGGCTGTGGAGGCCACGTCGCTGGGCGAGGATGCCGCTGACGTTGTGACATCTGTTGTGACTGGACCCCTCGTCGAGGAAGCGGCGAAAGGCATCGGTGTGCTCATCATCATCCTCGCTGTCCGTCGTCTCTTGGAGCACCCTGCACAAGGTGCGGTGTTCGGAGCGCTCGTTGGCGCCGGTTTCGCATGGGGAGAGGATATTGGCTACTACGTGAGTGCTCTTGACCAGGGCATGAGCGGGTTGTGGGAGTCCTTCCTTGCTCGCGCTCTCCTCGGAGGGTACGGACACGCCGTTTACGCGGGAATTCTTGGCTGGGCACTTGCGTGGGCTTCGTTGCGCCGGCGAAACGTCCTCTCTGGCGTTCTCGTTGGAATCGGAGGGTATTTGGTGGCCGTCCTGGCTCACTCACAGGCTAATGCGGTGGGTTTCCTTGCCCCGGATGAGAACTGGAACCTCGTCTACGGCTGCGTCGAATTGCCTGTGCTCATCCTCGGCGTGGTACTTCTCGTCTGGGGAATGCGACGCCGACGAACTATTGTGGAGGCATGAGCGCACTCGATTGGCCAGTGGACGCGGACGGCTACCCTCACCGGGAAGCTGCCCGCGTCCTGTTATTCGACGGTGAGGGCAGGGTGCTGCTGGCGAAGGGACATGACGAGGACCAGCCTGAACGCTCATGGTGGTTCACGATCGGAGGAGGTATTGAGGCGGGTGAGGAACCCCGCGAGGCCGCCGTCCGTGAGGTCTATGAGGAAACCGGCTTACGCCTGGATGTGGATGATCTTCTCGGTCCTGTTCTGTATCGCCGTGCCCAGTTTGATTTCCTGGCCGTCACCGCGCGTCAGGATGAATGGTTCTTTATCGCTCGTGCTCCCTCAACAACCCTGAACGCTAACGGGTGGACTGATCTCGAACGCTCAGTTATCGACGCGCAAAAGTGGTGGGACATTGACGAGGCGGCAGCCAGCATTGACGGCGACGTCTACCCTGCGTGCATCCTCGACTGCGCCAGGCAATGGAAGCGCGGATGGGACGGCGAACTCCTCGAGCTGACCGATGCCCGCGAACCGTAGGCTATTGTGAGGCGGTGGACATGCCTAGTGGGGCGATCGTCAGAGACAGGTCAGGTACGTTGAGTTGGACGCCGACCTGCTCGCGTACTGCTGGTTTCGCGCAAAACGCGATACCGACACCGGCCTCGTTCATCATGGGGATGTCGTTGGCCCCATCGCCGATCGCAACCGTGCGCTCACGGGGGACACCGAGGGACGAGGCCCACTGACGTAGGCACTCCACCTTGACCTGGGCGGTGACGATGCGCCCGAGAACGCGGCCCGTCAAGACACCGTCGATCGCTTCTAAACGGTTAGCGGCGTAGAAGTCGATGCCGAGCGAAGCGGCGAGAGGCGCGACTACCTCTTCGAAGCCGCCGGAGACGACGCCGAATTTTCCGCCCGCGCCATGCACGGCGTTAATCAATTCGCGCGCCCCTGGCGTCGGCGTGATTTGCGCCAGAACCTGGGTAAAAACCGTGGTTGGAACACCCGCGAGGGTCGCGACGCGCTTACGCAGCGACTGGGCGAAGTCAAGTTCGCCGTTCATGGCGCGCGCAGTAATCTCGGCGACTCGCTCGCGCGTGCCAGCGGCGTCTGCCAGCTCCTCAATGACTTCCTGAGTAATCAATGTCGAATCGACATCGGTAACGACGAGGCCGGGTGCCCCACTGCGTGACAGCAACGGAACACCCGGCTCGTCAAGAAGGCGAGTCACGCTCACTTGCGAACGACCGTCCCCTTGGGGACGACTGTGATACCAGACTCAGTGACCGTGAAGCCGCGCTCAACGTCATGCTCGAGGTCAACACCAACGACGGCACCTTCCTCGACAACGACGTTCTTGTCCAGAATCGCCTTGACAACCTTCGAATGTCGACCCACGCGCGTGCCATGCATCACGACCGAATCCGAGAGCTGCGCCCACGAGTGGATGTAGGTGTTCGGGGAAATAATCGAGCGCACGATCTCGCCGCCCGAGACGATCACGCCGGGCGAAACAAAAGAATCCATTGCGTGACCCATACGATCCTGGTCGCCGTAGACGAACTTAGCCGGCGGCAGCGAGCCGTCGATCATTGTCATCGTCGGCCACCTGCGGTTGTACAGGTTGAACACCGGGTGCACCGAGATCAGGTCCATGTTCGCCTCGTAGTAGGCGTCCAGTGTGCCAACGTCGCGCCAGTAGTCGCGGTCGCGGTCGGTCGAACCTGGCACGTCGTTGTCCTGGAAGTCGTAGACGCCGCACTCGCCGCGCGAGACGAACCACGGGATGATGTTGCCACCCATGTCGTGTTTCGAGTCGGGGTCCTGGGCGTCCTCGCGCAGCGCGTTCACCAGGTCCTTCGTGGTAAACACGTAGTTACCCATCGACGCGAGCACCTTTGTGGGGTCATCCGGCAGACCTTCGGCATGCTTGGGCTTCTCGAGGAAATTCTTGACGACTCCGCCTTCACCGTCGATGACGCCCAACGCGGGAGCAAGTTCAATCGGCTGGCGGATGCCCGCGACTGTAGCCGGCAGGCCAGAGTCGATATGGTGCTGGACCATCTGAGAGAAGTCCATGCGGTAGATGTTGTCCGCTCCGATGATGACGATATAGTCGGGCTGCTCATCGTCCACGATGTTCAGCGACTGGTAAATCGCATCCGCACTGCCCAGATACCAGTGCGGCCCACGTCGCTGCTGAGCGGGAACGGGAGAAATGAAGTCGCCGAGCAGGGGAGAGGTGTACCAGGTCGTCGAGATATGGCGGTCGAGAGAGTGGGACTTGTACTGGGTCAGGACAACGATCTTGAGGTATCCGGAGTTGACGATGTTCGACAGGGCGAAATCGATCAGACGGAAATGACCTCCAAATGGAACGGCCGGTTTCGCGCGATCTGCCGTCAGCGGCATCAGACGCTTACCCTCACCGCCCGCAAGAACGATTGCCAGAACGTGGTTCTTTGCCATACGGCACCTCTTCGTTGGTCGACGTGGCCTGCATCGCCGCAGACCGTGGGTGTAGTCACACTGTATTACAAATGTCTATGGATTGCTACACCGTCTCGTTTCAATTTCGGTCGCGGTGATTTCCGATACTATGTGTTACACGCGTCGCTACTGTCGGAAGGACCACATCATGCGCGTCGATCTACTTACCCGCGAATACCCGCCTCACGTGTACGGCGGAGCGGGTGTCCATGTTCTCGAATTGGCTAAGGTACTGCGCGGACTCGTCGATGACCTGCGAGTGCAGGCATTTGACGGCCCCCGCGCCCCGGGGACCGATGGTGCAGACCCGGGGGTCACCGGCCATGCGGATCTGCCGCAGCTGGATGGGGCGAACGCAGCGTTGCGTACCCTCGGCGTCGATCTTGAGATCGCAGCTGCGTGCGAAGGTTCGGACCTGGTGCACTCGCACACGTGGTACGCCAACTTCGCGGGCCATGTCGCTTCGCTTCTGGGCGACATTCCTCACGTCGTTTCTGCGCACTCACTGGAGCCGCTGCGCCCCTGGAAGGCTGAGCAGCTCGGCGGCGGGTACCGCCTGTCCTCCTACGTGGAAAAGACTGCTTACGAGGCTGCCGCCGCTATCGTTGCTGTTTCCAATGGTATGCGAGAGGACATCCTGCGCTGCTACCCGAGCGTCGACCCAGCCCGCGTTCACGTCATCCACAACGGTATTGACCTGAGTAAGTGGCACGCGCCGGTTGGCGAGGCCGGGGAAGAGCTGCGTTCGCGCGTTCTGACCGAGCATGGCATCGACCCGACGCGCCGCACAGTGGTCTTCGTCGGTCGTATCACGCGTCAGAAGGGTCTGCCTTACTTCCTGCGCGCCGCCCGCCTGCTTCCAGACGATGTCCAGCTGGTCCTGTGCGCCGGCGCCCCGGACACCCCCGAGATCGCCGCGGAAGTTGAGGGCCTCGTCGCCGAGCTGCGTGCCACGCGCTCCGGTGTCGTGCTCATCTCCGAGATGCTCCCGCAGCCCGAGGTTGCTGCCATCCTGTCAGCCGCCCAGGTTTTTATCACCCCCTCCGTCTACGAGCCTCTTGGTATTGTCAACCTCGAGGCGATGGCGCTTGGCCTGCCCGTCGTTGGCACTGCGACCGGCGGTATCCCCGACGTTATCGTCGACGGAAAGACTGGCTACCTCGTTCCTATCGAGCAGATGCAGGACGGTACCGGCACGCCGCTTGACCCCGAGACCTTCGAGCGTGACATGGCCGACCGCCTCATCCGCGTGCTGGACGACCCCGAGCTTGGTCGCCGCATGGGCGAGGCAGGACTCGTGCGTGCTCGCGAGCACTTCTCTTGGCAAGCGATCGGCGTCAAGACCGCCGAGCTGTACCGCTCGCTCGTCTGAGGCGCGCTCGGTGTCCAACACGACTAGGCTTGATGCATGACTTACGTCCTGAATCTCTCTCACGTGTCTCTCCAGCGAGGAGACACTCAGGTACTATCCGACGTCTCGTGGTCAACACGTCCGCGCCAGCACTGGGTTATCGTTGGTCCTAACGGTGCGGGTAAGACGACGCTCGCGCGCGTCGCTTCCGGTCGGGTTGCCCCCGATGCGGGTGAGGTAGCCCTGTCCGAGACGGATCTCGCTCAAGTGGATCCTGCTGAGGCGGCGACACGAGTCGGATTGGCTTCGGCAGCCGTGGCAGCGAAAATCGTTCCCACGCAGTCGGTGTTGGACACCGTGCGCAGCGCGGCCTGGGGCCTCGCTGTCGCACACGACGAAGAATATGAGCAGGTCGACGATGAGCGCGCACGTGCGCTCATGGAGATCTTCGGCATCGATCACCTCGCAGAGCACGAGTTTTCCACGCTCTCCGAGGGCGAAGCGCAGCGGGTGATGCTGGCCCGCGCGCTCATGACAGACCCGGAGGTGCTCATTCTCGACGAGCCGACGTCCGGGCTTGACCTGGGGGCCCGCGAGCTGCTCATCACGGCACTGTCCGAGATCATGAAGGGTTCGAAGTCCCCGCAAATTATTCTCGTGACTCACCAGATCGAGGAGATTCCCGACGGCGCGACGCACTGCGCGATCATGTTGAAGGGGACGATCGCCCACCAGGGTCCCATCGAGGACGTTCTGACGGGTGTCAATCTTTCTGAAGTCTATGGCATGCCCCTGCTTGCCGGACGCACGGACGGGCGCTGGTGGGCGCGCGGCGTCACCGAATAGGAGTGTGGCCATGTGGTGGATGTGGATACTCGCTGCCCTTGTGTGCGGCATCGTCGAGGTGATGGCGGTCAGTTTCGTCTTCCTCATGCTTGCGATCGGCGCGCTGGCGGCCGGGATTGCCGGTGCGCTGGGAGCTAGCCTTGCGGTGCAGATGATCATTTTTGTGGTCGTCGCGGTTGCTCTCCTTTTCGTGGTGCGTCCCTTCCTCAAGGGCCGCGTGGAACGCTCGACGCCCGATGTGCGAACGAATGCGGACGCGTTGATCGGTCGGACAGGTTACGTGACAGAGATCGTTGGCGAGCGTAACGGGCGCATTCAGTTCTCTGGTGGGGAGTGGAGTGCCCGGACGGAGGGTCCGTCAATTCCGGTGGGTGTCGAGGTGTGCGTTGAGCGTATCGACGGTGCCACTGCAGTGGTTAGCGCGCTAAATCCCACGGGCGGTCCGACGAATCCTTACGCCGGTCACGTCTCCTGACGCGTGTTCGTTAGTCTTCTACTAAGAAAGGAAAGATGCGATGAATTCTGGTGAACTTGTCGCTAACATCGCGCTGGTTGTTATTTTCGCGGTGATCGTCTTCGTCGTCGTGGCGCTTGTGCGGGCGGTGAGGATCGTTCCGCAGTCGCGCGCATTCGTGATTGAACGGCTGGGCCGTTACCAGTCGATTCTCCGTGGCGGCTTTCATCTCCTGGTTCCCTTTGTGGATCGTGTTGCCGCGAATGTCGACCTGCGTGAGCAGGTCGCGAACTTTCCGCCCCAGCCCGTGATCACAGCCGACCAGGCCATGGTCTCAATCGATTCGGTGATCTACTTCCAGATCACTGACCCGCGCGGTGCGACCTATGAGGTAGCGAATTTCCTCCAGGCGATCGAACAGCTGACGGCCACGACCCTGCGTAACCTGATCGGTTCCCTTGATCTGGAGCAGACACAGACTTCGCGTGAGTCGATCAACAAGCAGCTGCGCGGAGTTCTCGACGAGGCCACGGGACCGTGGGGCATTCGCGTGACCCGCGTGGAACTGAAGTCCATTGAGCCGCCGCCGCGAGTGTTGGCTGCCATGGAACAGCAAATCACGGCAGAGCGTACGAAGCGTGCGACGATTCTGACGGCCGAGGCCGAGCGTGAGTCGCAGATCAAGAAGGCCGAGGGCGCCAAGCAGGCTGCTGTCCTAGCTGCGTCCGCCCAGCAGGAGGCGCAGGTTCTGCAGGCTAGGGGTCAGAAGGAGGCCTTGATTCTCCAGGCTGAGGGTGCGCGCCAGGCCCAGATCTTGCGCGCTCAGGGTGAGGCTGAGGCCATCCAGACGGTCTTCGCCGCGATCAACGCGGGCAAGGCGACGCCGGAGCTGCTCTCCTACAAGTATCTTGAGATGTTGCCGAAGATTGCCGACGGCCAGGCATCTAAGCTGTGGATGCTGCCATCCGATCTGACTGGCGCACTGGAATCCATCTCGAAGGGTTTCAACCTGGGCAAGTAGACTGGAAGCCACGCCGGGCCGACCGCAGTCCGCGGTCGGCCCGTGGTCTATTAAACGGGAGGGTTACGGTGGATTCTCATCAGGAATACGTGCTGCGCGAGGTTGCGCAGAAGAATATCCGTTTCATTCGTCTCTGGTTCACGGATGTCGCTGGTGTCTTGAAGTCGATTTCGATCGATCCGGGTGAGCTGGAGGATGCCTTTAGCGAGGGGATTGGTTTCGACGGCTCAGCCGTCGAGGGCCTTACGCGAGTGTTCGAGTCCGACATGCTCCTGATGCCCGACGCTTCGACCTTCCAGCTGTTGCCGTGGCGTTCTCACGAGGATCCTGTGGCGAGCATGTTCTGCGACGTGCTCATGCCGGACGGTCGTCACGCCCCTTCCGACCCTCGCGGCGTCCTTGAGCGCGTCGTCGAACGCGCGGCTGACGCGGGCTTCCGCGTCATGATGCACCCGGAGATTGAGTTTTATCTGTTGCGTCAGCCAGTTACTCCCGAGCGGATGATTCCGGTGGACCAGGCTGGTTACTTCGATCATGTTGCGCGCGGGGATTCGAACGATTTCAGGCGGCGCGCCGTGGGCATGCTGGAGGACATGGGGATCCCCGTCGAGTTTTCACACCACGAGGGAGGGCCCGGCCAAAACGAGATCGATTTGCGTGCCGTTGATCCGGTGCGCGCGGCTGACAATATCATGACGGCGCGTACCGTCATTGAGGAGGTGGCCCTGCGTGAGGATCTGGTCGCCACATTCATGCCCAAGCCTTTCATCGAGCACCCGGGGTCGGGCATGCACACGCATGTCTCGCTTTTTGAGGGCGAGGAGAATGCGTTCTTTTCGCCGTCGGGTCA
This sequence comes from Actinomyces bouchesdurhonensis, assembly GCF_900128465.1. GTDB lineage: Bacteria > Actinomycetota > Actinomycetes > Actinomycetales > Actinomycetaceae > Pauljensenia > Pauljensenia bouchesdurhonensis. The sequence continues at coordinate 541,662 of NZ_LT635868.1, read as the reverse complement.
GTATCGGCTGTCGGAGACGGGGAGACGGTTCATTGCGGGTCTGCTCGCGCATGCCGAAGAGATTGCGGCGGTTACGAATCAGCACGTGAACTCTTACAAGCGACTGTGGGGTGGGGGAGAGGCTCCTTCCTATGTGTGTTGGGGACACTTGAATCGTTCGGCGCTGGTGCGTGTGCCCCTGTACAAGCCGAAGAAGAGCGCGTCCGCTCGTATTGAGTATCGTGCTCCCGACCCGAGCGCCAACCCCTATTTGGCTTTCGCCGTGATGATTGCGGCAGGTTTGGATGGCATTGAGAAGAAGATGGATCTTATGCCCGAGGCCGAGGACAATGTGTGGGATCTGTCTGATCGTGAGCGTCAAGTCATGGGTATCCACGCGTTGCCCGCGTCGTTGTCGGATGCTGTTCGGGCGATGAAGAAGTCGGAGCTGGTGGCTTCTACGCTCGGTGAGCAGGTTTTTGACTATGTCATCCGTAACAAACGTAAGGAATGGACGGAGTATCGTCAGCAGATTACGCGCCAGGAGCTTGAGCAATTCCTGAAGGTTGTGCCCCGGTGATGCCCGACGATCTGCGGCTTGCCGGATTCCTTGACGCGAGGCGCACCCAGTCATTTCTTGACGAGCTGCCGAGGGGCGAATTGTGGGTGGGGGATCTGAGCGCATCGGCTGACCCTGACCAGGCGTTGCTTCAGGTTGTTCGCCTGCGTGAGGCGGACCCCGGCCTCGTCGATTCTTTGACGCGAGATGAACGGGCAAGGAAGCGCTTGTGCGCGATCATGGGCGGCAGCGGGTGGCTCGGTGATTACGTGATCGCACAGCCCGCGCGCGCGGCGTCCATCAACGAGGATCCGGGCGCGGCCCGGGATGTCTTGTACGAGGCAGTGGGGGCCCACGCGGTCGGTACGGGCGCGTGGGTCGCGGATCCGGCAGCCAGCTCCGACGACCTTCGCGCCGCTTATCGTCGGGTGCTCCTTGCCATTGCCGCAGATGACTTGACCAGTGGTGACCCGCAGGAAGTGATGCCGAGCGTGGGAAGGCGTCTCTCCGACCTGGTGGATGCCACACTCGACGCGGCGCTCGCTCTGGCTCGGCGCGACATCGACCCGGAGGGGTTGGTGCCATTCGCGGTCATCGCGATGGGGAAGACGGGTGCGCGCGAACTCAACTACATCTCGGACGTGGACGTCGTCTACGTTGCCGAAGCGGGGGCCGATGGTGACGAACGAGCTGCCCTCGAGGTAGCCACTCGTCTGGCTTCGAGCGCGGCCTCGGCCTGCTCGGGTCCCGGCAACGAAGCTCCTCTGTGGACGATCGACGTGAATCTGCGACCCGAGGGACGTAACGGTGTTCTGGTGCGCACAATCGAGTCCTATCACCAGTACTGGGATAAGTGGGCGCAGACGTGGGAGTTCCAGGCGCTGCTCAAAGCGCGCGCCTGTGCGGGTGATGTGAAGCTTGGTCGGTCGTTCGAGGAGGCCGCTCAGCCTTACGTGTGGAGCGCGTCGGGCAGGGACGGTTTCGTCGAGGCAGCGCGTGCGATGCGTCGTCGCGTCGAGGACAACATTTCGCGCACCCATGCCTCACGTGAACTCAAACTAGGCCGGGGTGGACTACGCGACGTCGAGTTTACCGTGCAGCTCCTGCAGCTGGTCCACGGGCGCACCGACGCCTTCTTGCGCGTACGCTCGACGCTGGAAGCTATCGAAGCGCTGCGTGAGGGCGGCTACATCGCTCGTTCCGACGCTGACCAGCTGTCCTCCTGCTACCGCTTCCTGCGCGCCTTCGAGCATCGCACGCAGCTGCCACGCATGCACCGCAACCACCTGATTCCTGACAGGGACCGCGACCTGCGTATTCTCGGGCGCGCCATGGATCCGGTGCGTTATCCGGATGCCGATTCGATTCGAGTGGCCATTGACGACGTGCGCTCGCGTGTCCGTGCCTTGCACGAGGATGTTTTCTACCGTCCGATTGTTGCCGCCACCGCGTCGCTTCGCGACGACGAGGCCTCCCTGCATGCCGATGGCGCGCGCGATCGCCTGGCCGCCATCGGCTACCGCGACCCTGTCGGTGCCCTCACACACATCGGTGCGCTCACGCGAGGAACGAGTCGCCGTGCCGCCATTCAACGTCATTTGTTACCTGTGTTCATCTCGTGGCTGGCGGACGGCGCGGACCCCGATATGGGCCTGCTGAATTTCCGTATCCTCTCTGAAAACATCGGAGAATCGCACTGGTATCTGGCGCTTCTGCGCGACTCCGGCGTGGCTGCCCGCAGGCTGATGACGATGCTGCCGAACTCCCGTTGGATTGCCGATGCCCTCTCTAAGCGTCCCGAGGCTGTCGCCTGGTTGGACGATGATGCGGAGCTAGCGCCGCGCCCACGGGAACGGCTCGAGCGAGAGGTCGGTGCGCTCATTGACCGCCACGACGATGCGGCGGACGCCGCNGCGGGAGGATGCCAAGCGCTGGGGGAGCACGCGGGCCAGAGTCGTCTTCGTCGCGATGGGGCGATACGGTGGTCGCGAATGCTCCTATGCCTCCGACGCAGACGTCATCGCTGTGCACGAGGCGGTCGGCGGCGCCTCCGACTCTGAGGCCGCGGCCAGCGCCACTGTCATTGTGAACCGTGTGAAGAACTTACTCGGATCTGCGACCAGTCAGCTCGGCATCGTCGTTGACTTGGACCTGCGCCCCGAGGGTAAGAACGGTCCGATGAGCCGCACGTTAGAATCCCACGAGGAATACGCCGCGCGTTGGGCGTCCACGTGGGAGCGCCAGGCGGCTGTGCGCGCACGTCCCATTGGTGACAGTGAGCTGGACGAGCGTGCCCGCGCCCTTTTCGAGTCTATGGCCTACCGGGAGGTGAGCGAGGCTGAGGTGCGTGACATTCGTCTGCTGAAGGCCCGGATGGAGAACGAACGCCTGCCGCGCGGCAGCGAGCCTGCCCGACACGTTAAGCTCGGCCCCGGTGGCCTCTCCGATGTCGAGTGGACGATCCAGCTGATTCAGATGCGCTTTGGGCGCGATGTTGCGGCCCTGCGAACCCCTTCGACGATCAGAGCCATCGTTGCGGCCCGAGACGAGGGACTCCTGGCCGCCAGTGACGCTGACATCCTCCTAAACGCCTGGGATCTTGCCGCTCGCATCCGCGCGGGTAACACCTTGGCGAGTGGGCGTATGAGCGGTGTGAAGCTTGACGTTTTGCCTCGTGACAGCGCGGAGCTGGGTGCGCTTGCCGCTATCCTCGGATACGGGAGTGGCGGGCTGACCGCCCTCGAAGAGGACTGGTTGCGTGGTGCACGACAAGCGCGCGACGTGATGGAACGAACTTTCTGGGAGCAGCAGTGAAGATTGTGCTGGTACGGCACGGACAGACCCCAGCAAATCGACTGGGGGCCCTCGACACGGTCCGCCCCGGCCTCGGCCTGACCGTCGAGGGCATGGTTCAGGCAAGCCGCCTCGCACAGCGGTGGGAGGTGGAGGTTGCCGCTCCTCCTACTCTCATCGCCTTGTCTGGCCTGCATCGTACGCGCCTGACGGCCGCGCCGCTGGCTGCGCGCTACGGGCTCACGCCGCTCGTGTGCCCGGGGATCCGCGAACTGCGCTCGGGNCAGGAGGACCGAGGGGCAGCCGACAGGGGAGTGCCCACCGCCACTGCCCTCGTGCTGACGTTCGACGGCACGTGGGAGGACCTCGCGCCCGGAACGTGCGCCATGCGGGTCTTCTACACCCCGACTACCCGATAGTCGACATGCCCCTGGGGAAAGGCCACGACCTCGTTGCCGTCCTGTGACGGTCTTTACGTTTGTTCGCGTGAGCGCCACACACCTGGAAGGCTCCCCTCAACGCGATAGAATGTGCCGGTATCTATCCACCCAACAGGGAGAAGTGATGTCGGGACACTCTAAGTGGGCGACCACTAAGCACAAGAAGGCCGCCATTGACGCCAAGCGCGGCAAGCTCTTCGCGCGCCTCATCAAGAACATCGAGGTTGCAGCTCGCACGGGCGGCGGCGACCCCGCTGGTAACCCGACGCTGTACGACGCCATCCAGAAGGCAAAGAAGAACTCAGTTCCCGCCGACAACATCGACCGCGCCGTCAAGCGTGGCTCCGGTGCCGAGGCCGGTGGCGCCAACTACGAGACCATCATGTACGAGGGCTACGGCCCGAGCGGTGTGGCGTTCCTCGTTGAATGCCTGACGGATAATCGTAATCGCGCCGCCTCCGACGTGCGCCTGGGTTTCACCCGCCACGGCGGCTCGCTTGCCGATCCGGGTTCGGTTTCCTACCTGTTCTCCCGCCGCGGTGTCGTCGAAGTGCCTGCCGCCGACGGTGTCGATGAGGAGGCCATCATGATGTCCGTCCTCGACNTGTCTAATACGGGCACGACCATCTTCGAGTGGGCTCCCGGCTTCGCCCCGGCCTCGGCCTCCGAGCTGGCCAAGGGCCTGCACGCCCTGACCTGGAACGACCGTGCCCTCGATCAGTGGGACTGAGGCTGGCGCTCCTCGCCTGACGGTCCGTCGGTGGGGGCGACGAACTCTGAGACCTCGTAGGGGAAGGACCGGTACGTGAAGTAGCCCTCCAGGTAGGAGCGGTGCTCCTCGCACGCCAGCCACGTCTTCGTGCGGGCGCGGTGGATCGCCGGGTTGCGCCAGTCGATCCGATAGATCGCGGCGTTCGTACATTCGCGCGCCGAGCAGATGCCCGAGGCGCTTTCGACTCCCAGAGCCATGGTGTCCTCCCGATGCGGTTACGCTTGGAAGTATGCCAACCCTCGTACTCGTTCGCCACGCGCAGGCCGCCTACAGCTACCCCGACCGCTCCCGCCCCCTCACCGAGGCCGGCGTCGACCAGGCCGCGCGCCTCGGAGCGACCCTCGCCCGCGAGGTCGGCACATTCAGCGTCGCCGTCTCCTCCGACGCCCAGCGCGCCCGCGAAACCTTCGCGGCGATCCTCACGCGCGCGGGCGCCGACGATGCCTGGTACGACCGCTCCATCTACGACGGCGGCGAGGAAGAAATCATCGAGCTGGCCCGAACCTTCACCGGGCAGGCCGGCCTGATCGTCGGGCACGAACCCGTCATCTCCTACGCCGGATACATCCTCGCCCGCCAGGAGGACCGAGGGGCAGCCGACAGGGGAGTGCCCACCGCCACTGCCCTCGTGCTGACGTTCGACGGCACGTGGGAGGACCTCGCGCCCGGAACGTGCGCCATGCGGGTCTTCTACACCCCGACTACCCGATAGTCGACATGCCCCTGGGGAAAGGCCACGACCTCGTTGCCGTCCTGTGACGGTCTTTACGTTTGTTCGCGTGAGCGCCACACACCTGGAAGGCTCCCCTCAACGCGATAGAATGTGCCGGTATCTATCCACCCAACAGGGAGAAGTGATGTCGGGACACTCTAAGTGGGCGACCACTAAGCACAAGAAGGCCGCCATTGACGCCAAGCGCGGCAAGCTCTTCGCGCGCCTCATCAAGAACATCGAGGTTGCAGCTCGCACGGGCGGCGGCGACCCCGCTGGTAACCCGACGCTGTACGACGCCATCCAGAAGGCAAAGAAGAACTCAGTTCCCGCCGACAACATCGACCGCGCCGTCAAGCGTGGCTCCGGTGCCGAGGCCGGTGGCGCCAACTACGAGACCATCATGTACGAGGGCTACGGCCCGAGCGGTGTGGCGTTCCTCGTTGAATGCCTGACGGATAATCGTAATCGCGCCGCCTCCGACGTGCGCCTGGGTTTCACCCGCCACGGCGGCTCGCTGGCCGATCCGGGTTCGGTTTCCTACCTGTTCTCCCGCCGCGGTGTCGTCGAAGTGCCTGCCGCCGACGGTGTCGATGAGGAGGCCATCATGATGGCCGTCCTCGACGCCGGAGCCGAGGAAGTCGAGGACGCCGGCGAGCTTTTCATCATCGAGTCCGACCCTAAGGACGTCGTCGCTGTGCGCACTGCCCTGCAGGAGGCCGGCATCGATTACGATTCCGCCGAAGTCCAGTTCGTCGCTTCCACCGAGGTAGAGCTCGACCTTGAAGCTGCCCTCAAGGTCAACAAGCTTATCGACGTCCTCGAGGACTCCGACGATGTGCAGAATATTTACACGAACATGTCGCTGAGCGACGAGGTCCGCGCCCAACTAGAAGAACAGGAGTGAGCGTGAGCGATAACACACCGAAGCGTGAGGTCGGTACCCCGCAGGTCAAGCGTGGAATGGCACAGATGCTCAAGGGCGGCGTCATCATGGACGTCGTCACCCCCGAGCAAGCCAAGATCGCCGAGGACGCTGGTGCCGTCGCCGTCATGGCACTTGAGCGCGTCCCCGCCGACATCCGTGCGCAGGGTGGCGTGGCCCGTATGTCCGACCCCGATCTGATCGAAGGCATCATCGAGGCCGTGTCGATCCCCGTCATGGCCAAGGCCCGCATCGGTCACTTCGTCGAGGCCCAAGTCCTGCAGTCCCTGGGTGTCGACTACATCGACGAGTCCGAGGTTCTCACTCCCGCTGACTACAGTCACCACATCGACAAGTGGAACTTCACCGTTCCCTTCGTGTGTGGTGCCACTAACCTCGGTGAGGCCCTGCGCCGCATCAACGAGGGCGCGGCCATGATCCGCTCGAAGGGCGAGGCCGGCACCGGCGACGTCTCCAATGCGACCACGCACATGCGCAAGATCCGCGACGAGATCCGTCACCTGACCTCCCTGCCCGAAGATGAACTCTACGTCGCGGCCAAGGAACTGCAGGCCCCATACGAACTCGTCGCCGAGGTCGCCCGCGAGGGACGTCTGCCCGTCGTGCTCTTCACGGCTGGCGGTATCGCCACCCCCGCCGACGCAGCCATGATGATGCAGCTGGGCGCTGAGGGCGTCTTCGTTGGTTCGGGCATCTTTAAGTCGGGTGACCCTGCCAAGCGTGCTGCCGCCATCGTCAAGGCCACGACCTTCTACGACGATCCGTCCGTCATCGCCGAGGTCTCGCGCGGCCTGGGTGAGGCCATGGTCGGCATTAACGTCGACGACCTGCCGGTCGATCACCGCCTCGCGGAGCGCGGATGGTGACCATCGGCGTTCTCGCCCTGCAGGGCGATGTCGCAGAGCACGTGCGGGCGCTGGAAAACTCCGGCGCCCGCGTGCTGCTAGTGCGCAGGCAGAGTGAACTCGAAGCAGTCGATGGCCTGGTCATCCCCGGCGGCGAATCGACGACCATGTCGAATTTGCTGCTCTCTTTTGACCTATTCGATGCGCTGGGTGCGCGCATTAGGGCCGGAATGCCCGTTTACGGGACGTGCGCGGGCATGATCATGCTCGCTTCCACCATTCTGGACGGACGCGAAGACCAGCGTTCCTTCGGCGCGCTTGACATGGTCGTTCGCCGCAACGCCTTTGGGCGCCAGGTGGACTCCTACGAGGAGGACCTGGACGTGACTGGTCTTCAGGGCGGTCCCTTCCACGCCGTCTTTATCCGTGCCCCATGGGTTGAGTCGGTGGGCGAGGGAGTCGAGGTCATTGCGCGCGCCGGTAACAGTGCTGACGGTCCGATCGTCGCGGTGCGCCGCGGTCGCATCATGGCGACGTCTTTCCACCCCGAGGTAGGTGGCGACGACCGTATCCACGGCCTCTTCGTCGACATGGTGGCCCGCGCCTGATGCGCGTGATGGGCATCGACCCTGGCCTGACGCGCTGCGGCCTCGGTGTCGTCGACGTCGATGAGTCGCGGCGCGCGAGCCTCGTCTACGTGGGCGTCGCGCGCACCGACAAGGACCTGGCCACGCACTTTCGCCTGCGCACTATCGCCGACGCGATAGACACCGTCATTGAGCAGTACCGGCCCGAGGTCGTCGCGATTGAGCGCGTGTTCGCGCAGGACAACCTACAGTCGGTGACGACGACCATGCAGGTGATGGGTGCGGCTATGACGTGCGTGGGCCGAGCAGGCCTGCCGATGGCGGTCCATACACCGTCGGAAGTCAAATCCGCTGTATCCGGCAACGGAAACGCTGGCAAGGCCCAGGTGCAGACGATGGTCGCTCGCATTCTTGGCCTCGCCAAGGCACCCAAGCCCGCGGATGCCGCGGATGCGCTCGCGATCGCAATCACGCACGCATGGAGGGGGACCGGCCTGCTGGGAGCGCCCGAGGATTCCGCGGTCGCGATTTCGATCTCGGGTCGCCTGACGTCGCGCGGGTCTATGACCCCGGCGCAGCGGGCGTGGGCCGAGGCGCAGGCGGCGCAACGCCGAACAGGTGCCGTCGATCCGCGCCGGCGTCGCGGTTAGAATCGTACATATGTTCGCTCGCGCAATCGCCGAGTGATTCGTCAGGGAAAGGACCGCAGTGATCTCGATTCTGCGCGGCATTGCCGTGAGCGTCGGACTCGACCATATCGATGTCGTGGTGGGAGGCATCGGCTTCCGCGTCCACGTGACCCCCGCCTTCGCGCAGGCGGCCCCGCGCGATGAGGAGATCACCGTGTACACCTCGATGATCGTGCGCGAGGATTCGATGACGCTGTACGGCTTCGAGTCGGCGGACGAGCGCGACGTCTTCACGACGCTGATGTCCGTCTCCGGTATCGGCCCGAAGATCGCCCTGGCCGCTCTGGCCGTCCTGCGCCCCGACGACCTGCGCCGCGCCGTGCGAGACCAGGACCTGGTAGCCCTCCAGCGCATCCCCGGAGTCGGCAAGAAGTCCGCCCAGCGCATGGCCCTCGAAATAGGTGACAAGCTGGGCACTCCTGCGAGTCTGCCCGAGGCAGCCCCCGCCCCCGCACCCAGTCAGGATGCGGTCGCCACCGAAGTCAGCGCCGCCCTCGTCGGCTTAGGCTGGTCCGAGGCGCAGGCCGCCAAGGCCATCGAGAAACTCGCGGGCAGCGGACTGGGAGCCTCCGATATGCTGCGTGCCGCGCTGGTCGCCTTGGGAGGCGGTCGTGGCTGAGCAGCCAGATATTGAGACGATGCGTATCGTCGCTCCGGATGCTGGCGAGCTGGAGCGCGCCGCCGAGGCGGCATTGCGCCCGAAGAAGCTCTCTGAGTTCGTTGGCCAGCGTGTTGTACGCGGCCAGCTCCAGCTTGTCCTGGACGCTGCGCGTATGCGCTCGGCGTCCCCCGATCATGTTCTGCTCGCAGGTCCACCGGGACTAGGCAAGACAACCCTCGCGATGATCATCGCCGCTGAGATGGGTACGTCTTTGCGCCTGACCTCCGGACCCGCGATTCAACACGCCGGTGACCTGGCCGCGATCCTGTCGGGCCTGCAGGAAGGCGACATCCTCTTTATCGACGAGATCCACCGCCTGGCGCGCACCGCCGAGGAAATGCTCTACCTTGCGATGGAAGACTTTCGCGTGGATGTGGTCGTGGGTAAAGGTCCCGGTGCAACATCTATCCCGCTGACCCTGCCACCTTTCACAGTCGTCGGTGCGACGACTCGTTCGGGCCTGCTGCCCGCGCCGCTGCGTGACCGCTTCGGCTTCACCGCCCACCTCGAGTTCTACGAAACCGAGGAACTCCAGTCGGTCGTCACGCGGTCGGCTTCTCTCCTGGGATCGCCCATTGATGCGCGCGCCGCTCACGAGATTGCATCTCGCTCGCGTGGGACTCCTCGCATCGCCAATCGCCTGCTGCGTCGCGTCGTCGACTACGCGCAAGTGCACGGTGATGGAACACTGACACTGGAGGCGGCGCGCGGCGCCCTGGAGCTTTTCGAGGTTGATCCCTCGGGACTCGATCGTCTGGACCGAGCCGTTCTCGATGCTGTGTGTCGTCGTTTTGCGGGGGGGCCGGTGGGCCTCACAACCCTGTCCGTCACCATAGGCGAAGAGGCAGAAACCGTCGAAACCGTCGCTGAACCCTATCTCGTGCGCGAAGGATTCCTGATACGAACCAATCGTGGACGCATGGCCACCCCGAAAGCCTGGGACCATCTGGGCCTGAACCCACCAACCCCCGTCGGATCACTCTTCGACTAGGGGAGCGGGCCTCGTCCACCGGTATGACACGAAGGCGTACACCTGATGACAGCGCACGAAGTGTCGGTTGATGCGCCGCGCCGCATGGACACCGCTTAGGCCAAAATCCTCCCTCGGCATTAGACTGGCAAGGTGCGCTCGACGCGCCCAACCGTCATCGAAAGTGAAACAGCCTTTATGAGCAACAACCTACCCTTCTACCTCATGGCCGCCGCCGCCATCTTGTTCATGGTGTGGACATCGCGCTCCCGCAAGAAGCAGATGGAGAAGATGGAGCAAGAGAAACGTGACCAGCTCGCCGCTGTTACCCCCGGAAAGTGGGTGCGTACCCGCGTCGGCTTCTGGGGTCGGTTCGTCGACCTGGACGGCGACATTGTTGTCCTGGAAACCAGCGATGGCCACGAGATGTACTGGGAGCGTGAAATGATCGCCGAAATTGGCGGCCAACCGCCCTTGGCCACGACTGAAGAAAGCGAGGCGGAGGAGACATCTGACGCCCCAGAGTCGGCGGACGAGGATGAGGCCGTCCTCGGGCTCGACGACACGGGCGCGCAGTCCTCGACCCAGGACTCCGACGAGCAGCAGAAGTAAGACAAGGCTGAACGGAAAGTAGAACCGTGGCATCTCATAAGCGACGCCCTGTGCGCGCGCTCGTGACGCTCATTGTCGCCATCGTGGCGGCATGCGCGGCGCTGGCGATCGGGCACTTCGTCAAGGGCGTATCACCGTACCCCGACCTGGCCCTTGACCTGAAGGGCGGTACTCAGCTGATCCTGACACCCACTGTGACGGCGGAGGGGCAGCGCGAGATCACCGACGACGATATTACCCAGGCGATTTCGATTATTCGTAATCGTATTGATGCCTCGGGTGTGTCCGAGTCCGAAATTTCCTCCATGGGTAACTCCAATATCATGGTGGCGATTCCGGGGACACCTTCACAGGAACAGCTCGATCTGATCCGTTCATCCTCACAGATGAACTTCCGCCCCGTGCTGCGCATCGGTGCGGCGCAGGGCAGTGTCCGTAACCCGCAAACCACGCAGGTCACGTCCGGCGATAATGTCAGCGGGCAGTCCGGCTCTCAGTCGGGTGACGAGGTCGTGGCGCAGTCGGGCGCTCAATCGGGAGCCGCGCAGAGCGGCGCTGAGAGCGGCGGACAGGAGGAAGCAACCGTTCAGTCGACTGCTCTCGACGAGGCGACCGCGATGAGTGTCGCCGACACGAATGGCGACGGCGTGCTCTCAGATGCTCCCGCGCAGACGCCCGACAACGCGTCTTCTCTGGAGTGGATCACCGAACAGGTGATGTATGACTTCCTCACACTCGATTGCTCGGCCTCAGCTGATGTGAAACATGTTGAAGGCTCGGCGGACAAGCCCTACGCCGCGTGTGACGATTCTGGTCAGGTCAAATACATCCTCGGCCCGGTCGCGGTTCCCGGCTCCGATCTGAAGTCTGCGACCTCGGGTCCTGTCCGTACCCAGACTGGGGGCGTGACTGGACAGTGGGCTGTCTCGTTGCAGTTCAACGACGCTGGAACCGAAAAGTTCAAGGACACCTCGTCGATCCTATACGGCTATCACGATTCCGATCCGCAAGGTTCGTCCTTCTACCAGGGGCGTCCCGACCGTAACTCTTTCGCCGTCGTTCTTGATGGGACGGTTATTACCGCCCCCTCAATGAACGCGATCATTCCGAACGGCCAGGCCGAGATCACCGGAAACTTCACGCCGCAGTCGGCGAAAGTCCTGGCCAATCAGCTCAGCTTCGGCTCGCTGCCTCTGAACTTCGAAGTCGAGTCCGAACAACAGATTTCCGCGACGATTGGCACCGACCACTTGACAATCGGTCTATGGGCTGCGTTGATTGGTTTCCTGCTGGTCATCATCTACCTGATCTGGCAGTATCGAGGCTTGGCCGTCATCTCCGCCGGCTCGCTCATCGTCGCCTCGATCATTACCTACTTGGTTATTGCACTGCTCTCGTGGGCGATGGGCTACCGCCTCTCGTTGGCCGGTGTTGCGGGTCTGATCATGGCAATCGGCGTGACCACCGACTCCTTCATCGTCTATTTTGAGCGAGTCCGCGACGAGGTACGCGATGGTCGCCCGCTGCGCGCAGCGGTTGAAGAAGGCTGGGATCGAGCCAAGCGTACGATTTTGGTCTCCGACGCGGTCAACCTGGTTGCAGCCGTCGTCCTCTACCTGCTTGCGGTGGGTGGTGTTCAGGGCTTCGCCTTTACGCTGGGTGTCACGACTGTTATCGACATTGCTGTGATCTTCCTTTTCACGCACCCGATGATGGAGCTGCTCATTCGCACGCGCTTCTTCGGTGAGGGTCACAAGTTCTCGGGCCTTGATCCTGAACACTTGGGTGCGAAGAACGCGCTCGTGTACGGGGGCCGCGGTCGCCTCGTCGCGCGCGGCGATTCGTCTGCTCGTGTGGAGGGCGAAGCCGGAGATGGCTTGTCGATCGCTGAGCGTCGCCGTGCGGCTCGTTTGGCTCAGCGTGAGGCCGAAAAGGTGGCATCCGCACCTGAAACGAGCGGTGCCACCGACGCAGTGACCCAGGAAGAGGAGAACTGACATGATGAGTTTTGCTCAGTGGGGTAATGCCCTGTACTCCGGCGACAAGTCCTACCGCGTCGTGCCCAACCGCAAGCGCTTCGTGGGGCTAGCTGCAGCGGTCATCGTCATCGGCTTCGCGCTGGTTGCGATCATGGGCCTGAACCGCTCCATCGAGTTCACGGGTGGATCCCAGTTCGATGTCGCTCACGTGAGTGACCAGAGCGAATCATTCGCCTCGCACACCGTGAGCTCGACAGGCCTCGTTGAGGGCGCTCCGAAGGTGACCCGCGTGGGTTCGGATTCCGTGCGTATCCAGACGACCTCGCTCGACTCAGCCCAGACCGCGCAGATGCGCGAAGCGCTGGCCAGCGCCTACGGCGTGGATACATCTGAGGTTCAGTCCTCGTCCATCGGCCCCTCATGGGGTTCATCGGTCACGACCAAGGCCGCCCAGTCTCTTGCCATCTTCATGGCACTCGTGGCCCTCCTGATGACCGCGTACTTCCGTTCGTGGAGGATGGCCGCATCGGCACTCCTCGCTCTCGTTCACGACATCGCGGTTACGGTCGGTGTGTTCGCCATTCTTCAGGTCGAGGTGTCCCCAGCCACGGTCATCGGCTTCCTGACGATCCTTGGCTATTCGCTTTACGATACGGTGGTTGTCTTCGATAAGGTTCGTGAACTCACCGCCGACGTGTACGATCAAAAGCATTACACTTTCGTCGAGTACGTCAATCTTGCGGTCAATCAGACGATGGTCCGCTCGATCAACACCTCGGTTGTGGCGCTTCTGCCGGTCGGTTCCATTCTCATCATTGGTTCTGTCGCGTTGGGGCCGGGCACGCTGGTAGATATTTCGCTCGCCCTGTTCATCGGCATGATCGCGGGTACTTACTCGTCGATCTTTATTGCATCGCCGCTCCTCGTGACGTTCCAGGAGCTGTCGAGCAAGACCCGCGAACACAATGCGGCTGTCGAGCGCGAGCGCGCCAGCCGTCACACCACCGACAAAGCGTCCTCCCCGAAGGCACTTAAGGTGGCTCCGATTAAGCCCGGCAAGCGTCTGGGCAACGAGAATCAGCCTCACAGGAAGAAGACTCATCGATGATCGGTGAACTTGGTGAGCACATCGCCACCCTCGTGCAGGATAACCTGGTCGAGATCCCGGACTTTCCTGAGCCGGGCGTTCTATTCCGCGACATTACGGGCCTGTTTGCTAACGGACCGGCGTTCAAGGAACTCGTGGAGTTGATCGGTGCCCGTTACGCGGGCCGTATCGACACGGTGGCCGGCCTCGAGTCGCGTGGATTTATCCTCGGTGCGCCCGTTGCCGCTGAGCTGGGCTTGGGCATGTTGACGATCCGTAAAGCGGGCAAGCTCCCCGGCGAGGTCATCGGCGTCGACTACTCGCTCGAATACGGCAGCGCCCGCATGGAAATCCGCCCTCAGACCGTGCGTGAAGGCCAGCGCGTCCTCATCATTGACGACGTTTTGGCCACCGGCGGAACAGCCCGCGCGGCGGTCGATCTGCTCAACCAGTGCGGAGCATCGGTTGAGGCTCTCGCCGTGTTGATGGAGTTGAAGGGGCTGAACGGTCGGAGCAAGTTGGAAAGCATCAACGTGGAGACCGCTCTGTACGTCTGAGCGTCCACGTCACGCATGCGAGCGGGTCCAGGGATCTACGATGATTCCCGGACCCGCCTGCATGTCGCTATCATGTGGACATGAGCAGCGACGACACGACTTCAGGGTCCGCATTGCCTGCGGCGGTTTCTCGGGTGCGCTCCGGCCTGGTGTGGTTCGGTTCTCGCGGGCGCGCGACGATTCCCGAAATTGAGCCTCTTGTTCGTGCTTTGCGCGCAAATCACCCGAAGGCTGACATCAGCGTGGTGGAACGGGCCTACCGCACAGCTGAGGAATGTCACCGGGGACAAATGCGCAAATCCGGGGAGCCGTATATCACTCACCCGGTGGCTGTGGCGACGATCCTCGCGGAAATGGGTATGACGACTCCGACGTTGGTCGCTGCGTTGCTCCATGACACCGTTGAAGACACGGATTACACCCTCGAGCAGCTCGCCGCTGACTTCGGTGAACCCATCGCGAACCTCGTCGATGGAGTTACCAAGCTGGACAAGGTGCGTTACGGTGCTGCCGCGCAATCTGAAACTTTGCGCAAGATGCTCGTTGCGATGAGCCGCGACATCCGGGTGCTGCTCATCAAGCTCGGCGATCGTCTCCATAACGCCCGGACGTGGCGCTTCGTCCCGGCCGCGTCGGCGGCGAAGAAGGCGAAGGAAACCCTTGAGATTTATGCTCCGCTGGCTCACCGCCTGGGCATGAATATGGTGAAGTGGGAGCTTGAGGAACTCTCTTTCAAAACTCTCTATCCGGAGATTTACGAGGAGATTGATCGGCTGGTCGCCGAACGAGCCCCTCAGCGCGAAGAATACCTGCGTGATGTCATCGACCAGATCGAGGAGGACCTGCGTCGCTCGGGGACAAAGGGCACGGTGAGTGGCCGTCCGAAGAGTCACTACTCGATCTACCAGAAGATGATTGTGCGCGGCAAGGCCTTCGATGAGGTGTTTGACCTGGTCGCGGTGCGCGTGCTGGTTGACTCGATCAAGGACTGTTACGGAGTCCTCGGCGCGTTGCATGGGCGTTGGAACCCGATCCCTGGCCGCTTCAAAGACTACATCGCGATGCCGAAGTTTAACCTGTATCAGTCGCTGCATACGACGGTGATCGGTCCAGGCGGCAAGCCCGTGGAAATCCAGATCCGCACCTTCGACATGCATGAGCGGGCCGAGCATGGTGTTGCTGCCCACTGGAAGTACAAGCAGAACCCGAATGCTTCGAGTGGCGACTCGGATCGTATGAGTTCCGAAGAACAAGCGAACTGGTTGCGCGCTCTTGTGGAAATGGAGCGTGAGACGGGGGACCCGGAGGAGTTCCTTGATTCGCTGCGCTACGAAATTGCGGGCGACGAGGTTTATGTGTTCACCCCCAAGGGTGAGGTTATCGTGCTGCCGGCGCGTGCCACTCCGGTGGACTTCGCCTACGCGGTCCATACGGAGGTTGGACACCGGACGGTGGGTGCGAAGGTGAACGGACGTCTGGTTTCGCTTGACACGCGCTTGGAGTCTGGTGAGACGGTCGAGGTCGTGACCTCAAAGTCCGATAAGGCGGGTCCTTCGCGTGATTGGTTGGCTTTTGTCGCCTCTCCGCGTGCTCGCTCGAAGATTAAGGCGTGGTTCTCCAAGGAACGCCGCGAGGAGGCAATTGAGTCGGGGAAGGAAGCGCTCGCCCGTGCGATGCGCAAGCAGAATCTTCCGTTGCAGCGCCTCATGAGTCATCAGTCGATCCTGTCGGTGGCTACATCCTTTGGCTATCCCGATGTGTCGGGCTTGTACGCGGCTGTGGGCGAGAACCATGTGTCTGCTCAGAGTGTGGTCAATAGGCTCGTTGACAACCTGGGAGGGGGAGATGGCACGGAGGAAACTCTCTCCGAGGGAGTGACTCCAGGGTCGGCGAAGCCGCGTTCGGAAGCATCGGGGGATAGTGCGATCACGGTGTCGGGCCTGAGTCCCAACGAGATTTGGGTGAAGCTCGCCAAGTGCTGTACGCCCGTTCCCGGCGATGCGATCGTCGGATTCATCACGCGTGGGCAGGGTGTTTCGGTGCATCGCAGGACGTGTGCGAACGCCGTGCGCCTGGGGCAGATTCAGCCGGAGCGTTTCGTTGATGTGTCATGGAATTCAGATGGCTCTTCTGCCCCGTTCCGCGTCCAGATCGAGGTGCGCGCACTCGACCGTGGCGGCCTACTGTCTGATCTGACGAAGGTTCTGTCGGATTATCGTGTCAATATTCTGGCTGCTTCCTTGAAGACGGACGGTGATCAGGTCGCGTCGGGTAACTTCTCATTCGAGCTTGCTGACCTGGCGCACCTTAACGCAGTGCTGTCGGCGTTGCGTCGGGTGGACGGGGTTTTTGAGGCGGTGCGTATCGGCGCCGTTTCATAGACGAGGCCGTGGTGCGATCGCTCCAGAGAGCAGGTAACGGTGTTACATCCGTCCCCTTTTTCGGCGTTTTATGCCCATTTTGTCGTTAGATGTGACACACTAGCTTTGTGTGTCACATAGGCACACGACCGCGCCGGGCATTAGCCCTCGTCTGAGAAGGAATATCGTGACCGAAACGTCGATTCCGAACAACGAATCCACCCCTGAAGCTTCCACGGCTTCGCCCCAGGAGGCCCAGGCCTCGACGATCAGTGCGTCCCAGGTGCCCGAGCACCCCTTTGCGCGTATCGATGAGGATGGGACCGTCTACGTGAAGGACGGGGATGACGAGCGTGTCATCGGTGGCTTCCCGGAGGGTATCCCTTCTTCTCCTTTCGCTTTGTACGAGCGTCGCTATGCTGATCTTGAGGCGACAATCAAGCTTTTCGAGGACCGCCTCGCCTCTTTGAATCCGCGCGACATTGATCAGACCCTCGCGACGCTGCGCGAACAGGTTGTCTCACCGAACGTCATCGGGGACATTCCGGCGCTGAGACGCCGCGTCGAGGCAGTCGAGAAGGCCGCTGAGGAACGTAAGGAAGTTGCCCGCGAGGAGCGCAAGGCCGCCAAGGCGCAGGCCCTGGCTGACCGCACCGCCGTCGTCGAGCGTGCTGAGGCAGTTGTCGCCCAGGATCCCGCCAAGACCCACTGGAAGCAATCGGGTCAGACCCTGCGTGACCTCCTGGAGGAGTGGAAGGCCTTGCAGCGTCGCGGTCCTCGCCTGGAAAAGTCCGTCGAGGACGAACTGTGGAAGCGTTTTTCCTCCGCTCGCACTCAGTTTGACCGTCACCGCCGTCAGTTCTTCTCTCAGCTTGATCAGGCTCAGTCCGAGGCCAAGCGAGTAAAGGAAGCATTGATTGCTGAAGCCGAGGCGTTGTCGTCTTCGGTGGATTGGTCGCGGACCGCCGGAGCCTACCGTGAGCTTATGAACCGCTGGAAGGCTGCCCCGCGTGCCTCGCGCAAGGAGGATGACGCGCTGTGGGCGCGTTTCCGCGCCGCCCAGCAGGTGTTCTTTGATGCGCGTCGCGCTAAGGACGAGGCTACGGACGCACAGTACCGAGAGAACCTCGTTGCCAAGGAAGCGATCCTGGCTGATGCTGAGAAAATCCTTCCAGTGACAGACATTGAGCGAGCTAAGGCTCAGCTGCGTCTTATTCAGGATCGCTGGGAAGAGGTCGGTCGTGTTCCCTCCTCCGATCTACATCGCGTTGAGGGACGTTTGCGTGCTGTTGAGGCCGCGGTTCGCGAAGCCGAAGAAAAGGAGTGGAGGCGCACGAACCCTGAGACACGCGCCCGCGCCGCCGGCATGGTGGGACAGCTTCAAGAACAGATTGCTCAACTCGAGCGTTCCCTCGCCGATGCGGAGTCAACGGGCGATAACAAGTCAGCTTCCGCCGTGCGTGAGACCCTCGAGACCAAGCGCGCGTGGCTCGCGCAGATCTCTTCGTCAATGGAGTGACATGCGTCTTCACGTGATTCCGTCGCCTTTCTACGCGGCGAATGGGCTTGTGCTCGTCCCTTCTGGGGCGGGCACAGCCCTTGTTGTCGACCCTTCCGCCGGTATCCAGCGCCTTATTCGCGAGGTGCTTGACTGCGAAGGGGTCAGTGTCGGTGCCGTGTTGTTGACCCACGGGCATCCGGATCACGTGTGGGACGCGGCCCAGGTGTCGACGTGGGGTGAGGCGGGCGTTCCCGTGCCCGTGTACCTGCCGGGGCCGGACATGTACCGTATGGATGATCCGGCTTCATTCTTGCCCATGGCGCCGCCCGACTTCGTTGGGGAGTGGGTCAAACCCATCTCCCTGCGCGAGATGCCTGCTGAGTCAATCGAGATTACTCCGGGTGTGTGTTTGCGCATGGTACCCGCGCCCGGTCACACCGAGGGTTCGGCGGTGTTCCTTGGACACAGCCCGTTGGACATTCGCGTGAGTAATCGGTCGTTCTTTGCCAGCGAGGATTCGGTGCCGTGGGCGCTGAGCGCGGACGTTGTATTCAAGGGCAGCGTTGGGCGCACCGATATGCCTGGCGGCGATGAAACACAAATGAGGCATTCGCTGCGCACTATTTCCAATGCGATTGACCCGACAACAGTTCTCATTCCCGGCCATGGTCCGGCTACAACGCTCGCGGATGAGATACGCTCAAATCAGTATTTGATCCGCGCTCGCCGCATCGGTTAGCGCCGCAACCACGCGATTTCAAGGATAACGTCATGGCTCGCACGTCTCTGTCTGGTTTCCCCGAATGGCTCCCCGAGGGACGCATCATTGAGATGCGCGTCCTGGACGTGTTGCGTCGTGTCTTTGAACTCCACGGTTTCGTGGGAATTGAGACGCGCGCGGTCGAGACACTGGCACAGCTCGAGGCCAAGGGCGAGACTTCCAAGGAGATCTACGTCCTCGATCGCCTTCAGGCTCTGAAGGCTGCAGCGTCCGGACCGCGCACGCTTAAGGACAAGGGCATGGGTCTGCACTTCGACCTGACTGTTCCCTTTGCTCGCTACGTCGTGGAGAACGCCAATGAGCTGGATTTTCCGTTCAAGCGCTACCAGATACAGAAGGTCTGGCGTGGCGAGCGTCCGCAGGAGGGGCGTTTCCGCGAGTTTACGCAGGCTGATATTGATGTTGTCGGCAATGGTGAGTTGCCATTCCATTTCGAGGTGGATCTGCCGCTCGTCATGGCGGAGGCGCTTAACAGTTTGCCGATTCCGCCGGTGCGCGTGCTCGTCAATAACCGCAAGGTTGTCCAGGGCGTGTGCGAATCGGTGGGTGTTAGTGATGTCGAGGCGGCGTTGCGCGGGCTGGATAAGATCGACAAGATCGGGTCCGCGGGTGTAGCTAGGGAGCTGTCTGAGTCGGGTATCAACGGCGATCAGGCCTCCGTCCTACTCCAGATGGCCCAGATTCGCACGTCTGATTCAGCTGAGGTGCGCGAACGCCTGGCTGCTCTGAGCGTGAGCGGAGAGCTGCTGGACGAGGGCCTGAACGAGCTTGCGGAGCTGCTCGACACCGCCAACAAGCGCATGCCGGGGGCGCTGGTCGCCGACCTGAAGATCGCGCGAGGCCTCGACTACTACACGGGAAGCGTCTACGAGTCCGAAATCGAGGGCCACGAGGACCTCGGCTCGATCTGCTCGGGCGGACGCTACGACTCTCTCGCGAAGGACGGAAAACGTACCTTTCCAGGCGTCGGCCTGTCCATCGGTGTCTCGCGCCTCGTCTCACGCATGATTTCTGCGCCTCTGGTGCGCGCTTCGCGTAAGGTTCCCACGGTCGTGGTCGTCGCTGTAACGAATGAGGAACAGCGCGAGCGGTCCGAACAGATCGCGGCGACGCTGCGCGGGCGCGGCATCTCGACCGACGTCGCCCCGAGCGCCGCCAAGTTCGGTAAGCAGATTAAGTTCGCAGATAAGCGTGGCATTCCTTTCGTTTGGTTCCCGGGTGATGACGGGAAGGCAGATACGGTGAAGGACATTCGAAGCGGCGAGCAGGTGGATGCCGATGCGGCGACGTGGGTTGTGCCCGCGGAGGATGTAGCTCCGTCGATTGAGAAGGTGATGGCCTGAGTGCCCACTACCGCCGTTGACGCAGCACGCGGTCTCGCGGGCGCGCTCGAGCATTCGCTCGAGGCGATGCCACAGGCTGCCCGCGGCGATGGCGAGCGTGCGCTGCGTCGTCTGCAGGATGTGGTTGTGCCACGCTTGGAGGATGCGCAAGCGCCCCTCCTCGTCGTGGTAGGGGGTTCAACGGGGGCAGGTAAGTCGACCCTCGTGAACTCGCTCCTAGACCGTGACGTCAGCAGGTCGGGCACACTTCGTCCAACGACGCGCCGCCCTGTCCTGGTGTGTTCGCTGCAGGCGCGTGCGTGGTTCATGTCGGATCGTGTGCTTCCGCGCTTGGCCAAGCACGAAGGCGGACAGGGAACGAGTCTCGATGCTGTGACCATCGTCGTGGACGACATGATGTGGCCGTCGATCGGCATCTTGGACGCCCCCGACATAGATTCGGTTGAGGAGGGTAACCGTCGGCTCGCCTCGGAGCTTCTCGACAGCGCTGACCTGTGGATTTTTGTTACGACTGCTGCTCGTTACGCGGACGCTGTCGCGTGGCGGCACCTGGAGGAGGCTGCCCGTCGGGGATTGCGCGTTGCAATCGTGCTCAACCGGGTGCCCGCGGGTGTCCAGGAGGAGATTCGCGCGGACCTGTCTTCGCTCGCTCAGCGCCGAGGCTTGGGGGAGGTTCCGATTATTGTGATTGCTGAGCAGGAGCTGACTCGCGGTCGGTTGCCTTTCGAAGCGATTGCTCCTGCGGGGGCGTTCTTACGCGGTATTGGCGATGATGCGCACGAGCGCGCGGCAATCGTTCGCAGTTCCCTTGCTGGAGCTGTTGCTTCTGCTCTGGAAGAAGCGTTCAGGGCATTGGATGAATCCCGCTTGGCGTTGAGTGCCGTCACGTCAGCTCGTGAGGGCATTGATCACCTGGTTGCATCGTGTGCGCGTGACGTTGCCTCCTCCTCGAGCGACGATGTGCTGCGCGGCGAGGTGAGCGCCCGCATCTCTGAGGTGTTGGGTTCGTGGGATATGACGCGCACTCTGGCCAGGGTGCTCGGTAGCGTGCGCGAGCGCATCATGGGTGCCGTGCGCGGCAGTGCCGCTCCCGAGGAACAAGTGCGTCGGGACCTTACCGGCGGGCTGGCTCAGCGTTTGAGCGATCAGTATCACCGCGCGTGGACTGAGGCTCTGCGTCTGGCCGAGCCGGTCGCCGCGATCGGCGAGTTCGAGGAGCTGTTGGACACTCAGGCGAGCCTTGAGCGTGCGCGCAGGACAGCGCAGGCCTGGACCAGCGAGGTCACGCAGATTGTGCGCGGCCAGGCGGAGTCCTCGCGCGTGACGGGTCGGCTCCTGGCCGGAGGAATCAACGTCGTGACGGTGTCGCTCATGGTCAGTGTTTTCGCGATGACGGGCGGTGTGACGGGCGTCGAGGTCGGCGTGGCGGGTGCTTCGGCCGCGCTGTCGCAGACGATTCTCGAATCGTATTTCGGTGAGCGCACGGTGCGTTCGCTCACCGTGCAGGCCCGTGAGGCCTTGGAATCGCTGGCGGCCAGTTCACTGGCGGAAGTCGTCGCTCCCATTGCCGCGGGGTTGGATCGCTCGCAGGAAAGGGAACGCATCGAGGCGCTCGCGTCGGCGCTCGACAAGGCACGGGAAGTGCTGACATGAGGCGCACAGCGACCTTTGTTGCGTCGGCAGCGACGCAACTCGACCAGATTGCGACGCTCGCCGCTTCCGACATTGAGCCGGCGACCCTGGCGCGGGTGCGCGAGCTCATCGACGTGACCTCTGAGCGCAGCGAGATGGATCCGACGTGGTGCGTGATCGGCATGCTCGGCGGTACGGGAGCGGGCAAGTCTTCTCTTGTTAATGCGCTCAGCGGGGGAGAGGTCGTACGTGCGGGCGTCCTGCGGCCGACCACAAATGAGGCGTGCGCTGTCTTGCCCAAGGGGCGCGAGCCGAAGGAGCTTCTCGAGTGGCTGGGCGTGCGATCTCGCGTCGACGCTCCCGGAGATCGTGCAGGCGATACCGTGATCATTGACCTGCCCGACATTGACTCGGTCATAGAATCGCACGGTGAGGTGGTCAGCCGTTTGGCATCGCGTGTTGATGCCCTTGTCGTCGTCGTTGATCCGCAGAAGTACGCGGATGCGTGCCTGCACGACGAGTGGTTGGCGCGTCTTGGTTCTTCTCACGCGTCCGTGACGGTTGCTCTTACCCACATCGATATGCTGGATGCTCCTTCGCGCGGCGCGATCGAGACGGACCTGCGTCGCGTCCTGGATGAACGCGGCCTGATGGACGCGCCCGTCGTGGCCGTGTCAGCAACCACAGGGGAGGGGATTGACGCGCTGCGCGCTCACCTGGCGAGCGAGGCTCGGCGCGTGTCACGGCAGGCGTTGCGCGCTCGGGCTGCACTCGCCGAGGCCGCTGTTCTCGTGCGTGATGCTATCGGATTAGAGGGGCCGATTCGCGGCATTGAGACAGAGGGAATGGCCACTGAATTGGCGAGCGCTGCCGCCGAGCTTGCGGGGGCACCGATCATTGCTGAGGCCGTGGCTGGGGCGACGCGACGCGCGTGCATTCGTGCGGGTGGGTGGCTTCCCTTGCGTTGGATGGCACGTATGGGCGCTGATCCTTTGCGACGCTTGCACCTGGGCGAGGAGGCGCGCGAGGAAAGCGCGACTACTCCGACGCTGCCTACACGTTCGGCTTTCGATGAAGCGGCCTTTGCAAATGCGGTTCGCAGTGAGGTCGCTGCGCGCTCGACGGGCAGGCCCGAGTCCTGGCGTCGCCGTCTCGTTGATCGCGCACTGGGCGGAGCGACGAAGGTTCCTCACAGCGCTCACCGTGAGGTGTCCGCACACTTGCGTGTGAGTTCGAGCGCGCCGGCACTTGCGAAGTATTTCGGTGCCATGCAGCTGATCGCATGGATAGTGTGTCTCATTGGCGGGGTCTGGATCCTGGCGATTCACCTCGGTCGGGCGGTACTCATCGATGTTTCTGTGCCCGCCCTCGGTCCCGTCCCGATGCCTACTGCGCTGATCGGCTGCGGCCTCGCGGTGACGGTGCTGTGTGCGTTTGTCAGCCGTGTCGCATCCGCTTGGGTAGCCTCACGTCGTCGGCGTGCGGTCATGGCGGATGTCAGGGCGCTGTGCCGTGACGAAGTTGATCGCCTTGTTGTCGCCCCACTGCGGGCGGAGGATACCCGTCAAGTTACGATTGCCTCGTTCGTGGCCCGTCTGCCCCTCAACCCGCGGGTGTGAAGCGGAACGCATCGGTGTGCGCGAACAGTGACGTCGCCAACCACGTGTACCTTTTCCGAGCAAGCGCACGCTATGCTGGTGGCAGCGATGAGGCGCAGCCCCTTGTTATGGTGCCCCGCGGGACGCGGGATTTGTTGTTATGGGTGAGGCCGCGCTGAGGAGCCTCGATGGCCCGCCCCGATGGTTTTGCTACCCCACACGCAGCACGCAAGGAATGACTATGCCCTCCGACGACTACATGGACCGCGACGAACGCGATGACATCATGGACATGGACGACGAGTTCGATCTCGTCGACGAGGCCGACGGCGAGGACCGCGACGCCGGGCAGGAAGCCGACGGCGAAGACGGCGATACCGTGACCTTCGCGAGCCTCGGACTGCCCGAGGAGATTCTCCAGGCCGTCACCGATATGGGGTTCCGCGTCCCCACACCGATCCAGGCCGCCGCGATCCCGCCGCTCCTAGAGCTGCGCGACGTCGTGGGTATCGCCCAGACGGGAACCGGCAAGACGGCCGCCTTCGGCCTGCCGCTGCTGGCCATCGTCGACGCCGACGAGCGCGACGTCCAGGCCCTGGTCCNCGACCGCGCCGATGGACCACGTGATCGAACCGAGGGTGACCCACCAGGCGGAGGAGGCCTCGGACCAGCCGTGCACGCGCTGGAGGATCAGGGGGATCATGACGGCGAGGCCGACCTGGGACGCGAGTGCGCCGAGCCTCGCCAGGATCGCCGAGGGCATGCCTGGGCGCGACACGAAGGTGCCGCGCGGGAGGAGACGGGGGAGCGCCCACACCGTGATGACCGCGCCGAGGGCGAAGACACCGAATTGCGCGACGGGCGAGGCGAGGGCTCCTGCGAGCTGAAGCAGCATGACCCCGACGCCGACGAGCCCGGCATCACGAGACAGGGCCGCGAGGACGGGGGAGCGCTGTCCCTGCGCGGTCGGCACGGAACGCAGGACGTAGGCGATGGGAAGGGCTGCGATCAGCACGAGGAGGGGAACGACGCCGAAGACGTAGCGCCAGCCCCACTCCTGGGTGACGTGACCGGCGATCGCGGGGCCGACCAGGGAGGGAAGCACCCACGCCAGGGAGAAAGATGCGAAGAACGTGGGGCGGTGCGGAGGGGAAGCAACCGAGCCCACGAGCACGTAGAGCGGGACGATGAGGAGGCCACCCCCCAGCCCCTGCAGCGCGCGCCCGACGACGAAGACGATGACGTGTGAGCCGACGGCGCACACCAGCAGGCCGACGGCGAAGAGCACCAGCCCCGCGAGCAGGACGACACGGGGGCCCTTCCAATCGGCCAGGGCGCCCGCGACCACGGTGGCGCTCAGCTGCGTGGCCAGTGCCGCACCCGATGCGATCGGGTACCAGGGCGCCGCGTTAAAAGACTCGACGACGACCGGCATGATCGTCGTGGCGGCGAGCTCCTCGAAGGCCACGAGGGTAATGAGAAGCACGGACCCGATGGCCAAGCCAATTTCGGACGGGGCCCACGAGGCGCGGGCGGGGGAGGAGGAATCGGCGGCGGGCATGTTGACTATCCTACTCACGGCACACGCGACTCTTCGGACGTCAGGCGTACAATGACACTGCCGCCGCCTGTCTCGCGGATGGTAACTACGAAAGGAATCACAGTGCTTCGCACTCACAACATTGGAACTCTCGGCACCGACCTGGTTGGTCAGACCGTGACGCTCACCGGTTGGGTGGACCGCCGCCGCGATCATGGTGGCGTCGCCTTCATCGACCTGCGTGACGCCTCCGGCATCGCCCAGGTGGTCGTGCGCGACGAGCGCGTCGCCCACGAGCTGCGCTCCGAGTTCGTCCTGAAGGTCACTGGCGAGGTCTGCGCACGCCCCGAGGGCAATGAGAACCCCCATCTGGCCACCGGCGCCATCGAGGTCATGGGCGACGACATCGAGATCCTCAACACCAGCGCGCCTCTACCCTTCCAGGTCTCCTCCAATGCTGAAGATTCCGGCAACGTGGGTGAGGAAACTCGCCTAAAGTACCGCTACCTCGACCTGCGCCGCGAACCCGAGCAGTACGCGATCCGTCTGCGCTCCAAGGTCTCGCGCGCCGCCCGTGAGGCGCTTTACGCTCGCGACTTCGTCGAGATCGAGACCCCGACCCTGACGCGTTCGACCCCCGAGGGTGCCCGCGACTTCATCGTCCCTGCCCGTCTGTCCCCGGGTTCCTGGTACGCCCTGCCTCAGTCGCCCCAGCTCTTCAAGCAGCTGCTCATGGTGGCAGGTATGGAGCGCTACTTTCAGATCGCGCGCTGCTATCGCGACGAGGATTTCCGCGCCGATCGCCAGCCCGAGTTCACCCAGCTTGACATCGAGATGAGCTTCGTGGACCAAGACGACGTCATCGAGGTCGCCGAGGACGTTTTGAAGAACGTCTGGGCGCTCATCGGTTATGATCTGTCCACGCCGATCCCGCGCATGACCTACAAGGATGCGATGGAGCGTTACGGCTCCGATAAGCCTGACCTGCGTTTCGGCCTGGAGCTGACCGAACTCACCGAGTACTTCAAGGACACGACGTTCCGTGTATTCCAGGCGCCGTATGTTGGCGCCGTCGTCATGCCCGGTGGCGGCTCGCAGCCGCGTCGCACCTTCGACAAGTGGCAGGAGTGGGCCAAGGCGCGCGGCGCCAAGGGCCTGGCCTACGTCACGATCGCCGAGGATGGCACGCTGGGCGGACCCGTGGCCAAGAACATCACCGAGGCCGAACGCGAGGGCCTGGCGGCCGCCACCGGCGCCAAGCCCGGTGACTGCATCTTCTTCGCAGCAGGCAAACCCACCCCCTCGCGCGAGCTGCTCGGCGCTGCCCGCCTGGAGATCGGCAAGCGCTGCGACCTCATTGATCCCGACGCCTGGGTCTTCACCTGGGTCGTGGACGCCCCGCTCTTTAAGCCCACCGGCGATGCCGAGGCCGAGGGCGATGTCGCGCTGGGCCACAGCGCGTGGACGGCTGTCCACCACGCCTTCACCTCGCCCAAGCCCGAGTGGATCGACTCCTTCGACAAGGACCCGGGCAACGCCCTGGCCTACGCCTACGACATCGTCTGCAACGGCAACGAGATCGGCGGCGGCTCGATCCGTATCCACCGCCGCGACATCCAGAACCGCGTGTTCAACGTGATGGGGATTGGTGAGGAGGAAGCCCAGGCGCAGTTCGGCTTCCTGCTGGATGCCTTCAAGTTCGGCGCCCCGCCGCACGGCGGCGTCGCTTTTGGCTGGGACCGTATCGTCTCGCTGCTGACGAAGTCCGAGTCGATCCGCGACGTCATCGCTTTCCCGAAGTCCGGTGGCGGTTTCGATCCGCTGACCGAGGCCCCGGCCCCGATCACGCCCGCGCAGCGTAAGGAGGCGGGCGTGGATGCCAAGCCGAAGAAGCGTGGCGAGGAATCCACCGACGAGGCAAAGAAGTGATCTAGCTCTCGGAAGTCTTGTCCACGAAACCCCCATCCGGCCCCGGTCGGAGGGGGTTTCGTGCACAATAGAGTCATGTCGTACGTTGAGATGCATCCGGTAAATCCTCAAGCACGTCTGGTAAACACGGTCGTTGACCTGCTGGAGCGCGGCGGCACGATTGCGCTGCCCACGGACTCCGGTTATGCGATCGCGACTAAGATCGGCAATAAGTCGGGCATGGATACGATTCGCGCGGTGCGCAAGCTCGACGACAAGCACAACTTTTCATTGCTGTGTCACTCGTTCGCTCAGCTCGGTGAGCTGGTAATCGTGGATAATCACGAGTTCCGCACGATGAAGGCCCTGACGCCCGGACCTTACACGTTCATTCTCCGTGGCACCAAGGAGGTACCGCGCGTGATGCTCAACAAGAAGAAGCACACGGTCGGCGTGCGCATTCCGGATCACGTCATCACGCAGACGATCGTCGAGGCGCTCGGCGAGCCCCTCGCGTGTTCGACTCTCATCATGCCCGGTGAGACTGAGCCTCTGACGGATGGATTCGACGTGGATGAGCGCATCGGTCACCAGGTTGATCTCGTCGTCGTTGGGCCGGTCGGCGTGGCTGAGCCGACGACAGTTATCGACTTTGCGGGCGGCGACGCGGTTGTTGCTCGCGTGGGCGCGGGCGACATCTCGCTCTTTGACTGATCGCCCGATCATCGACGCACCTTCGTTTTCTGAGACGGGTTTTCTCCGTCTCGCTGCGGAGCGCTCCGAGTTGCTGCGCGCTGGCGTCTCAACCGGGCCGCTTGTCGGCGCGCGGATGGTGATCGATGGTCGTGAGGCCGTTCGGGTGACCTTCCGATGCGCCGGGGATGGTGCCTCGGGGGCCTATCTGGTCCTCAATACGGTGACGGATCGGGCGCGCGATCGCCTGGAGCTCTTTCGTATGGAGCGGGTGCGCGGAGTGGAGCCATGGGTGTTGTCGTGCGCTCTGCCCGCCGATGTCATCGTGAGTTACCAGTTCGTGCTGGTCGGGCCAGGTGGGCTTGATTCGCGCGTGGCGGATGATCGGCGTGCGTGGGCGCGCGTCCTCGCCTCGGCGGTGCGCGATCGCTCCCATCCGCGTGCGCTCGTCAATGGGCGGGGGCATGTTGCCTCCCTCTTCGCCGGTCCGGATGCGTGTCTTGTCTGGCCTGATCGCGAGGTGTTTTCGCGGGATATGCGCGCCGCGCGCGAGGTGGAGTGCGCGGTGCCGCTCGCGCCCGACGGGGCGTCGCCGCGGCA
>NZ_LT635868.1:387708-511628 GCF_900128465.1 Actinomyces bouchesdurhonensis | reverse complement strand
GTCGCCGCGGCAGCGCGTCGTGGTCGTGCATGACGGCGAGGGTGCGCCGGTGCGTACTCTCATGTTGTTCGATGGGCAGATCTGGAGAGCTAACGGGGTGGGGTGGTTGACCCGGCGCTATCGCGGCCTGCGCGTTATAACGATTGATGTGGGGGCTGCGAGGGAGCGCGAGGCAGTGCTGACTGATGTGGCTCGCGTTGAGGCGCTGATCCGCTCGATTTGTGACGAGGTAGGGGTGGGTCCAGTGACAATCGCCGGTCAGTCGTACGGTGGACTCGCCGTCCTCGAGGCTGCGTTGCGAACGGATATAGACATCGATGTGGTCATTGCTCAGCCGCCGTCCCTGTGGTGGGGTGGGGAACATCGTGGTGTGGGTGAGGGAACGCTGATGGGTGACCTGCGCGCTGGATGGGTGAGGCCACGCGCCGGGGTGACGCTGCGTCTGCAGGTGGGAACGCTGGAGCAGACGATGCGCCCGGTCGTCGATGAGTGCGCGGAACTTCTGCGGAACTTGGGGGCAGCTGTAGAGCTGGATCTCTATCGCGGCGGCCACGACGTGGCCTGGTGGCGCGAAGGCCTCGTGCGTGTGCTCGACGGGTGGTGGCCGCTCACATCCTGAGCATTGATGAGATAGGTCATGTCATATTCGACCTGTAGGTTAGGCGCACCTTTGTTCCCGAATAGATCGACTGTATTGAGGCACCCGAGCACCTATGGACGCGAATCCGCGCCATCGTCGGCGTCGCCGTGACCGTTCTCGCCCTGGGTGTCCCCGATCGGCGCGGACGCGATGTGGCCCTGAGCTGATTAAGCGCGTTTTGATGTCTCCGATGTGATCATCGATGATCATAAGACGGATGCGCCGCTCGTGGTCCCGTGCCGTTAGTGTCGCAGAAGGGTTTCTCGAAATCTCAAATGCTGACCAGGAGGTCATCAGACAGCATGATTGCTCGATAATATAAGTCACAATTCCTGGTCAAATTTAATAAAATTGGCGAGAAATCAGTTTTTTTCGCACACTTCCAGGAATTTGCTTGTTGTTCGCAATTGTGTCTCGCGCCTACAATAATAAGATGAGTCGTGTGGCCGATAGTTACTCGGACACTGACATGATTACTCTGTGCTGGAATGCGCGGTTTATTCGAGAAAATCGTGACGAGAGGGAAGACGGCAGGCATGACGAAACGGTCAATCGCGCATAGCAAGAGGCTGTGCACGTCCGTTCTTGCACTGACCACTTCTGTTTCAATCATCGCGGGCATTTGTATTACCGCCACCCCCGCATACAGCATTGACGGAGTCCCGGATACCGCGGCCTCGTGCCTCGAGATCACGGAGGGAGAAGCGACCGTGCGAGTCTCATCTATCCTGCATGCGGGTGACGCCCTGCACCTCGAAGGCAGTGGCTGGACTCCTACCTCCGATGATGGCCGTGCCTTTGTGATCATGACACTCGACGGCGGGAAGGAACTACGTCCTGCCGATACTGAACTCCCGACGTGGGTTCCGTCAGTCGTCGTGCGCAACAAGAGCGCATGGGCTGTCGCCGAGGTGGGTGCTGACGGCTCCTTCGTGACGGACATAGCGATTCCCGCGAGCTGGCGCGCGGGTTCCACTCATCAGATCGCGATTGGTGATAGCGCTAATGAAACCTCTGTTGAAGCGGTGGTGAGGGTCGCCGAGGAAGACATACCGGTTCTGACCTGCACGCTCGGGGGTGCCAACGCCAAGCCTGCCCTGCCTGATAACTTCGACGATAGCGACGATGACACCTCTACAACTCCCGGCACTGATGAGCTCGGGGGCGATGAAACACCTGCCCTTCCCTTAACCGCACCCGCCAGTGGTCTGGGGGAGTCCGCTGCGACCGCCCCCGGTGCGAGTACCCCTCAGGCTCCCAACGAAGGTGCGTCGGCGGACAACATGAGCGATTCCCAGGCATCGTCGTCTCTTCCTTCCCCCGCGCCGAGCGCACCCTCCGGTCCTGCCATCGGGTCTAGGCCGGGTTCTCCTGCGACAGCGGGCATCCCAACCCCCGACCCCACCTCGTCAACGGAACCGCAGAGTGTCTCTGCCTCGCAGATCGGCCCAAAGGCCCGCTCTGAGCAGCAGGCAAACGAGGAAGCTGCCCGTGAAGAGGAGGGGCGCCTCAACGGATGGATACTCGCGGGCGGTGGGCTTCTCACCCTCCTGGGTGCCGTTGCGACGGTCAGCATTGTGCGCAGGTCACACGGGGGAGTGCATTAATTGTGTCTTGCTTTGCCCCGGCGCCAACGACATTGTGATTGACCGCGTGGTGTGCGTTGGGATTTAGCAATCAGTCGTCACACCTGTTACTCTGGCTTTAAACAGTATCTTCTGAGCATTACTTCCTTGAAGGAGAACCGCTATGCAGCACGGACGGGCAACCTCAGCCCTTGGAGGGAGAGGGTTTGCTGGCCGCAGTCGGGCGATGAGTATACTCATGGCCCTATGCTTGTTTGCGGCGGTCGCGCTCGCGATCCCCGGTTTTACCGCGCGCGCTGATTCTAATGACGAGCATTACGCTATCCCCAACACCTCTTTCCGCATTAGCCTCGAAAACGCTGCGCGATTTGAGGCCGACTACGGCACGACAGGCTACTGGGCGGTCGTTCTGGATGACGGAGGTGTCACGCCTAAGGAGAAGCCAACGTTTGAACGTCATGGCGAGATCGTGACTGCCGATGCTCACGGTCTGTGGATGGCCGCCGCGCTCAATAACAGCACTATGGTCGTCCCGGTGCCGAACGGCACCAACAACGTTCAGGGCACGACGTGGCAGCCCGGCACTCAACACAGTGTCACTGTTGTGATCTACAAGGACGAACGCACGCTCGTGTCCAAGCGGAGCTACTCTGTCAAGGTGTTCGCCCCCAATAACGAGGGCCGGACTGATCCCCCCGATCCGGCAGATAAGCCGACGACAGATCCTGCTCCGCAGCCCGATCCGCAGCCCTCGACCGATCCTGCGCCGGAGCCGAGCACTGACCCTGCCCCGCAGCCCGATCCGCAGCCTTCGCCCGATCCTGCGCCGGAGCCGGGCACTGACCCTGCCCCGCAGCCCGATCCGCAGCCCTCGCCCGATCCGCAGCCCTCGCCCGATCCGCAGGCATCGCCCGATCCGCAGTCCTCGCCCGATCCCGTAACGAGCACTGATCCTGCTCCACAGCCCGATCCGCAGCCTTCGACCGAACCCGCACCTACGCCTGACGATCCCGCTCTTCCTGTCGTTCGGCCTACCCCGACGCCCTCCGAGAGTCCGTCAGCTAGCCCCTCGGCATCTACCGCCGCTCACTCGCCTCAGCCATCGGATACCCCTGTGTCCCCGGTGACGGACGAATCGCAGCTCACCGATGCCAACAAGGGTGGTGTGAGCGCCGCATTCACAGCTGGCCAGTTGACCATCAACGTTCCTGCTGACAAGGCCACTGTCGGCGAGTGGGTGAGCGCGAACATCATGCAGACAGGTGAGGCTCGGTGGCTGCAGGTGGCAGACGATAACCGGGTAACGATGGATGTCAACGGCCTGCCAATGGGCGATTACAAGGTCGTTGTGGCCAACCGTTCACACGAGCTCGTCGGCTGGGCAGAGTTTAAGGTTGCTTCGACGCTCAGTGCTGGTGCTCCCGGAAGCTCGGTTGACGCATCCGGGTCCGTCAAGCTCCACGCGGAGGTTCTGTCATCCTCGAATGCCGGTGACGAATCTGAGGGCCTCAATGGTTACCTGCTGGGTGCTGGCGCCTGCATGCTGATCCTCGGGGGCCTCGTCGTTCTTCAGGTTCTGTCCGGTCCGAAGATCGGGTCCTCCTCACATGGGGTCACCCTGACGTAGTCTAGGTGTTATGGATCTGTTTGATTCCGATTCTTTCGATGAGTTGGGCGTGCCCGCGTTTTGCGCGGGCGCGCCCCTCGCCGTTCGTATGCGTCCCACGCGTTTGGATGAGGTCGTCGGGCAATCTCATCTCCTTGGAGAAGGGGCGCCTCTACGTCGGCTCTTGTCAGGTGAATCGCGCGATGGGGTGGCCCCCTCGTCGGTCATCCTGTGGGGTCCACCTGGTACTGGCAAAACGACGCTCGCGTATCTCATCGCGCGAGCGTCCGGTCGTCGATTCGTTGAGCTGTCAGCCGTATCGTCGGGTGTGGGTGACGTTCGCCGCGTCGTCGATGATGCACGACGCGCGTTGACGAGCAATGCAGAGGAAACCATCCTGTTCATCGACGAGGTCCATCGCTTTTCGAAATCGCAACAGGACTCGCTGCTGCCGGCCGTCGAGAACAGTTGGGTTGTCTTGGTTGCGGCGACGACCGAGAATCCCTCGTTTTCGGTCATTGCCCCGCTCCTATCCCGTTCATTGTTGCTGACGCTTCGCCCGCTTGAACCCGACGCGCTTGAGGGGTTAATTCGACGCGCGATCGATGACGAGCGTGGGCTTGGCGGTCGTTTCTCGATCTCAGAGGAGGCAGTAGAGGGGCTTGTCCGTCTGGCGGGCTGTGATGCACGTAAGTCTTTGACGCTTCTGGAAGCTGCAGCGGGGGTAGCCAGTGATGATGGCTCCGGCGAGATCACGGTTGCCTCCGTCGAGGCAGCAGCCAATCAAACGCTCGTGCGGTGGGGGCGCGATCAGCATTACGATGTGGCAAGCGCTTTCATTAAGTCGATGCGCGGTTCGGATGTGGATGCGTCCTTGCACTATCTTGCTCGAATGATCGAGGCGGGGGAGGATCCGCGTTTCATTGCTCGGCGTGTCATGATCGCGGCCTCGGAGGAGGTCGGTATGGCATCTCCGGAGGTGTTGTCCACATGTGTTTCCGTTGCTCAGGGGGTTGCCCTGATCGGCATGCCTGAGGCGCGCTTGCTCCTTGCACAAGCCGTTGTTGCTGTGGCAACTGCTCCGAAGTCCAATGCCACCTATCTGGCGATCGACCGCGCGCTGGCAGATGTGAGAAAAGGCCGCGGGGGAAGTGTCCCCGAACATCTGCGCGACGCGCACTATGCGGGTGCGAAGGCGTTGGGCCACGGTGATGGATACCTGTACGCTCATGACTGTCCTCACCATGTGGCGGCGCAGCAGTACCTTCCCGATGACCTGGAGGGGGCCTGTTACTACGTGCCGACGGACAATGGGCATGAGGCAATACTCACGAAGCGGCTCGGTGTGATTCGCAATCTGTTGAAGAGACGCTAGGATAGAACAGTTGTCCGCGCCAGCGGACACCTGGGGTCTTAGCCGACGGACCATCACTGGTCCTGGAGTTGGCCCCATGTCGGGCAACCACCCCGACATGACATGAGAAACAGGAAGAAGAACCATGGCAACGAATCGTTCCCGTAAGCAGGTGCGTGAGTCCCGCGCCCTCGGCCTGGCCCTGACGCCCAAGGCTGTCCGTTACTTCGAGAAGCGTCCCTATGGCCCCGGTGAGCACGGTCGTACCCGCCGCCGTCAGGATTCCGACTACGCTGTTCGTCTGAAGGAAAAGCAGCGTCTGCGCGCCCAGTACGGTATCCGTGAGTCGCAGCTGCGCCGCACCTTCGAAGAGGCTCGCCGCACCGCCGGTCTGACCGGTGAGAATTTGGTTGAGCTGCTTGAGATGCGTCTGGATGCCCTTGTCCTGCGCGCTGGCTTTGCGCGCACCATCCAGCAGGCCCGCCAGTTCGTCGTTCACCGTCACATTCTCGTTGACGGTAAGATCGTCGACCGTCCCTCGTTCCGTGTCAAGCCCGGTCAGACCCTGCAGGTTAAGCCCAAGTCGCAGACTACGGTTCCCTTTGAGATTGCCGCTGAGGGTATTCACCGCGACGTACTGCCTGCCGTCCCCGAGTACCTGGATGTTGATCTTGCTCGCCTGAAGGCGACCCTGGTGCGTCGTCCCAAGCGTGCAGAGGTTCCCGTGACCGTCGACGTTCAGATGGTCGTCGAGCACTACTCGCGTTGACATCTGTTAAAACCGTGCCCCCGAGCGAAAGCTCGGGGGCACGGTTATCTTCATCCCACAGTCCGCTCGTGCGTGCCGATGTGCCCTAACGGGTGGGGACCGACTAACATGAGGCACTATGCGTACGTCTGAAATCCGCACACGTTGGCTCGACTATTTCGAGAAGCAGGGCCATGAGGTGTGTCCTTCCGTTTCCTTGGTG
The DNA here is from genome assembly GCF_900128465.1 of Actinomyces bouchesdurhonensis. Classification (GTDB taxonomy): domain Bacteria; phylum Actinomycetota; class Actinomycetes; order Actinomycetales; family Actinomycetaceae; genus Pauljensenia; species Pauljensenia bouchesdurhonensis. The sequence goes on along the minus strand of NZ_LT635868.1, from coordinate 505,471 downwards.
TCTCCGGAGCCGTCAATTCTTTTTACGATCGCGGGCATGGTTCCGTTCATTCCCTACATCATGGGAGTTGAACCTGCTCCGTGGCCTCGTGCCACATCGGTGCAAAAGTGTATTCGGACGAACGACATCGACAACGTGGGTAAGACGACCCGCCACGGCACGTTCTTCCAGATGAACGGCAACTTCTCCTTCGGCGATTACTTCAAGGAAGGTGCTATTAATTTCGCGTGGGATCTGCTGACGGGTTCGCGAGACGAAGGCAAGTATGGTCTTGATGGTGATCGTTTCTGGGTGACGATCTGGGATCAGGATGAGGAAGCTTTGAGTGTCCTGACCAAACAGGTTGGTATGGATCCGAAGCACATTGTGCGCCTGCCACGCGTGGAGAACTTCTGGGACACGGGTCAGCCTGGTCCTGCGGGTCCCTGCGCTGAGTGGCACTATGATCGTGGCCCAGCCTACGGTCCCGAGGCCGTGGGTGGCGCTGTGGATCCCGGCGGTGACCGTTACCTAGAGGTTTGGAACTTGGTGTTTGACCAGTTCATGCGCGGCGAGGGCACCGGTAAAGACTATCCGCTGCTCGGAGAACTCGATCAGAAGGCGATCGATACGGGTGCTGGGCTTGAGCGCCTTGCTTTCGTCATGCAGGACAAGCCGAACATGTATGAGATTGACGAGGTGTTCCCCGTCATTGAAGCCGCAATGCAGATGAGCGGCAAGCGCTATGGTCTGGGCGCTGCGGGTCCCGAAGCTGGCGAGGCCTACGACAATGATGTGCGAATGCGTGTGGTCGCCGACCACGTGCGCTCCTCCCTCATGCTGATCGGCGACGGCGTGCGTCCAGGCAACGACGGTCGAGGCTACGTGCTGCGCCGCCTGATTCGCCGCGCGGTTCGTTCGATGCGTTTGCTGGGGGTTGACGAGGCGACCATGCCGACGCTGCTGACGGTGTCGAAGGACGCGATGAAGGCGTCCTACCCGGAGCTTGAGACGAATTGGAAGACGATTTCTGAGGTCGCTTACGCGGAGGAAGAGGCGTTCCGTCGTACGCTGAGCGCTGGCACGACAATCCTGGATGCCGCCGTGGCATCGGCGAAGGAAACCAAGGGTACGCCTATGATTTCGGGTGCATCGGCCTTTTCGCTGCACGATACCTACGGCTTTCCGATCGACCTGACCCTCGAGATGGCAGCTGAGCAGGGTGTGAGCGTCGACGAGGAGGGCTTCCGCTCTCTCATGGAGGAGCAGAAAGAACGCGCCCGCGCTGATGCCCGCTCAAAGAAGACCGGACACACGGATGTGCGCATTTTCCACGACATTGAAAAGGCGATGGGAGGGGGTTCGACGTTCCTTGGTTACACCGAGCAGGCATCTGAGGCAACGGTCGAGGCGCTCCTCGTTGATGGCGTGGAGGCCCCTGCTGCTACCGCCCCCGCCGAGGTCGAGGTGATCCTTGACCGTACCCCCTTCTACGCAGAGATGGGAGGCCAGCTGGCCGACCATGGCACCATCCGCTTGGCGGGCGGCGGTGTCGTGGAGGTCAACGACGTGCAGGCCCCGATCCGAGGCCTGAGTGTCCACCGTGGCACACTGACTGAGGGTGGCGTGATGGTAGGCGAGAAGGCGTATGCCGAGATTGACGGTGAGCGTCGCCTTGCCATCGCACGCGCACACACTGCGACGCACATGGTGTACGCGGGATTGCGCTCGGTCGTCTCCGAGCACGCTGATCAGGCGGGGTCGGAGAACTCGCCATCGCGTCTGCGCTTCGATTTCCGTCACTCCAGCGCGCTAGCCTCCTCTCAGCTCAGCGACATTGAGTCCCTCGTTAATGAGAAGCTCGCTGAGGATCTGCCTGTGAGGACCGAGGTCATGAGCATCGACAAGGCGAAGGAGATGGGCGCGATCGCCCTCTTCGGCGAGAAATACGGGTCTGAGGTGCGCGTCGTGACGATCGGCGATGGCTTCGATCGTGAGCTGTGCGGTGGCACGCATGTTCCCAGTACGGGCCACATCGGTCGAGTGACGGTTCTCGGCGAGGGTTCCGTGGCCTCCGGCGTGCGCCGCATCGAGGCCCTTGTTGGCTCCGGTGCCTACGAGTTCCAGGCGAAGGAACATGCGCTGGTTTCCCAGCTGTCCCAGCTCATCGGTGGCCGAGCAGACGAACTGCCGGATCGGATCGAATCTCTCCTGGTTAAGTTGCGTGAATCCGAGAAAGAGCTGGACAAGGTCCGCACTGAGCAGGCACTGCGCCGCGGAGCTGAGCTGGCCGCTGCCTCTGAGCGTGTGGGTGAGTTCCGCCTTGTCGCGTCGTGCGTCGGCGAGATGCCCTCAGCTGATGCGCTGCGCACGCTCGCTCTGGACGTGCGCGAGCGTATGGGCAACGAGCGTGGCGTCGTCGTGGCTCTGGCGGGTGTCGTGGGTGGCAAGCCTTCCCTTGTCATCGCTACGAACGAAGCTGCTCGTGAGGCTCGCGTGAAAGCGGGCGCGCTCGTGCGCGCCGTCGGCAAGTACATGGGTGGTGGCGGTGGAGGCCGCGATGACATCGCTCAGGGCGGTGGCTCTAAACCCGAGGGCATTCAGGCGGCGCTTGACGCTGTCCGCAAGGAAATCGAGTCCCTGTGAGTATGCGTCGGGGAGTACGCATCGGCGTGGACGTCGGCACTGTTCGTGTCGGCGTCAGTCGGTGCGACCCCGACGGCATTTTGACGATGCCGGTTGTCACCCTCACGCGTGCCCCAGATCAGTCAGACCTATCCGCTCTCGCTGGCATCGTCCGCGAGTACGATGCCATTGAAGTCATCGTCGGCTTGCCCAGGCATTTGCGCGGTGGGGAAGGAATTTCTGCCAAGGGCGCGCGTAAATACGCGCGCCGCCTGAAGACGCTCGTCCCCCACGTCCGTGTTGCTATGGTCGACGAGCGTCTGACCTCCAACCAGGCGCACGCGCGCCTGCGAGCATCCGGCATCCCGGAAAACGAACACCGCAGCGTTATCGACCAGGTTGCGGCGCAGATCATCCTTGAACAGGCCCTGGAACTGGAGCGTATGAGCGCTCGGGAGCCGGGGGAGGAGATCATCCCCGAGACCAGTGAAGGAGCGAAGTAATGACGACGCCCCCCAAGTATCCTTTCCGCTCACGCCGTGAGATTCACTCTGGCCAGCCCAAGGTCTATTCCGACGCTCCCAACGAGGAACAGGTCGCCACTCCATCGGATCCGACCCCCACACCGGTGCGCGGTACCGTGAAGCCAGCTCCGGCCTCGTCCGACCCCACCCCCACACCGGTGCGCGGTACCGTGAAGCCAGCTCCGGCCTCGTCCGACCCCACCCCCACGCCGGTACGAGGCTTCCCTACCCGCAGGTCGACGCGTAGCCAACCAGCGGTTGTATCGACGCAACCAGATGGCGTCGGCCACGACGATGCGCGACCGGCCTGGAAGCGCGCCGAAGCCCCCACCGAAACGACTGGAATGCGCTCGCGCAGAATCGCCAGCGAGAGGCGTGCGGCCCGCAAACGTAAGCGTCGCCGCCGTATCCGTTCTTTCTTTGTGATTCTCCTCGTCCTTGGTCTCGTCGGCGGAGCTGGATACGTGGCATATTCACAGCTCAACTCCTCAGTGACGGCCTCCGACGACTATCCGGGTCCCGGAACAGTAAACGTTGAAGTTACTATCGCGGATAATTCGACGGGACGCGACATTGGTCAGGCTCTCCACGAGGCTGGGGTCGTCAAGTCCGTGGGTGCTTTCGTGCGCCAGTACGAGAAAAACAGTGCAGCCCGCCAGATCAACCCCGGTACCTATCGATTCAAGCTCCAGATGAGCGCTGCCGATGCCCTCGCTGTCCTCCTTGATCCCATGAACCGCGTCGATTCAACAGTCACCGTGCTATCGGGTGAACGACTCTCTGTGATCAAGAAACGCATCATTGAGGTCATGGATGTTTCAGCGAATGACGTTGACGCAGCCTTCGCTGACACCGTCGGCATCGGTCTGCCCGCCGAGGCCAACGGCAGTGCCGAAGGATGGCTACACTTCGGCGAGTACGAGGTGGGTGAGGACGACACGCCAACGACCGTCATCGCCCGCATGGTCAAGGCAACGGTCGATGAACTCGACAAGCTCGGCGTACCCGCCGCGGACCGCGAGACCGTGCTAACCAAGGCGTCGATCGTCGAAGGTGAAATGGGCAGCAATAAGAAGTACATGCCACAGGTCGCCCGCGTCATCGACAATCGACTGGCCGACACCGAGGGAGAGACGAAGGGAGTTCTCGGCATGGATTCCACGACGCTGTACGGTGTTGGGAAGGAAGGCGGTCTGCCCACCCAGGCCGACCTGGACGCTGACAACCCCTACAACACTCGCCTGCATGCGGGTCTGCCGCCCACTCCGATCAACCAGCCCAGTCTTGAGGCCATTAAAGCCGTCTTGAATCCCGCAGAGGGCGACTCGCTCTACTTTGTGACCGTCGACCTCACGACCGGCGAGACACTCTTTGCATCCAATTCAACTGATCACGAGAAAAACAAAGAGAAACTGGTCGAATACTGCAAGACACACGCCGACCAGTGCAGCCCGCAGTCATGACAACGTGGGCAGGCGTCATCGGCTCACCGATCGCGCACTCACTCTCCCCGGTGATTCATCGGGCGGCGTGGAGGCAACTCGGGATCGCCGGATGGGAATATCGGCGGTGCGACGTCACCGAGGAAGCCCTGCCAAGCTTCATTGACAGGCTTGACGACTCATTCCGTGGTCTGTCCGTCACCATGCCCTGCAAGCAGGCAGTGATGCCGCTGCTTGACGCAATCGACCCGCTAGCGGTTGCGGTTGGAGCCGTGAACACGGTTGTGCCCTCGGCCGGGATGCTCGCTGGATTCAACACGGACGTCTCCGGCATCGCCTCAGCGATCCGCAGGGCATGCGACGACGCGGGAGTCCCAAAGCCGTCGAGTGCACTCGTGCTCGGCGCCCGCGCGACAGCCTCGTCTGCATTGGCCGCTCTGGGAGAACTCGGTATTACCAACACCACCGTGGCAGCTCGACGATTCGGTGGCCCGGGTTCCGTCATTGCTGCCGCCTCGCGGCTCGGCGTGACGATCGATCAGGTCATGTGGTCGGACACAGAGGCGGTCGCCGCCGCGGCTGCTTCGCGCGACGTCCTGATCTCAACTCTGCCCGCAGGTGTCGCAGATTCGCTTGCTGAGGTGCTCAGCCCCCGCCAGGGGCAGATTCTGCTCGACGTTGTCTACGCCCCTCGTGAGACGGCACTTCGGGCCGCCTATGAGCGTGCCGGAGCTGTCGTTGCTGAAGGGACGGATATGCTGATCTACCAGGGGGCCGCACAGGTTCAGTTGATGACAGGGCACAGTCCCGACCCGGAAGTTATGCGCGCCGCCCTGGAAGACGAATTAACGCGTCGAGCATACGCGGACAGGGGAGAGGGACGACCGTGATCGTCGAGTGGCTTTCCCCTCGCATCAGTGCCGACCTTTCTCTTGTGTCGGGATTCCTCACCTGGATCATCATCCTGTGGTGGCTGTGGCACTCCGGCTGGCGAGTCCAGCGCCGATATTTCATCGAGGTGAGTCAAAAGCCGCTCTCGCGTAACGCCATCGTGTGGGTGGCGGGCATCGTCGGAGCTGTTTTCTTCGTGGGCGCACAGATGCGTCCGGGTATGCCGTCGGTCATGACGGTCGCCATGATTGGTGCATTGAGTGGTTATGTGGATGCGCGAACGCACCGTCTACCCAACATGTATACGGTCGCTATGGGGCTTGGCGTAGTCATCGGAGCAGTAGTCGGATGCCTCATCTCTCCGATGTGGCTCGATAGGCTCTTAGGCTTCGCTGTCGGTGCGCTCATTTGGTTTATTCCGGTCGCGATCTTGAATCGTCTTCCGGGCGGAATGGGTGGTGGTGATGTCAAACTCGCTCCTGTCCTTGGGGCGATGGTCGGTTCCGTCGGCCTTCACGCTGCCGTTTTTGCCTTGGCGCTCTCTTTCGTATCTGCGGGTGTGGCGGCCCTGTGGAACATCGTCGTCGGCTCTGCGGGCACGAAATCACGTGTCGCAATGGGGCCGTGGATGATCGGTTCTGCGCTGGTCGGAACAATTGCCTGGGGCGTGGTGCCCGACTGGCTGTAGGCCAGTCTCACGTGGCCTTATCGTGGACCCGCCGGGACGGAGCAAGCCCGGGATGGGACAATGACACGGTGAGTATTTCGACGCCTTCGCATCAGTCCGAGTCTGTCAGCCTCGAATGGGGCCAGACGTGGCCGCCTCGCGACGTCTTTGCCTCCCTAGCCGCGTCCAGGCGTGTGATCCCTGTTGTGCGCCGAGTTCTTGCTGACGAACTCAGCGCGGTCGGTGTTTACCGTCAGCTCGCTCATGGCGACTACGGCAGTTTTATCCTCGAGTCTGCCGAGCACGGCGGCTCCTGGGGACGATGGTCGTTCGTTGGCGCATCCAGCGCCGGGGCTATCGTTGCCCGCGATGGTCATGCCCGGTGGGTGGGTGCGCACCCGCAGGGGGCGCTACGAGAGGGATCGTTCCTGGAGGTCGTGCACTCTGCGCTGGAGCAGCTTGCCGCCCCTCCGATCGAGGGGCTTCCTCCCATGACGGGTGCACTTGTCGGTTCGCTCGGATGGGGCATCATTTCTGAATGGGAGCCGACTCTGGGGGCGACTGCGCCGAAGGAATCCGACGTTGCCGATGCAATGCTTGTCCTAGCAACTGAGGTTGCGGCAATCGATCATGCGACAGGGTCGGTGTACCTGATGGCGATCGCGTGGAACCTCAACGGTTCGGATGAAGGTGTGGATGATGCTTACGACTGTGCGGTTGAGCGCCTTGATGCCATGACGACCCAGCTGGCCTCGCCCATCGCTCCAGCTGTCCTAGGTGTAGGAGGCCAGAAACCCCCGGTCATTCGTCAGCGTACGGTACGTGCAGACTTTGAGGCTTCTGTCAACGCAGCCAAGCGCGCGATTACGGATGGGGATGCCTTCCAGATCGTGCTTTCTCAGCGCCTCGACGTCTCCACGAACGCCAGCGGTGTCGACGTTTACCGCGTCCTGCGCACGGTCAATCCCTCACCCTACATGTACTACCTTGACCTGCCCGACGATCGAGGCGGTCACGTCGAGGTCGTTGGTTCTTCCCCGGAGACGCTCGTCAAGGCGCAGGGTCGCCGCGTGTGGACGTACCCGATCGCAGGTTCGCGCCCGCGCGGTGTGAACTCAGCGGAGGATCACCGTCTTGCCGCTGAGCTTCTCGAGGATCCCAAGGAGCTCTCGGAGCATGTTATGCTCGTTGACTTGGCGCGCAATGACCTGTCGAAGGTGTGCGATCCGGCCACTGTTGAGGTCGCAACCCTCATGGAGCTTAAGCGTTTCTCCCATATTCAGCACATTTCCTCGACGGTGACCGGCCTGCTGCGTGCGGATGCGGATGCACTCGATGCCTTGGTGGCGACCTTCCCTGCGGGCACCCTCTCGGGCGCGCCCAAGCCTCGTGCAATTCAACTGATCGACGACTTCGAGCCGGCTGCGCGTGGCCTCTATGGTGGCGTTGTTGGTTACTTCGATCTGTCGGGGGACGCTGACCTGGCGATTGCCATCCGCACGGCCTCGCTCAAGGACGGTGTCGCCTCCGTTCAAGCAGGCGCAGGCGTGGTCGCAGAGTCGGTACCCGCCCTCGAGTATGAGGAGTCGCGCAACAAGGCGGCAGCCGCCGTTGAGGCGGTTGTGCGCGCTTCGACGCTGTCTGCACTGTCGTGAGACGCGCGGTCGGATGCGCCGCCCGGGTGTCCGTATTATTCGCTAGCCTTGATGGAGTCCAACTGTTTTCCGGTGAAAGGGGAGCGTCGTGAGCGTTCTCGATGACATAATTGCGGGGGTCCTCGAAGACCTGACAGAACGCGAGGAACGCGTTCCTCTGAGCCGTGTCAAGGAAATGGCTGCTGCTGCGCCAGAGGCGAAGGATACACTCGGTGCGCTACGCAATCGTGATGGCGCGGTCAAGATTATCTCGGAAGTCAAGCGTTCCTCCCCGTCCAAGGGCGCGCTCGCGCAGATACCGGATCCGGCTGCTCTGGCCTCGGTATACGAGGCCGGGGGAGCTTCCGTGGTATCTGTGCTCACCGAGCAGCGCCGTTTTAAGGGTTCACTGGCCGACCTGGATGCGGTGCGTGCGGCGGTTGAGATTCCCGTGCTGCGCAAGGACTTTATCGTGACTCCCTATCAGATCCACGAGGCGCGTGCGCACGGAGCGGACCTCGTGCTACTGATCGTGGCTGCGCTGGAGCAAAGCGTTCTTGTCTCGTTGCTGGAGCGCACGCGTTCGCTGGGAATGGAAGCGCTGGTTGAGACCCATTCGCGTCTGGAGGCACTACGAGCGCTCGAAGCGGGCGCATCCATTATCGGCGTGAACGCTCGTAATTTGAAAACCCTTGAGGTCGATCGCTCCACCGTTGAGCAGGTCATTGACGTGATCCCACAGGATGTTGTGGCAGTCGCGGAGTCGGGCGTGGCTACAGCGCACGATGTGTTCGAGTATGCCAAGTGGGGCGCGGACGCCGTGCTCGTTGGTGAGGCGCTCGTTACGTCGGGCGATCCCCGTGCGAGCATTCAGGACATGGTGAGTGCGGGGCAACACCCCGCGCTGCGCACCGATCGGAAAGCGCGCGTTGCCGCTGCGCGTCAGGAAGGACTGCGATGAGCGCTGAGAACTTTACCCCTGGACCGTACTTCGGTGATTTTGGCGGGCGCTTCGTTGCTGAATCGTTGATGGGGCCGCTCGAAGAGGTAGAGGCCGCATGGAAGCGCCTGTGGCGTGATAGATCTTTCCAGGTTCGCTTGCGTGACTTGTTCGTCAATTATGCGGGGCGTCCGTCTCTGCTCACCGAGGCTCCGCGCTTTGCTGCTGACCTGGGTGGCGTTCGCGTGTTCCTGAAGCGTGAGGATCTCAACCACACGGGTTCGCACAAGATTAACAACGTGCTGGGCCAGGCTCTCCTGACGAAGGAACTGGGTAAGACTCGTGTCATTGCTGAGACGGGTGCGGGCCAGCACGGCGTGGCCACCGCGACGGCAGCCGCACTCCTTGGCTTGGATTGCACGATTTACATGGGTCGCGAGGACACTGAGCGACAGGCACTCAATGTCGCACGCATGCAGATGCTGGGTGCTGAGGTCATTGCCGTGACGGCTGGGTCAGCGACGCTTAAAGACGCCATCAATGAGGCCTTCCGTGATTGGGTGACCAACGTGGAGACGACGAACTACATCTTTGGGACGGCTGCCGGGCCGCATCCCTTCCCCGAACTCGTGCGTGACCTGCAGCGTGTCATCGGTGACGAAGCACGCGCCCAGCTGCTTGCAACCGAGGGGCGTTTGCCCGATGTCGTTGTCGCCTGCGTGGGCGGAGGCTCGAACGCGATCGGTTCTTTCACGGCCTTCATCGACGATCCGAGTGTCGAGCTGCTCGGCTGTGAGGCCGCTGGCGACGGTTTTGAGACCGGGCGCCACGCCGCATCTATCACGGCTGACCAGGTCGGAGTACTCCACGGAGCACGCACCTTCGTCCTGCAGGAACGCGATGGTCAGACGAAGGCCTCGCACTCGATTTCCGCGGGCCTCGACTACCCGGGTGTTGGCCCCGAGCACGCCTGGCTTGCCCGGAGCGGCCGAGCCTCCTACATGCCCATTTCCGACGCCGAGGCCATGGATGCTTTCCTACACTTGTCGCGCACGGAGGGCATCATCCCGGCCATCGAGTCCTCTCACGCGCTCGCAGGAGTGCGTGCGTGGGCCCGCATGAAGGTCAAGGCTGAGGGGTCCTTCGAGCAGGGAGGTGAACCCATTGCCATCGTGACCGTGTCAGGGCGTGGCGACAAGGATGTGGATACCGCATCGCGCTGGTTCGGATACGGACATGCGAAGCTGCAGGTGATTGACCCCAGTGCTGGCCCGTCCGGCGTGGCCGTCTTGGATGAGAAAGAGGAGAAGTGAGATGACGCGAGCACCCCATAGCGCTGTCGCCATCGATGCGGCACTGGAGCGTGGCGATGCCGCATTGATTGCCTACCTGCCTGTCGGGTTCCCGTCCGTCGGCGACTCAATTCGTGCTGGCAAGGTCCTCGCGGACGCTGGCGTCGACGCCATTGAGCTGGGCTTTCCCTATTCGGATCCCGGCATGGACGGTCCCACCATTCAGCGCGCGAGCGTCGCGGCCCTCGAGCATGGCACGCACCTGGAGGATCTCTTTCACGCGGTGGATGAACTGACCTCGTACGGTGTTTCGACGACCTCGATGACCTACTGGAACCCTGTTGAGTGGTGGGGAGTTGAACGTTTCGCCAAGGACTTCGCAGCAGTGGGTGGTTCGGGCCTCATTACGCCCGATCTGCCGCCCGAAGAGGGCGCCGAGTGGGAGGCGGCCTCGGACAAATATGACCTTGAGCGTATCTACCTGACTGCGCCTTCGTCACCGCAACGCCGACTGAAGCTGATCGCCGAGCATTCTCGGGGCTGGGTGTACGCGGCGTCCTCGATGGGTGTCACGGGCGCTCGCGCAACAGTGGGTGAGCATGTCAAGGATGTCGTGGCGCGCACGCGGGCAGCGGGTGCTCAGCGAGTGTGCGTGGGCCTCGGTGTCTCCACGGGCGCGCAGGCACGTGAAATCGGCGCGTACGCGGACGGAGTTATTGTTGGGTCCGCGCTTGTGAGGACACTCTTCGATGAGGACCTCGAGCGCGGCTTGAAGGCGTTGAGTGCGCTGGCCAGCGAACTCAAAGCTGGTGTGAGTGGGGTCCGCGCGTGAGTGTATCCGTTGCCGCGGGTATCCCCTCTCCATCCCAGAGCGTGTGGTACCTCGGGTCAGTTCCGTTGCGTGCCTACGGCATTATTATCGCCGTTGGCATGGTCATCGGCGTGTGGTGGACTGCGCGTCGCTACGTGGCGCGCGGAGGCAACGCCGACACGATCTACGATGTCGCGTTGTGGGCGATCCCGTTCGGTGTCGTCGGCGCGCGCCTCTATCATGTCGTGACGTCCCCCGAGGCCTATTTTGGACCCGGAGGCGATCCCGTTCTTGCGTTGCAAATTTGGCGTGGTGGCCTCGGTATTTGGGGAGGGGTCGCCTTTGGCGCTCTCGGTGCGTTCATCGCGGTTAGGCGGGCACGCGTTGCTTTCGGTCCGATCGCCGATTCGCTGGCACCAGCGCTGCTTGTCGCCCAGGCGATCGGTCGGTGGGGAAACTGGTTCAACCAGGAGCTTTTCGGCGGGCCGACGACCGTGCCGTGGGGACTCCAAATCGACGCGGCGCACATGCCCATCGGCTACGCCGCGGGAACGCTTTTTCATCCTACATTCTTATACGAGAGCCTGTGGAATCTGGTCGGCGCCGCGCTCATCGTCTGGCTTGAGAGGCGGCGACGCTTTGCTGCCGGGCAGCTCTTTGGGATGTACCTAATGATCTACACCGCTGGTCGCAGCTGGATCGAGATGATGCGTATTGACGACGCGCACACGGTGCTTGGTCTGCGTTTGAACGTGTGGACTTCTCTGGTGGTCTTTGCCGTTGGACTGGCACTCTACTTGGTCGCTGGTCGTCTGGGTAGACCCCGCGAGGTTGTGTGCGTCGGTCAACCGGCGGAGGACGCCGGAGCGACGACGAGTGACATCGAGGAATCGGAAGACACGCAGCTTCCTGAAGAGGCTTCAATGCGTGACGGTGCTGGCGTCGAAAATCGTTGCGAGGCTGACTCGGAGGCAGAGAGGGAATGCCCATAAGCGATTCCATCGCATTCGCACTATGTCAATAGTCCTGTCAGCCCCTATTTCATGGGAATGATCACGTCGCGCGTGTCGAGTTCCTGAGGGGTCAGTGGGTGACTGGGCGGTAAACTTAGCCTCATGCGTCGAGCTAAGATTGTCTGCACTATTGGACCTGCCACAGAATCTCCTGAGCAGCTCCAGGCGCTGGTGGACGCCGGCATGGATGTCGCGCGTATCAACCGGTCGCATGGAAAGGCTGAGGAACATGAGGCCGTCATTTCGCGCGTTCGAAAGGCATCTGCGACATCGGGCCGCGCGGTCGCGATTCTCGTCGACCTTCAGGGTCCGAAGATCCGGCTGGAGACCTTCCAGGACGGCCCACAGGAGCTGAAGATCGGTGACACCTTCACGATCACGACCCGCGACGTTCCTGGAACGAAGGAACTCGTTGGTACTACCTTCAAGGGACTGCCCGGTGACTGTGCTCCCGGCGACCGCCTGCTCATTGACGACGGTAACGTCGCTGTCCGTGTTCTTGAGGTCACTGAGACCGACGTCGTGACTCGAGTTGAGGTCCCTGGCATGGTCTCCGACCATAAGGGCCTGAATTTGCCTGGCGTCGCTGTCTCTGTGCCTGCCCTGTCTGAGAAAGACAAGGAAGACCTGCGATGGGGTATAGAGCAGGATGCCGACTTCATCGCCCTGTCCTTCGTGCGTTCCGCCAAAGACATCGAGGACGTTCATGCAATCATGGACGAGATGGGCAAACGCATTCCGGTCATCGCTAAGATCGAGAAGCCGCAGGCTGTTGAGGCCCTCGAAGAGATCGTGGAGGCTTTCGACGGCATCATGGTCGCCCGCGGTGATCTGGGTGTTGAAATGCCTCTTGAGGCAGTGCCGCTGGTCCAAAAACGCGCAATTGAGTTGGCGCGCATTGCTGCAAAGCCCGTCATCGTGGCCACCCAGGTCATGGACTCCATGATCAAGAATCCGCGACCGACCCGCGCTGAGGCCTCCGACTGCGCCAACGCGATTCTTGACGGTGCCGACGCAGTCATGCTTTCGGGTGAAACCTCTGTAGGGGCGTTCCCTATCGAAACAGTGCGAACAATGGCCGCTATTATCGAGTCCACCGAGGAGAATGGCGGTGAACGCATCGCTTCGATTCCCGGTTTCTTCGCTGATCGCGCAGGGGTCATCTGTGAGGCCGCCGCTCGTATCGCCGAACATATGGATGCCCGTTACTTGGTGACTTTCACCCAGTCAGGCACCTCGGCTCGCTTGTTGTCGCGTATGCGTCGACCGATCCCAATGCTGGCCTTCACGCCGCTCGAATCGACGCGTCGTCGCCTGGCCTTGTCGTGGGGCATCCAGACGTACCGTGTTCCCGAGGTTCGGCATACGGACGATATGGTGTGGCAACTCGACCAAGTTGTGCAGTCCGCCCGGTTGGCTGAGATTGGCGAACAGCTCGTCATCGTCGCCGGCATGCCGCCCGGCATCCCCGGTTCCTCTAACATGCTGCGTATTCACGAAGTTGGAGACGAGGCCGATTACGCAATTGGTGGGACTCGCTAAGTGTGAGACGCGCTCGTGGTGGGGTGCCGACTCGGTCGGCACCCCACCACTGTCGTTTGTTGGACCTTCTGTACATTCATGTGGACAGAACTAAATCGGTGGAATAGAGTACTCGGATACGCGTTAAGACGTGTGTGGGTGCACCAACGACGGTGCGGCTAGAGCAGCAGCTCGCTGCGGGCGCTCAGCGGAATGCCAGTGCGATCAAAGCACGTTTCCGCGCGCCCACAATTGAAGAAGGAGGAAGAAATGAATACGAATATCCGGACCGTGTCGGTCCACGACACTCTGTTTGGCCGCGTGGCCAACAACTTGGAGGTCGCGCAGCTCTCGCGAGCCGTTGAGCCGTGGTTTGCTGACTTCCATGATACGAGAGTCAAGCAGGCGATCGCCGATCTCGACGAGCCGACCCGTAGGGGGGCGGCAGCTGAGTACCTCGGACTGGAGCTGAGCGTCGTCGCCTGAGAGATACGGTGGGGGCCGACAAGCGTTGCTTGTCGGCCCCCGTTCGTACGCGAAACATACTCGTATCAATAATGGTCACAGCGTCGCGTCGGTACCTGTTTGCCGGTACCATTAGTGACGTACTCCAATGGTGGTACCCCGAGTGGGATTCGAACCCACAACAAGCCGGGTTTGAGCCGACCGCCTCTGCCAGTTGGGCTATCGGGGCTTTCGCTTGTGCGAAACCCAGGATAGAGCAGCTGAGCACACCGATCAAACTGAGGAATATGACAATGACTGAACAGCAGGCTGAACCACGTCGCGTTCTCGTCGCTGAGGACGAAGGGCTGATTCGTCTCGACATCGTTGAGACTCTAACCCAGGCGGGGTTTGAAGTCGTCGGCGAAGCTGCCGATGGCGAAGAGGCTGTCGAGCTGGCCCTGGAGCTCGAGCCTGATCTTTGTGTGATGGATGTCAAGATGCCGAAGATGGATGGCATCACAGCAGCCGAGAAGATTTTGCAGGAACTTTCCTGTGCGGTGGTGATGCTGACCGCGTTCTCGCAGACCGAACTCGTTGAGCGCGCGCGGGACGCCGGTGCGATGGCCTATGTCGTTAAGCCTTTTAGTCCCTCCGACCTGATTCCCGCTGTTGAGATCGCCCTGTCGCGTCACGCTGAGATTGAGTCCCTTGAGGATCAGATCGCCGATCTGACTGATCGCTTCGAGACCCGCAAGCGCGTGGATCGAGCGAAGGGACTGCTCATGAAGAACATGGGTATGAGTGAGCCGGAGGCGTTCCGCTGGATTCAGAAGACATCAATGGATCGTCGCCTCTCTATGCGAGAGGTCGCTGACGCTGTCATCAACCAGGTCGACGACTGATCGAACACATGAGTGTGAAGGCGGGGAGAGTCATAGGATCTCCCCGCCTTCACTGTCCCAAGATCAGTCCCCACCGAGGTGTCAGGCGTGCGCGGAACGCACCAGGATGCGATTGGTGACGCGTGCCACCGAAACGAGGTGGTTGGCCTCATCGCGGATCTCCACGGTGTGTACGGTCGAAGAACGACCCAGGTGCACCGCCGTCGCTGTCGCAGTGACGATTCCGCTGCGCCCGGCGGCGATGTGAGAGGCGTTGAGCTCGGTGCCGACCGCGTAGGCTTGCTTGCCGGGGTTTGTCTCGCGCGCGTGAATCTGAGCTGCGAAGGAGGCTGCGGTTTCAGCGAGGGCAGCCGATGCTCCACCGTGGAGGATTCCGGCGCTCTGACGGTTGCCGTCAATGGGCATCGAGATCACCGTGCGCGCAGCCGTGTGTTCGAGCACTTCCATGCCGGTGACTTCCATGAGTGTCCCTGGCCAGTGGGCACCCACCCAACCGCCCCGGGCGAGGGGATCAGGTGTGGACGCTATGGTGTGTTTCGTCTGGTGATCGTGTGTCATGGCATCTAGGGTGTCATGTGTGAGTGACACTGTGCTGATTATTGACGGCCATTCGATGGCGTTTCGCGCGTTCTATGCGCTCCCCGCGGATAACTTCGTAACTGCGACTGGGCAACATACGAACGCGGTGTACGGCTTCGTGTCAATGCTCACTCGCCTACTTCAGACGGAGCGACCGACGCATGTGGCGGTGGCCTTTGACGTGTCGCGGCACTCATTTAGAACCGAAGAATACCCAGAGTACAAGGGGACACGTGATGCGACTCCCGAGGAATTCAAGGGACAGGTGGAGCTGATACGGGAAGTTTTGGATGCGATGGGCATTGTGTCGCTCTCGCGCGAAGGCTTCGAGGCGGACGACATCCTAGCGACTCTGGCTTACCGGGCGGGCCATGAAGGCGCGACCGTCCTTGTTGTCTCTGGTGACCGCGATTCATTCCAGACGGTGACGGATAACGTCACCGTGCTGTACCCGGGCGCGACTCCTGGCGACCTGCGCCGAATGACGCCTGCGGCAGTCGAAGCGAAGTACGGGGTGCCTCCACAGCGCTACCCGGAGATTGCGGCGATTGTCGGGGAGACGTCGGATAACCTGCCGGGCGTGCCCGGAGTGGGGCCTAAGACAGCCGCCCAATGGATCAACAAGTACGACGGGCTGGACAATCTCCTAGCGCGCGCCGACGAGATCGGTGGTAAGCGAGGGGCGGCCCTGCGCGAGCACATGGACGACGTCATACGTAATCGTCGCCTCAACCGACTCTTGACCGACATGGACTTAGAAGTCGGTCCCGCTGATCTGGCCCGGCGCCCGACGAACCTGGCTGCTGTTGACCGGCTCTTCGACTCCCTCGAATTCGCTCACCTGCGCGCAAAGGTCCGTGAGGTATCGGGCATCGGCATGAGGGACAGGCCCATTGTCGAGGCCGTGGAATCCTCCGCGTCTGAGGCGCAGATTGAGGTTCATCTCGCCGACGCCTCGTGTGACATCACTGCTTGGACCTCAGCGCGAGCGCCCCTCGCTCTCCTTATCGAAGGCGATGTACGACCGACCCGCGGCGACGTCTCGCGCCTCGTCCTCGCTGGTACCAATGACGCGCTCGTTGTTGACCCCGCCGAACTCAGCCCAGCGCAGGAGCGGGCTGTGGCCGACGTTCTTGCCCAGGCCTCGTCCCTGATCGTTCACGACGCGAAGGGAACGAGACACGCCCTGGCGGCGCGCGGCTGGACGCTCGGTGAGGTCGGCTTCGACACGATGCTTGCGGCCTACCTTGCCCACCCCGATCAGCGTTCACACAAGCTTGAGGACGTTGTCTCGCGCGTACTTGGTCTCGTTCTTGAGGAAGAGACGCGCGCAGCTGACGCCCTCTTCGACATGGATGAGATCGGCGCCGGTCCCAGTGCCGCGCAGGTCCGCGCGGGCCGCCTGGCCGCCGCGCTCCACCCACTGGCCCACAAGCTGCGCGCAATCCTCAATGAGAGAGGGGAGATGTCACTCCTCGTCGACATGGAGATGCCCCTGTCGATTCTGCTGGAAGAGATGGAGACTATCGGTATCGCCGCGGACACGGACATTCTTGACGGTCTGTCAACTGAACTCGGCAAGGCCGTCGATGCCGCGCGTGAAGGAGCCTGGATGGCCGCCGGACGCGAAGTCAACCTCTCCAGCCCTAAGCAGCTTCAGGAGATTCTCTTCGACCACTTTGGCCTGCCTAAGACGAAGAAAACGAAGACTGGCTACACGACGAACGCCGACGCGCTGGCGGACCTGTGGGCCAAAACTGAGGAACGCGGGGGAGCGGGGCACGACTTCCTCGGATTCCTCCTCACCCACCGCGATCGCATCAAGCTCAAGCAGATGGTGGATTCGCTGTCCGCCACCATCGCATCCGATTCCCGCATCCACTCGACCTTCTCCCAGGTTGCCGCTGCCACCGGACGCCTGGCCTCCTCCGACCCGAACCTGCAGAATATTCCTGCGCGAAGTGCAGACGGTATGCGTATCCGCGGCGCCTTCGTCGCCGGCGAGGGCTTCGAATCTCTCATGAGTGCCGACTATTCGCAGATCGAAATGCGCCTCATGGCCCACCTGTCCGGAGATGAGGCGCTCATCGAGGCCTTCAACTCCGGCGAGGACCTGCACCGCACCATGGCATCCATGGTCTTCGGCACGCCCGTCGCCGACGTCACCGGCGAGGAGCGCTCGCGCATCAAAGCCACCTCCTACGGCCTCGCCTACGGCCTGTCCTCCTACGGGCTGGCAGCCCAGCTCGGCATCCCCGTCCCCGAGGCGGCAGCCCTGCGAGAACGCTACTTCGAGCGCTTCGGCAAAGTCCGAGACTACCTCGAGGGCCTCGTCACCCAGGCCCGCGCCGACGGCTACACGCAGACCATGTTCGGACGCCGCCGCTACCTGCCCGACCTGCGCTCGACGAACCGCCAGCGCCGAGAAATGGCCGAACGCGCCGCGCTCAACGCGCCCATTCAGGGCAGCGCCGCCGACATCGTCAAAATCGCCATGCTGGACGTCGCCTCCGCGCTGTGCGAGGCCGGATTGGCCTCGCGCCTCCTCGTGCAGATCCACGACGAACTCCTCCTCGAGGTCGCCCCCGGCGAGGAGAAGGCCGTCGAAGAGCTCGTCCGGGCCAAGATGGCATCGCCTGTCACGCTGTCCGTCCCCCTGGACGTCGCCGTCGGCATCGGCGCGTCGTGGCAGCTCGCCGCCCATTAGGCGCCGACTTGGCGACGCACGCCACGTAAAGTGGCGCTACATTCGTCACATTTGCGCGTCCAAGGCTGCTAAACTGGACCGCGGTGCCTGGGGACAGGTGCATCCGCATTCGTCCGCAGGCGCTGGAACTGTCCATCTACTATCCAGTCCGTTTCGGAGAAACTACTACATGACCACGAATACGCCGCAGGTCGCTATCAACGACATTGGTTCGGAAGCAGACCTGATCGCAGCCATCGACGAGACCATCAAGTACTTCAACGATGGTGACATCGTCGAGGGCACTGTCGTCAAGGTCGACCACGACGAGGTCCTCCTTGACATCGGCTACAAGACCGAGGGTGTCATCCTCTCTCGTGAGCTGTCCATCAAGCATGACGTCAACCCCGACGACGTCGTTGCCGTGGGCGACCAGATCGAGGCGCTCGTCCTCCAGAAGGAAGACAAGGAAGGCCGCCTCCTCCTGTCGAAGAAGCGCGCTCAGTACGAGCGTGCGTGGGGCAAGATCGAAAAGGTCAAGGAAGAGGACGGCGTCGTCACCGGCACCGTCATCGAGGTCGTCAAGGGCGGCCTGATCCTCGACATCGGTCTGCGCGGCTTCCTGCCCGCCTCTCTCGTCGAGATGCGTCGTGTCCGCGACCTCGCCCCCTACATCGGTCGCGAGATCGAAGCGAAGATCATCGAACTCGACAAGAACCGCAACAACGTGGTCCTGTCTCGCCGCGCGTGGCTCGAGCAGACCCAGTCCGAGGTCCGCACGAACTTCCTGCACACCCTCCAGAAGGGTCAGGTGCGCTCCGGCGTCGTCTCCTCCATCGTCAACTTCGGCGCCTTCGTCGATCTTGGTGGTGTCGACGGCCTGGTTCACGTCTCCGAGCTGTCCTGGAAGCACATCGACCACCCGTCCGAGGTCGTCGAGGTTGGCCAGGAAGTCACCGTCGAGGTTCTCGACGTCGACATGGATCGCGAGCGCGTCTCCCTGTCCCTCAAGGCTACCCAGGAAGATCCGTGGCAGGCCTTCGCCCGCACCCACGCCATCGGCCAGGTTGTGCCCGGCAAGGTCACCAAGCTGGTCCCCTTCGGCGCGTTCGTGCGCGTCGAGGACGGCATCGAGGGCCTCGTCCACATCTCCGAGCTGGCTCAGCGCCACGTCGAGCTGCCGGACCAGGTCGTCAAGGTCGGCGAAGAGGTCTTCGTCAAGGTCATCGACATTGACCTGGAGCGTCGCCGCATCTCCCTGTCCCTCAAGCAGGCCAACGAGGGCGTCGACCCGAACTCTGAAGAGTTCGATCCTTCGCTCTATGGCATGGCCGCCGAGTACGACGAGGACGGCAACTACAAGTACCCTGAGGGCTTCGATCCGGAGACTCAGGAGTGGATGGAAGGCTTCGACGCTCAGCGCGAGGCGTGGGAAGCTCAGTACGCCGAGGCTCAGGCCCGCTGGGAGGCCCACAAGGCTCAGGTCCGCAAGGCCCTCGAAGAGGACGCCGAAGCGGCTCCCTCCATCGAGGAGCAGGCCTCCTACTCGACCCCGGTCGACAACGAGGGCACCCTTGCGTCCGACGAGGCCCTGGCCGCGCTGCGTGAGAAGCTGACGAACAACTGAATCGGTCGTTGTGACTGAGCTTCGAATCGTCAGTTCACGTCAGTGAACGCATGAGTGGTGGTCCCCAGGTTTTCCTGGGGGCCACCACTTTTTATCTGATTTCTGGCTGCCGCCAAGTCCTGCCTTATCCAGATCTCCGACCGGCCTGGTTGCTCAGCAATCTCGCACGTAATTCCCTTGCGAGTATTTCAAACATTGACATCGCATCGTTGGAATTGCAACGTTTTGAGAGGGAGTCGAAAACTGACCGTTGTAAATTACGTGCGACTTTTGCTCGGGGTTGCGTCGTGGCCGCGGCGCACAGACAACGAGATCCCGCTCAACGAGACCCCGCTCGCCGATCATGCGGGGTCTGTGATGGAGGTCAGGCAGCAGATCGCTTCAACAGCGCCACGTCCACGCATGCGCCGACGATTGCGGCACAGAGCGTCGGCACGATCCAGCCGAGCTGGTTGGCTTGGAGCGGGCTCAACATGAGCAGGGAGTTGAAGCGGTCGGTGGCGACGCCGACCTGCGCGAGCGTCGTCGCCCCCGACCACGCGGCGGCCATCCACGCGCCCAGGCGGAAGGTCCAGGTCGCGGGCGTGGCCAGGCGGAAGGGATGGGTCACGATCGTCATGAAGACGACCGTGATGGCGATCGGGTAGAGGAAGGTGATGATCGGCACCGCGATCGCGAGCACCGACGACAGGCCCGCGGACGCCAGCACGAAGGAGATGAGCGTGAAGAGGATCATCCACGCCCGGTAGGAGATCGAGGGCAGCAGACGGTTAAAGAACTCCGACGTGGCGGCGATGAGTCCCACCGCGGTCGTCATACAGGCTGTGAGCACGATGAGACCGAAGACGATGTGACCCGGCCAGCCCATCGTCGAGCGCGCCGCATCGGCCAGGAGGCTCGCGCCGTCCGTGTAACTCTGCGCGTTGGGGATGACGTGTCCGATCAGGCCCAGGCCGACGTAGACCACGCCCAGGAGCGCACCAGCGATGAGTGCCGCGGTGGAGGTGCGGCGCACGACCTTGGCGCCGATGCCGCCGCCGGTGTGCCCCAGCGACGTGACGACGATGATGCCGAAGGCCAAAGCCGCGATGGAATCCATCGTCATGTAGCCTTCCAACAGGCCGGCGGCCAGAGGGTTGTGGACGTACTCGCCGGTGGGTGCGTCGTGCGAAGCCGGCAGTGATGCCAGGCAGAGAAACACGAGGAGGACGAGCAGGCCCAGCAGGATAGGTGTGAGCACCTTGCCGAGGCTGTCGATAATGTTTGTCGGGTTCCAACACAGGTAAAAGGCGATCCCAAAGAAGATCAAGTTGAAGAGGACCGAGGCGAGCACTGACTTCGTACCGATGACGGGCGCGATAGCCGTCGAGAAGGAGACGGCACCCGTCCGCGGGAGGGCATAAAACGCGCCGATGGACAGGTAGACCAACACCGAGAAGACGAGGCCGAAGGACTTTCCGGCGCGGTTGACAAGGTCACGGATGTCGCTGCCGGACAGGGCGATCGTGATGATCGAGATGACGGGGAGAGCAACGCCGCCGATAAGGAAGCCGATCATCGCGGGGGTCACGTTCGAGCCGGCGGACGCACCCATGATCGGCGGGAAAATAAGGTTACCGGCCCCAAAGAACATAGAGAAGAGCGTCAGTGAGGTCGCGATAAGGACCGCGGTACCTGAGCGGTGGGTGGAATCGTCGTTGACTGTGTGCGTCACTGCTACTCACTGTGTTGTGTGGGGGCTTTAACAGCACCAATTCTTGCATGAGGGTACGTATACGCAACCGCAGGAAGGATACGCTGGTGCGATGACGACGTCACTTTCGTGCGGGCGATGCTCCGCCACGCTCCTGCGCCCCCTGGGTCCGGCTCGCACAGCGGGGCCCTCCCGCGTGGTCGCGGTCAGCGGTGGGATTGGCTCCGGTAAGTCCACCGTGACTGCCACCTTCGCTTCGTTGGGCGCCGTCGTCGCGGACGCCGATGCCATCGCGCGCGAGATAATGGAGCCTGGGAAGGGTACCCTCGCCGAGGTTGCCGCGCGCTTCGGGGCGGACCTGATTCGGCCTGACGGGACTCTCGATCGTGCGGGCCTGGCTCGGCGTGTGTTCGCGGGCGAGGGAGCCGAGGAGCGCGTCGCAGCACTCAACGCCATCACGCACCCAGCCATCGAGCGTCGCGCCTGGGAGATCCTGAGCGCTGCCCCCGCGGGGTCGCTTGCCATCTACGATATTCCGCTCCTCGTCGAGGGCGACTATGCTGACCGTTTTGACGCTGTTGTCATTGTCGATGCCCCCGTCGAGGAGCGTGTTGCGCGTCTGGGGGGCAGGGGAGTGCCGCCCGAGGACGCGCGCGCCCGGATCCGCGCCCAGGCCTCGTCTGATCAAAGGCGAGCAATCGCGCACGTGTGGATCGATAACTGCGGAAGCACGGACGATCTGGCGCAGGTGTGCACGCAGGTGTGGGAGCGTTGGCTGACCATCGACCTCTAGGGGGAGCATCGATGAGGCCGGGGTTCGCCACGCTCGTCGCGAACCAGGGTGCGTTGTCCGGGCGACGGGCGCGCCCGGGCGGTAGCGTAGGGGAGTGAGCGAAACCCCCGTCATCCGCCAGG
Organism: Actinomyces bouchesdurhonensis; assembly: GCF_900128465.1. Taxonomy (GTDB): domain Bacteria; phylum Actinomycetota; class Actinomycetes; order Actinomycetales; family Actinomycetaceae; genus Pauljensenia; species Pauljensenia bouchesdurhonensis. Next base: position 483,283 of record NZ_LT635868.1, on the reverse strand, counting down.
ACAAGCCCTTCGAGGTCATCTCCCCCTACACGCCGTCGGGCGACCAGCCCAAGGCGATCCGTGAGCTGGCCGCTCGCATTCGCGACGGCGAGCAGGACGTCGTCCTCATGGGTGCCACTGGCACGGGCAAGAGCGCGACCACCGCCTGGCTCATCGAAGAGCTTCAGCGTCCCGCGCTGGTCCTGGAACCCAACAAGACGCTCGCCGCGCAGCTTGCGGCCGAGTTCCGCGAGCTGCTGCCCAATAACGCCGTCGAGTACTTCGTCTCCTACTACGACTACTACCAGCCCGAGGCCTACGTCCCCCAGACGGACACGTTCATCGAGAAGGATTCCTCGATCAACGATGAGGTCGAGCGACTGCGGCACAGCGCCACGAACTCCCTGCTCACCCGCCGCGACACGGTCGTCGTCTCCTCCGTGTCCTGCATCTACGGCCTCGGCACCCCCGAGGAGTACGTGGCGCGCATGATCGAGCTGAGCCGCGGCATGATTATCGACCGCGATACCCTGCTGCGGCGCTTCGTCGCCATGCAGTACGTGCGCAACGACATGGCCTTCACGCGCGGCACGTTCCGCGTGCGCGGCGACACGATCGAGATCATCCCCGTCTACGAGGAGCTCGCGATCCGCATTGAGATGTTCGGTGACGAGATTGATTCCCTCGCGGTGCTACACCCGCTCACTGGTGACGTGATCGACCAGGTCGACCACACCTACCTGTTCCCGGCCTCGCACTATGTGGCCGGCGAGGAACGCATGAAAAAGGCGATCGCCTCCATCGAAGAAGAGCTGGATGATCGGCTCGCGTGGTTCCGCGGCCAGAACAAGCTCCTCGAGGAACAGCGCCTGCGCATGCGCACGACCTTCGACCTGGAGATGCTCAAGGAGATCGGGTCGTGTTCGGGCGTGGAAAACTACTCGCGTCACATCGACGGGCGCGGACCCGGCACGCCGCCGCACACGCTGCTGGACTACTTCCCCGACGACTTCCTGCTCATCATCGATGAGTCGCACGTGACCGTCCCGCAGATCGGCGCGATGTTCGAGGGTGACATGTCGCGTAAGCGCACCCTCGTCGACTATGGGTTTCGTCTGCCCTCCGCGATGGACAACCGCCCCCTCAAGTGGGACGAGTTCACGGCGCGCATCGGCCAGACCGTCTACCTGTCCGCGACGCCCGGCCCCTACGAGCTTGAGCGCTCCGACGGGGTGGTCGAGCAGATCATCCGCCCGACGGGCCTGGTCGATCCGCTCGTCGTCGTCAAGCCCACCGAGGGGCAGATCGACGATCTCCTCGAACAGGTGCGCCTGCGCGTCGAACGAGACGAGCGCGTCCTTGTCACCACGCTCACGAAGAAGATGGCCGAGGAGCTCACGACCTACCTGGCCGAGCGCGGCGTCAAAGTCGAGTACCTGCACTCCGACGTCGACACGCTGCGCCGCGTCGAGCTGCTGCGCGAACTGCGCCTGGGTACCTTCGACGTGCTCGTGGGCATCAACCTGCTGCGCGAGGGCCTGGACCTGCCCGAGGTCTCCCTCGTGTCCATCCTCGACGCCGACAAGGAAGGCTTCCTGCGCTCGACCCGCTCGCTCATCCAGACGATCGGTCGCGCCGCACGAAACGTGTCCGGCGAAGTCCACATGTACGCGGACAACATGACGGACTCCATGAACGAGGCCATCTCCGAGACGATGCGTCGCCGCGAGATCCAGATCGCCTACAACAAGGAGCACGGCATCGACCCGCAGCCGCTGCGTAAGAAGATCTCGGACGTCACCGACATGCTCGCCCGCGAGCAGGTTGACACGCAGACCCTCCTCGAGGGCGGGTACCGCAAGGAGAAGAGCGCGCGCGACCGAGGTGCGGCTGCGACGCCTGCCGTCTCGAATCCTGGTCAGCGCGCGGAGGCTGAGCTTGCCGAACTCATCGAGGAGCTGTCTGCCCAGATGATGACCGCCGCCCAGCACCTCCAGTTCGAGGTCGCGGCGCGCCTACGCGACGAAATCGAGGATCTCAAGAAGGAACTGCGCGCCATGAAGCGCGCCCACTGAGCCGACCAGACGCCGTCGGCAGGCTCACGCGAGCACGCGGCGGCCTCGTCCCCGTGGCCCACGATTCGGTGAGCGACAGACGCCACTTACCTGGGTGAGCGCGCCCGTCGCTGTGTCTGACTAGACTAGAAGTGTTAGCGGAGGGGAGTACTCCCACCAACAGTGGCGTCGTCATCACGACGGCCCGCCCACGCGGCGCGGCCTCCGGCGTCACCGGCCAGGAATGACTGGCGGGAGGAGACCTCCGGTACCCGACTCGTACCGGAGGCCCCACGTATGCACGTGCACGCGCTCGCCTGGATCGTCCTGGCCGGCATCATCGTGACCATGATCGTCGTCGACATCGTCGGCCACGTCCGCACCCCCCACGAACCAACGCTCAAGGAAGCGACCTGGTGGTCCATCGCCTACATCGCGATCGCCCTGATTTTTGGCGGCATCGTGTGGGCGCTCTGGGGGCCGCAATACGGACAGGAATACCTGGGCGGCTACATCACCGAGAAGGCGCTAAGCATTGACAACCTCTTTGTCTTTGTCATTATCCTGTCGACTTTCCGCGTGCCCCGCAAGAATCAGCAGGAGGTCCTGCTGGCGGGCATCGTCATCGCGCTGGTGCTGCGCCTCATCTTCATTCTCGCGGGCGCCGCGCTCATCGAGAACTTCTCGTGGGTGTTCTACCTCTTCGGCGCGTGGCTCATGTGGACCGCAATCAGTCAGGTTCGTGAGGGCATCGGCGGCGACGAGGAGGACGAGGACTACCGCCCGCCGTCGATCGTGCGCTGGGTGTCGAAGGTCGTGCCCGTCACCGACGGTTTCATCGGCTCGCGCATGCTGTACCGCCACGGTGGACGCACGTATATCACGCCGATGCTGCTGTGCGTCATCGCGATCGGTACCGCCGACGTCATGTTTGCCGTCGATTCGATCCCCGCGATCTACTCGCTGACCTCCGAGGCCTACCTGGTGTTCGCCGCCAACGCGTTCTCGCTGCTGGGGCTGCGTCAGCTCTATTTCCTCATCGACGGCCTGCTCGACCGCATCGTGTTCCTGCACTACGGCCTCGCCGCGATTCTCGGGTTCATTGGCTTCAAGCTCATCAACCACGCGCTGCACACCAATGAGCTGCCCTTCATTAACGGCGGTCACGAGATCACGACGGTCCCCGAGCCGTCGATCGCTTTCTCGCTCGGATTCATCGTGGTCACGATCATGATCACGGTCGCAGCTTCGCTCGCCGCGTCTCGTGTTCGCCGTGGAAGCGACGACAGCGCCGCCTGAGGGCGATAAAATTTCCCGGACGAATAGTTAAGAGGTACTCATGGTTATTCACCCGTGGGCGTGGGGGATCCTGGCGCTCGTCGCCATCGGACTCGTCGTCATCGACTTCCTCGGGCACGCACGCAACCCGCATCCGCCTACGGCCGCTGAGGCGGGCCGATGGACCCTTTTCTACGTGGGGCTCGCTGCCCTCTTCGGCGTCGGTATCTGGCTGACGAACGGGTGGCTGTATGCGCAGGAGTTCTACGCAGGCTGGGCGATGGAGTGGTCGCTCTCGGTCGACAACCTCTTCGTTTTCATTCTCATCCTCAAGGCGTTCCGGGTGCCCAGGGAGAATCAGCAGAAGGCGCTGCTGCTCGGCATCGTTATTGCCTTGTTGCTCCGGCTCGCCTTCATCCTGCTCGGCGCCGCGTTGGTCTCTCGCTTCTCGTGGGTGTTCTTTATTTTTGGCGCGTGGTTGCTGTGGACCGCCGTGTCGCAAGTTCGGGAGACTGCCCGGGGCGAAGAGGAAGACGAGGAGTATCACGAAAACGGCTTCATTCGTCTCGTACGTCACGTTTTGCCGATTACGGATGGGTTTGTCGGTAATCGTCTCCTGTATCGTCACGGTGGGCATACCTATCTGACACCGTTGGCCGTTGTGGTGTTGGCTCTGGGGTCCGCGGATCTTATGTTCGCTTTCGATTCGATTCCCGCGATCTTCGGCATCACGCAGCAGGCCTTCCTGGTGTTCGCCTGCAACGTGTTTGCCCTGATGGGGTTGCGTCAGTTGTTTTTCCTTGTTGATGCATTACTTAGCAAGCTCGTCTACCTGGGTTACGGCCTCGGGGTAATTTTGAGTTTCATCGGCGTCAAGCTGATTTTGGAGGCGCTGCACGCCAACACCCTCCCGTTTATCAACAGTGGGCGGGGTGTGGAGTGGGCGCCCAACATTTCCGTGTCGGTATCGCTGGGCGTCATCGTCGTGACGCTGGCGGTGACCGTTGTCGCGTCGTTGATACGTACCGCGATGGATGAGGGGGATGCCCGTGAGCGCTGACGTGACGCGCCTCGGCGAGCGCGGCCTGAGTGCGGCAGAGGTCGCGGAGCGCGTCGCCCGCGGCGCGGTCAACCGCGTGAAGGACCGCACGTCGCGTTCCGTGGCGTCTATCGTTCGAGAGAACGTGCTGACGCTCTTTAACGCGATCATCGTGGGCGCGTCGATCATCGTGCTGTTGTTCGGTGACCTGCGCGACGGCATCTTCGGCGGAGTTATGGTGATCAACGCGGTCATCGGCATCGTGTCCGAGCTGCGCGCGAAACGCACCTTGGATTCGCTGGCGATTGTGGACGCCCCGCAGGCGAGCGTCCTGCGCGATGGAACCTTGTCGGTCATTCCGGCTCGCGACGTCGTGCTCGACGACGTTATCGAGCTGACGCTCGGCGATCAGGTGAGCGTGGACGGGACGGTCCTGGCCTCCGCGGGCCTCGAGATCGACGAGTCGCTGCTCACCGGCGAGTCGCACCCCGTCAAGAAGAAAGAGGGCGACCAGCTCCTGGCGGGCACCAGCGTGGTGGCCGGTTCGGGCTGCATGGTGGCCACGGCGGTCGGCGAGCGCGTGTACGCACAGGGCCTGTCCGAGCAGGCGCGCGCCTTCACCCGTACCGTGTCCGAGATCCAGGTGTCGATCAACCGCGTGCTGCAGGTCGTCTCCGTCATGTTGCTCCCGGTTGTTGCGATGACCTTTTACTCGCAGAACCGTATTGCCGGAGGATCGGGCGGGGATTGGCGCGAGGCTCTTGTCTTGTCGGTCGCCTCCGTCATCGGCATGATCCCCCAGGGCCTGGTGCTGCTCACGTCGATGAATTTCGCGATCGGATCGGCGACGCTGGCACGCCGGGGCGTCCTCGTTCAGGAGCTTCCGGCCGTCGAGGTGCTGGCCCGCGTCGATTGCCTGTGCCTGGATAAGACGGGCACGCTGACGACGGGTGGCATCCGGGTTCGCGGGGTCGACGTGGTTTCGGGGGACACGGAGGCGGTGCTGCGCGCCCTCGCGAGCGCTGCCAGTGACCGGACGAACGCGACCGCCGAGGCGATCTGGGCGCATGTGGGCGAGGATGCGCGCTCGGGAGCGAGCGAGCGCATCGAGTGGTCCGTTCCCTTCTCCTCGGCCCGCAAGTGGAGCGCGTGGGGGACCGGACGCGAGTCCTGGATCCTGGGTGCGCCCGAGTTCGTTATCGACGAGGCCGTGGCGACGAACGCGGTTCTCCTGGAGCGGGTGCGCGCCATCGCCGCTGGGGGGTCCCGCGTGGTGGCGCTGGTGAGTGCGGACGAGGCCGTGGTCGACGACGAGCTGCCCGTGCGTCGGGCGGTGGCCGCCCTCGTGGTCCTGGAGGAGGACCTGCGCGAGGACGCGGCCGAGACGCTGGACTACTTCCGCTCGCAGGGCGTGCACGTGCGCGTCATTTCGGGCGACAACCCGACGACGGTCGGCGCGCTGGCAGCCCAGGCGGGCTTGACGGCACCCGACGGTTCACCCGCTCGCCTCATGGACGCGCGCGACCTTCCCGAGGACCTGACCTCGGAGGCGTTCACCGACGCGATCGAGAGTCACGACGTGTTTGGGCGCGTGACGCCCGAGCAGAAGCGGGCCATGGTGGGTGCCCTGCAGGCGCGCGATCACTGCGTGGCCATGACGGGCGACGGCGTGAACGATGCCCTGGCACTCAAGGACGCCGACCTTGGCATCGCGATGGGTAACGGCACGCAGGCCACGAAGGCGGTCGCACAGATCGTGCTCGTTGACTCGAAGTTTTCGGTCCTGCCCGGGGTCTTGTCGGAGGGGCGACGCATCATCGCGAACATGGAGCGCGTATCCTCGCTGTTCCTCGCCAAGACCACGTACGCGGCGGTGCTGGTGATCGTCACCGCCCTGGTCGGTTGGCGCTATCCGTTCCTGCCCCGCCAGTTCAGCTACATTGACTCACTGACGATCGGGATCCCCGCCTTCTTCCTGGCGCTGTGGCCCAACCCACGCCGCTACGTGCCCGGATTCCTGAGGCGCACCCTGTCGCTCGCGATGCCGACGGGCGTCATCTTGGCGACTACTGCCCTTGTCGCCTTCGGCATTGTGGATGGCCCGCCCCAGGCGCGTGAGTCGACGGCCGCGATCCTGTCCCTCATGCTAGGCGCCATCTGGCTGCTCGTGATCACTTCGCGGCCCCTGTCGCTGTGGAAGTGGGTCCTGCTGGCGAGCGTCATCTCCGCGACGGTCGGCGGCGTGCTCATTGCTCCGGTGCGTGACTTCTTCTCGATGGTCGCGCCCAACGGATACGAGTGGCTCGTTATCCTGTGCGTCGGTGCCTGTTCGGCTGCCCTCATTGAGATCACTCAACGTATCTTCTACGCGCACCAGTTTGCTCGTTCGCTCCAGGAGTAGGGGAGCGGGGACGAGGCGAGGCCAGTGTCGGGTATCAACCCGGCCCCGGCCTCGTTCGCGACGTGCGATCAGAACACCCGGATGACGGGATTCCACTCGCGGATGAGGCGCGCCTGAATGACCTCAGCGACGTAGAAAGGATCCTCATTGAGGACGCGTTCGACGTCGGCTTCGCTCTCGGCTTTGATGAGAAGGAGTGCTCCGGGGACTTCGTCGACGAGCGGACCCGATGCGACGTTGATCCCCTGTTCGAGCAGCCCGGACAGGAATGCGCGGTGCCGAGGGCGGACTTCGTCCATCGTTGCGGCCATCGAGGGGTTGTACACGTATTCAACTGCATAGTATGCCATACGCATAACACTAGCCCTGATCCGCGCTTTTGCCTAGGGGGCGGATAGGATCGAGGGGTGCATGACAAGCTAATTATCCAGGGTGCCCGCGAACACAACCTCAAGGACGTGAACCTGCAGCTTCCTCGCGACGCAATGATCGTTTTCACGGGCCTGTCTGGGTCGGGCAAATCATCGCTGGCGTTCGATACCATTTTCGCCGAGGGGCAGCGCCGCTACGTGGAGTCGCTGTCCTCCTATGCGCGTCAGTTCCTGGGCCAGATGGACAAGCCGGACGTGGACTTCATCGAAGGCCTGTCACCAGCGGTTTCCATTGACCAGAAGTCGACATCGCGTAACCCGCGCTCAACCGTCGGCACAATCACGGAGATCCACGACTACCTGCGTCTGCTCTACGCCCGCGCCGGCGTCGCGCACTGCCCCGAATGTGGGGCTCGCATTCAGGCGCAGACACCCCAGCAGATCGTCGATCGCGTTCGCACGATGGATGAGGGCACGCGCTTCCAGGTCCTCTCCCCGGTTGTGCGCGGGCGCAAGGGCGAGTACCAGGACCTCATCGACGAGCTTCGCTCCGAGGGCTACACCCGCGCGATCATCGACGGGGAGGCCGTGCGCCTCGAGAACGCCCCGAAGCTGGAGAAGAAACTTAAGCACACGATCGAGGTCGTCATCGACCGCCTCGTCGTGCGTGACGGAATGCGTCAGCGCCTGACCGATTCCGTGGAGACAGCGCTGCGCCTCTCCGAGGGCCTGGTTGTCATCGACTGCGTGGACCTGGACGCCGACGACCCTGAGCGTCGCCGTCGCTTCTCGGAGAAGCGCGCCTGCCCCAACGATCACCCGCTCGCTCTCGACGAGATCGAGCCGCGCACCTTCTCCTTTAACGCCCCCTACGGCGCCTGTCCGGACTGCTCGGGCCTGGGCTTCCGCCTCGAAGTCGATCCCGAGCTGGTCGTCCCCGACGAGGAACTCTCCCTCGCCGACGGCGCGGTGATCCCCTGGAATTCGAACTTCAAATACCACAAGAAGCTCCTCGAGTCTCTCTCCAAGGAGCTGGGTTTCGCGATGGGCACCCCCTGGAAGAACCTGCCCAAAAAGGTCAAGGACGCTGTCCTGTACGGCAAGGACTACGAGGTCACCGTCAAGTTCCGCAACCGCTGGGGGCGCGAGCGCTCCTACACGACCGGCTTCGAGGGGGCGGTCAACTACATCGAGCGCAAGCGCGAGGAGACTGAGTCGGCCGCCGTGTCCGAGAAGCTCGACTCGTACATGCGTGAGATTCCGTGCCCGACGTGCCACGGTGCGCGACTGAAGCCTGAGGTTCTCGCCGTGCACATCGGGGACAAGTCGATCGCCGAGCTCTCCGACATGTCCATCTCGGAGGCGCGCGCTTTCCTTGCCAACGTCGAACTCGAGCAGCGCGCACGCTCGATCGCCGAGCCGATCCTCACCGAGATCGAGGCCCGCCTGGCTTTCCTCGTGGACGTCGGGCTCACCTACCTGACGCTCTCGCGCAGCGCTGGAACACTGTCGGGTGGTGAGGCGCAGCGTATCCGCCTGGCGACGCAGATCGGTTCCGGCCTCGTCGGCGTCCTGTACGTCCTCGACGAGCCCTCGATCGGTCTGCACCAGCGCGATAACCGCAAGCTCATCGCCACCCTGGAGCGCCTGCGGGATCTGGGCAACACGCTCATCGTCGTCGAGCACGACGAGGAGACGATGGAAGCAGCCGACTGGATCGTCGATATTGGCCCCGGTGCTGGCGAAACCGGCGGGTGGGTCGTCCACTCGGGTCCGCTCTCCGAGCTACTGACGAACCGCAAGTCGCTGACCGGACAGTACCTGTCGGGCAAGCGACGCATCATCGTGCCGCCGACGCGTCGCCCGATCGACAAGAAGCGCGTCGTGACCGTCAAGGGCGCGCGGGAAAACAACCTGAAGGACATCGACGTGTCCTTCCCGCTCGGCGTTTTTACGGCCGTCACAGGCGTGTCCGGCTCCGGTAAGTCGACGCTCGTCAACGGCATCCTGTACCGCACCCTGGCTTCGCGCCTCAACGGCGCGCGCATGGTTCCCGGCCGCCACCGCACGATTACGGGCATTGACCAGCTCGACAAGGTCGTGCACGTGGATCAGAGTCCGATCGGTCGCACGCCGCGCTCCAACCCGGCGACCTACACGGGCGTGTGGGACCAGATCCGCAAGCTGTTCGCCGAGACGCAGGAGGCGAAGGTGCGCGGCTACGGCCCGGGACGCTTCTCCTTCAATGTGAAGGGCGGGCGCTGTGAGTCCTGCAAGGGTGACGGCACGCTGAAGATCGAAATGAACTTCCTGCCCGACGTGTACGTGCCCTGCGAGGTCTGCCATGGCGCGCGCTACAACCGCGAGACCCTCGAGGTTGAGTACAAGGGCAAGACGGTCGCGGACGTGCTCGACATGCCCATTTCAGAGGCCGCGGAGTTCTTCGCACCGATCTCGCGCATTGCCCGCCACCTCAACACGCTCGTGGAGGTGGGCCTGGGCTACGTGCGTCTCGGCCAGAGCGCTACGACTCTGTCGGGCGGCGAGGCCCAGCGCGTGAAGCTGGCCTCCGAGCTGCAGCGACGCTCGACCGGCCGCACGGTGTACGTGCTCGACGAGCCCACGACGGGCCTGCACTCCGAGGACATCCGCAAGCTGTTGCTGGTCCTGCAGTCCCTGGCGGACAAGGGGAATACGGTTATCGTCATCGAGCACAACCTGGACGTCATCAAGAGCGCTGACTGGATCATCGACATGGGTCCCGAGGGGGGCGCGGGCGGCGGCACTCTCGTCGCGCAGGGGACGCCCGAACAGGTCGCGAAGGTGAAGGAATCATTCACCGGCCAGTACCTGGCCGAGGTCCTCGCGAAGGAGGCCGCGCGCGACGCCGCGAGCTCGCGCAAGTAATGGTTAGTATGAACCTCATGAATCCCGCATACGGCCTCTACGGCTCCGCTTATTACTGGCCAGCATGGGTCCACCTGATCGTGTTGGCGCTCATGGTGGTGTCGGGCGGCCTCGCCCTCAAGGCTCTCGTGGCCCACGGCGCCGGGCGCAGCCGCGTCTATGGGCTGGGCTGCGGTTTCGTCGCCGGGCTGGGCAACCTGTGCCTGAGCGTGACGGCTCATGCGGAGGCTCGCCACGTGTGGCAGCTGGGGACGGTCATTGCGATCTATGCGGTTGTGCTCGTGTTCCTGATCATGACGCTCGTGTCCCTGTGGAGCTCGGAATCCGGTGGCTTCGTGTGGGCGCGTGCCTTCCACATGTTCCTCACTGTCGGAGTGGTCGCCTCGGCCGCCCTGGAGATCGCGCGCCGAATGCTCTTCTGGATCCCGATGCCGGTCATCGGCGTTGCCTTCCTCCTCGCGCTCTTCGCCGCTTTCGTCGTGGGACGCAACACCGCGGACTAGGGAGCCTGAACGCATGAAGTGGCCCCAGCCTCGTCACTGAGACGAGGCCGAGGCCGCTTCATCTGTGTGGTACCCCCGCGCTGGCGGCCGGTTTACTCTTGGTTTTTCTCCTTGTTCTTCGCGGCCTCGCCCGACGCGTACAGGGCGTCGACCTCACCGGCGTAGTCGGCCAGGACGCGGCGGCGCTTGAGCTTGAGGGAGGGCGTCATGTAGCCGTTCTCCACGGTGAAGGCCGCATTCACGATGCGGTAGCGGCGGATCGACTCGGCGCGAGACACCGCCTTGTTGGCGCGGGCGATCGCCTTCTCCAGGGACTCGCGCACCTCGGGCAGGGTCGCGGCCTGCGCCGCGTCGACGACGGGCAGGCCGTGGCGCGAGAGCCACTCGGGCAGCATTTCTGTGTCCAGGGCGATGAGCGCGCCGATGTAGGGGCGGTTGTCGCCGACCACGATGATGTTCGCGATGAGCGGGTGTGTTGAGAGGGAATCCTCGAGGATCTCGGGGGAGACGTTCTTGCCGCCCGCCGTCACGATGAGTTCCTTCTTACGTCCCGTGATACGCAGGTGACCGCGATCGTCGATGGAGGCGAGGTCGCCGGTCTTGAACCAGCCGTCGACGTAGGCCTCGGCCGTGGCCTCGGGCAGGTTGTGGTAGCCCTTCGACACGGAGATACCGCGTACGAGCAGCTCGCCGTCGGGGGCGATCGTCATGCGGTTGCCGGGCCACGGGAAGCCCACCGAGTCCGGGGGGAAGTCCTGCGGCGTTTCCACGGAGATCGGTCCGGTCGTCTCGGACAGGCCGTAGCCCTGGAGGAGCGTGATGCCCAGGCCTCGATAGAAGTTCGCGAGGTCGAGGGCCAGGGGCGCGCCGCCCGAGATGATTGTGTGCAGGTTCGGGCCCAGGATCGCGCGGACCTTCGATAGGACGAGCGCGTCGGCGAGGCGGGCGCGCAGCTTCAGCGCGGACGACGGGCCGGGGGAGGGCATCGCCGAGGCGTCGGGGATGGGCGTCGTGTCCGGGCCGGGGCCGGCGACCGCGGATTCGGGCAGGGGAGAGTCCGCGTATGCGGTGGCCTTGGACAGGGCGCGCGCCTGCTTGGCTGCCCAGGAGAACATGCGTCCCTTCACGCCGCCGCCAGCCTTCGCAGCCGCAGCGTTGTAGACCTTCTCCATGACGCGCGGGACGACTAGGAGCATCGTCGGTTTAAAAGTCGCGATGTCGTCAACCAAGTTGCGGGTGTCCGGCGAGAAAGCGGTGACACCCTGGCCCGCGAGCAGGCAGTACATGACGAAGCGCGCGAGCACGTGGGCGACCGGCAGGAAGAGCAGGGAGCGAGACTTCGGATCGTTGATGAGCAGGGGCAGGAAGTCGTAGGCCTGCAGCATCGGCGAGATGAAGTTACCGTGCGTGAGGACCACGCCCTTGGGCATGCCGGTTGTACCCGACGTGTAGATGATCGTCGCTTCGTCGCCGAGGGTGACGGCCTCGGTGCGCTCGCGCACTTGTTCGACCGTCACCCCCTGCGCTGCGCCCGTCAGGACGCGCTCTGCGCCGCGATCGAGCGACAGAATGTGGCGCACGCCCTCGGTGCGCACGGATTCGACCAGCTCGGCCTGCTGCGTCGTCGCCGTGATGACGATGCGCACGTCAGCGTCGGCCAGGATGTGAGCGATCTGCTGCGCAGAATCCGTCTCGTAGATGGGGACCGTGATCGCACCGCAGGACAGGGCAGCCACGTCGATGAGGGCCCACTCATACGAGGTCGGGGCCAGGATCGCCAGGTGGTCGCCCGCCTCGAGGCCGATGCCGATGAGGCCACGCGCGATCGAGTCGGCCTCGCCGAGGAACGTCTCCATCGTCACGCGGCGCCACGCGCCGACGTTGGATCGGCGCTCGATCGCGAACTGCCCGGGGTGACGCTGCACGCGCTGGTGGAGCATCTTGGGCAGGTTCATGTCCTCGGTAGCCTCGCGTGTTGGAACTGACTCCCATGAGCCATCGGCGAGTCTGCGTACCGTCATTACGGTCCTTTCGTGGGGTGAGCGCGGGGCGCTGTATGTGGGGTTCAGTGCTTCTTCAAGCGAGAGAAGAGACCGCGCTTCTTTGCGGGTTCCGCTAAGACTGGGCCTCCGTATAATGCGTCGACCTCGTAGGCGTAGTCGGTCAGGACCTTGCGGCGGCGCAGCTTCATCGACGGCGTCACGTAGCCGTTCTCCACGGTGAAGGTTGCGTCGATGATGCGGAACTTTCGGATAGACTCGGCGCGGGAAACGGCCTTGTTGGCGCGTTCGACAGCCTTTTCGAGGGATTCGCGCACGGCGGGTAACTCGGCGGCCTCGGTGGGCGAGCACTGCGGCAGGCCATGCTTGGCCAGCCAGTCTGGCAGCATGTCTGCGTCGAGTGTGAAGAGTGCGCCCACGAAGGGGCGTTGGTCGCCCACCACGATGACGTTGGCGACGAGAGGGTGGGTTGCCAGTGAATCTTCGAGGATCTCGGGGGAGACGTTCTTGCCGCCCGCCGTCACGATGAGTTCTTTCTTGCGACCGGTGATGGTCAGCTGGCCCTTGCGGTCGATCGAACCGAGGTCGCCCGTATGGAACCACTTGCCGTCGGGCATAACCTCGGCTGTCTGCTCGGGAAGGTGGTAGTAGCCGGGCATGACGGACTGCCCGCGCACGAGAATCTCGCCGTCCTTGGCAATCTTGATGAAGTTGCCCGGCAGGGGCAAGCCGACGGTGCCAATGGGATTCTTGCCGATGTGCTGGACAGCGATTGGTCCGGTGGTTTCACTCAGGCCGTAGCCCTGGATGAGGGTGATGCCCATGCCCGCGTAGAAGTGGGCGAGATCGGTGGCCAGGGGGGCGCCGCCGGAGACGATGTAGCGCAGGTTGGGGCCGAGCACCGAGCGGATCTTCTTCAGGACGAGGGCGTCGGCGATGCCGTGGCGGATCTTCTTGAAGGGACCCGGACCGAAGGTCTTCTCGGACGCGAGGGAGTAGGTGCGGGCCTGCTTGGCGCTCCACGCGAACATGCGTCCCTTGATGCCGCCGCCCGCCTTGGAGGAGGCCGCGTTGTAGACCTTCTCCAGCACGCGTGGTACGACGAGGAGCACGGAGGGCTTGAAGGCTTGGATGTCCGGCAGGAGGTTCTTGATGGAGGGGGAGAAACCGAGCACGCCCTGGCCGGAGAGGATGACGTGCATGACGAGGCGGGCGAGCACGTGGGCGACTGGGAGGAATAGCAGCAGGCGGGTCTCGGGGGAGTCAATGACCTGGCCGAGTACCTGGCGGGCACCCTGCGCGGTAGCGATGAAGTTCGCGTGCGTGAGGGCCACGCCCTTGGGATTTCCGGTTGTTCCGGAGGTGTAGATGATGGTCGCGATGTCAGAGGAAGTTACGGTGGCGCGGCGTTTCTCAACGTCGTCGATGGTGACATTGGTGGCGGCTCGCGCGATCGCCCGCATGGCTCCCTGGTCGAAGGAGGTGACTGCGCGCGTGGCAGTGGGGGCGACCGAGCGTACGAGTTCTGCCTGCTGGGTGGTCGCAGTAAAAACGCGAGTGACGTGAGCATCGGTGAGGATATGCTCGATCTGGGAGGCGGAATCGGACTCGTAGATCGGGACGGTGATCGCGCCGATCGAGAGGAGGGCGAGGTCCAGGAGGAGCCACTCGTACGAGGTCGGGGCGAGGATCGCAATCGCGTCTCCCGCCTGCACGCCGAGGCCGATGAGGCCGCACGCGGTGTAGTCGACTTGGCGCTGGAGTTCCTTGGCAGTCAATGAGCGTGTAGAGCCGACGGAGGAACGCTGTTCGACGACGACCTGCTTGGGGAACTTGGTGGCCCGCTTAGCGAGCATGTCGGGGATGATTTCGTGTTCCCCGACCTTGTAGGTCGGCTTGATCGTGTAGGAGCCGTCTCGCATGCGCTTCATCGTGTCCTCCGGAATTGTCGGTTCAAAGACTGAACAACAGGTTCGATGTGAGTCTACTGGGTATTGCGCGGCCCCTGCGCCAAAAACGGGGCAGGGGCCTTACAAGTGACGACTAGATCACAGATCGTAGTACATCTGGTACTCATAGGGGTGTGGGTAGGCTCGCATCGGCGCCACCTCGTTCGTCTCCTTGTATTCGAGCCACGTGTCAATCAGGTCCTGGGTGAAGACATCGCCCTCGGTGAGGAACTCGTGATCCTCACGCAGCGCGTCGAGGGCGGCTTCAAGCGAGCTGGGCAGCTTCGCGATGTCCTGGTACTCAGCGGGAGGCAGCTCGTAGAGGTCCTTGTCGATTGGTGCGGCAGGCTCGATTCGGCGCTTGATGCCGTCGATACCCGCCATGAGGCACGCGGAGAAAGCAAGATATGGGTTCGCGCTCGGGTCCGGTACGCGGTACTCCACGCGCTTGGCCTTGGGCGACGTGCCCGTCACGGGGATGCGGATGCACGCGGAGCGGTTGCGTGCCGAGTACACGAGGTTGATCGGAGCCTCGAAGCCGGGGACCAGGCGTCGGAAGGAATTCACCGACGGGTTCGTGAAGGCCAGGAGGGCGGGCGCGTGCTCAAGCAGGCCGCCGATGAACCAGCGTGCCGTGTCGGACAGGGAGCCGTAGCCGCGCTCGTCGTAGAACAGGGGCTCGCCGTTCTTCCACAGTGACATGTGCGTGTGCATGCCCGAACCGTTGTCCCCAAACAGGGGCTTGGGCATGAAAGTTGCGGAATGGCCGAACTCAAGAGCTGAGTTCTTGACGACGTACTTGAATTTCATCATGTCGTCAGCTGCGGTCTGTAGTGTCGCGAAGCGGTAGTTGATCTCCTGCTGGCCGCCCGAGCCGACCTCGTGGTGGGCGCGCTCAATCGTCAGGCCGACCTCTTCAAGGAGGCGGCTCATCTCGTCGCGTACGTCCGCGTACTTGTCGGAGGGGGAGACCGGGAAGTAGCCGCCCTTGACGGGCACCTTGTAGCCCATGTTGCCGCCCTCTTCGACGCGACCGGTGTTCCAGTACGCCTCGGGGGAGTCGACGGAGAAGAAGGTGTTGTGGGGGCTGATCTGGTAGCGCACGTCGTCGAAGAGATAGAACTCGGCTTCGGCGCCGATGAAGCACTGGTCTGCGATGCCGGTGGAACGTAGGTAGGCCTCGGCTTTGGCGGCCACCTGGCGAGGATCGCGTGAGAAGGGTTCATCAGTGAAGGGATCGACGATTGAAAAGTTGACGACCAGGGTCTTGCGGTCGCGGAAGGGATCGACGAACGCGGAGGAGACGTCCGGGATGAGCTTCATATCGGACTCGTGGATGGCTGTAAAGCCGCGCACTGAGGATCCGTCGAACATGAGGCCATCCGACAAAGCGGCGTCCAGGAATTCGCTCACCGGAATCGTAAAGTGCTGCTGAACACCGGGGACGTCGCAGAAGCGCACGTCGACGAGTTCAATGTTCTGCTCGGAGATAAAGGCTGCGACCTCTTCGTTGGAGGTGAACATGAACGTCCTTCTTTGTGGGAATGGGTTCTACTCATTGGTCAAGAATTAGTCAACTCGTAACCAAATACAGTATAAGCCTTCAGGTGGCCGCTTCGCGTATTAGTTTCACCATTCAAAGGATTCATGACATAGAGCACGCGCCCACTGGGCATCGGGCACACACAGCCACGGCCTCGTACCCTGGAAACGTGGCAGATCCTTCGACGTACAGGCCCCGCACGGGAGACATTCCGACCTCGCCGGGCGTCTACCGATTCTCCGACCCAGACGGGCGCGTCATCTACGTCGGCAAGGCCAAGAACCTGCGCAACCGCCTCACCAACTACTTCCAGGACCTGGCGAATCTGCACCCGCGCACCCAGCAGATGGTGACGACCGCGAGCGCCGTGCAGTGGACCGTCGTGCGCTCCGAAGTAGAGGCCCTCACGCTGGAGTTCACGTGGATTAAAGAGTTCAATCCGCGCTTCAACGTCATGTTTAAGGACGACAAGTCCTATCCCTACCTGGCGGTGTCGATGGGGGAGCGCTTCCCCCGCGTGCAGGTCACGCGCGAGCGCAAGAGGGCCGGGTCGCGCTACTTCGGCCCGTACACGCAGGTGTGGGCGATTCGCGACACGATCGATCAGCTCCTTCGCGTCTTCCCGATGCGCTCGTGCTCGGCGGGCGTGTTCCAGCGTGCGAAGGCTCAGGGGCGTCCGTGTCTGCTCGGTTACATCGACAAGTGCGCGGCGCCGTGCGTGGGGCGCATCTCGATGGAGGAGCATCGCGAGCTCGCCGAGGGGCTGTGCCAGTTCATGGAGGGGCGCACGGGCCCGGTGATCCGAGACCTGGAGGAGCAGATGCGCCAGGCGTCGGCGGAGCTGAACTTCGAGCGCGCCGCGAAGCTGCGCGATGACCTCAAGGCGCTGCGCACGGTGCTCGAGCGTAACGCGGTCGTGCTCGACGACGGGGCGGACGCGGACGTGTTTTCTCTCGTCAGCGACGACCTGGACGCGGCCGTTTACGTCTTCCACGTGCGCGGCGGGCGCATCCGCGGCACGCGCGGCTGGGTGATTGAGCGCGTGGACGGGGCGGGGGAGGAGGCGCTCATGTCCCGCCTCCTCGAGCAGGTGTATTCCTCGGCGTCGATGGACGAGGCCGGGGCGGGGAGGGCGGCGAAGGTGGCGGCGGTGAGCGTGGACGACGTCGCGCACACCCCGACCTCGGCGATCCCGCGCGAGGTACTGGTCTCGGTCGTGCCCGAGGATGCCGAGACGATCGCGCGTTGGCTGGGACAGGTGCGCGGCGTGTCCGTGTCGATCCACGTGCCCAGGCGCGGCCCGAAGGCCCAGCTTATGGCAACGGTGACGGAGAACGCGCGCCAGGGGCTCGCCTTGCATCGCACGAAACGCGCGGGCGACATCACGGCGCGCTCGAAGGCGCTGGAGGAGCTGGCCGAGAACCTGGACCTGCCGGGTGCGCCCCTGCGCATCGAGTGCTACGACGTCTCGCACACGGGAGGCGAGAATCAGGTGGCTTCCATGGTGGTCTTCGAGGATGGGATGCCTCGTAAGGACGCGTATCGCACCTTCAATATTCGCGGTCAGGACGGCAGCGGTACGCCCGATGATACGAGCGCGATGAACGAGGTCCTCACCCGTCGCTTCTCGCGCTTGCTCGCCGAGGAGGCGGGCGTTGAGGGTGAGGACGAGGATGGCGTCGCCTTCGCCTCGGGTCCGATCGACGAGACGACCGGGCGTCCCAAGCGTTTCTCGTACAGGCCCGACCTGGTGCTCGTCGACGGAGGCCTCCCGCAGGTCAACGCCGCGCGCGCAGCCCTGGACGCCGTGGGCGCGGACGTGCCCGTCGTAGGCCTGGCCAAGCGCCTGGAGGAAGTGTGGATCCCCGGCGACGAGTTCCCCCTCATCCTGCCGCGTACCTCGGAGGCTCTGTATCTCCTCCAGTATCTGCGCGACGAGTCCCACCGCTTCGCGATCACCAAGCACCGCAAGAGGCGATCGAAGGCGCAGCGGCGCTCGGTGCTGGACTCCATCCCGGGGCTTGGACCCGCCCGCCAGGCGGCGCTGCTCAAGCATTTCGGCTCCGTGAAGCGCATGAGGGAGGCGAGTCTCGAGCAGATTGCCGAGGTCAAGGGCGTGGGACCCGCCCTCGCGGCTTCGATCCGCGATAGGCTTGCAGCATCGTCAAGGGAGGACACACCATGACCACGATGCTTCCGATGCCGCTTCCTGCGCGGGTGCTGCTCCTGGGTTCCGGCGAGCTCGGCAAGGAGGTGACGATCGCCCTGAAGCGCTACGGCTGCACGGTGATAGCCGCAGACTCCTACGAGGGTGCGCCCGCGATGCAGGTCGCCGACTCCTCCCTGGTGTTCGACATGAGCGACGGGCGAGCCTTGCGCGAGGTCCTGGATGAGGTCGAGGTCGACCTGATCGTTCCCGAAGTCGAGGCCATCGCCACGGATGAGTTGTCCGCCGCGGAGGAGCGCGGCGTGTGCGTCGTACCTAACGCCTTCGCCGTCCAGGCCACCATGGATCGTCAGCGCATCCGTACCCTGGCGGCTGCCCTGCCCGGCGTGCGTACCTCCGCCTTCCGCTTCGCGCGCAGCGAGGCAGAGCTGGCGGCGGCTCTCGACGAGGTCGGCTACCCTGCCTTCGTCAAACCCACGATGTCCTCATCCGGCCACGGGCAGTCTCGCGTGAGCAATCCCGAGCAGGCGCAGGCCGCGTGGGCGCACGCCGAGGAGGATGCGCGTGCGACAACCGGTGTGGTCATCGTCGAGGAGGGCATCGACTTCGACTACGAGATCACCCTGCTCACCGTGCGCTCGTGGGACGCAGCAAGCTCCAGCGTCCTCACCTCCTTCTGCGTGCCCATTGGCCACCGCCAGGAGGACGGCGACTACGTCGAGTCCTGGCAGCCGATGGCCATGAGCGAGGAGGCGCTCGCCTCCGCCCGGCAGATGGCCAAGGAAGTCACCGACGCCCTCGCCGAGCACGGAAACGGCCCCTGCCTGGGCGTCTTCGGCGTTGAGTTCTTCGTGCGTGGCGACCAGGTCTGGTTCTCCGAACTCTCGCCTCGCCCCCACGACACCGGCATGGTCACCATGGTCACCCAGCGCCAATCCGAGTTCGAGCTCCACGCTCGCGCCATCCTCGGCCTGCCCACCTCCACGGCCCTGGCCAGCCCCGGCGCCTCCGCCGTCATCAAGTCCGTGCGGGCCATCGAATCCCCGGCCTACCGGGGCGTCGCCACCGCTCTGGCAACCGCCGACATCGTGCGCCTCTTCGGCAAGCCGATCAGCCGCGCCGGGCGCCGCGTCGGAGTTGTCGCCGCCACCGCCACCACCCCCAAGGAATCGCGCGTCATCGCTCGACGCGCCGCCGCCGCCATCACAATCAACGACGCCGCTTCCGCCAGCGTCTAACACAACCCCCGCACGCGAAGAGCCCGCTCCCAAGGAGGACATTATGACCGACCATGCACCCCACGGTGCGCCCCGCGCGACCGATGCCCCGGCCTCGTCCACGGGGGAGGAAAACCCGCGCACCTTCCCCGAGGGCATCCCCGTGCGCGACATGATGCGCGTCCAGTACGAGCCCCGCGCCTCCAACGAAGTCCTCATCATCACCGGCTACTCGGGAGCGGGCCGCACCGGCGCTGCGCGAGCCCTCGAAGACCTCGACTGGTACGTCGTCGACAACCTGCCCCCGTCGATGCTGCCCGCCCTGGTCGGCATGATGTCTAACGACCCCGCGGCAGGCGTCCACCGTCTCGCCGTCGGCGTCGACGTGCGTTCCCGCACCTTCTTCCGCACCCTGGACGCGACCCTCGAACAGCTCAAAGGAGCTGGCATCGTCTACCGCATCATCTTCCTAGAGGCCAGCCCCGAAACCCTCGTGCGACGATACGAATCCAACCGCCGCCCCCACCCACTCCAGGGCGCTGGCACACTGATGGACGGCATCAAAGCAGAGATGCGCCTGCTCGCGCCGCTGCGCCGCACCGCCGATGAAGTTATTGACACTTCCACGATGAGCGTGCACGACTTGACCCGCCGCATCCGCGACATCGTCGCGGGGGAGAAGCGACCGCTGCAGGTGACCGTCGAGTCCTTCGGATTCAAACACGGGCTTCCCCTCGACGCTGACCACGTCGTCGACGTGCGCTTCCTGAAGAATCCCTACTGGGTCGACGAATTGCGGCATTTGACCGGCAAAGACCAGGCCGTCGCGGACTATGTGCTCTCCCAGCCGGGTGCGCGTGACTTCGCTCTCGGCTATGCCGACCTTTTAGCCCCCATGCTCGCCGGCTATCTGGCAGAATTGAAGCCATTCGTCACGATCGCCATCGGATGCACCGGCGGAAAACACCGCTCCGTTGCATGCGCCGAAGCCATCGCGCAACGCCTGCGCGAGCACGGACACTCGGTGCGCGTCATGCACCGCGACATTGGGAGAGAATAATGCCCTATCTTGATGCAGCTGGCTGGGTCCAACGAGGAGAATCCGGCCAGTCCATCGTTGCCCTAGGTGGCGGGCACGGCCTGTCCGCCACCCTGCGGGCACTTCGCCACATCACCCGCGCCCTGACAGCTATCGTCACCGTCGCAGACGACGGCGGCAGCTCCGGTCGTCTGCGCCAAGAAATGCCGATCCTCCCCCCAGGCGACCTACGCATGGCTTTGGCCTCTCTGTGCGAAGAATCAGAATGGGGACTGACCTGGCGCGACGTTATGCAGCTACGCCTCGATACGAGCGGCCCCCTCAACGGGCACGCGCTGGGCAACCTTTTGATTTCCGGTCTCTGGCAGCTTCTTGACGATCCTGTCGAAGGCCTCGACTGGGTGGGACGCCTGCTCGGTGCGCAGGGGCGTGTCCTACCCATGTCAACCACGCCGATCGACATCGAAGCAGAAATGAACGACGGGGGTCGACGCTACGTCGTCGCCGGGCAATCCAAGGTTGCCGTTGCACCCGGAACCGTTGAATATGTGCGTATCACGCCGGAAACGCCAGCGGTTCCCAGCGCCGTCATCGATGCAATCTCCGAAGCAGACTGGGTCGTGCTCGGCCCTGGCTCGTGGTACACCTCCGTCATTCCGCACCTGCTGGTCCCTGACATCAACCGTGCGCTGGCAACGACCGATGCGCACCGCGCGCTCGTGCTCAACCTTGCGCGCCAGCGCGGTGAAACCGACACGATGTCGACCGCCGACCACGTGCGGGTGCTGCGCGAGTATGCCCCGGCACTCAAACTCGATGTGGTCGTCGCCGATCCCACAGCATGCGATGACATCGACGATCTCATTGTGGCCGCCGAGGAACTCGGCGCCCGCGTGCTTCTGCGTCAGGTCCGTACCGGAGACGGTGCCCCTCACCACGACCCGCTGCGCCTCGCCGCCGCACTGCGTGACGCATTTGACGGTTTCCTTGGTGAGGTCGGCCAGACCGAAACGTGGTTACCTTAGAACCTGTTGCACGCTGACCAACGACATCACACCATAGGGAGAACCTGTGTCCCTAACATCAGACATGAAGGACGAGCTTGCGCGCGCTGTCATCACCACGCCATCAGTGGTGGCCGCCGAAGTGAGCGCAATGCTTCGCTTCGCGGGCGGACTGCACCTTGTTGGCGGACGCATTCTCGTGGAGGCGGAGCTCGACTCTCCCGTTGCCGCACGTCGGCTACGCACCTACCTTCATGCTCTTTACAACGCGGAATCCACCGTCGTCGTAGTCTCGGGTTCTTCTCTGCGTCGCGGCAAGCGCTACGTCGTGCGCGTCGTTCATAAGGCAGACGACTTGGCGCGCCTGACCGGCCTGGTTGACTCCATGCGGCGTCCGGTCCGTGGGCTTCCCCCCGTGCTTGTCGCCTCTGGAACCGCTGAGGCAGCAGCCATCTGGCGCGGCGCCTTCCTAGCTCGCGGATCACTCATGGAGCCCGGTCGTTCTTCTTCCCTCGAAATCACCTGCCCAGGTCCCGAGGTTGCGCTGGCGATGGTTGGCTGCGCGCGCAAGCTTGGTGCGCTCGCCCGTTCCAAAGAGGTGCGCGGCGCAGACAGGGTCTCTGTGCGCGACTCCGATGCAATCGGCACACTCATCGCCGCAATGGGGGCACCTCACACCTTCGAGGCATGGCAGGAGAGACGTGAACGTCGCGAGGCACGTGGCAGTGCAAACCGCTTGGCTAACTTCGATGACGCGAACCTGCGTCGTTCTGCCCGTGCAGCCGTTGCGGCCGGAGCTCGCGTCGAGCGTGCCTTCGAAATTCTGGGAGATGATGTTCCATCTCACCTGCTCGAGGCCGGTACCTTGCGCCTGCAGTTCAAGCAGGCATCGCTCGAAGAACTGGGTAAACACACGAACCCTCCTCTGACGAAAGACGCCGTCGCAGGTCGTATTCGCCGTCTCCTCGCACTCGCAGACAAGGTTGCGCACGAACGCGGAATTCCAGATACGGAATCGGCCTTGACTCTCGAGATGCTTGAAGAAGACTGAAGTTTCCGCGCCTGTTACGTTCGTCCCAGTTCAAACGAGAATTAGCCCACGTACAAATTTCGAAATTGGGGTGTGACAGAGTCCGCTTTCGGGTGTAGATTAGGAACTGCTGGAACCGCAGAAACCTGCGGGCCGGGCTGGCAACCCGCACGCCCGGTTGCATCGAAAACCGTGCCCTATGATGGGCACGAGCAGGAGGAACCATAGTGACCACCCGCGTTGGCATCAACGGCTTCGGCCGCATCGGTCGTAACTTCTTCCGCGCAGCTCTTGAGCAGGGCGCGGACATTGAGGTCGTCGCCGTTAACGACCTGACCGACAACAAGACCCTCGCTCACCTGCTGAAGTACGACTCGATCACGGGCCGCTTCAACGGTGAGGTTTCCTACGACGATGAGGGTATCGTCGTGAACGGCAAGCACATCAAGGTGCTCGCTCAGCGTAACCCCGCCGATCTGCCCTGGGGCGAACTCGGCGTTGAGGTCGTCGTCGAGTCCACCGGCTTCTTCACCGACGGTGAGAAGGCCAAGGCTCACCTGGACGCTGGCGCCAAGAAGGTCGTCATCTCCGCTCCCGCGAAGAACGTCGACGGCACCTTCGTCATGGGCGTGAACGAGGACAAGTACGATGGCGCTACGATGAACATCGTGTCGAACGCCTCCTGCACGACCAACTGCCTCGCCCCCCTCGCCAAGGTCCTCGAAGAGAACTTCGGCATCGAGCGTGGCATTATGACCACCATCCACTCCTACACGGGTGATCAGCGTGTCCTCGACGCTCCCCACAAGGATCTGCGTCGCGCCCGCGCCGCTGCCCTGAACATGATCCCCACCAAGACCGGTGCCGCCCAGGCCGTCGCCCTGGTCCTGCCCGAGCTTGAGGGCAAGTTCGATGGCCTCGCCGTCCGTGTCCCCACTCCGACCGGCTCCCTGACCGACCTCACCTTCATCGCGAAGAAGGAGGTCTCCGTCGAGGCCGTTAAGGCTGCTGTTAAGGCCGCCGCCGAGGGTGAACTCAAGGGTGTCCTCGAGTACACCGAGGATCCGATCGTCTCCACCGACATCATGGGCGATCCGCACACCTCGATCTTCGATGCCACCGAGACCAAGGTCATCGGCAACCTCGTTAAGGTCCTGTCCTGGTACGACAACGAGTGGGGCTACTCGAACGCTCTCGTTCGCCTCACCGCTCTCGTTGGCTCCAAGCTCGCCTGAGCGTGCTGACAAACCAGCCATGAGCTGATAGTGAGATGCCCGTGCACGCACGTGCACGGGCATCTCGCACATCACTACCGCCTTTATCCAATCGAAAGGATCCTTCGATGAGGACTATCTCCACCCTCGGCGACCTGCGCGGTAAGCGCATCTTGGTTCGCTCTGATTTCAACGTTCCGCTTAAGGACGGCGTCATCACCGACGATGGCCGTATTCGCGCGGCTCTGCCCACCCTGAAGACCCTGACCGATGCCGGTGCCAAGGTCGTTATTCTGGCCCATCTCGGTCGCCCGAAGGGCAAGGTCGATCCCGCTTTCTCGCTGGCCCCTGTCGCCGCGCGCCTCGCTGAGCTCTCCGGCGTGAAAGTTACCCTGGCCGCCGATACCGTTGGCCCCTCCGCTACTGAGACGGTCGCCGCCCTGGGTGATGGCGAGATCGCCCTGCTCGAAAACGTTCGCTTCGATCCCCGCGAGACCTCCAAGGTCGACGAGGAACGCGAAGAACTCGCCCGTGAGTACGCCAAGCTCGGCGACGCTTTTGTCTCCGATGGCTTCGGTGTGGTGCACCGCAAGCAGGCTTCCGTCTACGACATCGCCAAGCTTCTGCCCTCGGCCGCTGGTCTTCTGGTTCTCAAGGAGATCGAGTCCCTGTCCAAGGTCACCGGCGATCCCGAGCGCCCCTACGGCGTTGTCCTTGGTGGCTCCAAGGTCTCCGATAAGCTCGGCGTCATCGCTAACCTGTTGAAGAAAGCCGACATGCTTTTCATCGGTGGCGGCATGGCCTTTACCTTCCTGGCCGCACAGGGCTACTCTGTTGGCAAGTCCCTGCTCGAGACTGACCAGATCGATACCGTCAAGGGCTACATTGCTGAGGCTGCCAAACGCGGCGTTGACCTGGTGCTCCCCATCGATGTCGTCGTAGCCCCCGAGTTCGCGGCGGATGCCCCTGCCACTGTCGTTGAGGTGGATGCGATCCCCGACGATCAGATGGGTCTGGACATCGGCCCGAAGTCCGCGAAGCTTTTCGCCGACAAACTGGCAACCGCGAAGACCGTTGCGTGGAACGGCCCCATGGGCGTCTTCGAATTCGACGCCTTCTCCGGCGGTACCCGCGCGGTCGCTGAAGCCCTCTCGAAGGGTTCTATGTTCTCCGTCATCGGCGGCGGTGACTCCGCTGCGGCCGTGCGTCTCCTCGGCTTCGACGAGAACACCTTCTCCCATATTTCCACTGGCGGCGGCGCCTCCCTCGAACTCCTCGAAGGCAAGGTCCTGCCCGGTATCGCAGTTCTGGAGGACTGACTCATGGCACGTACCCCCCTCATGGCTGGCAACTGGAAGATGAACCTCGATCACCTCGAGGCCAATCATCTCGTCCAGGGCCTGGCAATGGCGCTGTCCGACGCGGGACACGACTACTCCAAGTGCGAGGTCCTGGTCATCCCGCCGTTTACCGACATTCGTACCGTCCAGACCATCGTTGACGCCGACGAGCTGGGCATCAAGTATGGTGCACAGGATGTGTCGATCCACGACAACGGCGCATACACCGGTGAAATCTCCACTGAGATGCTTAGCAAGCTTGGTGTGACCTACGTCGTGATGGGTCACTCTGAGCGTCGTGAGTACCACAATGAGTCCGACGAGCTGGTTGGCGCGAAGGCGCGTAAGGTCTTCGACGCTGGCATGACTCCGATTCTGTGCTGCGGCGAGGCCCTCGAGGTCCGTAAGGCTGGCACCTACGTCGAGTTCGTGCTCGGCCAGATCCGCGCCGCACTCGCCGGTTGGAAGGCCGAAGAGGTAGCAAAGATTGTCATCGCCTACGAGCCCATTTGGGCTATTGGCACAGGCGAGACTGCCTCTGCGCAGGACGCACAGGAAGTGTGCGGCGCCATCCGAGCGGCGCTCGCCGAGGACTTCGGCACCGAGACGGCCGAGGCGACCCGCATTCTGTACGGCGGCTCTGCGAAGCCCGGTAACATCAAGGAACTCATGGCCCAGCCCGACGTTGACGGTGGTCTCGTCGGCGGCGCTTCCCTGAAGGCTGATTCCTTCGCCGCGATGGCGAACTTCTATGCCTGAGTGGTGACAACGTTCTAGTTGGCACACCTTAACTGGGCTGCCAAGCAGACGTGGTGCGGGGCCAACCGGCGAGTGCCGGTTGGCCCCGCCGTCATTCTCCGTTACACTTGCTATGTATGTGCCCCGGATCGGGGCGTGACCGCGATAGAAGTTGGACTCACCGTGACCATTCTGAATAACGTGCTGATCGTGCTCATTTTCCTGACCAGCATCTTGCTGACCCTGACCATCCTGATGCACAAGGGACAGGGCGGCGGCTTGTCGGATATGTTCGGTGGCGGTATTTCTTCATCGGCGGGTTCCTCCGGCGTTGCCGAGCGCAACCTGAATCGCATTACATTGGGGACCTTGCTGGTGTGGCTTGTGTGTATCATCAGTTTCGCGCTGCTCGCGAAGTTCGGCTCCTAATCCGTTCATCGTTCAAGACGTTGTGCTATGGCCCCCACTTTCGTGTGGGGGCCATTTTCTTGTGGTTGTACCCCGCGAATCCCGTCGGTTTCGGATTAAAGGGGCTCTTCGCATTTTGGGGTTCTTCATAGTTGGGTGTGGGTGGAGGCGTCTAGGCCTCCTGCGATGAGGAGCATTCGGAGTTGGTCGTTGGTGGGGTTTCGGTAGCCTCTGGCGGTGCGTCTGCCCAGCTCGATAATGTCCGTTGATGGCTTCTGTGGGGCCGTTGCTGGCTCCGCCTGTGTCGAAGTAGGGGGCTATAGGCGCAAACGTGGTGCTTTAGACGGCGTGTCGTGGGTCTAGTGGGCGCGTCCGGCCCAGCCTTTGCGTGGCCAGAGTCCTTCTTCTGGGGTGGGGGTTCCTTCCGGGATTCCGTGGCGTTTCTGATCGGTGTNTCGCCGTATTGTGCCACCGGATCCGCGCCGGGACCCCGGCCCAGGGCGCGTCGATGACCTCCATGACCATGCGCCCGTGGCCTTGTGCGATTCAGCCCACAACCAGGGTAGCCAACCAGCTGGTTGCACGACTCAACATCGAGCACTAGAGCATCTGGGGTGCGAGCAACGCTCATCAGATGGAAGCCCTCCAAACCGACGAGCAGATCACACCGATCACAACGATCAAGCGACGCACAGCAGCAGCAGGTAGGGTGAGACACCGCCCGAGGTCCTTTGAAGATCGCGGGGGTTGAAGTCCGCTCATCATCAAGGACCTCGACCTCTACCCGCAACCCCCGACCAACACCCGGTCACCCACACTCAATGTCAAGTCCCGGGTTTTGTGTAGGGATTTTTAGGCCGCTTTCTTTCGTGTTGTTGTGTATTTGTTTTCTGCTTGTTGCGGTGTGATTCCGCCCAGGGCGAGGTGAGGGCGGCTTGTGTTGTACCAGTGGACCCAGGCTGAGGTTTCGCGTTCGACTTCGCGTTGGTCGCGCCATGGACCTGTGTAGCCGGGACGTGCTTTGTTGTAGATGAGTTCGGCTTTGTATAAGGAGTTCAAGGCCTCGGCTAGAGCGTTGTCGTAGGAGTCGCCGGTGGATCCTACTGAGGCTATGGCCTTGCATTGGGCTAGTGCCTGTCCGTAGCGCACGTCGCGGTATTGGACGCCTCGGTCGGAGTGGTGCACAAGCCCTCGAGTGTCTATGTTTTCGCGGCGTCGCTGGCAGATCGCCATGTTTAATGCGTCCAGGGCCAGGTCAGTACGCAGCGAGGACGCGACCTTCCAGCCCAGGATTTTACGAGAGCACACGTCGGTGACGAAGGAGACGTAGACCCAGCCAGCCTGGGTTGGTACGTAGGTAATGTCTGCGACCCACAACTCGTTGAGATCACGGGCCCCAAAATGCCGATTGACCAGATCCAAGGGGCATGCATGGCGCGGCGCTGAAGCCGTGACATGGCGGGTCCGACGCCGACTCACACCACGAATGCCCATACGCCGCATCAGTCTCTCGACCGTGCACCGCGCCACATATCCCACGCCCAACTCGTGAGTGTTGAGGAAGGCGTGCATTTTGCGCACCCCGAACACACAGTAGTTCTCCTCCCACACGCGTCTGATCACGTCTGTGAGCGCCTCGTCGCGCACGCTGCGCGCCGACAAGGGGCGCGCCCGAGCGGCGTAATAACTACTGGGAGCAACCCGCACCCCTAACTGGGACAAGACAGTGCAGATTGGCTCGACTCCCCACCGATGTCGATTGACCTCGATAAAGTCGTAAACTAACGCGCGAGGCGGTCGAGCTCCGCCCCGAAAAAAGCTGACGCCGCCTTCAAGATCTCATTGGCTCGGCGCAGTTCACGGTTTTCAGCTTCCAGCGCCCGGATGCGGGCCTCTTGATCACTGACCTCGCCGCGCTCATTGCGTCCGCCCTGCTCCACGGCACGCACCCACGTACGTAGCGCCTCAGGATTGATCCCCAACTGGCCGCTAATGCGCTTAATAGCACCCCTACGCCGCTCGGGATCAGCACGAGCCTCCAACGCCATACGCGTCGCACGCTCACGCAACTCCATCGAATACTTACGCTGACCAGACATCCCAAACCTCCAATCCGGCCTAAGATACTCTCCACAATACCCGGGACACATCACAACTCTGAAGAGCCCGTTAACCCGGTAAGTGGCGTGTTAACCCGACAAGTGGCACCCTCAACCCCTCAATGCGCACGTTAACCCCTTAGGTGGAGCGTGGGCAGGTGTGCCCATACTCCACTAGTAGGGCCCAGCTGCGCACTGAAGGGTTGACACAGCCACCCATGGGGCCAGGCCCCCGCAGGCTCAGAACGCACCAGCCCCACGAGGCCCCGCGCATCCACAGAACCGAGGCAACGCGCCGTTCACGAGCCAGCCGCGACGCGAATCGCCCGGACCTGAGTGGCACTACAACACTCTCTCACGTAGCACGAAGCCGCAGGTGCCAGGTGCCGGTTTCGCGTTCGACCTCGCGCCGATCGTGCCAGACAGCAGGTGACAGGTGCCAGGCGGTACAAAGACCACGCCGACGGGAACGAGAGGGACACCGGTTCCACCATATTGCTTGTTGCCGATCAGATGGGTTCCTCCCGACGGGGCTAGCTCCTGTCGGCGGAGCGAGCGCGCCAGCGCCACCGATGCCTCCCCCGATGACGCTCGGGACCGAACCCCGACCAACACGTTTTGTCCTATAACCCCCAGTTTTGCAACGAGCTTTTCTATGCCTCGGCTCTGATCGTCGCCTCAGAGCAGCTGAATCGGCGTTGAGTCGCTGTTCTCGTCAGGCCAGCCCTTATTCCTGTGCGAGTGTCGACGGGAGCTGGATCTGTGAGGCTGCAGCCGCGTCGAGGTAGACGTACGTGGACGGTCTAAGGATGCCCGCGACGGGCAAATCGAGGGGGGAAGCACCTGCGAAGGCACGCCCGAGGGCCTCAGCTTTCCCGTCGCCGACGGTCGTCAGCCACACTTCAGGGCAGGCGCGCATGACCGGCATGGACACGGTGATGCGCTCTGGCGGGGGCTTGGGGGAATTGCGGATCGCCAGGATGGGGGAGGACTCTTCGAGGTCAACATGCCCGGGAAACAGGGAGCAGATGTGCCCGTCTGGCCCCATGCCGATCAGGGCGATGTCGAAGGAACCGTCGCCCATCAGCGCGGTCCACGTGGCCGTGAAGGCGAGCGTCGCCGCATCTAGGCAGCCACCTCCCGGCGCCGACGCATCCGAAGTTGGCATGCGCACGAACTCCACGCCGCTGGCCGCGTGGAAGAAACCTTCCCACGCCTGATCGTCGTTACGATCGCCGTGCCCCGCCGGGACGTAACGCTCGTCTACCAGCCACACGCGCACGCGTGACCAGTCGATCTCGCCGACGCGGGGGAGAAGCGAAGGCAGAAGTGACGTCGCTACAGCGCCACCGGAGATGGCCACGTTAATCCGGCTGCCAGCTTCGGCCTCATCAATGAGAACGCACAGGCGCGCAAGGAATGCGCTGCCGACCGCCTCGTTGAGCGCTTCCACGGTGGGTAGTACTGTCAGGGTGTTAACGGATACCACGTCAGTCCTCCGTCGGGCACTCGGCCAAGCGCGGGAGTTCGGTCGTGAGCAGTTCGCCGTAGTAGACATCCGGATCCAGGCGTCGCAGGTCCTCCATGAGGGAGTCTTGAACTGAGCGACGCGCCAGGTTCACGTTGCGGTCCTCCAACCCTGGGCGCGATAAACGTGCGACCGAGGAGGTGGCGCTGCGCGAGAGTGACACGGTCGTGTCGTCGTCGAAGAAGAACGTGATGTCGGTGATCGTGTGTGCCTCGAGGGCGACGACCCGCTCAACGGGCACACCCAGCTGGTGGTGCAGCCACGCGGCCACGAGGAACGGAGACGGATGCGTCGCGTTACCCGCCACGCGGATGGAGGTGGGCAGACGATCGAAGTCCTCGGCGACGGCTGCGAGCAGCGCGCGCCACAGGGTAACTCCCGCCCATGCCAGATCAGTGTCGCCCGGCGTGTAGACGGTCGACAGGGCCGACAGGGTCTCCATCGGGCACTCCGTGGCTCTCGAATCGGTAATGCGTTTGACTGCGAGGCGCCCCAGCGGGTGGGCGCCGGGATTCTCGGGCGGGGTTACCGGCCAGTAGGTGACGACCGGCGTGTCCGACTGGAGCAGCGGCATGACGAGTGAATCGATGTTCGATGCCGCCTCGCCGCGAGGCTCCAGGATGATGATGTCCGACAGGCCAGCGGCGTCGCCCACGCGGATCTGCGCGTTGAGGAGAGCGGTGCCCTCGGTTGACTCGGGTTCGACGATAACGATGACGCGGCACGGGTGCTCGCGCGAAACAGCGTCGGAGACTTCGATCGCCTTGTCTACGTCAATCATGTCGGGCACGCAGATTAGCAGCGTCAAGACGCGGCTGAGAGCAGCCGATCCACGTTCGTCGCGCAGCTCCACGATACGGGAGGCGACCTCGGCGGACGTAGTGTTCTTCAAAGTTATAATCACGGGAGCCTCCAGAAACGACCGTCACAGGCCAGCATGTCGTGCGCGGACTGGGGACCCCACGTGCCCGGCGCATAGGGTTCGGGCTGGCCCTGGGTCTCCCAGAATGACAGGATTGGATCGAGGATCTTCCACGAGGCCTCGACCTCGTGCTGGTGGGGGAATAGGGGCGCAGACCCGACCAGAGCGTCCAGGATGAGCCGCTCGTAGGCCTCGGGTGAATCCTCCGTGAAGGCATGGCCGTAGGCGAAGTCCATGGTCACGTCGCGCACCTGCATTGACGTGCCCGGCACTTTCGCGCCGAGTTTGAGAGTGAGGCCCTCGTCTGGCTGGACGCGAATGACGAGCGCATTCTGTGCGGCTTCACTCAGGTCTGTGGTGCCGAAAGGAACGTGGGCCGAACGTTTGAAGATGACCGCGATTTCGGTGACGCGCTTACCCAGGCGCTTGCCGGCACGTAGGTAGAAGGGCACGCCCGCCCAGCGGCGAGTGTTCACGTAGAGCTTGACAGCGGCGAAGGTTTCGGTGGTCGAGTCGACGGGGATACCATCTTCCTCGAGGTATCCGCGTACCTTGTCGCCGCCTTGCCAGCCACCCGCGTACTGGCCGCGCGCCGTGCTCGCCGCCAGGTCTTCAGGTAGACGCACAGCCGATAGTACTTTCTCCTTCTCGACGCGAATCTCTTTTGGGGTGAAGTGGACGGGTTCCTCCATGGCGGTCAACGCCATGAGCTGCAGGAGGTGATTCTGAATGATGTCACGGGCCGCGCCAATGCCATCGTAGTAGCCGGCGCGCGTGCCGATCCCGATGTCTTCAGCCATCGTGATCTGGACTGAGTCGACGTAGTTGGCTTTCCAGAGGGGTTCAAACATGGCGTTCGCGAATCGCATCGCCATGATGTTTTGCACCGTCTCCTTGCCCAGGTAGTGGTCGATGCGGAAAACATCCTGCTCGTCGAAGATCTGCGAGATGACGTCGGAGAGAGCGCGCGCTGACTCGAGGTCGTGACCGAAGGGCTTCTCGATGATGACGCGGCGCCACTCGCGGCCCTGGCGTTTGTTGAGGCCTGTGTCGGACAGGTGTTTGGCGACGACGGGGAAGTAGGACGGCGGGATCGACAGGTAGAAGGCGTGGTTACCGCCGGTTCCACGCACGCGGTCCAGCTCGGCGACGGTGTCGGCTAGATGACGATATGCTTCCGGGTCGTCGAAGGTGCCGGAGACGAAACGCAGTCCGGAGCGCAGCTGGTTCCACGTGCCTTCGTTGAAGCCGGTGCGCGTGTGGGCTTCGATGGAGCTGCGCACGTATTCCTCGAAGTCCTGGGGGCTCCAGTCGCGGCGGGCGAAACCGGTGAGTGAAAATGCCGGGTGAAGGAGGCCTCGATTGGCGAGGTCATAGATGGCGGGCAGGAGCTTCTTTCGCGCGAGGTCGCCGGTGATGCCGAAAATGACGAGGCCGCAGGGTGGTGAGACGCGTGGGAGCCTGCGATCTTGGGGGTCGCGCAGGGTAGGGATCGCGTTTGTCACGAGGTAACGCTCCATTCGCTGAGGGGGTTGGGACGAGGCCGGGGTCCGAACGCTTCGCCCGCGGGGGAGAGGAACGGGACTGAGGACCCATACATGTGTAAGAGAATAGGGCTGTTGGCGCGCACTCGCGCGCCAACAGCCCCTTCTGCGACGAGGTGACTAGAAAGTCACGACCGGGCGGCGTCTTGGATGGATTCCTTCGCGGCGGCGGCGACGTGCTCGGCGTCGATGCCGTATTCCTTGAAGAGGAGTTCGCCCGGCGCCGAGGCGCCGAAGTGCTCGATGGAGACCGCGCGGCCGGCGTCGCCGATCCAGCGGTACCAGGGCAGGGCCAGGCCGGCCTCGACGGAGACGCGGGCGCGCACGGACGGGGGCAGAACCTCGTCGCGGTAGGCGCGGTCCTGGGCCTCGAACCAGTCGAGGCAGGGGACGGACACGACACGGGCGGCGATGCCGTCGGCGGCGAGGGCGTCGCGGGCCTCGAGGGCCACGGATACCTCGGAGCCGGACGCCATGAGGATCACGTCGGGTGTTCCTTCGGTGTCGGCCAGCACGTAGGCGCCGCGCACCAAGCCTTCGGTCGTCGCCAGGTCGCTGTCGCCCCCGCGTGCCGGGTTGGGCAGGTTCTGACGCGACAGGATGATCGCGGCAGGGTGCGACTGTTCGAGGATTGCCTTCCAGGAGGCGACCGTTTCGGCGGCGTCCGCGGGACGCACGATCGCGAGGTTCGGGATCGCACGGTAAGCAGCAAGGTGTTCGATCGGTTGGTGGGTCGGTCCGTCTTCGCCGACTCCGATGGAGTCGTGGGTCCACACGTAGGTGACAGGTAGGTCCATGAGGGCGGCGAGACGGACGGTGCCGCGCATGAAGTCGGAGAAAACGAAGAACGTGCCACCGTAGGCGCGAGTCAAGCCGTCGGCAGCGATGCCGTTGAGGGCGGCGCCCATCGCGAATTCGCGCACGCCGAAGTGCAGGTTACGACCGAACACATTGCCGCTGAATGCGTTCGTTGAACGGTGAGCGGGCAGGAAGGAGGGTTGCCCCTTCATGAAGGTGTTGTTCGAACCCGCGAGGTCGGCGGAGCCACCCCACAGTTCGGGCAACACGGGGGCGATTGCGTTGAGCACTTGGCCGGAAGCTGCGCGAGTCGCGATGGCCTTATCCTCTTCAAAGGTGGGTAGCGCGGCTTCCCAGCCGTCGGGCAGGCGGTCGGCGGACAGGCGCTCGAGCAATGCGGCACCGTCGGGGTTGGCTGTCTTCCACGCCTCGAAGCGTGCATCCCAGTGCGCGCGGTACTGCGCGATGCGTTGCGCGGCGCGCTCGCGAACCTGGGAGACGAGGGTCGGGTCGGCGTCGAACATCTTAGCGGGGTCGGCACCCAGGGCTACCTTCAGACCTGCGAGGGCCTCGCTGCCGAGCTTTGATCCGTGAATGCCTCCTGTGTTCTGCTTGCCGGGGGTCGGCCAGCCGATGATGGTGCGCAGCGCGATGATCGAGGGCTTCGTTGTCTCGGCCTTGGCGGCCTCCAGAGCGTCGTTGAGTGCGGCGGTGTTTTCCTCATAGGAGCCGTCCTCGCCCAGCCAGTTCACGCGCTGAACGTGCCAGCCGTAGGCTTCGTAGCGCGCCAGGACGTCTTCGTTGAAGGCGATAGAGGTGTCATCTTCGATGGAGATGTGGTTATCGTCCCAGATGACGGTGATGTTACCCAGCTCCTGTGTGCCTGCGAGGGAGGATGCCTCGGCGGAAATGCCTTCTTCGAAGCATCCATCGCCTGCGATGACGTAGATGTGGTGGTCAAACACAGATTCGCCCAACGGTGTGTCGGGATCGAGAAGGCCGTGGACGCGGCGGGCATTCATGGCGAAGCCGACGGCCGAGGCTATGCCGGTTCCCAGGGGGCCGGTCGTGATCTCGACACCCTTTGTGTGCCCGTATTCGGGGTGACCGGGGGTTAGGGAACCGGCGGTGCGCAGCTTCGCGATGTCGTCGAGTTCGAGGCCGAAACCACTGAGATAGAGCTGAACGTACTGGGTGAGGGAGGAATGACCAGCTGAGAGGATGAAGCGGTCGCGGCCAATCCAGCGAGGATCGGCCGGGTCAACGTTCATGACCTTGTTGTAGAGCAGGTATGCTGCGGGTGCGAGAGAGATGGCGGTACCGGGGTGCCCCGATCCGGCCTGTTCAACAGCGTCCGCTGCGAGGATCTTTGCAGTTCTGACCGCTTCGTCGTCGATATGGTCCCAGTGAAGTGTCACGTCGGCCTCCAGTCTATGATGGCCCCTACGTTGGGGCGTGTAAATGGTCTTCGCGTCCGTATTTTAGCAAATTGTTCGTCAGCGGTTTGGCGGAATGTTAATTTTCGCGTTTCTCGGTTACTCTGGCACCATGATGGCGTTGGAAACACTCGTGAATGAATGGGTGGACTACTTGCGCGTCGAGAAGGGGGCATCGACGCACACGGTTTCCAGCTATCGGCGAGACGCGCTGCGCTACGTCCGTGATCTGCAAGAACGAGGCATCCGTAGCCTCGCGGAGGTCAGTGCCCGTGACATAGAGGACTACACGATGAGGCTCGCGTCTGGGGAGTTGACGGGGCACGCGGCGGCGACTGCGTCGGTGGCCCGCGCCCAGGCTGCGATCCGTGGCCTCCACAAGTACGCGCTCACGGAGGGCTTTGTCGGAGTTAATCCGGCTGTCCACTTGCATGCTCCGCGTCAGGGGCGTCACCTCCCCAAAGCGCTGACGGTCGATGAGGTAGGCCGCCTCCTTGACGCTGCCCACGCGGACGACTCGGTGATCGGGATTCGGGACTGTGCTCTCCTGGAACTGCTCTACGCGACGGGAGCGCGCGTGTCTGAGGCCGTGTCCCTGTGCGCCGACGACTTTGATCTGGATGCCGAGGTGCCGGTGGTCCGCCTGTTCGGTAAGGGACGCAAGGAGCGGATTGTTCCCGTCGGATCTTTCGCGGTCGAGGCCTTGGGTGCGTACCGGGTGCGCGCCCGTCCTGCTCTGGCTGTCAGGGGTCATGGAACGAGCGCTTTCTTTCTGAATTCGCGTGGGGGTCCACTGTCGCGTCAGAGCGCATGGACGGCGATCCGGCGCGCGGCCCAGGCCGCTCAGCTGGAGGATAAGGTTTCACCGCACACGATGCGGCATTCCTTCGCAACCCACCTGCTCGAGGGTGGAGCGAGCGTTCGCGAGGTTCAGGAGCTTCTCGGGCACGCGTCGGTGTCAACGACTCAGATATATACGGCGGTGACGGCGGCTGCGCTGCGAGAGGTCTTCACCGTCTCTCACCCTCGGGCGCGTGGCACCGACGAGATAGCCCAGCGATGACATAGGATGGGGACGTGACCATGAATACGCATCCGACGCTGACACCCGACTTGCCCGCCGACCAGGTCGATTTTCCCGTGCCCGCGCCTCTGACGGGACACGGTCCCGCCCGCGTAATTGCGATGTGTAATCAAAAGGGAGGCGTCGGGAAGACGACCACGACGATCAACCTTGGGGCTGCCCTGGCTGAGTATGGTCGTCGTGTCCTCATCGTCGACTTTGACCCACAGGGTGCCGCCTCCGTGGGGCTGGGCATCAATGCTCTCGACATGGAGCAGACGATTTACACGCTGCTGATGAATCCAAAGGCTGACGTGCGTGCGACCGTGTGCCGCACGGCGACGGACAACCTGGACATCATTCCTGCGAACATTGACTTGTCTGCCGCCGAGGTGCAGCTGGTCAACGAGGTTGCGCGCGAAAGCGCCCTGGCTCGCGTGCTGCGCCACGTGGAAGCTGACTATGATGTGATTCTCATTGACTGCCAGCCGTCGCTTGGCTTGCTTGCGGTGAACGCGCTCACCGCCGCTCATGGCGTTATCGTTCCCGTCGAAGCAGAGTTTTTCGCGCTGCGCGGCGTGGCGCTCCTGGTGGAGACGATTGAAACGGTGCGCGATCGAATTAACCCGCGTTTGAAGATCGACGGGATCGTCGCCACGATGGTCGATTCTCGTACCCTGCACTCGCGTGAGGTTCTCCAGCGGCTACAGGAGGCTTTCGGTGACCTCGTCTTCGACACTCGCATCGGTCGCACTATTAAGTTCCCGGACGCGTCGGTAGCTACGGAACCGATTCTGTCGTATGCGCCCAACCACGCGGGGGCGCACGCGTATCGTCGGCTGGCGCGCGAAGTTATCGCCCGTGGTGACGCCGCCTAACCCGATTGAGATCCAGGGCGAACTTGAACTTTTCGCCGTTTCGTTGCCTGTCTTTGAAGGTCCTTTTGACCTCCTCCTGTCACTGATCGCGCGCCACAAGCTCGACATCACTGAGGTCGCGCTCGCGCAGGTTACAGACGAGTTCATCGCCTTCACGAAGGCTTCCCCCGACCTGTCGCGCACGACGGAGTTTCTTGTGGTCGCGGCAACCCTCCTCGATATGAAGGCCGCGCACCTGCTGCCTCGACTCGACGAGCAGGACAACACGAGCGGCGCGGATTTGGAGGCCCGTGATCTGCTCTTCTCCCGTCTCCTACAATATCGGGCCTTCAAAGAGGCCTCGAAAGACATCGGTGTGCGCCTGGCAGCCAGTAGCTCCTACATTCCCCGTGATGTCCCCCTTGAGGCACATCTCGCGTCCGTGCTGCCCGAACTCACGTGGTTCACGACGCGTGAGGATCTTGCACGGCTCGCAGCTCACGCTCTGTGCGCGTCACCGCCTACTGTCCAGGTCGCCCACCTGCACGACCCGGTCGTGCCGGTGCGCGAGCAGGCACTCGTCGTCGCCGACAAACTCGCGTCGGCGGGGGAGATGACCTTCCGGGAACTCATCGCCGACGCGGCCACGCGTGCCGTCATCGTGTCGCGTTTCCTGGCGCTCCTTGAACTTTTTCGGCGAGGGGCCGTCGAGTTTGTCCAGGAGGGGGCGCTAGGGACACTGACGATCCAGTGGAGAGCCGAGGTGGATGCGAGCGACATCGACATTGACGAGGCGCGGCGCGGCGCGCGCACTGAGGACACGCCCGCCGACNCCCGCCGACGCGGGCGCCACGGCCTCGTCGACGGGGAAGAACACACGGACGGTGGAAGGAGACGGTGACGATGACTGACGCGAAGCTGCGAGGGCCGATCGAGGCGATCCTGATGGTCGCCTCCGAACCGGTGTCCGTCCACGAGCTCGCGGGCGCCCTCGAGGCGGATACAACAGAAGTGGAGGAAACGCTGCGCGCCCTGGCCAGCGACTATCTGGGTCAGGGAGAAGGGCCAGAGCGTGGCTTCGAGTTGCGTGAGGTCGCGGGAGGCTGGCGCATCTATTCCGCTCGCGCCTACGCCGACATCGTCGGTCGCTTCGTCGTGGGTTCGGCTCACGCGCGCCTGTCCCAGGCAGCCCTCGAGACCCTGGCGGTCATCGCCTACCGCCAGCCGATCTCACGCGCCCGCATCGCACGCATCCGTGGCGTGAACGTCGATGGCGTCGTGCGCACTCTCCTCGCCCGAGGCCTCGTGGAAGAGACGGGTGCGACACCGTCCGGGGCGCGCCTATACGGCACGACGGGGGAGTTTCTTGCGAAAATGGGAATGGTGAGCCTGTCGGAGCTGGTACCCTTGGCACCCTACTTGCCTAACGCCGATGCGCTGGATGAATTGGAGGAAGAACTATGAGGGCTAACCCTTACACGGCCGGTGGTGTGCGCCTGCAGAAGGTGCTCGCCCGGGCTGGTGTTGCGTCTCGGCGTGCGTCCGAGCAGATGATCGCGGATGGCCGTGTGAGCGTTGACGGACAGGTTGTGCGCACCCAGGGTGTTCGCGTTGATCCTGCGACCCAGGTGATTCACGTCGACGGTGAGCGGCTGATTCTGGACGAAGCAAAGCACGTCGTGCTTGCTGTCAATAAGCCGATTGGTACGGTGTCTACTATGAGCGACCCGGAGGGGCGTCCGACTATCGCGGACCTGGTCGCCGACTACCCTGAGCGCCTTTATCACGTGGGTCGTCTCGACATCGACACGTCGGGCTTGCTGCTGCTAACCAACGATGGTGAGCTAGCGAACCGACTGACGCACCCGTCTTACGAGATTCACAAGACTTACGTCGCGCGCCTACATGGCGACGTCAAGCCTGGTGTGAAGCGCGCACTGATGAATGGTATTGACTTGGAGGATGGTCCGATTAAGGTCGATTCTTTCCGCGTCGTCGATACTTACGGCGACATCACAACCGTTGAGATCGTCGTGCATGAGGGCCGTAACCGGCTGGTGCGGCGCATGATGGAGGCTGTCGGCTATCCGGTGCGCGAACTCGTACGTACAGGCTTTGGCCCGATTTCTCTTGATCATTTGAAGCAGGGCACGACGCGCCGCGTGAAGGGTAATGCGCTGATCGCACTGTATGGGGCTGTCGGCCTGTGACCGGTTCGGGCGTAGGTTCTGTGCCGCGAGTTGTTTCCACGGTCGGACCTGTTTTGGTGATCGGGTCCGGCCTGTTGGGCGCATCCCTTGGCTTGGCGTTGCGCGCCGGGGGAGTGACTGTTTACTTGGAGGATTCCTCGCCTACCTCCCTGCGCTTAGCATCCGACGTAGGCGCGGGGGTTCCCTTCGGTGATGTCATCGACGAGGCCGGGGTGGCCTATGGGGATGCGGGGACGGATGCGTGCGGCTATGAGGCGCCGCGTCTCGTTGTGGTAGCTACGCCCCCAGATGTGGCCGACCGTGTCATCGTGGATTCGTTGGTGAGGTTCCCGGATGCGATCGTCACGGATGTTGCGTCAGTCAAGGATGCGGTTGTCGCGGACGTTCTGGCAACTCTCGAAGAGCGAGGCATTGAGGATGAGGCTCAGCGCTACGTGGGTTCGCACCCGATGGCTGGTCGGGAGCGTTCCGGTGCCGGCGCGGCGGATGCAGATCTGTTTTATGGGAGGCCGTGGGTCATTGTGGCCCACGAATTCACGTGGCCGCGGGCGGTGCTGGTCGCTCGTGCTCTCGCCACGGATGTTGGCGCGGTGCCTTTGGAGATGAACGCGGGTACGCACGATCATGCGGTGGCTCTTGTTTCTCACGTCCCGCAGTTGGTGTCGTCGATGCTGGCAGCGCGTCTCGTTGATGCTCCCGCCCAGGCGCTGGGTCTTGCGGGGCAGGGCCTGCGAGACACCGCTCGTATCGCAGCGTCCGACCCGCGTCTGTGGACGGCGATCTTGGCGGGCAACGCTGGTCCCGTCGCGATGATCCTGCGCGACCTTCGCGGTGATCTGGATGATTTGCTGCTTCATTTGGAGGCGGCCGCCGAGCTGGGGCCGTTGCGAGGTGGCAGCGTGGGGGCGATCAACCGTGTGATGACCGCCGGTAACCAGGGGGTTGCTCGCATCCCCGGTAAGCACGGCGGGGCTCCGTCGCGCTACCAGGAAGTTGAAGTGCTTATCCCCGATGAGCCTGGTGCGCTCGGTCGTCTCTTCACTGAGCTGGGCGAGGACTCGATTAATATCGAAGATCTCGTGCTTGAGCACTCTGCGGGCGCGCAAGCCGGTGTCGCTCGCATCATGATTGATCCGGCGGTCGCTGACCGCTGCGCCGCTGACCTGCACGAGCGGGGTTGGCGGCTTATTTCCCATTAGTACGACTTCGATGAGGAGAATCGACGGATGAACGACTCAATGCGCCAGGACGCGATCTCACGCGTTGGCATCACCATTGCGATTGATGGGCCGGCCGGTTCGGGTAAGTCCACGGTCTCCAAGGAGCTGGCATCGCGTCTGGGCATCGGCTATCTCGACACGGGTGCCATGTATCGCGCCCTCACATGGTACGTGTTGGACCGGGGGATCGACGTGGAGGACCACGACGCGATTGCGGCTGCGGCGCACGAGATGGTGTTGCGCCTGGAGTCCGACCCCTCGGACCCGCACGTGTGGGTGGGTGACACAGAGGTGACCGAGCAGATTCGTGAGCCTCGTATTGCCCTCGCGATCAAGCATATTTCGACGAATTTGGCCGTGCGCGCGTGGATGGCAGCTGAGCAGCGTCGTCGCATGATGGAGGCGCGTGCGCAGGGTTCTGGCATGATTGCCGAGGGACGTGACATTACCACCGTCGTCTGCCCGGATGCGGATGTTCGTATCTTGCTGTTGGCTGACCAGGAGGCGCGCCTGCGTCGACGGACGCTGGAGCTGTACGGTGACGCGACCGAGGAACACATGGAGATCGTGCGCGCTCAGGTTGAAGGCCGCGACAAGGCGGACTCTACTGTGTCCGAATTTATGACGGCGGCTCCCGGAGTGGAGACGGTGGATTCGACCGGCCTGGACATTGCTGGCGTGTGTGAGGCGGTTCTTGCCTTTGTGGATGATGACCTGGCATCGAGAGAGGTGTAGGCTCCGGCTCATAGAGGTGCCCCCAGCGTGACATCACGCTGGGGGCACCTCTGCTTCGCGTTAGCAGCGCGGGTCCTTACCTTGACGCTCTGTTATGGCCGCGTTTTTTCAACAGGCGCGTGCGCCCGTCGTTCCCTCAGTGCCCAGTTGAGGTGGGGCCGTAGGGCGCGCCGCCCTGCGGGGTGTTGCCCTGCCATCCCTGCGGGGTTCCATTGCCCTGCCCGTTGTTGGGCATCGGCACTGTGTTGCCGTATTGCTGTTGGGGATTGGTGCCTGGAGTGGGCAGACCGGTTCCGTATTGTGTGCCTCTGGCATCGCCGTTGGATGCCAACATATTGGCGGCCTTGATGGCTTGAATCTTCTTATAGACGGTGTAGGCGGCAAAGGCGGCGCCGACAACCACTATGATTGCGATCACCGGTTTCGGCACACTACTGTTGCTCGAGCCACTTCCGACCCGAATACGGAAGCGGCGGCGTGCGGGAGCGAGGACTGACTGGGATGAGGAGTTTGCACTCGCTTCGATGACGGATGCGGTCGTGGACGACATCTGGGCGTAGCTGGTGTTAACGGTCGTTGGTGTGGGGGCAGCGTCGGTGGGTATGCCGGGAATGAATAGAGGCAAGGTTGCGCATGCGAGAGCAGCGGCGCACGAAAGAAGTCGGCGAAC
This sequence comes from Actinomyces bouchesdurhonensis, assembly GCF_900128465.1. Classification (GTDB taxonomy): domain Bacteria; phylum Actinomycetota; class Actinomycetes; order Actinomycetales; family Actinomycetaceae; genus Pauljensenia; species Pauljensenia bouchesdurhonensis. The sequence goes on along the minus strand of NZ_LT635868.1, from coordinate 442,020 downwards.
TGTCATTGGGGTTCCTCCAAAGGGAGCATGGTGTGAATGGGTGAGTTTCAGTGTAATCCAAAGCATGTTGCTATGGCCAGTAGCACTGTCTTATCGTGAGGCTGTGCGTGCGTGCAGGGTCCCCGGCCTTCTTCAAATAATATGTGGTGTGGCACACTTCAATCGGGTTGCGTTCTTCGCTGTGGTTGCGCTATAGTTCTACAGGTCGCTGCGGCGACAAACTAAATACGGGCTGTGGCGCAGCTTGGTAGCGCACTTGACTGGGGGTCAAGGGGTCGTGGGTTCAAATCCCGCCAGCCCGACAAAATGCCCGGAATCTCAACGATTGAGGTTCCGGGCTTCGTCGTTTCCTCCCCGATCTCATGTTAAATCTCATGTTGAGATTCATTGGAACTCGTAGCCGTCGTCCAGCTCAGGTTGAGGCGTGTCTCTACTCTTTTATCTACTCTCTTTGCTTTACAAAACCATCCCGAGTCCGTTATCGATTAACGCCCCGAAGGGGCGCTGAGGGGCGTTGCTCGCGCAGCGAGCTCGCCAAGTGGTTGAGCGTCTAAGAACTCTCACGCCGAGGAGCGGGGCTCGCAGTGCGACCCCGAGCTGTTTGCTGGAGGTGAGGTCGTTTGTGAGCGTCCTTACCCGAGCTGGACTGCCCGGCCTCACCTCCACCTACTCGGGAGGTTGGAATGATTGCTCAAACTACTGTTCGTCCGTCGGTCTGGATCGGCTGCCTTGCCTGCTACAACACGGGTGTACTTAATGGACGGTGGTTCCCTGCAGAAGATGCCGATGAGGTTACGCCTGATGACCTGCACCAGAACCCCACAGATCACGAAGAGCTATGGGTCTTCGATCACGAGGGGTTCCCCGTCGGAACCGGCGAGATGTCACCCACCACTGCTGTGCAGTGGGGTGAGCTGTTCGATGAGGTCGGAGCAGTGCAGTGGCCTGCACTGCTCGCCTGGGTCGAGACCGGCTGCTACATCGCAGGCGGCGATAACTTGCCGAGCGCGTCCGACTTCGAGGAGAGGTATTGCGGTTGCTGGGAGTCGTTCGCTGACTACGCTACCCAGCTGGCTGAGGACATCGGCTTAATTGACGGATGGCCTGAGGAGGCGCAGCGCTACTTCAACTGGGAAGCATGGATTCATGACCTCAAGTTCGACTACACCGTCGCGGATGCCCCTGACGGCGGTGTATTCGTCTTTCGCACTCTCTGACTGCTCTCCCTGGAAGCCTCAGTGGCTTCCAGGGAGAGCTTTCTTTCTGGGTTATAGGACACTACGTGTTGCTGGTAGGGGGTGGTGCTACACCCACTCTGCCCCCCCAGCCAGCAGCGACAATCCTGGCCACCATGCCCACCGACGCAGCCCTCGAAAACGCCTGGTACCAAGCCTGTCAAACCCGCCAAGCCGCCGGCACCATCCCCGGCTGGGGCGACGCAATTTGCTGGAACGAACTCCACCACACCACCCCCTACCACAACACCTGGGACTAACCCCAGTAACACGAAATGTCCTATAACCCGACATTGTCGAGGTCCTTTGAAGATCGCGGTGGTAGAAGTCCGCTCATCATCAAGGACCTCGACCTCTACCCACAACCCCCGACCAATACCCGGTCACCCACACTCAACTCGGAAGAGCCGGAAATAGCCTTCGTNGTCAAGGTCAACGGTGACCACGACTTCTCCTAGCTCTCAGAATCTGAACATATTCAGGTAACAGAAAGTTACCCGCACTGCTATGATACAACGATGCAAGATTAGTAGGGGCAACTTTCAGAATGTTCAGATCTGACTATGATTTAGCCTAATTACTTTAGACTGTTGATCAGACCGAGAACACGGCGCTGATACTCTCAGCGACGCTCTCGCCGTTGCGCACCGTTCCATCGAGCCGCTCAGCGCTCTTGTTGATCGACCGAGAGTGATCGACCTTGACGCGAGGCTTGCCGAGCTTGATGCCCGTTCCGATCTGCGGTTGGATCATCGTTCTCACCTCCTTCCTCACCTGAGTTCCTCGTAGACCCATCGGCTCACCCGTAGGACAAGCCAGACGAACAGCGCAGCCCCACCGAGCGTTGCAGCAGCGATCAGCGCCTTCTGCCACCACAGCGAGGCTGCCATGAACGAGCCCCAGGCCCAGCCGAAAAGCGGGCCGATGCCGACCATGCTGCCGAGGCCCCATACGAGCCCGCCGACGAGCAGGAGCGAGGCGAACAGCGGCAGCACCGCGAGGGCGAGCCGCGAGATACCGACGAACGTCACTCGGCGTTCGACTGCCTCGATCTCCTGCCGGGCTTCGTTGAGCCTGCTGAGCGACTCCTCGACCGCCCTGTGGACCTCTGAGAGCCTCTCAGTCCCGAGAGAAGCTACGCGATGCTCGAACCCTTCGAGGGTGCTCTCAACGCGCTTTATAGGGGCTTCTACAGCCTGTGAGAGCCTCTGGTCGAGCACATCCACCGTGTAGGCACTAAGCCGGTCGATGTCTACACGGACAGTCCTGCCATTGCCGACGACCTGCTTGAGTTCATCCAAGGCCGAAGTCGTCTTCGTCAGATCGCTGTTGAGCTGCTTCATCATCGAGTACGAGTCCAGATCGGACCGCTTCACGGTGCTTCCATCGCTCAGCTTCACTGCGCCGCTTGCGCTCAGCTGCTCGGCGATTGCGCTCAGCGTCTTCTCGATCTCGCTGAGCCTGTTCTTTGTCTCGTCGTCGAGCTGCGTCTGCGAGGGCTGCTCGTGCTGCTGCAAGATTGACCTGCTCAGGCGCTTGATCTCGGCGCTCTGCGCTTCGTCCATCGCCTTGAGGAACCCACTCACCTTGTTCACGGCGTTCGTCAACTGTCTCGTCTGTTCCTCGACGTCTTCGAGCCTCGACATCAAGGCTTCGGATGTCTCCGAGGCCCGCTGTTCCTTGAGCTTGTCCAGTGCGCTCATCCTGCTCCTCCTTCGTAGTTGTGTTCTGTTGATGGAAGTCAAAGACCTCCTCGACCTTGCTGCTCATGAAGTCGTCACACAGGGACGATGCCTTTCGTCGCCCCCATTTGCCGTTGTCTTGCCGTCTCATGGAGTAGGTCCATCCGTCGCGGTCGGTGACGCGCAGCCGAACCTCGTGCTCGGCGAGCACTTGCTCAAACGCCTCACGGTTGACGCTGCGTGCATCGAGCAGCGCTTCGGTGATCTTGTCGCCGAGGATCTGTTCAAAGCCGCCGTCCTTGAACGCGCCGCGACGCAAATCCCAGTCAGCCTTCGGCTGCTCCGGCGATGGCAGCACCTGGCACCCCTCGTCCCGCATGAGTTCGTCGTTGACCTGGCGGAGCCCTCGTGACCACGAGCGGCACCGAGACAGTGCCTTGCCGGTGAGGTTGTCATGATTAACGACGTAGATGTGGTTGTGCAGATGCCTGCCTGCGCTGTCGGTGTGAGTGACGACGAGGTAATCGGCACTGTTTATCCGGCGTGCGAGCTTCACGCCGAGGTCGTGCACACGCTGCACGTGCTTGGGATTGTTCACGTCGAACTCCTCGGGGGAGAAGTTCTGGGTGTAGGTGTACATCTCGTTTCGGCGATGGCACGCAGCACTCACCTGCTCCGCACGTCGCACGATTTCCTCGGGAGAGTCGAGCGTGCACGAGAGCAGCGCGGCGCGAGTTGTGCCGTCCTTCTCGTGCTGTGCGCGTCGCTTGCCCGTGCCGAGCAGCGCATAGGCGACTGCTGCTCTCGCGCTGGTGGTCGGCTGGACGTTGACGGTACTCATAGGGCCACCTCGTCCCCGAGCAGCGAGCGCACTTCGTGCACAGCAGCGAGAACATCACGCAGAATGTCCTCGTCAACTGCAGTGCCCGAGCGCATGACTTGATTCAGATTCACCCCGACGCGGCGAACCTGTTCGACCGCCCTCGCGAGCTCGGGCGCAGGTCGTGGCACCGCCGCGTGCGCGNGACGCGCTCGCCTGCCCCCTGTGGTTCCTCCTGCGTCGGTGGGGCAGGCTCAATCATCCTTCCACCCCCGGAACTCACGTCCTTGGAGGGGTAGAAGGATGTAGTGCCAGCAGGCACGTTGTCGGACGATCGGAGCAAGCTCCTCTGTCCTCCAACGCGCCGCTGGCCCTCGTCCTCACTCACTTCGTTCGTTGCGGGCGAGGGGGAGGTTCCCACCGGCTGCTGTGCAGCAGCGGTGGGAACCGAGGGACGCGCACTCCGCTGCTCCTGCTGAGTCGCAGGAACAGCAACGCGCTGCACAGTGCTCGCCGTCAAGAGGCGAGTTGGTCGCATGACCGTCGTCATTGCGACTCACCTCCCTCATCGGCGTAAGCAGCAGCCGACTGCTGCTTACGAGCGCGAGCGGCTCGAACCCGCTCCGCCCGTGCCACACGCTCCTGCTCGATAAGCGAGGCAGCGTGCTCGCGATACTGAGTGAAACGCTCAGGCTCGCGTTGCTCGACAAGGCGAGCGACACGGACAAGCACCTCCTGCTCCTCGCGCGCAGCCTGCTCACGCAGCTTCCGCAGCTTTGCAGCATGCTTGGCCTGCTCGTCCTTGATGAGCTGTTCGAGGTTGGTCGTCATGATGAACTCCTTTCACTTGTGCGATGTGTTCGTCGCTCGGATGCCGGTGCCCATCCCGGCTGAGGGCAGAGCCGTTTGGCTCTCGGGTCTAATCAGGGGTCAGTCGGCGATCCGCTGACCCGCCTCTTCGAGCAGTTGCTCGATCTCGGCGCGAGCACTCTCGCCATCAGATGAGGCGACGGTGGTCGCGTCGATGATGGCCTGCCTCGCCTCAAGTGCAGGCGCAAGGTTTTGTCTCATTGCTGCGCTCTCGATGGCAAACCGCTCGTCCTCGGAAAGACCGCGAGACTGTTCAATGACGTTCCTCAGATTCATACGGAACGTGCCCAGTGAGCGGTACTGAGTGAACGTCCCCTCGCCGAGCACGCCCTGGTTCACCTGCACGGCCAACTCGTCGGCGTTCACCGCGAGGATGATCGGCAAATATGCCTCAACGAATGACCCGTCCCGTTGTCCATGGATCTCCCAACCTGCGATCAGCGTCGCAAGCCTGTCCTGGAAGTAGTCCGGCGAGTAGCAACCGGCGATGACCACGTGCTCGTGAAGCAGTTGCGAGGGGCCGTACCGGGTCTCGATCAATGTGCGGATGGGAGACAGTGCCACAAAAGCTCGCGCACGTTCCCGGTCGTCCCCAAAGGGCTCACGCAAGTCGAGCGGATCGTCGATGCTCACATGAACGACGGACTCACCGTCGTAGAGGTCGAAGGTTGAGATGAACTCGAAGACGTTGCTGCGTCCTCCGGCCAGCGCCTCAGCAAGGCCCTTACTCAGAGCCTGGACCGCGTAATAGTCCTCGCCGTAGACGTAGTAAGCGATACGAGTGGAGATCGGGTCCTGTTGGGCCAGGTACATCGCCCGCAAACGGCGCAACTGGGACTCAGAGCGCGCCCCCCGCCCCAGGGCTTTACGAACGCTCATCTCACCCGAGGCAACCTGCTGAGCGAGACCGCGCGACTTCTGGCGCGAGTTGCCAGACAGCGCCTCCTTAAGGGCCATCTCCCGCAAAAACTTCTGCCAGTCCCACCCTGGGACCGCGTGGAGGTCAGAGGGAGCGTAGCGGGCCTTACCCGCCGCCAGCGAGTCCTCGTCGTCGTGCAGGAGGTACTTCACGCACGCGGCGATACCCGCCTTGCCCCGCTTGATGCGGTCGAACTGCGTCGAAGGTAGCGAGAACCAGCGCGAAAGCGTCTCCAGGCGAGGGTCACGCTCGCACCAGAAGACGCAGTGCAGATTGTCCGTTGTCTCGTCGCGGTCGTGGAGAATCCAGGCCCAGCCCTTGATGGTTTTGTGGGCGAGGCCCTGCTCAAGGAGCGCGACCGAGTAGCCAGACTTCAGATGCGTGGTGAGGTGGAATGCTCGGACGGGCGCGGTGGAGTTGAGGAGGTCAATCGTGGTCATGAAATAACCCTCCCCACGCTGGCAGAGGGGCAAAAAAGTACAGAAGTACAGACGAGTACAGCGGCTTTTCCTTGATAGAACCCCTTATCTGTACGTACGCGTGCGCGCGGAATTCGTTGAGATCCAAACGTTTCCGGAGTGCATACGAGCCAAAAAGTACAGTGCGTACAAGAAAAGTACACTTTTTCAGACCAACCGCCCCTAAGCTGGAGAAAACAATCTGCTACACGAAAATCTGCTACATCGACGAGTTTCACCTGAGATACCAGGCAAAACCGTGTAGTAGATTTTTTGAGCGGATCTGCAACATCTGCTACACGGAAGCGTTTTTCCTGGTAAACGAGACAATCGTGTTGGCCGCTGATGTAGCAGTTCTTGAGCAAAACTGCTACATCCGGTCTAGAGGGGGTGCTGGGGTTCATCGTTGGCCCCCGGTCACGGTCCGATGAGCCTGCATGAAGTCGATCAGGTCCTTGACCTGATAGGCAACAGAGCCACGGCGACGGCCTTGGCCATCCAGCTCGCCGCCCAGATCATACTTGAGATAGGACGGACCCTTACCCAGGCTGCGCCAGTTCGTAAGGGTCTTAGCGGAGATACCGAGGAAGGCCGCGGCCTCGGCAGGGGCAAGAGCGCGCTCATCGTCGAGCGCGGCAGAGGTGGTAACAGGTGCGGTAGACATATAAAAAATCCCTTTCCGGACGAAGGAAAGGGATTTGGCACCGCTCGCTATCGAGTCGGAAACCCCTGTTCAGTGCCGCACGGGAGGCACTGCTACCCATCGGTGGGCACGGCTCAAACTTCGGCACCACTCATCCCGTCGAGAGCGATGTGGGAAGCTCCTCAGAACCCCCAGACGGCCAATCTCATACCGCCCCAGGCTCATCCCCTCACCTCGGAGATATCGAGGTGTGCCGAACCCTTAGTGGGATCGGCCCGAAGGACTTGCTCCGATCCTAGCATACCCCACCAAATCCCCGCAACCCCACCTCACTCCCACTTGAACCAGGGGAATAGTCAATGTTATGATGTGAGGCATGAGCGAACCGAAGAAGCGAGTGGCCCGGGTGATGCTTAATCCTGGCGAGCACTCTATCGACCGCGTGACCCCCGTCCCGATTGACGGGGGCTTTCGCCTGCAATGGCGAATTGTTTTACACGACGGCCGGGCCAAGTACGTGACGACACAGGCCCCCACGAGGGCAGAAGTGCGAACCAGGGCACGCGCCAAGGCCGCCGAACTGCTCCGGACCTCCGGAACCTCCTCGTGGTCCCTGCGCTCGCCCGTGGCTGAGTACATGGAGAAGGTCACTCGCCCCGCGATCGAATCCGAGCGCCTCGCTGAGGCCACACGGGCACGCTATTGGCTCTCATACAGACTGCTGCTTGGTGAGTGCGGTTCCAAGGAGAAAGGCCACAGACACCGACACGCACTCAAGGGTCTGTCCATCGAAGCAGCGATGAGGCCCCGTGTACTGAAGGATTGCCTCGAAGAGATCGGTCGGCTGCACGGGGTGAAAAACGTCAAACATGCGAAGTTGGTTGCCTCAAAGTATCTTGCTCGACCACTGAAACTGGACGGCCTGTTGCAGTACAACCCGCTAGCCGATCTGGACCTCGACCTGTCCGGTGCGCGCAAGCCACCCGTCCAACGCGGCGGCCACGCTCTCACGCGCGAGGAGTATCACAAGGCGATCGACTGGCTACTTACCCAGGACCCGACCCAGGTTGAGAAGCCGAAACGGGGACGCTGGACTCTTGAGGATCGGATTGTCGAGCGCCGGGCGCTGCTTGAATTTGTCCTCACCCAGGCAGCAACAGGGATGAGAACCTCAGAGATCGGCAAACGGCCCGTGAACGAGGTCGAAGTGGACGACAATGGGAACGTCGTGTTCGTCCTGTCCAGCGAGGCTACGAAAACCCGCAAGGCTCGCCGTGTGCCCGTTCTCGATGACCGGGTGGCACGGTTGGTTGTGGAGAGAATCGAGGAATTGCCCGAGGGTGCGTACCTGTTCGGATCGCCCACCGATCCGATGAAAGAGTGGCTGCCCAGGAATAGGGATCGCAAACTCGCGGGAGTTTATGAGGAACTCGCCGAGGCGTGTGGCATTGAAATGTTCAGGGTGGAGCGCGGGCACTCGTGGAGGACGACGATCAACTCGATCTTGGCTGATGTGGTGCCCGAGGATCAACGCATCCGCCTGCTTGGGCACACGCGGGAGATCAACCGAACCCACTACACCGACGCACGCGAGGTCGAGGCCCTCAAGGCAGCAGCCTCACAGGCCCTCACCTCATGTTGAACCTCATGTTGACTCATGGGATTGAGGGGGTTTCATCGGGTGTTGACGGGAAGAATGAAGATGAGGAAAACATTGCTATCCCGCCAAAAAACCGCAACACCCTGGGGGCCCCTACGAATTGAATACCCTTCTCAAGGGGTCGTGGGTTCAAATCCCGCCAGCCCGACAAAATACCTCGCGAGGACAGGAGCTGTCCTCGCGTTTTAGTTTTATATGTTGGTTTTTATCCGTCATTAGCCATGCCTGACAGTCAACGATCCTGGGTTAAAGGATAAGACGTGTTGGTTTTGTGGTGACGTTTCGGCTTGCTGGTGCGGGAAAATCAACATTGAAGGTGCTTGTTTCATCGTGGGGGTGTGTATACCCCGAGATTGGCGTGCGTGTCATGGGGTTAACGCGCATTGTCAGCGGTTCGCGTGCGAGGGATACACCAGGTCAGGCGCCGTTGTGCTCACAACGCAGGCCATCTCGCACACGACACCCCGTTGTCGGCGTTTGTTACCGAGGTGGTTTGCGACGCGGGCGCCACGCTGCCCCGAGGCGCACCCTCACCGACAGCAAACTGTGGGAATTGCGCTACACGGGGACCCGTACGTGACTTGCTTGCCGATGACTGCGCCACCAAACGGGGGGAATTGCACCATTAGAGGCGCGACACGCCGACGACACGCCGACGGGAGGCTTCTAATGGTGTAAAACCCCCCATTACCCCTGGTGTCATGCTCCCTCACTGGTGCAGGACTGCCCGACGGGCGCCAATAAACGCCGGTAGGGAGTCGCCGGCAATGACAAGGGGTGTCAAGTCCCGGGTTTTGTGTAGGGATTTTTAGGCCGCTTTCTTTCGTGTTGTTGTGTATTTGTTTTCTGCTTGTTGCGGTGTGATTCCGCCCAGGGCGAGGTGAGGGCGGCTTGTGTTGTACCAGTGGACCCAGGCTGAGGTTTCGCGTTCGACTTCGCGTTGGTCGCGCCATGGACCTGTGTAGCCGGGACGTGCTTTGTCCTAGAACTCTCTGCGGACCGTCTGGAACGTGAGATGATTGCGTTCAGGCGGACGGAATATCCCATCCACGAGGAGGTTTGCTGAACGGCCAGAAAGATTCTGCCCTTGCGAACGCAGTGCCCAGACTCCTCGCCTCCTACGAGTGTGCTCAGATGGGGCATAGGCGGAAACGACTGTAACGCCGCACTTGGGATTTTCTCGCCATACAGATGTCTCGTCGCGCGACGTTACTCCAGTGGGGGACCTCCGTCCCTTCTCGATTTGTTGGCCAATCTTTGTAATCGAAATGTGACGCGCTGAGCTGTTACCGCATTTTGCCTGGTGCAGTGTGGTTTCTTCATAAGAATGCGTGGATTTGCGCAGGTCATCACCTGTTCGATGCGGTGTGAAGCGCACCAATTATCGCTTCTCTGTGGGGTAAACTATGCCCTAGGTCGAGGTCGTCAACGGGGATGATTTCGACCTACCTCGTAGGTACTGGGCGTTGCCCGATCAAGTACCGTCGAGATGCCGGAACCGACACAAAACATCCCCGGCCTCGTCAAAGGCGACGAGGCCGGGGGAAGCAGGACGAGTAACGAAGAGTGGTCAGTCGTCACTTCCCGACGCAGTCTGATGATGACCAGGGCGCGCATCGTTAGCGCGGGTATCTTCCGGCGTCGCTTGGCCTTCCGGTACGCACTGGAACCGGGCCGCGGTCGTGCCTTCCGTGACCGCTTGATTTGATGCTGGAATCGATGTTGTCTGGCCATCTGACGCGACAATGTTAAGACGGTTGAAAGCATCAAGTTCGACAAGGAACAGATCATCAAGGGAGTCGATACCGGCCCGCGTGAGTTCCGCTCGTAGCCATTCTTCGTCACAGTGAGCCAGCTCCATAGCGTCGCTCACAATCTGACTGTTAGACACCAGAAGAAAATTAAGTCCTCCCTCGCCAACCTTGCGGACGGTGAGAGAACCATTGGCCTCCCGTTGGGCACGGTCCCTCGCTCAGCGAGAAAATGTCCTTTTCTCGCATTTCAGCGAGGAACTCCACTGGGTCAAACTGATGATCAGGGCTGTCCAAGGCATCCTGCGTGAAACGTCCGTTCTCGATGATCGTGTAGGCGCGGCCCATAACGATGGCGCGCGTGGGCATGAACTTCGACGTCAGGTAGTTCAGGCCGGAGACGATCGCGAAAGTCACGAGGAGAACGCTGACATATTCCGCGAAGGTAATAGCGTGATTGTAGATGACACCACCGATGATGCCACCCAGGATAAAGTTGCCGATAAAGTCGATCGGCGTCATCTGGGTCGTCTGTTGCTTGCCGGTGAAGCGCAAGTGAAGAACGATCAGGATGACACCGATCAGGAGTTTGAGGATCGTCATTTCGAAACCGTGAACATCGAACAAGGCGACACTCTACCCGGCATATGAATGAGCGGGACCAGCGATGTAATCAGTTCGTCGGATCCGCGTCGATCGCTCCCTGGACGTCGTGAAAGAGCAGGTTTGAGATCTCGACCTGGACAACCTCAACCTTTGGAACATCGTGAAGCGCGAGCGGATCATCTGCTGACGTTTGAAGGAACAGTGTGCCACAGCCGAAGATGCGGTCGTCGAAGTTCTTCTCCATCTGAATGTCGGAGATGCGCGACAGCGGCAGATCGTGTCCCGTGCGGGTAAAAATGCCGCGTCGGGTAATGATGCGCTTCGTCGTTACCGTATACGTCGAAGTCGCCCACTTGATCCAAGGGATAAGGAACAGAGGGACCGACAGTACCAAGGTAGCGATCCAGATCGTCGGCAGAGCCCAGTAGCGGGCGTTATCCGGCACATAGAAGGACCCGACGACCGCCGCGATAAACAAGATGGCCTCGATGACAATGGCTGGCAGCAAGGTTTTGATGTGCGTGTGCATGTGCCGAACGACGATCTCGTCCTGACTGAGGAGCTTCTTGGAAATAGCCATGGCTCCATCATGCCAGATAACAGTCCACGAAGAGGACGCGTGTCGCACACGCATTACCGGTCACGGGCTGGGAATGGGGCGCTTGTGTGTTCCAACGATGTCCGTATTAACGATGCCGATGGCCGCCATGAGCGCGAGCATCGTCGTCGGGCCAACGAATCGGAAGCCTCGTGCTTTCAAATCTGCGGCCAGCGCGCGCGACTCAGGGATGAAGGAAGGAACCTCATGGGCACAGGTCGGGCGCGGATCTACTTCTGGTCGATAGGACCACACGAGTTCACCGAGATGATGCACGGTGGGGGAGTCGGGGTCGTCGCGGCAGGTACGCAGCGCGAGCGTCGCCCGCGCGTTCGCCACCGCTGCCTCGATCTTACGACGGTTACGGATGATGCCCTCAGTGCGGGTAAGGCGCTCAACGTCCGCGTCAGTGAAAGCAGCAACCACATCCGGTAAAAAACCAGCGAAAGCGGCACGGAAGGCGTCGCGCTTCGCCAGCACGGTACGCCAGGACAGGCCCGCTTGGAATCCCTCAAGGACCAGGCGTTCGAACACGCCCGCTTCGTCGTGGATGGGGTAACCCCACTCGGTGTCGTAGTAGTCGCGCAGGAGGACATCGTGGGATGCCCACGTGGGACGAACAAGGCCGTCGTCGCACAGCGTTAGGCCAACGGGAAGGGGAGGGGGGAACGGGCAATCACAGGAGGTATTCATGTTCCCATCCTGCGCGCTCACGCTTATGTGGGTCAATCATCGCCGTGACACCTGTGGATAACGATGATGCACGAGCCACTCCTGTGGACGGAAGCAAGGCACGCGGGAGCGTCAGCGAGACTGTTTAGCGGCGTCGCTTCTCACGGACACGCACCGAAATCTGGATGGGTGTGCCCGAAAAACCGAAGGTCTCACGCAGCCGACGCTCAATGAAGCGTCGGTAGCCCGGATCCAGGAAGCCAGTGGTAAAGAGAACGAAGCGAGGGGGCTTACTCGATGCCTGCGTGCCGAACAGGATGCGGGGCTGTTTCCCGCCGCGCAGTGGGTGCGGATGAGCGGCCACGAGTTGGCCGAGGAATGCGTTGAGTTGGCCCGTTGGGATGCGCGTCTGCCAGCCCGCGAGCGCGGTATCGAGCGCACGCACGATGCGGTTCGTATGCCAGCCGGTCTTGGCTGCCAGGTTGATGCGCGGTGCCCATTGGACTTGGACGAGTTCGTGCTCGAACTCGTTTTTGATCTCCTTCTGGCGTTCCTCATCGACCAGGTCCCACTTGTTCGTGACGATGACGAGAGCGCGGCCCGCGTCGATGACCTGCTGGACGACACGCACGTCCTGCTCGGTGAGCGCGGTGGAGCCGTCGATGAGGACAAGCGCGACCTCAGCTTTCTCGATGGCGGCCTGGGTGCGGATGGAGGCGTAGTAGTCGGCGCCGGTCGTGCGGTGCATCTTGCGGCGGATGCCGGCCGTGTCGACGAACCACCAGGAGCGTCCGTCCAATTCGATCAGCTCGTCGACGGGGTCACGGGTTGTGCCTGCTAGTTCGTTCACGACGACGCGCGTAGCGCCAGCCAGAGCGTTCAGAAGCGATGATTTACCGACGTTGGGTCGCCCGACGAGAGCCACGCGCCGCGGGCCGCCCGACGGGAGCGCGGAGGCCACGGCAGACTCGGTTGGTAAAACATCCATGACGACGTCGAGGAGATCGCCTGTGCCGCGCCCGTGCAGCGCGGAAATCGGGTAGGGTTCACCGAGTCCAAGACTCCACAGGTAGGCTGCGTCGGCCTCCTGTACGGGTGAGTCGACCTTGTTGGCGGCTAGGATGATGGGTTTCTCTTTTGAGCGCAGCATGTCAACGATGCGTTCGTCTGATGCGGTCACTCCGACGGTCGCATCCAGGACGAGGACGACGGCATCGGCCAGGTCCACCGCGATTTCTGCTTGCTCGGCGACCGAGCGGTCCAGGCCCTTGACGTCAATCTCCCATCCGCCAGTGTCCACGAGCGTGAAGTCGCGCCCGGCCCATTCTGCGCGGTAGGAGACTCGGTCGCGCGTGACGCCAGGCGTATCTTGCACGACGGCCTCGCGGCGTCCGAGAATGCGGTTGACCAGGGTGGACTTACCGACGTTGGGACGGCCCACCACTGCTAGGACGGGCAGGCCCGCTGTGACTTCGTCGCTGGCGGAGAGCTGGGCCTCGCCTGACAGGAGCGCAAGATCCTCCTCATCCAGTGCGAACTGATCGAGGTTGGCGCGCATGACGCGGGCGCGTGCTGCGGCCTCGTCATCGGTCAGAGCGGCCGAATCGGACGAGGCCGTGGCCAGGTCCTGGGTCGAGGCGTCGGTCGCGTCGTCCCCGAAGATCGTGGGTGCGCCGTGCTGGGTGTCGAAGTCATTCACCTGCCCAGTCTACGGTGTGGCGCGCCGCGTGGGCCGGATGGAGACCCTCGTGGCGCGCCAGCTCACAGGTTCATGCGCGTTATTCATGCGATCTTACGTCGCAGGCCAGGACTTCGGTGGCGACTGGCACGTCGTTGTAGCGGTGGTGGATTCCCTGGATTTCCTGGTACCACTCTGCGCCCTTACCCGTGATGATGACGGTGTCGCCGGGGTCGGCCGCCAGGATGGCGCGTCGCACGGCGTCGCGTCGGCATGTCGTTACCTCGGTGACGTCGGCCATGTTCGGGCGCACGGATGCGATGCCGCGTAGCAGGTAGTCGCGGATCGCCTGGGGGTCTTCAGTGCGTGGGTTTTCGTCCGTCACCCACAAAACGTCCGCCTCGCGCGCCGCGATCTCAGCGAGTTGCTCGCGCTTGGTCGCGTCACGGTCACCGTCGGTTCCGAAGACGATGACGACCTTGCCGGGTGTTAGCTCGCGGGTGGAACGCAGGGTCCACTCGAGGGCTTCGGGGGTGTGCGCGTAGTCGACGATGACGAGAGGCTGAGGGCCGGGTACTGGGTTCACCTTCTCCATGCGTCCGGGAATCTGCGGTGCGCCTTCAATGGAGGCGATCACGTCAGCCAGGTCGATTCCCAGCGTGACGGCGGACACGATGGCGACGGCGGTGTTCTGAACATTGACCTCGCCCAGGATCGGCATCGCGACGCGGTGGCCGACGCCGTCGGGGTCTACGAGCGTGAAGACCGTGCGTCCGATCGCTTTGTCGGGGTGGATGTCGCGGACCTGCCAATCAGCGCTCTCGTTCGTCAGGGCGGACACGGTGGTCACCGGCACGCTCGCCTGTGTGGCCAGGCGGCGGCCCCACTCGTCGTCCACGCACACGACGCCCGCGCGTGAGTGAGACGGCGTAAAGAGGAGCGCTTTAGCCGCGAAATAATGCTCCATGTCGCCGTAGTAGTCCAGGTGATCGTGCTGGAGATTCGTGAAGGCAGCGACGTCGAAGACGATGCCGTCCACCCGGTGCAGGGACAGGGCGTGCGCGGACAGCTCGATGACCCCGGCGCCGCAGCCGTATTGCTCGGTGGCTGCCAAGAATCGGGCGATGACGGGCGCCTCTGCGGTCGTGCGCACCGCCTCAAACGAGATCGGTCCGACGTGCGTCTCGACGGTGCCGCACAGGGAGGCCTGGGGGAAACGCGAGGCGATGGCGGCGCGCATCAGGTACGAGGTCGTCGTCTTGCCGTTTGTTCCAGTCACGGCCATGGTCGTTAGACGCGAGGACGGGCACGAGTAAACGTTCGCACACAGAGCGGGAACGACGCCTCGAGGATCGGCGACCTGAACGACGGGGGTCCCCAGGCCTCGTTCATGTGCCTGCACGCGTCCCTCCTCGTCGGTGAGAATGACGCTGGCGCCAGCCTCGATGGCGGCGTGGGCGAACCGGATGCCGTGCTGTTTCAGGCCGGGGATCGCAACGAAAATCCAACCGGGTTCGCAATCGTTGGAAGACACTGTCACGCCTGTCACCGCCAGGTCACAGCCCTTAAGCGCTGCGGAGGCCCCGTCCGCACCGTAGAAGCCCTCGACATCGAGGCCGTCGAAGGCGCGCTGAAGCGGGAGAGGGTCAATGGACGGGCGAATATCAGTCACTGATGTCATGGCACTACTGTAGATCGTCATCGCGCGCCCGTGGTGCACGCGCATGGACTGTGACACAGTAGGATAAGAGACATGCAGATCTTGACACGCAACGAAGCAGCACATCGCGCTGGCATCCTTGACGTCTTAGCCATCGATGTCACCGTCGATCTTTCCGGTGCCCAGGACTCATCTCAAGCAACCTATCCCGTAACCTCGATCCTGACTTTGACCTCGTGCGAAGAACGCACGTTTATTGACATTGTCGGTCAGGTCAGTGACGTCTTCCTCAACGGCGTGGAGCACCCTTTCGAGCACGACGAGGATCGCGTGTGGGTGGCAGGCCTACCGGTGGGGGAAACCATCACTCTCGAGGTGCGTGCACTGGCGTACTACTCGCGCAGCGGCGAGGGCCTCCACCGCTACACTGACCCTGAAGACGCAGAGGTCTACCTCTACACACAGTTTGAGCCGAACGACGCACATCGGGCGTGGCCGTGCATCGACCAGCCCGACGTGAAGCCCGCCTGGACGTTCCACGTCATCGCCCCGAGTTCGTGGGTGGTTTTCTCCAATGGCGTTGAGGTGGCATGCGAGGAGGCCGGTGCCGGCGCTGCACGTCACGACTTTTCCACGACACCTCCGTTGTCCAGCTACATCACTGCGCTCGTCGCGGGTCCTTGGGCCGTCATCGACGGGGGCACCTGGAGTGGTGGCGCCTGCGACGGTGGACATGTTGAACTGCCCTTGCGCCTGGCATGCCGCCGCACGTTGGCCCGCTACCTCGACTCCGACGACGTTTTTGAAGTGACGCGTGCGGGCCTCGATTTTTTCCATGAGCGTTATGGCGTGACCTTCCCGTGGGGTTCCTACGACCAGATCTACGTTCCCGAATACAACTTGGGTGCGATGGAAAACCCCGGGTGTATCACCTTCAACGAGAGCTACATCTCCCGTTCCACCCCGACGTTCTCCGAGCGGCAGCGACGCGCGAACACGACGCTGCACGAAATGTGCCACATGTGGTTCGGTGACCTGGCGACCCCCGCGTGGTGGGACGACCTGTGGCTCAAGGAATCCTTCGCCGAAAACCAGGGCGCCAGCGCGATCGCGACGTCGACGAAGTACACGGGGGAGTGGGCCAACTTTGCTATGAATCGCAAGATCTGGGCATACACGCAGGATCAGATGCCAACGACGCACCCCATTGCCGCTGACATCCCCGACGTCGCCGCAGCTAAGACCAATTTTGACGGGATAACCTACGCTAAGGGAGCCGCCGTATTGAAGCAGTTGGTCGCCTGGGTTGGAGAGAATGCTTTCTATGAGGGTGCACGCCGCTACTTTGACAAACACCGCTTTGGTGCCACGACCCTGTCTGATCTTCTCGAAGCGCTTCAGGCGGCTTCGCGCCAGGAGCTGGACTCGTGGAAGCATGCGTGGCTCGAAACGTCTGGACCCTCAACCCTGTCGGCCTCGTGGGTAACGGATCCTGTTGGCGCGATCACGGAGTTCACCCTCCACCAGAGCGGCGAGGCATGCGACGCTGTTCTGCGCCCTCATCGTGTCACCGTGTCGACGTGGCGCGCGGCGGGAGGAACTCTTGAACGCACCCACGCCTTTGACGTGCGCATCGACGGCGAGAGCACACCCATTGATCCGCAGGGTGTCCTCGCGATCCCGGGGGGTGCTGCCTCGGTCGACCTCGTCGTCGTCAACGACGACGACCTGACCTACGCGATCTCCCGCCTCGACGAGCGGTCAACCGACGTGGCCTTGACCTATGTGGGCACGATCGAAATCCCCATCACACGTGCCGTCGTCTGGGCATCGCTGTGGAACGCGGTACGTGACGGACTTCTTGATCCTCGCCGCTTCATCGTCGCGGTCCTTGGTGCCGTTCCTGCCGAAACGGAACCCGCGGTCCGTGATCGTCTCCTCCTCTTTGTGTCCGAAGCTCTTTCCGCCTTCCTGCCCGGACGCCACCGCACCGAGGTTCACGACCAGGTGCTCGCAACCACCGCGCGTTTGGCCAGGGAAACTACTGACCAAGATGCGTGGCGCTCTTACATGCGCGCGTGTATCGCCGAGTTTGCGGCCCGTGGAGGAGAAGAATTCGCGTCCACCGTCGCTGGCCTTGCGAGCAGTGATAACCCCGACATCGCGTGGCGCGCACGCCGAGCCCTGGCTGCCAGAGGCCTCACGAACGAAGAGGCAATCATCTCCTGGCGCGACGCTGACGGCTCGGGGGAGGCAGCCCGCATGAGTGTCGAGGCACTCGCTTCCCTGCCCGAGGAGTCGGCACGCGCTAAGGCCTGGGCTTCAGTTCGCTCCGACACGCTTTCCAACGACTACCTCAGCGCTACCCTCGCGGGGCTGCAGTCCTCTTCGTGGGAGGGGAATAGTGGCATCGATGATGCGCTCGCGCACATGCGTACCTACTGGGAGTCGCACACGATCGGGATGTCTTTACGGTATGTGAGCGGCGTGCTGAACCTCAGCGTCGACATCGACCGAGATGGCAGCGTTGAGGCCAGCGTCGGTGCACTTCATTCGTGGCTTGATGCCAACGAGGATGCGCCGACCCAGCTGCGCCGCATCGTCGTCGAACACCTCGATGACTTCCAGCGGCGCGAACGTGTTCAGCGTCGCTGGGAGCACGATCAGTGAGATCCCCAACGGAACACCCCCATGGAACGGGGTCTATGCCCGATGCCGGATCGACCTCGGGTGTAGACCCCGCGGCCTCAATGTCGCTGCTGACATCGCTGCTGGCAAACCCCCTCGATGCGGGCTACGTGCATTACCGCGCCACGCACGGCCCGCGGCCCGCAACCCTCCTCGGGCGTGTCGGCGTGTTCGTGGTTGCGCTCGCCCTCGGCTTCAGTTCCGTGGTTGCTACGCAGTCCCTCAGGGCTCCCGCTGGCGACGTGAAAGCCGACCTGAAAGAGCAAGCGAGTCGACGCTCGGCGCAGGTCGAGGACCTCAATAATGACGTGCAATCGCTGGGACGCGCCATCGAGCAATACGCCAATCCCAGCACGGTTACAAAGACGGACAGCGCTCTCGCCCTACAGAGCGCAACTGTTGCTGTGTCTGGTCCGGGCATCACTGTGACGCTGACGGATCGAAGTGGACCAGGGAAGGGCAGCGGCGCCGTGCGCGACCAAGATCTGGCGATGGTCGTCAACGCTCTGTGGGCAGCCGGCGCCGAGGCTATCTCGATTAACGATCAACGAATCGGACCGTCCACCTACGTGAGAACTGCAGGCGCGGTCATCCTGGTCAATATCACCCCCGTATCCTCGCCCTACGATGTCACAGCGATTGGAGACTCCAACGCCTTATCCATTGCTCTCGTGCGCGGTAACACGGGCGACTATCTGTCTGCAGTTCAGTCAATGACCGGCATGACAGTCTCGACGAAAGTCTCACCCTCGTTGTCGATGGAGGCGCTCACACTCTCCGCCCCCGAATACGCCACACCTGCTGTCGACACAAACCAAGGAGGCACCTCGTGATTGCTGTCATCGGATTGATCATCGGAATCGTGCTGGGAATCTTGCTCGACCCGACTGTTCCCGTCTGGCTCACCCCTTTCTTGCCGGTCGCCGTCGTCGCTGGACTCGATGCCCTCTTTGGCGCCGGTCGCGCCTGGCTGGAAGGGCGTTTCGCGGACCGCGTCTTCGTCACGTCCTTCTTTTGGAACGTCGTCGTTGCGTGTCTGCTTGTCTTCCTCGGAACACAGCTGGGAGTTGGGTCGGCTATGACGACCGCGGTTGTCGTAGTCCTGGGCATCCGCATCTTCTCTAATACCGCATCCATCCGCCGTCTCCTTCTCAAGGCCTGATATGACTGACGAAACCGCGAACGAAACCACTACCACCGCTCAGTGCGCGACGGAGTCAGTGCAACCAGCCGAGGCCGAAGAATCCACGAGCAAGAGGCGCAATCATCACGAACCGCACGGTGGGTCTCGACTCTGGGATCGAGCCAGAGGCGCATTCTTCGCGCTGCCGCGTGGTCTTCACATCGTGATGCTCATAGTTTTCATGATCCTGGGTTTTGCGCTGGCGACGCAGGTGCGCGCTCAACGTTCCGATCCACTCGAAGGTCTTTCCGAGCAGGATTTGGTAACCGTTCTGGATGAGCTGAGCACGCAAGAACAGAACCTGCGTAACCGGCGCACGGAGCTGAGCGGTGAACTGGCGGATCTGCAAAGTGCTGCTAGCGAAGCGGAAGCGCGTGAGCAAGCCTCGGCGAAGGCGGCCACACAGGCGCAAATTGGAGCGGGAACAATAGCGGTTAAAGGGCCGGGGGTCACCGTTTCCGTCGTCGATCCCGGCAATAACCTCAGCCCTACGCAGTTTGTGATGACGCTCGGTGAACTGCGCAACGCGGGGGCTGAGGCCATCGACCTCAACGGCGTTCGACTCACGACACGTTCGGCGTTCACGGGGCAGGCGGGAGCCATCGCGGTGGACGGGACGCCTATTGCTTCGCCCTACTTGTGGACGGTCATCGGGGAGCCACAGACGATCGCGACAGCACTTGACATTCAGGCTGGCTCTGCTTCGCAGATGCGGGCCAAGGGTGCGACGGTGGCGATTACTGTGACTGACCTCGTGACGATTGATTCTCTCGCAACCCCGCAGGCCCCCCAATACGCGAGCTACAACTAGACGTCTCGGTTTAAAATGACGGGGAGAGAAATCACCGTTCCCGTGCCTGGGGGAAGGTGAACGTTTACACTTATGAAAGTCCCGTTACGTGACCTTTTGGAGCACACTATGTCTGACAACCAGCCGTTTGACCCTACTGCAACGTCTATCTTCGGCTTCACGCCTCTGACGGATGATGTCGAAGAGGCGCCGGTTGCACTGTCTGCCCGTGATCGTGAGGCTGTCGAGGCGCTTCCTGCTGGATCGGCTTTGCTGATCGTTCAGCGTGGTCCCAACACAGGAGCTCGTTTCCTTCTTGACCCCGAGGTGACCAACGCGGGTCGTTCGCCCAAGGCTGACATCTTTTTGGATGACGTGACAGTCTCGCGTAAGCACTGCCAGTTTATTGCTTCCAATGGTGGGCATATCGTGCGTGATTCCGGATCTCTGAACGGCACCTACGTCAACCGTGAGCGCGTTGACTCTGTTGAGCTTCATGCCGGAGATGAGGTTCAGATCGGCAAGTATCGTCTGACCTACCAGCCGTCGACCAAGCAGGACTGACGTGTCGGCGTCGGTTGCTCGTATCCGCGTGTCGCGTCCCTCTGCGGAGGCGACATCGTGGCCGCACGATGCCGATCACTGTCCAGAGTTGTCGATTGGGCGTGTCGTCGAGGAGCTGAAGGGCGAGTTTCCTGCGATTTCTCTGTCCAAGGTTCGCTACTTGGAAAGTGAGGGGCTCGTGAATCCCGCCCGTACGGGTTCGGGCTACCGCAAGTATTCCGCTGCTGACGTGGCACGCTTGCGCTATGTGTTGACGCAACAGCGCGACTCGTTCACGCCGTTGAGTGTTATCCGCACGCAGCTTGATGCGCTCGATGCTGGGCATACGCCTACCCGTCGCCGCATAGCGCAGATGGTTTCTTCCGAGGGACAGACGGTCTCTGTGGGGGGGCGGCGCGCGATTCCAGCATCGGATCTGGCGGATTTGACCGGTGTGGATATGGAGACGTTGGAACGCTATTCGCGCTTGGGGCTTATCACTCCTGATCTTGCTGGTTATTTTCCTGCACGGTGTGTTCAGGCGGTGACGACGATTGCGCGCCTGGAGTGTGCTGGAGTCGATGTGCGTGTGTTACGCGCGGTGCGCCAGGGCGCGGAGCGAAGCGCAGATATTATTGATCAGACGGTGTCGTCCCAGAGGGGACGAGGCCGTGGCGCGGATCGCGAACGGGCGCGGGCACGCTCAATCGAGCTGGGCGATCTCTTTGCTGAGCTGCATCGAGACATGCTTGAGGTGGCGGTGTCATCGTTGTCGGACGACGGCTTGTAACTCTCATGTTTAACCTGAAGGTTAGACTCGCCGTGAGGGTCGTTGACCACCCCCGTTTCGTGCTCTACCGTAGTCCTGTTCTCATCACATACGACCCACAAGGAGCCCCACAGTGAGCGCAGAAGCCAACGCCGCGGCACGGCAGGGCATGCTGTTCGGCGACCCACTCGAGGGTCTCGAGACGGACGAGGTCGGTTACCGCGGGCCGATCGCCTGCTCCGCCGCGGGGATCACTTACCGCCAGCTTGATTACTGGGCTCGCACCGGTTTGCTGCAGCCTTCGATTCGCGCTGCGCGTGGCTCTGGCTCCCAGCGTCTCTACTCCTTCCGCGACATTCTGGTTCTTAAAGTTGTTAAGAAGCTTCTTGATGCTGGTGTGTCCCTCCAACAGGTTCGGGTGGCCGTCGGCTCCCTGCAAAACAGGGGAGTGGACGATCTCGCGTCGATTACTCTTATGAGTGATGGTGCCTCCGTCTACGAGTGCACATCGACGGACGAGGTGATCGATCTTCTGCAGGGTGGTCAGGGAGTTTTCGGCATCGCCGTGGGTCGCGTGTGGCGTGAGGTCGAGGGGTCCCTCGCGGAGCTGCCTCTCGAGCGAACGGATCGTTCCTTCGTGGACGAACTCGCCCAGAGGCGCCGCGCCAAGCGCTCGGCCTCCTAAGGGCCGGAGAACCCTATATGCTCCCAGGAGTGGAATGGCTAGCGCCCTGCTCGACGGATGGGTTTTGGCTGGCCATTGCATGAAGGCCGTTGGATGCGCCTGTGCGAGCCAACGAGACCAGTGCAACCATTCCCATGGGGTTCCCCAAAAGATTGCCTTCTGCGCGTGCAATAGCCCTGGTGCCACGCATTGTCCCTTTTTCTTTCTGCGGTCCCTCTCATCACCCGCGACCGCGAATATGAATACGATGTCACAACAATTCATGCTCGTGCAAGACACGCAACATGCCCGAGGCGACCACGCTGCGTCCAGTCGCCGATATGAAAAGGGTAGTGGGTCAGGTGATTGCCTGACCCACTACCCTTGATCGGTGGAAAGAACCCGACCGCGTTACTTGCGACCGAGGGGGCAGGTCACCGTGTACGCGGAATCAAGATCCGTGATCTCAACGGTCACCATGCCGTTCTCGTCGACAATGTAGGACTCTTCGATGAGCGGCCCCTCGTCTGTGCGCACGACCGGCACGGACGCGATGTCGATGTCGTCACGGCGCAAAGCGCGATCGAAGGGGAAGATGACCTCGCCGTAAGGTTGGAGGTCGCCACGAGGCACCCAAGAGTCATCGAGTGAAGAGTATTCGACGAAGCGGAAGTACCCGATGTTGTGGGCCGCGCGGTAGCGACGCTTGATCGTAAGAGTTTCGCCGGGCGCGAGCTCTGTATTCGGCTCGAGGAGGGTATCGAAGGAAATGAAGGAACCAGCCTCGCGTTCACGGAAGACTCCGACGCCGCGCGAGAGCTGCTCGCGTACGGTGTAGGCGGCTTCGGGATCAGCGCCGATCGCCAGGCCGATCGCAGTCGAAGCAGCTGTGTGTGGCGAGCGGTGGACGCGGCGACCGAAGCGCGCGCGAAGGATGCGCGCGACGAGAGGCAGCTGAGAACCGCCGCCGACCACGTAGAGTCCTGCAATGTCGCCGCCGAGCTGGCCGACACTGGAGGCATCGGGGACAAGCAGGGGTTCCATGGCCGCGATCGTCGCATCGACGAGCGCGGTGGCGTCCTTATAGAAGTCGGCGACGGTTATGGTCGTGGGTTCGCCGTCAACGGGGACCGTGATGAACTTTGTGGAGGGGGAGAGGGCTTCCTTCGCGGAACGTGCATCCTCGATGAGGCGTTCCCATGCCGTGTCGCCTAGCTTGCCGGAATCGGTGCCCGCAGCGGCAGCGAGACGGGTAGCCAGGATCGTGTCGAAGTCGTCGCCGCCGACGAGGTTGAGTCCGCGCGAACCCATTACCTCGTGCAGGGTGCCAGTAGCCGAAACGACGGAGGCGTCGAAGGTGCCACCCCCGAGGTCGTAGACGAGGATCGCGGTGCGCTTAGAGTTTAGGGTACCCGCGTGACGGTGCGTGTATTCAAAGCCAGCTGCGGAGGGCTCGTTGACCATAGCGAGTACGGTCCAGCCGGCGCGGCGGAAGGCCTCCAGGGTTAGGAAGCGCTGAGCGGACCACGCGTGGGCAGGGATGCCGACGAGGGCCTCGAGGGGCTCGGACGAAGGCACCGAGGCGACGGAAGAATTCGTGCGCAGCTGATGAGCGACGTAGGTGAGGAAACCGGTGAGGGCATCAAGGATCGAAATGCTGTGGTTGCCCAGGCGCAGCGTGGACGTATCGGTGACCGAGGGATCCGAGAGAAGTCGTTTGAAGGAGCGCAGGTGTGGGGCGCCCTCGCGGGCCGCGTCCTCGGCGTCGAAGCCGAACACGAGGCGGTCGCCGTCAAGGGCGAGTACGGAGGGGATGAAATCAACCGTATCGTCGCGGTTGTTCACAAAAGAGACGATTGGATAGTTCCCCCGATCAACAATAGCGATCGCGGTCGTCGTGGTGCCAAAATCTACTCCTAGTCTCATGGCATCAACCCTATCGCGCATTTGCGGGTGCTCCTAGGACATCTCGCCGGTGCTTCGCATGTTTCTCAGTAACACTGTGTGTGTTACTGTGACGAAGGTCCACGCAAGTAGGAAATATGTGCCCCCGGCGATGGCATCAACCACATAATGGTTACCCGTTGCGATAATTGTCACGATGGTCAAAGTTGGGTGAAGAGCGAGTGTGAGACGCGCCCACCATGAGCGCCAGACGTAGGTGCCGAGCATGACGGCCACCCAGATCGACCATCCCGTATGCATTGACGGCATGGCACCGTAGGGGTTTGCGAGTGTTCCGAAGAGTTGCGAGTATGCGGAGGTATGTTGTGCAACCGCGTCCTGGATGCCCAGGCCTGGGACGAGGCGTGGGGGAGCAAGGGGGTATGTCCAGTAGGTGAGCAGGGCGCCGAGTGTCATGACGACGAGGGTCCATCTGGCTCGCGCGTAGTATGTGGGACCCTTGATCCACAGGACAAGCAGTGCGAACCCGGTAAGGAGAAGGAATGTCGTCGCGTATTGCATTGATGCAAGCGTGGCGAGCGTTGGGTGAGCCGCGAGCCAGCCGTTCATGGACGGTTCGATAAAGAAACCGAGGCGTCGTTCCAGCGTGACGACGTGGTCTGCATGTTCGAAGGCGGCGGACTCGCTGGCTCGCGCCAGAAAAGACAGGAGCGAATATGCAAGGCAAGCGAAGGAAAGTACCATCATCTCGCGGATCGGGTGCCTCGTGGCGTGGTGTGTTGGATGGTCCGTAGGCATGGCTTCAACTCTAGCGCGTGAGTAGGGGTGCGTCGGTCTGGCCGATCGGACATAATGTACATTATCGGATCGCGGGTTGAAGTGGACCCGCGCCCTTCCACTTGACGCATCCGATACAATGAATCCGTTTCTTCACTACGTCCAGGAGGCAGTTATGGCAGACCGCGCGTTGCGTGGCATGCAGATCGGCGCCAAGTCCCTCGAATCCGAGGACGGCGTTGTCTTCGCTGACCGTTTCGTCGTCCGATACCTGTGCCCAAATGGCCACGAGTTTGAGGTGACTCTCTCCAGCGAGGCGACCGCACCGGCAACCTGGGAATGTAAGTGTGGCCAGAACGCAGAACTGATCGGAGAGACAGCGGATGACGAGGATAACAAGCCTGTCAAGCCGCAGCGCACCCACTGGGACATGCTCCTTGAGCGTCGATCAATCGAAGAGCTTGAAGTTGTCCTGAACGAACAGCTCACAGCTTACCGCGAAGGGCGCCTGCGTCCTGAGGGGTCCTACCGCAAGGGCTAACCCCTGCGAAATGGTATATGCGCGGCCTGAGCCAGACGGCTCAGGCCGCCTTTCGTAACCATCGCGAGTTCCTCGACGAAGATCGACGAGTCAAGTTTCGATTCACCGGCCATCCGCTCGTCGAAAGTAATGGGCACCTCGGCGATAACGGCGCCGAGGGACCGCTCGAGTTCCGTCATCTCCACCTGGAATCCGAAACCCGTCGTTGACACGCGTCCTAAGACGTTGTGTTGGGCTAGAAAAGCAGAGCGGTGAACCCTCAGCCCCGCGGTCGCGTCGCGCACGGGAGTCCCTAGACACAAACGGACATAATAATTGCCCGCCTTCGACAGGGCGACGCGCTTGGCCGACCATCCGTTAATGCGACCGCCAGGCACCCAGCGTGAACCAATGACGAGGTCAGGCTGGTCGGGACCGCCCATGCGCGCCAGCAGTTTGGGCAGATCGACTGGACGATGCGATCCGTCCGCGTCCATCTGGAGGATAAACGGATAGTCGTGAGCGATTCCCCACCCCATGCCGTCCACGTACGCGGTTGCCAGCCCGGACTTCGCCGGGCGATGCAAGACGAAGAGGCGCTTGTCGCCCTCGCGGCGGTTATCAACCCACTCCCCCGTCCCATCCGGTGACGAATCGTCAACAATCAGGATATGTGCGGCCGGAACGTAGGCCCAAATTTCGTCGAGAATACGTGGAAGCGTCTCCATTTCGTTATACGTCGGAATCACGATCAGGGTGTTGTCGCCCTGAGGCGACGGGGAAAGAGGCGCATTGGTAGTCATGAGTCACATTCTGCCTTTTTTAACGACTGGCCGCACGTGCGGCGCGCTTAGTCACTCCCCTCCGAATGCGGGTCACAAGCCCCATCACGGCAATGACTGCCGTAAATCCCATAGCAGCGTTCGGTATGCGCTCACCTGCGCGCGCAGTCAACGTCATAGAAGAACGCAGAGGAACATCGGCGACCATCGTCGCTGCAGTCTCGGTATCCGTGGAAGCCAGGACACTGCCGTCCGGACGGATGATGTACGAATGACCCGTCGTCGAGGACTGAATAGCGCTGCGCGAATACTCCATGGCGCGCATACGTAGCAGCTGTCCCTGTTGGGAGGATTCGCCCGACGAACGGAAGTGATAGTTGTTCGAGGGGGTGACGATCATCTGGCCTCCCAGGGCCACACCTTGGCCGATGACGGAGGGATAAGCCCCCTCAAAACAGATTCCTACGGCCAGCGGAACCTCACGCCCGTCGCGAGTAGACACCGCCATGAGGGGAGGCTCCTCCCCCGCCTCCATATCTTTGCTTGCCCTGGCAACCTCAGTAGCGAAGGACGCGATGAATTCGCGCAAGGGGATGAACTCCCCGAAGGGAACAGGCACGTGCTTGGAATAGCGTGCCTGCTCGTCGATACCCGCACCCGGCTCCCACAGAGCCAGCCAGTTCTTCACGCGCTCACGCTCGTTCAGATTCGTATAACCGATGAGAATCGGCGCGTCCAAGGCTGTTGCTGCCTCATCGACGAGCTCCCCAATGCGCGCGAAGGCGATCGGATCCCGATCAACCGAACCCTCGCCCCACAATGCGATGTCGATGGGATCGGCGATAACCGCAGGATCGGCAGCGAGCTGACGCGATGCGCGCACATTGTTCATCGTTACTTCTCCCGGGTGACTGTATGCCTGCGGACCTGGCAACG
The DNA here is from genome assembly GCF_900128465.1 of Actinomyces bouchesdurhonensis. GTDB lineage: Bacteria > Actinomycetota > Actinomycetes > Actinomycetales > Actinomycetaceae > Pauljensenia > Pauljensenia bouchesdurhonensis. The sequence goes on along the minus strand of NZ_LT635868.1, from coordinate 415,211 downwards.
CTATATCTCCCTGGACGACGCCGACGCGCAGCATGCCTTCCTCAGCCATATTAGACAGGGGTATCGCGCCCGGCGCCGCGATACCGACAAGCACAAGGAGGGCAAGGGCCGGACGTGAGAACCAGTGCTCACGCCGCACAGCCGCGTCTCGGTGAGCACACATGCGCCGGACGAGGACCGCGAGAAACACGACCGCTGCTGTAATCAGCGTGGTCCCACCGAAGGGCGCTAGGCGTCCGAGTGGGGAATCAACCTGGGGCAGGGCCACCGAACCCCACGGGAAGCCCGACCACGGCCAGCGCGAACGCGCGGCATCTACACCCGCCCACGACACCGCGTACAGGAGCGCCTGCAGAACAGGACCGCGTGCCCATGACCACAACTGCGTCCAGCGCGTGAACACCACCCAGACGCACCAAAAAAGTGTCTGGACGAAGGCGAGTGCGAACCACGCAGTCCTCATGCCGACAGCCATGGGAACCCAGTCGATAAGGGGGAGCCACATGCTCATCCCGAAGATCAAAGTCACCGCGAGCGCGCGAGGTGCACGAGCCTCGTCGATACGAGAAATAAACAGAGCGAGGGCTGGGATCGTCATCCACCACCACCCCAGGGGTGGGAAGGACGAGTACAGGCCCAGGCCTGCGGCAGCACCTATCATCGCATCCCCACACACATGTGCGAAGGACACGCGGTGCAAAATCTCTGAAGTGTCCACGAGACTTCCCCGTTCGTTAGATGGTGGACCACGCAACGATACCGCGACCGAGCCGTTCCTTGGCTGCCTCGGCTGTGCGCGCAAGATCGTTTGTGGGAGCCGCGGAAGCGATCTGCCCCAGGCAATCCATCACCTGACGCGTCCACCGTACGAAGTCGCCGGGTGCAATACCAGCACCATCAATCGCGGTGGCCAGCGTCGAGCCGTGCGCCCACGCGAGTGTCGCAGACATGAGTCCCGCATCCAAGGACGGCGTCGGGTCGCACCCGCACTGCTTCTCTACGCGGTGCACGCGCGCAAGCGTCCCCAAGGATTCTTCCCACGCCGTGCGCAGACGGATGCCGACACCGGTGGGAGCCAGCTCGTTGGCGTCGTCGTCACTGCGAGAGTCGTACACCAGGGCAGAGACCATCGAGGCCAGCTCGGCCTCGTCCAAGTCGTTCCACGCGCCCTCGTTGAGTGACATCGCGATCACCAGGTCACGCTCGCCGAAAATGCGGCGCAGCCTCTCCCCCGACGCCGTCACCCGGTCGCCGTCCAGAAAACCGAGGCGCTCAAGGACCGCGCACACACGGTCAAAGTGGGCCGCCACCGAACCCGTCTGAGAGTCGATGGAGCGGCGCAGAAGATCGATCTCGCGTCCGATGCGTGCCCATTGCGCTCCCGCGCGTGCATGCTCCTCGCGGTGAGGACAGCGGTGCACGGGGTGGGCGCGCATGGCCGCGCGCAGCTTTCCGATCGTATCCGCCTCGACCGAGGCCTGGGCGGGCAGTGGGTAGCATCCCTTGGCCGCACCCGAGCGCAACTCTCCGGCGATGCGGGTACGTTCCTTCGTGCGGCGCAGGGCCGAACCGCCAGGGATCGACATGTGCCCGACGACGGCGATCCCACCTGACACATCCTCTGGAGCAAGCGCACGCCAAGCGGCATCCTCACCGATGACGGATACCTCAACTCGCCCCGAGGCCGTGGTGGCCTTCGCGCCGACGACGCACAAGCGAACCTTACGTCCACGGCGCAGGGCCAACACATCGCCTGCGCGCGCGGCAGCCAGGACCCTGCGTGACTGATCACGCGTCTCACGCTTGCGGGTTCGAGCACCCGATTTTTGGGCCTGGGTAATGCGATCGCGTAACATGAGGTACTCGCCAACATCACCCATCGAACAGGTCAGGTTCTCGGCGGTTGAGCGGCGCTGCGCTTCCAATTCAGTCAGGCGCGTGGCCAGCTGCACAACGGCCGAGTCAGCCTGGAACTGTGCGAACGAGGACTCCAAGACCTTTCGGGTCTGTGTGCGCGTTGAGCGGGCCAGCAGGTTGACGACCATGTTGTAGGTCGGCGTGAACGCAGAGATCAGCGGATAGGTACGTTTGGACGCGAGCGCCGCGACCTCCTCGGGTGCCACTCCCCCGCGGTGGGAGACGACCGCGTGCCCCTCGGTGTCGATGCCTCGGCGTCCCGCGCGTCCTGACAGCTGCGTGAACTCGCCGGCGGAGAGCGAGACGTGCGCCGACCCGTTCCACTTCGTCAGCGATTCGATGACGACGGTACGCGCGGGCATGTTAATGCCTAGGGCGAGCGTCTCGGTCGCGTAGACCATCTTGATGAGGCCCTCAGAGAACAAGTGCTCGACGGCCTCCTTCATGAGGGGCAACATGCCGGCGTGGTGGGCGGCGATGCCGCGCATGAGGCCACGCTTCCAAGCGTCAACACCGAGCACGACGGCGTCCTCGGGGGCGATCAGGGCGATGACCTCGTCGACGTAGCGTTCGATCTCGGCAGCCTCCGAGCGCGTCGTCAGCGTGATACGCGTGAGCAGCACTTGGCGCACGGCATCCTCGCAGCCCGCGCGCGAGAAGATGAAGGTGATCGCGGGCAGCAGGTGGGCTCGGTCCAGCGAGATGAGCGTGGAGGGCCGTGACTCTCGGCGTACACGCACGGGCCGATTCCACGAGCGTGACCCCCGCCCGCCGCGCATTCCCGAATCGTTCGTAGCGGCCACCAGTTCGGGGTTGAGTGTGCGCTTGCCGGTAGGCGCGTACAGGTCGAAGATCTCCTCCCCGACGATCATATGCTGGTAGAGGGGCACCGGGCGTTGCTCCGAAACAATGATCTCGCAGGACGAGCGCACCTCGCGGATCCACGCCCCGAATTCCTCCGCGTTCGACACGGTCGCCGACAGAGCAATGATCGACACGTGCGCGGGCAGGTGAATGATCACCTCTTCCCACACAGGTCCGCGCATCTTGTCGGCCAGGTAGTGCACCTCGTCGAGGACGACGACGCCCAGGTCATCCAGGGGTGCCCCCGCGTAGATCATGTTGCGGCACACCTCGGTCGTCATGACAACGACCGGCGCTTTGGAGTTAATCGACGTGTCGCCGGTCGCCAGGCCGACGTTGTCCGCCCCGTAGAGGTCGCACAACTCGAGGTACTTCTGGTTGGACAGGGCCTTGATGGGCGTCGTGTAGAAGGCACGCATGCCGCGCTGCAGGGCCACGTAGGCACCGAACTGGCCGACGATGGTCTTACCTGCGCCCGTGGGTGCCGCCACCAGGACGGAGGAACCTGCTTCGACGGCGTCGAGCGCGTCAAGCTGGAAGGGATCGGGAGTAAAGCTCAGTCCCGCCACCCAGCGTCCGCGCAGGGACGAGGCCGCGCGGGCGTGCTCTTGAAAGGCAGCGTAGCGCTGGGCCGCACTGCCCTCGCCGACGCTCGTGCGTTCCTCAGCGCGTTCGACCCGTTTGTCGGTGGCGCGGTGTCGGCGTCGTTTCGGGCTCACGATTGGTCCTCCTGGGTCCACACGTCGATGATGGAGCGGGCACGTGCCCCGGCCTCGGCCCGACGGTCGGGAGAAACCGCGCGCACGTGGGCTGCGATGTCAGTGAGGAGGCTCAAGCCCCACTCGGCGTTCCACACGGGTACGTCGATGCGCGCTCCGCCCTCGCTTAGCTCAGCGACAATGGTGCCACCGTACTCGTCAGCGATCCAGCGGGCAGCGCGGTCCACGTCGAGCGTCCAGGTGGGTGCGTCGTCGCGCACCCGGCGCGGTGCCTGCAGGCGCGGGCCATTCACCCTCACATCCGAGATCGACGCGACCGCGAAGGTGCGCGGAGCGCGGGCCGTATCACACCAGCCGCGCAGCAGCCAGCCCGTCGCCGAGGCCTCCAACGACCACGGGTCAACGACGCGATGCGAGACCTGGCCGCGGGTCGACACATAGTCGAAGGACACGCGCTCACGCCGCTCCAGGGCATCACGCAGCGCCTCCACGATCCTTGACGAGGCCGACGCGGGCGACGCGTCAATCGTGCCCGAGCCGCCCGTCTCCCCCAGCCCACCCAGCGCGGAGACGACGAGAGCAGCGTGAGGCAAGTGCACGACCACGTCCGGTGCCAGAAGCGGCGCGATTGCCGAGAGTCCAATTAGAAGAGCCTGAGCCTCAACCTCGGACAGACGCAAGGGCGCACTCGCGCCCAACGTTGAGCGCAGCGACACGCGCTGCTCCTCCTCGAAAAGCCCCCAGTCGACCTCAAACGACTGACCAGGCAGAGAATCACCGACCGATGCCAAGTACTCAATATCGCGGCGCACCTGGCGGCGCGTGCGACCAAAATGCGCGCCGATATCGTCCACGTGCACGCCAGGATGCTCGGCAATCCACGCGACCATTGAGGACAACCGCACGAAAGCGAGGGACACGTTCTCAGGCATCGCCGCCTCCCCAGGAAGCCGCCGCGCGCAAACGCTCCAACATCGCCTCTCGAAGCACCTCAGGACCTTCCACGACGACGTCGGAGGCCACCGGCAGCAGGCGGGCAATCCACGTGCCCAGCTCGCCATCCTCCAACGCCATGGACTCCCAACCCTCCCGTGGAGAACACTCACCGACCCCCTCAGCCACGGCCTCGTACCCAAGGAGAAGTGAACGCGCCGCGCTGCCCGAGCGCACACACACGAGCGGAGACACCAACGACGAGACACGCGGAGGCGGACCTGGCGGAGCGACCGACGCGTCACCGCTCTCCCCCAGAAAATCCACACCCGAGCGCACCCTCGAGACACGGAACGTGCGCTGTGCGCACCGATCCAAGTCCCACCCCCACAGGTACAGCGCCCGCCCCTGCACGGTCAGCGCCCACGGCTCCACCGCACGCTGCGTCAAATCCCCCGACCCCGGATATTCAAAGCTGACGACGCGGCGCTCGCGGATCCCGCGCGCGAAAGCAGTCGCGGCTTCCAGCCCCGTCAAGCCGAGCCGGATCACGGGCGCGGACACCTCCTCCTCCGAGGATGCCGCCGCCTTGGCGTCAACGGAATCGGCCAGAACGTCCCCGCGGTCCCACGCGTGCGCCGCAAGCGAGAGCAGCGCGCGGTCCGTGGCCCCCACCTCGATGTCGGGGGCAAAAGAATCCCGATCGATGCTGTAGTGCTCCCCCCGCCCGATCCTCAGCAGCACGCCGGCGTCGCGCAGCGCATCCTTATCACGCTGAAACTGAGTCTCGAAGGCGTCATCGGCGAGGCCTCGATAGCCGGGAAGTGCGCGCAGCTGAGCCTTCGTGCGTCCCGGTCGGGCACCGAGGAGCTCGACAAAAAGCTCAAGGACGCGCACGTTGGCGCTAGGGGCGGTACTCACCCGCCTACCCTACGTCCAAACGTGCGCGTCCTTCGGGACGGCTCACCGCCAGGTGTCAGGACTGTGTCTCGCTCGCCGTGACGTACTCGTTCGTCGCCACCGCCGTAGGATCCACGGACCCCTCGAGCTCACCGAGGGAACTCAGGAAGGTAACCATCTGCGCCCACGTGGTCAGGTCCTGCATGCCGGTCGCATGACCGGACGCACCCAGCCACAGGGGTACGGTCGCCGCGAGCACCGCGTTTGCGGCAGCCAGGGAGTCCTCGCTCGCCAGCGAGTCATCCCAAGGCTTCGTGGCGTCGATAGCGATCTGCGGGTCGGCCGCAATCGCGTTCATCGCGTCGGTTGTCGCCTTGACGACGGCGCGCGCCTGCTCGGGGTGGGCCCGCGCCCACTTGTGCGTCGTGATAATCGAAGCACTCACAAGCGGTGTGTGGGAAGGATCGAGCGGAATCTCGCGAATCTCCAGACCGGCCAGACGCATCTGAACGGCATCGTTGTTGGTGAAGCCGACGACCGCGTCAACCTGACCTGACGCAATCGCAGCCTGCTGCGTGTAGCCGATCGGTGAGATCGTCACGTCCGACTCGCCGAGCCCGGCCTCCTGCATTGCAGCGCGCGTCGCGTAATAGTTCGCGCCATGCTCGCCGGGGATGCCGACAGTCTTCCCCTTGAGATCCGCTAGCGTTGTGATAGCGGAATTCGCGGGCACGATGACCGTACCCGGGTAGGACGCGTAGTACTGACCGATCGAAACGATGTCCAAGCCCTGCGCGGCGGCTGCAACGGCCTCGTCACCGGAAGCGATCACGACATCCTCCTCGCCCGCCAAGAGTGCGGTAAAGAAGCCCTCGTGCGACCCGTGGTGACGGATCGTCGCACTGACACCGGCATCGTTGTATAACCCCTGCGCGTCGGCCACGTACACGGGTGAGAACTGAATATTGGGAATGTAGGTCAGACCGATCGTGACCGTCGAGGCGTCCTTGGAACCCGACTGAGTGGCCGACCCACCGGGGGCGCACGCCGCCAAGGCAAGCGAGGCGCACGCGCCGAGTGCAACGAGGCGAAGAGCGTGAGACGTGTTCAAGGGGTTCTCCTTCACTGCGTGATGTCGTAACGCTTAGACCGCTCGATCCGATACACGAGCGTGTACAGAAGGGTCGCCATCGTGCACAAAATGATGATGACGACAAACATTCCAGCGGTGTCCACGTTGTTTCTCATTTGAGTGAGTACCTGTCCGAGGCCTGTTCCTCCCATCACCATCTCTCCCACGACGGCGCCCGTGACCGACAGCGCGAATCCGTTGCGCAGGCCACCCAAAATGGCGGGAGCCGCGAGAGGTAACTCCATGTGCCATGCCATTGACCACCCTGTAGCCCCGTCTAGGGCTGCGGCTTCGAGCAGCTCGCGGTCGATGTGGCGCAGACCAACGACTGTGGAGACGAGAATCGGGAAGAAAACCATGAGGGCACACAGGACGACGATGGCGACGAAACCATATCCGACCCATAGGACCAGGATGGGAGCGATAGCGATAGCGGGCAACGCCTGCGTCGCACCAAGGAAGGGTTCGACCGCTGCGGCCAACAAACGTGAGCGGTAGATCACATAGGCTGACGGCAGAGCGACAACTGAACCGAGCAGACACCCCGCAATGGCCTCGGCGCCCGTGACCCGAATCCGCTCCCACGTTGTCGGGAGCGAGAGAACAACCGACCCCTTCGAGACGACAGACTGAGGGGTGGGCAAACGCCATGCCTCGATACCGGTAAGCGTCGTCGAAAGCCACCACCCTGCCAACACGAGGACCAGGAAGATAATCGGTGCTGCCACGGCGAGAGTGCCACGAGGCTTGTTCCGAGATGCCACGACTTACTTTCCGACACCGGGGGTACACGCAGCACAGCAGACGCACGGATGCGCCTCAATGCACTCCTCCCATCCGGACTTTCACCGTCGGCACCGGAATTCCACCGGCTCAACCGCCTCGTTCGATGAGGGCGGGTCGCGGACTATCACCGCCGGTTCGGACTTTCACCGACCCCGGAGTACTCGCTTGCCATTGTGCCACGCGTAGCGTGGTGCTGCGAGAGGAGTTCACGGTGCACGAACGGGACGAGGCAGCGCCCCATCCCGCTCGTGCACACAGTCGCGCTCAGTGAGTGTGGGCGTTCGCGAGCTCGCGCAGCGCCTCCACCTCGCGGTGGGCGTCCTCCGCGCGAAACACCGCCGAGCCTGCAACAAAATTATCGGCACCAGCGATGGCCGCGCGCTCGATGGTCGCGCGCGAGATCCCGCCGTCCACCTGAATCGAGACCTCCAGGCCGGCGGCGTTAATGGCCGCCCGGGTGCGCTCAATCTTGGGGATCATCTGCTCAATGAAGGACTGGCCTCCGAAACCCGGTTCAACAGTCATGATGAGGATCATGTCGAACTCGTTGAGAATATCCACGAAGGGCGCGATGTCCGTCGCAGGTTTGAGCGCGAGACCCGCGCGCGCTCCCAGGCGATGCAGCTCCCGAGCCAATCGCAGTGGAGCAGCCACGGCCTCGGCGTGGAAAGTCACCGAATGACAGCCCACCTCCGCATACTGCGGTGCCCAACGATCCGGATCCTCAATCATGAGATGCGCGTCCACCGGAAGGATACCGGACTTGACAACGGCCTCAGCGACCGGGAGCCCCCACGACAGGTTCGGCACGAAATGGTTGTCCATGACGTCGACGTGCGCAACATCGGCGCTGGCGATCTTGGACAGCTCGCCGCGCAGATCGGCGATGTCACAGTTCAGGATCGACGGGCTAATTGTGGCATTCATAACGCACATGCTAGCGCCTACGCAGGCACGCCACAAACATGAGATCCGTGCCAAACCGGTGATCCCACAGCTGCAGGGTGCGCCCCGCAACGCCGGATAGGCGGCCCGCTGCGTCTGGCACACCGAGGGGGAACGGAGCGCACTCGTCGGCGAGGGCGACGGTGTCACACAAGTCGACGTCGCCGCCCTCGAGCAGACGCGCGACCTGGTCGCGGGTTTCTGCTGCGTGCGGCGAGCACGTGATGTAGGTCAGGACGCCGCCGGGGCGCGTGAGTGCGACGGCGCGGTCCAGGAGCTCAGCCTGCAGCTTCGTCAGCTCCTCCACGTCCGCGGGAGTGCGATTCCACCGCGACTCGGGCCGCCTGCGCAGCGACCCCATGCCCGAGCACGGAGCATCGACNATGAGACGGGCACGGTGGGGATGGACCTCGTTGGCGGTCACGCGAGCCCCGCGCTCCTGCGCCAGCCCCGCAAGCATCGCCGCCTTTCCACCCGGACCCGCGCACAGATCCAACCAGCGCTCATCCGCTCCCCCATCCAGCGGCGCATGCGCGGCGATCAGAGCGGCAAGCTGGGACCCTTCATCCTGCGCCCCCGAGCGCCCATCGCGAATGGAGGGAAGACGCGCCGGATCGCCCGATTCGAGCAGTACGGCGCGCGGGGAGATGGCACCGAGGGCCACGCGGGTGTCGAGGATATCCTCGGCCTCGTCGGCAAGCTCATCAATGCTCATGAGACCCGGACGGGCCACCAAAGTGACCGTGGGCACCTCATTGTCGGCAGCTAGCACGTCCTCAAGCTCATCAGTCGAGTAACCGTGTGCGGCGAGCGCCTCGCGGAAAGCTCGAACCATCCACGTGGGGTGCGAATAGCGCACGCCCAGCGCCTCGTCCTCGTCCGCGATGGCGGCCATGGCGGCCTCGCGCTCGTCGCTACTCTCGCGCGTGATCGAGCGCAGGACGGCGTTGACAAAACGAACAGGACCATCAGTCAGGTGCTCGCGCGCGACGTCAACAGTCGCGGACACAGCAGCATGATCAGGTACGCGCATGTCGAGCAGCTGGTGAGCGCCCATGCGTACCAACACAAGGACACGCGGATCGAGGTCAACCAGCGGTCGGTTGACGTGGCGGGCGATCACCCAGTCGAGGCGACCGATCGCGCGCAGCGTTCCGTGCACAAGCTCGGACGTAAAGGCCGCGTCACGATCGGAAAAGTTGCCCTCACGGCGGACCCGACGCAACGCTTTAGGCAACATAATGTTTGCAAATGCGCCCTGAGCGCACACCTCGTAGAGCACTTCGTAGGCGATGCGGCGCGGCTCGTCCGCCGGGCGCAACTTGCGATAGCCGTCGGCGTATTTGCGTTCACTCATAACTGTTCTTCCCCCGCGCCACCCAGGCGCATCCGTGCATCTGGACGGGCGCCCCTCGCCCATGCGGCGGCGTCCATCCAGGATTTGCCGGCGGGAGCCACCTGCCCGAGAATCAGCGCGCCGCCTTCGCACCCGACGCTCACGTGCTTCTTCGTGACGTCAAGTTGCCCCGGCTCGAGATCATCACGCTCCACGGGGATAGCCTTTCCCAGCTTCATACGTACCCCACCCGGCAGCACCGTGTAGGCACCCGGGTTGGGGGTGACAGAGCGGATAACGCGATCCTCGTGCTGAGCATCATGAGTGAAGGACACATAACCGTCACCATGCTCGAGGCGTCGGGCATACGTGACCCCCTCAGTGGATTGCGGGATCGCGATGGCGCTGCCATCAGCAACCGCATCGATCACGTCGAGTACCTGAGATGCTCCGGACTCGGCCATCGCCGTTAGCAGTTCCCCCGCGCTCTCGCGACCGATCGGGACCTCCACGCGAGAGTAGACATCGCCCGTGTCCAGGCCCTCCTCGAGAGTAAAGACACATGATGCCGTGCTCTGATCTCCTTCGCGGATCGCCCACTGCACGGGCGCGGCTCCACGCCAACGAGGCAAGTCAGAAAAATGCAAATTCAACCATCCGTGTGTAGGCGTTTCTAACACGTTCGGTGGCACCAAGGCGCCATACGCAACAACGACGCCGAGGTCGCCGCGAACCGCGGCGATACGCTCACCGATTTCAGGTGCTTTCAGGGACGTTGTCTCCATGAGTTCGACGCCTGCCTGTGCAGCCACAGAGGCCACCGGCGAGGGGTACGCCGTCTTGCCGCGCCCGCGCCGGGCAGGTGGGCGGGTAATGACTAGGGCTACCTCGTGAGGAGAATCGAGCAGTGCTTGAAGGGTGGGTACTGCAGCGTCGGGTGTTCCAGCAAAAATAATGCGCACGAGCGTCAGTCTACGGCACCGGTCGGTCCGACCGTCAGAAGAGTTCCGGTGGGTTCACGCTCATTTTGACCAGTGGTGCCTTTCGCGCACTGCGCGAACGTCGAATGTCGGTCAGGGTAGCAAGCATCGCTGCCGTGTCGGGCAGGGACGTACGCACGAGGGTCCGTACCTGGTGTTCCTCCCCCTCGTGTGAGGCTGGCACCGCGACGGTACCAACGAGCTGTGCCCCGCCCTCACGCACGACTTGATCAGCGACCTGACGCACCTGGGCGGGCGGACCATCAAGGGCAACCATGGTACAAGCAGGAAAGAAACCGAGGGCCTCGCGTTCGTCCAAGAGTCGTTGCGCATAGTCGGTCGGTGACCAACGCACCAGCATCTGACCCAGAGCATCTGGAATCCGGCCCACCACGAGGCTCGGGTGCCCCGGGCGGACAAGCGAGAGCGCGTTGAGCCAGCGACGGGCAGCCTCCTCGGGAGCCCACAGCTCCGGTCTGCCGGCGAGCGCTGCGGCATCAAGGATCACTGCACAGGCATAGCCGCCCTCGACAGCGGGTTCGGCACCTGCCGTCGAGACGACTACTGCCGGACGCGACGGCAACGTGCGGCTGATACGGTGCGCTGCGGAGGACTCAAGGACGGAGGTGCCCGGAAGGTTGCGCGCTATTTCCTCTGCAGTGCGCGAGGATCCCACTCGACCGCCGCGTAGCTCCCGACCCGCGCAGTGCGGACAGCGCCACGAGTCAGGGGCACGGCCACACCACGCGCAAACTAGGGCTGAGTCAGCGCCCATGGCCAGCGGACCCGAGCAACGTGGGCAACGCGCACGCTGCTCGCATCGGCGACACACGACCGTCGGCCAGTATCCTGCGGCTGCAACCTGAATAAGGACCGGCCCCTCACGCAGCCCCTGACGGATCATCCGCAGTGCCGCCTGCGGGATACGCATACGCCCACCGGCTCCCTCACTATGCGCTTCCGTCTCCCCGTGTAGGTGCACGCGGGGAGTAGCCTCACGCAATGCCTGGGCATTGGGGTCGAGACTCGCCGCCCAACCTGAGCGCACAAGCGCCTGTGATTTGACCGAACGCGCGGCAGAAAGGACAAGGAGTCCACTTCCCTCGACCGCGCAGCGCTGCACAGCAACGTCGAGCGCATCACAGCGCGGAAAGCGGCGTTCACGTTGACGATCATCACCGTCATCAATAATCACGATGAGTCCCAGACGCGCACACGGTACCCACACTGCCGAACGCGTCCCTACTACGATGGGAACACGACCGAGAGTTGCATCGACATGAACGCGGTAGCGTTGCTCCGGACTCGCTTCTGCACCGCTGAGTGCCACTGGAATCCCGAGGTCCTCTTCGAGGTCACACGCCACACGTGAGGCTTGCTCGCTCGTCGCGCTGATAACGACGGCGCTGCGGCCCGACGACACGGTGGCGCCGACGGCATCCGCCAGGCACGCGCGCAAGTGCGGGTGCAAGGACGTCACCACTGCTCGGGGAGATTCCCCCGCACGAAGACGCGCCAACAGCGCATGCCCCGCGGAGTATGCTCGCCAACCCGACCCAGCGTCCTTTCGAACGATAGTTGGCCACGCAGGCGTAGGACACGCAAGCGCCTCCTTCTCGGCGCGCGCATGCCGGGAAGGCACAGCCGCCGACAGAACCTGCGAGGTCGTCGCAAGAAAACGCTGCGCGACACGACGCGAGGCTTCATACAGGGACGCGGTCAGAACGGGCGTGCCGGAAACAACCGACTCAACGCGTCCAGTGCTTTCGCTAACCTCCCGTCGTGTTCGCTCAATAATCCACCCGTCAACACGTGCCCCTGAAAAACGCACGCGAACCAGGCAACCCACCACGGCCTGGTCCAGGAGTGAGTCGGGAATGACGTAGTCCAGCAGGCGATCCATGTGCGCCAAATCGACATCAACGAGTACGCGGGCGATCTCAGCACTGTGCGTCGCAGGCGGATCGAATCCGTCAAGCAAACCTTGCATCGACATCATGAGCCTAGTCAAACATAACCCACACTCATGTGCGGTCCACACTCAGCCCAAAAGTTTCAGCCCGTACTTGGCGGCAACCATCGCGAGCACGCCGAAGACGATCAAACCCCAGAGCGCCCAATCGAGTCCCTGGGAGACAAACCTGCGCACAGAATGCGGAAAGGGGATCACACCATCACGAATGTTGATACGCGTAATACCGCCAAAAACCAGCGTCGTCGTGAGCGTTATGAGCAGGCACCATGGACACAGCACCTGGATAACAAAATAGGACTGCCCGAAAAGCCAGAACGCAAAAAACAAGGCAACCGTGTACAGCAGATTGGTGCACGCCATGTACCAGCGAGGAAAACGCACACCGGCAGCAATGGCGACCGAAATCGCCAGTACCACGGCCTCAAAGAAGATACCGAGGAACGCATTCGGGAAACCCAGGATGCGTGCCTGCCACGTCTGAGCGACGAAAGAACAGGACAGGACAGAAGAGACATCGCAGCCAAAGCGTGTAGAAGAATCGGCCGCCAACTGCCACGCCTCGATCGATAGCACGAACGACGTGACGAGGCCGATAAAGCCGGAGACAATCATCTCCAAGCTTGTGCGTCTCCTCCACGAGCGTCGCGCTTCCTCGGTATCCCAAGATGGCACGTAATCATCGTCCTGCTGTGCAATGGTTGTCATGCGAGTGCGGCTTTCAGCTGGTCAACGCGGTTGGTTACCTCCCAGGGGAACTGCTCGCGACCGAAATGGCCGTAGGCAGCAGTGTCGCGGTAAATCGGACGCAACAGGTCAAGATCCTCGATCATGCCCAGCGGACGTAGGTCAAATACCTCGCGGATCGCGTCGGCGATGCGTTCCTCGGGCACAGTCGATGTCCCGAAAGTATCGACGTACAGGCCGATCGGGTGAGCCCGCCCGATCGCATAGGCCAGCTGAATCTCACAGCGTCGAGCCACGCCCGCTGCCACGACGTTCTTAGCGACCCACCTGGCGGCATAGGTCGCGGAACGGTCAACCTTGGACGGGTCCTTGCCGGAGAACGCGCCACCACCGTGACGCGCCATGCCGCCGTAGGTATCAACGATGATTTTGCGTCCCGTCAGGCCCGCATCCGCAGCGGGGCCGCCCAAAACGAAGCGCCCCGACGGGTTGATCAGTGCCACCATGGTGCCGGTGGCGAGCTTCAGGCCTGACTCCTCGATAACGGGGTCAATGACGTGCGTGCGCACGGCATCCGCAATGGCAGCCTGGGTGAGGTTCTCATCATGCTGGGTCGATACGACAACCGTATCGATTCCGACGGGTCGATCGCCCTCGTACGCGAGGGTTACTTGTGTTTTGCCGTCGGGGCGAAGCCCCTCCACGATGCCTTGCTTGCGCACGTCGGTTAGACGCTTGGCGAGACGATGCGCCAGCCAGATCGGGGCAGGCATGAGGTCCGGAGTGTCAACTGCCGCATAACCAAACATAATGCCCTGGTCGCCCGCACCGAGACGATCGCGAGGATCGCCGCCCTGAGTACCGCGCACCTCGAGAGCCTCATCGACACCCCCGGCGATGTCGGGACTCTGCCCGTCAAGTGAGACGGAGACACCGCAGGAGGCGCCATCGAAGCCCACTCGCGAGGAGTCGTAACCAATCGAAAGAATCTCACGGCGCACGATCTCGGGGATCTCGACGTAGGCCTCGGTCGTGACCTCACCGGCAACGTGGATGAGGCCGGTCGCTGCCATCGTCTCGACGGCAACGCGTGAATGAGGATCCGCTTCGAGGAGCGCGTCGAGGATCGCGTCGGAGATACGGTCGCAAACCTTGTCAGGGTGACCTTCGGTGACGGACTCAGAAGAGAAAAGCTGTTGACTCACCGTTCAAGGCTATCAAGGAAAGCCGCTATCTGGCCGACCAGACCTGCGCCAACCTCCTCCTTTGAGCCGGTGTAACGACCCACGACGGTCCCACTGGCATCCAGAAGACGAACATCGTTGGGAACATCACCAAAACCGACGCAGGCACCTACACGGTTCAAGGCAATGAAGTTTGCCCCCTTGCGCGCAGCCTTGTCAGCGCCATAGGCGAGGATCTCTTCGTCTGTTCCAGTCTCAGCCGCAAAACCGATGACGAGGGGTGGTCGCTCATCGCTGTGGCCGATCTCGGAGAGGATGTCCGGGTTACGCACGAGGCGCAGGATCGGCGCATCCGATGTCGTCGGATCTTTCTTAATTTTCGAGGCAGATATGGTCTCGGGGCGAAAATCGGCGACGGCGGCGGTCATGACGAGAGCGTCGGCATCTGTCACCATCGACATTGTCGCTTCACGCATCTCCAGTGCGCTGCCCACCCTCGTAACGCCAATCGAGGGCGGCACAAGCGCCATGATGGAATCGTCGATGTTGGCAGCGATGACGCGCACGGTTGCTCCTGCGCGGACGCCGGCCACGGCAATGGCCAGGCCCTGACGGCCAGAAGATTTGTTGCCGAGGAAACGCACCGGGTCGATAGGTTCGCGTGTGCCTCCGGCGGTTACCACAATGGTGCGGCCTGCGAGCAACGAAGACGTATCAGTGAGCGCCGATGCGTTGAGGACCTCGAGGGCACGGCGAGCGATCTCCTCGGGCGCGCGCAGACGCCCGACTCCTGTGTCGCCTGATCCGAGGGCGCCGGTGTCGGGATCGATGACGTGAATGCCGCGCTCACGCAGCGTCTTCACGTTTGCCTGAGTGGCAGGGGCCAGCCACATGTTCGAATGCATCGCAGGTGCCACAACGACCGGAGCGTTTGAGGCAAGCACGGTCAGCGACACCATATCGTCAGCGAACCCCCCTGCCAAGCGCGCGAGCGTGTTCGCGGTCGCGGGCACGATGATAATGAGATCGGCGATGCGCGCAAGCTCGACGTGCTCCGCGCGTCCCTCCCCCGCGATGTCGACGGCGACAGGACGAGAGGTGATGCCCTCCCAGGTCGATCGCCCCACAAAATCTAACGAGGCGCGCGTCGCTGCGACATACACGTCGTGGCCCGCGCGTTGACACTCGCGGACCACGATCGGTGCTTTGAAGGCTGCGACGCCGCCGGTGACTCCGACGACGATCGTTGCCACGTCAGGCCTCGGGGTTAGCTTCGAGAGAGAGCAGGCCCTCGTTGATCTCCCGCAGAGACACAGCCAGCGGCTTCTCGTCGGGCTGGACGTCGACGACAGGTCCCACGAACTGGATCATGTTCTGCTGAAGCTGCAGATTATAGGAGTTAATCTGGCGAGCACGCTTTGCGGCGAAAATAACCAACGCGTACTTGGAATCGACGTGCTCCAGCAGATCGTCAATGGGCGGGGATGTGATACCCACGGGCTGGGCAACAATTCCGGACATGCGTGTATTCCTCTCAGTGGCAGATTCAGATAGATACTACTCTAGGCCAATGAGTGCGGCCAGCTCACCCACCGCGCGCTCGACATCGTCGTTGATCACAATGTGGTCGAACTCGGATGCAGCCTCCAGCTCGATGCGAGCCGTCGCGAGGCGACGTTCTTGTTCCTCCGGCCCTTCAGTGCCGCGCCCGATGAGGCGACGCTCCAGTTCATCCCAGGAGGGTGGGGCCAAGAAAATAAACTGCGCGTCAGGCCTGTTGGAGCGTACCTGGCGGGCGCCCGAAAGGTCGATCTCCAGCAAGACTGGTTCGCCCGCTGCGAGCGCCTCGTCGACAGGGCCACGAGGAGTGCCATACTTGTTTTTCCCGTGAACAAGCGCCCACTCCAACATGTCTCCCCGTTCGATCATGGAGTCGAACTGTTCAGGTGAGACGAAGTAGTAGTGGACGCCGTTCAGTTCACCGGGCCGAGGATTGCGAGTCGTCGCCGAAACCGACACTTTCAGGTTCGGATAGCGCTTACACAGCGCAGCGACGACGGTTCCCTTTCCAACGGCGGTTGGGCCAGCAAGGACTGTCAATTGAGCCTGAGTCATGACTCAATTGTGCCATGTGTACCAGTATCAGCCGAAGCGTTCAACCAGTGCCTTGCGTTGGACGGGGCCAAGGCCTCGTACTCGCCTACTCTGTGCGATCTTGTACTCGTCCATGAGGACGGCGGCCGTGTTCGTACCGACACGCGGCAACGACTCCAAGAGCGAAACGACTTTCATCTTCGCTACGGCCTCGTCTGAATCAGCGAGTTCCAAAACCTCAGACAGGTTCATTGAGCGCGCCTTGAGTGCGTTCTTAACCTCGGCGCGACGCCGCCGTGCCTGGGTTGCCTTCTCAAGGGCCTGTGCCCTTTGTTCCGGCGTGAGATCAGGTAGTGCCATTCTGATCATCTCCTCCGTTGGGATCTTCGGTACTTAAACTATGTCACCTTTCAAAGCACATGCGCCATCCCAAAACGCCGACTTCCGATTAGATCGACAGCCTATTGTAGTGAATCAACAGTTGCAAGGTAGGCGTCGCGCAGACCAAGCACGCTGGGTCCGCCGCGCAGGATTGCTCGGGACGACGAGGCCACAACGGCGTCCTCCGCTCCTGCGAAAACCTCCCTGACCTGCGCTGGGCCACCGCCCTGCGCGCCCACTCCTGGAGCCAAAAATGCGCCCTTGAGGGCAGGCAGGTCAATACCCAGACGCTGCACAGCGTCGCCCACTGTCGCCCCAATGACGACACCTGCAGGACCGAGGTGTAATTTGTCACATGAGGCGTTAAAGTCCGCCAGTTGGGACACGATCTGACCTGCGACAGAGCGACCGTCCTGCCCCCGCGCGTGCTGCACGGAAGCGCCCTCAGGATTTGAGGTGAGTGCCAAGACAAACACTCCCCTGCCAGTAGCCTTGGCAAGTTCAAGAGCAGGAGCCAGAGAACCCACACCCAAGTACGGGGACAGGGTCACTGCGTCGGCGGCGAGCGGGGAGCCATCTGACAAATAGGCATCGGCGTAGCCGGCCATCGTCGAGCCGATGTCGCCGCGCTTAGCATCGACGATACAGAGGGTCCCTACCTCGCGGCAGGCGGCGATCACTTCTTCTAGGACAGCGACGCCACGGGAGCCGTGGCGTTCGAAGAAGGCAGCCTGCGGCTTGAACGCAGCCACCCGCCCACCGAGGGCCTCGACAACGCGAAGAGAGAACTCCCGCACGCCAGTCGCATCGTCGTCAAGACCCCACTGAGCCAGGAGAGATGCATGCGGGTCAATCCCCACACACACGGGACCATACTCACGCATGGCAGCGTAGAGACGGTCACCGAATCCTAGAGAAATGGGGGCAGTTGTGGACGGTGTGTTCATCGTGTCTCCTCCGATCGGATCGCGTCCCACTCCTGCAGGGAGCGCACGGCGTAGGAGCCGCGCATACGGACCTCGATGGCTTGGACCATTGCGTTGAAGGCCTGTAGCGTCGTCACAGCAGGGCGATCCTGCGCTGCAGCAGCCGCGCGGATCTGGTAGCCGTCGTTACGCGGCGCGGAGCGCTGCGGCGTGTTGACGACCATGTCGATGAGGCCATCGTTGATGAGATCGACGACCGTGGGTTCGCCGTCTGTGCCGCGTCCCTCCGACGACTTGCGCACGGACTGGGCCTCGATGCCATTGCGGCGCAGCACTGAGGCAGTACCCGAGGTCGCCAGGATCGTGAAGCCCATTTCCGCCATGCGGGCGGCGGGCAGCACGATCGCACGCTTGTCGGTGTCCGCGATCGAAATGAAGACCGTTCCCGACGTCGGCATGTCCGTGGATGCGCCCAGCTGTGACTTAGCAAACGCCGTTGGAAAGTCGCGGTCAATGCCCATGACCTCGCCTGTCGAGCGCATTTCGGGGCCGAGCATCGTATCAACGATCTCACCTTTGGCCGTGCGGAAGCGGCTGAAGGGCAAGACGGCTGCCTTCACTGCAATGGACCCACCCTCAAGGATTTTGCGCGCGTCCGTTGTGGGGAGAACACCCTGCTCTCGCAGCGAAGAAATGGAGGCACCCACCTGGATAAGAGCCGCGGCCTTGGCCAGCTGCACGCCGGTTGCCTTCGAGGCGAAGGGAACGGTGCGGGAGGCGCGCGGATTGGCTTCGATGACATAGAGGGTGTCGGACAGGAGCGCAAACTGGATGTTGATGAGGCCTCGCACGCCGACGCCCTTCGCAATGGCCGCGGTCGAGGCAGTGATGCGTTCGAGTTCACGAGCGGACAACGTCATGGGAGGAAGCACGCACGACGAGTCGCCTGAGTGGATACCGGCCTCCTCAATGTGCTCCATAATCGCACCCATGAACAGTTCATCGCCGTCGTATAGGGCATCCACGTCGATCTCGATAGCCGCATCCAAGAATCGGTCGATGAGGAGGGGGCCACGCGAGAACAACAGATCCGCGTCGTGACTTGCGAGGTACTCGCGCAGAGCCGACTCATCGTTGATGATCGCCATACCGCGTCCGCCAAGCACGAAGGATGGACGCACGAGCACGGGATAGCCGACGTGCTCGGCCACAGCGACCACCTGCTCGGCTGTATTCGCGGTGTCGTGCGCTGGAGCAGGGCACTGCGCGGCCTCAAGCACCTTGCCGAACTCCTCGCGGTCCTCAGCCAAGTCAATCGCTCGAGGGCTGGTACCCAGGATCGGTACACCCGCACGCTCCAGGTCTGCTGCCAGCGACAGCGGTGTCTGCCCACCGAGCTGGACAACCATGCCCTTCACAGGACCCGCCGCGCACTCTGCGCGGTAGATTTCGAGGACGTCCTCGAGCGTGAGGGGCTCGAAGTAGAGGCGATCGGAGATGTCATAGTCGGTCGAGACCGTCTCAGGGTTGCAGTTAACCATGATTGTCTCGTAGTGCTCACGTAGTGCCATGGCAGCGTGCACACACGAGTAGTCGAACTCGATGCCTTGGCCGATACGGTTGGGGCCGGCCCCCAGGATGATGACAGCCTCGCGTTCGCGCGGGCGCACCTCATTTTCCTGGTCGTAGGTCGAATAGTGGTAGGGCGTGCGGGCAGCGAACTCTGCGGCGCAGGTGTCCACCGTTTTATAGACAGGATGGATACCAAATGCGCCGCGAACCTCGCGCACCGTGTCTTCGGACAAGCCTCGCATGGCCGCGATCTGACGGTCAGAGAAACCGTGGCGCTTCGCCTCAGCGAGGACATCGCCCGTCAGTGCTTCCGCATCGCGGATGCGCGTCGCGACCTCGTCCAGGAGGAACATCTGGTCGAGGAACCATGGGTCGATCTTGGTCGAAGCAAAAAGCTCCTCCAGGGTGGCGCCGCCACGAATCGCCTGCTGGACCTGGACCAGGCGTCCTTCGGTTCCAACGCCAGCGGACTCGACAAGCGCACGTGTCTCCTCGGGGGTAGGTGCGGGGCCATCCCAATGGAACTGAACACCGCCCTTGTCGATGGAACGAAGTGCCTTTTGCAGTGCTTCCGTGAAGCAACGACCGATCGCCATGGCCTCGCCGACGGCCTTCATCGACGTTGTGAGAGTGGGATCAGCGGCCGGGAACTTCTCGAAGGTGAAACGCGGGACCTTGACGACCACATAGTCGAGTGTCGGCTCGAACGAGGCCGGGGTCGAACCCGTGATGTCGTTGGGGATCTCGTCGAGCGTGTAGCCGGTAGCCAGGCGTGCGGCGATCTTCGCGATCGGGAAGCCCGTCGCCTTCGAGGCCAGAGCTGAGGAACGCGACACGCGCGGGTTCATTTCGATCACGATGATACGGCCTGTTTTCGGGTGAATTGCAAACTGAATATTGCAGCCGCCCGTGTCCACGCCCACCGCGCGAATGACCGCGATGCCGATGTCGCGCAGACGCTGCATCTCGCGGTCAGTCAGGGTCAATGCCGGTGCAACCGTGATCGAGTCGCCCGTGTGCACGCCGACCGGATCGACGTTCTCGATCGAACACACGACAACGACGTTATCCGCTTTGTCGCGCATGAGTTCGAGTTCGTATTCCTTCCAACCGAGGATCGACTCCTCCAGGAGTACCTCGGTCGTAATAGAAGCCGCCAATCCCTGGCCGGCGATGCGCTCGAGGTCCTCTGGCGTGTAGGCGAAGCCGGAGCCAAGACCACCCATCGTGAAGGAGGGACGCACAACGAGAGGATAACCCAGCTCGGCGGCAGCCGCGTGGCATTCCTCGATTGTGTGGGCGATGAAGGAACGCGCGACCTCGGCGCCGGAACGCTCGACGATCTCCTTAAACTCCTCGCGGTCCTCGCCAGCACGGATCGCATCGATTGAGGCGCCGATCAGCTCAACGTTGAAACGTTCCAGGATACCCATGTCAGCCAGGGCGACCGCTGTGTTCAGGGCAGTCTGGCCGCCCAGTGTGGGCAGCAGCGCATCGGGGCGTTCCTTCTCGATAATCGAAGCCACGACCTCGGGCGTGATGGGTTCGACATAGGTTGCATCCGCGATACCGGGGTCAGTCATGATCGTCGCCGGGTTGGAGTTGACCAGGATGACGCGCAGCCCCTCCTCCTTCAATACGCGGCACGCCTGGGTACCCGAGTAATCAAACTCGCACGCCTGACCGATGACGATGGGACCAGACCCGATGACGAGGACGGATGACAGATCATTCCTGCGGGGCATCAGTGGGTCTCCTTCGCGGCGGTCATGAGCGACATGAAACGGTCGAACAGCAGCGCCGCATCGTGTGGGCCGGCGGCTGCCTCGGGGTGGTATTGGACGGAGAAAGCGGGAATATCGAGCGCACGAAGCCCCTCAACGACGCCGTCGTTGAGGCCCACATGCGACACCTCAACGCGACCGTAACGACCCGACTCAAAGGGAGCCACCGACGGTTCCCCCACGGGGGCGTCCACGGCGAAACCGTGGTTATGCGCGGTGATCTCCACGCGTCCCGTCTCCAGGTCCTTCACGGGTTGGTTGATGCCACGGTGCCCATAGTTCAGCTTGTACGTGCCGTAGCCGAGTGCACGACCGAAGAGCTGATGACCAAAACAGATACCGAAGTAGGGAATACCAGCATCCAGGACGCAGCGAAGCACGCCAATCTCACGGTCAGCGGTCGACGGGTCACCCGGGCCATTCGAGAAGAACACGCCATCTGGATGCAACGCCTCAATGTCCGCGAAGGACACCGTCGAAGGCACGACATAGACCCGAGCTCCGCGCGCCGCCAAGTGGTAGGGCGTACGCGATTTGATGCCAAGATCGACCGCCACAACGCGTGCAAGGGGTTCCTTACCCTCGTAGTCACCTAGAGGCTCAACCACGTAGGTCTCATCCGTGGATACTTCGGCGGCCAGGGCCTGCCCGCTCATTACGGGCGACTCCGAGACGATCCGCACGAGCGAAGCCAGGGCCTCGTCCCCCATGTACTGGGCACCCGCAGGTAGCGCATCTCCCGAGAAAATACCAGCGCGCATCGCACCACGTTCACGGATGTGGCGCGTGATCGCACGGGTGTCCACGTCGGCGAGGCCGACGATACCCTGGGCGATTAGCTCGTCCTCGAGTTCGCGGCGGGCACGCCAATTCGACGCTCGACGCGCCGCGTCACGCACGATAAAGCCCGCTACCCAGATGCGAGAGGATTCCGGGTCCTCGTCGTTGACACCCGTGTTGCCGATGTGTGGTGCCGTCATAACGACGATCTGGCGGTGATATGAGGGATCGGTGAGCGTCTCCTGATAACCCGTCATGCCGGTCGAGAAGACGATCTCACCGAGCGTGCGACCACGCGCCCCCCACGCGCGCCCCTTGAAGACTGTGCCGTCTTCCAGGACGAGCAGAGCAATATCGGTCGTGGTCATCGATCCTCCTTGGCGATCGGGGTGGAATCGGCGACCGTCGGCACGCCGCCATAGATCGTGAAGCGTACCTGGCCGGGCAGCTCCATGCCGCGGAACGGGCAGTTCGTCGAGCGGGTCCACTGTTTGGCAGGGTCAATAGTGATGCGCGCAGCGGGATCAACGAGTGTGACGTGGGCGGGGGCACCTACAACCAGGCCCCGGCCTTGCGTCTCGACGCGACCGATGCGCGCCGGTGCCGTTGACAGGACGCGCGCGACATCCTCCCAGGTCATACGACCGGTATTCACCATCGTTTCGATGACGATCGGCAGCGCCGTCTCCAGTCCCGTCATGCCACAAGCACCGGCCTGCCACTCGCAGTCCTTCATCTCAAGAGGATGTGGGGCATGATCCGTCCCCACGACGTCGATCGTGCCGTCGGCCAAGCCTTCACGTACCGCCTCGACGTCCTCTGCGCGGCGCAGCGGCGGGTTAACTTTATAGAGCGGGTCGTAGGTGGCTGCCAGCTGCTCCGTGAGCAGCAGGTGGTGGGGGGTCACCTCGGCGGTGATGTCGACGCCTTGAGCCTTGCCCCAGCGCACGATGTCGACTGACCCCGCTGTGGAGAGGTGGCACACGTGTAGACGCGAGCCGACATGCTTGGCCAGCAGGATGTCGCGAGCGATAATCGCTTCTTCGGCGACCGCCGGCCATCCAGTCAGTCCCAGCTCGCCGGATAGTGCTGACTCGTTCATCTGGGATCCCTCAGTAAGGTCAGGATCCTGGCTGTGTTGGGCGATGACGCCGCCGAATCCCTTGACGTATTCGAGGGCACGACGCATGAGGACGGGGTCTGAGACGCATTTGCCGTCATCGGAAAAGACGCGCACTTTCGAGCGTGAGCGAGCCATCGATCCGAGGGCCGCGAGGTGTTTGCCTTCCAGGCCCTTCGTGACGGCGCCGACGGGACGCACCTCCACCCAGTCAGCTTCCTCGCCCAGGCGCGCCACCTGATCGACGATGGCGGCCGTGTCCTGAGTGGGGGTCGTGTTCGCCATCGCGTGGACGGCAGTATATCCGCCGACGGCTGCCGCGCGTGTGCCGGTAAAGACGGTCTCTGCGTCCTCGCCGCCGGGCTGGCGCAGGTGGGTGTGAATGTCGACGAGGCCGGGCAAAGCAATGAGACCGTCCGCATCGATAACGCGCGGGTCATGCACCGTGTCTGCGGTACCGACGCCAATTGCGACGATGACACCGTTGGACAACGCAATGTCGGTCGGCTCCCCGCCCAACAGGGATGCGCCCTTGATGAGGATGTCGCGGGTCTGCTTAGTCATTGTTGTGTCCTTCCGATGCGAGGAGCAGGTAGAGGGCAGCCATGCGAATGCACACGCCGTTACCGACCTGTTCGACGATGACAGAGTGGGGAGAATCGGCTGCCGCGGCGCAGATTTCAAGGCCGCGGTTCATCGGGCCAGGATGCATAACGACTGCGTCGGCGCGCAGCTTGGTGAATCGCTCGGGGGTGAGGCCGTATTCGGCGTGGTAGGAGCCTGGTGAGGGGAAGAAACCTCCGCCCGCGCTCGACATGCGTTCTCTTTGCACGCGCAGCATCATGACGGCGTCGGGTTCGGTGGTCAAGGCTTCGTCGAAGTCGTAACAGGTATCGCAGTTCCAGGTTTCAATTCCGAGCGGCAGCAGCGTCGGGGGTGCCACAAGTGTGACGCGAGCGCCCAGCAGGGTTAGCAGGTCGACGTTGGAGCGGGCGACGCGCGAGTGCAGGATGTCGCCGACGATCACGACGTGGGCGCCGTCGAGGCCGGTGCCAGGTTCGGGGACGCGGCCAGCCAAGTCCGGTGCACCGAAGTGCCTTCGCAACGTCATTGCGTCGAGCAGAGCCTGTGTTGGGTGTTGGTGGGTGCCGTCGCCGGCATTCAGGACGGGAAGGTTCATCCAACCGGCGTGGGCCAGCCGATGTGCGGCGCCCGAGGAGGAGTGACGCACGATGACGGCGTCGGCCCCCATGGCCTGCAGTGTCAGGGCAGTGTCTTTGAGGGATTCGCCTTTAGAGACGGAGGAGCCACGCGACTGGAAGTTGATGACGTCTGCACTGAGGCGCTTCGCTGCGGTTTCGAAGGAGATGCGCGTGCGCGTTGAATCTTCGAAGAAGAGGTTAACGACCGTCTTGCCTTGGAGTGTCGGAAGTTTCTTGACGCTCTGGCGCTGCGTGGCGGCCATCCGTTCCGCTGTGTCGAGGATCAGGATCGCCTCCTCGCGTGTCAAGTCACGGATTGAAATGAGATGGCTCAGGCTCATCGCTTACAGGCCCTTCCCTAGCAGGACGCCGTCGCGTCCATCGATTTCGTCGAGCAGGATGGTGACACTTTCATCCCGCGAGGTCGGCAGGTTCTTGCCGACGTAGTCCGGTCGGATCGGTAGCTCGCGGTGGCCGCGGTCAATAAGGACGGCGAGTTGGACGGCTGCGGGCCGACCGATCCGGGTGAGTGCGTCGAGTGCGGCTTTGATTGTCCGTCCGGTGTACAAAACGTCGTCCACCAGGACAACTGTCTTTCCGTCGATGCCGGTGACTGGAATCAGTGTTTCCTTGGGGGCGCGCAGAGGCTGACTGGCCAGATCATCGCGGAACATCGTTGTATCGATAATGGCGAGATCGGCATTGCCGGCGGAGACGTCACGAAGCCTGTTGATGAGACGACGGGCCAGGGTCGCCCCGCGTGTGGGGATGCCGGCGATGATGAGGTTATCGCTGCCGCCGTTGCGTTCGACGATCTCGTAGGCGATTCGGGTGAGAGAGCGGGCAACGTCACCCGCTCCGAGTACTTCTTTGCCGCGCGATGCGCGGTCCGCGTGCAGTGATCCCACTGCGTGCTCCTTCCCCGCCTCACAGGACGGTCATTAAAGGATGTGTTCCACGTCAATACTACGCGTCGGACAAACAATGCGTTGAAGGGGGCGTACGTGTGAAAGGCCACGTGGGAAGGCATATGAGGCGGCGCGTCGGGGGTGTGCGCGGTGTGGGGCATGTCCCCGTGGTGGACGCCGGGGCGTGAGGCTATGAGGGATATACCCGGTAGGGGTATAGAAGCATACCCCTACCGGGTATCGACGCCTCGCGCGAACAGTACGCCCGTCACCTACGAAGGGAATGAAAGGGTTAGAGCCGTTAAAATTGATACCGTGCGATCACGCGCACCTATCCAACGTCGACAGACAGGACGATCACGCAATGACCATTGAAGAACTGCCCACTCCCGGTGTCCACGGCGGCGGCTGCGGGTGCGGAGGACAAGACGGCGGCGAGCCCACGATCGATGCGACCGCTATCCCCCACCGGCTCCGTCACGCGGCGGTGCTGGGCGCAGCCGGGTCGATGAACGCCGGCGAGGCGTTCATCATCCGCGCTCCCCACCTGCCGCGCCCGCTGCTCGCGCAGATCATGCAGCTGCCCGGCGAATGGACCTTCGAGGTCCTCGTCGATGGCCCGGAGTACTGGGACGTGCGCACCACGCGCGTCTCCCTGTGAGGGCGCCCGACCAGGGATCACAACGCCGACGCATACAAGTGTGGCCGCCACGAACAACCGTGGCGGCCACACCCATGCACTTGTGTCGTCGAGGCGTCGGCTCAGTATTCCTCGAGCAGCTCGTCAAGCTCGTCCTCGACGCTTCCGCCATCGAGACGCGTTGCACCTTCAGGAAGCGCTCGGACGGGTGCCTCCTGCACAGGCAAAGACCCATCGGATTCACCGTGATCGACGGGTCCTGACACGGCCTCGTCACTCTCCGAGGAAACAACCACAGGTCCCTCATCGTCGTCACCACGCCTGCGCGACCAGGCGGGAGAAGCTAGATCCTTGCGAATCGCATCCAGGACCGCATTCACGAACGAGGGCGACGTATCAGTCGAAATCGAGCGAACAATCGAAATCGCCTCATCGATAGCAATGATCGGCGACACCTCGTCGTTCTCCAGCATCTCCCACACGGCTACGCGCATGACGGCCAGATCGACAGCAGCAATACGATCCAAGCCGGGCACGCGGGCATGCGCCGAAATCAGGGAATCAATGCGGCGCAGATTGTCGGCCACACCAGCGATGATCTGGATCGAAAAATCCGGGAGCGGAGTCTGCGCAGCCGTGATAACACGGCGCTCGCGCAGCAGGTCGCGCAGCACGTCGGGGTTTGACCCCATTCCGCGCTGGTCGGCCTCGTACACCACGTCGGCAGCGCGCTTGCGGGCCTTCGTGCGCGAGGTGAAGCGATGCTGCTTCGACATTACTCGGTCACGCGACCCGAGTACGAGCCGTCGCGGGTGTCTACCTTGACGCGGGTGCCTTCCTCCATGAAGAGGGGGACCTGGATCTCGTAGCCGGTCTCGAGCGTCGCGGGCTTGGTACCGGCGGAGGAACGGTCACCCTGCAGGCCGGGCTCGGTGTGCGTGATCGTCAGGACGACGGTGGCGGGCAGCTCAACGAACAGGACGGTGCCGTCGTGCTGGGAGACGATGACGTCCTGGTTCTCGACCATGAAGTTGCGGGCATCGCCCACGGTCTCGGCAGGAACGTTGATCTGCTCGTAGGTCGACTGGTCCATGAAGACGTAGTCGGTGCCGTCCTGGTACAGGTACGTCATGTCGCGGCGGTCGACGGTCGCGGTCTCGATTTTCAGGCCAGCGTTGAAGGTCTTGTCGACGGTCTTGCCGGACAGCACGTTCTTGATCTTGGTGCGCACGAAGGCCGGACCCTTGCCGGGCTTGACGTGCTGGAATTCGACAACCTGCCAGAGCTGGCCGTCGATCACCATGACGAGGCCGTTCTTCAGATCATTTGTCGTTGCCACAGGGGTACCTCACTTGAGAAGGAATCAGTAATCAGGGGTCAGTTTACACGCGCGGGCGACGAAATCCGCGACTTCTTGCGGGGTGCGGGTACTCGTATCGACTGTTGTGTCGGCCACGGCCGCATACGCCTCGCGTGCCTGTGTCATCAGCTGGGTGAGGACCGCGCGGGGTGCGCCAAGTCCCACCGACCGCGGTGCGCCCAGGTTTTCTCGGCGAGATACCGCGGAAAGATCGGCGCCGAGCTCGACGACATGCGCGCCCGCGGCACGTGCTTGCTGAATTGCCGAGGCCGTGGCGGAGTCGAGGGGTTGGGAGGCCCCGAGCGTGACAATGCCCTCGTTAGCGTCTAAAAGGTGCGCGGCCTGCGCACGGGCGGCCTCGGCCAGGCGCGGGTCGCGCCC
>NZ_LT635868.1:188908-386992 GCF_900128465.1 Actinomyces bouchesdurhonensis | reverse complement strand
GCAGGTCGGCGTGACCCGGGCGAGGCCTCGTCAACGGGCGGTTACGCGCGACCTCGCGCTCGTCGCCGGCACCGGCATCAATGAGAAGAGCCGAGGGATCCACGGGGTCCGCGCTCATGACGGTCTCCCACTTGGGCCACTCCGAGTTTCCAATCCGAATAGCAACGGGAGCACCCGTGGTCACCCCGTGACGTACACCCGCGAGGATCGACACCTCGTCGGTCTCGAACTTCTGACGAGCACCGCGCCCATAGCCCAAGCGGCGTCTGGCCAAGGCACGTCGCAGGTCATCAGTCGTGACATGCAGTCCCGAAGGAAGCCCCTCGATCATGGCAAGCAGTGCGGGCCCGTGCGATTCTCCGGCGGTCATCCATCTCAGCATGTCCCCCAGTGTCCCACAAGGCCAAGTGCCCATGCCTGCCGTCTCTCACGGGGTGAACGATCAGGACGAGGAGGACTGTGCGGCTCCGGACAGATTCGGTTCAGTACCCAGGATGTCAATAACGATGCACAGCGTGTCGTCACCGGCCGCCAGGTCCGGTGGAATCGTGATGGCCAAACGCGACCCAACCTTCTGATCAACCAGAGCCGACTGAAGACCACGCATAGCAGTCCCGAGGTTAATGACCTGCGGGATGCCCGTCTCCCACGTGGATACACGAACAACGCCGTCTGTCCAGCCCAGCACGGTGAACTGGGCGACGACCCGATCGCTCTCGTGCACCTGCACACCGTCCCCCTTGATGAGGGCTTGAGTCGTCACACCGTCGGGCACGGTCGCTGAGTGCGTGACGATGGGACCTTCAGGACTCATCTCAACGCTCAAAGGACCCACCGTTGCATCCACACTGGTGCCGACCGCAATGTTGGGCAGGATGTCGATGACATCAACCTCGATATTGCTACTCGAGCCGGGCGCGCCCGCTCCGGCCGCAATAGTCCGGAAAGCAACCAGACGGGAACCCTCGCGCTTGCCCACGACCATGCGCGTCAGCTCATCACCGATCGCGTCCGTGCCGACGATTCCTAGGCTCAGCTGGGGACGTCCCGATTCTGACAGTGTCTGTCCGCTCGCTCCATCGAATGCCGTAATCGCAACGAGAACAGGCGACCCTTCTGTAATATCGCGACCGCTGCCGTCGACGATGGTGGTTGCCTTCGTCCCGTCAACCTCCAAAGGAGCCTTGATTTCAATAGTCGGCGTTGCGCCCACGCGACCGGACACACTCACCCGCTCGAAGAGAGGCAACGTCGTCGACTGGGCACTGGTCTCGGCTGGGACTTCAACCTGGGACCGATCCGTTGATTGGACGGCCCACCAGGCGACGCCGACTCCCGCAGCAATGAGAACCAACGCGATCACAAGGCGTCCCAGCAATGAGGCACGCGAGGCACCCCGGGAGCGTCCGCCTCTCGCAGCAGCACGCCGCGAGGAGCCTTTCGAGCGTCGGGGACTCACGGAGTCAGGGGTCTGTGCAGCAGGGCTCATGCGGGAATCGTAGGAGACGACGCGTTGATCTGCTCGATGAGTCCATCAACGCGCGGGTCGGAAGTGGCCAAAGGATCCTGCAGGGAGAGCGGAATCGCCGTGGAATCGTCCAGGCGTACGTGCACCCAATCGACGCTGAGGTCAGCGCGTGCATCCTCCGCCGCCGCGATGATGCGACCGCGCAGGTGAGCGCGTGTCGTCGTCGGCGCAACGGTGGTGGCGCGGGCCACCCCCTCCGGCGTCGTGAGGCGTCGCATGAGGCCGGCGCGTTCCATGCGCTCACGCAGACCCTGCGCCGTGATGTCCGAATAGGACAGTTCGAGGCGGGCCACTCGCGGGTCGCTCAGGGCAGCGCCGGTGCGCGCGCAGTAGGAGTCGAGCAGTGAGCGCTTGATGGCGATGTCGAGTTCGGTGTCGACCCCGCTCCAGTTGCCGCTCGCGATCGCGTCGAGGCCACGACCCCACAGGTCGACGACGTAGGCGCGCATCGGGTCGAGCTCGGCGACGGGGATGCGAGCGAGCACGCGCTCGCGGATTTCGCGCTGCAGGGCGACGGCCGAGGTGGTGCGGCCCGAGGCCAGCTCTATCGGCGTGGAGCCGGTCAGATCCGCGTTGATCTCTCGGATCGCTCGCATCGGATCAGCGAGCGCGAGATCCTCGATCTGGAGTCCGTCTTCGATGGCGTGGATGAGAAGATCGGTCATGCCGACCTTCAAAACTGTCGTCGGCTCAGCAACGTTTGTGTCACCAACGATCACGTGCATGCGCCGGTATGCGCCTGAATCGGCCAAGGCCTCGTCGCGCGTGTTAATGATCGGACGCGAGCGGGTCGTCGCGGAAGAGACGGCATCCCACATCTGGTCCGCTCGCTGAGAAAACTGTAGTCGCGGCGTGGCAGCAGACGTGTTGATCCACCCGTTGCCCACCAGGATCTGACGTGTCACAAAGAAAGCGACGAGCGCGTCGGCGACCTGGCGGAAGTCACGGCGTCGGTGCAGCAGATAGTTCTCGTGACAGCCATACGAGTTGCCTTGGGAGTCCAGATTGTTGCGGAACAGGTGTATGTGCAGGTCGGTGCCGAGCTCTAAGAGCGCTTCGTCGGCTTGGACCGCCAGGTCGGCGAGTATGACGGAACCCGCGCGGTCCTGCTCGAGAAGGTCCTCCAGGCGGTCGCACTCGGCTGTTGCGTACTCGGGGTGGGCGCCCACGTCCAAGTAGAGGCGTCCGCCGTTACGAAGGAACAGGTTGGAGGAACGGCCCTGGTGTAAGAGCGGCTCGAACAGCTGGCGAGCGGCGTGCTCGGCGTCCATCGGCGCCGCCCCGGACGGGGACGCGGCCGTCAGCCCGTACTCCGTTTCGATGCCGAAAACTCTCCGCCTCACGTCACTGGCCGCCCTTCTGGACGAAACCCTGCACGAAGGCTTCGGCGTTCGTCTCGAGGACGGAGTCGATCTCGTCAAGGAGTGAATCAATCGATGCGGTACGTGCCTGCACCTGGCCCGCCGCCTCGGTGGCGTCGTCGTCGGGCGTGGGGCCGCCGGCAAAAATCTGGTTCGACATGGTGTGTTCTTCTTTCTGTCGTCGTCTCAGCGTGTGGAGGTGTCGCGGGCATCGGCGATCGGGAATCGGAGAAGGTCACCTTCCCCGGGGTCGAAGACGAGCGATGACCACGAGGCCTTGACCAGGTCCGGGCGGTTCCCGACCGCCCACCCTCGCACGTGCGCGCGCGTGTTCGTTGGTGCTACGTCGGCGGCACGTTCGACTTGCTCGTCCGTCACCAGGCGCGTGACCATGCCGGCCTTCGCGAGACGGTAGACGAGGCCGTGGCTGGGACGCAGGTCCGCCCACTGCAGGTCGATGGCAGCCAGGCGCGGATCGTTCCATTCCAAGCCAGCTCGTTCCTTCTGGCGCTTGACGATCTGGTACTTTCCGACCCACTCAACGTCTGCTGCCACCGAGAAAAGGTCAGCGCGCATGCGGTCGAGGACGGACTGCCACAGCGTGAGGATCTCCCGGTCCGCCGCCGTAGGTGTGGTTCCGGTCTCTTCAAAAACACCGAGGACGAGGTCCAGATAGATCTGTTGAAGCTCAACTGCCGTGTACGAGCCACCAGCTGTGCCGATTGTGTAGTCAAGGTCAGGGTGATGGGACACGTTCCACGTCTCCTGGACAGGATCGTCCATGACGAGCGCATCCCAGCGCAGGTCGGTGCCCTGCTCGATGGCCCACAGGACCAAGGAGGTCGTCCCGAAGCGCAAGAAGGCGGACACGTCGAACATGTTGCCGTCGCCGCCGATCACGTGCAGGCGGCGGAAGTGTGCGGGGTTGGCGTGGGGTTCGTCGCGCGTGTTGATGATCGGGCGGTTGAAGGTCGTCTCAAGTCCGACCTCGTTCTCGACGAAGTCGGCGCGCTGGGACATCTGGAAGCCCGGTACCTCGCTCTTTTGCCCGCGCCCGACCCGGCCCGCGCCACAGATCACGGGTCGGGTAACCATGAAGGGGATCAAGCCACGGATGATGGTGTCCAGGTCGGTGATGCGAGGCATCTGATAGTTCTCGTGGGTCCCGTAGGCCGCGCCCTTGCCGTCCGTATTGTTCTTCACCAGGACAATGGGTTCCTCACCGAGGGCATCCAAACGCTCCATGACGCGTCGAGCAATGACTTCGCCCGCCCGATCCCACAGGAGGGCGTCGCGCGCCCCAAGGGTCTCAGGAGCCGAGTATTCCGGATGTGCATGGTCCACGTAGAGTCGCGCGCCGTTGGTAAGCACCGCGGTCGTTGCCGCAGGTAGAGCGAGCTCCTCCGCGGTGGGGCGAGCGATGCGCTCGGAGCCTCCCGAAGGGGCCAAGTGATAGGGGTCATCGGTGAGCAGAGACGGGTCGACGGCGGCGCGCGACATGCGCATCCCACGCAGGTCGTTGAGCGGGTCTTCGCCCGTGTAGTCCCACCGCACGATGCCAGCGCCCTCAGACGGGGTGCCAACACGCGAAATTTCGCCGTATGCGGACACAACGCGGGTGGACAAAGCAATCGGGTTGGCCCACGCGTCGCCCGGGCGGTAGACGCCGAACTCGGTTTCGGTCCCGATGATGCGTTCGCTGCTCATCTCACCACTCCAATCGGCTTCACGCTGACAATTTCGGGCGCGAGTCCGCTCGTGCGAGCCCAGTCCTCCGGCGAGGACGTCGCTGCCAACTCTAACGATTCGTTCATTTCCTCGTGCACGCCGCGCAACAGGTGATCCATGGTCAGACCCGACGCAGTTCCCGTTAGTGCATCCTTAATCGCATACTTCTTAGCACGCTCCACGATGCCAGCGATGAGCGCTCCGGACACGAGGTCGGCGAGGTAGATGCGCTTGTGCTCGCCGCTCACGAGCGTCGCGAGGAACAAAGCGGTCGTCTCATCGCGGGTGTACAGCGCGTCCACGGCGCGTTCGATCATCCCCGCCACGGCCTCGTCGAGGCTGCCGAAGCGGGCGACTTCGGAGGCGTGGATCGGGACCCGAGGGGTCAGGTACTTCGAGAAGATGTCGAGCGCGCCCGCACGGTCGGGGCGGGCCACCCGGATGCGCACNCCAGCGAGACGACGCGTCGTTCGAGCGAGAGGCGCTGGTCGGTGTCATTCATCGGTCTGTGCCTCTCGTCCTTCGCTGGCCCACGTGTCGGCCTGCGCGACGACGTCGCGGCGCACCTTACGGACCTTCTTCTCAGAGTTCACGCGCTGGCCAACCTTCTCCAGGGACCAGTCCGCCTCGTCGTCCCAGGCTCCACCTTGGCCCTCCGCGGCCTTAGCGGGGCGGGTCGAACGCTCCTGCGGCGTGACGCCGGGGGCAAGAAGTCGGGTGACGACGAGGAATCCGGTGTGCGCGACCATGCGGTGCTCGGGGCGCACAGCCAGGCCGTCAAGGTGCCACTCGCGGCGCATGTCCTCCCACGCAATCGGGTCCGTGAAGCGCTCGGACGCACGCAGATCCTCCACAAGGCGCGACATCTGGGTCACGGTTGCCACGTAGCAGATGAGCACACCGCCGGGAATGAGCGCGTGGGTAATCGCCTCAATGTTCTCCCAGGGGGCCAGCATGTCGAGGACCACGCGGTCCACGCTACCCTGCTTGGCGGACCACAGCACCGCATCGACGTCGCCGACGCGCAGGTCCCACGCGGGATGACGGTGTCCAAACCACAGGTCCACGTTCGCCGTGGCGATGTCGGCAAAGTCCTGGCGACGCTCCACGGAGATCAGGTGCCCCTGCGGGCCGACGGCGTCCAGGAGCGCCATCGACAGGGCACCCGACCCGGCCCCGGCCTCGATGACCGTGGCACCTGGGAAAATGTCGCCCATGTGGGTGATGACGCCGGCGTCCTTCGGGTAGACGACGGCGGCTCCGCGCGGCATCGACATGACGTAGTCGACCTGGAGGGGACGCAGGATCTGGAACTGGCGGCCTTCGTCTGTCACGATGACTTGACCGTCCGGGCAGCCGATCACGTCGTCGTGGTTGAATCCGCCGCGGTTAGACTGGAAGCGTCCGCCACGTACCAGGATGACCTGGTGGAAGCGCCCCTTCGGATCGCGGACCTGAACGCGGTCGCCCTCGGAAAGGAGACCCCGGCGGACGGACTGGCCTAAGTCGGTGGCCGTTTCGAAATTATTACGCTGAATAGTCATTACGTAAAGAATAGCGCCTCGAACCTTCGCACCCCTTGCAGGACGCAGATGGGGGCGGCGGGGGTTAGCGTGGTATTCATGACAGACCTGATCGCCCCCTTGCCCGGTCCGCGTACGTGGGAGCCCGCACTGTCTGCGTCGCGCGCCAAGGAATACGAACGCTGCCCGCTTCAGTACCGCCTGCATGTCCTGGATGGTTACCGCGAACCAGAGACACGCGCGAAGGCTCTGGGCACGGTCGTGCACGCTGTCCTTGAGGAGCTGTTTGGGCTTGCTCCGAACGAGCGCACCCCCGAGGCCGCCCGCTCGCGGGTCACACCCGCTTACGAGACGGTTGTCGCGAAAGCACCGGCGATTGCTCAGCTTTTTGTCGATGATGCGGATCGCGAGGCTTGGCTCGCCGACGTCCGCGGGGTCATTGACGGCTACTTCGCGATTGAGCAGCCCCAGTGGATCGCTCCTGCCGCCCGCGAGCAGCGCGTTCGCACGACGACTGAGGGAGGCGTGCGCCTCATCGGATTTATCGATCGAATCGACGCAGCCCCCGACGGTCGTTTGCGCGTGGTCGACTATAAGACCGGTAAGGCACCTGGTCCGCGTTACGTCGACGAAGCCCTGTACCAGATGCGCTTTTATGCGCTCCTCCTGGCACGCACTCGCGTACTGCCAGCGCGCATGCAGCTGGTGTACCTGCGCGCGGGTCAGGTTATTACCTTCGACCCGGTTTCCGAGGACATCCGCGCGTTCGAACACCACATCGATGAACTGTGGACACGCATCGCCTCCGATATAGCCAACGATTCCTTCGCTCCGCGCAAGAATCCGCTGTGCAATTGGTGTGGCGTGCGTTCCCTCTGCCCGATTTTCGGGGGCGCCACGCCCCCGATGCCGGCTGAGCATGCGCGGTGGTTGGCTCGGACTCAGCTAGGCTAGGGGTCATGAATTCAAAGCAATGCGGGCGCACCGGCCTCTATCTGTCAGAGATCGGTTTGGGAACCCTCACGTGGGGGCGCGACACCGATGCTCCTGAGGCCATCGAAATGCTCACGCACTTCGTGGATGCCGGCGGCTCCCTCGTTGAATGCGCTCCATCCCACGGGGACGGGATGGCCGTGGATGTTGTGTCCGAGGCCGTGGCCTCGGTGGGCAGACACCGCGTGGTTCTCGCCTGGCGTGGTGGCATGCGACGCGGAGCCGATGGGGCTTGGGTGGGTGCCGCGGGGCGCGGGGATCTGCTGCGCAGCCTGGATGATGCTTTGGCACGCCTGAATACCGACTACGTGGACGTATGGTTGGTGGAACCCCGCGCCGAGGTGCCGCTCGAGGAAACACTGGATGCTGCGACGCTGGCCTACCGTAGCGGTCGCGCCCGCTATGTGGGTCTCTCGCGTGCTTCGCACTGGCAGTTGGCCGAGGCCGTGACGCGCGGCGTCGTGGGCGCCAGTGCGCCGATCACGCTCGTCGAGATGCCTTTCTCACTGGTCGATGCCCAATACGCGGGCACAGTGGGCGAGCTCGCCAGCCGGGGGGTCGGTGTCGTAGCGGCGTCCGCGCTGGCGGGGGGTGCGTTGACGGGTAAGTATCGTCATTCCACCCCCGCTGACTCGCGCGCCGCGTCCCCGCATCTGCGCCACATGGTGGAACCGTACCTGTCGGGCTTTGCCCGAGGGGTCATCGAGGCGGCGCATCGTGCAGCCTCCGGCTTGGACCGCTCGACTGCGGACGTGGCGCTGGCGTGGGTGCGCGACTACCCGGGTGTCAGCTCCGCCCTCGTTGGCCCACGCACCGTGCGCCAGCTTGACACGCTTCTGGAGTACACTGCGGCCCTGCCCGCCCCGATTCGCGAGGTGCTGTCCGAGGTCGCCCAGTAGCAACCCGGATCAGACGACCAGCTTGTCGGCGATTCTTGTCCAGACGAGCATGGGCCTCATCGCACAGGCCACGACGCGGGAATGACGCTCAAACAATCGCCGTGGCAGGTCTATTGCGTCCATGCCGGGATACATGGCAGCAAACTCATCGTCGGAGATGAGTGCGCACAGCGCGTGCGTAGTTGATAGGAGGAAGAGACTGCTCACGTCTTCGTTGCTGTTGCGCGCGCTCGTATCGAACACGATTGACTGTGTTGCCCATTCATCCGCAAGAATGTCATGAGCGAACTGGTCGGTTGCCTCGTCCCCGATTTCTCTGACGTACTCGTGCATTCCCTGCGCAAAAGACCTCATGTTGGAGGCGATTGTCGGCAGGTGAGCGCTCTCTAGTGCCGCCATCAGCGATGAGGGCACAATCACCGGGAAGGGCAGGTCTGCTCCTCGCCGACGCAGTTCGCTGCACGCCAGGAAAGCGCTGGGGACCTCGCAGGCCTCCAGCCGCCACACAGAGATGTCATCGTCTCCGCGTGGGTATTGATTTCCTCCCTCGCACCGAACAACGACGCCGTGAGTTTCCCCGATGAAAAACTGGAAGCGCCTCATGGCGGTAGCCGTCGCAGTCCAAGAGGTGACGACCGTGCATGTGTTCGCCAGGGTGTCCCCAATGTGCGCCGTGACGTGCTCGTCGCTGGTCCCAGGTTGATCTGTCGGTTTCGACTCGAAGGTGCGCGTTGATTGTCCCGCGGCTGCTAGCGCGTTCAGGTCAGCCTGTGTCATGAGCGCGTAGGGCGCGTCGACACCCGGGAGGATGTGAATCATTGGCCTTCTCCGATCGTGCCAAGAATGTCAACAAAGGTGTCGAGCGCCAACCCACAGTCCTCGGTTCGACATGTACCCGTCAGGCAGTAGGACACGCGGCGAGGCTCACCTGCTACCCAGGTCCATTGGAAAGTGGTGAGGCTTCGGCCGTCGACGATTGAGACGAGCGTCGCCACGATGGCTGTGTCGGCATCCATACTCCAGGGGGTAACGTCGACAACGTACGAACCCGGGAGCGTGCGACTGCTCTCATCCACTGCGGCGGAGAGCCACTGCCGGTCGGTCATATCATCGGGGACATCGGTACTGGTGAGCACGACGGTGTCGTGCCAATCGTCCGAACCCTGTACGGCGACACCGACGCGTTGGATGCCAGGAGTCGCTGATATGTCGGCGAGGGGGCTGCCCGACCGGGCTTCGCCTGGGTCGATGAGTGCCCAGCCGTCAGGGAGCATGTCCATCATGATAGTTCCTCCGATACAGCGTTGTAGAGTGCGTCGAGCGTGGGGCTGTGAGGAAGCCACGAAATCACGCGCGTAACAGCTGCGGTGCTCGACACGGGCGTGAGTTCAAGGAGCTCTGTACCGTTGCGTACATCGCTCGGCGCCCCGTATTCGTAGAGACAATCGGGGATGGCGAACAGGTGGATAATGTCCGTGTAGTCTCCCGCTTCGTTATCCCACAGTGCCGCGTACGACAGGCTCCAGCTGCGCTCGGTGATGGCTGTGAACAGTGGTGTGCGGCTCGGGTATCGACCGCTGGCCGCTCGCGTGTCGGAGCGGTTTTTCTTGCGCATGGCAAGCAGCGGCTTTTCTGCACGTACCATGGTGGGCGCAGGCACGGGGTATCCTCCGGGAGATTCAGCTGACTCATGGAGAAGGTGAAGGACGCTGAGGGGCAATGTGTGGGGTGGATAGGTCTCTCCCGTGCGTGCCGCCAGGCCGAGCATTGAGATGATCATCGACAGGCCGTCCTCGGGCTCGATGCTCGTGATCCGTCGCTCCGTTTTGTGTGAGGTTGCGGCGCTCCACCTGTTCTCGCTGGGGTAGATGGCAGCGCGTGACGGACCGTTTGTGTCAAAGCGGTACAGGTCGATGCGGTACATTCCTTGGACGAGGCCGGGGTGGTTTTGCTCGATCTGCGCGCTGAGTCGGTGGTCGTATGTGGCGACTCCGCCGTAGACGAGCATCCGCGAGTCTGTGGTCTGCGTGGACAAGAGCGCACGCAGACCGTCCTCACCTCCTCGCCGCAGGGCCGTGGCGATCTGCGCGATAATCGCGTATTCGCCGTCCGTTACCGTCACCACGGTACGTCCGAACTCTGTGTTCATTCGCGCCATGTCTTCTCCCCGTCGCTGGGCTGCGCCGTGCAGTGGCATTCGCGCGTTTGAGCGAGCGAGGGGCCCCGACGCATAAACATGGGATCGTGTTCGTACTCGCGCTGCAGGCGTTTGAGCCGACGTCTCTCGGCTTGGTACTCGGGGTACATGGCGCGTGGCAGATTGATCGGAAATAACGAGATGAGGAAAACAAACATACCAATTGCGCACAATGCCAGAACACCGGCAGATACCGCGTGAGGAAGTTTTCCGCAGTACTTCTCGAGAGTCTTCGCTGCGGCAACAACAAGAATAACAAAGGCGAAACTCGGAATGGTCAGCGCCGTCATGTTCTTTGTCGGTCGAATGGCATGAAAGTAGTCGAGCCGCGGTGAATCGCAAAACATCTCAAGGCCCCATACGGCAATAAGCGCACAGGAAAAGAGAAAAGCGACTAGTTCATCCATGAATCTGATCCGACATAAATGAATTAATTCCGTTAGCTGCCCACTGCCCGAGGCCGGACCCAATTAATCCTCCGACGATTCCACCGACAGCACCACCAACGGCGATACCAATGGGATTCGCAGTGAAACTGCCGAGAAATGCCCCAAACTTTGCGCCAGCTAGAGCACCTCCTAGCGCTCCACCACCCGACAACGTACCTGATGTGGTAGCTCGCGCGACTCTCTCCCTGCCCCATTGCGGGATTAGCAGAATCAGCTTCCCACTGAGTCCAGGCTGCGATACCACCATCAACGACTGCGCCAACGACGGCTGCACGGCTAAGGTACCTGCTTCCTTGCGCCGCCCAACCTTTAAACTTCAACGCGTCTTTGCCACGCCCCGGAGAGGCGGACCAATTGTTCGGCTTTGTTCGTTCCCAGGCCTGCCTCACAGCTCCCATCTCTTGCTTACTAACGAAGGTCCCAGTGACAGGATTCCTCGGACGGAAAACAGAATGACGGTAAGCAATAGTCCCCCAGACTGAAGCATCAGCGATAGTACTAGCGTAACCAGTAATGGTCGGGATCGCTTTAAGATCAGCATCAACTCCGAGGTGGTCGTCGAGCCACGACAAGACTCCAATCAGTGATGAACAGGCCTGCCGATACGTTTCTTCCGCTGCCGAAAAATCGCTGTATGCGTGATAGGCGGCTTCACGAGCAACCTCGTAGCTCGGACTAAGAGAAGCAGCACCCGATTGCGAAGTACCGGACAGCGCAGGGTCGATAATCGTATTGTCATCAACCGTGAGCCCGTTACATAAAGCTTGGAATATTATATTTGAGAAACGAGCTTTGCACGTGACAATCTCATCGTGAAATGTCATTGTGGCATCGATGAGTGTTTGACGGTGCGTGACAGTCTCATCGATCCGAGCGATTTGCCGATCAAGCTCGTCGATGAGGCTATCGGTGGCCCGGCTTGTCATACTTGAGGTGATGGTTGTGCGAGCATTGTGCAGATCCCCACGCGCATCTTCAAAGGTCTTATTCTGGTCTTTCAAAGACTCCGCGAACTGATAGACCGGAGCAGCGTCGACAGGACACACGCATTCAAGTCCCTGCACTGACGCCATTACGATCCCCCCTCACCTGACGCAGCGATAGTCACCGTCGAGCGGCCCTCGTTCGAGTCAAAATCGTCGGCGACAGCTCGGATACGAGCAGCAAGTTCACGTGTCCGCTACTCGAGGCACGTTGCGGCATCATTGAACATTGCAGCTACGCTCGCGCACGACGATGATGCGTTTCCAACATCTGGCGCTATGAGCTGACAGACTTCGCTGAGTGCCTGCTCTCCGTTATCGCACGATATTGCTTGCCATCGTAGGAGGTCTGTATCAACGTCGATGTCACCCACACTTATCTCCTGAGCGAGAAGATGTACTCTTATTCGTCGACTTCGATGAAGTCGTCGTCCTCGTCGTCGTAGTCATCCTCATCGTCGTCCTCGTCGATGTCCTCGAGGATGTCGAAGGGGAGCTCGACGCCCAGCTGGGTGAAGAGGATGTCGTCGTAGGTGAAGAAGGCGTCGCGCAGCGCCAGTTCGGCGGCTTCGAGCGCGGCGTCATCGGCCT
The DNA here is from genome assembly GCF_900128465.1 of Actinomyces bouchesdurhonensis. Classification (GTDB taxonomy): domain Bacteria; phylum Actinomycetota; class Actinomycetes; order Actinomycetales; family Actinomycetaceae; genus Pauljensenia; species Pauljensenia bouchesdurhonensis. Next base: position 374,740 of record NZ_LT635868.1, on the reverse strand, counting down.
CGTCTCCATCGCGTGCGATGTCGAAGTGGTTCTCGAATGCGTTCAGCAGGCGCGTCAGCGCGCGGCGGGCATCTCCAGTCATGACCACCAGTCTACCGTGAGACCGCACACTCTTTCAGGGCAGGTTGAGCTGTGAACGAATAACGGACACCATGAGGTCCGTGCCCTTGATTTCCGCCGTCTGCTCGGCACCCAGGATGCGTGTCTGCCCATCGCTGTCCAGTAGCTGCGAGGCACCCATATTCGGTCCGAGGGGAAGGATGACCCATTCTTTCGTAGGCACGTAATGTGCATCGGGGGTCTCCCCCTCGATCTGTGCGGTGATGTTCGCGATGACGACGCGGGCCTGCTGGCGGGCAGCATCCGCACGCTTGGATTCGCGCACGTCGGTCAGGTCACCGACGGCGTAAACGGTGGAGTGCCCCGCTACCTGCATGGTGGGTTCAACGCGAATCGTCCCATCGGGGTGCAGGAGGGATTCGTACTCGCTGCCGATCAGGAACCCGGTGTTGGCGCGCGCTCCGTAGCACTGGAACCAGAGGTCAGCCTCGATGACATCGCCGTTCTTGGTCTCAACCATGAAGTGCGCGAGGTCGCCAACGTTCTGCGGCGGCAGGTATGCCAGCTCCGAGCCGGTCACGACGCGGACGCCGAGGGTGGCTAGCTGCTCGCTGATTTCACTGCGCAGCGCGTCGGTGTAGCCGGGCGTACCCAGGATCTGATTGGTGGCCTCGACGATCGTGATGTCCAGACCCGGAAAGGCGTTGGCTAACTCGCCGGTTAGCTCGATGCCGACGGTGCCGCCGCCGACGATCATGACGGACCTGGCGCACGAAAGATTCTCGTGTAGCTGCTCGAGACGAGCCTTGGCCACGGAGGAACGGTAAGAGGAGTACTTGGCCGGGAAGGGGTAAGTCGACCCCGTGGCGAAGACAACATAGTCTGCTTCGATGGGATCGTGACCAAAGACATGGACCGTGGTTCCATTCACGGCGGAAACGGTTCCGCGCACGACCTCGCCGCGGTTCAGGAGGTTCGTGTAGGGCATGAAGATCGCATGTTCCCACACGGTGTCCACAGCGGCGCGCAGGGCAGCCGCGTGATGGACGAACTGGTCCTTTTGTTCAATGAGGACAACGTCTGCGAGGGGGTCGAGTCCCTTGGCGACCGTGACACCCCCATATCCTCCGCCGATGACTGCGACGCGTGCCATGACATTCCTCCTTTTGAACGGACGGCGTCTATTGTGTCACCTCACGCCTACAAATGCGCGCGATAGGGACTTTAGTCCGCTTCGAGTGGCTTCTTGTCTGTCGTCAGGCCTAGTCCGCGCGCAATGTTGGGCTGGAAAAAGTTGGGCCCCTTGAGAACCTTGCCATCCTCGCGCAGCTTGACAGATCCGTCAGGCATGAGCTTGGACAGGTTCGATGCCTGCACCTCAGCCAAGACTGAGTCCAGGTCTATGCCAGACTCGATGGCCATGCCGTAGATAACGTAGACCAAGTCAGCAAGGGCGTCCGCCGACTCGATGAGATCACGTTCGCCGTCATCAGCCGCCAGCGCCTGCCTCGTTGCAGTTTCGATAATTTTGCGGGCGCGCGGGCCGTAAACAGCCCCCATGAGTTCGGCGAACTCCTCTGCAATCAGGCTCATACGCATCGTCATGCGTTCATAGTCCAGTGTTGGGTCTGTAACAGGACGGATGGGCACGGAGTAGGTGTGGTGGAACTGCATGACTAGTTCCATTGGGCTGGGTGCAGCCGTAGGGGCCGAGGCTTGGGTGTCTTTATCGCTCATGAGCGGTCCTTTCTCGCGTTATCCCAGGCAGTGGCCAGGATGTTGGAAAATGCTGTGACGGTCTGGTGGCCATCAACGAGGAACTGAGAGTTCAGCACGTAGGTGGGGACGGCTGTTACCCCCATGTGCAGCGCCATCTGATAGTCGGAATAGACCTTCGAAGCCCATTCCTCTTCACCCAGCGCCAGGGCCGCCAAGTGAGCGGACATGCCGATGTCCTGAGCGCAGCCGATGAGCACCTCGGGGTTGGACACGTCCAGACCCATCTCGAAGTGAGCGCGCATGATGGCCTCGGCAACTTTGAGATGGAGCGAATTCGGCCCGGCGACCGTGTACGCGTCAATATCGCCGTCGTGGGCGGCGGCGATCACGCGGTGCGCACGCGACGTGGGCGCGATTATCAAGGAGTCGAAGTTGAAACGAATGCCTTCGCGGGCACCGAGCGCGCACATGCGCTCGTCAGCCTCGCGGATCTCGTCCAGGCTTGCTGCGCCGGATTCGACGAGGGCAACGATGCGCGGCGTTTCAGCGGCGACCTCCAGGTCAGGGTCGAGCAGGTAGGCGTGCAGATAGACCTCGATGTTATCGCCGTGATCACAACTGGCTATGGCCGCGCGCAGGTGTCGCAGTCCCAGGTAACTCCACGGGTCGCACGTGTCGAGCCACATATCAATACGCACGGTTTCTCCTGTTCGGCGATATGGAAAACCCCGGAGCCTTTCGGCCCCGGGGTATGTCGTGCGCGGAGGGGGACTTGAACCCCCACCCTCGTTAAATGAGGACTAGCACCTCAAGCTAGCGCGTCTGCCTATTCCGCCACCCGCGCAGGTGAGCGATGCGAACCGCTGCGATCCGCAAGCGAGTAGAAGCTTAACACACCGCGGGCGGCGTGCGCCAATTGAAACTAGGACTCGACTTTTTCACCCTTCAGACGGGAGTCCAAGGTTGAGAAAACCCTTGCAATTGCGTCAATGTCGCTGTCCGTCATCCCGTCCAGTAGGTACTCGCTGACCGTCTGTTGATGCAACTCTGTGGCAGCAAGCACAGTTTGGATTCCTTGCGTGGTCAGGCATGCATCATAGCCACGTCGATCAACCTTGGACGCAATGCGTTCGACCCAGCCATCGCGAGAAAGGTTGGAGACCAGGTAGGTGACGCGCGACGGGGAGTAGACGACGCGGTCGGCCAGTTCACCCATGCGCAGGCGGTGGGCGGGTGCTTCCCATAGGGCAAGGAGAATATTGTAGTCGGGCATGGAAACGCCGTAGGTGCGCTTTAAGCGCGTTTCAAGGATCCCCTGAAGACGACCTGACGCTTCGAAGAAAACTCGCCACGCGGCAGCACGCGCACTATTGGCTTGAACGATCGGCGTGAGCCGTGCTCGTGATTCCACGTCTGTCTCTCTCATAGTTGTGTCGGATGCTTCTCTCGGGATAATAGGGCATAGTGACTAAGAAAGCACCAACAACGCGGGGGATTCAGTGTCTTTACATATTTCAGCTGTTCTTTTCGATGTTGACGGGACAATTGTCGATTCTGCTCCCGTCGTACTGTGCGCGTTTCGAAGGACGCTGGCAGATTTCGGACTGCCGATCCCTGAGGATCAGCGGCTTCGTACGTATGTGGGTCCTCCCCTGTGGTACGCATTTGGTGACCTGGGATACTCGGGGAAGCTGCGTGCGCAGCTGGTGACACGGTACCGTGAACGCTACATGGATCACTACTTAGATCCGGAGCCATTTGACGGGGTACCCGAGCTGCTGTGGGACCTCCATCGCGCTGGAATCCCGATGGCGACGGCCACGTCGAAACAGGCGCCCATGGCGATCGCGCAGATGGAGCACTTGGGTCTATCGGAGGCCTTTGACGTCATTGCGGGGGCAACGCCGGACCCGGGGTCCACGAAGACGACGGTCATTCACGAGGCCGTGGCTCGGCTGGGCGCCAAGGGTGCCGACGTGTCGTATCCCGTCATCGTCGGCGACTCGATATGGGATGTGCGCGGCGGTCATGAGGCAGGGATTCCGGTGGTCGGGGTCGGGTGGGGTTACGCGACGGAAGACGGACTGGACGATGCCGACGCTGTGTGTGACTCTGTCAATGACCTGCGTGCGCTGCTCGTGCCAGCTGCTCGCTGAGGTGCTAGCGGAAGTCACGCGATCGCACCTTGATGGGCAGATGAATGTGTGTGAGGCGAAACGCTCGCACATTGATCGCGCCATCACCCCACTCAAGAGTGCCCCGCACGAGCAGGGCGTCAGACTCCAGGCCAACGCGCCGAAACTTATTCCAGGTGCCTTTACTCACTGAAACATTGACATACCCGCTATCGTCTTCGAGGGACAAGAAGACGGTACCCCTTCCCGTGTGAGGTCGCTGGCGGTGCGTGAGCAGACCGGCAACGTCGACGATTCTCCCGTCGAGGTGGGATCCCAGGTCGGTAGCACGCAGGACGCCCTGCGGCAGACCCGCCCTCAGATAGGAGAAGGGGTGATGCCCGGGGGTCAGCCCCGTGGCCGCAATGTCGGCGCGCATCTGCTCGACGTGGGTCAGGGGTGCCAGTGCGGGGACGCGGGTACCGACCTCGGTGCCAGGCAAGAAAGGCTGCCACTGCCCCTCTCGCGTCGATGGCGCGGCCAGAGCGCCGGCAGACCAGGCTCCCCCGCGCCTGCTCACCCCCAGGCACTCGAGAGCACCTGCCATGGCCAGGCGCTCCATGTCCGAGGCAGACAAGTGAGCGCGCTCGGCCAGGTCTGCCTGACTCGTAAAAGGCCCCGCTCCCCTGGCTGCCACGACGCGCTCGGCAGCCCGGCCCAGGCCTCGTACCGACGACAGGCCGATGCGCACCGCCAGCTCCCGGTCAACATCCAAGGGTATGTTCTGCCGGGATGGAAGCGGATCGGAATGCCCCTCCCGGTACTCCTCCGTACCGACCGGCGTGCGTTGCACGCCCGCGTCCACGAACGACTCGTTGACCGAGGGACCCAAGACCGCAACCCCGTGTCTGCGCGCGTCCTGTACCAGCGTCGCCGGCGTATAGAAGCCCATCGGCTGTGCGGCCAGGATCGCGGCGTAAAAGTGTTCGGGCGCGTGGACTTTCAGCCACGCGGACGCGTACACGATGTGCGCGAAGGAGAAGGAGTGCGACTCTGGGAACCCAAAATCCGCGAATCCTTTGAGCTGCTCAAAAATACGTTCACGTGTGGAAGCGTCGATCCCGCGTTCCTCCATCCCAGCCATCAGATCCCCCTTGAGGGCCTCCATACGTTCAGGGCTGCGTTTGGCTCCCATCGCACGCCGCAGCTGATCGGCACGGGAGCCCGACAAGCCCGCAGCATCCGTGGCAATGCGCATGAGTTGTTCCTGAAAAAGAGGCACACCTAGAGTCTGACGCAGAGCAGGTTCGAGCAGTGGATGCAGGTAAGTGACCGGCTCGCGGCTCGCACGCCGACGCAGATACGGGTTGACCGCGCGGCCCTGGATGGGGCCCGGGCGCACGAGAGCAACCTCGATGACGATGTCGTAGAAGCAGCGAGGTTTCAAACGCGGCAGAGTGTTCATCTGTGCGCGCGACTCCACCTGAAATACACCCACGGTATCTGCCGCACATAGCAAATCGTAGACGCGCGGATCGTCTGGAGGAAGCGTGTGCAAGCCAAGCGGCCGATCTGCGTCCCCTACCAACATGCGCGAGGCCCATCCACGCAAGGGCGGGAGTTCCGCGCTGCGCTCCCCGCCCCTGAGCTCATCGAAAGCGATGCGCAATGCCGTGAGCATCCCAAGAGAGAGCAGGTCGAACTTCACCAGGCCCGCGTCCGCGCAGTCTTCCTTATCCCACTGCAACACGGTACGTCCCTGCATGGCTGCCCAACCCACCGGACAGATACGCGAGACCGGCTGGTCGGTGAGCACCATGCCACCCGAATGGATGCCCATGTGTCGAGGAAGGCGCGACAGTGCCCGTGCTGCTTCGGCAACCAGAGGCGGAACCTCACCCTTACCCCGCGCCCAGGCCTGCGCGCTGCCCGCCGGATAACCCAGAGCCCGCGCCGCATCGCGCATGGCTGATCGCGGCCGATACGTGATGACGTTGGCCACCTGGGCCGCACGATCACGCCCGTAGCGGTCGTAGACATGCTGGATAACCTCCTCGCGTCGGCCCGCCTCAATATCGACATCAATATCGGGTGGCCCTGAGCGCGCCTCCGAGAGAAAACGGTCGAAGAGCAAGTTGTGACGCACCGCGTCTACAGCCGTGATCCCCAAGCAAAAGCACACGGCCGAATTCGCAGCGCTACCTCGTCCCTGACACAGGATGCCGTGCTGGGAGCAAAAGTCGACGATCTCTTTAACGATCAGGAAATAACCCGCAAATTCGAGACGCTCAATGATTCCCAGCTCGCGTTCAATCGTCTCCCACGCCCGCGGATATTGGTCGCGCGTGCCGTAACGCTCGCGGGCACCTCGCCAGGCTAGGTGTGCCAGCCACGTCTGAGGCGTGTACCCCTGCGGCACGCTCGTCCGCGGCAGTCTGGGAGCAACCATCCTCAGGTCGAAGGACACCTGCGCGGCGACCTCGCACGAATGGAGAAGAGCCTCGGGGTGGTCGGCGTGCAGGCGAGCCATCTCCCGCGGCGATCGCAGGAAAGAACGATGCGCACCCAGGTGCGCCACAACCTCGTCTAGGCAGGAACGCAAACGGGTCGCTGTCAGGATGTCACCAAGCGCTTGCTTGGAGGGCGAGGACATGCGCGCCCCCGTGGTGGCGAGGAGTCTAGCCCCGACACATCGTGCGAGTTCAGCCAGCGTGTCCCCTTTTTCCGGCGCGTCTCCCGAGGCCGCCTGCCACTCCACGAGGACGTGCTCCATCCCACCAGCAGCTTCCGCGAGAGCGCTTGTGACCCGTCGCGCCCACGCAGGCCCGCCTGCTCGCAGGGCTCGCATGAGGGGGCCTCGCCTTCCACCAGTCAAAATAATCAGGTCACCCCCTGCCTCACTCACATCCTCGAGGGTGATGCGCGGCGCACGCTCCCCCTCCTGCGCGAGGGCCCGCTCGCTCATCATGCCGACGAGGTTCTCATATCCAAGCGGACTCGCAGCCACGATCGGGACTCTGACCCCCGGTTCTTCCGCGCCTGACGCGAGTCCCCATCCGGAGACATGAGCGCCGGGGACAACAGATCGCAGCGCGTAAGGATCGAGAGTGACCTCGGCCCCATAGACGATCGGCAGCCCGCAACGCCGCGCCGCCATCGTCGTCTGAACACTCGAATATACGCCATCAACATCGAGGACGGCGAGGGCATCAAGACCCAGGCGCGATGCTTCGTCCACCATGTCGGCGGGTTCGTCGGTGCCCTCCAGGAAAGTGAAAGCGCTGTGTGCATGCAGCTCCGCGTATCGAGGTTCATCACTCACCCACACATTATATCGAACGTATGTTCGAAGGTGGTGGAGGGTACCAACATGATCCGAGTACCCGAACACGCCCTGCCGCGCATCACCCCACCGAACGCGACATCAATTCGGCCCTCCTGGCGTTAGCCAAGGAGACCACGCACATCAGCAACGCTCAGAGGAGCGCTTCCCGTTCCGTTCATGACAGAGGAAATGAGGCGGCGTTTGCGATCCTGCAGCTCCACCACTTTCGCCTCGATCGTATCAGCGGCAACCAGTCGATAGACGTTGACCTTCTTCGTCTGTCCGATACGGTGGGCACGGTCAATTGCCTGTTCCTCAGCCGCAGGATTCCACCACGGGTCCATGATGTACACGTAGTCAGCTTCCGTCAGTGTCAGACCGGAACCCCCCGCCTTCAATGAAATGAGGAAGACCTGGGACACACCAGAGCGGAAACGCTCAACAACCTCCTCACGGTTGCGCGTCGATCCGTCCAACTGCACGACGGACACACCGCGCCGCTCCAAGACGTGTCGGATGCGCGCCAAGAACGACGTGAACTGGCTGAAGATCAGAGCTCGATGCCCCAGCGGCACAATCTCATCAAGACGATCAGCCACGTACTCGACCTTCGCTGACCCCACGTGTGCGTAGGAATCCTCAACCAAAGCCGGGTCGAGTGCCAGCTGACGCAGCCGCGTGATCGAGGCCAACACGCTCATGCGATTCGCGTCCGGTTCAGCCAATAGGTCAAGGATACGAGCCCGCTCACGAGCCAGGTACTGGTCATAGATGCGGCGGTGTTCCTTCCCCAGTTCAACGCGCACAACATCGACGATTTTGTCAGGTAAATCAGTGGCTACCTGCTCCTTCGTTCGGCGTAAAATAAAGGGAGCGACGTAGGAAGTCAAGCGCTCGAGCATATCGACATCGCCGCTCTCGATCGGGCGGCGCACCTTCTGGGTGAAGGTATCCCACGCAGGCAAGAGTCCAGGACAGGTCAGAGACAGAATTGACCACAGATCACCCAGAGAATTTTCGATCGGCGTGCCACTGACCGCCAGGCACCAGGGTGTATCCATGCTGCGCAGCGCGCGATAGGTGGCCGTTCGCGGGTTCTTGACCGCCTGGGCTTCATCGATGACGACGCCACAGAGACGCACCTCGCGCCACTGATCGGCCTCCAGGCGCGCCAGCGTATAGGAAGTGACGACAATGTCCGAGGCCTGAGCCTCCTGCACGATCGTCGTCCCCCTGCGCGCGGCTGTCTCACCAACACAACGCACACGCAGGCCGGGCGTAAACTTCGTGGCCTGCTCCGCCCACACGCCTACAACCGAAGTCGGGGCAACCACCAACACCGGACCCTTCTGACCACCCGCAGCGCGCAGCGAAGCGATCGCCGACAAGATCTGCACGGTCTTACCCAGACCCATGTCATCGGCAAGAACACCACCCAATCCCGCAGACAAGCGGGACGTTAGCCAGGCGTGCCCCTGGCGCTGATAGGGACGCAACACCTTGGCCAAAGCCGACACGGGTGCGAGACTCCCTTGACGTCCCTCACCCCGCAACGACGCAACACGCTCCCTCCACGCCTTCGACAGAGAAACAGAATCCACCTGATTCTCGAATAGGTCAACAATGCCAGCCGCCGCAACCGATAGGCGTAGCCCCTCCCCCTCCCAGCCAGTCAACGCCCGAGCCTCGTCCAACAGTGCATGCAAGGCGCGGATACGAGGACCATCCAGGCGCACCCACACGCCCTCCACCTCGACATACTCATTCCCACGCCCAATGGCCTCCAACGCTTCGCGCACACTCAGATAGTGATCCCCAACGCGCAGGCGTACATTCAAGTCAAACCAATCCGACGTGGCACCGTCCACAGCCAGCTCCACGCCCATCCCATCCTGCGAGACTTCGATCGCCCGCACGTCCGGCGCAACATCCCAAACGAGTCCATCCACGGTCTCACCCTCCACACAGGCCGAGAGGAACTCTGGCACACGCCACGGATCAAGGCGCCCCACAGTCGGCAACGTCGGCCACAGGTCGCTTCCCAGCGCGGCGCCCCATCCGTTGATACGACCCACGAGACCAGCCACCGCCTCGTCTCCCAAGGCCTGCGCAAGAGGAACGCGCGAGCGAGACTCCCCCTCGTCGTACTCCACCCACCACCGCACGACGACGCCGCCGCCGTCACGCCGCACCGTGCCCACGACCCTCATCTGTGGCCTCGCGTCAGGATCGAAACTCCCATCCGATGAACTCATGACGAAACGCCTACGCAACGATGGTAGCCACGACGCACGAAACTCCGCCACATCCGACGCAGGCACAACGAGAGGCCTATCCAGTGGAAAACCCTCCAGCGCATCCACCCCCTCAATGCGCGCCGCACGCGTCCCCCCATCCAGGAGAAGCAACCCAGCCTCACGATCAATACGCGGGGATGCCAATACCTGATCCCCGTTGCGCGCCACGACGCGAACCTCCAAACCCGCCTCCGAAGCCACCACATCAATATCGGCATCCCACGTCGCATGCGACAGCACGAAGGACTCACGCCCATCCTCCGAAACAAAAAGTTCCACCCCTGCGCGCACAAGGCGCTCCAGCCACGCATACGCATGCTCCTCCAACGAACTAAGCGTCACCTCCGTCCGCGAATGCCACGACCGAGACTCACGCGAAAGCCGATACCCCTCACGCAACAACGACACATGAGTCGGATCAAGCCCATCCGTCACTGACGCCCACTGCGTCGCCGTCAGATCAAGCCACGATGCGCGCTTCGTCGTCCACGCGAACGACGATCCCCGGCGCAACGGAATCAACGCGGCCTCCACCGCCGGATCATGTGCATCGATGACAAGGGCAAGTGGTTCCCCGCTGCGCTCGCGGATACCGCCCAACACCTGTTTCAGGACACGACTCCACTCAGGCACAGACTCCTGGCGCTTGAGAGCCTCAGCGCGCCCGGCAATCAACGCAGCCGCGGCATGCGGACAATCCGTGCGCAGAGCGCACGCGCACTTGAGTGAGGGGCGGATAGCTCCCTGGGAAATCCACGCACGATAGGTCAGCCCTGCCTCCTTCACACGTGCCTCAAGGAGGTTGCCGTCCTGGTTCCAGGACAACTCGCGCACCGCGCCCGCGTGCTCGAGGCGCAGCCCGTTTGCCCAGGTCGCAGGACCGACAAGAGCCATGATGTCATCATCGGACATCGACGCAAGGGTCTCGCTCAAGGAGAGAGTTACCATCCTTTCAGTCTACGGCACACTCTCGCGCGCGTCGCCGTCAGCTATCCATTCCCTCTACCATCCACTGCCCCTTGCTCCACACCAGCAAGACAACCTGACCGTCTTCGAGTGTGACACGCATGTAGGCACGGGCATGCTCCCCCGCCCACCAGCGTCCGCTCACGGGCCACGGACCAGCAACGGTACGAATCTTCGCGCGCTGGCCGATTCCCGGTAGCCCATCACGTTGAGAATGATCGAAGAGGCGGTCCTGAGTACAGGACACCAGTAGATACGCAGGACACGCCGTCAGCGTCCCTCGATGATCGACGCGCACGTCGCCACCCGCTCCGCGCTCTGGAGCAAGAGAAACTGGCACAGGCTCATCGAAAAGGGTGGCCGGCGAACCAGACACGGCCCCCTCCCACTCCCCCTCTTGAGAGCGACACGACTCCTGATCACCCCAGCGCGCCATGACGATGCGGCTGCGCGGATCATAGCCGCCCTGCACTCGAGGAACCAGAAGCGAGTCCGGCCCCGCCAGCCCCTGAATACGCACGGCGCTACGTAATACATCCCCCTCTCGATGTCCACGCCCCCACAGGGACGATGAAGAGTCCCCAAAACGTGGGTCGCAGGCCGTCAGACAGAACGAGCACACCCGACCGGAGGGTTCCTGGCCACCTGCCAGCCACCCAGCCAGGGTCCATCGGACACGCAACGCGATGTCGGCGGGATTCGATAGGTCGCACCCGCTCCATGTCCGACTGCGCCCATCTCCTCCCTCGTCCTGCACGTCGATACGCAGCGTGTACGAGACGAGTCCCTCCTGAAAGAGATGATGCGCAAGCTCCGCGGCTGCCTGAGTCACGGGGACCATCATCATATCGATGCTTTCACCCCCGCTCTCAATGTCGCGGCCAACCGATATGTCAGACAGGACTCGCTTTGCGGACGCGACAGACACGTCCTCTCCCGAAGCAAGTACCCACAGGCGCTCGCCGATGTCGCCGAAGCGCTCACACACGGGGCCCCGGCCAAGCGCGATCAGATCCGCACAACTCACGATGCCCAACCCAGCCATGAGTTCCACAGCACCGGATGCACGTTCCCGCATCGACGGCGGCACACAGGCCAACGCACGCGTCACACCGATGCACGACAGGAAGGAACGCGTGTCGTCGCTGAGCACAATGCGCCCTGCTCTGGCAGCCTCGACGGACGCCAGGGGCCCGTCAGCGACCCCAACGAAGCACTCAACGCCCACTTTCTCTTCAATCGCCTCGACGAGTAGGGAGGCCGCCTGCTCCTCACCCCCCGCCCAGCGTGCTGGACCACGCGCCCGGCACCGGGCCAATCCCGGGCGCAGGCACTCGACCCCCGCAGCGACCGAGTCGAAAGCATCAATAACCGCACTGAAGGCACGAGCCTCCCGGTCGGGGTCACGCGGCAGACACACCAGTTCCGGGCACAGGTAGGTTGCCTCACGCACACTCATTCCCGCACGCACCCCGCAGCGCCGTGCGGCAGCGCTGGCAACATCGACACGATCAGCGTGAACGACAGCCCCACTCCCGCCCGGTGGCAGGTCAACCACCAAACAGTTCACGGGCCAATCGGGCACCCACACCACCATGTAGCGCATCTAAACCACCAGGCGCATACGCTCTGCGTCTCTCATGCTGCGCGAGAGACCCGGCCATGCGCGCAGCGTCACGAGGGTACGCCCCAGGGACCGGGCGCGTGCCGTCAGGCCACGTTGCTCGAAGCGGGTCAATCCTGCGACGTCGAGACACACGACGTCGCACGCGTCGAGCAGGAGTGCACACAGCTCGCCCATGTTCGCTCCCTGGTCGGGATTTAGAACGAGCACCCGCTCCAAGTCCATCCCCTGACGCGCGGCCCATTCCCACCCGACATGACGCACACCACACAATCCGATCCACCCGTCTGGCGGGCACGCGTCGATGAGGATCCGTATCAGCCGTCCCCTTTCCTGTGGGCCCAGGAGTACCGGTGCGGACACACCCGATGCACGAGGCACCTCGATGTCGACCCGACCACGCAGACCAACAGAATCTTCGGCGCGACTCAGGGCCTCTCGTGCTTTCAGCAAACGCACGCGAGCATCGGACATCTCTCCCCCTGCCACATAGATAGAACATCTGTTCGATAGGGGAAGTCTAGAAGCACGGTCGCACATCTGCGTTCCGAGCGCACGTTGCCTGCCTCATACGCAACAATACGCAACAATAGAGAGGAGAGAAAAGGAGCACTCATGACCATCGATACTCGCCCCCTGGCCCCCACTCCCTTCGAGGGCATCGATCTGCCCAGCTTCACCCTGACCTCGTCCACACTCACCGACGACGCACCCATGCCGGAGTCAGCGACCGCGCGCGCAGGCTCACTCTCCCCCGACCTGACATGGGAAGGCTTCCCCGAGCGGACAGCCAGCTTCATGCTGACCTGCTTCGACCCAGACGCCCCCATCCCCTCGGGCTGGTGGCACTGGACGATCCTGGACATCCCCGCCTCGATGACACACCTGGACGAAGGCGCGGGCGCATCCGATCTCACCCTCGATGGCCCCGCGTTCCACCTGCGCGGCGACGCAGGCGAGGCCTCCTACTTCGGAGCCGCCCCGCCGGTCGGCGACCGCCCTCACCGCTACATCTTCACGGTGCATGCACTCGACGTGGACACCCTGGGACTGGATGACGACGCAACCCCCGCCATGGCCTCGTTCGCCGCGCTCGAGCACACGATCGCACGCGCCACCCTGACCGTCACCCACCAGGCTTGAGAACATGCTGCACATCATCTTCTGGGAGCCCGAAATCCCCGGTAACACGGGGGCCGCGATCCGACTGTCGGCCTGCACCGGGTCCATGCTGCACCTCGTGGAACCCCTGGGCTTCGACATGGATGACGCCAAGCTGCGCCGGGCGGGCCTCGACTATCACGACCTCGCGCACGTCATGGTCCACAAGAACCTCGACGACGCGCTCGCGCAGGTTCCGGGACGCGTGTGGGCACTGACGGGACACACACACTCCATGTATTCAGATGTCGCCTACCAGGACGGCGACGGCCTGCTGTTCGGGCGCGAATCGGTAGGTCTGTCCGAGGAAGCCATGAATCATCCGCGCGTGAACAAGCGCATCCGTATTCACATGCGCGAGGGCATACGCTCTCTCAACCTGGCCAATTCCGCTTCGATCGTCCTGTACGAAGCCTGGCGTCAGCTGGGATTCCCGGGCGGAGTCTAACCTAGTTCCCCAACGCTTTCGGAGACTTGAAAGGAACGAGGCCCGGGTAGAATCGCTCCGCCGGGCCTCGCTCTGTCTCACCATCGCTGAGCCGATGCCCAGGTCAATGAGTCTTCCACGGCGGACTTGGGCGTTCGACCTGCTCGGCGAGCGAGACGATTCTGCGCGGATTCGAGCGCCACATCCACACAATGCCGACAAGAGAGACGACGAGGGGAATGTAGTAGAAATCCACCCCCATGCCGGTCCACGCAGAGCGTGCAGAGTTCAGCTCGTCGAGGCCAAGGGAAGCGACCCACAGAACGATCGGAACGGCGATCGACAACGCGATACTCACCCAGCCAACCATGCGCATACGCCTGCCGTTATGCGTCAAAGCCGTGGCGGCGACAAGGTAGTCAACGCCTGCGAGGAGCGCAACAAGCTGGGGACCCCACGGCTTATCCTGCCCATGAAAAAGATCAATGACTGCCGTCACGAAAATCCAGACGCCAAGCACCCAAAACAGGGCAATGATGATACGTCCCAGACCAAGGGAAGGCGGGCGTTGATCGCGCGCACTGTCACCGCCATTAGTCGCGTCTTGTTCATACACGATTCGATCCTACCGATCACATCATCGCGTCGCACCGCATTCCAGGGAGCAAGCCACACCCACCGAGGCGTGTGGCCCGATACACCAAGTCGAGACAGCGACCTGTGGGACATCACCGCACAAACGTGGGACAATAGGCCTATATGGACCGTGAGGCCCGTCATGAAATCTACAATTCTGAGCGTTAAGCTCGTCAACGAGGAGTTGTCAACCTTGAGCGAATCGATCTACGACATCGTCATTCTGGGTGCGGGTTCCGGCGGTTACGCGACCGCCCTGCGTGCAGCGCAGCTGGGCATGAAGGTCGCCCTCATCGACGGCGATAAGGTCGGTGGCACATGTCTACACCGCGGCTGCATCCCCACGAAGGCGTACTTGCACGCCGCCGAGACTGCCGAGGCCGTACGCGAATCCGCGAAGTTCGGCGTCAACTCCACCTTCAATGGCATCGACGTGGCGCAGGTTGGCGCATATCGCGACTCCGTCATCTCGGGCCTCTACAAGGGCTTGCGGGGCCTGCTCAAATCGCGAAAGGTTGAGCTGATCTCCGGTTGGGGGCACCTGGCCGACGCCAACACCATCGAGGTAGGCGGCCAGAGAATCACCGGTCGCAACATCGTGTTAGCCACCGGTTCCTATTCGCGCTCGATTCCTGGCCTCGACATCGGCGGACGCATCATCTCCTCCGACCAGGCACTGCAGATGAACTGGGTTCCCTCCTCCGTCGTCATTCTCGGCGGCGGTGTCATCGGCCTCGAGTTTGCCTCTGTCTGGCGCAGCTTCGGCGCCGAGGTCACCATCATTGAGGCGCTGCCCCACCTGGCCAACAACGAAGACGAAGCCATCTCCAAGCAGCTTGAGCGCGCCTACCGCAAGCGCGGCATCAAGTTCCACACGAACACCCGCTTCGCTTCGGCCACGCAGTCCGAGCAGGGCGTGCACATAACAACCGAAGATGGGAAAGCGTTCGACGCCGAGGTCCTCTTGGTCGCAGTCGGTCGCGGCCCCGTCACTGAAGGCCTGGGCTACGAACAGGTCGGAATCACACTGGAGCGCGGTTTCGTCATCACCAACGAGCGCCTACACACCGGTGTTGGCAACATCTATGCGGTCGGCGACATTGTTCCCGGCCTGCAACTCGCCCACCGCGGCTTCATGCAAGGCATCTTCGTCGCCGAAGAGATCGCCGGTCTGAACCCGAGCATGCAGGCTGACATCAACATCCCGCGCGTGACCTTCTGCGAACCCGAGATCGCCTCGGTCGGTATGACAGAGAAGCAGGCTCGCGAAAAGTACGGCGATCGGGTGCGCACAGTCGAGTACAACCTCGCCGGCAACGGAAAGTCGTCTATCCTGGCAACGTCGGGTCTCATCAAACTGGTCTCGGTCAAGGATGGTCCGATCGTGGGCTTCCATGGCATCGGGGCACGCATCGGAGAGCAGATTGGTGAAGGCGAGCTCATGGTGAACTGGGAGGCGTACCCCTCGGATGTCGCCTCGCTGATCCACGCGCACCCGAGTCAGAACGAGTCGCTCGGCGAGGCAGCTATGGCGCTGGCTGGCAAGCCCCTTCACGTCCACAACTGATACAGCTTTTATTAGGAGAACACACATGGCAACGTCAGTGACCATGCCCGCTCTGGGTGAATCCGTGACCGAGGGCACCGTGACGACGTGGCTCAAGCAGGTCGGCGATACCGTCGAGCTTGACGAGCCCATCGTTGAGGTGTCCACCGACAAGGTCGACTCCGAGGTCCCCTCCCCCGTCGCGGGCGTCCTCCTCGAAATTCTGGTTCCCGAGGATGAAACCGTCGAGGTCGGCACCGCGATCGCACGCATCGGCGACGCCNAGATGTCGCGTCTGCGTCAGACGATCGCCCGCCGTATGGTGGAATCGTTGCAGACGGCCGCCCAACTGACCACCATCATCGAGGTTGACGTCACTAAGGTTGTCGCACTTCGAGCCCGCTCGAAAGACGCGTTCCTGACCACGCACGGCACGAAGCTGACGTTCCTGCCCTTCTTCGTGAAGGCAGCAACGGAAGCTCTGGCCTACCACCCAAAGATCAACGCGACCATCAACGACAAGGAAGTTACGTACTTCGATCACGAGCACGTCGGCATCGCTGTTGACACGCCGCGCGGCCTACTCGTGCCCGTCATAAAGAATGCGGGCGAGAAGGACATCCCGGGTATCGCCACGTCCATCAATGACCTGGCCGCACGCACGCGCGACGCCAAGATCGGTCCCGACGAACTGTCCGGCTCGACCTTTACGGTGACGAACACCGGTTCCGGCGGCGCACTCTTCGACACGCCCGTCCTGAACATGCCGGAAACCGCGATTATGGGCGTCGGCACGATCGTCAAACGTCCCGTTGTCATGAAGGGTGACGACGGCGCTGATGTCATTGCGATTCGTTCAATGGTCTACCTGTCACTGTCCTATGACCATCGCCTGGTCGACGGCGCGGACGCCTCCCGTTTCCTCATGGATGTCAAGAAGCGTCTCGAGGCTGGCGCGTTCGAGGCCGATCTGTCTCTCTGATTGACTCACACGCATCGTGATGGGGTGGGTCCAGTTGACCCACCCCATCAGTGCATCCAGTGGGTGCAGAAGGGTAACCAATCGTCGCGTGCTCGACAGTCCACCTCTTCGGCGGCTTGCGCGCCTCGCTGCGTCTAGCTCTCCTGGCCCGATTCGGATTCTCCCTGCGCCGAAGGCGTCGCGAGCGAGGCTGCAACGACCTTGCCGGACACGGGATCAACCCTCAAGACAAGCTCACTCGACGTGGGCGCACCGTGGTCGTCGCACACGTCCGCCTTGCAGGTCTGGGAGGTGGAGACCACGAGTGTGGCGTTTACGTCCACGCTGCCAGCTTCGCAGGACACGACCCGCACGTCTTCGACAGCGGAAGACAGGGCGAGAACCTGCACGTCCTCGGCTTGCATCGCTTCGATACGCTTCGTGTCTTGTTCGAGGAGCTCGCCGCCCAGAACGGCTTCGAGTGCTGATGCATCCCCGGTAATGACGGCCTGGTCACGCGTCGCGATGGCATGATTCAGCAGATCTTCCACGTGGGTCGCATTGCATAGATCGACCGTCGGCTCGGGGATTATGTGACTACTCTGCGCACTGGGAGGCACCGCCGGTGCCCACATGCTTGACCACCTCCAGTAGCCGAGGGTAGATGCGAGGAGGACAAGAACGGCGACGCCCGCCAGGAGTGCTCGGGAGCGCCACGCGCGACGGGGTAACTCCTCGCATGGTCCGTCAGCCACACACCCATGGATAGGTCGCTCCGATCCCGATTCGTAGTCATTGATCGTGTCCTCACGCAAAGCAGCCGCGCGCAGATCGGCGATGACCTGTTGCGGATCGGCAGGTTCGCGAGAGATGACATGTTCATTAGGATCGTCAACCGTTGGTGTGCGCGAACCCGTTGGCACCGAGGCCTCGTCGAGCCCCAGCTCAGCCAGGGCTTCGTCCATCTGGAGAAGCGAGGCTATTCGACGCAAGCACTGCAGGTCCCCCGTCATTCCAGTGGTGTCGAGGCTCCACCCGGGAGTTCCTTGCCCCTCTTCGATCTCATCAATGAGATCGATGATGACCGCCCTGCCTTGCGGAGTGATCATGATATTGGCGGGTGTCAGGTCCCCGTGAACAATACCGACGCGGTGTAGTGCGCTCAGGCCCGCTGATATGCCTTCGATGATCTGGCGGCGGGTAGCTTTGGGGCGCAGGTCGGCCGATCCTATTTCAACATCGAGGGGACGCCCGTAGACGAAGTCCTGGACGATTCCCCAACGACCGTCGTCGGAGCGCACGACATCACGTAAGGCAACCACGTGGCGTGAGGTGAGCGATGCCCACGCCTTCCAGCGCTCTAAGGAACGCTCACCATCGCTTGATGATCGCAGTGCAAAAAGTGCTTCCCCGGCGCTCGATTGAGTCCTCCACAGGGGACCTCGCGCACCGATGTGGAACACCTGACCGAGCTGGTATCCGCCGATATTCATGGTCATATTGTCCAAACTCATACAATGTGATGCAACTCATTTCACATAGTGCCCAGTCGGATGCATGGACGTTCTCTGGGTGTATACACGTAGAATAGTGACGCTATGAGTGAAAAGAATCCCCCCGCCAAGAGACGCTTCTATCAGAACGTCCTTGACGCGTATCGACTGACCGCACGCACGTATCCGGCACTGCCCTGGATCCTCCTAGGCACAGCCGCGCTCGTCATCGCCCTGTTTGTCCTGGTGGCATTCCTGACGAACACCTCCTGGATTGGCTGGCTCATCATCGGCATCCTGGGGTCCATCACCGCAGCACTCGCCATCCTGAGTTTCCTGGCTCGCCGTGCACTCTTTGCCCAGGTCGAGGAGACGGCGGGCGCCGTCAAAGTGGCACTCTCACAGATCCAGCGTGGTTGGATCATCCCCGAACAGCCCGTTGCAGTTACGCGCGAACAAGACCTCGTGTGGCGCATCGTCGGTCGTCCCGGCATCGTTCTTATCTCTGAGGGTTCGGCTTCCCACGTGCGTCCACTCCTGTCCACTGAGGCTAAGCGCGTCACTAAAATCATGCGTAACGTTCCCGTCCACCAGATTCAGGTGGGTCGCGAGGAGGGGCAGGTTGCTCTGAAGGACCTGCGAAGTGAACTGCGTAAGTTGAAGAATGTTCTCACTGCCGAGGAGGTTCCCCAGGTATCTGCGCGCATCAACGCACTGCGTTCGAACGAGCCACCTATTCCAAAGGGAATCGATCCGCTTCGCGCGCGAGCCTCGAGGAGAGCATTGCGCGGGCACTGAGTCACATAGTCAAGTGGGCGAGCACGATGTGCTCGCCCACTTGTGCATCCAGGATATGAGACCCCCTCGACATGCATAGTATGCATCTGTTTGCATATTCATTATCGACAAGGACCCGCAATACAGATACCGAGGAACATAACCATGCACACGACGAAGATTTTCGCAGCCATGACAGCCGCTACAGCAGCGATCACGCTGACCGCTTGTACCGACCCAGCGACAAACACGACGAACAGCGCACAGAGTCATTCCACCGATTCGACCTCCACATCCTCCTACGATATTTCTTCGATCCCCACGGTCGACGAAATCGCCGCAATGGTTCCCGAGGACATTAAGAAGCGGGACACATTGCGCAACGGTGCCTCAACAGGATATGCACCGGCCGAATACATGGCCTCCGACGGACAGACTCCAATCGGCTACGACGTGGACATCAACAAAGCGCTCGCCAAGGTCATGGGTCTGAAGGAGGGAACAACGAAGCACTCCGAGTTCCCGACGATCATCCCCGCACTGGGCACCAAGTTTGATGTCGGCATCTCCTCCTTCACCATCACCCCCGAACGCGAGCAGCAGGTCAACATGGTCTCCTACCTCAATGTCGGATCGGCATGGGGTGTTGCACAAGGAAACCCCAAGAATTTCGACACGTCAAATCCCTGCGGCACGACGATCGCCGTCCAGACTGGCACCGCGCAGGAAACATACGCTGAGGAATTGTCGACCCAGTGCGTCGCCGACGGTAAGGAGAAGATCAGCGTCATGCCGCACGAGCTGCAGACAGATATTGCTACGAAGATTATCAGTGGACAGTATGACGCGACCTTGGCCGATTCCACCGTCATCGGCTATACGAGCGCCCAGTCGGAGGGCAAGATCGTCCAACTCGGAGAGACCTTCGAATCTGCGCCCCAGGGCGTCGCGATCAACAAGGACGACGAGGAACTCACCCAGGCAATCCAGGCTGCCATGCAATACCTCATGGATAACGGCTACCTGGCGGACATCTTGGCGTCCTACGGCGCACAGGATGCCGCACTGACCACGGCTGAACTCAACCCAACGGTTAACTAATCACGTGACACTCAACGCATAATATGCACTCATGTGCATATCGGCGCATAATGGAAGCAATGCAGGGGCACAACGTCCCACCCCATCGGAAGGCACATCATGACCATCACGAAGGCACACGTCCTCATCGCTCTCGCAACCGCAGCCGCACTCCCCCTGGCAGCGTGCGCGGACCCGAACACGTCGTCCAACGGATCGACCACCGGGGCCAACGCGACTGACGCAAGCGCGGCCACGACCTCGTACGACGTCTCGTCGATCCCAACGGTCGACGAGATCGCTGCCCTGGTGCCCGATGAGGTCAAGACGCGAGGCACCCTGCGCAACGGAGCCTCGGCGGACTACGCGCCCGCAGAATTCCTCGGAGATGACTCCCAGACTCCCCAGGGCTACGACGTGGACATTAACCGCGCTCTCGCCAAAGTCATGGGCCTGAAGGAGGGGACCACCAGCCACGCTGAATTCCCGACGATCATCCCGGCCTTGGGCACCAAGTTTGACGTGGGCATCTCCTCCTTCACGATCACCTCCGAGCGCGAGGAGCAGGCCAACCTGATCTCCTACGTCGAGGTCGGCTCTGCCTACGGCGTCGCCAAGGGAAACCCCAAGAACTTTGACCCCGCCAACCCATGCGGCACGACCATCGGCGTCCAGACCGGCACCGCGCAGGAAGACTACGCAACCGAATTGTCCGAAAAGTGCGTGGCCAGCGGTTTGGACAAAATCACGATCATGCCGCACGACCTGCAAACAGACATCACCACCAAGGTGATCGGCGGCCAGTACGACGCGACCTTCGCCGACTCCACCGTCATCGGGTACACGGCGACACTATCGAATGGCCAGATCGAGCAGGTCGGCGACGTCGTCGAGTCCGCGCCCCAGGGCGTGGCCGTCAACAAGAACGACGCGCAGCTGAGCGAAGCCGTCCAGAAAGCCATGCAGTACCTAATGGACAATGGCTACCTGGCCGACATCCTCGACACCTACGGCGCGAAGGAAGCCGCCCTGACGACGGCGGAACTCAATCCCGCAACCACCGACTGAGGCACTCATGGCACACATCAAAGACGGCGTCGAACTACTCGACGCTAAACCCGTCCCCCGGCCGGGGAGGTGGGTGAGCGCATTCGTTGTCGCGGTCTTCGCGGCAATGGCCATCCATGCACTGATGACGAATCCCAACTTCCAATGGAACGTTGTCTTCCAGTGGCTATTCTCCGTCTCGATCATGCAGGGCGTCGCCTTCACGATCATCCTGACGGTCCTCGCGATGACGGTCGGCACAGTCCTGGCGATCACGATGGCGATCATGCGCCAGTCGGTTAACCCGGTCCTGCGCTGGGTGGCCATGGCTTACATTTGGTTCTTCCGTGGGACGCCTATCTACACGCAGCTCATTTTCTGGTCGCTGCTGCCCACGCTCTACCCGTCACTGTCCGTTGGGGTGCCGTTCCTCGGCTCGCTGCTGGGTTGGGAGGTCAGCTTCGACACGGCAACCTACTTTACGCCCTTCTGGATGGCCTTCCTAGGTCTGGGACTCAACGAGGGCGCATACCTGGCCGAGATTATGCGAGCGGGTCTGCTGAGCGTTTCGAAGGGACAGTGGGAGGCCGCGACGGCCTTGGGTATGCCGAGGGCGACGATCTTCCGCAGAATCATCCTGCCGCAGGCGATGCGCGTCATCGTCCCACCGATCGGCAACGAGACCATCTCGATGCTCAAGACCACCTCGCTGGTGTCGGCGATTCCCTTCACGCTTGAACTCACCTTCATCGCGCGTCAACGCGGCCAGGCGACTTTTGCGCCGGTCCCGCTCCTCATTGCGGCTGCGATTTGGTATCTGGTCATCACGAGCCTGCTGATGGTGATCCAGTCAATGATCGAGAAGCACTTCGGCAAGGGCTTCGAGCGCCGCGACAATGCCGGGACTTATGCCTCGAACACGGAGAATGCGTCGGGGAATGAGGACAAGAAGACATCGATCACCCACAAGTTTTTGGATGTGACACCATGACAGATACGGTTGTGGAGGCGACGGCGCAAGACGCTGTGCCCATGGTCAGCGTGCGCGGAGTCCATAAGTTTTTCGGCGATTTGCACGTGCTACGCGGCGTTGACCTGGACATTGCCCAGGGCGAGGTCTGTGTCATTTTGGGTCCCTCGGGGTCGGGTAAATCGACCCTGTTGCGGTGCCTAAATATGCTGGAGGGTATCAGCGCGGGACGCGTATACATCGATGGCGAACTGTTGGGCTATCGAGAGTATGCGAACGGCGTGCTCTTTGAACGCCACGACAAGGAGATCGCCGCGCAGCGTTCCCGCATCGGCATGGTGTTTCAGCGCTTCAACCTGTTCCCGCACATGACAGCTCTGGAGAACGTGATGGAAGCTCCTGTCCAGGTGCTGAAGCGTTCGAAGAAGGAAGCTCGCGTTCAGGCCCTGGAGCTCCTTGATCGAGTGGGGCTGGCGGATCGCGCGGATCACTATCCTGCAGAACTCTCGGGCGGGCAGCAGCAGCGTGTGGCGATTGCCCGCGCGCTGGCGATGGAGCCGGAAATCATGCTCTTTGATGAGCCGACCTCCGCGCTTGACCCAGAGCTGGTGGGCGAGGTCCTGCAGGTCATGCAGGACTTGGCGGCGTCGGGCATGACCATGGCCGTCGTCACACACGAGATCGGTTTTGCCCGCGAGGTTGCCGATCAGGTTCTCTTTATGGACGGCGGAGTAATCGTTGAGGCGGGTTCCCCCGCTGACGTGATCGACAATCCGCAGGAGGATCGTACCAAGGAGTTTTTCTCTAAGGTTCTCTGATTCATCTGACGAACGAGGCCGGGGCTGGTGTTCTCCAGTCCCGGCCTCGTCGTGTGTGTCTTCGGGCAGTGTGGGCGCGACCGTCTCGTGCGGAGCGCGCGGGCGGGTGGCTCGCCCGGTCAGGTGAGGGTAACGAGGTCGAGGTAGCTGTCGTCCCAGAGATCTTCGTCGGCGTCGGGCAGGAGGAGGACGCGCTGCGGGTTGAGCGCGGTGACGGCGCCGGGGTCGTGGGTGACGAGGATGACGGCACCTTCGTAGTCGCGCAGAGCGGCGAGGATTTCTTCTCGTGAGGCGGGGTCGAGGTTGTTGGTGGGTTCGTCGAGCAACAGGACGTTGGCGCCGGAAACAACGAGGGTGGCCAGGGCGAGGCGCGTCTTTTCGCCGCCGGAGAGGACACAGACGGGCTTGTCGACGTCGTCTCCCTGGAAGAGAAATTGTCCGAGGATGTTGCGCACGTGCGTGTCGTCGAGCGTGGGGGCGGCGTCTGCCATGTTTTCGCGGATGGTTCGCGTGTCGTCGAGTGTTTCATGTTCCTGCGCGTAGTAGCCGATCTTGAGGCCGTGACCGGGGACGACCCGGCCGGAGTCGGGTTTTTCGATGCCGGACAGGAGGCGCAGCAGAGTGGTCTTTCCGGCGCCGTTGAGGCCGAGGACGACGACTTTGGATCCGCGGTCGATAGCCAGGTCGACGCCGGTGAAGACTTCGAGGGAGCCGTAGGACTTGGACAGGCCTTCGGCGGTGAGGGGAACGCGACCGGAGGGAGCGGGGTCGGGGAAGCGCAAGCGCGCGACCTTTTCCTGCACGATCTCCCGTCCCGCCTGGGCGAAGAGTTCTTCAGCGCGGCGCAGCATCTGCTGGGCGGCGACGGCCTTGGTGGCCTTGGCCCTCATCTTTTCGCCCTGGGCCTTGAGGTGCTCGGCCTTCTTCAGGGCGTTGGCACGTTCCTTGCGGCGGCGGCGCTCGTCTTCCTCGCGCTGCTTGAGGTAGGCGGCCCAGCCGAGATGGTAGATGTCGACGTGGGCGCGGTTGGCGTCCAGGTAAAACACCTGATTGACGGTGTCGCCCAGCAGCTTGACGTCGTGGGAGATGATCATGACGCCGCCGGGGAAGGTCTTGATCCAGTCGCGCAGCCACACGATGGAGTCGTGGTCGAGGTGGTTGGTGGGCTCGTCGAGGAGGAGGACGTCGGCGTTGGAGAAGAGCACGCGGGCGAGTTCGACGCGGCGACGCTGTCCACCCGAGAGAGTGTCCAGGGTCTGGTCGAGCACGCGATCTTCGAGGCCGAGGGAGTGAGCGATTTGGGCTGCCTCAGCGTTGGCGGCCCACCCGCCGGAGTTGGTGAACTGCTGGTCGAGTTTGACGTAGCGTTCCATGGCACGCTGCTGGCGGGCACCCTCGGTCGTGGACATCTCGTGCTCTGCCTTGCGGATACGCGCGATGATCGAGTCGATGCCGCGCACGGAGATGATGCGATCGCGCGCCTTCATATCAGGGTCGCCGACGTGCGTGTCCTGAGCGAGGTAGCCGATGGTGCCGTTGGACGTGATAGTACCGGTGTATTCGGCCGCTCCCCCGCGGTCGGCTTCGCCGGCGAGCAGGCGCATCGTCGTGGTTTTACCGGCACCGTTACGACCGACGAGGCCGATGCACATTCCTTTGTCAATACGGAAGCTGGCATGGTTAACGAGTTCGCGGGCACCGATTCGCAGCGAGAAATCCTGGACGTTGATCACGCTCCAAGAGTAGAGGGAGGCATCGCTGTGGGCGAATCAACCCGCCCCGTCGCTCCCCCCGCGACGCCACATAGCGCGATTTACGGGCACAATGGGTGGTGCACATAACCATTCCGTTTTCTCATTGTGAGGACTTTTCACATGTCAGATAGCCCGGTCCCGTCTGGATCGGCGCGCCCCGCGCGCGCCCTCGACATCATTTCTGTCGCTTTCGTTGCACTGCTGCTCATTTCCAATATCGCCGCAACGAAGGCGTTTATGGTGGGTTCATCCACTTACTATTTGATTTTCGATGGGGGCGCTATCCTCTTCCCTTTGACGTACATCATTGGCGATGTGCTGTCGGAGGTCTACGGTTTTGCCCGTGCGCGGCGGGTCATCATCATGGGATTCGTGGCCTCGTTCCTAGCGTCACTGACCTTCTTCATTGTCCAATATCTGCCTCCGGCACCGGACTACGAGAACCAGGAGGCATTCGCTGCAGTCTTAGGCGTTGTATGGCGCGCGGTCGTTGCCTCGCTTGTTGGCTACCTGGCTGGTCAACTTCTGAACTCTTACGTGCTCGTGTGGATTCGTCGTCGCTGGGGTACCAAGCATTTGTGGGCACGTCTGATCGGTTCGACGATCGTCGGTGAGGCTGCGGATACGATCCTGTTCTGCACGATCCTGTTCTACGGGCAAATGACGCTCGGTAACTTCGTTAACTATACGGTCACCGGCTACTTCTATAAGGTGCTCCTCGAAGTCGTCCTGCTACCGCTGACCTATCCTGTGATTGCCACGATCCGCCGCGTGGAAGGCTTGAAGAACGATGAGGTGTTTGATCGATGAATACTAACTGGCTCTCCTCTCCCTCTCCAGAGCAGATCGCACCCTTCGACACCACGGCCTCGTCTGGGGCGTGCTTCCCCGACAGGGGGTTCGAGGTCGGGGTCCGCCTGGGTGCTGAGCGTGGCCTGGGTCGCACCGGCATCATCCACACAGCGCATGGCACGATCCGTACCCCCGCTTTCATTCCCGTGGGCACGAAGGCAAACGTCAAAGCACTTACTCCCGAGATGGTTCGCAGCCTCGGCGCGCAGGCAGTCCTGGCCAACGCCTATCATCTCTACCTTCAGCCGGGCTCAGGCATTGTCGACGAAGCGGGCGGCTTCGCTTCTTTCATGAACTGGTCGGGACCCACATACACGGATTCGGGCGGTTTCCAGGTTTTGTCCCTGGGTGCGGGCTTCAAAAAGGTTCTTTCGCAGGAGTTTTCTGGCCAGGCCGATCCGAGTGACCCGGCCGTCCAGATGCAGGCAATCAAGGCCTCGAACGCTGTCGTAGATGACGACGGCGTGGTCTTCTCCAGCCACATTGATGGCACGAAGCACCGTTTTAACCCCGAGGTGTCGATGGGTATTCAGCACCAGCTGGGCGCCGACATCATGTTCGCTTTTGACGAGCTCACCTCCCTGTTGCACCCTCGTTCCTACCAGGTTGACTCGCTCGAGCGCACTCATGCGTGGGCCGCGCGATGTTTAGCCGAACACAAGCAGCTGACACAAGCACGTTCAGACAAGCCCTATCAGCAACTGTGGGGTGTCATTCAGGGAGCTCAGTGGGAAGACCTACGCCGCCAGGCAGCCCGCACCATGGCTGACATGGAGGTGGACGGGCAGCGCTTCGACGGCTTCGGCGTCGGCGGAGCGCTCGAGAAGGAGAATCTCGGCACGATCGTCTCGTGGGTGTGCGAAGAGCTGGGCGAGAATCGCCCCCGCCATCTGTTGGGTATCTCCGAACCCGAGGATCTTTTCGCTGGCGTCGCGGCTGGCGCAGACACCTTCGACTGCGTGAACCCGTCGCGCGTGGCACGTAATGCGGCGATCTACACCCCCGACGGCCGGTTCAACATCACGAATGCGCGCTTCAAACGCGACTTCAAACCGCTCGTTGAGGGCTGTGAATGCTACACGTGCACGCACTACACGCGTGCCTACGTGCACCACCTCTTCAAGGCGAAGGAAATCCTGTCCTCGACGCTGGCCACGATCCACAACGAGTGGTTCACGCTGCGCCTCGTGGACGCCATCCGTGCTTCCATTGAGGACGGTTGCTTCGAGGAGTTCCGTTCCGACATGCTCGGCCGCTACCAGGCCGGTCGCCGACCCTGACAGCAAGGAGCACCGATGAGCTTCAACGACAATATTCACTTGGATCCTTCGCGTGTGAGAACGTCGGGGATTGGCCGCAAGGCTGCCGGCGCGGGCGGAGGCTCATTCCTGGCTGTCCTACTGATCGTGGGTTTCTCGTATTTTACTGGGATCGACTTAACGAGCCTGATCTCCTCCCCCACGTCCTCCTCAACCACGTCCGGTTCCTCAGTTGATGTTTCGACGTGTCGCACGGGGGCGGATGCGAATGCTCGCGTCGAGTGTCGCATGGTTGCCACAGCACAGTCCTTGGATGAGGTGTGGAAAGAACAGCTGGAGGAACAGAACACTGGCACTGCCTATGAACCCCCAGATTTCCAAATCTTCTCGGACTCGGTGTCCACGGCGTGCGGATCCGCGACGAGCGCAGTCGGTCCTTTCTACTGTCCCGGCGATTCAACCGTGTACCTTGACATCGGTTTCTTTACCGACATGGTCACCCAGTATGGGGCGTCGGATTCCGTGCTCGCTCAGGAGTACGTGGTTGCCCACGAGTGGGGGCATCACATTCAGAACCTTCAGGGCATCTTCCGCACGTACGACACACGCGAGACGGGCGAGCAAGGTGCAGGCGTACGCTCCGAGTTACAGGCGGACTGCTATGCGGGTGTCTGGATGCACTGGGCGTCTACGACTCCCGATCCGGCGACGGGCACGCCCTATCTTCAGACGCCGACGACCGAACAGATTGACGGTGCGTTGCGCACGGCTGAGGCTATCGGTGATGACCGCCTGCAAACCAAATACCAGGGCACAACCAACCCCGAGTCGTGGACGCACGGCAGCGCGAACCAGCGCGCAACATGGCTACGCAAGGGCCTGGATTCCGGCGATATTGCGACGTGCGACACCTGGAGCGCCTCTCGCGTGTGAGCGCGCCCGTGCCGGTCGCTACAATTGTTGAGGCCGATCACGAGAGGACGTCATGACACGCAGCATCGTTGAACAAGCGCACGACTTCTACGACTCAGTGCCCTACGAGGTGCCCGTGCCCGACACGTGCCTCTACGAACTCCTCGAAACGACCGCTCGCCTGTATCCCCAACGCGTTGCTCTCGATTACTTCGGGGCGACAACGACCTACGCCCAGGTGCGTGATCAGGTCCTGCGCGCCGCACGTGTCCTTCACGAGGCCGGGGTTCGCGCGGGGGACACAGTTGCGATCGCGCTACCGAACTGTCCGCAGGCTTTTGTAGCATTTTATGCGTGCATGCGCATCGGTGCGGTAGCAGCCCAACATAACCCGCTGGCTCCCGCCGCTCAGATCGACGGACAGATCATGCGTCACGGTGGCCGGGTCGCCATTGTGTGGGAAAAGTGTGTAGATGCTTTCCCCCTGGATCGCCTCGATTGCGTTTTCACGGTGGACATTTCGTACGGCATGCCGTACGAAATGTCCACCGTGAAAACGCAATCGAGGCGATCCAGGGGGAAAGCATCTACACACTTTTCCCACACAATGGCGACCCGGCCACCGTGACGCATGATCTGTCCGTCGATCTGAGCGGCGGGAGCCAGCGGGNGCACACGTCAGGAACGAATGGCGTCCCTAAATCCGCGCCGCTAACACACCGCAACATCGGCGCCAACGTCAACCAGTGCATATTCTGGGTGTGGAAGCTGCACGAGGGGGCCGAGACATTCTTCTCCCTGCTGCCCTACTTCCACGCTTTTGGCCTCACGTTTTTCCTGTGCGCGGCCGTACGCAAAGCGGCTACCCAGGTGCTCCTCCCCAAGTTCGACGCGCAGATGGCACTCGACGCGCACAAGCGTCGCCCCGTCACATTCTTCGTGGGCGTCCCTCCCATGTTTGAGCGTATCCTTGCCCGGGCGATAACAAGCGGTACTGACATCTCAACGATCCGGTACTCGGTCGCGGGTGCTATGCCGTTGTCCACCACGCTGGCCGAGGAATGGGAAGCAACAACCGGCGGCACAATCGTCGAAGGCTACGGCCTGTCCGAGACCGCGCCCGTTCTCACAGGTGCTCCTCTGTCTGACAAGCGCCGTCACGGCGTGTTAGGCGTTCCTTTCCCCTCCACGCAGCTTCGCCTGGTCTCCCTTGAGGACGACACCCGCGATGTCGAGGACGGCACGCCCGGCGAAATCATCGTGCGCGGACCGCAGGTCTTCGAGGGGTACCTGAACGCGCCCGAGGAGAGCGCACGCGTGTTCACCTCAGAAGGATGGTTCAAAACCGGCGACGTCGGAGTCAACCGAGACGGCTTCATCTCCATGGCTGACCGTAAGAAGGAACTGATTCTCTCGGGCGGCTTCAACGTCTACCCTTCGCAGGTCGAAGACGCGATTCGTTCACTGCCGGGCGTCGCGGACGTCGCTGTCGTGGGCGTGCCCGTCGCCGACGCGACCGAAGAGGTGACCGCAGCCATCATTATGGAGGAGGGGGCACAGCGCCTCACCCTCGAGCAGGTTCGTGAGTGGGCTGAGAAATCCATCGCCCACTACGCCCTCCCCCGCCAGATCGTCTTCATCGCTGAGCTACCGCGCAATCAGATGGGTAAGATTCTGCGCCGCAAGGTCGCCCAGATCGTGCGCGAGAGGATCGGACGCTAAGCCAACCTTAACCGCGCCAACGCCTCGAAAGCTCATCGATGGCCGCGCGCTTGTGGCCAATGGCCTCGCCGAGGGGAATCCGTAGACGCAGACGTTCACGCTGCGAAGTGCCGTGCGCCTTCCACGTCGCACGCAGTTGGTTTTCCTTGCTCTGGAACTCGAACACCCGCTCTATGAGCGCCACCACATCCGGCGTCCGGCAAACGGTCGGATCGGGATAGAAGCCAACAAGACGTGCGACACGCGCCAGGCGAATTCGCGCCATGATGTCCTCGGCCAGTAGCGCCAGCGAGCGCTGATCGAGAGCATCAAATGCTAGCGAGGAAAGGAACCTCTTCCCCTGTTCCGTGCGCCGCCAAGAACCGATACGGCAGTCCGACTCCATGCGATCGATGCGTAGTCCCATCGCCCGCGTACGGCGTGACGTGAGCGCAGCCGACAGACTGACGTCGCCACGGGCGTTCTCCTGGATCAGAACTGATGGATGCGGAAAGCACCCGTGCACAAGAGCGGCACTCGACTCTAACGCCCGCGTACGACCGAGGGATGCGCGCAAGAACAACACCGCATCGACACGACGATCATTCGCCACTGTCGCAGGAATGCAAGTCGTGGACTCCTGTACAACCCCCAGAAGCATCAGGTCTGATACCTTGTCCAATCCATGTTGCTGCGTACACGTCAGGTTCGCCTCGCGCAGTAGCACGCACGGAGGAATGGGGCGCTCGAAGCGGCGCACAGCAGGGGGCAAGGCCAGTATCGATTGCCAGTCAAGGGGACTCATTGGAGCACCACAAAGCTCACCAGGGTAAAGTCCCCTTCTGACGATGCTCCCTGGGCAATAACTCCCGGTGTAAACAGTGATTCGAGGGATGTTTCTTCTCCCCGACCGATAGCTGCAGCGACCGCCCTGGTGAGCAGCGCCGAGTATTCGCTCATGTCCTCGCCATCGCGTGTGACGCGGTTGAATCGCGCACACAGGGCAGCAAATGGTTCCTGCTTCCCCTCGCACAGCTGCCTGAGCAGGTCCAACGAGTGTGTCGGGTGGGACAGCATACGTGCGCATCGCGCATCCTGTGGCACGTAGATGAGACAAGGCGACACAGGTGCACCGCTGGCATCTGCGTTGCTATGACGCTGTTCAAGGCAGAAGATCACACCCGGACTCACCTGATCGCGTAGTTCATCCGGGATCGGCACGACCGCGTGCAGTCCTGTCGCCGTGCTTTCCAGTTTGCCCGGATTCGCGCTCATGTAGCGCTCCAACTCGATTCGGTAGTCGTCCAACGCGAAGTCCGTGATAGAGATTCCTCGCCGCATATCCTCCAAGTCGAGGGTTTCGCTGCGCAGCGCCCGCAACTGATCTGAGCGATACTCCAGGTCGTTCATGTCCTCCGACGGGGTGAGTAGGTTTTCTTCGCCGGAGGCACTCGCATCCCCCAACGCCATGCGTGCCTTGACACGCGACTCAAGCTTGATGTAGGACTCGAGGTCCATGTCCGGCCAGAAGATTACCATCTGGATACGCTCATTCGTCGAACCGAGGCGGTCGACACGACCGAAACGCTGAACGATGCGAACCGGGTTCCAGTGAACGTCATAATTGACCACGCAATCGCAGTCCTGCAAGTTCTGCCCCTCAGAGATGCAATCCGTAGCAAAGATGATGTCAATGTCACCTTCACGTTCCGCAAGCGCGGTGGTTTCCTTCGAGCGTGGCGAAAAACGTCCGAGGATACCCTCAAAGCCGCCTCGCGTCTGGTACGTGCCGACAACGCGATTACGTGTTCCCGTCACCTGCGCGCACGTGAGGCCATAAGCCTTTCGTAGACTCGGCGCCAACTGGTCATACAGGTAGGTGACGGTGTCAGCGAAGGCGCTGAAGACAAGTACCTTCTTGTTACCCGTATTGATCTGACCCACTCCGGTTTTCTGTGCGATCAAGCACCGTAAAGCGTCAAGCTTGGCATCCCGATCGGGAGTCACTGCGCTGGCATAACCGATTAGTTCATCGAGGATCTCAATGTCGTGGGTGAGATCAACGGCGAGAGCCTCACGATCCACATCACGCAAGTTCACGCGAATCTTGGCTCCGACCTCAAACATCTCGGCATCCCGATCGTCAAGTCCGTCGTCGAGCCCGTCGATTCCGTATCCCACTACGCCGCGGTCGCCGGAGTCATCGGTTTGGCAGGCATCAAGAGCCGCAAGTCGGCCCAGAATGTCAGCGCAGGACTTACGCACGCGGCTCAGCGTCTGGTGGAAGGCATGGACGGAGGACTCCAAACGCTTGAGCAGGTTAACTCCCATGAGCTGCGCGACCGCATTCGTGCGATGCAGCTCACTGCCAAAGTCGTTGCCGAACCCCTCCTGGTAGTCGGCCTCGTAGACAGCTCTCACATCCTCACGCACGTAGGATAGAAGCTGATACTGGGCGAAGGTCAACTCACCGATCATGTCGTAAAGATCCCCAATAGGAGGCAGCGCATCATCGCGATCAATGGGTTCCTGGACATTACGTGGAGCGAGGCGCGCAGGAAATGTCCCCGTCGCTCTGCCGTAGTATTTCGCTACGTGCTTGCGGCTTCGCGCGATTGTCAGCGCATCGAGGAGCCTGAAATAGTCCGCGTTGACGTACTCGGCAAAGCTCTGCGTCGTGTGTCGTCCATGCGCCTGCGAGCTCCACAGATTGAAGCGCTTTTGCGCCAGGCGCATGACCGCATCGATGGAAGCGATGCCGTCGGTCTTCTCGAGGTAGTCGTCGCGTCCCTCCGTGATGAGTTCGATCTGGTTGCGCAGATCTGTGAGACGGTTGTTGATCGGAGTCGCCGATAGCATGAGGACCTTGGTGCGCCCATTGGCCCGGATCACGTCGTTCATGAGACGCGTGTAGCGATCCGTGCGTTTCGCGTTCGAACTCTTATTGCGGAAATTGTGGCTCTCATCGATGACAAGCAGATCGAAGGTCCCCCACCGCAGGTGTTCGAGGTCGATGTCTCCGCTCTTACCTCCCCGGCGCGTCAGGTCCGTATGGTTGAGCACCGTGTAGGTTAGGCGATCAGCAGCCAAGGGGTTACGTTCGTCGCCTCCATGCGTCCACAGCATCCAATTTTCCCGCAGGCGCTTCGGGCACAGCACCAGCACATTCTTGTTGAGCTGCTGATAGTACTTGATAACGGCGAGCGCCTCGAAGGTCTTCCCAAGGCCGACACTGTCGGCGATGATACAGCCGTTATACTTCTCCAGCTTACGAATCGCGCCGATAACGGCGTCCTTCTGAAAATCGTAGAGCTTGCCCCAAATCACCGACTCGAAAAAACCCGTATCTTCACGCGGATTATGGTCCAGAGCATCCTGAAGGAAATGCCGGAAGATGTGGTAGAGAGTCAAGAAATAGATGAATTCAGGGGCATTGTCCGCGTGAAGTGCCTCCACCTGCGAAGCGACCTGTTCAGTCACGTCGCAGGTCATCGCATCGTTCGCCCACACGTCCTCAAAATGTTTCATGAGGAATGCGACCTGTTCACTGGCCTCATCCCCCGCGCCATGGCTGATCATCGTGAGTGTCTCAGGACGGCGCTCAACTCCTAGCCCTTCGAGGGTGAAGCTGGCTCCAAGCCCCGCAAACAAGTGGGGACTCACACGCGAGCCTTCGATGACGTAACTCGGCTGATACTGGAACATGTGCTCACGCCGCACGGAGCGTAACGTTACCTTCTCGCGGAGCCAGCGCGCGCATGCCCGTGCGAGACCACGCTGGTTCAGCTTGTTGTGCAGCGTGAGTTCCAAGTCCGAATCAGCGAGTGCTTTCTCTCTCTCGCCCTGTTTTCGTCGCGCGATGTCGGGTTCCGGGGCGTCCATACCCCCTCTCATTTCTTGAATAAAAGTCGGCTCATTGAACAAAAAACGCACAGAGTCGACGCGTTCAAGTTCCTCGCGCAGCTCACCAAAGGCGAACAGGCTAAAGTGCGCGCTGATGATCGACAGTTTTGCGTCGTCGTCGAGGCTGGCACGCAGAGAATCCCCCAGGCATCTGCCCTCGGTATTATCGAGTATTTCCACGAGCACGACTCCTCTCCTCCATGCCATACCTCACACTAGGTTACCGGAACAGTACAAGGATGGGAACGCACGACGCCGAAGGCCCCCACAGAGGCGAAAAGGAACTATGTGGCGCACTCACGTACGACAACAAACATGTGTCCCCGGAACCGTGTGGCTCCGGGGACAGCATGCACGAATCACGTCTTAGACGTTAAATCCGATCGCGCGAAGCTGCTCACGTCCGTCCGGAGTAATGCGATCAGGACCCCACGGTGGCATCCACACCCAGTTGATCTGGACCTCGTCGGTGACGCCCGAGAGGATCGAGTGAGCCTGGCGCTCAATGACATCCGTCAGCGGGCAAGCTGCCGACGTCAGCGTCATGTCAAGACGAACCTGATTCTCGGCACCAATGACAACTCCGTACACGAGGCCCAGGTCAACGATGTTGATGCCCAGCTCGGGATCAATGACATCCTTCAGGGCCTCCAAGACGTTCTCAGCGGCCAAGGTCCCCAACTCAACGACGTCAGTGCCATCAATCTGTCGGGTGGGCACGCCAGCATCCACGGCCTCGTTCGAGGCAGGGACAGCGAAACGCTGCTCGACCGGCTCGGACTGAGCCATCGGGTTACTCATAGCTATTCCTTTACTACTCGGCGGTTTCGCCCGCTGCGGAAATATCAATACCGGACTTGGCCATCGCGTCACGCAACGCATACCAACCCAGCAACGCACACTTGACGCGGTTTGCGAACTGGGAGGTCGACTCCAAGGCGGCCGCGTCACCCAGCTCGTCGAGAATGTCATCGTCGACGCCCAGGTTCCGCGAATGCATCATGACCTCCATGTCCCGATAGAGTCGACTGATCTCCTCGGTGCTCTTACCCTGGGTTAAGTCCGTCATCATAGACAGCGACGCCCTCGAAATCGAGCAGCCGTCACCGTCCCACCGCAGGGAGGCGAGATGGTCACCATCCAGCGTGACGCCCAAGGTTACCTCGTCGCCGCACGTCGGATTGACCTGGTGCGAGGACGCATCCTGACCGGAAGGGTCACCCTCCCCATGCTTCTCGCGCGCATGGTCCAAGATCACCTGCTGATACAACTGCTCGAGACTGCCCATAGCTACCTTTCCTCAAAAATCCGACAACCATCAATGATCCTACCGACCGAAGAAGGCCCGCACCTTCGACAGGCCGTCCACCAGACGCTCGATCTCCTCCGGCGTGGTGGTCGGAGCCACCGATGCTCGTGCCGAAGACCGGACCTGGAAAAACGAGTGCAGCGGGATCGCACAGTGGTGCCCAACGCGCACGGCGACATCCACGGAGTCCATGAACTGGCCAACATCATGCGGATGCACGCCGTCAACCGCGAAGGCCACGACCCCGATACGACCCGCGGCTGTGTCGGGTCCCAAGACCGTGATGCCCTCGATCGAGGAGATGCCCTCCAGCATGAGGCGCGTGAGTGCGTGCTCGTGGGCCTCGACGCGGGTCATGTCGAGTGCCGACATGTACCGCAGCGCCTCGGACCACGCGACGATCTGCGCGACGGGCTGGGAGCCGACCTCGAAGCGTTCGGGCGGCGCCATGAACGTAGAGGACTCCATGGTGACCCACTCGATCATGGAGCCGCCGGTCAGGACGGGGGGCATCGCCTCCAGGAGCGAGCGCCGCCCCCACAGGGCGCCCGCGCCCGTTGGGCCGAGCATCTTATGGGAAGAGAACACCGCGAAGTCCACGTCGAGGGCGGACAGGTCGAGGGACATGTGAGAGCTCGACTGGCAGGTGTCCAGCAGGATGAGCGCTCCCACCGCGCGAGCGGCGGCCGTGATCTCGGGGACCGGCGAGACGGCGCCGGTCACGTTGGAGACGTGTGTGAAGGCGACGAGCCTCGTGTTCGGGGTGATGACCGATAAGGTGTCAAGGTCGATGCGCCCGTCGGGGGTCAGGTCGAGCCAGGCGAGCTCGGCCCCCGTGCGCTGGCACAGCTGCTGCCACGGAACGATGTTCGCGTGGTGCTCGGCCCGCGTGCACACGATGCGGTCGCCGCGCCCCACGCGCATGGGCGCGGCCTGTGCACCGCCCAAGCCCTGGGACGCGTTGCCCATCGACAGGGCGACCAGGTTGATGGCCTCGGTGGCGTTTTTCGTCCACACGATCTCGTCCGGGCGCGCGCCCACGAACGAGGCCAGGGTGCCCCTCGCGCTTTCGAAGGCGTCGGTCGCCTCATCGCCCAGCAGGTGCGTGCCCCTGTGGACCGCACCGTTGGACCGTCGGTAGAAGTCGGCCTCGGCACTGATGACGGCCTCGGGCTTTTGCGAGGTCGCCGACGCGTCGAGGTACGCGATGGGCGCGCCGCCGCGCCCGACGCGGCCCAGAATCGGGAAGTCCGATCGGATCGCGTCGAGCTCGGCGGCGGTGAAATCCGTGGGCACGGGTATCAGAGTCCCAGATACTTGTCGTAGCCGTTTTCCTCGAGCTCGTCGGCCAGCTCGGGGCCGCCCTGGGCGGCGACGTGGCCATCAACGAACACGTGGACGTGGCTCGGCTTGATGTAGCGCAGGATACGGGTGTAGTGCGTGATGAGCATGACGCCGCAGCCCGTCTGGCCGTGGACGCGGTTGACGCCCTCGGAGACGATGCGCAGCGCGTCGACGTCGAGGCCGGAATCCGTCTCATCAAGGACGGCAAAGGAAGGCTTCAGAAGCTCCATCTGGAGGATTTCCAGGCGCTTCTTCTCACCGCCGGAGAAGCCAACGTTGACGTCTCGCTCAGCAAAGTCGGGGTCCATGCGCAGGTTTTCCATGGACGTCTTCATCTCCTTAACCCACGAGCGCAGAGCGGGAGCCTGACCATCGATGGCGGTCTTGGCGGTGCGCAAGAAGTTAGAGACAGACACGCCTGCGACCTCGACGGGGTACTGCATGGCTAGGAAAAGACCGGCCTTGGCGCGCTCGTCGACGCTCATCTCGGTGATGAGCTGGTCGTCGAGCCACGCTTCACCCGACGTGATCTCGTAGGCGGGGTGACCGGCCAGCGCGTAGGCCATGGTGGACTTGCCGGAACCGTTAGGACCCATGATGGCGTGGATTTCGCCAGAGTTGATCGTAAGGTTGACGCCTTTGAGGATCTCCTTGGGACCCTCGGCAGTCTCTACCGAAACGTGCAGATCCTTAATACGCAGAGTGGACATGTGTATTCCTTACAGCTCAGTTGTTACGGGACTTGGCCAGCTCGGCCTCGACGGTTGCCATGAGGTGATCGACCACCTCGGGGACGCCAATCTGGTTGATTAGCTCAGCGAAGAAGCCACGCACAACCAAGCGGCGTGCCTCATACTCGGGGACGCCACGACTCATCAGGTAGAAGAGCTGCTCGTCGTCGAAGCGACCGGTGGCAGACGCGTGGCCCGCACCCTCAATTTCGCCGTTTTCGATCTCAAGGTTAGGCACAGAGTCGGCTTTGGCTCCCTCGGTCAGCACGAGGTTACGATTCAGCTCGTAGGTATCCGTGCCGTCGGCGGCCTCGCGGATCAGGCAATCGCCGATCCACACCGAGTGCGCATCCTTGCCCTGCAGAGCACCCTTGTAGGTCACGCGCGAGAAGCACTTAGGCTGCGAATGGTCAACGAAGACTCGGTGCTCCAGATGCTGTCCGCCGTCCACGAAATAGATGCCCAGCATGGTTAGCTCGGCGCCGGGGCCGCGGAAGTCTGTGTCCGCGCACAGACGCACGAGGTCGCCACCAAACGTTACAACGATGTGCGTGAGCTTCGAGTCGCGGCCCAGCGCGAGACGTTGGTTCGACGCATGCAGGGTCGTATCATCCCATTCTTGAAGCGACACGACAGTCAGATCAGCGCTGTCGCCCGTCTCGACCTCGACGCTCTGGTTGAGCGCAGCATTGGCGGAACCAGTATGGGAGAGAATGACGGTTGCCTTAGCGAAGGCACCCGCACGTATCACGATGTGCTGGGCGCGGGTACCCTCAATATCCGCCACGTTGATACGCACCGGCGCATCAAGCTCGACCCCGGCAGGAATCTCAACGATGGTCGCCTGCCGAAAGCCGTTCCACGCCACGACGGCCGTGCGGTCGCCGGGAGCCAGGACGGTACCCAAGCGTTTATCATCGCGCGCGACAGCTTCGACGGTGACCGGGGTAGGAGCTTCGACGGTCACCGGCGCGTCGCCCGCGTCATAGTTGGCGGGATCGAAGAGGCGCTCGATGCGACGCATCGGCGTAAAGCGCCAATCCTCTTCGCGTCCGTGCGGCACAGCGATGTCAGTCAACTCGAAGGACGTCGGGCGATCGGCGCGCGAGGGGTTCGCTTTCTCGGGTCCGCCCCCATGGGAGTGGGCCTTGTTCATGGTGTCGACAATAGTGTTGGGGGTCGTCATCAGCCGACGGATCCTTCCATCTGCAGTTCAATGAGGCGATTAAGCTCGAGGGCATACTCCATGGGCAGCTCCTTGGCGATGGGTTCGACGAAGCCGCGCACGATCGTCGCCATGGCCTCGTTCTCATCCAGGCCTCGACTCATGAGGTAGAAGAGTTGATCGGCACTCACCTTGGTAACAGTCGCCTCATGCCCCATTTCGACGTCGTCGGTGCGTACGTCCACGTAAGGGTAGGTGTCGGTCCGCGAGATCTTGTCCACCAGCAGAGCATCGCACAGCACGTTCGACTTGGAGTTGCGGGCGCGCGCGTTGATCTGGACGAGGCCACGGTAGGAGGTGCGACCGCCGCCGCGTGAGACGGACTTCGACACGATGGATGACGAGGTGTAGGGCGCCATATGCACCATCTTGGCTCCCGTGTCCTGCTGTTGGCCGGGACCAGCAAAGCCGATGGACAGGGTCTCACCGCGGGCGTGTTCGCCCATCAGGAAGCAGGCGGGGTACTTCATGGTGATCGCGGCACCCATGTTGCCGTCGACCCATTCCATGGTTCCGCCTTCTTCGACGATGGCACGCTGAGTGACCAGGTTGAGAACGTTCGTCGACCAGTTCTGAATGGTCGTGTAACGCACGCGCGCGTCCTTCTTCACGAAGATCTCGATGACACCGGAGTGCAGCGAGTTCTCGTCGTAAATCGGGGCGGTGCAGCCCTCCACGTAGTGCACGTAGGAGCCCTCGTCAGCGATGATGAGCGTGCGCTCGAACTGCCCCATCGCCGAGGTATTAATACGGAAGTAGGCCTGTAGCGGAATGGTCACGTGCACGCCCTTGGGAACGTACACGAACGAGCCACCGGACCAGGCGGCAGTGTTCAACGCGGAGAACTTATTGTCGCCCGCGGGCACACACTTGCCGAAGTACTCCTCAAAGATCTCGGGGTATTCGCGCAGGCCCGTGTCTGTGTCGGTAAAGATGACGCCCTGACGCTCCAGGTCCTCCTGGATCTGCTGGTAGACAACCTCGGACTCGTACTGCGCGGCAACACCAGAAACCAGGCGGGCCTTCTCAGCCTCGGGAATACCCAGGCGATCGTAGGTGTCGCGGATTTCGTCGGGCAGGTCATCCCAGTCGTTGACCTGGCGATCTGTGGGACGTACGTAGTACTTGAAGGCATCAAAGTCCACGTGGGACAGATCCGGCCCCCACGCTGGCATGGGCTTGCGCTCGAAGAGCTCCAGCGCCTTCAGGCGACGATCCCGCATCCACTGCGGCTCATCCTTAACGTCCGAGATAAAACGGACGATCTCTTCGTTAATCCCGGTGGGAACATCCTTCGAATAGTCGTCAGAATCATGCCAACCGTATTCGTAACCGCCGATTGACTCAATGATCTCATCATCGGTCATACGACGGTCGTCAGCGCCCGAGGCGGGTGCCTGCGTCATAGTTGTATCAACCTCTCGTTCTTACCTGTGTGCTACTTGCGTCGCACATTCCTCGCGCCGGGGCGGATGATCGGCATCCCCACCGGAATGTGGGTGGTACACACGTGCCCCCCGCCTGCAAGCGTGGAAAGTCTCTGAACGTGCACGTCGAGCAGTTTGCCAAAGGCTACTGTCTCTGCATCGCACAGCTGGGGGAAGTCTCCCGCAACGTTCTGTATCGGACAGTGCCCTTGGCACAGCTGAACAGCCAACGTGCCTCCACCGATGTCACGAACGGTCGCGGCATAGCCGTCTTGCGTGAGCGCGTCGGCGAGCGCCTGGGCACGGACCCGCGGGTCGGAACCGGCGTCCCGGATGATGGGCGCGTAGCGGCGCTCGATTTCGCGTGAGCGCGCGGCCGCAAAGGACTCGACGGCCGCTTCTCCTCCCACCTGTCCCAGGTACCCGAGAGCCTTGGATGCCAGGTCAGAGTATCCGTCTGCAAGATGGATGTGTGCGCGTTCGGTGGCCACGTAATGCCGCGCGGGACGTCCGCGGCCCCGTTTAGAGGGCATACCAGGCTCGTGCTCAGCGATCTCCATGGATTCCAACAGGAGCGTGATGTGACGACGAACGGCTGCAGTCGTCAGGCCCAGGACCTTGGCGATCGACGAGGCCGTGACCGGTCCTTTTTCGACAATGAGATCGAGCACCTGTTGACGGGTTGTGGCATCTCCTTCTTCGGCCACCTGTCCTCCGCTCCGACGCGCATCCCGCGCGACAATCCGTGCTTTTCTCTGGGAAGAAGTCTACGCTAATTTGAATAGATAGGCGTTACGAAAAGCTCGTCAGAGTGTTACACGACCCACACGTCGAGGGACTTATGACCTATTACCTGACAATCAATGAAGCCACGGCGCACCCGGAGCACGCAGCCCCTCCCAACCACGGCCTCGCGCAGCGTGCGCAGCCATGATGCCGATGACGGTCGAGGGATTATGAAGGCGACCGGCGAGCACCCACTCCATCGCGTCAGAGAGCGACACCCATGCGTACTCCATGGTGGCTTCCTCGTCCTCACGCTCAAAGGTCGTACCCGTGGGCGCGAGGTCTCGAGCCAGGAAGACGCGAATAGGCTCCGTCGAGCCACCCGGAGAAGTAAAAAAGTCGACGAGCACGTCCCAGCACCCAGCCTTCAGATCAGTCTCCTCCGCGAGTTCTCGCTCAGCCGCGACCAGGGGGTCCTCTCCCGGAATGTCCAACAGCCCAGCGGGAATCTCCCACAGCGACGCGCGTACCGGGTGACGATACTGGCGCTCAAGCAGAACTTCCTCGCAACCGACCTCCCCTCGCATAGCAACCACCGCCACAGCCCCAGGGTGGCGCGTGTACTGGCGAACAACCGGCTGCTCCCCCTCGACCACCACGACACGATCCTCCACCATGTCGACGATGCGACCGCTCCACTCGATAGAGCTGTCAACAACCGTGTGAAGCGTGTGGCGGTCCTCGATACCGCTCGCTTGTCCACTCGACAGGATATGCATCCCCATCCTCATTCCTTCTTATCTGCGCGCGACGAGTAACGACCCACGTGACGCTTCAGCGCAGCCTCAATCAACCCAGCAAACAAGGGATGAGGCCGCGTGGGACGGCTCTTGAATTCTGGATGCGCCTGCGTGCCAACATAGTAAGGGTGAAGCGCGCCGTCCAGCTCAACGAATTCCACGAGCGACCCGTCCGGAGAGGTACCACAGATCATGAGTCCCGCTTCTTCGAGACGCTCACGATACACATTGTTGACTTCGTAACGATGACGATGGCGCTCACTAACCGTGGTTGTCCCGTACGCACGAGCAACGACCGAGCCGTCACGCAGCGTCGCAGGATACGCTCCCAAGCGCATCGTCCCACCCAAATCACCCTCGCCGTCAACGAACTCACGCTGGTTCGCCATCGTATGGATGACAGGTTCAGAGGTTTCCGGATCCATTTCGGTCGATGAAGCATCGGGTAATCCAGCGAGGTTGCGCGCCGCCTCAATCACCATGCACTGCAAACCCAGGCACAGACCAAGAGTCGGCACGCGGTGCTCCCGCGCCCACCGCAGCGCACCCAGCTTGCCCTCGATGCCACGAATCCCGAACCCACCGGGAACAACGATTGCATCGACGCCCGACAGCTCACGCGCCGCCCCTGCAGGCGTCTCACACGTATCTGCAGCGACCCAACGAATATCGACGCGCGCATTGTTTGCAAAGCCGCCATGTTTAATGGCTTCCGACACCGACAGGTAGGCATCATGTAAGTCGATGTACTTACCGACAAGTGCGACCTCAACGCGATGCTTAGGTGAATGGACGCGCTCCAGGAGTCCCTTCCATTCCTTCCAATCAACATCGCGGAAGGAAAGACCAAGACGCTGAACAAGGTAGGCGTCAAGCCCCTCACGATGCAGCGTCGGCGGAACTTCATAGATTGAGGAAACGTCCGCGCACTCGATGACAGCATCCCGCTCGACGTCACACATGAGGGCGACCTTCGCTTTAATCCCCTCAGGCAGCGCACGATCAGTGCGAAGAACCAGCGCATCCGGCGCAATTCCGATCGAACGCAGCGCGCTCACCGAGTGCTGCGTTGGCTTTGTCTTGAGTTCACCGGCGGCAGGCAGGAAAGGAATAAGAGAGACATGCACGAAAGCAACATTGCTGCGCCCCAGATCGTGTCGGACCTGGCGAGCAGCCTCCAGGAAAGGTTGCGATTCAATGTCGCCGACGGTCCCGCCGATTTCCGTAATGATCACGTCCGGACGTCGCCCAAACTGATCGGGCTCAGCCTGACGACGCATAACACGCTTGATTTCATCGGTGATGTGCGGAATCACCTGCACCGTATCCCCGAGATACTCCCCCCGGCGTTCCTTAGCGATCACCGTCGAATAAACTTGGCCCGTCGTCGCATTAGCCGCACCCGACAGATTCACATCGAGAAAGCGCTCGTAGTGTCCGATATCCAAATCGGTTTCCGCGCCATCCTCTGTGACAAAAACCTCACCGTGCTGGAAGGGGTTCATCGTACCCGGGTCCACGTTGATGTACGGATCCAGCTTCTGCATGACAACATGAAGGCCTCTCGAGCGTAGCAGCCGTCCCAGGCTGGAAGCCGTTAAACCCTTCCCCAGTGACGACACAACACCGCCGGTCACGAAAATATGCTTGGTCATAGAATGATCTGCGCGCACCGCGCGCATCGACGTGTTCACCATGGAACTTCAGCTTAACACTGCACACAGACCTCGGCCCCGCCGATCAGGGACGATGCGACGAGGCCGACGAAGAA
The DNA here is from genome assembly GCF_900128465.1 of Actinomyces bouchesdurhonensis. GTDB lineage: Bacteria > Actinomycetota > Actinomycetes > Actinomycetales > Actinomycetaceae > Pauljensenia > Pauljensenia bouchesdurhonensis. The sequence goes on along the minus strand of NZ_LT635868.1, from coordinate 332,005 downwards.
AAACGCGCAACCGCGGCTTTTACTTAACCGTCGGAAGAACGGATTGTGCACCATTTCCCACGCCGTAGGCGTGAGCACCAGCGCTCTTCTGAGACAGGGCGAGCGCCGTGCTGACGCACGCGAGCGTCGTACCGACCGAATCGACAGTCGTCACCTGCGTTGCAGAGCTACGAACCCTCGAAATCATAGCGTCGCGTGACGACGCATCGCCCACGAGAACACCGGAAGTAGACCCCACCGCCAAGGCAAGACCGCTCCACGCGTCGGGACTCGGACTCACAGACGTATCCGTGGCGCCCGTCTGAGCGCGCGGACCGACCGCAACAAGTGTGGTCGCCGTGCCGGCAGGATCCTCATCAATCGTCATCAAAGGCGTCGACTTATCGGTGAGAATCTGACGCAACAGGTCCGTTTCCGAACCAGTTGATGTCAGGACCTGGACGATGGAGTAGCCCACCACACCGTCGGCACTAGCCGTCTTCGCGGCACCCGACTCGAGGTGGGACGCGAGCGTCGTCGATAGTGTCGTGCGGTACTGGCTCATCGACGTCGACTGCCAGTTCTCGCTCAGCGTCACCCGCCCCACGATCGATGCGCCCGCGTCAGTCAGCGTTGAGCGAATCGCAGCCACGTCGTCATCCGATGCACCGGGCATGACGACGAGAGCAATCTGAGAGCCGGTGAGCGACCCTGACAGAGTCGACGCAGCCAGAGCCTTCAAACCAGCGGCTTCGGCGTCGGCCTGAGCAACCAGCTGCGGGTCCGAGGACACCTGCGACGACGACGGATTGACTCCAGCGTTAATCGTCCGCTGAAGCGGTCCTGCTCCCAGGACAACACCAACGGCCAAGGCAATAAAGATCCCGATGATCGAGACAACGTGGTAGCGGAAGTTAATCATTGGGCTCCTCCAACAGCGTGCGTAAGCGACGAGAATAAAGACGTCACGGGGTACAGCAGGTCATTGCCCCACGGAGTCGACCACAGGGCCACCCCCATCAGGGCAAGCGCGACGAGCGCGAGCAAAACGAGCGTCCACCCGCGCGGGCGAGGGCGGAACGTAGCGGCCACAGCGTCTGCGCCAATAAGACGCGAACCGCAAGCCAGACGCGAGAAAAAAGAAGGAGCGACCAGCGCGCGACCGGCATCAACAAGCTCCGCCTCACCGTAGGACACGCCCACAGTGATAACGGCAGAAGCCGACGAATGGGCCGCCACAACCATCGCGGCATCGAGCGACGTCCCAGCCATCGACACGGTCTCGTAGACGATGCCCATGCGGTCGAGACGCTCCGCTCCAGGTGCAAGCCCATCACTGCCAACACGGACGACAAAAGAACGCGCCTGCCGGATCGCTTTCTCACTCATGAGGTCAGCGTCACCCACGACGGCATCAAGACTGAGGCGCGCTTTGAGCGCGATGTCCGCACCCGCGTCAACTGCGACAACGAAAGGCGCAGCCTCGGAGCGCCAACGAGCAAGAGCGTGCAGGGCCGCAGCAGCATCGGATGAACCTGTCACGAGCAGGACCGGGCGAGAACCGAGACCCGGAAGGGAAGGCACCCCCTCGCCGCGTAGAACCGTCGCCCCATCCTGAGCCAGATAGTCTTCGATTGCGCCCTCGAAACCGGCAAACAACGGAGTCGAATCCGCGATTGCAATATCCAGGTCCGCGGCCGAGACCCGCGTTCCTGTAGCGAGCACGGTACCGTCCAGGAGAACCTTGCCCCCCGTGACTGTAACTTCCTGCCCTTCACGCAGGGACATGATGTCCTGTCCGAGATCATCCACGAGGGGAATGTCGGCATCGAGAATGAGCTTGGGACCCATCGCGGCCACGCGGCCCGTCAACGAGGGCTGCGCATTAAGAACTGCGGCGGGTCGCGCCGCAACGAGCGCAGCAGCGCTCTCTTTGTCGAGGTCTGCGACGTTAATAACGGCGATTTCACCGTGCTCCAAGCGTGTTGCCAGATGCGTGGGGCGGTCGTCGATGCGGATCCGCCCCGTCCGGGCTTGTGCGGTCTTTGAATGTGTGTCACTCATCCCTGCGATTGTGACACGGCGGAGGCCAAGACCTGCGAAGCGTGGCGGCGCGCCGCCTGCGAGTGCGGATCCCCACCCATCATTCGGGTGAGTTCCGCCTCGCGCTGCGCCCCCGTCACCTCTCTGACGCTCGTTGTGCCGTCGTGTTTCTCGATGACGAGGTGTTGGTCCCCGAAGGCGGCGACCTGCGCCAGGTGGGTGACGACGATGACCTGCCGACTGGCAGCGAGCCTCTTGAGCCTCGCCCCCACCTCGGTCGCCGTCTGCCCGCCGATGCCGGCGTCGATCTCGTCGAAAATAAAGGTGGAGGAGGCCTCGGTGCGCCCCAGCATGAGCTCGAGGGCGAGCATGACGCGGGACAACTCGCCGCCGGAGGCTCCCTGACCAAGCGGGCGAGCGGGGGCGTGCGGATGAGGTTGGAGACGGAAAACGACCGTTTCGCATCCGTGAGAACTCGGCTTCGTTGACTCCAGGTCGATCTGCAGAGTCGCGTCGGGCATCGACAGGGCATGCAGCTCGTCGTTGACTCCAGCCGCGAGTTCGCGGGCCAGGCGGGCGCGGCCCTTCGTCAGGCGTGCGCCGACGTNCCGCCCTGGCCCCCAGCAGGAGCTGCAGGCTCGACAGAACCATCGTCTTGCCTGCACCCGTTTCACCCGTCACCACGACCAGGCCGCCGCCAAAATCGACGTGCGCCGACGCGATGACGCCCAGGTTGGCAATATCGAGAGACTCAATCACCGTGGGCCGTCCCTCCACCCGCGCACAGGAAGATTAAATTTGCGTACGAGACGCGCCGAAAACGGCGTATCGTCCACGCGTACCAGTTGCACCGGTGCCGATCCCACGCGCGCACGAACCACTGCCCCTGCGGGAACCGTCATCCGGCGCAAACCATCGCACCACATCTCAGGGGCCGTCCACATATCATCCAACACGATGATCTCCACGCAGGCGGAGGGACCCACCACGAGCGGGCGAGTAAACAGGCCATGCGCGGCCAGCGGAGCGACGACAATCGCCTCCGTATCCGGCCAGACGACGGGACCGCCCGCTGAAAACGAATACGCAGTTGATCCCGTCGGCGTCGACAAGATCATGCCATCTGCCCCATATGTCGAGACCTCCTGACCGTCGACCACGAGCGCAAAATGCACCGGGTGCGCGACATCCGTATGCATAATGACGGCCTCGTTCAGGGCCCAATCAGAAGCCTTCGACCCGTCGGAACGCTCCATCGTCACGTCCAGGGTCATGCGGCGCTCAACAGTGACATCTCCCTCGGCGATCTTGCGTGCGAGGTCGCCGACGCCGGTCGTCCCAAGCTCGGTTAGAAACCCCATATGCCCCGCGTTGATACCAAGCAGAGGAACCCCCAGCGCACGCGCGCTTGAGGCCGCCACGAGGAAAGTGCCGTCGCCGCCGATCGATACAACCATGTCAATGTCGCGGCTCGACGCGTCCTCGACGACAGCGATTCCTCGTTCTGCCAACGCCTGTGTAAGCGCCACCGCACTGGTGACGGCGTTCACTCGATGACGGTGACGCACCATGAGCACACGGGTCATAACGATCCTCCAGCGGGTCCTTGGGCGACTGCTCGGCGAATGTAGTCCGTCAGTTCGCGCGGATCAATAGGATCGGGATACGCGCGACGCATGTAAAGAAAATACTCAACGTTACCGGCCGGACCCGGCAGCGGGGACGCCTCGATCGCAGCAATGTCAAGTCCCAGATCGATCGCGCATCTGGCAACATTGCCGACCGTTTCGACGTGGTGCTCGGGATTACGAACCACTCCCCCGTGTCCGAGGCGCTCCTTGCCGATCTCAAATTGAGGCTTGACCATGAGCAGGAAGTCGGCGTCGGGAGCAGCCGCTGCAACCAGCGCGGGCAGGACGAGAGTCAGCGAAATAAAGGACATATCGCCCACGACGAGGCCGGGGGCGGGCGCCACCGAGGCGGGATCCAGCGTGCGCACGTTGGTCCGATCGTGGACCTCTACACGCGAATCTGACTGAAGCTTCCATGCGAGCTGACCGTAGCCAACGTCGACAGCGACGACGGAGGCTGCACCCCTCCTCAGTAGGACATCTGTGAAGCCACCCGTCGATGCACCAGCATCCAGGACTCGGCGCCCCTCAATGAGGGGAGCCTTGTCACCGAGCGCGTCAAGGGCGCCAGCAAGCTTGTACGCGCCACGCGACACGTACTCAGGATCATCGCAGGGGGCAACAACAATCGCCTGCGCAGGGTCCATTTGTCGCGCAGCCTTCAGGACAACCTGTCCGTCAAGTTTGACGCGGCCCTCCTCAATCATCTGCACAGCGTCCGAGCGCGACTTCGCCAGGCCTCGACGCACGAGCTCGGAGTCGATCCTTCTCAGCTTCACGTGTCTGCCCTCCCGTCCTCTCGCGATCCGACACCCACACGCGGAACTGGCGCACCCGGGGGCACGTCGGCCGACAGTACCCGCCGCAGGTCGGCTTCGATCGCCGTGAGCGTCGAGATTTGCATCTGCGCGCCAAGCTCATCGAAACCGACCAGGCGGGCCGCCGTCTGTTCACTCAGGGCCATCAGGCCTCGTCATCCATGTCGGCCGTCGACTCCAGGAGCGCCTCGAGTTCCTCCTCACCGGGCAGGAAGGCGGGGGTGTCCTCGCCGGGCTCGGGCAGCGCGTCAGCGTCGGCTCCCTCGACGAACTCGTCATCCGCGTCGGCAACCGGTTCCGGGGCGGTCACGATGCCGGACGGGTCGTCGTTCGCAACGACCGTAATTTCGGGGCACGTCACCGGGTTTCCGGAGCCGTCGGCCCATTCCCACGCCGCCGCGGCGAGCGCGCGGTAGGAGTCGATAGAGATCGTGACCGCGTCAGTCAGCTCGATGTCGTCAAGGGTCAGCACACCCGCGCGCGTCACCTTGGCCACCTGGGACAGGCCGCAGGTCCACGTTCCATCGCGGTGGTGCTTGGGCGCCGGGTGCGACTCAAGCAGACCACGCATGTCGATCGCGAGGTAAGCGGGACGCTGGCCGCGCGGGGCGCGCAGGACTTCGCGGGCACGGTGAACGCCGGTCAAGACGTGCATGGCGGGCACACCGGCGGCGACGGCACCCATGATGTCGGTCTCGAGGCGATCGCCCACAGCCACGGGGTTCGTTGCGCCGACGAGCTCGCTCGCGCGGCGGTAGATTCCGGGCTCGGGCTTGCCTCCCGCGGTGGGACGCTTGCGGGTGGCGTGCTGGATCGCGCGCACGAGCGAGCCGTTGCCCAGGGCCTGGCCGCGCTCAACGGGCAGGGTCGCGTCGAGGTTGGAGGCGTAGAAGGCTGCACCGCGTTCGATGGCGAACGCTCCCTCGGACAGGAGGGTCCAGTTGACCTCCTTATCGAGGCCCTGGACGACGGCGGCGGGCTCATCGTCGGCGCTGTCGACCAGCTCGAAGCCCCGCTCCTCGAGGGCGAGGCGCAGGCCCGGGCCGCCGAGCACGAAGACCTTGGCGCCCTCTTCGAGTTCTTCCGCCATGATCGCGGCGATGTCCATCGCCGAGGTCATGACCATGTCCGGGGTCGCCTCGAAGTCCATGCCGTTGAGCTTGTCTGCGACCTGCTGCGGCGTGCGCATCGCGTTGTTCGTCACGAACGCGGAGGCCATGCCCATCGTTCGAGCCTCGATGACGGAGGAGGCCGCATGTTCGATGCGCTCATCGCCGGACCAGGCGGTGCCGTCCAGATCGAGCAGGGCACAGTCGAACTCCTCAGCCAACGCGGTTTCCGAGCCGCGCAGCGGCGAGCGCTTGTTGTCGACGTCAGCATCCTGGTACAGGGCAACGTCGATGATGTCGGTATCTTCCACTTCTTCGGGCATCGAGGCGATGACCTCCTCGGCTTCCTCGGTGCGACCGAGCTCGGTCAGGCGCTCAGCCTTGACCGCCATGAGACGGCGGCGCAGCTCGTCCTCAGCGGAGGCAGGAAGCGCGGCCAAAGCATCATCAACGATCACGAGGCCGACGTCGGACTGGCCGAGGTCAGCGCGGGCGCCCGAAGAAACGAGCACGAGCTCGACCTGCTCGGCGAGATCCAGAGACGAGGAGTCGGTCGCGTCGATGATCTCCACGGCCTTCTCGGGGTGGCCGAGCCCGCGCTCAGCGTCCGCTTCCACGGCGCGCAGCGACTCGTCGCCNTCACGACCACCAAACTCACGACGATCACCATCGCGACGCTGGAAACCGCGGTCCCCATCACGACGCTGATAGCCACCACGTCGATCATCACGACGCTGGTAACCCCCACGCTCACCGCGAGCATCGTCGCGGCCGCCGAAGTCACGACGTTCCCCATCACGACGCTGGTAGTCGCGGTCTGCTCCGCGGTCATAACCACCGCGACGATCATCACGACGCTGGTAACCCCCACGCTCACCGCGCTCACGCCACTGAGGCTGACGCTTCGAGTAGTCACCACGGCCGAATCCGCCGCGTCCTTGAGTCTCTTCTGCCATGGTGCTAAACCTCTATTCCTGCGCTCGCTCGCGCTCTTGTCTGTGGTGCGCACGAAGCGCGTTCAACTACCCAATGTTAGACGACGTTTGGCCTGGTGGCTTGTGGTGGGTGTTGGAATGGTGAGGGACGGCACGCCGTGTGGCGGTGCCGTCCCTCGGGTTTTGTTGTGTTGTGGCGGTGTCCTACTCTCCCACAACCTATCGGTTGCAGTACCATTGGCGCTGCCGGGCTTAGCTTCCAGGTTCGGAATGGTGCTGGGCGTTNGGACACGTCGTCGGCCAGTGCGTCCAGCTCGAGGGCCTGGCTGCGAGCGCGAGCGGCAAACTCCGCTACGGCCTCGTCGAAACGAGAAGCGTCGTCCAGCTGCGCGTAGGCGCCGCGCGCGGACTCGACCGCCCCCGCCAAGTCGCCACGATCGTCACCCGTGAGGTAGCCGAGAGAGACCCCCATGAGCGCACGCAGATCCTCAGCGTTCGTCAAGCGGGACGCCTCGCGGACCAGCTCTTCTTCCTCGCCGGGCTGCGGGTTTAACGCCTCGATCTGGGCGAGGGCGCCGCGCAGGTCCTCGAGCTCCTCCGCGCGATCGTTCGCATCCCCACGCAGCGAGTCGAGTCGGTGCTTCGCGTCGACCGCCTCGCGAAAGGCCGCGCGATACTCCTCCAGCAGCGCGGCGTGAGCGGCCCCGCCGAACTGGTCGAGTGCGCGGCGTTGGGCGGCCTCGCCGGTCAGGCGAATCTGATCCGACTGCCCGTGGATCGTGACCATCGACCCGACGATCTCGGACAGCGCGGACGCGGGAACGGGCCGCGACCCCAGGTGCGCGCGCGACCTGCCGGCAGCGCGGACGGAGCGGCCAACGATGAGTTCGCCCCCCTCGACGACGCCCCCGGCCTCCTCGACGCGAGAAGCGACGTCATCGCCGACAGAAAAGATACCGTCCACCGACAATCGATCGGCGCCGCTTCGCACGAGCGCCGCGTCCGCCCTGGCCCCCAGCAGGAGCTGCAGGCTCGACAGAACCATCGTCTTGCCTGCACCCGTTTCACCCGTCACCACGACCAGGCCGCCGCCAAAATCGACGTGCGCCGACGCGATGACGCCCAGGTTGGCAATATCGAGAGACTCAATCACCGTGGGCCGTCCCTCCACCCGCGCACAGGAAGATTAAATTTGCGTACGAGACGCGCCGAAAACGGCGTATCGTCCACGCGTACCAGTTGCACCGGTGCCGATCCCACGCGCGCACGAACCACTGCCCCTGCGGGAACCGTCATCCGGCGCAAACCATCGCACCACATCTCAGGGGCCGTCCACATATCATCCAACACGATGATCTCCACGCAGGCGGAGGGACCCACCACGAGCGGGCGAGTAAACAGGCCATGCGCGGCCAGCGGAGCGACGACAATCGCCTCCGTATCCGGCCAGACGACGGGACCGCCCGCTGAAAACGAATACGCAGTTGATCCCGTCGGCGTCGACAAGATCATGCCATCTGCCCCATATGTCGAGACCTCCTGACCGTCGACCACGAGCGCAAAATGCNCCCTCCCGGGGTACTTTTCACCATTCCCTCACGGTACTATGCACTATCGGTCATCAAGTAGTATTTAGGCTTACCAAGTGGTCTTGGCAGATTCACACGAGATTCCACGAGTCCCGCACTACTCGGGCACCACATCCACACCACACGCCACCGGTCCGCTTACACGACTCTCACGCTCTACGGTCAGCCATCCCAAACTGTTCAACTCCCAGCAACACACGACGCGACCCCCCGGCAGAAAGATCCAACATGGCCCCACAACACCAAACACGCAACAGCTGCCGCCTCACACACGCATCTGGTTTAGCCTCCTCCGCTTTCGCTCGCCACTACTCACGGAATATCTTCTCCTACGGGTACTAAGATGTTTCACTTCCCCGCGTTCCCCCCACCACCCTATACACGTTCAGATGATGGTAACCCAGCACAACCCAGGTTAGGTTCCCCCATTCGGACACCCTCGGATAATAACGCTCGCTCGCCAACTCCCCGAGGCATATCGCAGGCCGCAACGTCCTTCATCAGCTCTTGATGCCAAGGCATCCACCGAATGCCCAACAAAACTAAACAAAACACAAAAAACAGTACAAAACAAAAACGCTCGCAACCACTATACACAACACAAACAACCCACCACACACACCCACACCCAAAGTCAAACCCTTCAGGCCAGCTGCGCAGGCAACCACCACCCAACAACAGGGCAGCAGACGCTCACACGGTGTTGAACGTGAACCCGACAGCGTGCTCATCCGTCACAACGCTTATGCCCAACCCCACAACGCACCCACACCCACCACCCCACAACAGGGCANCAGGCATCGGAGCACCCTTGTGGGCGGACACGTGATCCACCCACGCGCGTGTCACCTCGACGCGCACACCAAGATCGGAGGCGACGCGGCGAACGTATTCGAGAGCATCAGCCCAGTCGTAGGCACGAGGCGAGGACAGGACGCCCGTAGCTTCTGCCGCGCCGGTGAGAACACCACCGATGTGCCACGGCTGGGCGGGGATGCCTGCCTCGAGCGCTGCGAGCACCTCGTCGGAGGGGCGCTCCTTCGCCCCGGGAAGCAGCGAAGGAACGGTTCCGTGGGGTCGGGCAACCTTGGCGATTTCGAAGACAGCGACGTCCGCATTGGAGCGTGAAACATTGCGGCCAGCGACATCTAGCAGCGTGTCGAGGACCGAGGTACGCAGCCAAGGTGCATCGTCCGCCATTGGGTTACGCAGACGCAAGGCCTCACGGCGCGGATCGGAAACGGGAATACCCTGACGGTCCCACGTATCGGATACGAAGGGGTAGGACTCAACCTCAACAAGGCCGCCCTGTGCCAGCGCCGACGCGGCGAGGCGACGAGCCTTCTGTGCTGTTGTCAGGCCGTGACCCGCTGGGACGGCGGGCATAACAACGGGGATATTGTCATAGCCATCGAGACGTGCGACCTCTTCAACCAGGTCGGCGGGCGCCGTCAAATCGGGGCGCCACGAGGGAGCCGTCACCGTGAAGAGACCATCACAAGGACCCTCAACACGGCAGCCAACCGTGGTCAGCAACTCCGCGATGCGCTCGGGGCAGTGCTCGACACCGGTGAGGCGCTTCACTTCACCCACGGGCAGCGAAATGACGGTCGCACCCTGACGCTCGTCCACGTCAGTCACTCCCATATCGATCGTGCCACCGCCGTACTCAACCAGCAGTTCAACGGCACGCTGTGCGGCGACCTGAGGCAGAGCCGGATCGCTTCCACGCTCGAAACGCTTCGAGGACTCGGAGTGAAGCTTGTGGCGGCGGGCACTGCGTGCAATCGAGACGGCATCGAAGTGAGCGGCCTCGAACAGGATGTCGGTGGTGCCCTCCTCCACCTCGGAGTAGGCGCCGCCCATGACACCGGCAATGCCGATGATGCGAGAACCCTCGCCCTGGGGTGAATCGGTGATGAGCAGATCCTGGGGATCCAGCTCGCGCTTCTCCTCATCCAGGGTCACGAGCGTTTCGCCCGCGCGGGCACGACGCACGACGATAGGAGACGCGAGCGCTCCCAGGTCGTAGGCGTGCATCGGCTGCCCCAGGTCGAGCATGACGTAGTTCGTGATGTCGACGGGCAGCGACAGGGAGCGCATACCGGCGGCCTCGAGGCGCTCCACCATCCACCGCGGGGTGGGGGCGGCGGGGTTCGTACCGCGAACAATGCGGGCCACAAAACGGTCGACGCCCGCTCGCCCACGGATCGGCGCATCGTCGGAGAAGACGACGGGGAAGCCGTCGGCATTGGGTGCAGGCGGCTCGGCTGCAACGACGCCGGGCAGGCCCGGGTCGCGGAAGGCCGAGCCCGTCGAGTGGNAGGGCATCCGAAAATTATCGGATGCCCTCTTCGACGGGTCAATCAGCTCAGTTCAACGACCGCCAGATTCTTGCGTCCCTTGCGAATGAGAGCCAAACCACCTGCAAGAACGTCACTTTCGCTCAAGACAGCTTCCGGATCCTCCACCTTGACATTGTTGACGGAGGCGCCACCTGAAGAGATGGTGCGACGGGCCGCAGTCTTGCCCTTTTCGAAGCCGAGGGCGACGAGAGCGTCCGCCACGGTTGACTCACCGATGGTCACAGACGCACGCGGAAGGTCGGCGGTCGCGGCGGCCAGGGTGGTCTCGTCAAGATCGCGGATGTCACCTCCACCCCAGAGGGCATCGGTTGCCTCCAGAACGCGCTCAAGCTGTTCGCCGTGCACGAGTTCGGTCACGGAGGCGGCCAGCGCCTTCTGCGCGGCGCGCTGGTGGGGACGCTCGGCGACCTCGACAGCGAGGGCTTCGATCTCCTCTCGAGACTTGAAGGTGAAGATCTTCAGGAAGCGCACGACGTCCTCGTCCGCAACCTGCAGCCAGAACTGGTAGAACGCGTAGGGGGTCATCATCTCCGGGTCGAGCCAGATGGCGCCGCCCTCTGACTTGCCGAACTTCGTACCGTCGGCCTTGGTGATGATCGGCGTGGTCATCACGTGCGTGTCGACGCCTTCGACCTTGCGGATCAGGTCGACGCCGCCCACCATGTTGCCCCACTGGTCGTTGCCGCCGGTCTCGAGGGTGCAACCATTGCGACGGTACAGCTCGAGGAAGTCGTTGGCCTGGAGCACCTGGTAGGAGAACTCCGTGTACGAGATGCCTTCGTCGGAGGCGATGCGGCGTGCGACGATGTCTTTGTTCAGCATGGTCCCCACGCGGAAGTACTTGCCAACGGTACGCAGCAAGTCGATGGCGCTCATCTCCTGGGTCCAATCCAGGTTGTTCACCATCTTTGCGGCGGCCGGTCCCTCGAAGTCCAAGAACTTCGAGATCTGAGCGCGTAGGCGCTCCGCCCAGCCACGCACAACCTCGGTCGACTGGAGCTGTCGCTCGCCGCTCTGGCGGGGGTCGCCAATCTGGCCGGTCGCACCGCCCACGAGTGCGAGTGGACGGTGCCCGGCGAGCTGCAGGTGGCGCATGACGATCAGCTGGACGAGATGACCGTGGTGTAGGGAAGGCGCCGTCGGATCGTAGCCGCAATAGAAGGTGACAGGTCCGGCGTTCAGGTGCGCGCGAAGCGCATCGAGGTCGGTGTGCTGCGCGATCAGCCCACGCCACTGCAGGTCGTCCAGGATGTCTGTCACGAAAGTTGTCCTTCCTTGCGGATTTAACTGGTTGTTGTGGTTGTCAGTGTATCGGCTTCCCAGCCAGCGGCGTTAGCGCAACGCAGCGGCCGCCCAGCCACGGGCGTCCGCGAGTCGATCCTTGGCCTCGTCGAGCTGTTCCGCGACACGCACGGGGGCGGTGCCGCCGCGGCCGAGGCGGGCGCCGACCGATCCCTCGACAGTGAGCACGGAGCGTACCTCGGGGTCGAGGCGGGACGAGGCCTGGGCGAGTTCGGCGTCCGTCAGGTCGGCGAGTTCCACTCCCCTGGCTTCGGCGAGGCGCACGCAGGCGCCCGAGATCTCGTGGGCATCGCGGAAGGGAACCCCGCGCTTGACGAGCCATTCGGCGATGTCGGTGGCCAACGAGAAGCCCTGAGGAGCCAGCTCAGCGAGGCGCTCGAGGTGGATGGTCATCGTGTCGATCATGCCGGCGACGGCGGGGCACAGAACGTCGAGGGTATCGATCTGGTCGAAGACCGGCTCCTTGTCCTCCTGGAGATCACGGTCGTAGGCGAGAGGAAGAGCCTTGAGGACGGCGAGGAGACCGGTGAGATCACCGATGAGCCGACCGGCCTTGCCGCGCGCGAGCTCGGCGACGTCCGGATTCTTCTTCTGCGGCATGATCGAGGAACCGGTCGAGTAGGAATCGTCGAGGGTGACGTAGCCGAACTCCTTCGTGTTCCAGATGACGATCTCCTCGGACAGGCGGGAGATGTCGATGCCGATCTGGGCGCAGATGAAGGAAAACTCGGCGACGACGTCGCGCGCGGCGGTGCCATCAATTGAGTTCTCAACGGAGTCGGTAAAGCCGAGAGCCGCGGCGACGCGACGCGGATCCATGCCGAGAGTATTGCCGGCCAGAGCCCCGGAGCCGTAGGGCGAGATGGCGGCGCGCTTGTCCCAGTCGCGCAGGCGGGCCACGTCGCGCAGGAGCGGCCACACATGTGCCAGCAGGTGGTGAGCAACGAGGACGGGCTGCGCGTGCTGCATGTGGGTACGTCCCGGCATGACGGCGTCTCCCGCACGCTCGGCCTGGCCGAGGAGGGCGCTAGCAATGTCGAGAATTCTCCCGGCCAGGTGACGCGCCTCCTGACGCAGGTACACGCGGATAAGGGTCGCGATTTGATCATTACGCGAGCGACCCGCACGCAGTTTGCCGCCCAAAGTCGCTCCAGCACGGTCGATGAGACCGCGCTCGAGCGCCGTGTGAACGTCCTCATCGTCGGGGCTAGGCACGAATCCTCCGGACGTAACGTCAGCATCGAGCCTGGCGAGGGCATCGTGCATGTCCGCGCACTCCTGGTCGGTCAGAAGGCCGACGCGGTGCAGCTCGTCAGCGTGCGCGTGCGACCCGGCGATGTCGACGTGGGCGAGACGGAAATCGAAATGGGTTGACACGCTCAGGGCAGCAAGCGCCTGCGATGGGCCGCCAGTGAAGCGGCCACCCCACAGGGACACGTGCGTTTCGGACTGCGACATGGTGGACCTCCCAGGATCAACAACGGAAATACAGCTATGACTCAAGAGTATTCGAGATACTGGCGGGCCGCCGACGGCCACACTACGGGTACTTCTCCACGCACCTTCACCCAGGTCGCGATAATGACAAAGAGCATCCAGTTGCCTTCGAACAGCAGGCGGGACTCGGTGAAGGATTGGATGAACATCGCGATCATGAGAACCGCGGGGATAACATCCCACAGGTTGTCGTCGATGTGGGCAACCGCCACCTTGACGACTCGGTACAGGGTCCAGATGATCGCAGCACTCACGAGGAATGCACCGACGAAGCCTGTCGTCAGCGCTGCCTCCACGAAGACGTTATGTGCCTGGTTCGTCGAGGTTCCATCCTCGCGCACGACCAAGCCAGCGAAGGGGTCGAGCCACGTCGGCCAACCGATAAACCAGCCCCAGCCGCCGATCGGGCGCTCGACAACGAGGGGTTCTGCGGCGTGCCAGATGACTGAGCGTCCGCTCATATCGGGGCTGCGTCCGAAGGAATCAGCGATCCAATGCCGCGCAAAGAACGCGCCGATGCCTGCAACCACACCCATGCCAGCGAAGATTGCGACGACCTTCAAGCGCATGTGCACGGGCACTCGGCGTTGGACGACCAGGCCCGCGATGACGATGAAACAACCTGCGGTCGACAGGGCCACCGTCGCGGACTGGGTCAGCAACATTGTTGCCCCGCATGCAGCGAGCCACACGAGCGTCGATGGCAGGGCCCGCCGCGTCTGCATGTAGCGCAACACCAGGCACACTGCCAGGAGAAGCGCAACAAACGCCAGAGGGTTGCGGTTTCCAGGAAAACCCTGGATCGGCCCTCCCTCCAGCAATCGACCGTCCACCCAGTATGAGGACGCTGGAAGGTGGCCTCTGCCCCACAAGGTCGGGGGCGCGAGAGGTCCCAGGTGAGCGAAAGCGACCACAGCCTCGAGAATGAATGAGGAGGAAATAATCCACTGAAAGGCCAGAATGAGTGTTTCGACGAGGGCTGTGAGGGGCAGCGCCACGGCAACCGATATCGATACGAGCGTCAACACGATCTGCATCACGGAATACTGGGCACTGAGCAGCGGATCAATCGACCAGACACTAGTCAGTGCACACCAGGCAACAAAGAAACTGATCGTCGTCGGGAATCGGCGCAGTGACAGGGAACGACCGGACGTTCGGAAAAGAATCACGAAAGCCACGAGAAGTATCAGCATCGGCACGAGGGACCCGATGTCGCCGAAGATTCCGCGAATGCCCTTGCCCGCGAATCCGACAAAGAACATGCCCGCGACCGTGTAGCGCATCATCCGCTCGCGCGTGGCCTGTTCTGAATCGATGCCCGCGGTAGCCTCGATCGCTGCGCTCGCTTCGTACGTCATATACGACACAGTAAGCGAGGCGGGAGCGCCCTCGCCGACGCTCCCGCCTCTTGAAACCCAACTGAGACATTCCCTGTGAGAGAACCCTCAATAAGTACTCAGTACCCCATATTGACACCGAAACGAACGTCGCGCGCCGCCGCAAGCTTGGACTGCAGACCGTAGATGTCGATGAATCCGCGCGAGGAAGACTGGTCGAAGGTATCGCCCGTCTCGTAGGTCGCGAGGTTGAAGTCGTACAGAGAGGACTCCGAGCGGCGGCCATTGACGGTGGCGCGACCACCGTGCAGGATCATACGGATGTCGCCGCTCACGTAGCTTTGCGTGTGCTCGATGAAAGCATCCATCGACTTCTTCAGTGGCGAATACCACTGGGCCTCGTAGACGAGTTCACCCCAGGTTTGCTCGAGCTGGCGCTTGTAGCGGTGCTGCATGCGCTCTAGGGTGATGGATTCGAGGGCCTGGTGAGCCTCGATGAGAGCGACTGCGCCGGGCGCCTCGTAGATTTCGCGGGATTTGATGCCCACGAGGCGGTCCTCGACCATGTCAATGCGACCGATGCCCTGGGCGCCGGCGCGGCGGTTCATCTCCTGGATCGCCTCAAGCGGGGTGACCGGGCGTCCGTCGATGGCGACGGGGATGCCCTTATCGAAAGTGATGACAACCTCGTCGGGCAGCGGTGGGTAGGTCGGGTCGTCGGTGTAGACGTAGACGTCCTTGGTGGGAGCGTTCCACAGGTCCTCGAGGAAGCCGGTCTCGATGGCTCGGCCCCACACGTTCTGGTCGATCGAGAAGGGGTTATGCTTCGTGGTTTCGATCGGCAAGTTATGTTTCTCGGCGTACTCGATGGCGACGTCGCGGGTCAGGGCAAGGTCGCGCACCGGGGAGATGCAGTCCATGTCGGGGGCCATCGACGTGATCGAGACCTCGAAGCGAACCTGATCGTTTCCCTTGCCGGTGCAGCCGTGAGCGACGGTGGATGCACCAAATTCGCGGGCCGCCTTGACCAGGTGTTTGGTGATGACGGGGCGTGAGAGCGCGGAAACAAGAGGGTATTTACCCTCGTAGAGCGCGTTGGCCTTCAGCGCGGGCATGCAGTATTCGTTTGCGAATTCATCGCGGGCGTCAGCGACGTACGCTTCCACAGCGCCACAGTCGAGCGCTCGCTGACGGATGACCTCAAGATCCTCGCCACCCTGGCCAACGTCGACGGCAACAGCGACGACCTCGCGGCCGGTCTGTTCTCCGATCCATCCGATGGCGACGGAGGTATCCAGGCCTCCTGAGTAGGCTAGGACAACGCGGTCTTTGCTCGACATGTGGGTTCCTTCCGGGGGTATTTTTCGTGGGTTCGTGTGCCCGCTCGTGCGGACGAGGCCGGGGCTAGTTGTCGGGGAGAGCACCGGGTTCCGCGAGGGCGAGGAGCACGCGTTCCATGGTGGCGGCGTCCTGTTCGGAGCGGCAGATGACCAAGATGGTGTCGTCGCCGGCGATCGTTCCTGCGACTTCTTCTCGCCGGACAGCGTCGATGGAGGAGGCTAGCAGGTTAGCTGCGCCGACCTGGGTGCGCAGCACAAGCTGGTTATCGACCTTGACGGAGGTGACGAGGAGTAGCTGGCACCACCGTGCAAGCCGCACATGTGCGGCTTCGGCGTCGTGGGTCGCGCCGCCGTCATGGTCGGGCACCGTGTAGATGAGCGCACCGGAGGCGTTACGTACTTTTGTTGCCCGCAGGTCCATGAGGTCGCGCGAGAGAGTCGTCTGCGTGACATCGATGCCTCGCTCCGCCAAGCGCGAGCGGAGTGCTTCCTGGCTTCCGATGGATTTGGAGGCAAGGAGGTCACGGATCATCTCATGCCTGGCGCTCTTTGTGCTCGGGAACGCGGCTGCTGAACTCATATGCATGATTATACATATTCATGCATATGTTTGCACAAGCGGATGAGAGGCGTGCTCTGTGCACCTCATAAACGATGCTGTCAGCCCTTCAGAGCATCAACAATCTCATCGGCCCACCGCTCAATGGCCTCCCAGTCACGGAAGTCACCCTCGACAACGCCAGCCAGACGGGCGACGGAACGCTCGCGCAGTGAGAGAAGCGATGGCTTGTAACGGCCCGGGAAAGTACGCAGCTCACGACACTTCACGTGCGTCAACAGCGGGCCGACGCGAGAGCCGTCCTGCTTGGAATGCTTGGGGACACCGTTCATGCCGACCGAAAAAGCCCACACCTGCCCGACAGGGAGCTGGTCCTTGAAGCGTTCCATGAAGTCGTGCGCCTCGGGCATCCACTGGAGAATATACGTGGCGGAGCCAACAATCACGGCGTCGTAGTCCGCAACCGAGGTGACATCGGCGGGTGCGAGACGATCAACGGTGATGCCACTCGCTTCGATGCGTTTGGCAATCGCGTCGGCGACCTCATCCGTCGCCCCATGCTTGGATGCTGCAGTTACAAGGATGTGCATAGCCACATACTAAAGCGAAGGCCGGTCGAATCAGCGGGCGCAACGCCCCAAATGAGTGGGGGACCACAGTGAGATTCGACCGGCCTTCGTGCGGCGTCGTCAGGCGCGCAGCGAGGCTCCAAGCACCTTGGCAGCCTTAGTGACCACCTTCTTGCGGACAGCCTCGGATTCTTTAGCGGTCAACGTGTGATCGGCAGCGCGCAAACGCAGGGCGAAGGCAAGCGAACGATAGCCGTCGGGCACTTGGTCGCCCTCGTAGATGTCAAAGAGGGTGACAGACTCGGCGAGGGGACCAGCGCCCTGACGAACGATCTGTTCGACCCGCGCTGCCGGAATATCCGACGGGACGACCAGCGCGATGTCTTCCTTGGCCAGCGGGAACGTCGAGACGGCCTTGACCTGGATCGGATCGACACTCATGTGCGCAATCAGCGCGTCCACGTCAATCTCGAAAGCACAGGAGCGCGCCGGCAGGCCGAAGGCACGGCAGGCCGAAGGCGAGAGCTCGCCGGCCAGCGCCACGTCCACCAGATCGCGTCCGGCACGCACAAAGACGCGGGCAACGCGACCCGGGTGGAAGGGGGCAACATCCGCAGGATCAGTTGCAGGCGCAGGCATCGGAGCACCCTTGTGGGCGGACACGTGATCCACCCACGCGCGTGTCACCTCGACGCGCACACCAAGATCGGAGGCGACGCGGCGAACGTATTCGAGAGCATCAGCCCAGTCGTAGGCACGAGGCGAGGACAGGACGCCCGTAGCTTCTGCCGCGCCGGTGAGAACACCACCGATGTGCCACGGCTGGGCGGGGATGCCTGCCTCGAGCGCTGCGAGCACCTCGTCGGAGGGGCGCTCCTTCGCCCCGGGAAGCAGCGAAGGAACGGTTCCGTGGGGTCGGGCAACCTTGGCGATTTCGAAGACAGCGACGTCCGCATTGGAGCGTGAAACATTGCGGCCAGCGACATCTAGCAGCGTGTCGAGGACCGAGGTACGCAGCCAAGGTGCATCGTCCGCCATTGGGTTACGCAGACGCAAGGCCTCACGNAACAGTAGCCGCGGTCCGGAGTCACGTTGATCTCCAGGACTTCCTCTCCCAGGCCGAGCCAGGACACGATGTCGGTGCCCACCGCGGGGATCTCACGATCCGGGAAGTACTGCGGCAGGACGATGATGCCACTGTGGTCCTCGCCCAGGCCCAATTCTCGGGCGGAGCAGATCATGCCGTCGGAGACGTGACCGTAGGTCTTGCGCGCGGCGATCTGGAAGTCGCCCGGCAGCACGGCTCCCGGCAGCGAGACGACCACCAGGTCGCCCACGTCGAAGTTGTGCGCGCCGCAGATGATGCCACGGCTGGGCAGCTCCGAAGGCTCCTTACCCGTGCCGGGGGCATCGTTGTACTCGCCGACAT
Organism: Actinomyces bouchesdurhonensis; assembly: GCF_900128465.1. Taxonomy (GTDB): domain Bacteria; phylum Actinomycetota; class Actinomycetes; order Actinomycetales; family Actinomycetaceae; genus Pauljensenia; species Pauljensenia bouchesdurhonensis. The sequence goes on along the minus strand of NZ_LT635868.1, from coordinate 313,499 downwards.
CCACACGGCAGTAATTAACAGTCTTCCCGTTCGAGGCGGTCTCCTCCACCCGCGTCAGGACGCGGCCCACGACGAGGGGGCCGATGACGCGCGCGGGGTGGATCTCTTCTTCCTCGAGACCGACCTTGACCAGGGCAGCAGCAAGGGCCTGCGCGTTCGTGCCGTCGACGATGTCGACGTGCTCGGCCAGCCAGCTCAGCGGAACCATAGGCATGTCAGTTTCCCCTTCCATTGATGCCGAACTGCTGGGAGAAACGGACGTCTCCCTCGACAATGTCGTGCATGTCAGCGATGCCGTGACGCAGCATCAGCGTGCGTTCGATCCCCATACCGAACGCGAAGCCCGAGTAGACCTCAGGATCGATGCCGTTGGCGCGCAGAACGTTGGGGTTGACCATGCCGCAGCCACCCCACTCGATCCAGCCAGGACCACCCTTCTTTTGCGGGAACCACAGGTCCATTTCGGCACTGGGTTCGGTGAAGGGAAAATAGGAGGGACGCAGGCGGGTCTTCGCCTCGGGGCCGAACATGGCCTTGGCGAAGTGGTCCAACACACCCTTCAGGTGCGCCATCGTCAGGTCCTTGTCGACCGCGAGGCCCTCAACCTGGTGGAACACCGGCGTGTGCGTCGCGTCTAGCGCGTCGGAGCGGAACACCTTGCCCGGGCACGCCACGTACAGCGGCACGCCGCGTGCCAGCATCGAGTGGGACTGCACGGGCGAGGTGTGCGTGCGCATGACGAGGTGGCCGTCCTCCTCCTTCTCACCGCCCACGCTGCGGCCGTCAATGTAGAGGGTGTCCTGCATCTGACGAGCAGGGTGGTCAATATCAAAGTTCAGCGAGTCAAAGTTAAACCATTCGTGTTCAATCTCGGGGCCTTCAGCAATGTCCCAGCCCATGGCGACAAAGAAGTCAGCGACCTCTTCCATGAGCGTCTCCAGGGGATGACGGGCACCGGCGTGACGCCGACGCGTGGGAACCGTGACATCCACGGATTCCTCGAGGAGCATGCGGGCCTCGTGCTCGGCGGCGAGAACCTCCTTGCGGGCCTCGAGCGCCTCGGTCAACGCCTTGCGCGCCTGCCCAAGGTTCCTGCCAGCCAGACCACGCTGGGAGGGCTCTAGTGAACCGATCGTACGGTTCGCGCTCACGAGCGGTGCTTGATCTCCGAGAAGCGCAGCGCGGACGGTCTTGAGAGCGTCCAGCGAATCGGCTTCTTCAATATCGACGAGGCCCTGGGCGCGAACCGCGTCGACGGCGGCCTCGTCAAGAGGATCAAGGTCAGGGGCAATGCCAGCCATGTCCTGCTTCCTTCTTTCCTACTGGGGTCATTACTGCGCGCACCACGCGCACCGCCCTCCATCCTACCTGTTCGCCTATCCTCACAGCTCACTGGGTTCGCCACCGCGCTACCCTGGAAGCCGTGAATGCGCGTCAGCGCCACCCGTTGTCTCATGACAGGAAGTCCATGTCTCACATCACGAATCCTGACGGATCGGCTCCCACCTCGTCCTCCGTCTCCCCCCTGTTCAACGCCCGCCGAGTGCGCATCCAGCACATTGCGCGAGCCAAGGCCGAGGGCATCCCGTTGACCATGCTCACAGCCTACGATGCACTCACCGCACCGATTCTCGAAGCTTCCGGCGTCGACATGCTTCTCATCGGCGACTCGCTGGGCAACGTCATCCTGGGACACTCATCCACCCTTCCCGTCACTCTTGAAGATATGGAACGCGCCACGGGCGCAGTGGCCCGTTCGACCTCGCGCGCAATGATCGTCGCAGATCTACCCTTCGGTACCTACGAGGACTCCCCCGAGCATGCCTTTGCCTCGGCCACCCGCCTCATGAAGGCCGGCGCCCACGCGGTCAAGCTCGAGGGCGGCGAAGCACGCGCGCACATCATCTCCGCACTGACCGACGCCGGCATCCCCGTGTGCGCCCACCTGGGTTACACGCCGCAGTCCGAAAACACACTGGGTGGGCCGCGTATGCAGGGCCGAGGAGACGGAGCCGATCAACTGCGACGAGACTCGCTCGCGGTCCAGGAGGCCGGAGCTTTCGCCGTTGTCTTCGAAATGGTGCCGGCAGCCATCGCCACCGAGCTGACGCGCACACTGTCTATCGCGACAATCGGCATTGGCGCCGGCCCGAACACAGACGGCCAGGTCCTGGTCTGGTCCGACATGGCCGGTTACTCCGACTGGACGCCCTCATTTGTACGCACGTTCGGGACGCTCGGAGCAGCCCTACACGAGGCCGCCTCCGACTACGTCGAGGCGGTACGCGAACGTACCTTCCCCGGACCCGAGAACTACAAAAACGCCTGACCGCGACACCTAAACAGGAGAAAGCAACCATGGAAGCATCACCGCTGGCACGCCGTGCACCCCTGGGCACGCTGAAGCCCGGACGTGTCTCGGCCCGACGCGCCGTGCCTGAGCACATCGCGCGCCCCGAATACATGTTCCACGACGGCCCCGAGCGCGTCACGACCTCGGACATCAAGAGCCCCGAGACGATCGCGAAAATCCGCGAGGCCGGGCGCATCGCCGCGGGCGCCATCGAGGCCGTGGGCGCCGCCATCGCCCCGGGCGTGACCACGGACGAACTAGATCGCATCGGTCACGAGTACCTCATCGCCCACGATGCCTATCCCTCGTGCCTGGGTTACATGGGATTCCCCAAGTCCCTGTGCTCATCAATCAATGAGGTTATCTGCCACGGCATCCCCGACGACCGTCCGCTCGAAGACGGCGACATCGTCAACATTGACATCACTGCCTTCAAGGACGGTGTGCACGGTGACACCTGCGCTATGTTCGAGGTCGGCACTGTCGACGAGGAGTCGCACCTGCTCATCGAGCGCACCAAGAACGCGATGATGCGCGGCATCAAGGCCGTGGGTCCGGGCCGCGAAATCAACGTGATCGGGCGCGTCATCGAGGCATACGCGAAACGATTCGACTACGGGGTCGTGCGCGATTACACGGGCCACGGTGTCGGCGAGGCCTTCCACTCGGGCCTCATCGTCCCCCATTACGACGCGGCCCCCGCCTACGACACGGTCATGGAGGTCGGGATGGTCTTCACGATCGAGCCCATGCTGACGCTGGGCACCGTCGAGTGGGAGCGCTGGGACGACGATTGGACGATCGTGACCGCCGACCGCTCGCGCACCGCGCAGTTCGAGCACACGATCGTCGTGACCGAGGACGGGGCCGAGATCCTGACCCTTCCCTGAGTACCACTCCCCCACGGCCCGCCTCGTTTTCTCACGATATGAGGCGGGCCGCGCTCATATCGTCAACGGATTGTTCTTTTTGCGGTGGCGTCCGTTACAATTTAGATACGTCGGGTCCCAGGGGCCCGCGTTCAAAAAGATACGCATTACCCGAGGAGGGGTCATGGTTCAGGTCGCTTGCGGCATCGACATCGGCGGATCCGGCGTGAAGGGTGCGCTGGTTGATCTGGAGACCGGTGAGTATATCGGCGACCAGATTCGTATCCCCACCCCCAATCCCGCCACTCCTGAAGCAGTCGCAGCGGTCTGCCGTCAAGTCATCGACAAGCTCGACGTCAAGGTCGGCGTACCAATCGGCGTTACTTTCCCCGCCCCTGTCTTTAACGGTGTCATCCCCTACATGGCGAACCTCGATCAGTCGTGGGTCAACATCAACGTTGACGACCTCATGCAGCGTTACCTCGGACGAGCTGTCGTCGCTCTCAACGACGCGGATGCCGCGGGCATCGCCGAGGTCGCCTATGGTGCAGCGAAAGGCCGTGACGGCGTTATCGTCTTCACAACCCAGGGCACGGGCATTGGATCGGCGATCATCGTGAACGGCATGCTGCTAACTAACACGGAGCTGGGGCACCTGGAGATCGATGGCACCGATGCGGAAAAGAACGCGTCCTCGGGCCAGAAGACTTTGCAGGGGCTGAACTGGGAACAGTGGGCACAGCGTCTGCAACGCTACTACAGCCACGTGGAGTTCTTACTCAATCCCGATCTGTTCGTTGTGGGCGGCGGAGTATCGGAAAACCACGAAAAGTTCATGCCGCTCCTAAAGCTCAAGACCCCGATGATTCCGGCGAAGTTACTGAACACCGCTGGCATCGTCGGCGCAGCCTACTACGCGGCGCAGCACGCCTGAGCACACGCGCACAGTGCACGCAAACGGAAGGACCTCGACGCACGTCGGGGTCCTTCCGGGATCTGTCAGCCTATACGCCGGGTTCTGTTCCTCGCGCCGTTACCGGACACGCGGTGGCGACCATCTATCTAGGACCGTCGTTACCGACGGCCTCCAGCAACCTACCCGCAGGCGTGAGGCGGGCCGCCCTGCCTGCTGCTCGATCTTGCTCCGGGTGGGGTTTACCTAGCCGACGCGGTCGCCCGCGCCGCTGGTGAGCTCTTACCTCGCCTTTTCACCCTTACCCCCACGAATCGTGGAGGTGGTTTCTTTTCTGTGGCACTCTCCCGCGGGTTACCCCGGGTGGCTGTTAGCCATCACCCTGCCCTACGGAGCCCGGACGTTCCTCGAGCGTTTCCGCGCGCGGCCGCCCGACCGGCAGATCCGCATTGATTCTAGCGCGCCGAGCGACCAGCGCGCGATAGGGTGAATACATGTTGATCTGGTTACCCCCGTCGGAGGGGAAGAACGCGCCCGCGGTCGGGTCCGCCCTGTCGCTGGAGTCCCTCTCTCACCCGGGTTTGACCGCCGATCGCCGCAAGGTCGCCGACGCTCTCATCGAGCTGGGCGCAGGTTCGCAGGCGGCAAGCACACTCAAAGTCGGCGATCGCATCGACCTCTCCGTGAACGAGACTCTCATGAGCGCACCCTGCGCCCCGGCCTCGTCCCTGTTCACCGGCGTTCTTTTTGAAGCGATCATGGCTGCCGCGCCCGATGCCTGGGAGGGCACGGGCACGGAAGCCGTCTCAGTGTTTTCCGGTCTCTTCGGGGTGCTGTGCCCCACTGACGCCATTCCTGATCACCGCCTAGCCATGGGCGTGTCTCTGCCTGGATTCGGCGTACTGTCCACCTGGTGGGCACCGCGGCTCGATGCGGCACTGCGTGAAGAGGCTTCGGGGCAGGTCGTCCTCGACGCGCGCTCGGGTCCCTACCGGGCGGCATGCAAGGCTCCCTGGGCACGCGTGTGGGAGCTGCGCGTCGTGCGTGAAGCAGGCGGGAAGAGGAGAGTCGTCTCTCATGACGCGAAGCGCTGGAGGGGTGCTGTCACGGGCAGGCTCCTGGCCTCGGGCGGCTACGCAGCTGCCGACACTGTCGAATGTGAACAGCAACTGACGGACGCTGCTCATTCCGTGACGTTGCGCGATGCTCGCGGGGGCGAACACCGCGTCACGGACGTCGAATTCGGCGCTGAGAAGAAAACAAAAGACGGCGGTACGACACGCGCGCTCACGTTGGTGACCAATTAACCGCCGAGCTGTGCTGGAAACCTGCGGGGCGGTATCTGGCCGGGGAACCCACGACGCAGGCTAAACATACGTTTGGTCGCGCATGGACGACGTCATCCGTGTCCTCGTCCTCAGCGGGGCGTGTTCGCCGACGTTCTTACGACGATTTGGGAAGTGTCCTCGGTCAAGTAGAGTTCGTCGGCGGGGGTCAAGCGGATTCGCTCAAGCTCCATGGGACTCAGGTCGGCGGCAACGCCGATGCCATAGCCGTCGCGCACCTCAATAACCGCCAGTGCGCCATTGAGGCGACGCGCCTCCTCGTATTCCTCCAAGAGTGCGTGCGGCAGACGCTCGACCAGCTCCCGGCGGGCCGCAATGACGCGCCGAAGCTCATCGTCAGCTTCGGCGACATCTGCTTCAAATTCGGCTTTAAGCCGCTCGATGTCGTCGGCGATGGCTTGGGCCTCGACCTTCATCTTCTCCTGCGCTGTCTGGGCGGTCTCAATGCGTTCCTCAGCTTCCACCTGGTCGTTTTCAAGCTTGGCCAGGCGGCGGTCCATCTGCGCGATCTCGTGTTCCATGGCGGAGATGTCACGCAGAGGTACCTGGTTGGCATCGATGCGACCCTGCTGGCGCTTACGGCGCTCGGAAACTTTGGCGATCTCGTCCTCGATGCGCGCAACCTCGCGGCCACTGTCCGCAATGAGGGCGTTCTGACTGATCGCAGCACGTTTCAGATCGGCGATGCGGCCCGCGAATTCGCGAACGGTCGCGTGGGCGGGGTGAGAGTCGCGCTTATGGCGCAGCGCCGATTCCTTCTGGTCAAGCTTCTGCAGCTCGAGAAGGTCGAGCTGGTCGGTGTGCGTCGCTTTCACGCTAGTTCTCCCTGAGTGACTCGGTGGCTGGTCCATGGCTCGGTGACAATCGTAGAGACTTCGACGCGAAGTTCCACATTGGCGCTGCGTGCGGCCTCACGAAGCTTTCGTGCGAGGACGGGCAACCACGGGTATTCGGTGGCCCAGTGTGAGCCGCACAGCAGCGCGGGGGAACCACCCTCGAGGTGCTCGGAGGCCGGGTGGTGGCGCAGGTCGGCAGTCAGGTACACGTCGACGTCGGCGGCGCGCGCCGCGTCCAGTGCGCTGTCCCCCGCGCCACCCAGGNCGCCGCGACCGCAAGATCTGCGCGATTGGTTTAAAGGTCGCGCGCGGCGCAACCCTGCACGGCGTCGCCCTGAACGTGGACATCGACCCGGCCCATGCCTTCGAGGGGATCATCCCCTGCGGCCTGACCGACGCGGACGTGACCTCCCTGTCGTGGGAAGGCGTCCACACGAGCGTTGCCGAGGCCGCGACGCAGCTCATCCCGCGCATGGTGGAGCACATCTCCCCGTGCCTGGCCACCCAGCCCGCTTCCGTTTCCTACACGACGAGGTCACCCCTATGAGTACCCTGCCTGATCCCGAAGGACGCAAGCTCCTGCGCATCGAGGTGCGTAACTCGCAAACGCCGATCGAGAAGAAGCCTGAGTGGATTCGCACGACCGCTAAAGCCGGCGAGAACTACCAGGACATGCGTTCACTTTCCCACGCGAAGGGCCTGCACACGGTATGCGCTGAGGCGGGGTGCCCCAACATCTACGAGTGCTGGCAGGACCGCGAGGCGACGTTCCTGCTCGGCGGCGCCCTGTGCACGCGCCGCTGCGACTTCTGTGACATCGCGACGGGGCGTCCCACGGAGTACGACAAGGACGAGCCCCGCCGCATCGCCGAGTCGGTGCGTGACCTGGACCTGCGNTGTGATGACGATGTCGTAGGGTTGCCCGTCTCCATCCGGTCCTGCGACGGCCTGCTCGGCGATGGCGTTGGTGGGGTCAAGGGCGAGGAGGAGTGAGCGCACCGGGGCGTCGGGGTCGCCGACGATGAGGCCGACGCGGTCCCAGGGCTGCGCGGTCGCTTGCGGGTACCAGGACTCCATGAGGGCCATCACGTCGCGGACACGCCACGAGGCTTGGGCTGAGTCGTGGGCATCGCGCGCGGAAAAATGAGAGGACAATCGCATGCGCTAAGCATACCGGACCCCCAACAAGCAAGGGACCATGCCCGCGACTATGATCACATCCGTGCAGATTTTGAGCTTACTCGACCGGGGGTTGGTCGATTATTCGCGGGTTGACGCGCTCCAGCGCTCCCTGCACGAGGACGTGCTCGCAGGCGGCGAGGACACGCTGATCGTTTCTCAGTTCGCGCCCACGTGGACGGCTGGGCGCCACACGAAGCCGCAGGATATTCCCTCCGCGAGGATCCCGGTGATCCGCACGGATCGCGCGGGGTCGGCGACCTGGCACGGGCCGGGTCAGCTCGTCGTCTACCCCGTCGTGCGCCTGAAGGAGCCCGTCGATCTCGTGCAGTGGATCCGCGCGGTTGAGGCCTCGGTCATCGACACGGTGCGCGAGGCGTGGGGCCTGCCGGTGCATCGCGTCGCGGGGCGCGCGGGCGTGTGGCTGACCGAGGAGGGGCGCCGCGACCGCAAGATCTGCGCGATTGGTTTAAAGGTCGCGCGCGGCGCAACCCTGCACGGCGTCGCCCTGAACGTGGACATCGACCCGGCCCATGCCTTCGAGGGGATCATCCCCTGCGGCCTGACCGACGCGGACGTGACCTCCCTGTCGTGGGAAGGCGTCCACACGAGCGTTGCCGAGGCCGCGACGCAGCTCATCCCGCGCATGGTGGAGCACATCTCCCCGTGCCTGGCCACCCAGCCCGCTTCCGTTTCCTACACGACGAGGTCACCCCTATGAGTACCCTGCCTGATCCCGAAGGACGCAAGCTCCTGCGCATCGAGGTGCGTAACTCGCAAACGCCGATCGAGAAGAAGCCTGAGTGGATTCGCACGACCGCTAAAGCCGGCGAGAACTACCAGGACATGCGTTCACTTTCCCACGCGAAGGGCCTGCACACGGTATGCGCTGAGGCGGGGTGCCCCAACATCTACGAGTGCTGGCAGGACCGCGAGGCGACGTTCCTGCTCGGCGGCGCCCTGTGCACGCGCCGCTGCGACTTCTGTGACATCGCGACGGGGCGTCCCACGGAGTACGACAAGGACGAGCCCCGCCGCATCGCCGAGTCGGTGCGTGACCTGGACCTGCGCTACGTGACGATCACGGGCGTGACCCGAGACGATCTGCCCGACGGCGCTGCTTGGCTGTATGCGCAGACGTGCCGCCTCATCCACGAGCTCAACCCGGGCACGGGCGTGGAGCTCCTCGTGGACGACTTCCGTGGTCAGGCCGAGTCAATCGACATGGTCATCGAGGCCGGCCCGCAGGTTTTCGCGCACAACCTGGAGACGGTGCCACGCATCTTCAAGAAGATACGTCCCGCCTTCAACTACGATCGCTCGCTCGCGATGATCAAGCGCGCCCACGACGGCGGCATGGTCACCAAGTCGAATCTGATCCTGGGCATGGGCGAGACGCGCGAGGAAGTCAGCGCCGCCATGCGCGATCTGCATGAGTCGGGCTGTGACCTGCTGACGCTCACGCAGTACCTGCGTCCCTCTCCCCTGCATCACCCGATTGACCGCTGGGTGCATCCGGAGGAGTTCGTCGAGCTGGCGGCCGAGGCCGAGGAGATGGGCTTCGCCGGTGTCATGGCCGGCCCCCTCGTGCGTTCCTCGTACCGCGCGGGCCTGCTGTGGGCCAAGGGTATGCGTGCCCGCGGCTTCGAGATCCCCGAGCAGCTGCGCCACATCGCCAATTCCGGCTCGACGCTCCAGGAGGCCGGTTCGGTGCTGGCGCGCCTGAAGGAGCGCTCGGAGCGTCACGCGGCCATGGCAGCCGCGAAGGCCGCCTCGGCCTCGTGANCTCGCGGCGGCGGAGCTGTTTTCGGCGTCGGAACGCTAGAGACGTGTGCGAGTGACCTCACAGTTTGCGTGCGCCACATTTAGGTAAGATTAGCCTTGCTTTATCAAAGGAGAGTCTTATGCCCCGCCATCGCATCGTCATTATTGGCTCCGGTTTCGCTGGCCTCACGGCTGCTCGCCGACTGAAGAAGGCAGACGCCGACATCACCATCCTGGCCCGCACGTCGCACCACCTGTTCCAACCTCTGCTCTACCAGGTGGCCACGGGTATCCTCTCCGAGGGCGACATCGCCCCCACGACGCGCGAGATCCTGCGCCGCCAGAAGAACGTCACGGTCTTGCAGGCGCTCGTCGAGGAGATCGACGTCGAGGCTCGCGTCGTGAAGTGGCGCAACCACAACAAGTACGAGCGCACCGAGTACGACACCCTGATCGTGGCGGCGGGCGCGGGCCAGTCCTACTTCGGCAACGACCACTTCGCGGTGTTCGCGCCGGGCATGAAGACGATCGATGACGCGCTCGAGCTGCGCGCGCGTATTTTCGGCGCGTTCGAGCTGGCCGAAATCGAGACCGATCCCGCTCTGGTGGGCAAGCTCCTCACCTTCGTCGTCGTGGGCGCAGGCCCCACCGGCGTCGAGATGGCAGGACAGATCCGCGAGCTCGCCTCTCACACACTCAAGGGCGAGTTCCGCAACATCGATCCGACGAAGGCGCGCGTCATCCTGGTGGACGGCGCAGCTCATCCACTCCCCCCGTTCGGCGAGAAGCTCGGCCATAAGACCGAGGAGGCGCTGGCGAAGCTGGGTGTCGAGATGAAGATGAACGCCTTCGTGACGGACGTGGACGCCGAGGGCGTGACCCTGAAGTACAAGTCCGGCGAGGAGGAGCGGATCGAGTCCGTGTGCAAGGTGTGGGCCGCGGGCGTGTCCGCGAGCCCGCTGGGCCGGGCCCTGGGCGAGGCGACGGGCGCCGAAGTGGACCGCGCGGGGCGCNCTTTAAGTCGCAGGTGGGCACGCTGGTGAATTGGTTCTTCAGTTTCCTGTCGGGTGCGCGCTCGCAGCGCACGACGACGAACCAGCAGATGGTGGGCCGCCTGGCGATGGAGCAGCTGGGTGCGGGCGCGTCCGGCAAGCTCGTCGCCGGCGAGGACGTCGTCGAGGAGCGCATGCACGAGGCCTGAGCGCCTCACGCTCTGACGGTTAATTCTGGCGCGCGTTCGGGCACGGCAAGCGCGCGCTGACAAACAGGCAGACAGGCACGGTGTGGGGCCGGAAGCGAGGGCTTCCGGCCCCACACCTACTCAGAGAACGATAGCTCTTTCAGCTCTGCTTCACCAGGACTGTCAAACCTTGTGATATACAATTTGACTCATGGTTGATCCTGTAGCAACTTCTCTAGTTAACGTCGGTCTCGCACTGACCTCAATGCTGCTTAACGCCACCCAGCAGCAACAGGCTGCAGCTATCGTAACTGACGCTCGTGATCCCATAATCTTGCTTACTCAGGCGATTCTCGGTCGACGCGGCACGAAGAAAGACATCGAACGTACCATCCACAAAGATCTAACTCTGCGCATGCGCGAAATGTCCGAACGCTGCCACAGCGACGGTATTAATTCCGATCGACTAGCGAGTCCATGCGCGGAAGTTGAAGAGATATTAAACGCTATCGATGATCATGAGCAGCTCCTCGAACAAGCTGTACATGACCCTAATGCTGTTCGCGCATTTTTTGAACAACAAGCACAAAACAGCCGAATTCAGGTAGATGAGCGCCTGGTTCCGTATTTCGACGAACTGATTACAGCGGTCACTGAGCTTTACATTACTTATGCGGAGCGATCATCCAACTACCAACAGCTCGCCCTCAAGCAGTTGTTGAAGAGTGACAGAGAGAATCGCGAAACGTGGGCACAGATGCACGAGACAATAGTTGATGTCCCACACAAGGTCGCCGAGCTCGTCTCCAGCGAGAGTAAGCCGAGCCGCGTCTTTTTCGGTAGTCGACCGAACGTGGTGACGGAGAACCGGTTTGTCGAGCGTAGCGAGCAGGAACAGTTGAATGCGCTGATCACCAACCCAACGAAACAACCCACGGTCCTGGTGGGCATGCGCGGCTGCGGCAAGACACAGCTTGCCGCTGCTCTCGCTGAGCAATGCGAGGACGCACACTGGAGCCTCGTCGCGTGGGTGAATGCAAGTTCGACCGAATCCATCACGAGCGATCTGGTCGAACTTGCCAGAGAACTTAAGATTGACACGAGTGGCCAGCCCACTGCCGAGGCCATTATTCATCGGCTCTTCACCCGTTTGAAATCAGCGGTTCCCTCAGACAGACTCATCGTCTTCGACAACGTCGAGGACATCAACGACATTTGCGGACTTGTACCGACCGGTGACGGCCTGCGCGTGGTCGCGACAACGACGAACGACAATGGTTGGAACTTTCAGTGGGACACCGTTAGGATTGGGGTCTTTGATCGCGAGAAGTCGATCGACTACCTCCTTACGGTCACCAACTCCACTGATCACGACGCCGCAGACACGTTGGCGCGCCGGCTCGGCGATTTGCCGCTGGCTCTTGCTCAAGCAGCAGCAACAGCACTTAACGAAGATTGGACACTGACGCAATATCTGAGGCTTTTGGAAAAATACAGAAGCGAACAAGTTATCCGCTCGATTCCCGGAGACGAATATCCGCACGATGTCTACGGAGCACTGCGGATGGCCATCAGAGGCACTCTCAACAACCTGGATGAAGGCACGAGGCGCGCGGCTCGACGTCAATTAGGAGCGCTTGCACTGCTCGCGGAGTCCGGCGTACCCACACACTGGCTCGACCCCATGTCAGAGGAGCCTAACGACGCAGAATTCCAAGACCACGACCGAGCCGCAGATGAAGATGCACATAAGGCTTTAACCAAGCTCATTCGCAGGTCTATCGTTCAGCAGAGCGCAGACAAAGCGACGACGATGCTTCATCGCCTCCAGGCGAGAGCTTTCCGCGAATCCTGGAGCAAAGAAGAACGTGAACAAGCATGCGAATCAGCTGCTACCCTGCTCGGTTCTGTGAACATCGACAGCTTCGACAGAACCGATACGGAATCACGCCTCCGTGAGACCCGTTCACTCATCGAACAGATTCGTGCCATTAGTGAGCAGAGGCATTCCAAATCTCTCTTCAAATATGAACAGATCGCATTGATTCTTTCCCACACCCTCTCGCACGCACGCGATCTCGGGATTCTCTACGAAGCGCTCGCTCTCGAAGAACCCGTACTGGCAACTCTGAATATGGCACAACAGCTAGACGAGATAGCCGCTCTCAATTTGAAGGAACAGCTCGCATACACGTACATGTATGCAGAGCAGTTCGACAAAGCGTTCAACCTATACGCGCAGGTCATCGATGATCGGACAGCTATTCAAGGCCACGACCACCGTGACACCCTGGCCTCACGCAACAACCTCGCATACGCCTACTACTGGGAGGGCGACACCGGCAAGGCTATTGATCTTTTCGAGCAGGTCCTCGACGACCGCACGCGCATCCAGAGCAGCGACCACGAGGACACGCTCATGACAGGCAGCTACCTTGCCCTCGCATACGCGGACGATGGCCAGCTTGAGCGTGCCATCGCTCTGGGCGAGCAGGTCGTCAAAGACCGCGACAGCGTCCTGAAACCGGACCACAAACATACCCTCGTGACCCGCAACAATCTCGCCGATGCATACAAATCCGTCGGCCGCCTCACGGATGCCATCAAGATGTACGAGTACGTGTTAGAAGCACGCATCCGCACCCTAGGTAACACGCATCACCACACGCGTATCACGCGCAACGATCTCGCGCAGACATACGAACAAGCAGGCGATCTTCCCAAAGCCATCAGCATGTACGAAGACCTGCACAACGACTATATACAAATTTATGGGGCCGACCACGAATCGACAATAGAGGTGCGGGATAGACTCGAAGCAGCCAAGCAGAAGCTGGAGCAGCAGGAGAATGCGACACCCGCCGAGTAACGCGAGCAGATACGCGTTGGGGCCGGAAGCTGTCGCTTCCGGCCCCCGCCGTTTGTGGGCCCTACCGGACTCGAACCGATGACCTTCTGGGTGTAAACCAGACGCTCTAACCAACTGAGCTAAAGGCCCCACGCACGCGCCAATCTACCAGAAGAGGCACGCACGGTCATCCGAAGCCGAGCGACACGACGCAGGACAGCGCCGCCCCGCCCAGGCCTCGTCGATGAAACTAGCGACGCGAACGCGGACGCGCGGTCAAGCGCACACCCGCCCAGTCCTGCCCCAACGCCGTCGACGTCGTCGCGTGCAAGCCCGCGATCTCCGCGGCCTCCTCCACGTCGCCCACGCGCACCGAATTAGAACGCCCCGGCTTAGGAATCAGGACCCAAATCAAGCCACCGTCATCCAAGTTCGACATGGCGTCCACCAGGACGTCCGCGAGATCCTCTTCCTCGGCGTCATCCGCGCGCCACCAGACGATCGCACCATCCACGACGTCCGCGTAATCGACGTCAACGAGCGGATGCCCCGTCTCCCCTTCAACCGCGTCACGCACACCCTGATCCACGTCGTCATCGACGTAAAACTCCTGCACGATCGCATCGGACGCAAAACCCAGGCTCACTGCCATCACGCAGCACCACCCATCAACGAGCTGGCGCTCAGTGTCATATCAACGTTCACGCCTTCATCCTAGGGCATGAAAGCAGGTCGAATGCAAGGGATAACACCAGCCGAAACAGCCCCGCACGGCATCACCCCTCTGACCAGCGCATTTACTCCCACACAACACAGCCATCAGCGGTGATATGCACCTCATACATGCGCTCACTAGCAAACGCTCGCAAAGCCACACCAGAAGTGGGACAATAGTCCCGATATGCGCGGTGTCGATCGAAGACACTGCCCACGAACGCTGCACGTCGCAGCTCCGAGTCAAGCGAGAAGGTACACCGTGAGCCAACTCCACGAGTCACGCCCCGTCGTCGTCAACGGACTGATCCCCCAAGTCCCCGACAACGACCCCCAGGAGACCGCCGAATGGGTCGAGTCCCTGACCGGACTCATCAACGAAAAAGGCGGCCCCCGCGCGCGCTACATCCTGCTGCACATGCTGGACGAAGCACGACGCAACGGCGTTCAACTCCCCCAGGAATACACCACCCCCTACGTCAACACCATCCCCGTTGACCAAGAACCGTACTTCCCCGGCGACGAAGCCATGGAACGCGAATACCGCCGCTGGATCCGCTGGAACGCCGCCGTCCAGGTCACGCGCGCCCAGCGGCCCGGCGTCAAGGTCGGCGGACACATCTCCTCCTACGCATCCGTCGCCACCCTCTACGAAGTCGGCCTCAACCACTTCTTCCGCGGCAAAGACCACCCCGGCGGCGGAGACCACGTCTTCTTCCAAGGCCACGCCTCCCCCGGCCCCTACGCGCGCGCCTTCCTCGAAGGACGCCTCTCCGAAGAAGAAATGGACGGCTTCCGCCAGCAGGTCTCCACCGCTCACGGCCTGCCCTCCTACCCGCACCCGCGCCAACTCGACCACTTCTGGGAATTCCCCACCGTATCGCTGGGCCTGGGCCCCGCCGAAGCCATCTACCAGGCGTGGTTCGACCGCTACCTGCACATGAACGGCATCAAGGACACCTCCCAGCAACACACCTGGGCCTTCATCGGCGACGGCGAAATGGACGAACCCGAATCCCGCGGAATGCTCCAGCTCGCCGCCCAGCAGCGCCTCGACAACCTGACCTTCGTCATCAACTGCAACCTCCAGCGCCTCGACGGACCGGTGCGCGGCAACGGCAAGATCATCCAGGAACTCGAAGCCTTCTTCAAGGGCGCCGGCTGGAACGTCATCAAAGTCATCTGGGGACGAGGCTGGGACCAGCTCCTCGCCGCCGACAAGGACGACGCCCTCGTCCACGTCATGAACGAAACCCTGGACGGCGACTACCAGACCTTCGGCGCGAACGACGGCGCCTACGTGCGCGAACACTTCTTCGGCCGCGACCCGCGCACCAAAGAAATGGTCAAGAACTGGACCGACGACCAACTCTGGGAGCTCAAGCGCGGCGGCCACGACTACCGCAAGGTCTACGCCGCCTACAAGGCCGCCATGGAGCACACCGGCCAGCCCACCGTCATCCTCGCCCACACCATCAAGGGCTACGCGCTCGGCACGCACTTCGCCGGCCGTAACTCCACGCACCAGATGAAGAAGCTGACACTCGGGGACGCCAAGCAGCTGCGCGACCGCCTCCAGATCCCGATCACGGACGAAGAACTCGAACGCGACCCCTACATGCCCCCGTACTACATGCCGCCGGCCGACCACCCGGCCCTGCAGTACATGAAGGAGCGCCGCGAAATCCTCGGCGGCTGGGTGCCCGAGCGCCGAGCCGACCGTGCGCCCAAGCTCCCCACCCTGCCCACCCGCCCCTTCGAAGCGCTGTCCAAGGGCTCCGGCAAGCTCGAGGTCGCCACGACCATGGCCCTCGTGCGCCTCATCAAGGACCTCATGAAGGACAAGCAGGCCGGCAAGTACTTCGTGCCGATCATCCCCGACGAGGCACGCACCTTCGGCCTGGACGCGATCTTCCCGTCGGCGAAGATCTTCAACACAACCGGCCAGTCCTACACGCCCGTCGACGCCGACATGATGCTGTCCTACCGTGAATCCGAGCAGGGCCGCATCCTGCACACGGGCATCACTGAGGCCGGCTCGTCGGCCGCCTTCCAGGTCGTCGGCACGGCATACGCGACGCACGACCTGCCGATGGTGCCGATCTACATCTTCTACTCGATGTTCGGCTTCCAGCGCACGGGCGACCAGTTCTGGGCCGCCGGCGACCAGCTCACCAAGGGCTTCGTCATCGGCGCCACCGCCGGGCGCACCACGCTCGCGGGCGAGGGCCTGCAGCACATGGACGGCCACTCTCAGGTCCTGGCCGCCACCAACCACGCGTTCGTGTCCTACGACCCGGCCTACGCCTACGAAATCCGCCACATCATGGCGGACGGCCTGCAGCGCATGTACGGCGACGCGGGCGGCCGCGACCCGAACGTCATGTACTACATCACCGTGTACAACGAGCCGATCCACCAGCCGGCCGAGCCGGAGAACGTGGACGTCGAGGGCATCATCAAGGGCATCTACAACGTCGATGAGCACCAGAACTTCGGCGGCCCCAAGGCTCAGCTGCTCGCCTCCGGCGTCGGCGTGCCGTGGGCGCGCGAGGCCCGCGAGCTCCTGGCCCGCGACTGGGGCGTGGACGCCGCCGTGTGGTCCGTGACCTCGTGGAACGAGCTGCGCCGCGACGGCCTGGACGCCGAGGAGCACAACTACCTGCACCCCACCGAGCCGCGCCGCACGCCCTACGTGTCGGCCAAGCTCGCGGGTCGCGAGGGCCCCTTCGTCGCCTCCTCAGACTTCGACCGTATGCTCCCCGACCAGATCCGCCAGTGGGTCCCCGGCGACTACCACGTGCTCGGTGCGGACGGCTTCGGTTTCTCAGACACGCGCCGTGCTGCCCGCCGCTGGTACCACATCGACGCCGAGTCGATGGTCGTGCGCACACTGGCTGCCCTCGCCGACAAAGGCCAGGTCGACCCGTCGGTCGTCGGCCAAGCGATCGCGAAGTACGACCTGTTCAACTACGCCATCGCAGGCTCAGATCACGCCGGCGAGGAGTGAGCGCCGCTAGGCGCCTCTTCCTCCACCTAAGCGCCTAACGACAACTGACGAGGCCGGGGTTCCCACGCGGGTTCCCCGGCCTCGTCGATTCACAACGGCACCACGGAGGGCTTATTCCTCCTCACTGCCCGCATACTTCGGGTGCGCGAGATTCTCAGGGGAGAGAATACGCTCCACCTCGGACTCGGAGAGAAGTTCCATCTCGTGGATCACCTCACGGATCGTCTTACCCTCGGCCGCAGCCCGCTTACCGACGACGTCGCCCAGGTGGTGGCCGATCACGTCGTTAAAGTAGGTGACGATGCCGATGGAGTTCTCCACGTAGGAGCGGCACACTTCTTCGTTCGCCGTGATTCCCGTGACGCAGCGCTCACGCAGCGTATCGCAGGCGTTGACCAACAGGTTGATCGACTCAATAAGGGCCTGAGCGATGACAGGTTCCATGACATTGAGCTGAAGTTGGCCGGCCTCGGCCGCCATGGTGACGGTCTGGTCGTTACCGATCACCTTGAAGCACACCTGGTTAACCACCTCGGGAATCACAGGATTGACCTTCGCCGGCATGATCGATGAACCAGCCGCCATCTTCGGCAAGTTGATTTCGTTGAGGCCAGCTCGCGGACCCGACGCGAGCAGACGCAGATCGTTGCAGACCTTCGATAGTTTCACCGCGCTGCGCTTAATCGTGGCGTGCATGGACACGTAGGCACCCGTATCGGATGTCGCTTCGAGCAGGTCCGGGGAGCCGACAACACGCGCTCCCGTGATGCGACGCAGGTGGCGCACAACAACCTGTTGGTAGCCGTCCGGAGTGTTCAGGCCAGTACCGATCGCGGTGGCACCCAAGTTCGTCTCCAGGAGCAGCTCCGCGTTGTTGACAAGGCGTTCGTCCTCCTCACGCAGCGTGTGCGCGAACGCAGAGAACTCTCTGCCCAGCGACATCGGGACGGCGTCCTGGAGCTGCGTGCGTCCCATCGTCAGGATGTTACGGAACTCCGCGCCTTTCTCATCAAAAGCGTCGGCAAGCTCGTCGATGGCCTTGCGCAGGCGATTCACCTTGCGCCACAGGGCGATGCGAAAGGCCGTCGGGTAGGCATCGTTCGTCGACTGTGAGCGGTTAACGTGATCGTTTGGATTAATGACGTCGTAGCGCCCCTTAGGCTCCCCCAGAATCTCAAGTGCAAGATTCGCAATGACCTCGTTCGCGTTCATGTTCACGGAGGTTCCTGCGCCGCCCTGGAACTGGTCGACGGGGAACTGATCCATGCAGCGACCGTTTTCGATGATCTCATCGCACGCGGCGATAATTGCCTCAGCCTTCACAGGCTTCATCGCCTTGAGTTGCATGTTTGCTAAGGCGCATGCCTTTTTCACTTGCGCGAATGCGCGAATCAATTCGGGTGCTTCATTGATAGTTCGGCCAGAGATCTGATAGTTCTCAATGGCTCGTAGTGTGTGGATGCCCCAATACGCGTCATCAGGTACTTCGCGTGTGCCGAGCAGGTCCTCTTCGGTGCGGGTCAACGTCGTTCCTTCCGTAGGAGTGTATGCCGGGGATTCCCCGGCGATCCGCCTCCATGGTAGGCCGGAAGTCCTTGACTGTCAGGCACTTTACGAATCTCGGGAAGGTCCTTGACGCTACCCTAACGAGCGCTTGCGTCAGTCATGACACGCACCATTCGCGACGGCGCCCAGTAGGTCCCCGAGGGTCTGCCACCCCTCGATCTGTGCATCGGTGAGCGTCACTTTCGCCTCGCGTTCGACGCGCGCAACGACGGCGTACAGCGCCACGTCGTCCATGTCCAGGTCCCGTCGCAGCGTCAGCTCAGCGCGGGCATCCGCTGGGTCTATGCCGCTTTCATCGAGAACAGCCTCCATGGCCGCTTCGCGTGCTCGTTCCTCCGCGGTCGCGCTCTCCCCCATCGCGTCGATAGACGAGGCCTGGGTAGGGCTGACAGCATCGCCATCCGGCGCGGGATCGACCAGCTGCGCTAAGCCTGCACGCAGCTGGTCGCCCAACAGGTCAGCGATGGACCCCATCAGCCCACCCTGTTGTTGAGCCAGCGCACGGGCGCTCCAGCTCCGGCATGGCGGAAAGACTCCAGCTCGTCATCCCAGGCCTGGCCGAGCGCCAGGTCGAGGCCCTCGCGCAGTTCCTGGTAGTTGGTGGCGGACTTCATAGCGGCACGGATACGATCCTCCGGGACTACCACGTTACCGACGGTGTCCATCTGCGAGTGGAAGATACCCAGCGAAGGAGTATGACACCAGCGACCGCCGTCGCTCGAGGCCGTGGCTTCCTCCGTCACCTCGTAGCGCAGGTGTTCCCATCCGCGCAGAGCAGACGCCAAACGAGCGCCCGAGCCGATCGGTCCCACCCACGAAAACTCGCAGCGAACCATGCCCGGCGCCGCTTCCTGATCCGACCATTGGAGGCGAACCTCCTGGCCGAGCGCGGTACCCAGCGCCCACTCGATGTGCGGGCACAGAGCGGGCGGTGTTGAGTGCACGAAAAGTACACCGCGGGTGTATGACCCTCTCATTGTTCCTCCTGTTGGCTTTGTCAGGATCGTCTTCCCCTACGTCCTAGGTAGCCGCGAGTTGCAATGAACTGTGCCTAATCGGCACACACGATGTATTTACAGGATAGTGGAACGCGCCAAACAATGCACTCCATTGTTCGGCGCGTTCTCACGCTATGACCGCTGGGACTAGCTCAGAAGCCAGCTTTGCGAATGTCTCGCAGCGCCTTCTTTCGAGTCGGGCGATCCAGACGATCGATGTAGATGTGGCCGTCCAGGTGGTCGCACTCGTGCTGGATGCAGCGAGCCATGAGCTCCTCGCCCTCGACGACAACCTTCTTGCCGTCCAGGTCTGTGCCTTCGCAGCGCGCATACCAGGCACGCTCGGTCGGGTACCACAGGTCAGGGACCGACAGGCAGCCCTCATCACCGTCCTGATACTCATCTTCGCTCAGTGCGACGATGCGGGGGTTGAGTACGTAGCCGATGTCCCCGTCGATGTTCCAGGAGAAGGCACGCAGGCTCACGCCGATCTGGTTGGCGGCGAGACCCGCGCGCCCGTCCATGTCGACGCCCTCGAGCAGGTCCTCGACGAGAGCCTTCACACTCGGCGTGATCTCCGTGATCGGGTCACACACGGTGCGCAGAACCGGGTCGCCGATAATGCGGATGGGACGAATAGCCATGTCACTCCCCCTTCAGGGCCGCCGCGTGGGCCTCGCGCAGTCGCTCGACGGCCTCCTCGACGGGCACCACCATCGTCTCACCGGTGGCGCGCACGCGGATCTCGACCTGGCCGTCGGCCAGCGACCGGCCCACGACCAGACCGAAGGGCACGCCCACAAGCTCGTAATCCTTGAACTTCACGCCCGCGCTGACCTTACGGCGGTCGTCCACCAGGACATCCAGGCCGGCCGCGTCAAGCTGCTCGCCCAAAGACTGTGCGGTCTCGAAGACCTCGTCGCCCTTGCCGGTGGCCAGGACGTGCACGTCGAAGGGCGCGATCTGCGCGGGCCAGCTCAGGCCCTTGTCGTCGCAGTTCGCCTCGGCCAGCGCCGCCATGACGCGGGTGACGCCGATACCGTAGGAGCCCATGGTCACGACCTGGGTCTTGCCGTTCTCGTCGAGGACGGTCAGGCCCAGGGCCTTGGCGTACTTGCGGCCCAGCTGGAAGATGTGGCCGATCTCGATGCCACGCTCCAGATGGAGGGGACCCGAACCGTCGGGGGCCAGGTCACCCTCGCGCACCTCGGCGGCCTCGATCGTCCCGTCAGCCGTGAAGTCGCGGCCCATGACCAGGTTCAGGACGTGACGCTGCTCGGCGTTTGCGCCCGTCACCCAGGCGGTTCCCTCAACGACGCGGGGATCGACCAGGTAGCGCACGGAACCGGAGGCGTTACCTTCCTCATCCACAACGCGCTTCGGCGAGTTGGGGCCCAGCACCGTGGGGCCGATGTAGCCGCGCACCAGCTCGGGGTGCGGCTCGAAGTCCGAATCCGACGCCATCTCGACCTCGGCGGGGGCCACCGCGGCCTCGAGGCGCTTCATGTCGACGTCGCGGTCGCCGGGCACGCCCACGACGAGGAGCTCACGCTGCCCGTCCGGGTGGGTGAGCGTCACGACGACGTTCTTCAGCGTGTCGGCAGCGGTCCAGGGACGATCATCGCGCGGGTACGAAACGTTGAGCAGATCGACGAGCGCCTCGATCGTGGGGGCATCGGGCGTGGGGACCTCCACGGGCGCGGGCACGCCGGACGCATCGACGGCCTCGGGGACGGGAGTCGTCACGGCCTCGGCGTTGGCAGCGTAGCCGCCCGGGGACGCCACGAACGTATCCTCGCCGATCGGCGAAGGGTGCAAGAACTCCTCGGAGCGAGAGCCGCCCATCGCGCCACTCATCGCGGAAACAATGACGTAGCGCAGGCCCAGGCGCTGGAAGATGCGCTCGTAGGTGTCACGCTCAGCCTGATAGGAGGCGTCCAAGCCCTGGTCGTCAATGTCGAAAGAGTAGGCATCCTTCATGACGAACTCGCGGCCGCGGATCAGGCCAGCGCGGGGGCGCGCCTCGTCGCGGTACTTCGTCTGAATCTGGTAGAGCGTCGCGGGCAGGTCCTTGTACGAGGAGTACATGTCCTTGACCAGGAGGGTGAACATCTCCTCGTGGGTGGGAGCCAGCAGGTAGTCGCCGCCCTTACGGTCGTTGAGCTTGAACAGCGTCGGGCCGTACTCCTCCCAGCGGTTCGTCGCCTTGTAGGGCTCGGCGGGGATCAGGCCCGGGAAGTGCACCTCCTGAGCGCCCATCGCGTCCATCTCCTCACGAACAATCGCCTCGATCTTGCGTAGCGTGCGCAGACCGAGAGGAAGCCAGGTGTAAATACCCGGAGCACAGCGGCGAATATAACCGGCGCGAACCAGAAGCTTATGCGAATTGACTTCGGCGTCGGCCGGGTCTTCACGCAGGGTCCGCAAGAAGAAAGTCGAGAGATTTCGAAGCATGGTTCAAGAGTACGGCACGCGCGGCTTTGAAGGCCACTGGCACAGCCGTGTCAACACGCATCAGGGCGCCACCCCTCAGATCAGAGCACCGGCCCCCAGCTCTCGCTCGCGCGCATGCGGGTGGGCCGCATAATAGCGACGCGCCATCCAGCCCGGGTACGCCCACTCAGGAAGCCCACCCAGGTACAGGGATTGAATCGCAACCGCAATCATGACGCCAAAGAGGCCGAGCAGAAGCGCGCACGACCCCGTCGTGTCGGTGCCAGCAACCTCGTGACTCACCAGGTGGGCGGTCACGAACCACACGAGGGAGAGAAGAGGCACGAGCGGCCAGACAACACGGTTCACTTCCGCGTTGGTCGATCCACCGCGCAAATCCAGGCGCATCGCGACACGCCTTGCGCTCGCAAAAAGCCCCGACCATACCCATGCCCACAAGAGCGCAATGAGTAGACCAACAACGGCGAGCAGCGCGGCGGAACTGAGGACCATCCCATCCCCCTCCTTCTAAGAGCGCAACATCCCCATCGGCGTTGCGTGTAGTTCGATACTACAACACCGCGGGGATGAGCGCGCCATCCGAGGAGCAGTGGCATCGAGCGAGTCAGGCGCCGGACACGTGCGCCACGCACGCGTCGCGCAAATCTCGCAGCATGGACAGCGACGAAAGCGACTCTGCGGCAACACCGGCCCACACAAGCGCGCGTTCGCGCCCGAAGGCCTGGTGACGCTCGCGAATATGAAGCAAAGTGCGTGAAGGAGACAGGGGCAGCAGGGCAATCACGCACGTTCCCGAGGCCGGGGCTCCCTCGGGTGCAGAGGGTGCGGCCACCCGCATAAGGACGTGGTCCCCGTCCTCAATGTCGATGATCGTTGACTCATCCGCAGGCTCGAAGGCATGCCCCAACACATCCCACACAACGGAAGCGGGGGCATCAATTGAGACTCCGCGATCAACGACGACATTCGCGCCCGGAAGCAGCAGATCACCGGGCAGCGACACGTCAGCCTGCGATGCCGTCAGGCCAATGCGACGCGGGAATCCACTCGCTGCCAGAGCGCACGCGCCGCCGAGCAGGGACAGACACACAAAAGTACGAAAACGCATCGGAAATTCCTTAGAGTTCTCAGCAGTCAATGCCCGGAAGCTTAACATCGGGAGTGGCGATGGGGGCAACCTCAACGGTACCCGACCCGGGTTCGAGGCCAAGTTCTTCAGCCAGCACGTTTGCGCGACGGATCAGTGTTTCGACGATCTGATCCTCGGGAACGGTCTCCACGACCTCGCCACGGATAAAAATCTTACCCTTGCCGTTGCCGGACGCAACACCCAGGTCGGCCTCACGTGCCTCGCCCGGACCATTGACGACACAACCCATGACGGCCACGCGCAGCGGAACACTCAAGTCCTTCAACCCCTCGGTGACGTTTTCGGCCAACGTCCACACGTCCACCTGGGCGCGTCCGCACGACGGGCAGGACACAATTTCGAGTGTCTTATCGCGCAGGCCCAAAAACTCCAGCATCTTGGTGCCCACCTTCACCTCCTCGACGGGAGGGGCGGACAGGGAAACACGGATCGTGTCACCAATGCCCTCGGCGAGCAGGATCGAGAAAGCAGACACGGACTTGATGGTGCCTTGGAAAGCCGGACCAGCCTCCGTCACGCCCAGGTGCAACGGCCAATCCCCCGCCTCCGACAACATGCGATAGGCCTGGACCATCGTCAGCACGTCGTGGTGCTTGACCGAGATCTTGAAGTCGTGGAAATCATTCTCCTCGAAGAGGGAAGCCTCCCAGATTGCCGACTCAACCAAGGCCTCGGGCGTGGCACGACCGTACTTCTTCAGCAGGCGCGGATCCAACGATCCCGCGTTCACGCCGATACGCAACGAAACACCGTGATCAGACGCAGCCTTGCAAATGTCCTTCACCTGGTCGTCGAACTTGCGAATATTGCCCGGGTTCACGCGCACGGCGCCGCAGCCCGCCTCGATCGCCTGGAACACATACTTCGGTTTGAAGTGGATGTCCGCGATGACGGGGATACGGGACTGCTTCGCGATAATCGGCAGCGCCTCGGCATCCTTATCCGTCGGGCACGCCACGCGGACAATGTCACAGCCCGCGGCAGTCAGCTCCGCAATCTGCTGCAGCGTCGCGCCAACATCATGCGTCTTCGTCGTCGTCATGGACTGAACAGACACAGGCGCGCCCCCGCCCACAGGAACATCTCCCACCATCAGGCGATGCGTCTGCTTGCGCGGAAACGGCGACGAAGCCACTGAAGGCATACCAAGATTGATTTCACTCACCCGCCCATTATCGCGCACCCGGGCGATTCCTTCCCACGCGGACGGCAGCCACGTGGGAAGGGTCGCTTTCCCCACTCCCACCACAGCGGGCGCGACACCCGCTTAGCCAATCGAAACGGGCTTGACGATGTCAGCGACGATCAACACCACACTCATAGCAACAAGCAAACCCCCAACCACCCACGTGAGGGGAACCAGCCGAGCTGTGTCGGCGGGACCAGGATCCTGTGCGCCGCGCACACGCGCAACCTGGCGCCGTACACCCTCATAGACAGCGCCCAGGATGTGTCCACCATCCAACGGTGGCAACGGGATCAAATTAAAAACGAAGAGCGCCATGTTCAACGACGCGAGCAAACTCAGTAGAACAGCTATCACCTGACGAGTGTCACGCAAACCCAACGCCTGCGAATCACCGGTTACTTCTCCAGCCATACGGCCCACGCCCACGACCGACACAACGCCACTCGCGTCACGCTGCTCATCAGTGAACACCGAGCGAGCCACCTGCCACACAGCCTGGGGCAAACGCACAACAACCGAAGCCGTTCCAGTGAACATCTGCCAGTCAGCGTGGATGACATCCGCGGGCGAGGCCGACACATACTCGTAGCTCGCTGTCACACCCACGTAACGCGCACCCTGGGCGCCCGTCACCGGCGTGACCGTGAGATCCACGCGTCCACCGTCACGCTCAACGGTCAGAGTCGCGGACTCGCCCTCGGGGGTCGCGCCCACGGCCTGCTGAAGCTCCGCGAAGGTAGTGACCGGCTGCCCGTTCCACGCCTCCACCGTGTCCCCGGGACGCACCCCCGCCTCGTAGGCAGGAGAAGCAACCTCACCAGAGGACGTAGAGATTGTCGCTGGCACGGCCGCAATGGTGCGCGAGGCGGTGGGGGCACCGATCCCGATCATCGTCACGGCGCTGAGCACAATCGCGATCAGCAGGTTCATGAGGGGCCCGCCCAGCATCACGACAATCTTCTTGGGCGCACTGAGCAGGTAGAACGCGCGATGCTCCTGCCCCTCGGGGATCTCCTCCGCCGAGGCCTCGCGAGCCTCCTGAGCGAGCGTCGGCTTACCGCCCCGCCCCACCAGGCGCGTGCCCGGGCGCGCCGGCGCGTACATGCCGACGATCTTCACATAGCCGCCAAGCAGAATCGCACGCAGCGCGTACGTCGTATCCCCGATCTTCTTCTTCCACAGGGCCGGACCAAAACCAACCGCATAATCCGGCACCAGGACGCCGAACTTCTTAGCGGGCAGCATGTGCCCCACCTCGTGCAACGCCACCGACGCCAAAATCCCCACGATGATGACGACGATACCGACGATAGAACCCACGCTCACAAATCCTTCCATTGGCCAGCCGCGACACACTCGCGTGCGCGCCGATCCGCCCAGCGCTGCACGGCCACAATATCCTCCATCGAGGGGTCCGCGACCCCCTCATGCTCACCCACGACCGCTGAGACGGTGTCGACGATCGCGAGCCACGGAACGATGCCCTTGATGAAGGCGTCGACCATCACCTCATTCGCGGCGTTGAGCACCGCAGGGTGCGTAGCCGAGGCGCCCACGGCAAAGCGCGCCAGATCAATCGCCGGGAACGTCTGGTCATCCACCGGCTCAAACGTCCACCGCGAGGGACTGCCCCACGTCAGGGGCTCCTCCACGCCATCGAGGCGCTCGGGCCACGTCAGCCCCAACGCGATCGGCAAGCGCATATCCGGAGGGGAGGCCTGCAGCGTCGTCGCCCCGTCGCGCCACGTGACCATCGAGTGCACGATCGACTGCGGGTGAACCGTCGCCACAATATGCTCCGGCTCCACGTCAAAAAGCAAGTGGGCCTCGATCAGCTCCAGGCCCTTGTTGATGAGCGTGGAGGAATTGATCGTCACCACCGGCCCCATGTCCCAGGTCGGGTGAGCCAGCGCCTGCTCCGCGCGCACCCCACGCAGCTGGTCGCGCGTACGACCGCGGAAAGGCCCGCCCGAAGCAGTCAGCACCAGGTCAGCGACCTCCGAGCGCCCCGACACCACCGGCGACGTCAGACCGCGCTCGTGCACGCCCGAAGCCAGGGCCTGCGCGATCGCCGAGTGCTCCGAATCCACCGGCACGATCTGCCCAGGGAAACGCATCGCGTTCTTCACCAGCGCGCCGCCCACGACCAGCGACTCCTTGTTCGCCAACGCCAGGCGGGCGCCGCAGCGCAGCGCCGCGAGCGTCGACGACAACCCCACGCCACCCGTAATGCCGTTGAGGACCACGGGAGTCGCGCTCGGATACAGCTCCTCCGCACGCTGCACCGAAGCACACACGACCTCGACCGAGGCGTCCTCGCCGACGAACACCTCCGGGCACGTGCCGCCCATCGACTCCACGGCAGCAGCCAGTTCCGCGCGCACGTCTCGAGCCACACCGACGAACGCGGGATTCAAGGCAAGGACCTGCGCGGCAAGCTCGGCGATCGACGAACCGCCAGCGCTCACACCCAACACGTCGAAACGGCCCCGGTTCGCTTCGATGACCTCGCGGGCCTGCGTGCCGATCGAGCCGGTCGAGCCCAACAGAACAACGGGGATGGGATCCACCCCGAACACGTGATGGTCAGACATCAGTCGACCGCGAGCAAGATCTCGACCGCGCGCCCCAGGTAGGCGTCCACCGGCCCCTCGGCGTAAGCCTTCTTGCCACGCTTAGGGCGGAAGGTCGCCATGCGAATCTCATTCGCAGTCAGCTCCCCGGCCTCGTCGAAGTAAGCGGCAATGCGGTCAAGCAAATCATCTACCGCCTCGCAGTCATAACCGCGCCCACTAGTGGGATGAGCAAAACGCTCCCCGCGGGGGCGCTGAAGGCGCGGATACAGAGTAGTCGCGCGATCAGCGATACGGTCATACCATGCAGCCTCACCCTCAACCGCCACAGAATCAGCGCGGTCACGGTTAACGAACGCCGCCTCCAAGCGATTCATCGCGCCGTCCACAGCCTCAATGTCGTAACCACGGCGTGTGAGTTCGAACGTCGCCAAACGAACCTGCTCCGCGCTGAACTGCTCGGGAGGAACACCACCCTCGTACGCCCGGCGCGCATCCTCAAAGAACGCATCAACCTGACCGCGGTGGTAGCCCTTCGAGAAAAAACCAACCTTAGGGAACTCAGTCATCATTGCTCCTTACCTTGAGTCATGGAACGAAGAATCTCATCGACAGCCTCCTGGGTGCCAAACTGCGCGGCCACCTGATCCACAACAGTCGTGATCGGCGAATCGTCCACCAACGCATCACGCACGCGGTCCGCCTTGAAAGCCCCCGGAACGAGTGACGCGCCCACATCCGAGCTGTGAACGGGGACGACGAACGACTCGCGCGAGGGCATGGACACCGGAGCCGCCAGGGTCCCCGCCTGCTGTGCATCAGGAACGGGCACACCAACGTCAGGCGCAGGGACCCCGGCCACACTCGGGGGCTGGACGGATACGGACGGGGGCTGGACGGATACGGACGGGGGCTGGACGGATACGGACGGGGGCTGGACGGATACGGACGGGGGCTGGACGGATACGGACGGGGGCTGGACGGATGCGGACGAGGCCGCAGACGCCACTGCGAGCTTGCCCACACCAGCGGCCGAGGCATCAGCACTCGCTTCCCTGTCATCCTCTCGCTCGCCTTCCCACTCACGCGCACGATCCAGCCCACGTAAAACGCCAATCAGTCGATCAATCTCAGCATCGACTTGCTCCATGTCAAAGCCCCGGAACTTAACAGAAAACTCGATCTCCGTCGCTTTTTGAGCAGTCACGATGTGCTCGTCATCCGTCGCCTGACCCGCGAGAGTGCGCTCAACATCAGCGAGAAACGCGCGAACCTCGCTCATGTCGTACCCCTCACGTAAAAAAGTACGCGAAAACTCTGCCACCATCACACCTGCCCCTTTCCGGTGACCCGCTTACCCTGGGCCACCGCCGTTGCCAACTGACCACACGCACCATCAATATCAGACCCACGCGTATCACGGATAGAGGTCGCAATCCCGTTGTCGCGCAGACACTGAACAAACGCATCCTGAGCACGCCTGGTCGACGCCGTCCAAATGGAACCCGGCGTCGGATTTAAAGGAATCGGATTCACGTGAACCCAGCCATGGCCTCGTCTATTAAGCTCATCCGCCAACAACTGAGCACGCCACTCCTGATCATTCATGTCCTTAATAAGAGCGTACTCAATCGATACGCGTCGCCCCGTCGCCAAAAAGTAAGCGCGAGCAGCATCCAAAAGCTCCCCCACCTTCCACCGCGAATTGATTGGAATCAGCTCATCACGAAGGTCATCATCCGGGGCGTGCAAAGACACCGCCAGCGTCACCGCCAGCCCCTCCCGCGCCAGCTTCCTAATAGCAGGAACCAAACCAACCGTCGACACCGTGACGTTGCGAGCACTCATCCCAAAACCCTCGGGAGCCGGATCAATCAAGCGATGAAGCGCACCAACGACGGTCTTGTAGTTAGCGAGCGGCTCACCCATACCCATGAAAACAACGTTCGACAGCGTCGTAGGGCCGCCTGCCAGCACACCGTCACGGCACGAAGCCTGCGCATAACGAACCTGATCGACAATCTCAGCCGTCGACAAGTTACGGGTCAACCCCATCTGCCCGGTCGCACAAAACGGGCACGCCATCCCGCAGCCAGCCTGAGAGGAGACACACAGTGTCGTGCGGTGCGGGTAGCGCATCAGGACCGACTCAACCTGGGCTCCGTCATACAGACTCCACAGGTCCTTGATCGTTCGACCACCATCAGCCTGAAGTGAAACGACCTTCGACACCAGCACCGGCAGAAGCGCCTCACGCACCTGCGCGCGCATACCAGCTGGGATGTCACTCATCCGCTCCGGATCCGCCTCAAAGTGAGTGAAAAAATGACGCGACAGCTGATCAGCCCTAAACGCCGGCAGTCCTAAGTCTTTCAGCACCTGCTTACGCCCAGCCGCATCCAAATCCGCCAAGTGCGACGGAGCTTTACCCCTGCGCTTAGCGGTAAAAGACAGAACAGGCTTAGCGCCCTCATGCGTCGCACCCTCCGGCGGCTGGTCCGTCGGACGGACCTCGCGGCGTGTCCCCCGGCGGGACGCAGACGAGGCTGTGGCAACGTCGGAATCAAAACCCTGCGGTGCGCGGCACCCCTTAGTCAACTGGCTCAATGACTGGACTCCCAAGAAATACCCGGCAGCGCCCACGCAAAAATGAAGTAAGCGACCGGCGCACTCATCAACAGCGCGTCCACTCGGTCGAGAACACCACCATGCCCAGGCAGAAGCTGCGACATGTCTTTGAGGCCAGCCTCACGCTTCACAAGAGACTCCGTCAGGTCTCCCATCGTTCCAACGAAAGCAATCGACACGCCAGCAATAATGCCCCACCACCAGGCGGCACCCAGCAGCCACAGACCGACGCACCCAACGCCGACAGCAGTCAATGCGGAACCCGCGAAACCCTCCCACGACTTCTTCGGAGACAACGCAGGAGCCATCGGATGCTTCCCGAACATCACTCCGGCAGCCCAGCCGCCCGTATCGTTGGCAATGACCATCAGTTCGAAGACCACGAAGACCCACGGATTACGCCACGCAGCCAGCATCAGCACGACAAACGAAGCCAAGAAAGGCACGTACACGGCGGTGAACGTCGTCGAAACGACATCGCTCATGCGCGACGCACGGCGCCGATCGAGCAATCTCCACGCCGCACAGACGAACACGGTGATATACAGGGCGAAAAGCATACCCTCGCTGCCCAGCCACCAGGCACACGTCACCATACCGATCGCGCCCACGTACAGAGGAGTCACAGCCAGGGTGATGCCCATGCGCGCGAACGCACCCGCCAACTCCCAAATGCCGATCAGGCAGACAAAACCGATCACCCCGACGAACGCAGAAAGCGACGTAAACAGGGGGACCGCAACGGCGGCGATCAGGACAACAGCCGTTGTGATCGCCTGCGTAAGATTACGCCCGGCCTTCCCCGTCGCCCCACTCGCGGGATGATCGTCGCGTGTGGGGCCCGGGGAGAAAATGCGAGCAAGCAGTGAAGGATCCGTTGACGCCATCAGATCGTCAGCAGTTCGCTTTCCTTCGTCGCGAGCATCTTGTCGATTTGCTCCGTGTGTGACTTCGTCATCGCATCAAGGTTCTTCTCTGCGCGCTCAACATCGTCCTCAGAAGCCTCGCCATCCTTCTTCAGACGATCAAGCTGATCCTTTGCCTTGCGGCGCACACCGCGCACAGAAACACGGCCTTCCTCTGCCTTGCTCTTAGCCTGCTTCACGTACTCTTTACGGCGCTCCTCAGTGAGGGCGGGCAGGACCACGCGCACGACATTGCCGTCATCCGTGGGGTTCACACCCAGGTCGGACTCGCGCAGCGTGCGAATGATCTCCTGTGTCGCAGTGCGGTCAAAGGGAGAGATCAGGACCGTACGAGCCTCAGGAATCTGGAAACTCGCGAGCTGTTGCATCGGTGTGGGCGCGCCGTAGTAGTCCACCGGCAACTGCTCGAACATCGCGGATGTCGCTCGTCCCGTACGGATGTTCGTAAACTCGTGCCTGGCCGACTCGACAGCCTTGTCCATCTTGTCCTCAGCCTCGAGGAGAATATCGTCGATCACTATGTGCTCCTTAACGTCAGTGGTCTGTGAAGGTTATATCACGCCGTCACTAGGGTACCGATTTCAGCGCCCATCAGCGCGCGGGTGACGGCTCCGTCACCGCTCATACCGAAGATACGCGTCGTGAGTCCATTATCTCGACACAGAGCCAAAGCCGATCCGTCGATCACCTTCAGGTCACGACGCAACGCTTCCGAGTAGGTCAGCGTGTCAAAACGATGCGCGTTGGGGTTCTTATTCGGGTCGTCATCATAGACGCCGTCCACACCGTTCTTGGCAACCAGCAGTTCATCACAGTGAATTTCCAAGGCACGTTGAGCTGAGACGGTATCCGTCGAGAAGTAGGGCAGGCCCGCGCCTGCGCCGAACACGACAACGCGGTCCTTCTCCAGGTGACGAATCGCCCGCAGCGGTAGGTAGGGTTCAGCAACCTGCGCCATCGTGATCGCAGTCTGGACGCGCGCAGGAACACCGGCCTGGTCGATAAAGTCCTGCAGGGCGAGAGCGTTCATCACGGTTCCGAGCATGCCCATGTAGTCCGCGCGGGAACGCTCGAGGCCCTCACGCGCCAGCTGCGCCCCACGGAAGAAATTGCCTCCCCCGACAACAATCGCGACCTGCACGCCCTCACGCACCGCCGTGGCCACCTGCTCAGCAATGTTTCGCACGACCTTGGGATCCAAGCCGATCGACCCACCTCCGAATGCCTCTCCGGAAAGCTTGAGCAAAACGCGGCGCTTCGTCGACATGACGCTTCTCCTTTATGACGGCCCAGGGCGGGCGGAACGGTTCGGAACCATACTACCTGGTAAAAGGGAAGCGGCCCCGCCGTTAGGCGGAGCCGCTTCCAACTGTCAGCAAGCTGACGAGAGACTCATATCAGGCGCCAACGTGCACGCGCACGAAGTTGGTCACCGTTGCACCGGCCTCCTTCAGGACCTGGCCGACGGACTTTGAAGGGTCACGCGCGAAAGCCTGGTCGACAAGGCAGTTGTCCTTGAAGAACGCGTTCAGGCGCCCCTGAACGATCTTGGGAACGATGTTGGCGGGCTTGCCTTCCTCAAGCGTGATCTTCTCGAGGGTGGCGCGCTCCTTGTCGAGCACGTCGGCCGGAACCGAATCGCGGTCAAGGTACGCGGGCATGTAGGCAGCGACGTGCATCGCGATGTCGTGCGCAACGGACTTGCCAGCGGCATCGGTGACGACGAAGACGCCAACCTGCGGGGGCAGGTCGGGGTTCGTCTGGTGCAGGTAGAGGTCGACGTTCTCGCCCTCAACGCGCACGATACGGCCAACCTGCAGCTTCTCGCCGATGACGGCGGCGAAGGCGTCCAGGCGATCCTTGACGGTGCCCTCACCCATGGGTGCGGCGAGCAGCGCGTCCAGGTCGGCGGCGCCGGAAGCGACCGCGGCGGCCAGGACCTCGTTGGAGAAGTCAATGAACTTCTGGTTCTTGGCGACGAAGTCGGTCTCAGAGTTGACCTCAACCAGCACGCCGACGGTGCCGTCGGTCTGAGCGGCCAGCAGGCCGGCGGAGGCCTGGCGGCCCTCGCGCTTGGACAGGGACTTCAGGCCCTTCAGGCGGATGATCTCGAGAGCCTTCTCGGCGTCGCCATCAGCCTCGGTCAGAGCCTTCTTGACATCCATCATGCCGGCGCCGGTCTGCTCACGCAGCGCCTTCACATCTGCAGCGGTGAAATTCGCCATCGGATGATTCCTCTCAGTAAAAACTTCAGTCCTGCTTGGTGGCCGACTCTTCGGCGACCTCGGCGGCGACAGCTTCGTCAGCCTGAATCTCGCCCTCGAGGAGCTCGCGCTCCCACTCGGCCAGCGGCTCAGCGGCGGTCTCTTCGCCCTTGCCTTTGCGCACGTCGGAGCGGGCGATGAGGCCCTCGGCGACGGCGTCGGCGACCACGCGGGTCAGCAGGGAAACGGCGCGGATGGCG
Organism: Actinomyces bouchesdurhonensis; assembly: GCF_900128465.1. Lineage (GTDB taxonomy): Bacteria > Actinomycetota > Actinomycetes > Actinomycetales > Actinomycetaceae > Pauljensenia > Pauljensenia bouchesdurhonensis. The sequence continues at coordinate 280,539 of NZ_LT635868.1, read as the reverse complement.
TCGTCGTTGCCGGGGATACGGTAATCGACCTCGTCCGGGTCAGCGTTGGTGTCGAGGATAGCGACGATCGGGATGCGCAGCTTGCGAGCCTCAGAAACCGCGAGGTGTTCCTTCTTGGGGTCGACAATCCACACGGCCGAGGGAACCTTGGTCATGTCGCGGATGCCGCCGAGCGTGCGCGAGAGCTTGTCCTTCTCGCGGCGCATCATGAGCAGTTCCTTCTTGGTGTGACCGGAGGAGGCCACATCATCGAAGTCAATCTGCTCGAGTTCCTTCAGGCGCTGCAGACGGGTCGCAACGGTAGAGAAGTTGGTGAGCATGCCGCCGAGCCAGCGGTGGTTCACGTAGGGCATGCCAACACGCTGGGCCTGCTCGGCCACGGCTTCCTGGGCCTGCTTCTTGGTGCCGACGAAGAGCAGGGTGCCACCGTGGGCGACAGTCTGCTTCACGAAGTCGAAAGCAATGTCGATGTCAGCAATAGTCTGCTGCAGGTCGATGATGTAGATGCCGTTGCGCTCGGTGAGGATGAAACGCTTCATCTTCGGGTTCCAACGGCGAGTCTGGTGACCGAAGTGGACACCGGACTCGAGGAGCTGACGCATGGTAACGATCGCCATGGTTCGTCCTTTCCCCGCAAGTCGCGAGTGATCAGTGGGGTCTCCCCCGGGTTTATCGGTTTTCTGTGCGCTTGGCGCACCCTGGTGCCATGACCAGCGACCATCCCCGAAGGGACCGAAGCCGCCACGCCTCACTGCCTTCTCGGTTTCGTGCGGACAGCGATAAATGGCACGCGAAGTCACCTGCACAAGGCAAGTGCCCAACAATGTTACCGCACAGGCACTCGTTGTCTGATCACGGGAGGGGTGTGAGTGTGCTGACTTTCACGTCGATGAACGAGGCGTGGGTTGGTTGTCTCCGTCACGCACAGTCGGAAGTGGGCATTGACCGCTATCCACAGGGACCCGGACCTGTCGCAGCCTGTGCACAGGCTTACTCGTTCGGGTGGATTCGGCCTGGTGGCGAACGCAGAGTGAAGAGATGAGTTCATTACGTTGTTACCACCGTCGGCTGAGCGCTGTCCTCGCCGCATGTGTATCGTGCTGCCTCTTGCTTGTCGTGTGCATGCCCGCCCGATCTGCGCGCCGTGGCGAGCGCTGGCAGTGGCCGAGCGGCTCACCCGTTCCCGTTGTGTCCTCCTTCGCTGCGCCCGTCCACGATTGGATGCCAGGTAGGCGCGGCGTCACCCTGGCATATCCGGGCGGCTCACCCGTGCACGCGTGTGATTCCGGCACGGTAACGTTTGCGGGCCAAGTGGGCGGACACTGGGTCGTCTCGATCCAGCACGATGTGCGCGGGCGCACCGTTTGGTCGACATATCTTCCGGTAACGCCGAGCGTAAACGTCGGAGATACCGTCACGAAGGGCTCGCAGATCGGCCTCGTCGAGGAGGAATCGGAAACTCTGCACTGGGGGGCGAAAATCGGGCCGAAAACGTACGTCGATCCTATCCGCCTGACGGTGACAAGACCTCGGCTCCTCCCCTGGGACGGGTAGAGCCAGCGGACGCCTCAGGCGCGCGGATGAGCGCGCTGGTAGATTGCGCTCAGCCTGGCGGTGTCGACGTGCGTGTACCGCTGGGTTGTCGACAGCGACGCATGCCCCAGCATTTCCTGAACGGCACGCAGATCAGCCCCTCCCTGGAGGAGGTGAGTCGCCGTGGAATGCCTCAGCCCATGCGGAGCAATGTCGTGCACGCCCGCTCTAGCGGCCATTTTGTGGACCATTGTGCGTATGACACGCGGATCGATGCGCCCCCCTCGGTCTCCTAAGAACAACGCGTTACCACTGGTATCCCCCATGAGCTGAGGCCGACCGCGCACGAGCCAGTGATCAAGCGCCCGAGCCGCAGGAGGACCGTAGGGCACCACCCGTTCCTTGTTCCCCTTCCCAAGGACGCGCACTGTCAGCGCATCACGGTTCAGTGAGGACACGTCAAGGGCACACACCTCGGAGACACGAAGTCCGCACGCGTAGGTTAGCTCGAGGATCGCCCAGCTTCGCATTTTGGCAGGGCTGCCACCGAGTGCTTCGTCGCGTGCCGTATTAATGAGGGCGCGCGCGTCCGATTCGTCGAGAGGCACCGGCAGACGCTGGTCGGCACGCGCACTCGTGAGCGCCGCCGCAGGGTCGTTGGCCAGGATAGATGNAGACACGAAGTCCGCACGCGTAGGTTAGCTCGAGGATCGCCCAGCTTCGCATTTTGGCAGGGCTGCCACCGAGTGCTTCGTCGCGTGCCGTATTAATGAGGGCGCGCGCGTCCGATTCGTCGAGAGGCACCGGCAGACGCTGGTCGGCACGCGCACTCGTGAGCGCCGCCGCAGGGTCGTTGGCCAGGATTTCCTCGCGCACCGCCCACGCTGTGAAATTACGGATGGCAGCAGTGTGGCGAGCAATCGTTGAGCGGGCACCCCCTCTGGTCAGCGTGTCTGCTAGCCACGAACGGATGCGACGCTGCGTGAGCACTGCTCGAAGCTGAACGACCGACGCATCCGGGCTAAGCCCGAGGAATTCCAGGAGCGAACGCAGGTCCCCCAGATAGGCGTCCACGGTATGCTCGCTCATCCGACGGCTCAGGCGCAAGTATCTCCCCCACTGATCGCCAACGGACTCACTCATGCGCTCATCCTACGGTGTCAGGTCCCGGTCTGCGTGCCCACCCACGGGTCGAACTCGTGACAAGTCCGGCCACTGACAGGTCCATCAGAGCGCGGTTAACTTCGCCTCGTTCGAGTCCCGCGGACACGCAAATCGCCGCCACGTCGGCCGGCGAACTACGAGGCAGTGCCTCCCACACGCGACGCGGAATGGAAGCCAGCGCGCTGATTCCGCGGTCCTCCTCAACCGGCATACCAAACAGAGGTGTCTCGCTATCGACCGAAATGGGACCGGCCAGTTCCGCGGCGTCTTTCCCGTCACGAATGATCGTCGCGCCGTTACGCGCCAGCTCGAGGCATCCCACCGACATGGGGGCATCGACGGCCCCTGGAACGGCTCCCAGCTCGCGTCCGCTAACCATTGCCCAGCGTGCCGTTGCGAGAGCACCTGATCGTGCCCCGGCCTCGACAACGATCGTTGCGGCACTCCAGGCCGCGATAAGCCTGTTACGAGTGAGGAAACGCCACTTCGCGGGTCTGGCCGTGGGAGACACCTCAGAGATGAGCGCCCCTCCGCCCGCGATCATCGCGCGGAAGTCCTCCGTGTGACTCGCCGGGTAAGGGTTGAGGACACCACCGGCCAGGATGCACACCGTCGCACCGCCACCCGCAAGCGCGCCGCGGTGTGCTTCGATGTCGATACCAATAGCTCCTCCCGATACGACGGTGTAGCCGACGCGCGCCAGGTGGTAGGCAATGTTGCGCGCGCACCTGCCCCCGGCTCCTGTCGAGGCGCGAGCGCCGACGATCGACACATGTCCGTCACTCCGGGCGCTTTCAGGTAGGGTTCCGAGCACCCACAGGCCGAGAGGTTCGTTGTCTCCGAGGCACGACAGCTGCGAAGGCCACCGAGGATCGGAGGGGGTGATCAGGGAACCGCCGGCGCGCTCGATGCGCGCAAGGTCGCGGTCAGCATCGACCGACAATGCTCGCTCGCGCCACCGACCCCATTGGTGGTGCCAGTCAACGTGTCCGTAGGCGTTCAATTCGCGGGGCACGCCTTTCCAATCGTTCTGGAGCCATTCGCGTCCCGCACGGTCTCCGAGCAGAGTGCGCACGACACGTGCTGAGTTTTCGGCTGGTTCGGCCACGGCAGACCACCAGGCGGCCTCCCATGTGTGAGCGTCATGTGTCATGATCGTGTCCGTTCCGCAGCTGTTGCGCTGCAACGATATGGTCGAGTGTTGGGCGGCGGGTGCCTTCTAAGTCAGCCAGCGTCCATGCCAGGCGCAGCATGCGGTCAATGCCGCGCATCGACGACTCTCCGGCATCAACGAGTCGGTCAAGGTAGGCCACCAGGCCCGCATCAATGCCGCTATGACGCCTGATCCACGCGCCTGGCAGCTGCCCGTTGCAGACCCACGGAGTCGCGGCAAGACGATGCCGCGAGCGTTCACGCGCCTCACAGACACGGTCTTTAATGGCGGCAGAATCGTGCACTGTGCCTACTGCCATATCGGCTCGCGTCGGAGTGTGCACGTCGATACGGATGTCCATGCGATCGAGCAGTGGACCGGATAGGCGCGCCATGTATCGCCTCTTTGCAATGGAGGAACACGTACATCGTCGGCCGCCCTTGCGTCCTCCACACGGGCACGGGTTTGAGGCCATTACCAGTTGAAACGAGGCGGGGTAGCGCGTGTGGATTCCTGAGCGATGCAGGTTGACGACCCCTGTCTCCAGGGGTTCACGCAGGGAATCGAGGACCGAGGGAGCGAACTCCGCGGCTTCGTCGAGGAAGAGGATTCCACCGTGGGCCAGCGAGGCAGCGCCCGGCGTGAGCGTGCGCGATCCTCCGCCGATGAGGGCCGCCATGGTGACGGAATGATGGGGGGCTTGGAAGGGCGGGTGTGTGACCAGACCGACACCAGCTGGTACTAGCCCTGCAACGGAATGCAGGGAGGTGGTCACCAGTGCGGTGTCCGGGTCAAGGTTCGGCAGGATCGTGGGAAGGCGCGAGGCCAGCATCGTCTTGCCAGAGCCGGGTTCTCCGAGGAGGAAGACGTGATGGCCCCCCGCTGCCGCGACTTCCATTGCTGCGACAGCCTCTGGTTGTCCACGTACATCCGCCATGTCGAGCGGAGGCTGCGCATCCACAGAGCGAACGACCTTGCGCGTTCCCATTCGTCCGCGGAACGGAGCTTTGAGCGCTTGTCCCCCACCCCAGGAGATCAGATCGGCCAGGTGCGAAAAGCTGATAACTTCGATACCGGTAACAAGGTTTGCTTCGCTGGCGCATGAGGCTGGGACAATGACGCGGCGTACCCCGCGTGAGCGGGCGGCGAGCACAGCGGGTAGCACCCCGCGGACGGCTTGAATGCTGCCGTCCAGTGCGAGTTCACCGATGATCACACTGTCCTCGAAGGCCAGCGGAGAAACCAAGCCAGTGGCCAGCGCGATGGACGAAGCGATGGCCAGGTCAAAGCCCGAGCCGGATTTGGGGATGCCAGCTGGAGAGAGATTGACGGTGATGCGTTGATCCAGCACGTCCAGGCCACACGATTCGAAAGACGCGCGCACTCGATCGCGAGCCTCACGAACCGACGTGTCCAGCAGGCCCACGAGTGTAAAGGCCACAAGCCCCGCCCCCGCGTAGGTTTCGACATCAACCAGGTGCCCTTCGATGCCGACGACACTGATTGAGTAGGTGCGGGCAAGACCCGGCCCGTTCATTGCACGCCTCGCAGCCATAAGGTCTGTGCCCCACGTGTGCGCAGGTCCACGCCGGATCCCGGTGCTGTCGGCCAGTCGCGCAGTGCCCGCGCGTTAAGGGTCAAGGCGACAACGTCGATGCGGACCCGAGACCCGAGATGGCCTCGTTGCCGACACCACGCTCCAGTGAGCGCACGAAGACGAGCGACTTTACGTGGATCGACTGAGGCTAACGCGCTGCCCTTCCCCCGTCCCACCCGGGTGCGCACCTCAACTATCACCGTCCACGCTTGAGCCGAGTCAGTGTCGTCAAGTGCGATGATGTCGAGTTCACCTCGTCTTCCATCGCGCCAATTGCATTCCAGAACCCGCAGTCCAGCCTCTTCGATCATGAGGCGTGCCGTATATTCCCCGGCCGCGCCCAAGACCTTCCGATCGGGCCGTGTTGAGTATTCCATGTTCTCTCACCTCCACCACCACACTGCATCGGGGATAGACGGCCCTTCAACGCGGAAACCGCCCCCTGTGGATAGGGGGCGGCGAACAATAGTGGCTGTGGATAGGCCCGCAGCAACGGCGGGCCTGTGGATATGGAGAGTCAGGGGATGTCAAGCTCGGGCTTTGACAGCTCTTCGACGTTGACATCCTTGTAGGTGATGACTCGTACCGAACGCACGAAACGCGACGAGCGATAGATGTCCCAGACCCACGCGTCGGTGAGCGTGAGTTCAAAAAACACGTCCCCTCCTACCGGTCGTGCTTGGACATCGACGTGGTTGCACAGGTAGAAGCGCCTCTCAGTTTCCACGACGAACTTAAACAAGCCGATGACGTCCCGGTACTCCTTGAAAAGCTCCAGCTCCAGGTTGTTTTCGTAACCTTCGATTTCTTCGCTCACGGACCCATCATGCCGGGCGCGTCGCTGCATCTCGCCGAGCTGACCCGGCGCGCCCTACTTTGTGGGGTTTGTCGGCATCTTCCACGAGCGGCGATGAAAATCGCTGACACCCAGGTGCGCGATGGCACGTGCATGCGCGGCCGAACCGTATCCTTTGTTGGAGGCCCACCCGTATCCGGGGTCCTCCACCTCACTCATGAGGCGATCACGCGAAACCTTGGCGAGAACCGAGGCGGCGGCGACGACCGCGCACGTTAGGTCAGCTTTGACCTGCATGTGCACGGGCAGGTCAACGCCGAAAGGGTCATCCGGACCGTCGAGTGTCCCGAATAGATCAACGGGGGCACTGAGCCAATCGTGTGATCCATCCAATAGGACGCCTCCGGGGACGAGGCCGTGGCTGGCGACCTCGGCCAGGGCACGTCGTCCGGCGAGGCGCAGGGCAGCGATAATCCCCCATTGATCGATTTCCTGTGGGGACGCGTAGCCGACGAACGACGCTAGCACCCAGGCCTGGATGGGCTTGACGAGGCTCTCGCGTCTGCGCGCGGTCAGTGCCTTGGAATCGGTGAGTCCCTCGGGTACGGGCGGCGCATCTGCACCGATGAGGGCGACACCGACGGCGACGGGGCCGGCTAGGGCGCCGCGTCCCACTTCGTCCATGCCGGCGACGACTCCCCACCGCTTCGCGAGGGAGAGTTCAAGATCGCGTGAGGCTGTAATCATGATGGGTCGGGGACGGAGGAGAACACCTCCGGATGCCCGACGTCACTGGACCAGCGCGAGATTGGCCAGATCACTGCCTGGACGGTACCCACGACCGAGGACACGGGCACGTAAGGCGACTGCCCCTCGCCCATGTGATAGCGCGAATCCGCGGAGTTTGAACGGTTATCGCCCATGACCCACAGGTGTCCCTCCGGAACCGTGATGTCGAATGATCGTTCGCCGCACGGACTTTGCCCATTGGCGACGTAGGGTTCGTTGATTTCGACCCCGTTGACGCTCACTTTGCCGCTCGCGCTCTCGCAGGTAACGCGATCACCTCCGACACCGATGACGCGTTTGACAAGGGTCTGTTCGCCGCCGCCGGGCACAAAGCCCGTGAACTCCCCGAGTCTGCGCGCCGCCGACGGCGAGGTAACCGACGTCGTTCCGAGCCATCCGAGTGTGTCGTCGAAAACGACGACATCGCCGCGATGAATATTAGAGCGTAACGCGTCCACGCGAGACACGGCGATGCGATCATCCTCGACCAGCGTGTTGCGCATCGAGGGAGAGGGAATCCAGAAAACCTGGACAACGAAGGCGCGCAGGAGGGAGGAAATCACCAGTGCGACGACGATGATCATCAGGATTTCGCGCAGCCATACCAGGGGGTTACGCCGGGCGCGCGCTTCGGCGCGTTCACGATCGCGTAACGAGGGAGCATGCACCGGTCCGAGCTCGGTTCCTGCGGTCGGGCTCATGCGTCCTCCTCCTGAATTCGTCAACGTTCCAAGGATACGGCGAGGCCCGACACCGGCGCGCGGTGTCGGGCCTTTCCGTGAAAAATGCCAAGGCGCGTGGCCGCTGGCCTCACTCGGCCTTGCCGGAGCGGTGCTCCTTGATCTTCGCGGCCTTGCCGTGACGCTCACGCAGGTAGTAGAGCTTGGCGCGGCGCACGTCGCCCTTGGTGACGACCTCGATGTGGTCGATCGTGGGGGCGTGAACCGGGAAGGTACGCTCGACGCCCACGCCGAAGGAAACCTTGCGGATGGTGAACGTGGAGGACACGCCGTGGCCGCGACGAGCGATCACGACACCCTGGAAGACCTGGATACGGGAGCGGTTGCCTTCGATAACCTTCACGTGCACCTTGAGGGTGTCGCCCGCGCGGAACGGCGGGATGTCATCGCGCAGCGAAGCCGCATCAACGGCGTCCAGCTTCTGCATTTTTTCTCCTTGACGCCTTCGCCGCAGGTCGGGGGCGCCTGGTTGGGCGGGCCTGTGCCCGCTCATTCGGTCGTCCGATCGTGCGCCTCGGTGTCCCCCTGCGGCAGGATTAACCGCGCACAATCTTGATAATTATCCCACGCGACCCCTTGTTCAGGGGAGCGTTGCGCCGCCCGTCGGGGTGAGATCACGCACCATGACGATGTCGTGGTTGAGGACGCCACCGACGTCGAAGGTCCTGGTGGAGCGTCTGCGGAAGCCGTGGCGCTTATAGAAAGCCTGGGCTTTCTTGTTGGCGCGGTTCGTCCCGAGCGCGAGGGAGGCGTGCCCACGGTGGGCGGCGTCGCTCGCCGCCGCCTCCACGANGGGGACCGGGCGGGAACGGTACTCCCGGGGCTTTGTAAACACGGGGTATTCGAGCAGACCTGCGCCCGAGTAGGATTCCTCAACAAGAGAGTCCGGGTTGCCCATGAATCCGTCGAGGAGGCGCGCGACCGCCTCGGTGAGCACCATCGCCGCGACCTCGCCACCGTTGAGCACATAGTCGCCGATGGAGAACTCCAACACCTCGATACCCACTCCCCGATAGTGCTCGGCAACGCGCGCATCGATCCCCTCATAACGCCCGCACGCGACGATAATCTGATTGGCGCGAGCCAAGTCCTCAACCAAAGGCTGAGTGAGCGGTGTGCCCGACGGAGTCGGGATCGCGAGAATACGTCGGGACGAGGCCGGGGCGGTGTCCTCGTCACCGGCGCGCAGCGAGATGGCGAGCACCTCATCGAGGGCACGCGCCCACACGTCCGCGCGCATGACCATGCCGGCGCCACCGCCATAGGGAGTGTCGTCGACGCTGCGGTGCTTACCGGTAGCCCACTGCCGCAGGTCATGGGCGGCGAGGGTCACGAGGCCGGCGTCCTTCGCCTTGCCCATGAGGGAGAGGGTCAAGGGCGCGAAATAGTCGGGGAAAATGGAGATGAGATCAAAACGCACGCTACTTGCCGTCCCGCTCGGATACGGCCTGGTCATCGAACAAGCCTGGAGGCGCGTCAATGACGACGAAACCACCCTCCACGTCGACAGTCGGCACAAGCTGAGTGACGAAGGGAACCATGACGGTGCCAGCCTCAGTCGTGACGAGCAACAGGTCCTGGGCGGCACCGGGGGTCAAGCCGCTGACGGTACCGAGCGCCTCACCACTCGGTGTGCGGGCTGCAAGACCCTTGAGCTGATGCGGATACCAGGCGCCCTCCTCCTCATGCTCCTCAACGAGCAGTCGAGCGCCACGCAACGCTTCAGCATCCTCGCGCGACACGCACTCCTCGAAAGACGCCAGGACGCGATCCTTGTGGACGCGGATGGATCGGACCGTCACCACGGCACCGCGTCCCGCGACGTCCAGGCGCGCACCCGGTGTCAAAATCTCCGGGTCGTCGCTGCGAACGTCGAGAATGACCTCGCCGCGCAGACCGTGGGCGGGGCCGACGATAGCGGCTGTGAGCTGCATGGGATCTCCTCATCATGAACTGGGATCTGTCCGAAGGATACAACGAAGGGGTCCGGCATCGCCGGACCCCTTCGTGACGTGTGCGAGTCTTACTCGCGATCCGTGTCAACAACGTCGACTCGGACTGTGCCGCGCGTCGACAGCGCACCCATGACGGTGCGCAGCGCGCGAGCCGTCCGACCGCCACGCCCGATGACTCGACCCAGATCCTCGGGGTTCACACGAACCTCCAGAAGCTGACCGCGTCGCATCGAACGAGGGGTCACCTCGACATCTTCGGGGTGGTCAACGATGCCGCTGACCAGGTGCTCCAACGCGTCGGCGAGCATGCTCAGGCATCCTCTCCGGCGGCCTCTTCGGAAGCCTGCTCGGCCTCGGCGGCGGCTGCGGCAGCAGCGGCCTCTTCCTCGGCTTTCTTCGCGGAAGCGGCGGCCTTGGACTTCTCAGCCGCAGCCTCGGCGTCCTTGACGGCTTGCTCGGCCTGGGCGGCCTTGTCAGCCTCGGAGACCTCCACGCGGGAAACCGCGTCGGCCTTGCCGTTGAACTTGGCGATGTCACCGGTCAGGACCAACAGGTTGCGGACCTGGTCGGAGGGCTGAGCGCCGACACCGAGCCAGTACTGGGCGCGCTCAGAGTCGATGCGGATGATCGACGGGTTGGGCTGAGGATCGTAGTAGCCGACCTCTTCGATGACGCGTCCGTCGCGCTTCTTGCGGGAATCGACGACGACGACACGGTACTGGGCGGCGTGGATCTTACCCACGCGCTTCAGGCGAATTCGAACTGCCACTTGTGTGGTCTCTCCATTTCAGAATTGGTGTGGACCTTCGCGTCCCAAGGTGGGAAACACAGGGGTCGCATCGGACCGGGACACGACGATACGCAGTGAGAGGGTCTACGAACCGTCGGGTACAGCTAGCGATTATGCCACAGATTGGGCCGAATTCCCACATGGGACCCCTGACTCTCCCCCAGCGATACGGTTAGATCAATCACTACGATGATGTGAGTCAGGGACGCTGCCAAGCGAGAACTCCCCCGACGTAGACGGCGGTTGGGCGAGCGAGCGCAAGAGGATCGGTGCGCGGATCCTCGTCGAGAATCAGCAGGTCGGCTTCCCCTCCCTCAACGAGACCCTGCCCCCCCAGGTAGCGCTGGCTGATCCACGTGGACGCATCGATGACGGCCTGAGAGGTTGCTCCCCATCGCTTCCACAGGTCAAGCTCGCCCGCGATCGACCCATGCTCCTGGTAACCTCCCGAATCTGTACCTTGGAGCAGGAGGACGCCCTGGTCGAGGAGCATTAAAAAGTGCTCGCGACGCCGCTCATACATAGCCCGCATCGTGGCGGCATACACGGGGTACTTGGTGCCCGCCTGGGCAGCAAAATCCGCGAAAAGCTCCACCTGGCGAAGCGTCGGCGTCACGGCGATGCAACGCTTAGCGATCTCGGCGGCCTGGTCAGCGTCAATACCGCTGCCGTGTTCAATGTCATCGACACCAGCCTCAATAAGCGAGTCGATGACGCGGTGAGAGAAAGCATGGACCGCGATGCGAGCCCCGGCCTCGTGAACGGCGGCCACAGCCTCGCGAAGAACTGACGGATCCCACAGGGGCATGAGGTCCGCTTCCACGCCACCCGAGCGATCAATCCAGTCGCCGACAATTTTGACCCACCCATCCGAGCGCGCCGCCATGTCGGACAGGACAGCAGGTAGCTCGCGTTGTTCCCCGACATCGACGGGCAACCCCCGCATGTAGCGCTTCGGACGAGCGACGTGACGCCCACAGCGGATCAGCCGAGGTCCAACCAGGGAAGCGACGCAAGAATTATCGACAGGCACGCCACAGTCGCGCACGAGAGTGACGCCACTGGCTACTGTGGCCCGAGCCTGACGCACCATCTCGTCGGCGTCGACCGGACCATCCTTGGAATACCCGACGTGACAGTGAGCATCGACCAATCCAGGGACGATGAAGCACGAACACTGCCCGCGAGTGTCCCCCTCGGCGCATACCCGCCGAATAATCCCATTGGAGACGGACCACGTACCCTTCACCCACTGCGGGCGAACAGACGCATCATCGGCCCACAGGCACACGCCGCTGACGAGCATACGATCAGAGCCGCCCAAGCATTCGCTTGACGTCGTCGGGCAGATCGTCAAAAGTCGGACGCGGAGCGGGGACCCCAGTCGGTGCGCCAAACGAGGATCCCTGAGCGGCGTTGCGTTCCGACGGGGGTAGCATCGCCTCGAGTTCTTGCTGGCGGCGCTTCGCCGGATTACCGGAGCGAGCCTTCTTCTTCACGCGCGCACGCTGAGCCTGCGCCTTGCGAGCATTCGCCTTCTGTTTGGCCTTGCCGCCGCGCCCAGGAAGAGCACCCATGCCAGGCACGCCAGCACCCATCTGGCCCATCATGTCGCGCGCAGCCTCGAAGCGTTGGACGAGCTGGTTGACCTCAGCGACGGTCGTACCGGAGCCTCGGGCGATACGTGCACGGCGCGAACCGTTAAGGATAGAAACGTCCTCACGCTCCGCGGGAGTCATCGAACGAACAATGGCCTCGACGCGATCAACCTCGCGCTCGTCGAAGTTCTCGATCTGGTCCCGCAGCTGCGCGGCCCCCGGGATCATGCCGAGCATCTTCTTCATGGAACCCAGCTTCTTGATCTGCTGGAGTTGACTGAGGAAGTCTGCGAGGGTCAGCTCACCGGCCAGTGCCTTAGCGGCGACCTTCTCGGCTTCCTCGGCATCCATCTTCTTTTCGGCCTGCTCAATGAGGGTGAGAATGTCACCCATGTCGAGGATCCGCCCGGCCATGCGGTCCGGGTGGAAACGCTCGAAATCGTCAAGGCCCTCACCCGTGGAGGCGAAGAGGATAGGCGCCCCTGTGACGCCGCGCACGGATAACGCTGCGCCACCTCGCGCGTCACCGTCCAGCTTGGACAGCACGACTCCAGTGAAACCGACACCGTCACGAAAGGCTGTGGACGTCGAAACGGCGTCTTGGCCCACCATTGCGTCTAGGACGAACATAATCTCGTGCGGTTTCACCGCATCACGGATCGCGATCGCCTGGCCCATCATCTCCTGGTCGACGCCCAGCCGACCAGCCGTATCAACGATGACGACACTGATGCCGCTCTGGCGGGCGAACTCGACGCCGCTTCTCGCGACCTCGACGGGGTTGCCCACGCCGTTGCCCGGCTCAGGGGCCCACACCTTGACCCCGGCGCGCCCGCCGACAACCTGGAGCTGCTGGACAGCGTTCGGACGCTGAAGATCGGAGGCCACGAGCAGGACAGTCCTACCTTCCTCACGCAGCCATTTGCCAAGCTTTCCAGCGAGCGTCGTCTTACCGGCACCCTGGAGGCCGGCGAGCATAAAAACAGTCGGACCGGAGTCAGCAAAGGAGAGCTCACGAGTCGCACCGCCCAGAATCTCCACGAGTTCGTCATGAACAATAGAAACGACCTGCTGGCCGGGGTTCAAGGCCTTCGAACGAGCCGCGCCGTAAGCCTTCTCGCGCACCTGGGACGTGAACTGGCGAACGACAGGGAGGGCGACATCCGCATCGATCAGGGCGCGACGAATGTCGGAAATCGCCTTGTCGACGTCCGACTCGGTCAGGACCCCGCGGCTGCGCAGGGTGCGGAAGGATTGGGTCAGGCGATCTGACAGGTTTCCAAACACGTGATCTCTCCCAAGATGGCGACAGTACTAGGCCAGAGTAGCGCACCTCGGCCCCGGTCGTAGGACCGGGGCCGAGGAGAGCAGCATGGAGGGGACTCTAGGCGTTGCCCACGATCGCGTCAACGAAGCCTTGCGGATCGAAGGGGGCCAGATCATCTGCGCCTTCACCGAGACCGACAAACTTCACGGGAACACCCAGGGCACGCTGAACCGAGACGACGATACCTCCCTTTGCGGAGCCATCAAGCTTCGTCAAGACGATGCCGGTCACGCCGGTCGCCTCCGCGAAAACTTCGGCCTGCTTCATACCATTCTGGCCGGTGGTGGCGTCCAAGACGAGGAGGACCTCGCAGACGGGCGCTTGCTTTTCCATAACGCGCTTGATCTTGCCGAGCTCGTCCATCAGGGTCGACTTGTTCTGCAGGCGGCCCGCGGTGTCGACGAGGACGACGTCCACATCGCGCGAGATTCCCTCGCGCACGGCCTCGAAGGCGACGGATGCCGGGTCGGCACCCTCACGATCACTCCTGACGACGTCGACACCCACGCGCTCACCCCAGGTGGCGAGCTGATCGGCGGCGGCCGCGCGGAAAGTGTCAGCGGCGCCCAGAAGAACGGTCTTGTCCTCCGCGACAAGAATGCGGGCAAGCTTGCCCACGGTCGTGGTCTTGCCGGTACCGTTAACACCGACCATCAGGACGACGGCGGGCTTGGTGACATCATCGGCCTCTGGACGGGTCAGGTCGAGGGAACGATCCATGTCGGGACCGACGAGGGCCAGGAGTTCCTCACGCAGGATCTCGCGGATGCGTGCCTCGTCGCTCGTGGACTCGACGGCGACGCGACGCTTGAGGGCCTCCATGAGGGAATCAGTGGCCTCGAGGCCGAGGTCGGCGATCAGGAGGGATTCTTCAATCTCCTCCCAATCGGCGGCGCTGAGCTGACCACGACTGAGTACTCCAAGGATGGCGCGGCCCAGGGAACCGGACGAGGCAAGCCGTTCGCGCAGGCGCTGCATGCGCGAACGCACAGGTTCGGGGCGCTCGACACTTGGCTCCTGCGCAACTTCTTCTTCGGCGACCGGGCTCTCATCTTCCTCGGCGACCGGACTCGCGTTTTCAGCGGTCGGGCCAGCGCGCGGCTGCTCGGCTGGCTCCTCCTCAGATTCGATAGGCGTTGGGCTCTCGCCTTGGGCGGACACCCGGGACTCAACCGTGATGGTTACGTCGTCGGTGGAAGGGCGTCGGGCGCTGACGGCGAGGCGAATAACCACGCCGATAAGCACAGCGAACACCACAGCAACGACAACCGCCCACGGCGTGTGAAGGAATGAAACAAATGCGTCCATGGGGTCATTATCCCCCATGGACACATTCGGATGAAAGAGGCAGTGAGTTCGTGGTTCCTTAACGCCCCTCCGCGTGGCCTCCCTTACGCCCTCGGTCGAAGCGACCGCTCATCCGCTCGGTAACGTTTTCGAGGCGATCCACGCCCGGGAGGCGGTCGGCATCGAAATACGCATTGGAAGTGTCAGCGCTGAGCAGGAGGGATTGCAAAGAAGCAGTGCGCGGTGTCACGGGTCCGTCACCCGAGCCAGAGGCGCGCTTGGGCAGGGAATGGCTCTTGACGTCCTCCTTCAGCTCTTCGCCCTCACGCCTAATGACCCCCTTCCAATCGTCGGCACTGCGCCTCGACAGTGCGAGCGCGGCAACGACACCACCCGCAACGACGAGAACAAGGACGATAGTCACGACAAGAATCAGTGCACCCTCAAGCATGTCTTCATCCTGCCCTACCGCACGCTCAGCGGCGAGAGTGCCACCCGATACTGACCGCATTGTGACAATAATGTCACGGGCCGGGAACGCGATGGTCCCGGCCCGTGCGTGGCGTATGAGGTACGGTCAGTCGAGATAGTCTCGAAGCACCTGCGAACGCGAGGGGTGACGCAGCTTCGACATGGTCTTGGATTCAATCTGACGGATGCGCTCGCGCGTAACACCGTAGACCTTGCCGATCTCGTCGAGGGTCTTAGGCTGGCCGTCCCCAAGACCGAAACGCATTGAAACAACCCCCGCCTCACGTTCGGACAGTGTGTCAAGCACGTGGTGGAGCTGCTCCTGAAGCAGCGTGAAAGACACGGCATCAGCAGGCACGATAGCTTCGGAATCCTCGATAAGGTCACCGAATTCTGAGTCACCATCCTCGCCCAGAGGCGTGTGAAGCGAGATGGGTTCGCGACCGTACTTTTGAACCTCCACGACCTTCTCAGCGGTCATGTCGAGTTCCTTGGCCAGCTCTTCAGGCGTCGGCTCGCGGCCCAAGTCCTGCAGCATCTGGCGTTGGACGCGGGCGAGCTTGTTGATGACCTCGACCATGTGCACGGGGATACGGATTGTTCGTGCTTGATCTGCCATCGCGCGTGTGATCGCCTGGCGAATCCACCACGTGGCGTAAGTCGAGAACTTGTAACCCTTCGTGTAGTCGAACTTTTCGACCGCGCGGATAAGGCCCAGGTTGCCCTCCTGGATCAGATCCAGGAACTGCATACCGCGACCGGTGTAGCGCTTGGCTAGCGACACGACCAGACGCAGGTTAGCTTCGAGCAGGTGGTTCTTCGCCTGCTGGCCGTCCTGGGCGAGGAAGTGCAGCTCGCGACGCTTCCGGCTGGTCATCTCGTCAGCCTGGTTCTTCAACTTGTACTCAGCGTACAGGCCAGCCTCAATACGCCTGGCCAGGTCAACCTCCTGCTCGGCGTTGAGCAAAGAAACCTTGCCAATCTGCTTCAGGTAATCCTTCACCGGATCGGCGGTCGCGCCGGCGACCGTCACTTGCTGGACAGGTTCGTCGGTCTCATCAGAGTCGGAGACGACGAAACCACCCTTCACGTGAATACCCGCGTTTGTGCGTTCACGCAACGCCGCCCCTTCGGAAACCTTGGCGTCTTCTTCCTCTGCTTCTTCCTCAGCCTCTACCACCTCCTCGTCGTCGCTGCCGGCGCCAAGATCAGGATCCTCCAGGTCTTCGCCGATGGGTTCGAATTCCTCCTCGGATGTCTCGAGATCAGGCGTAACCTCCTCGACAACCTCGACGTCCTTCTTCTTGCGTCCGCGCGGCTTCTTGGCTGCAGCCTCCCCGTTGGCCTTCTCCTCGGGGGCGCCGCTCGCCTTCTTCGTACTCTTGCGAGGCGCAGTCTTCTTCGCGGGAGCCTTCTTCGCAGCGGACTTCTTCGCAGCGGGCTTCTTGGCGGCAGGCGACTTGTCCTCGGCACCCGAGGCAGCCCCACTCTTCGCCGACGCAGCCTTGGCGACACGCGTCGTCTTCTTCGCGGGGGCCTTCACCTCCGGGGTCTCCTCGTTGGTCGCAGAGTCCTTTGCCGAAGCGCGCGATGCACTCACACGGGTCCCTTTCGTTGATGGGTATGCACAACAGAGCCGATTGCAAATCGGCATACCACGCCCATTTTAGTGCGTTACCCGCGAGTTTTCCTGACGGTAGGTGTGAATCTTCCCAGCTGCGCCGCGCCCGCCCACAACCGTCCATTAGAGTAACCATATGAGTCTGAGCGAGAGTTTCTCAATGCTGCGTCCCCACATCGACGAGGCCACAACCACCGCGCTGGCCAGCCTCCTCACCCGCGTGGGAACCACGCAACGCTCAACGAATTTCGCCGAGGCGGTGGTGGCCTCAACATCCGGAGGCAAGCGTTTTCGTGCGCTCATGGCACACGTCGGCTGGTCTTTGACATCCGGCCTGCCTCTCACGCAAGCTTCCCTGCCACACCTGTCCGCGGCCCTCGAACTCTACCAGGCGAGTGCTCTCGTCCACGACGACATCATTGATCACGCTGACGAGCGCCGAGGCACACCCACGCCGCACCGCCGCTTGGCCGACCATCACGTATCCAGCGCATGGATTGGTTCACCCACCGATTTCGGCGATCATGCGGCCATCCTTGTCGGTGATTTCCTCTTTTCAGCTGCCGTCAATGCGGCGGATGAGCAGGCCCTGGCCCTGCGTGGCGACTCCGTGCGGGCATTCACCCGTCGTTTCGCCGACATGCACGCCGAGGTTGCACTCGGCCAATACCTCGACATCGTCGCTGAGCAGACCCCACTCGATCCGGAGCGCACGGACGCGCTGAACACCTGTGACTCCCTGGAGGTCGCACTCCACAAGTCAGCGCGGTATTCCGTCGTCCACCCGGCGGTTCTCGGAGCAATCTGCGGGGCAGCGTCACTGAGCGAAGCCCTCGGACTCATCGAGGTCCTCGAAAGGATCCTCACGCCCTGGGGGCTGGCCTTCCAACTCCGTGACGACGACCTAGGCGTCTTCGGAGACCCCGCTCTCACGGGCAAGCCTGCCGGCGACGACCTACGCGAAGGCAAACGTACCGCGTTACTGGCCCTCACCTGGGAAGCGTCCTCCCCCACCGAGCGCCGCGCGCTCACTGATGTGCTCGGGGTCGCCGAGGCCTCGGCTGAGCAGATCGAGGAAGCAAAGCAGATTGTTGAACGCAACGGCCTCGCTGCCCACGAAGCAGAGATCGCACGACTGGTCCGTGACGGTCGCGAAGCCCTGGAGACAAGTGGCATCGACGCAGACGCAGCCATCATGCTGCAAGAGCTGTGTGACATCCTCACCGCTCGGCGCGCCTAGAGGCCCCGGCAAGGAAGACTCCCCTAGAACGCCAGCGTCGACGCAATCCGGTTAACCCGATGGTGACGTCCAGACGTCATCGCGTCGATCGGGCGTTCACCGAGTTCGTCCTGCATCGCGTAAAGCCAGGCGACAGACTCCTCAGGCGTAAATCCATCGTCCGCCAGAAGAGTGAGCGTGCCCTGCAGCACAGGCAGAGGTTCCCAGCCGTTAGGCCCCTTGACGATGACCTCGCGGGGAATCCCACGCTCTCCGCCCTCGCCGCGTACCTCAATGAGGACACGGTCACGAAGGAGCTGCTTCAGGCGTCGTTCTTCGATACCGAGCAAACGGCACACCTCATCGCTAGACAACAGGGTTATATCAGTACTGCTCATGATCGCAACACTACCCCATCGCGGCGCCGCACCGATGCACGCACCTCCAATGATTTGCCGAAAACTCCCATAGAATCAAACAAGTGAGCGACGAGAAGACATTTGACCAAACTGATCCACTGATCGGGCTCTTGGTCGACGAACGCTACCGGGTCACCCGCAGGCTCGCCCGCGGAGGAATGGCCACCGTGTACATCGCGCAAGACGAACGCCTTGACCGCCCCGTTGCCCTCAAGGTCATGCACCCACACCTGGCGGACTCCGATGCCTTCGTCGAACGATTCCGCCGTGAAGCACGCGCCGCCGCTCGCATCGTCCACCCGGGGGTGGTCTCCGTCTTCGACCAGGGCGTCGTCACCGGCCAGGGGTTCCTCGTCATGGAACTCATCGACGGTACCAACCTGCGTCAGCTTCTGCGCGCACAAGGAGCGTTCACGATCCCCCAGGCGCTGCGCTATACGACCGACACGCTCGAGGCGCTGCGCGCCGCCCACCGCGTCGGTGTCATCCACCGCGACATCAAGCCTGAAAACATCCTCGTTCCCTCCGATGGACCCGCGAAGGTCACCGACTTTGGTCTGGCCCGGGCCGCCTCGGAGGTATCGATGTCGTCCACAGGCAACATGCTGGGCACCGTCGCCTACATCGCCCCCGAGATCGCGACAACGACTGAGGCGGATGCACGCTCCGACATCTATTCCGTGGGCATCATGCTCTATGAGATGCTCACGGGTTCCGTGCCGTGGGCAGACGAGACTCCCCTGCAGATCGCCACCCATCACGTCTCCGACGACGTGCCCAGCCCATCAACCGCCCAACCGTGGATTCCCCGAGAAATCGACGACCTCGTCGCCGCTCTCACAGCGCGCAACCCAGCGAATCGCCCAGCTGACGCATCCGAGGCTATCGACCTTGTAACGCGCGCAGCCGCAGCCATTCCCTCTGAACTGAGCAACCGACGCGCCGACATCGCAATGAAGAACACACAGGATGGTGCCCAGACGAGCGCACTCAACACCGAGGTTTTATCCTCCCAATTCACGAGGCCGCTGCCGGTGCCCGCGTCACGAACCATCGCGACAGTTCACACATCCGCTCCCCCGCCCCCGCCTGCGCCCAGGACCGCCATGAAGAGTCGCCGCCGTGCGCTCACCTGGATCGCGCTCGTCACTCTGCTCCTCATCGTCGCTGGCATCGGCGGGCGCTGGTGGTGGACCGAATACGGTCCCGGCTCCTACCTGACAATGCCCGAGACAACGGGACGTCCCCTCACCGACGTGCAAACGGACCTGGGCGCCCTCGGATTGACCTCCCAAGTCGAAGAAGAGTTCTCCGACGACGTTTCCAGCGGCGCCGTTACCCGCTCCGACCCGCAAGGTGGACAGTCCGTGCACAAGCGAGCAACTGTCCAACTGTACGTATCAAAAGGCGTAGACATGAAGACCGTCCCCGATGTCACTGGCAAGAGCCAGGACGAGGCGGGGCGTACCCTGAGCGACGCCGGGCTCGGAATCGGTTCTGTCACCGACGCATACTCCGAGGACGTGCCCCAGGGACAGGTCGTCTCCCAGTCGGTGAGCGCTGGAACCTCCATCGCACACGATTCAACCGTCGACATTGTCCTGTCCAAAGGCCGCGAGCCCTTGACCGTTCCCTCCCTGAGCGGACTCGGCGCCGACGCAGCCAAAGCCACAATCGAAGCCCTCGGCCTCGTGGCCTCACCCTCCGAAGCCTACTCCGACACCGTTGCTGCCGGCCAAGTCATCTCCCAGCAAACCCGCGAAGGCTCCACACTTTACCGCGGAGACTCCGTCGCCTACACCGTGTCGAAGGGGCCCGAACAAGTGGCCGTCCCCGATGTGGTCGGCCTCCAGCGAGAAGACGCCAAGAACCGACTCGAAACCGCCGGTTTTACCGTTAAAGAGGAAGCCATCCTCGGCGGGTTCTTTGGAACCGTTCGTTCCACCGACCCAGCAGGCGGCACGATGGCCAAAAAAGGATCCACGGTCACGATCACAATCGTCTGAGGAGTCGCGCGCACCGACTCACCGATGACGCTGCACTGACGAAGCCCGGCCTCGTTCATCACAAACGAGGCCGGGATCGCGTATGAGCAGTAGAAAACTCACCCCTCGTTGGAAGCAGACCCCTTCGCCAGATACTGGGCGACCTGGAAGGCCATCTCCAGGCTCTGCTGGTGGTTCAGCCGCGGATCCACGAGCGTCTCGTAGCGATCGCGCAGAGATTCATCGTCAATGTGCTCCGACCCGCCGACCACTTCGGTGACATCGTCACCCGTCAGCTCCACGTGCAGGCCACCCGGGACTGTGCCCACTGCCTCATGCGCCTCAAAAAAGCCACGAACCTCATCCATGACCGTCTCAAAGCGGCGCGTCTTGAAGCCGGTCGACGACGTGATCGTGTTGCCGTGCATCGGATCCGTCATCCACGTGAGCGGGCGGCCATCCTCGCGGGCAGCCTCAAGCAGTGGCGGCAAAACCTCACGAATACGATCAGCACCCATTCGGGTAATAAACGACAGGCGCCCATCCTCACCATCCGGGTTCAGCCGGTCGATGAGCGAGAGCATCTGATCGCGCGTCGTCGACGGACCCAGCTTGACCCCAATCGGGTTACGCACGCGTGAGAGCAACTCGATGTGAGCACCCTCCTCCTCACGCGTCCGCTCCCCCACCCACAGGAAGTGAGCGGACGTGTTGTAGGGTTCGCCCGTGCGCGAATCGATGCGCGTCATCGCCGACTCATACTCCAAGAGCAGAGCCTCGTGCGACGAAAACAGATCCACATCGCGCAACGTCTCAAAATCAACGCCCGCCGCACCCATGAACTTAATGGCCCGATGAATGTCTGCGGCCAACGACTCATAACGAGCGTACGCCGGATTCGACATGAAACCCTGGTTCCAGCGGTGCACCTGACGCAGGTCCGCGTAGCCACCTTTCGTGAAGGCGCGAATCAAGTTAAGCGTCGAGGCCGCATGGTTGTACAGAGCGAGGAGACGCTGCGGGTCGGGCTCGCGTGCCTCGGGGGTGAACTCGAACGAATTCACGGCGTCACCGCGGTAACTGGGCAGCGTCACGCCGTCTCGCGTCTCTACGTCGGAGGAACGCGGCTTGGCGTATTGGCCGGCGATGCGCCCCACCTTTACGACGGGCAGCGAAGCACCGTAGGTCAGCACAACAGCCATCTGCAGCAGCGTCTGGATCTTCAAACGCACGTGGTCGGCCGTCGCCTCTGCGAACGTCTCGGCGCAGTCTCCCCCCATCAGGACGAAAGCCTCGCCGCGCGACGCGGCCCCCATCCACGTGCGCAGGTCATCGACCTCGCCCGCGAACACGAGAGGCGGCTGACGGCGAAGCTGAGCCGTCACCTCGGACACGGACTCGGCATCCGCATACGAAGGTTGCTGAGCAGCGTCCAGGCCGCGCCACGTGTCCCAGGGAGCACGCTCCCCAGACTCGGGCGACCACAAACGCTCAGGGACGCGGCGGGAGTAAGGCTTACGCACAGGCTCGCCGCCGCGTCCAGGAGTAATAGAAGGAATCACGCGAAGCGACTCACTCGCCAGCCGGCTCGACGCTCTGGCCGATCTCGGCCATCATCTCGAGGAACCACGGAGCCGAGACGTCGAAAGGCTTACCGCCCGCGATACGCGGGAACGCAATGGCCTTCAGACGATCGTTGTCCTCTTCGTCGTGACCGATCACGCCAGACTCGCCCTTGAACGCACACTCGACGGCCAGGTCCGTCATCGACTTGATGAGTCGCAGGTCGTCGGCGTTCGCGCGCGAGGAACGCGAGAAGTAACCGGACTTTTGAACCATGACCTTCTCAGCGTTGATTCTCTCGGCGAACTGCTTGGCGAACCACTGGCCGGGGTTGATCGTGTCGAGCTTGACGTGGCCGAAGGGATCACGCTGAACCTCGCCACCGGCAGCCTCAATCTCCGCAATGATCTCGGGGACGCCGGCGCCCTCGGACAGGAAGATGTTAACGTTGCCCTGCTCGTCCATGATCGCCTTCAGGCGCTTCGCCTCGGCGTCCAGGTCGATCTTCATCTCGGGCACGAAGATGGCGTGGATGTCCCAACGCTCCTTGGTCAGGCCGATCGAGGGCACCCACTCCTGGGTCTTGAGCCACTCATGATAGCGCAGCGAACCCGCGGCGGTCAGCCAACCGCAGTGGCGGCCCATGATCTCGTGGATGATGAGCATGCGGGGATTGGAGCGATGCTCACCGATGACGTTCTGGGAGTATTCCGAAACCTCTTCAGCGGCGGTCCACGCGCCCAGGGACTGGCGGATCGGCACAACGTCGTTGTCGATCGTCTTAGGCAGACCCACGACGGTGAGGTGGTAGTCGTGTTCCTCCAGGTAGGCGGCCAGGTCGGCGGCCGTCGTGTTGGTGTCGTCACCACCGATCGTGTGCAGGACGTCGACGCCGTCGGCGCGCAGCTGCTCGGCGGCCTTCTGCAGCGGATCTTCATCCTCAGACACGAGGCCGCGCTCGACGAGGTTCTTCTTGTTCGTCAGCTTGACGCGGGAGTTACCGATCGGCGAGCCGCCGAAGCGGTGCAGGACGGCGGCGTGCTTGCGCGCTTCCTCGTCCACCAGCACGTAGTTGCCGGTGAGCAGGCCGTGGTAGCCGTTCTGGTAGGCGATGATCTCAACGGTGGGATCAATTTCGTTGTAGCGCTCAATGAGTCCGCCGACGGCGGAGGACAGGCACGGGGCGAAGCCACCTGCGGTCAGCAGGGCAACACGACGGACCGACATGAATGTCACCTTTCTCAGGTTGGTTGGGGACGGCCCCGCGCATGCATGCGCGGCCCGCGTCACCCTGGCTGCCCGATGGGGCTGCCTAGTGCACTGGCGCGCGCGTGTGCAGGGCACAGTTCATTCTACCCGGCCCACATCGCCTTTCGCCAAGGACGCCCGTCCCACGAAACACCGATGCGCGCCACCAACCGCCGCGTTGAATCCGAGCCGATTACTCCTTGCCGGCGCCCTTGTCCTCCTTGACGCTCTCCTCCTCGGGAGCGGTCGGCACGGGTACGTCGGGAGCTGTGCGTCCGCCGGGCGCGGGGCGACCGTTGGAGGGAACCGGCCCCTCGAAGGCGCCCTCGGCTGCCAGCTGTGCTTTGACGTCGGCGGCGTACAGGTCGACGTACTCCTGGCCGGACAGGAGCATCAGGTTGTACATGATCTCGTCGGTGATCGCGCGCAGCACGTAGCGGTCCTTGTGCAGGCCCTTATAGCGCGAGAAATCGAGGGGCTCGCCAATCACCATGCCGATGTTGGTGCGTGATGGAATCTTCTGACCGATCGGCTGTGCAGCGTGAGTGCCGATCATGGCGACAGGAATAACGGGAGCGCCAGACAGAAGAGCCAGTCGGGCCACGCCGGTCTTGCCGCGGTAGAGGCGCCCGTCTGGGCTGCGCGTGCCCTCGGGGTAGATGCCGAACAGTTCCCCGGAGCGCAACCGTTTGAGTCCGGCGTTGAGCGCAGCCTCAGAGGCACGACCACCGCTGCGATCCACGGGGATGGTACCCACCGCGCGCATGAATTCCTTCGTCATCCACCCCTTAACGCCCGTGCCGGTGAAGTAGTCGGCCTTTCCCATGAAGACGACCTCACGGTCGAGCATCATCGGCAGGAACACGGAATCCCACACAGCGTTATGGTTGGAGGCCAGGATCGCAGCACCTTGCGCGGGAATATTTTCCTTGCCGCGAATCCATGGGTGATACGCAGCCTTCAGGATCGGGCTGCCGGTAGCCTTGAGTGCCTGATAGAACGCCACTGTGACTCCTCGATTGTCAGCGGGCGCGCGGGCGCGCGTTGGAATTAGTATCAACTCTATGACGAAACAGACTCCCGTGCGCAATTGTGGGGAAACCATCGCGCCCGAAGAGTCTGACAAACGCTTTGCTCGCGCGATTGTTTCTGACGCCCTGTCTCGTAGTGCGAGACCGGAACTTCAACCGAGCCTCGACGAGGTGGGAACCCCGGCCTCGGGCGGGCACTGGGTGATCGTTGACCTGGAGACTACTGGACTCAGTGCGGACGCAGAAATCACGGAGATCGGAGCGGTTCGGGTGCGCGACGGTCACCTCTCGGATGAGTTTTCCTCCCTAGTGTGCCCTTCGCGCCCGATTCCTCCTTTCATCACGTCACTGACGGGGATTACTCCGGCGATCGTGAAAGACGCAGAGCCGATCGCAGCCGTGCTGGAGCGTTTTATCGACTGGGCGGGCCTGGAGGATGAGCGCGCGCCCGTCCTCGTGGCTCACAACGCATCCTTCGACGTGGGGTTCCTGCGCCGGGCAGCACGCGCCGCGGGGCGTCACTGGCCCAAGCCGCCAGTTGTCGATACGCTGGCGCTCGCGCGACTGGCGCTGCCACGACCCCTTGTGCGCAACCACAAGCTCGCGACCATTGCATCATATTTCGGCACGGCGACCACTCCGGGGCACCGCGCCCTAGGAGACGCTCGCGCCACGGCGGAGGTGCTGCTCGGTTTCATCGACCTGCTCACCTCGGCGGGCGTAACGGACGTGGAAGACCTGGTGGCCCTCAGCAAAGAGGCCCCCGCGCGACGCCCGACCGTCCCCTCCTTCGTGTCGGAGATGCCCACCACCCCGGGTGTCTACCACTTCATCAATGCGTCTGGCGACACGCTCTACGTCGGGTCAGCCTCGTCTCTGCGATCACGCGTGAGCAGCTACTACACGCGCGCGGAGAAACGACAGAAAATCCAGCGCATGGTGTCTGTGGCTTCCGGGGTGCGTACCTTTCCCACGTCATCAATCCTGGAGGCCCGCATTCGGGAACTGCGCGACATCGCAAGCCTGGCTCCCCCGTACAACTCAGCGTCGCGCCGCCAGGCCTGCCAGCATTGGGTGGTGCGCAACGGACACCGCGCAATCGTCACCCCCACCGTAGCCCTGGAGGATCTTCCCCGCGCCCTCGGCCCTTTCGGTACGCGGGCGCATGCAACGCGGGCGGCAAACGCGATCGCTCGGGCACTCGGCGAGCATGGCAGCTGCGAGGTAAGCACCCTCATCGACGAGGCCGTGGCCGCCTCCTCACTCGCCGTTCCGACAGCGCTCACAGCGATCATGACGCGCCTGTCGGAGCGGGGACTATTCGAGTCGGCAGCCACCGTGCGCGACGAGTTGAGCGCCTACGTCGCTGGCGTGGAGCGTGCGACCATGCGTCCGGTACTAGCGGCACCGCGCATCGTGTGGGGGATGCGCAGGGACACAGGTGAGCCGGGTTGGCTGATACACGCCGCATCCTACGGGCGCCATGTGGCTTCGGTCGTGGTGCCGCCGCGCACCGACCCCACTCCGTGGATCAAGGTCATGACTTCGACGATCCCACTCGAAGTGAATGGACTCGCGGCGACGGTCGCATCGTGGGCGGAGACAGCGCTAATCAGTGCCCAACTGTGCGAACCCGGTATTCGCTTGATCGAGTGGAATTCTCCCCTGCCGTGGACCCAGCCAGTGTTCAGCCCGCTACGCGAGGGACGGCTGCGCGAACTCTTGGCTCAGGCAACCGCCAATCCGTGCCGTTCCCAGCGCTCCTAGCGCAGGCGTGTCATGCGTTGGAAGCATCCACCCAACGATCAATGAGTCGCACGCCACTACCGTCAGCCAGCGCGCCCAGGGCGCGTTCAACGGCACAGGCCATGCGTTCCTCGAAGTTGTCCCGCGTCACCGCCTTGTCCAGGCTCTCCCAGGCCAGGAGACCGGCACCCACGTTAAGGGCAACCGCGTCACGAATGGCATCCGCTCCCCCACCCGACAAGACGTCACGGGCCACGACCGCATTGTGCGAGGCCTCACCACCGGCGAGTTCCCCGATCGAGGACGGGGCCATGTCCAGGGATTCACGAGCGTCGAAAGCGACCTCACTGACCCTACCGTCCGACACAATCCAGATCTGGTTCGAGTCAGCGGTTGTCAGCTCATCCAGACCCGTTGTCGCACCACGGAAAACCAGGGCAGAGTTGCCGCGCGACGCAAAGACACCCGCCATGAGGCGCGCATTGTCCTCGCGTGAGGCACCGATCGCCAGCGCCTGCACCTTCGCGGGATTGGTCAGCGGACCCAACACGTTGAATGCCGTGGGGAAGCCGAGCGCACGGCGCACAGGTGCCGCAAAACGCATGGATGGGTGCATCTTGTTCGCAAACAGGAACGCGATACCAACCTGGTCGAACACGCGACGCAGGGAATCAGCGTCAAGGTCGAGGTTGATACCGAGAGCCTCGATAACATCCGCCGAACCAGACTTCGAGGTCGCCGCGCGATTGCCATGCTTGACGAGAGGAATCCCCATCGCTGCCAGAAGAATCGCGGACATGGTCGAGATATTGACGGTCTTAAAGCCGTCCCCGCCAGTCCCCACGATGTCAAGCGCGCGGCTGGGCAGATCCACGCTCGCGGCGTGATCGCGCATGCCGTCCGCAAGGCCGTGAATCTCCTCAATAGTGGCGCCCTTGATCGCCATGGACGTCAGAAACGAAGCTAGGCGTGCCTCACCCAAGTCACCGCTCATCACCTGGTCCATCAGCCAGTACGACTGTTCGTAGTCGAGTGAGCGACCTGCGTTGAGCGAAGCGATGATGGGTGCCCATTCCTTGTTGCTCATCAGTTAGCCTCACGCAGAATGTCGGCAACGGTCTCTTGCAGGATGATCGGGTCGATCGGGTCAGCGACAGCGGCCACCGCACCAGCCCAGGTAGCCAGCCACTCGTCCTGCGCGCGCGCCGTCAGAAAAACCATCGGGGGGACGCCTTCGCGCGTTTCAAGAAGGTCCCGAGCGACGGACATTCCGCCTTCCTTCTTTGTCTCCGCGTCAAGGATGAGCACCGAGAAATCCTGCTGATCGAAAGCGTCGCGCACGCCAAAGGCCGTAGCGGCCTCCACCCAGTCGATGGGAGGCGTGTCCTTGGAGGCACGCAGGCCGATACCGTTGATGACAGCGGCACGTTTGTCCTTGTCATCGCTGAAAACCAGGATCGACACGGTTTCGTCGCTCATGAAAACTCTCCTTGAGTATGTGGCGTAATCGACGCATTGGCCTCATTCTAACGGGTAGCGGGCGGCTCCCCCACTGGGAGCCGCCCGCACACGGTCTCGATACGCAGGCGATTACTGCATCGAAAGCGTTCCAACAATATCGATGACCAGAACACTCACATTCGGTGCTTGGCCGGACTGACCGGACTGCTGCTCACCCGACTGGCCGGACTGATCGGCGCCGTTATCGGAGGGCAACACGAGGAGGAGACGAGAACCCACCGTGTAGCCAGCGAGGCCAGCCTGAGCGACACCGCCTTGTTGAATGCTGTCCCCCCACGTGGATTCAGTGTGTCCATTGGTACCCCACACTCCGCCGACAGCCTTGTATAGGAATGCCTGATCGTCGGTGAGTTCCTCACCGCTGCCCTGGTAGATGACGTAGACCTTACGCTCGGTCGGGGCCGCCGCGTTGTCATCGATCGACAGAGTCGGCTCCTGGGCCGGATCTCCAGTAACGGTAATTCCGGCCGGAAGCTCCTCACCGGTCGCGGTCGCGCCCGTCAGGACAGACTCGTCAGCGATGTTTTCCACACTCGCACTGACGATGTCAACGACGAAAACCAGCGTCGAGTTCGCGGGAATACTGCCCGCAGCTTGGCTGCCGTAGCCCAGGGTGGCAGGGATCACGAGTTGAACACGATCACCCACATGCGCGTGAGCCAGGCCATAGCTCCATCCCTTGACAACTCGGTCGAGGGAAAACGTCGCAGCCTGCCCGCGATCGAAAGAAGAATCGAAAACAGTTCCGTCCCACAGCGCACCAACGTAATTAGCCTTAATCGTTGCACCTGGGCACACAACTGCTCCATCGCCCTGCTTGAGGGTCTTGACCAGGACCTTGTCGGTCGGCTCATTTCCCTTGCCCGCCGAGATGACAGGCTTATCGTCGCCCGACACAGCAGGGAAATTCCCCGTGCCGCTACGGTCGACGTTTTGGGTCTGCTGCGAGGAATCGTTCGTCGAGCAGGCAGAATAATCGATAGCAGACGACGAGGAAGACGCAGTCAGATCCGTGCAGGCGGACATGCCCAGGGCAAGAGCGACCGCACCAGCGAGGGCGCCGAAACGGCGCAGGGTGAACATCATGAGGTGGAGTCTCTTTCGGCTCAGTGGAAGGATTCGCCGCAGGCGCAGGTGTTCTTGGCGTTCGGGTTGTCGATCGTGAAACCCTGACGCTCAATAGTGTCAGCGAAGTCGATCGTTGCACCGCTCAGATAGGGAACACTCATACGGTCGACAACAACCTCGACGCCGTCGAAGGAACGGATAGCGTCTCCGTCGAGCGTGCGGTCGTCGAAGTACAGCTGGTAGATCAGGCCGGAACAGCCGCCGGGCTGCACAGCGATGCGCAGGCGCAGGTCGTCGCGACCCTCCTGCGTCAGGAGGCTCTTCACCTTCGCAGCTGCGACGTCGGTGAGGATAACCTCGTGGGTGGGAGCCTGAGTTGCGGACTCGGACATGGCGCTCCTTACGATGCTGAAAAGACGTATGCGCTTGACACACTACTCCCCCCTTCGCACCTGGCGCCAGGGGTGGGGTGTGCGCTTAGCGTAACCAGGTGCGCGCGATGCGCCGCCCAGCTTTCTCCAGTGTGATGCGCGCCTCTGTCTCGAAGACCCCATGCAGGCCCCACTGCGCTCGCTCGTAGCGGGACAGGCTGGAGCGTACGGTCACCGCAACGACCGGCAGGGCCAGTTCGGCGGCAGCGTTGGTGATCGTGTCCATCGTCGATTGTGCCAGCAGAGGCGAGGACAGCTCCGGTTCGACCACGATAACAAGATCAGCTGGCGTGAGCGCAGCACCAAGCCTCGTCAGATCGGCGAGGACCTCTCCCGTGCCTACGATCCGACCACCGATCGCCGCGATGACCGCGCCGACACCACCACCGGCACCGGACCCCCACATGCGCCCCGGATGAGCCTGCGAGTCTTCCAGGAGCAGACGGCGCCCCAGAGGCCGGTGCGCGAAAGCCTGCATGAGGTTCCCCGTCAGCGATGTGTCCTGTTCCTCAATAGGGTTAAGGTCGGGAGCAACCGCCAGCACCGAGTCAAAACCAAGGAGAGGACGCGGCGTGGATGCTGCGCACACCAGGTCGGTGCCGCTCGCGCCGAGCATGTCTTCTGCACGCGTCAGGGCGGGACCCAGTCCCTCGCCGCTCACATCGGACTCGGCGACGCCAAGAAGCCCCGCGAGGAACCCGAGTCCGCAGTCGGGGGAAGCGCCGTGTCCGCCCTCGACGACGACCCTGGGCTCCCCCAGCGCAGCCGCCACGCGCTCGCCGACCTGGCGGGTCGAGGAAGCCTCGGTGGGCACCCGCACGAACGAGGCCTGGGAGCGACAGGCGGCCACGGCCTCGTCGAACGTGGGTCCGGAGCCGAAGGGAACGAGGACGACGTCGAGGCCGTCGCCCCCCGCCCTCAGGCCGCGCCCGATCTGCTCCAATGCGACGCCGGTCGGCAGGAGGGGACGCGCCCCATCCCACCGACCGGCAACGACGACTCGCCTCACAGGGAAGCCAGGCGGGTCAGCAGCAGCGCCTCGGCGAGGATCGCTGCCTTCAGATCCGGGATCGACTGCGATTCGTCCTCCGAATGCGCGTTGGTGAGCGGATCCTCGACTCCCGTAACGAGAACCTGCGCTCCCGGGAAAATACGCTGGAAATCGGAAATGAAGGGGATCGAGCCGCCCACCCCGATGTTCACGGACGGCACGCCCCAGGCCTCGGTCAGGCACTCGTGCAACATCGCGGTAACCGGAGAGTCCATGTCCGCCTGGTAGCCCGCACCCGCATCCTCAGCCGTCACCTCGACGCGCGCGCCGAAGGGCACGTTCGCGAGCAGGTAGTCGACGAGCGCGGCCTGTGCCTGCGTGGGATCCACGCCCGGCACCGTGCGCATCGACAGGCGGAAACGCGTGTGCGGGGCGATCGTATTCGAGGCATTGGCCACCGGGCGCGCATCAAAGCCGATGACCGAGATCGAGGGCTTGGTCCACATGCGTGCGGCGATGTCGCCCGAACCGGCCAGCTGAAGGCCCTC
The DNA here is from genome assembly GCF_900128465.1 of Actinomyces bouchesdurhonensis. GTDB lineage: Bacteria > Actinomycetota > Actinomycetes > Actinomycetales > Actinomycetaceae > Pauljensenia > Pauljensenia bouchesdurhonensis. The sequence goes on along the minus strand of NZ_LT635868.1, from coordinate 249,948 downwards.
AACCATGCCCGCGGCTTCACGCAGCTCATCCTCAGGCCAAGCCACGTCCGCGTGATCCGAGCCGCCCAGACCCGGCACCACGACGTCGCCCTTCCCATCAAAAAGAGACGCAATCAGCATCGAGGAGATCGCGACCGAGTCAAGCAACGGGCCACCGAATGCGCCCGAGTGCACCGCGTGGTCCGCGACGGTCACGTCGACGGTCACAATCGCGTTGCCGCGCAGCGTCGTCGTCACAGCGGGTTCGCCCGGCTTCCAGTTCGACGAATCCGTCACGACGATAACATCGGCCGCGAGTTCATCGCGGTGAGCATCCAAGAACGCAGTGAAAGACGGGGAGCCGATCTCCTCCTCGCCCTCAATGAAAACGACAACGTTGACGGGCAAGTCTTTGCCAAGAATCGACAGCGACCCCAGGTGAACAGTCACGCCAGCACCGTCATCGGAGGAACCACGTCCGTAGATGCGGTCCCCGCGCACCTCAGCCCTGTAGGGATCCAAGCTCCAGCGATGCAGCTCCCCCACCGGCTGGACATCGTGGTGAGCGTACAGGAGAACAGTCGGCGCTCCCTCGATGTGGGGCGTGTGAGCAATCAGCGCGGGCTTACCCTCCGTGCCATCCTCCGCGTTCTCACGCAGGACCTTAGCCTGAAGTCCCAGGGCAGCGAAACGCTCACGCAGGTGCTCGGCGCTGCGCTCCACATCGGCAGCGTGCGCGGGGTCCGAGGACACAGAAGGAATAGCCACCAGCTGGGTAAGTTCTTCGAGGAGAGAGGGGAAAGCGGCCTCGAGGCGCTCTCGCAGAACGGATGTCGACAACTCATGTGAAGTATCAGCCATACGCCCAGGGTAGACCATGACAGTGCACGGCGGGTGGGCTTTCCGCTAGCCTGGGAGCGTGTTTGGACGAAGCAAGAACAAGAGCGAGGACGACGCGGCAACCACCGCGGTCGCCTCCACGACTCCCACCGGTAAAAAAGGCCGCCCTACGCCCAAGCGTAAGGCGGCCGAGGCCGCACGCATCCACCCGCTGGTACCCGCCGACCGCAAGGAAGCCAAGCGCGCCGCGAGGGCCGCACGAAACGCCAGATGGGATGCCGAACAGCGTGCACTTCTAACGGGTGACGAGAAGCACCTGCCTGCGCGAGACAAGGGACGCGCGCGGCGCTTCGTGCGCGATTACGTCGACGCGCGCCATTCTTTCGCCGAGTGGGTTCTGGCCTTCATGATGGCAGCCCTGATCTTCCTCATGGCACCATCCATATTCAAGGATGCCGTATCCGAACAGATGCTCATGGTCTTCATCTACGGATCCACGATCCTCATGTACGGCTCCTTCATCGTCACCGGTATTGAGGCCTTCCTCGTGTGGCGAGCGATCAAGACACAGTTCGCACAGAAGCACCCGCGCGAGGACATCCCGCGTGGCACCGGCTACTACGCCTTCTCGCGCATGATTATGCCGCGCCGCTGGCGCTCCCCACGCCCGCAGGTAGCCCGCGGAGAGTTCCCCAAGTAAACTCCTGCCCGTCTTTCCGCGGTCCCACACCCGTCCACAGGGTGTGGGACCGCGGCTTGTGTGTCCACAAGGACGCGCCGCTTACCTCCCCTATCCACAGGGGACTGCACGCGGCTGGTGTTGGCCGAGGCATCGGCGTCATCCTGGAAGAGAAACGGCACCGATGCCGTTTTCGAAAGGAAGGACACCCCATGCACGTTTCAGTTTCACTCAGCGCTTTCTCGCAGGTCACAGTCGACGAGGAGGACAGGATCCCAGCCCCGGTCGTCGACGGCGCCGACGAGCCGACACCTCCCGCACACCACTCCACGGTTTCGCCCGAACCAACAACACAGCAAAACCCCCTCGAGGACACAACTGACGACGAACCCGCACGCGAGGGCCTTTATGGGCCGATGCACTGGCTCGACGACCGCCACATTAGTTCCCTGCTCGCGCCCTACATCTGCGACGGGTGGGATACGGGAGACTACGCACGCTTCGCCGACCTCTCCGGGGCGGACGCACGAACGCTCAGTAGCCTCCTGCCGCCCCTGGCCCGCGAAGACCGTCAGAACAACGCACCGCGCATCACCGACCTTTTGCGCGCCGCCTCCCGCATCGACGGACTCGCCCTTGACGGCTACATCATCCGAGCTCCACGCTGGGACGAACGCGTCAGCATCGACACCGTATGCGTGCCAGAAAACGCGATCATCGCCCAGACGGGACAACCAATTGACGAGACCGCCTTCCCGACCTATCAGCACTGGCTCATTCTCGCCGACGTACTCGGCTTGGACGACGACGCGACTCCACCCGACGACATGCGCATCCTCGCGCGAGACACATCGACCACGCGCTGGTGGTGGGCATGGTGGGACTAATCAACTACCCTTGGAACCATGATCCGACGCGCCTACAACTGGACATTCCGACACTTTATTTCCCGATCCGACCCGGAGCGAGCACACCACCTGGGTCTGGGGGCTATTTCCCTCGCCGGGCGCTTCGCCCCCACGCGCGGACTCATGCGGGCGACCCTGGGATACTTGAATCCCCTACACCGTCCAACTCGCACCATCGGAGGCGTCGAGGTCCCGCTCATGCTGGGTCCCCGTCCCCTGTCCTCTCGTCTGGGCCTAGCCGCGGGAATGGACAAGGATGCCGAAGCCGTCTTGGGCATGTGCGCCCTGGGCTACGCCTTCGTCGAAATCGGCACCGTGACGCCACGCCCTCAGCCGGGCAACGAAGCGCCGCGCCTGTGGCGTCTCATGGAGGAACGGGGACTGCGCAATCGAATGGGCTTCAACAACGCGGGCGCGGACGCGGCCGCGAAGAAGCTGCGCGAGCTGCGCGCCNGGCAGGAGTCGTCGCCACGAACACGACGATCAACCACGACCTGGGTGAAGGCGGTGTCTCGGGTGCTCCCCTGCTGTCCCGCGCCCTCGAGGTCGTCTCGCTGGTGGCACGCCACCTGAATGACGAGCAAATCCTCATCGGCACGGGCGGCATCTCCTCCCCGGAGGATGCACTGCGCATGATCGGTGCGGGCGCCGACCTGGTCGAGGCTTTCTCTGCCTTCATATTCGAAGGTCCCTCCTGGCCAGGCGAAGTCTCGCGCGCTCTCCAGCGCGCCTGAGGACACCATGATCATCGAGCTGACCAGCGCCGATCTGTCCGCCGATCCGCGACTGGATGACTATACGCGCCTCAAAGACGTCAAGCTCCGCTCGAAACTCGAACCGGAGCGCGGCCTGTACATGGCGGAGTCCACCAACGTCATCGAAAGGGCGTTGCGCGCAGGCCACAACCCGCGTTCCTTCCTCATGTCCAGCCGGTGGCTGCCCACGCTCTCCCCCCTCATCGAAGCTGCGACGGGAAAAGCAGACGGGGCCGACCTGCCCATCTTCGTCGCACCCGAGAACATCCTGGAGCAGATGACGGGCTTCCACCTGCACCGCGGCGCACTGGCCGCCATGCAGCGACCGGTTCTGCCCAGCCTCGAGGAGTTGCTCGCGACGGCTCGAGGAGGAATGCCCGCGCGCCGCGTCGTGGTCTTAGAAGACCTCGTCGACCACACGAACGTCGGCGCGGCCTTCCGCAGCGCCGCCGCCCTGGGCGTGGACGCCGTCCTCGTGACCCCCTCCTGCGCCGATCCGCTCTACCGCCGAGCCGTCCGGGTCTCGATGGGAACCGTCTTCCAGGTCCCCTGGACGCGCCTGGAGACCTGGCCGGCCGGCATCACGACGCTTCAGGAATCCGGCTTCACCGTCGCTTCCCTGGCCCTCTCGGACGATTCCATCTCACTCGACGACTTCGCCACGCTGCCAGCCCTCCAAGGACCGGGCGCCCGCCTGGCAATGGTCATGGGTACCGAGGGCGATGGCCTGGCACGGCGAACCATCACCGCCTCCGACTACACCGTCAAAATTCCGATGGACCACGGGGTAGACTCTCTCAACGTCGCAGCCGCCTCGGCTGTCGTCTTCTGGGCGACGCGCGGCATCGGCGCCTCCTAGCGCCACGCACGCGACGACGCCCTCCCCCTGCGCAGGGACAACAAAACGAGGCCGGAGCTGGTGTCCCAGCCCCGGCCTCGTCGTTGTTGGTCTAACGGGTCAGCTCATAGACTCCACGAGCTGATCGATCACTTGAACGCACTCTTCCCACCCGGACACGGCGCGCGTCGCGTAGCCCGCTGCCATCACCGGGTAGTCGTTGCCCTCGGGGTCCAGGCGGTCCCCGATGAAGAGCATGTCGGACGCGGGGATACCGGTCTCCTCGACCAGCTTGCCCATTCCGTAGGCCTTATCGATGCCGCGCGTCGTGATGTCGACCGAGGTCGAGCCACCCCCACGGACATCCAGCTCCGGCACGTCAGGCTGCACCGCGTCGCGCAGGGCAGCTTTCTTGGTCCCATCCGGATCCCAGGCACGCTTGGCGTCCAGCGGCGCCTCCTGGCCCAGGGCAGAGAAGGTGATCTGCGAGCCACGGTCCTCGATGATGTTGCCCCACGGATTCTCCTCCCACAGGCCAAGCTCACGAGCGTGGCGCTCCAGGGATTCGATGACGCGGGCGGCTACCTCGGGGTCCAGGTCGTGGGCGTAACGCTCGACCCACGCGCCGTCCTCGAAGCGGTAGTAGCGCGTCCCGCAGGTGGGCATCAGATGCAGGCGCGAAAGCTCCTCGTCAGAGGCATGGAGGTTATCGAGCACCTGCGTGCGGAACTGCCCCATCTGGCCGCCGGAGATGATGCACACCTCCACGTGGTCCAGCAGGGAGCGCAGCGCCACGTCCATCTGGGGTGGGAGCGGCGACTTCGAGGGGGCCAGCGTATCGTCAAGGTCAAATGCGATAAGCCTCATAGCGTTCCTTCGCGTCGCGCAGAGTCAGCTGGGCTTCAATGGCTTCCTGTGCTGCCTCCGTTTCCTCCTCCGACGGAACGGAGAGGATCTGCAGCATGACGACGGAAGCTACGAGGCCACCCCACACAAGTAGGATCGTGAGGATCATCAGGGCGATAGCGGGAGCAGTCACTGGGCATCTCCTTCAGTCACAGGGGTCTCATCATTGTCACGATCGAGGATCTCAGCAACTGTCGCACGTGCGTCGACAGGACGGTGTTTCCACGGGATAAGCGTGAAGACCAGCGACGCGATGAGGGCCACAGCCACCGAACCCCACCCGAAAATGAGCACGTAACCACTCGGGTACTTGCCGTAGCCGTTGGTCAACAGGTCCACGATGGACATTGCCATCATGATGAAGAGAACGACCGGGATGACGATGCCGACAAGGGGTTCCCATGCCCTGGGCACCTTCACGCTGGACACCGAGTTCAGGTGAGCGCGCAGCACGCCCAGACGGGGGCCGGCGACCGCGCACAGGACGGCGAACATGATCGCAGAGGAAACGACACCAATCGAGTTGATGAAGTTGTCGACGATGTCCAGGTTATTCAGGCCCGAGCGCGTTCCGAAGAGAAGCAGCGAAATGACGGTTGCGGGAACGCCGAGAACGAGGGCCGAACGAGCGGGCGACCATCCGAACTTGTCCTGAAGGCCGCCGGAGACTACCTGAAGCAGGGACAGTAGCGAGGTAACGCCAGCCAGAACCAGGGAGGAGAAGAAGAGAACGCCGAAGATCGGTCCGCCGGGCATCATCGAAATAATCTTCGGGAAGGTCACGAAGGACAGGATCGGACCGGACAAGCCCTCGACCTCGGACACGCTGACACCACCCTGGTGAGCCATGAAGCCGACCGCTGAGAACACGCCGATGCCGGCAAGGATCTCGAAGGACGAGTTCGCGAAGCCTGCGACGAGGGCCGTTCCGGTCAGGTTCGACCTGCGCTGCAGGTAGGAAGCGTAGGTCAGCATGATACCGAAGCCTACGGACAGGGAGTAGAAGATCTGCGCGAAGGCGGCCAGCCACACCTTGGGGTCAGCGAGGGCCGCCCAGTTCGGTGTGAAGAAGGCGTTGAGGCCCTCGGTGGCACCGGGCAGGAAGAGTGCACGGACCACGAGCGCCAGGAACAAAATGACAAGGAGGGGCAGGAAGACCTTGTTGGCCGCCTCAACACCCTTGGACAGCCCACGTCCAATCACGAAAAGGACGAGAATCCACACGAGAGTCAGGGGGATCATAACCGCCCACGCGGGCGCCCACGAGAAGGTATCACCAGGGACGACCTGCAGGAAAGTTTCCGTGAAGAAGGTCGTCGGGTCGTCGCCCCACGCGGCGTTCATGGAGTAGATCGTGTACTGCACACCCCATGCGAGGACAGCGCCGTAGTACACCATGATGACGAAGCAAACGAAGGTCTGGAACCAGCCGATGAACTCGCCACCCCCGATGATCTTGCGCAGCGCCCACGGCGGTGAGCCACGGAATTTATGGCCGACTGCATAGTCGAGCCAAAGCATGGGAATGCCGACAAACACCAGTGCGACCAGGTACGGGATCAGAAAGGCGCCGCCGCCGTTGGAGTAAGCGACGCCGGGGAAACGCCAGATGTTGCCCAGGCCGATGGCTGAGCCGATGGCTGCCAGGAGGAAGCCTGTCTGGCCGCTCCATGAGTCGCGCGCGCGGGGCGCGGAGCTGGATGCGGAGGATGACATGAATCGAGTTCCTTGCATTCGTATGTATTTGGGATAATGCTCAGTCAGACTATGGCCGTTGTATCTAAATGTCAGCCACAGTCCACGATATAGACTGTTCTTTTGACCTCTTTTTGCCGAGGCAATGGCGGGTTTGTGGCTGAGTGAGGAGGCACGCTGGCCAAAGTCAGGCACTAGGAAGGCGGACTAGGGGATGAGGCCGAGGCCGTGGAATATCGCGGCTATACCGACGACGACGGGCAACGACGCAAAGGTTGTGACGAGGACGGTTCCCTGGGCGATGCGCTCCCCCGCCCTGGCGCGGGTGGCCGCGATGTAGGCGTTCTGCGCGGAGGGCAGGGCCGCCATGATGGCGACGGACATGAGGGCAGGGCCGGTGAGACCGAGCAGGATTCCGACGCCGCACGCGATCGCGGGTTGAACGACAAGTTTGCCGACGATGGCGCAGGCGGTCGCTGCAGCACCCGAGTCGCCGGAGGCTGATCGGCGGTCCACGAGCGAGGCACCGAAAGACAGGAGAATCATCGGGGGCGCGGCAGCTCCCAGCATGGACGTCGACACGTCCACGAGCGTGGGCATCGGCCACCCCACCGCGGAGAACAAGAAGCCGCACACCGCCGCGATGACCATGGGGTTGCGCGCGACAACACGGGCAATACCGGCAATCGATGGCCGCTGACACGACCCTACCAGGTCGGCCAGGACGAAGAACATCGGGGTGAAAAAACCCAACTGAAACACCAGGATGGGAACAACCGCGGAGGCGTCGTTCAGCACGTAGACGGCAATCGGGATGCCGATGTACGCGCCGTTATTGAGTGACGAGGCCATGGCCCCCAAGGCGATCTCCCCGCGCGTCAGGCGCAGGAAAAGCCGCGCGACCAGCGCGAAGATGAGCGCGGTCCCGACGCCCGACGCGGCGGCNCCGCCATGGCCCTTGTTTTCCTGGTGGATAACCCTCACGGAGGGGTAGCGAGCGGCCCATTCGTCGGCGATCTGGGCGGTGTTGTCCTTGGAACCATCATTGACGATAATCGTCTCGAGTTCGTCGCCGTATCCGACGAGTGTGGTCAGCGCCCGGTCGAGGTAGTCCTCGGAGTTGTAAGCGGGCACGATCACCGTTAGCAGCGGCGCGCTCATGGCGTCTCCTCTCGTGAAGTCTGCCAGTAGTCTACTGTGCGTCGCTGGCCTGCGCGTCCTCCTTCGAGGGGTCCTGCTTGAAAATCACCTTAAAGATGGGGAAGAACACCCAGAAGGAGATAGCTGCGTTGATGATCATCGTGACCACATCCGCAATGGTTTCACCACCCGACCCCATCGCCGAGATCGCCCAGGCGTAGATCGGGTCCTTGTAGAGAACCTGAAGGGCGGCAGCGGCAATCGTGATGACGACGTAGGCGACCGCGTACCAGAAGGCCGCCTTGCCCACCGACGAGTTGGATTTGAAAGTGACGTTGCGCTGGGCGAAAAAGTTGATGACCTGCGCGATCAGCAGGGTGATTTCGACCGCCAGGAAGTAAGCGAGTCCCCCGCCACCGCCGGTCGACAAGGCACCCGCTGGATAGTCAAAAAGGAAGACCGTGTGTCCGTGCGAGACGCCGACGGGTAGGAACTGGAAGGGCGTGTCGACGAGGCTCGTGTGCGCGAACGCCGCCTTGAAGGCCGGCATGAGGATCAGCTGCAGGACCGTGATGCCGTTGGACAGGACAAAAAAGACGATGAACTGGGCAACCGTCGTATGCTTGGTTTCAAAGTTTTTCCACCAGCGGGAAAGAGCCTGCATGAGTGTTCCTTTACGTCAGTTCGGAGTAACGAGGCTGGGGCCGCCTCATCGGGCCTGGTCGAGTTCACGCTGGGTCGCCTTGTTGGCCCGCGCGTTGGCGATGTAACGAATCACGGTACGTGTCACACCGCGCAAGAAGTGGCCGTTGATCACCTCGACGGCGGCATCGATCATGTCTGCGCTCACCGCTCCGTTGGTGAACTTGGCGATCGACCCCAGCGGCATGTTCAGCGCGAAGTGGACGTTGAGGTCGGGATCGCCCTTGGCATCTGCCTTGGCTTTGTCTGCGTGGAGTTTGCGGCCTGCCAGGCGCGCGAGCCAGCTCTTGGCGCGGATCAGCTCTGACATTGGGTCGGACGCGGTGATCTCATCCGTCGGGTGAGCGGTGGGGATGGTGCGGCCGAGGAGAACTGCGAACTCCCCGTTGGTGATGCCCGCGACGTCGGCGCTCAGATAGTGGCCGAGGGCCGGGTCGATTGGCGGGGGCGTGGTTCCTTCGACGTCGAGGGTGGCGCTCAGCGGTGTGTCCTCCACATTGGGCCCGACGTAGATTGTCCACGTCCCGGCCTCGGTCTCCCATGCGCCGCGCAAGGTCTCCCAGTGGCGGAAGGTGTAGCGATCGAAGGGGATGGTGACGCGCACCGACCCACCGGCGGGAACCTCCACCTTGGCGAAGCCCTTGAGCTCGCGGGAGGGGCCGAACACGCCGCCGGGAGCGCTCACGTAGAGCTGGACGACGTCAGCGCCGTCTCGCTCGGACGTATTGGTGACCGTCAGGGTCGCGCCCTCCTGGTCCACCTCGAGATCGGAGTATTCGAAGCGCGAGTAGGACAGTCCGTAGCCGAAGGGGAAGGCGACGTCGATGCCCGCGGTCGTGAAGTAGCGGTAGCCGACGAAGGGGCCTTCGCGGTAGTAGGACAGCGGGCCGGTTGCCGGGTACCAGGCGGCCGTCGGATGGTCTTCGTAGGACCGCGCGTAGGTTTCGGCCAGGCGCCCCGAGGGATTCACGGCGCCGGTGAGGACGTCGAGCATCGCGGCGGCCCCTCCCTGCCCGGTCAGGTAGCCGTTGACGAGCGCGGGTACCGAGTCAGCCCACGGCATTTCGACGCTGGCACCGCCGGTCAGGACAACGACGGTATGCGGATTGGCGGCCACGACGGCCTCGATGAGTCGATCCTGTCCCTCGGGCAGGCGCATGTGGGGCCGGTCCAGCCCCTCGGATTCAGCGAGCTCGTCAAGGCCCACGTAGAGGAGCGCAACGTCGGCACTCTTCGCGAGGTCCACAGCCTCGGCGATGAGAGCGTCGCTCGTTCCCCCGTGGCGCTCATAACCGCGGGCGTACCCTGCCGCAACGAGGCCTCGGGCATCCTCTCCCTGCGCCTCGAGCAGCTCACGCGGAGCCTCGACGCGCGTGGGGTTGACCTGGGAGGAACCCGATCCCTGGAAGCGCGGCGTGTCAGCGAGATCGCCGATGAGGGCGACACGCGTGCCGGCGCTCAGAGGCAGGAGATCGTCCTCGTTGCGCAGGAGCGTGATCGCCTCGGAGGCGATGCGCGTGGCCAGCTTGTGGTGCTCATCGACGTCGTAGGGCGTGGGAGCGGGCAGGCCGGCGCTCGCGGAGGCGACGTNCTTTGCATGGCACAAGCGCGAGGAGGACGTGGAATACCCTCTCATCGGCAAGCGCCTGACCGTCCATTGGACGGAGCTGGTGCTCGCCGGGCGCTGACGGCGTCCCTTAGTTGAAGCCGAGGACCGCCGCCGCGACCTTGTAGCCGCCGCGAACGACCTTCGACGACGCGTGGCGCACGAGGCCGGCGAGCAGGTCCTGGCGCAGTCGATCCGTTGCCTCGGGATTGATCTGGTCCATGGTCTCCCAGATCTGTTCCTTGAGGGCCAGGTGCTCGGGGGTGCCCGAGAGCTGAGCCATGACGGAGCAGACGACGGCGTTGATGCGCAGGTAGTGGACCATGTAGCGCCAGAGCTTGTCCTCGACGTCGGCGCGCGGGGGCAGCGCACGGGTCATCGCCTCGTTCACCCGCGCGAGCTGATCCAAGCGCGTGATCATGACCTTCTCGTTGACGGACTGGTCGTCGCGGCCGATGAAGTAGTGGTACAGGTCCACGTCCAGGTAGCGGATCGTGGAGATGTAGGGCAGCGGCACGAACGAGTAGAGATAGTCCACGTAGAACGTGTGCTCGGGCATGACCAGGCCGGAGGCACGAACGACCTCGGTGCGCATCGTCAGGGCGTGCATCATGAGGTACTGGTCGTAGCGGCAGCGGCGCAGGTCCACCCAGCCGAAGGTGCGCCCACGCGGCAGGACGTTGCGGTAGCGGATGACGGCCTTGTGAGCCTTGCCCTGCTTGTCGTACACGTAGTTGGTGACGAGCAGGTCCAGGTCGCGCCCGGCCTCGCGTTCCTCGCGCAGGACGTCGAGCACGGCGTTCGTCGCACGGCGGTCCAGCCAGTCATCGGAATCAACGACGCGCACGTGCGTACCGGTGGCGGCGGCGAGCCCGGNGTCGGAGACGACCATGCCGTCAAATCCCCACTCGTCGCGCAGGATTTCGGTGAGCAAGTGCCTATTCTCGTGGGCGTGGGTACCGTTCACGAGGTTGTAGGAGCTCATGATCACGCGCGGCCCCGCGTCCCGGCACACGATCTCAAAGCCAGTCAGGTAGATTTCGCGCATCGTACGCTCGTCCACGATCGAGTCCGACGCCATGCGACGCAGCTCCTGAGAGTTCACTGCGAAGTGCTTGGGGCAGGCGGCGGTTCCCGTCGACTGAATGCCATCGACGAGACCCGCAGCCATGCGTCCGGCAAGGATCGGGTCCTCGGAGAAGTACTCGAAGTTACGTCCACACAGGGGTGAACGCTTGATGTTCAGGCCCGGACCGAGCAGGACATCCACGCCGAGGCCGCGCGCCTCCAAGCCCAGCGCCTCGCCCATCTCGCGCGCCAGGTCCGGGTCCCAGGTCGCCGCGAGCGCGGAGGCCGTCGGGAAGCAGGTCGCCTTCTCGGACTCCGCGATGCCCAGGTGATCCGCATCACCGAGCTGGCGGCGCACGCCGTGGGGGCCATCGCTCATGACGAAGGAGGGGACGAGAGCTGCGGGGATCGCGCGCGAGTCCCAGGCGCTGGCACCCGACAGAAGGGCTGCCGCCTGCAGGAGGGTGAGGTCATTGGCGTCCGTCAGTGTGTGGTGTTCCATCGGCGTGAACTGCCTTTCGTGCTCGGCCCGATCTTGGTTCTTCTAGTGTGGCTTGCCGACGGAGACAATAATCGACTGTCGGCACGATTTGTCGTTTCGGGGCCGTATTTTGCGTCCCTGGTTGCGATCCGGCTGGGCTACCATGTCACTATGCGACACAATGACGAGGTCAATTACCAGCAAGACGAAGACGCCATTCCTCACGCTGTATTCGTCGACGTGGATGGCACGCTGTGCGACTCTCGTCAGCGTGTACCCGATTCTGCCGCATCAGCACTCGCCCAGGCGCGCGAGAACGGTCACCGTCTCTTCATCTGCACGGGACGGTCAGTTCCGGAGGTCTACCCGCGCTTCATCGACCTGGGCTTCGAAGGCATCGTGGGCGGTGCTGGGGGATACGTAGCCGTGGGCGAAACCGTCCTGCTTGACGAGCGCATGCCCACCGAGCACGTCCGAGTCCTCACCGCCCTGTGGGAGGACCTCGATGCCTTCTATGTATGGCAGGGTCCCGACCAGATGGGGCCCTCCGAGGGGTACCTCGACTTTTTCGTGCCGCGGGCAGGCATCTCACCGGAGGACTGGATCGAGTACGCTACGTCGATCACGCCTTTCATCGTCGACATTGAGAGCGGGTCTTTCACCAAGGTAACGGCCTACGTTCCCCCGGAAAATGCCTCCGTGGAACGGGTGAACGCGGCACTGCCACCCGGCTACCGGGCGATTATCGGATCCGTGGGTGCTGCCGGTTACGTCCCCTTCGAAGTCCTCCCCACCCACCTCTCCAAAGCAGTAGGAATCGAAGCTGTCTGCGAGCACATCGGCATCCCCCTGTCGCGCTCCGTGGCCATCGGAGACTCCAATAACGACGTCGAGGCCGTGGCTCGTGCCGCGGTTGGTATCAGTATCGGCAACGGGTGTGAGGCCCTCGTCAACGTCGCAGACATCGTCGCTCCTGTGGTCGCCGACGACGGCCTCGCCTGGGCTTTAGCCGCCGCCGGACTCATCAACGAGGCCTCGAACCCTGCCTAGGCCTCGGCGATGACGCATGACCTCCACCCTGCGAACCTGGCTCAGTCACCCCCTCACGCGTAACTCAGCCTTCATGCACTTGTGGGGCGGCCAAACCGCCGCACAAGTGGGCTTCCAGGTGGGTACGCTCGCCACGTCGGCGATCGCGATCACGGTTCTGCACGCGAGCGAGACGCAGATCGGAGTACTTTCCGCGCTGCAAACGCTCGCATTCCTCCTCGTCGGGCTACCGGCGGGCGCGTGGGTGGACGGGTGGCGCAAGCGCCAAGTCATGATCGTAGCCAACCTCGCGCGCATTGGCGCCTTAGTGTCGATTCCCCTCGCCTACGTCTGTTGCTCCCTGACCCTGGCCCACCTGATGGTAGTCACGGCTACTCTAGGTTTGTCCACCGTTTTCTTCGATGTCGCCTATCAGTCTTACGTGCCACTCATCGCCTCTAAGCAATACATCGGAGCAGCAAACGGTCGCCTTGAAGCCTCCTACCAGGTGGGCCGTGCAGGAGGACCAGGCCTGGGTGGGTGGCTGCTCGGCGTGGTCGCTCCTCCCCTGGTCTACCTGGCCACCGCCGCCACCTACGTCACCTCTACGTGGGCCATCTGGCATATCTCGACTCAGGAGCCTGTCCCCAAACCCACTGGTGCCACGCTCATCGCGCAGATTCGCGAGGGACTGGCGTTCGTGCGCGGCCAGCGTCTGCTTTTTCCCCTCTTTTCTTGCATCGCTATCGCCGCCTTCGCCAGCGCAGGCATCCAGGTCCTGCTCCCACTCCTGGTCCTGAGAACCCTTTGCATGAGCGCCACACAGCTCGGTCTCTTACTGAGTGCCGGCGCCGTCGGTGGAATCCTCGGAGCACTCACTCGCCCCGCGTGGATTGCCCACCTAGGCATTGGACGATGCATCGTGATCACCAACATCGCCGGGGTCGCTATCCTGGCTGTCCAGCCAGCCGCCGTTCACGTGCCTGACTGGGCCTCATGGATCATCGCGGCCTCGGGTATCGTCTCCTCCTACTTTCTCACCATCTACAACATCACCCAGATGAGCCTGCGCCAAGAGATCTGCCCACCCGACATGCTCGGGCGCATGAACGCGATCTTTCGATTCGCGGTCTGGGGTGTCATGCCGCTAGGTTCCCTGGCCTCCGGTGTCGTTGCGTCCTGGATAGGGGTCGAAGCCGCTATGACTTCCTTTATCGCCCTGGCGATCGCGGCTGGAGTCGCCATGTGTTTCACTCCAGCTGCACGCATTCGAGGCGCCAGCGCAGATCCGGTGGTCTCATAATGTGATGCGCGTCGAGGCTTGTTTGGTGCCACCACCGCATGCTCCGCGATACCATATATGTGAGACAAGCCGCATACGCCAAAGGAGGACACTATGAGCACCGCAACGACCATTGTCGAGGCCCTGGGCGGCTGGAAGAATATCTCCAACCTCGAAGCGTGCATCACTCGTATTCGCCTGGACGCGGCGAACACCGACCTCATCGACGAGGCCGCGCTGCGTGCCGCGGGAGCCTTCGACGTTGTGATCGTCGGTGATGCAGTGCAGGTCGTCATGGGACCCGATTCCGAAGACCTCGTTGATGAGATGCTCGCGAGCCGGTGACGCTTAGCGTTCGTGCGCCCTTCGCAGCACGTATCGTACCTCTGAGTGAGGTACCCGACCCTGTGTTTGCGAGCGGCGTCGTCGGGGGCGGCTGTGCGCTCGTTCCACAGGCCGGGACAGGATGCCTAACAGTGCGCTCCCCCATCGACGGCGTCGTCACCAAGCTCAAGCCACACGCCGTCATCGTTACCTCCACGAGAGGCATGTCGATCCTCATCCACCTCGGGATCGACACAGTGAGTCTGCACGGCAAAGGGTTTGCCGCCCTCGTCGATGAGGGGGAGATCGTGCCGGTAGGTCACCCGCTCATTCACTGGGACCTCGCACCCGCGCGCGAAGCATCGCTGTCTCCCCACGTACCCGTCATCGTTGTCAGTGTACCCAGCCCAACGATTGCCAGTCGGGCGACTCCCGGCGACTGCGCTGCGCTCGACCTGCTGTTCACGGCCTCGACTTCCGGTGAGTAGCTCCTCCGTCGGCGATGGGATGAGATCAATCGGGTTATATGACAAAACGTGTTGGTTTTGTTCCGATTTTTCGGTGTGCTGGTGAGCTATCGGCCAGGTCAGCCGCATTAGTTCCGGGGCGATGCAGCGTGGTGTGTTCGTGGCGTGGCTGGTGAGGCGTCGGCGTCAGGCGGATGTGCCTGGGGGCGCTCGCCTTCGGGCACTGAGGGCCGTTGTGTCGGCTGGGCACGTCGGTGTGTCCCGCCATTGATACCGTCGCGAGTCGTCGCGTGCGATCGCGTCTGTTGGGGTCTGGTGGTTCGCTGGGCAGCGAGGCGGACGCCGTCATCGTTGGCGGCATCCAGTGGGCGGAACCCCGACACGTCGGCGGTGCCCCCGGCAGTGCCGCGAGGCTCCCTGTTGGGCGGGCTCTCTTGATTGGGCAGGCGATTGTCGTGGGGTTTGTGCGGCGCGAATCTCAATCGTTAGTATTGCGATGTTTGTGGGCGCGGTCGAGCGTTTACTGGCTCTTCGCATTTTGGGGTGTGGGGGGTGGTGTTGGCATAGGGTCGGGGGCTGCCCGATGATTGAGGTTGCGACACTTCAAACGCTGGGAGGCCCCGACATATCTAATGCTACCTTTTCCGCTGTGGATATGACGGCCTATTGCGGGTTGGAGGAGCTGGGCTTGATGGCTGTGGGTATGCGCTGCCAGGAGGGCGGGTTCGCCCTGAAGTGCCGTGCGGCTAATCCGGCTCTTCAGAGTTGAGTGGGGCGCCCGGGGTATTCGCTGGGGTCGCGTACCCGGCGCTTAGCGCACGAACCGCGGGGGCATCAGCCCATGACGCCGGTGGTGTATGTGGGACGGTACCGCTGTCGCGTGTGTTCTCGTTCCTGGTGTGATGACATCAGCCAGGCGGCTCCCCCACGCGCCAAGCTCTCCTTTGGGGCCTTGCGCTGGGGGCTTGTGTGCTTGATCGCTGACAATATGTCCATGAACCGGATCGCCGCTCACCTGGCGGTAGCCTGGCATACTGCCAACGAGGCGATACTGGCCTATGGCGACGAACTCCTGCTCGCGGATTCAACTCGCTTTGAAGACGTGCGCGTCATTGGGGTTGATGAGCACGTGTGGCGTCATCGGGGTGGGGACAAGTACGCCACGGTGAGAGCCTGTCAATTTTTCTGTGTATGGGGGTTAGAGGTAGGGGGTGATTCGGTCGGGGTAGGCGGTGGTGAGTTGGGCGAGGGCTTGTTTCCAGTTGGTGGTGGTGTGTCCTTGGATGAGGCGGGTGTGTCCTGTTCGTTTGTTGGCAGGTTTGCCAGCGTCTGTGAGGCGCTGGGCGGCTCGTTTGTCTTCGATGTCGCAGATGGCGAGCCACAAGAGTTTGACGGCGGCTTCTTCGCTGGGGAAATGCCCGCGGTTCTTGGTGATTTTACGCAGCTGGTAGTTCAAGGACTCGATAGCGTTGGTGGTGTACACGACGCGGCGCAGCATGGGAGGGAACGCCAAGAACGGCGTGAAGCGCTGCCAGGCGCGCTGCCAGGTCGCAACCGTTTGGGGGTAGCGCGCTCCCAGGTCACTGGCCGCGAAGTCCTCCAGCGCCCCTCGAGCGGTTTCCTCGTTGGGCGCACTGTACACCCGCTTCAAAGCCGCGGCGACGCTCTTACGGTCCTTGTAGGACACGAAACGCATGGACGCGCGGATTAAGTGAACCACGCAGGTTTGGACCATGGACTGGGGCCAGGTCGCTTCGATGGCTTCGGGCAGGCCAGCCAACCCGTCGCAGCACACGATCAGGACATCGCGTAGGCCTCGGTTGGCCAGCTCGGCGCACACGTGGGCCCAAAAAGCCCCTCCTTCATCGGCTTGGACCCAGATGCCCAGCACATGCTTGACGCCCTCCATGTCCACTCCTACCGCCAGGTGAGCGGCCCGGTTCTCCACCCTGTGATCGCATCGGACTTTGATGCGGATCGCGTCCAGGTAGATCACCGGGTAGAACGCTTCTAAGGGGCGGTGCTGCCACTCCAAGACGGCCTCGCACACCGCGTCAGTGATCGTGGAAATCGTCCCAGCGCTGACCTCCACGCCCAAGGTGGAGGCCAGGTGATGACGAATATCGCGCACCGTCATCCCCCCGGCATACAAGCTGATAATCATCGAATCCAAACCATCGAGGCGCCGCTGTCCTTTACGCACCAGGCGCGGGGTGAACGAGCCCGCCCGGTCCCGGGGAACCTCAATCTCGAAGGCACCCACCTCCGATATCACGGTCTTCTTCGTCGTGCCGTTCCTCGTGTTCGAGCGCGCCTGCGCGCTGGTCTGGCCCTTCTCATACCCCAAATGCTCGGAAAGCTCCGCAGCCAGGCCGCGCTCCAAGGCCTCCTTGAGCAACGCCGGCAACAAGCCCTGGCTGCCCGTCATCTCGACCTCGCCAGCATCAAGACGCTCAAACAACGCATCCAACGCCCCCGAGCGACGCAGCTCCTCCACCGTCTCACGCCCACTAGCGCCAGCCACAACAACATCATCATCATTCATCATGCATCAATCCTTTCAAACAAGAAGACGGATACACAGACAATTGAACACGCCCCACGGTGATCGTGGACTTGACCCCTGTACGCGACCATACTGGCCCGGCCCGCCTCCTGGACGTGGCGCAAGGCCGCTCCAAACGCGTCTTGTCTTCCTGGCTGGCCGCGCGCCCCCAAGAATGGAAGGACAACATCGAGATCGTGGCGATGGATGGGTTCAGCGGCTATAAAAGCGCAGCAGTCAGCCAGCTTCCAGGGGCGGTGGCGGTGATGGATCCCTTCCATGTTGTTCATATCGCTATCGACGCCCTAGAGCAGTGCCGCCAGCGCGTCCAGCAAGAAACCCTGGGGCATCGCGGCCGCAAGGGTGACCCCTTGTACGCGGCGCGTAAAACGCTCCTGACCGGCACTGACATCCTCACCGACACATCCCAGGCGCGCTTGGATGCCTTATTCGCCTGCCCCAACCACGCTGACGTGCACACCACCTGGAGAATCTACCAGGACCTCCTAGCAGCCTACCGTGATCGTGACCCCAGGCGCGGCAAAAACACCCTCCGCCAGCTCATCACGACGATCACCCGCCCGGACTTGCCACACACATGCATCGAACTAGCCCGCATGGGCAGAACCCTCAAACGCAGAGCCAGGGACATCCTGGCCTACTTCGACCACCCCCACACCACAGGCGGCCCCACCGAAGCCATCAACGGACGCCTCGAACACCTCCGCGGCATCGCCCAAGGATTCATCAACCACCGAAACTACCGCCTACGCTGCCTCCTCCACTCCGGCGGATTCCAACACCTCCTACACCCTTAAATGCGAAGAGCCTGTTAACCCGACAACTGGCACCCTCAACCCCTCAATGCGCACGTTAACCCCTTAAGTGGAGCGTGGGCAGGTGTGCCCATACTCCACTAGTAGGGTCCAGCTGCGCACTGAAGGGTTGACACAGCCACCCATGGGGCCAGGCCGCCACAGGCCAAGCACGCACCAGCCCCACGAAGCCCCACACATCCACAGATCCGAGGCGCTCACACCAGTCACGAGCCAACTGCGACGCGAATCGCTCGGACCTGAGCGGCACTACAACACTCTCTCACGTAACACGAAGCAGCAGGTGACACGTGCCGATTTCACGTTCGACCTCGCGCCGATCGTGCCACACGGCAAGTGACAGGCAGCACCAAGACCACACCGAAGGGAGCGAGAAGCACCGATTCCACCATATTGCTTATTACCGATGAGGTGTTACACCCAATCAGATGGAACCCTCCCAATAGAGCCAACACCCACCGACCCCGCCATGTTCGAGGACTACCCCGATCAGATGGAATCATCCTGATGGGGCCGACCCCCATCGGCGGCATGCCCGCGCAAGCACCCTAACGGACGACAGAAACACACGCCGCAGCCAGCACCCATCGGCGGCGCGAGAACGCCAGCGCCACCGACGCCTCCCTCGACGATGCCGGGGACCGAATCCCGACCAATACACTTTGTCCTATAACCCGATCAATCAACCTTCTGCTAGACCAGTACGAAGAACAGCTCATCCGCCCGCGATGGGATGAGATAACGCCTCACGGATGGAATGGCCCCGTACGCCCAACAGGGCGTACGGGGCCACGCATGCTGGTCCGTTTCTAGTTCACCGATCCGGTCAGCAGAGCGAAAAGCGACGTCAAGCGCTCGTTGCTGGGCAGATCATCGATGAAAACCTCTTCGCCATCAGAGTCGCACAGCGGCACACGCCAGTTCGGGTATTGATCCGCGCCCGTGCCCGGCATATTCTGCGGCCGGACGTCTCCCACCGCATCGACGAGAGAAGCAACGACGAGCTTGGACGGAACCTTGGCGACGTAACGGTACAGGCCCTCGACGATCTCGCGCTCGCTTGGCTCCGATCCGTCGATGCACCCGTACTCGTGCAGGCGCTCCACAATCTGCTCAAGCTCTAGTCGATCGCTTGCACGCACGATCTCGATGTCATCCGTCAGCAAGCCCAGCTCGCTACGCAGCGTCGTCTGGATGCCTCGGATGTATCCAAGAGTCGGCGGCAAATCGTGGATGTTGACTGCAGCGAGCGCGCGATCACGGTAGTGCTCGGGGCGCAGCGGCCATCCGCCGCCGTCCTTCTCAAACCACACGACCGACGTTCCCAACACGCCGCGGTCGCGCAGGTAGTCACGCACCCACGGCTCGACGACACCGAGGTCCTCGCCAATGACGACAGCGCCTGCACGCTGTGCCTCCAGCAGGATGACGCCCATCATGGCCTCGTGGTCGTAGTACACGTACGTCCCCTCGGTGGCCGCGCAACCCTCCGGGATCCACCACAGGCGGAACATACCCAAGATGTGGTCGATGCGGACGGCACCGGCGTTAGCCAGCGCAGCGCGCACCATGTCACGCAGCGGCGTGTAGCCCGTCTCTGCGAGGGAACGCGGCGACCACGGCGGCTGTGACCAGTTTTGACCCTGCTGAGAGTAAACATCCGGCGGCGCACCCACACTCATGCCCGTCGCGAAAAGCTCGGGACGACTCCATTTTTCAGAGCCGAAGCCATGCACGCCCACGGCCAAGTCAGCCATGATACCGATTTCCATGCCGACCTCGTGGGCGACTTCTTGGGCGTGAGCTAGTTGCTCGGAGGCGATCCACTGGCACCACTCGAAGAAGTTCACACGGTCCGCCAGCTCGAGGCGCTCGAGCTCGACGCGCGGCGAGGACGAACGCTCAAGATCCTCGGGCAGCTTGATGGCACCTTCTCGTTCAACGAGGGCACACCACAGCGCGTAGTTGGACAGCTCCGAACCACCGTTTTCAACGAAGTGGTCGAACTGGGACTGGCGGTGATAGGAGCGCGGCGCGGTGAAAATGATGTCGAGAGCCTTACGCTTGGCTTCCCACGCACGATCACGGTCGATGAGGTCTTCACGGATGGCGAATTGACGGGTCTCATCACGCAGCTGCTCGATAGCGTCACGCGATGCCTGAGGCAGCGACGCATACTCCTCAATAGACTCGGGACGAATATAGATTGGGTTGACCCAGCGTCGGGACACCGGCAGGTAGGGCGAATCCTCCAGCGGAGAAACAGGCTGCGAAGCATGCACCGGGTTGATCAGGAGAAATTGAGCCCCCTTGTCTGCGCAGACGGCAGCCAGATCAGCCAAGTCGGTCGCATCGCCGATTCCCCAGGAGCAAGCTGAGCGCGTCGAATAGAGCTGTGCATTGACGCCCCACACGCGCCGCGATGACTCCAGGAGCGGCAGAGACAGAGAGTTCGGCACAATGATGAGTGTCGCAGATTCAACGTGGCCGCCCTCAACGGTGGCCACGAGCCGATGCCAGCCCAGCGGCAGCCAGTGAGGCACGTCGAAGGTTGCGCGGCCCACGAGCTGCCCATCAATCATGCGCGGCGGCACATAGCGATCGAGTTGCTCACACTGCCCTTTGCGTCCGTCCTCGAGAACCCACTGCACATTGACCCACGAGCCATCGGGCACGTGCACCCGGAACTCGTAGCCACCTCCCTGGCGAGCCACAATGGTCGGCGGGAGAGTACGGCGCCACTCGCGTTCATCGGTCAGGCGCATTGCGTTCTCAACGTCTCCGACTGTCGAAGACTCATCCAGGGGGAGTCCAAGTGCTCCGAGGACTTTCAGGAGGGTTGGCGCACCGACACCTATCCAATTCCCGTACCAATCCCAGAAACCGGTCGCGACACCGTTGACATCGGCGACATGTCGCAGCAGATCAATATTGTCAGATGCGGGGGAATGGGTATCCACGGAACAAAGCTCTCTACGTTGTGGGCTGAGGACACAAACAATTTTATGCGTGTGCCCGCTGTGACAAAGAATCCAAGGGGGTGTCATGGGCCACGCTCTTGATGGAGGCGATCATTGCGCTCGCAATATCGTCGGAGGAAGCCCCGCAAACAATCTGAACAACATCGCCCGAACGAACGACGGCCAACACACCATCGACACGCAGCGCGGCTTCATCAACTGCCCGCTGAGTCTTCACCTGAACACGGATACGCATCGTGCAGGGTTCGATCTCAACGATGTTGAGGTATCCTCCCAGCGCGTCGATGAGCGCTTGTTCAATCGCCATCGGAGCCCCTTTCACGCCATCGGCTTTTTGCGATTCGTATCACATAGTAGATGTGACCTGCACAAAAGGCAAGTGGGGTCCGCAACATGAACATCCACACTGTCAAGCCGCTCAATAAATAATTAACCCAACGGTCCCAACGATCAAATACACTCACAAATTATACTGTCAAGTTACGTGACATCTCAATGTGAACCTTCGACTCTCACCAAAAACGCAGCCCCCGAGGCATCAACACCCCGGACATACGCTCAAGCGGGGGAAGGCCCACAGACCCTCCCCCGCTTGAGCGATGAACATCAATCGCGCGTCAGCTTACGATGCGTGACACGGTGCGGGCTGGCAGCAGCCTCACCCAGGCGTTCCACCTTGTTCTTCTCGTACGCCTCGAAGTTACCTTCGAACCAGTACCATTTGTCAGGCTGTTCCTCAGTCCCCTCCCAGGCGAGAATGTGAGTGGCGACGCGGTCAAGGAACCAACGATCGTGGGTGACAACGACGGCGCAGCCCGGGAACGCAAGTAGAGCATTCTCCAAAGAACCCAGAGTTTCAACATCAAGGTCATTGGTGGGCTCATCAAGCAGCAGTAGGTTTCCACCCTGCTTGAGGGTCAGCGCCAGATTCAGGCGAT
The DNA here is from genome assembly GCF_900128465.1 of Actinomyces bouchesdurhonensis. Lineage (GTDB taxonomy): Bacteria > Actinomycetota > Actinomycetes > Actinomycetales > Actinomycetaceae > Pauljensenia > Pauljensenia bouchesdurhonensis. The sequence continues at coordinate 227,949 of NZ_LT635868.1, read as the reverse complement.
TACGCTCACCGCCGGAGAGGACACCAGCCGGCTTCTGCTGATCTGGACCCTTGAAACCAAATGCCGACACATACGCACGAGAGGGCATCTCAACATTGCCAACCTGAATAAAGTCGAGTCCGTCGGAAACGACCTGCCAGAGGGTCTTGTCCGGATCAATGCCGGCACGAGTCTGGTCGACATAGCTAATCTTCACAGTTTCGCCGATGGTCAGCTCACCGCCATCGAGAGGTTCAAGACCAACGATGGTCTTGAACAACGTGGTCTTACCAACGCCGTTAGGGCCGATAACACCAACGATACCGTTGCGCGGCAAGGAGAACGACAGGCCGGAGATGAGCGAGCGATCACCAAAGCCCTTCTGAAGATCCTTGGCCTCGATGACCACGTTACCCAGGCGCGGACCCGGCGGGATCTGGATTTCTTCGAAGTCGAGCTTGCGGGTACGTTCGGCCTCGGCGGCCATCTCCTCGTAGCGGGCCAAGCGCGCCTTGGACTTGGCCTGACGTCCCTTGGCGTTCGAGCGAACCCACTCGAGCTCTTCCTTCAGGCGCTTGGCCAGCTTGGCATCCTTCTGCCCCTGAACCTGCAGACGCTTCTCCTTGGTCTCCAGGTAGGTCGAATAGTTGCCCTCATAGGGGTAGAGGTGGCCACGGTCAACCTCAGCGATCCAGCCGGCGACGTGGTCAAGGAAGTAGCGGTCGTGGGTGACGGCGATAACTGCCCCCGGATAGGAGGCCAGATGCTTTTCGAGCCAGAGAACGGATTCAGCATCCAGGTGGTTCGTCGGCTCATCGAGCAGCAGCAGGTCGGGCGCTTCAATGAGGAGCTTACACAGGGCGACACGGCGACGCTCACCACCGGAAAGCACGGAGACCGGCTGATCCGGCGGCGGGCAGCGCAGCGCATCCATCGCCTGCTCGAGCTGCGAGTCAATATCCCATGCGTTGGCGGCATCGATCTCAGTCTGCAACTTGCCCATCTCATCCATGAGGGCATCGAAGTCAGCGTCAGGGTTGGCCATCTCTTCAGAAATCTCATTGAAGCGGGCGAGCTTGCCTAAAATACCGGCGGCACCCAGGCGCACGTTGTCGATGACCGTCTTCGTTTCATCCAGGATGGGTTCCTGCATGAGGATTCCAACCGAGTAGCCGGGAGTCAGACGAGCCTCGCCATTACTGGGCTCGTCCAGACCGGCCATGATCTTCAGGATCGAGGACTTACCGGCGCCGTTGGGACCAACCATACCGATCTTGGCGCCCGGATAGAAAGCCATGGTGACATCGTCAAGGATGACCTTGTCACCGATGGCCTTGCGGGCCTTGATCATCTGATAAATAAACTCCGCCACGTTACTCCGTTCGGGTGGTTGGGGACGCGCTCACGCGCGCGGGATCTCCCCTATGGTACCGATCCCTCGCGCGCCAGGACGAGGCCCAGAGCAACGACGAGGTCGGTGATCCTCATCTCAGGGCAAAATCGCGGGAATTTCGCCACTTCCGCACAGTCACGGGCATCGTGCTTGGTTACGCCTCCGTAATGATTCATTAGAAACTATTGCAATTTTTTAAAAAGTGCGTGCATCTCTTCGACTTTTAAGACAAACTTTTAAGTACCGGGGCACCTGCGTGCCCCCGTCAAACTGCCACACACCGGAAGGAACGCACATGGTCACCCCGACGCGCATCACCATGGACGCGGTGCGCGCACCCATCTATCACGTGACCGACACTCCCTCCACTCTCGACCTGGCTGCCACCCTCCTGGCCGACACCGCCACAGCTACCCCGCACCTGACGACCATCATCGCCGATAGTCAAAGCGCCGGACGCGGTCGCCTCGGGCGCTCCTGGATCACCCCGCCCGGCCAAGCACTCCTGGCCTCAACCATCGTCTCACTCCCCTCCTCCCTTCCCGCCGAAGCCCTCGGATGGACCGTCCACGCCTGCGCCCTCGCCGTGCGCGACGCCCTGACAGCTCGCCTGGAACCCCTCGGCCACACTGTCACCCTGAAATGGCCCAACGACGTCCTAGTAGACGGGACACGGAAAATCTGTGGCATCCTCGCCCAACTCGCCCCAGCCTCGTCCCCGTACATGACCGCCGCGATTCTCGGCTACGGCATCAACATCGCCCAGGAAGCCGGGACTATGCCCACCGCCCAAGCCACCTCCCTACTGGCAGAAGGCGACAAACAGGCCGGAACCGCCCCCACGAGCGTCGCCCACGCACTCCTCGGCTCAATCCTCACAGGCCTAGACGAACGCATCCGCTCCCTCATCACCCACGGTGACGCCGCGAACGCTGGCTTGCTCACTGAAGCCGAGCAAGCCATGCCCCTCATCGGCACACGAATCGTCCTCGCCAGCCCCACAGACGCGCACGGTACGCCCGCGCGCGAAGGGATCGCGCTCGGTCTGGCCCCCACCGGTGCACTCCTGCTGCGCACAGATGACGGTACGACCGAGGAAATCAACGCCGGAGACGTCCTCACGACCGGCACCCCCCTGACTCTCGTTCACGACACCAAGGAGAAGCGTGCGAACAATTAACCGAATCCTCGTCGCTAACCGTGGCGAAATCGCCCTGCGTGTGTGCCGCACCGCCACCGACATGGGCATCTCCACGATCGCCGTTTACGCCGATCAAGACATGGCCGCGCCCCACACACGCGAAGCCGACGAGGCACTCTCGCTGGGCGGAGACGACGCCGCGTCCACATACCTAAACGGTGAAAAAATCCTGGCCATCGCCCTCGAAACAGGTGCTGACGCGATTCACCCCGGGTACGGATTCCTCTCCGAAAACTCCGAGTTTGCGCGCGCCGTCGAGGATGCCGGTATCGCGTGGCTTGGCCCCTCTTCTTCCGTCATCGATGCCCTGGGCGACAAAATCAACGCTCGCCGTATCGCGCACGAATGTGGCGTGTCCCCGGTTCCCGGAGTGTCCGAACCCGTGTCCTCACGAGCAGAGGTTGAAGAATTCATCGCGTCAGCAGGTTACCCCGTGGTGCTCAAGCGCGCCGACGGTGGCGGCGGTCGAGGCATCAGCATCATCCGTTCGGCATCCGACCTTGATCTCTTCTTCGCTCGCCACACAGACGCCGAGGATCTGGCCGCTTACTTCGTCGAACGTTTCGTCGAGGTTGCCCGCCACGTCGAAACCCAGTCCGCGCGTGACTCCCTAGGTAACTTCCACGTCATCTCGACCCGTGATTGCTCGGTCCAGCGCCGCAACCAGAAGCTCGTTGAGGAGGCACCCGCGCCCTTCCTACCTGAGGGCGCCCACGAGACGCTCGTCGCCGCTTCGCGTGCACTCTTCGAGCACGTGGACTACGTCGGCGTCGGCACCGTCGAATTCCTCCTCGAGCCGGATGGCAATATTTGGTTCCTTGAGGTGAATCCTCGCCTGCAGGTCGAGCATCCTGTCTCCGAAGAGGTCACGGGTATCGACCTGGTGCGCGAGCAGATCCGTATCGCTCAGGGCCTGGCACTCACGACTCCCCCCGAGCCCCGCGGTCACTCCTTCGAATTCCGCGTCACTTCCGAAGATCCCTCGAAGGATCTGACGCCCACCGCGGGCCGCCTCGACGAGGTTCACTGGCCCCTGGGACCCGGCATTCGCCTCGAACTCGGCATCGACCAGGGCGACTCCGTCCAGACGGCCTTCGACTCCATGATTGCGAAGATCATCGTGACGGGCGCAGACCGTGAGCAGGCACTGGCACGTTCGCGCCGCGCACTCGCCGAGTTCTCTGTTCAGGGCGTAGCCACCCCCGTCCCCGTCTACCAGGACATCATCAACGACCCGGACTTCTGCGGCGTGGGCGGCTTTAACGTCTCGACACGCTGGTTCGAGACCACGTTCATGCCTCACCACGACTATTCGGACTTGGCGACCCCCGACGAAGCCTCAGCCACGGCGGACCTGCCGCGCCAAACCTACATCATCGAGCTCGACGGGCGCCGAGTCTCCCTGACTCTGCCGGCCGGCATGTTCAACGCGCCTGCAGCCCACGCGCCACGCCCATCCCAACCGCTGCGCTCAACCCCGCGCCGCACCAGCGCGACCGCTACCCACTCTGGACCCCACCAGGGTGCCCCCGGCGACATTGTTGCACCCATGCAAGCCATCGTCGTCGCCCTGCCAGTCGCGGAAGGAGACCGCGTGGAGGAAGGCCAGCTCGTGGCCGTACTCGAGGCCATGAAGATGGAAAAGCCGCTGCTGGCGCCCCGCGCTGGCACCGTCACTTCCCTTGCCATCGCCCAGGGGGACACTGTCACGGCCGGGACGCGCATCGCCCACATCGCCACCGAGGAGGCCAAATGAGCACGACAAATACCGCCACGCGNGACAAGGCTGCGACCCCCGGCTGGACCCCCGAGCCGGGCACCGACTGGTCGCACCTGCGCCCCGGCCTCGTGACCCTGCCCGACGGCAAGACCGTCGTGGACACCGCCTTCTCGCGCCTCACCGGCCGCTCCCCCGTCCTGCTGGCCGGCATGACCCCCACGACCGTCGATCCCGAGATCGTTGCCGCCGCCGCGAACGCCGGCTTCTGGGCCGAGATGGCGGGCGGCGGCCAGGTGACCGAAGAGGTCTACAACGAGAACCTGGCGGGCCTGCGCGCCCAGCTGCGCCCCGGCCACACCGCCGAGTTCAACTCCATGTTCCTGGACCGTTACCTGTGGAACCTGCAGTTCGGCCAGGCCCGCATCGTGTCACGTTCACGCGCGTCCGGGGCCCCCATTGACGGTGTCGTCGTCTCCGCGGGCATCCCCGAGAAGGACGAGGCCCTGGCCCTCATTGAGCAGCTACGCGCCGACGGCTTCCCCTACGTAGCTTTCAAGCCCGGCACGGTCGACCAGATCCGCAAGGTGATTGCGATCGCCCGCGAGGCCGACCCGATCAAGGTCATCGTCCAGGTAGAAGACGGCCACTCCGGCGGCCACCACTCCTGGGAGGACCTGTCCGACCTGCTGCTGGCCACCTACGCTCAGCTGCGCGCCCAGTCCAACATCGTCCTGACCGTGGGCGGCGGCATCGGCACACCCGAACGCGCCGCTGACTTCCTGACCGGACAGTGGTCGGCACGCTACGGTCGCCCGCCGANTCGCGGAAGGAGACCGCGTGGAGGAAGGCCAGCTCGTGGCCGTACTCGAGGCCATGAAGATGGAAAAGCCGCTGCTGGCGCCCCGCGCTGGCACCGTCACTTCCCTTGCCATCGCCCAGGGGGACACTGTCACGGCCGGGACGCGCATCGCCCACATCGCCACCGAGGAGGCCAAATGAGCACGACAAATACCGCCACGCGTGACAGTTTCATCCAGGCGCAAGACGCGATCGCCCAAGCAGCTGAAGAAAAGGCCGCTCAGCGCCAGCACGCCAAGCACAAGCTGACGGCCCGCGAGCGCCTCGCCCTGTTCTTCGACGACGGCGTGTGGCACGAGGTCGGTCAGTTCATCGGCGGGTCGGTGCGCGCCGGACGCATAGGGTCGGCTGTGGCCGCCGGATACGGTCGCGTGCAGGGCCGAATGGTGGCCGCCTACGCGCAAGATTTCTCGGTGATGGGTGGAACCCTGGGCAAAGTCGAGGGCGACAAGATCGTCGACCTGATCGACCTGGGTATTCGCATGCGCATCCCGATTGTCGGCATTCAGGATTCGGGCGGTGCTCGCATCCAGGAGGGCGTCGTCGCCTTGGCTCAGTACGGGCGCATTTTTAAGAAGACGTGCGAGGCTTCGGGGCTGGTTCCTCAGATTTCGATCATCCTGGGTCCGTGCGCGGGTGGCGCCGTCTACCAGCCGGCGCTGACCGACTTCATCGTCATGACGCGCGAAAACTCGCACATGTTCGTCACCGGCCCGGACGTTGTGGCCGCGACGACGGGTGAGAAGGTGACGCTCGACCAGCTCGGTGGTGCCGCTATCCACAACTTCCATTCCGGAGTGGCCCACCACATGGCGGACACGGAGGAAGAAGCGATCGACTACGTGCGTTCGCTCCTGGATTACCTCCCATCCTCGTGCGAGGTCGATCCCCCGAAGTACGAGTACATTACAAACCCGGAGGACGAGGCTGCGGCACGCGCGGTCGCGGACCTGGTTCCGACCTCAGCGCGTCAGCCCTACGACGTCCGAGATGTCGTGCGTTCTCTGGTCGATCACGGCGAGTACGTGGAAATCCAAGACCTGTTTGCCCCCAACGTGACGATTGGTTTCGCGTGCGTAGATGGCCAGTCGGTGGGTGTCGTGGCAAACCAGCCAATGAACGACGCGGGCACCCTCGATGTTGATGCGTCGGAGAAAGCCGCGCGTTTCGTCCGCTTCTGTGATGCCTTCGGCCTGCCGATCGTTACTTTCGTGGACGTGCCCGGCTACCGTCCCGGCACCGAGCAGGAGCAGGCGGGCATCATCCGCCGCGGCGCGAAGGTGATCGTCGCCTACGCGAACTCGACGGTTCCGATGGTGACCGTGATCCTGCGTAAGGCCTACGGCGGCGCCTACATCGTCATGGGGTCGAAGTCGATAGGCGCAGACCTGGCGTTTGCCTGGCCGGACGCGCAGATCGCTGTCATGGGTGCGGAAGGCGCAGCGTCGATCATGTATCGCCGTGAGCTGGCCGCTGCCCGCGAGAACGGCACGTTTGAGGAGACGAAGGCTGAGCTGGTCGCTCGCTACGAGGAAGAGACCGTTAACCCGGAGGTGTCCGTGTCCTCAGGCCAGCTCGACGGCATTATCGCCCCCGCCGACACCCGTCAGACCATCATCGATTCCCTGCATCTGCTGGCCTCGAAGGACCAGCGCGCCCCCCATGTGAAGCGTCACGACAACGGTCCCCTGTGACCGCTGCCGTTTGAGAAGTATTGTTCCCGATCGAAAGTATGAACATGTCGTTTGTGTCCTCTCTGAACGAGACTCCCTACGCGCTGACCTTCGCCGGTCAGGCGACCCCGTGGCGCGCCGCGCTCGACGAGATTGCCCACGATCCCGAGATCGCCGCGATCGTCGCTGGCGTCATCGAAGCGTCGGATAAGGTGCTCTCCCCCGTGCGCCGTTCGCTGGCCACGCAGTCCGTGTCGGTTCTACCCTTCGCGCTGCCCGCTCCTGACGGTGAAGTGGCCGTGACCCGCGAGGTAACTGGCCCCGACGAGGCCGCCCTGTCGGTTCCGGGTATCGTCGCCGCACAGCTGGGCGCGCTCATCGACCTGACGCGCGCTGGCCTGAACATCGTGGCGAACCGGCCCACCGCTTTTGAAGGTCACTCGCAGGGTGTGCTCGGTGTGGAAATCGCGCGCGCCTGGATCGCAGGGGACGAAGCGCGGGCTGCGTCTGTTTTCGCGCTCGCTCGCCTAATCGGTGCGGCTGCTGCACGCGTGACGCGCCGTGCTCGCGCCCCCCACGCGGGAGACGCAACCTACATGGTGTCCGTGCGGGGCGTAAAGGATGCTGTCCTATCGCGCATTGTCTCTTCCCTGCCCTCAACGTCCCATCCGCTGTCGATCGCGCTGCGTAACGATACGGACACACACGTCGTCTCGGGCGCCCCGAACGACCTGGCGTCGCTGGTTGCCGCCATTGAGCGCGCGGCCGCTAAAGACAAGGCGGCGCACGACGCGCACGAGCGCGGCGGTCGCCCGCTGAGTCCTGTGTGCGAGTACCTTCCGGTCTACGTGCCCTTCCACTCCCCCATGCTGGCCGACGCCCTCACCCAGGTTGACGAGTGGGCAGCGCAGTGCGGCATCGACGCTGAACTCGCTCACCGCCTGGCAGCTGCCGTTCTGACTACCCCCGTTGACTGGCCNCTGGGAGGACCTGTCCGACCTGCTGCTGGCCACCTACGCTCAGCTGCGCGCCCAGTCCAACATCGTCCTGACCGTGGGCGGCGGCATCGGCACACCCGAACGCGCCGCTGACTTCCTGACCGGACAGTGGTCGGCACGCTACGGTCGCCCGCCGATGCCCGTCGACGGCGTTCTCGTTGGCACCGCCGCGATGACGACGAAAGAAGCGCACACGACAAAGGCTGTCAAGGAGCTGCTCGTGGCCACACCGGGCGTGCCCGCCGGCGACGAGTTCGACGGCTGGGTCGGCGAGGGCGTGACCCGCGGCGGTATGACGTCGGGCCTGTCCCACCTGCGCGCCGACATGCACGAGGTATCCAACGCGGCTGCCGCTGCAGCCCGCATCATCGCGGAGATCGGCTCCGACGGAGCACAGGTGCGAGCCCGCAAGGACGAGATCATCGAAATCCTCTCCCACACGGCCAAGCCCTACTTCGGTGACCTCGAAGAGATGACCTACGAGGCTTGGGTGCGTCGCTTCGCTGACCTGTCCTTCCCGTGGGTTGATCCGACGTGGCAGATCCGCTACCACGATCTGCTCCAGCGCGTCGAGGCGCGTCTGGCCCCCGTGGACCACGGCGAGGTTGAGACTCTGTTCCCGACCGTCGAGGACGTCGCCGACGCCCACGCCGCCGCCGATCGCCTGATGGCCGCCTACCCGAACGCGGCGACCACGCACGTTACACCGATCGACGCCGCATGGTTCCCGGCCCTGTGCCGTTCNCGCCCAGGTGCGCGTGCCGCGTCGCGCGACCCTCAACCGCCGCATCGGTGGCTTGTTCCCCACGGACTTTGACCCGTCGCGTTGGGGCATCCCGGCCTCTATGCTGGACTCGATCGACCCGATCGCCGTGTGGAATCTGGTCTCCACCGTTGACGCCTTCGTGTCCGCCGGATTCAGCCCCGCCGAACTGCTGCGCATCGTCCACCCGGCGACCGTGGCCTCCACGCAGGGCACCGGTTTCGGTGGCATGAGGTCGATGCACAAGCTCTTCGTTGACCGCTTCCTGGGCGAAGACTACCCGCAGGACATCCTGCAGGAGACCTTGCCCAACGTGGTCGCAGCCCACACCATGCAGTCCTACGTGGGCGGCTACGGCTCGATGATCAACCCGGTTGGCGCCTGTGCGACCGCCGCGGTATCCATCGAGGAGGGCCTCGACAAGATCAAGGCAGGTAAGGCCGACTTCGTCGTGGCTGGCGCCATCGACGACATCCAGGTCGAGTCCATCGTGGGATTCGGAGCAATGAACGCGACCGCGAACTCGAACGAGCTGCTCGCTCGCGGAATCTCCCCGCGCTTCGTCTCGCGCGCCAACGACCGCCGCCGCGGCGGCTTCGTTGAGGCGCAGGGTGGCGGAACGGTGCTGCTGACCCGCGGTTCGATCGCGCTCGAGATGGGCCTGCCGGTCCTGGCGGTCGTCGCTCACGCGCAGACCTTCAGCGACGGCGCACACACCTCGATCCCGGCCCCCGGCCTGGGTGCCCTCGCGGTGGCACGCGGCGGAGCACACTCCGTTATCGCCCGTAACCTCGCTGAACTCGGCGTCGGTATCGACGATGTGTCCTTCGTGTCCAAGCACGATACGTCAACGAACGCCAACGACCCGAATGAGTCGGACCTGCACACCCGCGTCGGCAAGGCGCTGGGCCGCACCCCCGGTAACCCGCTGCTCGTCGTCTCGCAGAAGACCCTCACTGGTCACACGAAGGGCGGTGCCTGCGTGTTCCAGGTCGGCGGTATCATCGACGTGTTCCGCACGGGCATGATCCCCGCGAACGTCGCACTCGACTGCGTTGACGACGCGATGGAACAGTACAGCCCGCTCGTGTGGCTGCGTTCCCCGCTGAATCTGAACTCGCGCGGTCCGGTGCGCGCGGCGTTCGCGACCTCGCTCGGCTTCGGACATGTCTCCGGCTTCCTGGCCCTTGTCAACCCCGCGGCCTTCGAGGCCATCGTGGAGCGCGAGTTCGGTCGCGACGCACTCGATGCCTGGCGTGCTGCTTCCGATCGTCGCCTACGAAGCGGTCAGCGTCACATCGAGATGGGTATGCTGGGCCACGCCCCGTTGTTCACCTCGATTGATGCACGACGACTGCCCGACGATCCGGCTGTCGGCGTCGCGGGTGATGCGCACGAGGTCGAGGCCGCGATCCTGCTGGATCCGAACGCTCGCCTCGGCGAGGACGGCTTCTATCACATGCCGGAAAGCAAGTGAGTGATGCGCGGACTCGGCGTTGACCTGGTGTCCCTCCCTGAGTTTGCCGCTCAGGTGAGGGAGCCAGGCTCGGCCTTCCTGGCGGGCGTACTGACGCCCCGGGAGGCCCGCCGGGTCCGCGCACGCGCCGCCTCCACCTCAGGCGCGCATCCCGGCTCCGCCCGCTACGACGCTGCCGTGGCTCGTCACGCGGGCGGCCTGTGGGCCGCGAAAGAAGCCTTCATCAAGGCGTGGTCGTGCGCGCTCTTTGGTCAGTCTCCCCTCATCGGGACAGACGAGGTCGACTGGCGCGAGATCGAGGTCATCCACGATGAGTGGAACCGACCCGCCATCGCGTTACACGGTCGTGTCAGTGCCGCCTGCGTGGAATCGCTGGGTTCCTCCTCATCGTGGAAGGCACTCGTCTCGATCAGCCACGACGGACCAACCGCGATCGCTCAAGTGATCATCGCCGACACGCCAGGCTAATAAAGATCCTCGGGCGGCGCGGGTTCCTCCGGCTCTTCTCCAGTCTCATCCGAGGCCTTCGGGGTCCCTTTCACCGCCGAATAATCGAAACGCGACACCGACTGCCAACACGGGTCCGAGGAGTCCTCCTCGGACCCGTCGTGCGTATACGGGGCAGGGGCGACTGGTGGGCACCCGTCGCGCACCTGCAAGGCCGTACTGGTCGGCACTCCTTGCACCGCAGCCGGTTCCTGGCCTGCGTCACCAGTTCGCGCATCGACCGGGTTCTCTGCCAGAGCGCAAGTGTGCTGCGGCTGCGCACCAACCAACCCATGCGCCCCTTCACCCGCTATGTCTCCGTCCGGCACGGGGGTACAGCACACCGTCTCCGTCTCGCTAAGCGGCTCGCGCCCAGAATGTTCGGTCCTCGTCGAAAAAGGATCATTCGGGCTGCCAGCAGCCGGCTCCTGCGTCGAATGAGCCCCGTTCTTCGTGTACCGCGACGTGCCCTTCGCCATGTCATGCCCAACAGCGCTGGCACGGAACACAATAGACGAACGGATCTGCCCGTTCGCGTCCACCCACGCGTTCGGGACAGGTCGGGCCACCACGATCACCGGATCGCCCTTGCAGCAGCAGCGAACCACGTTGTCGGCTAGCTTGTCCCACGTCTCAATCGTGTACCAGTAGGCGCCATCCTCCACGTAGGAGGCGTTGCCCGTGCGCGCATCGACCGTGAAACGCCAGCGGGGAATTGCCAGGCGAAACGTCGTCACGCACGTGTCTCCCTTGATATGTTTCATCGTCGGGACCGAACCGATACGCCCCTTGAGGGTCGTTGAAATGTCCTGCATCATTGCTTCCCTTTCCGATACTGCCCGGCGAGTGCCGGATACCTCCAGGAAACCCCGCGATCCTCCGTCTTTCAAGCCAGGAGACGCGTCCTGTGGATAGATGCAGACACCCGCGACCCCCTGTGGAAAACGTGACACGAACCATCCCCTGTGGACACGCAGCGCATGCAGGACTCGCGCGTGGCGGCACCCCTCACCGGGATGCCGCCGAATGCTGATGCGTGGGGGAAGTCAGGCCTCGGGTATCTCGCACGTCGCTGGAATACCCAGAGCAATGACCTCGCGTGCAACCTCGCGGGCATGCTCCGTTGTGACGGGCTCGGAGGGGAACAGAACGCGACGGTAGTACTCCAGCTCCTGAATAGACTCCAGGATGTCGGCCAGAGCACGGTGACCACCATGCTTCTCGGGCGACTCGGCGAAGGCCGCGCGGTACCAGCGCTTAGCAAGCTCCTTGATGGAGGAGACGTCCACGAGGCGATAATGCAGGTGGTTGACGACGGAAGGCATGTTCGCTTCGAGGAACATTTTGTCGGTGCCCACCGAGTTACCAGCCAGGAGGGCCTTGCCTTGCTGGGGCACGAAACGCTTGATGTAGGACAGGACCTGCTCGGTTGCCTCTTCCATCGACACGCCACAGGTGTGCAGGTCATCAAGCAGTCCGGAGGAGGTATGCATGTTGCGCACGAAGTCATTCATGTTCTCCAACGCGTCCGCAGGAGGTGTGATGAGAACGTCCATGCCGGGGTCGACGATTGTCAGGTCGCCGTCGGTGACAACAACCGCCACTTCGATGAGGGCATCACGCGCGACATCAAGGCCTGTCATTTCGCAGTCAATCCAGACCAGGGGGTCTTTCAGAGTTTTCACGCCCTCTATGTTAGTGCGCGACTCGTCATACGGTTGGGCGGGTCGCGGCTGCGGTGGCCACTACTACACTGGAAGGGTATTGGAAGGAGTTTTCATGCCCGCTAGTTCTCACGTGACCACACCCAAGGACATCCGTCAGGCTGCGACCGCCCTGGAAGGGGTGGCCGTGCGTACGAACCTGGAGCGCTCGGAGCGCCTGTCCTCCGAGGCCGGCGTCGATATTCTCCTCAAACGTGAGGATCAGCAAAAGTGCCGTTCTTTCAAGGTTCGCGGAGCGTATGCGCGTATGTCGCTCCTGTCACCCGCTGAGCGTGAACGCGGTGTTGTGTGTGCCTCGGCCGGTAACCACGCGCAGGGCTTGGCTTATGCGTGCGCGCATCTGGGCGTGCGGGGCACCATCTATTTGCCGTCGAATACTCCCCGACAGAAGCGTCGCCGCATTGCGACGATCGGCGGAAAGTGGGTCGAGCAGGTCATCGTAGACGGTACCTTTGATCGAGCCAATGCTCTCGCCCAGGAGGCGGCTCGCGCGACGGGACGCACGTACGTTCATCCCTACGACGACCCATTCACGATCGCGGGCCAGGGAACGATCGGCGTTGAACTCGAAGAGCAGATGCCGACGGATACGGCGGCTGTCCTGATCCCGGTGGGCGGCGGTGGCCTCGTGGCGGGCATCGCGACGTGGCTGCGTGCGAATCGTCCGGAGGTTAGGATCATCGGTGTGGAGCCTGCGGGCGCAGCGTCGATGCATGCGGCCCTCGAGGCGGGCCAGCCGATGTCTCTGGCGAAGGTGGATCCTTTCGTGGACGGTACGGCAGTGGGTCGCGCGGGGGCACTGCCCTTCCACATTGCCTCTCAGTTCGTTGACTGCGTGCTTGTCGTACCCGAGGGTGCGGTCTGCACGGAAATGCTGGAGCTCTACCAGTCCGACGGCGTTATCGCCGAACCCGCTGGTGCCCTCGCTTCGACAGCCGCGCACGTATTCTTGACGGATCCGTCCGATCGCAAGGCACTTTTGGGTCGCAGCGACGGCGCGATCGTGTGCGTTGTGTCAGGAGGTAACAACGATTTGACGCGTTACGCGGAGGTCATGGAGCGTTCGCTGCGCCACGAAGGCCTGCGCCACTATTTCCTCGTGACGTTCCCTCAGCAGCCGGGCATGCTGCGCATGTTCCTGGAGGATGTTTTGGGACCGGCGGACGACATCGTGCACTTCGAGTACACGAAGAAGAACAACCGTGAACTCGGACCCGCTCTCGTAGGCATCGATCTGACCAACCCGGATGACATCAACGGGCTTCGGCATCGGATGGAGGCCTCTCCCCTGCACGTGGAGGAGCTGCCGCTGGATTCTGAGATCACGCGGCTCGTGATTTAAGAGAGGGCTCGGCGTCGCAGAGGGGCGCGGCTTCGGTGGACGAGGCCGTGGCCCCTCTCTTTTATTGCTGTCCGCGGGCGCGTGTCTGGGATGGGAGCCGCCCGGGATTGTCGCATGGGCCGTGCGCGCGGTGGCCGGGTCGGGTGCTGCGGCGGGGGCGGTGCGGGGCGGGGNGGCGCAGGACGAGCGTTACACCGCCGATCAGGTCCGTATCATCCCCGGCCCGGTCTCCGTAGCCGGTATCGATCGTGTCGACGAACCCGTCGCCTCCCTGCTGGGCCGCTTCGAGGCCGCAGCTGCTTCTCGTCTGGCCGACTCCGGCGTGGTGGCAACCCCCGTCGCTTCGCGCCTGGGCAACGGCAAACCGGCCGCGACCCGCGAGGAGTGGCTGCGTAAGGTTCCGTTCATTTCGTGGACCGGCCACCTCATGACCAACCCTGCAGCCATCCTCGACGAGGAGCGCGTGTCTTTGAAGGCGACCGACACCGGCGTGGACATGGTCATCCACCTGGACACCGCCTGGGACTCCGATCCGCGCGGCGCCGAGAAGCACGCGGTGCGCGAGCTGATCTTCCCGCTCGTCCTGTCCGGTGAGGATGGCGCGGTTCCCGTCATCGACGAGGCCAAGCTGCCTCAGCACATGTACGCGATGCTCGCGGCCACCGCGGGCGTGACCTCCGTGTCAGTCGCGGGCGACACCGTCGATGCGCTCCCCTTCATGATTTCCTCCACCAAGTCTGCCTTCGGCGAGGCCCACTACTCCTTCACGCTGGCTCCGACCCTGGGCTTTGACCACGCAGAGGCGACCGGCGCCGCATTGCCCGCTACCTACGAGCTAGCCGCCTGGGCGCCCGACGCCCTGCTCGGCCCCGCATGGCCCGCGATTTACGCGGCTCTTGGTTCGGCCATCCACAATGACTACCCAGTCATCGAGGGTCTTCTGAACGCCGTCCACCTCGATCACTCGATCACACTGGAGTGCACGCCCGAGCAGATGCTTGATCGCGGTATCACCACGATTGATGTGACCAGCTACGTGGCCGCTGTCGACGAATCCTCCTCCGGTCGCATCGTCACAGTCGCGCTCGAGTTAACCGCCAACGGCGAGCACGTGGGTTCCACGCAGGAGCGTTTCGCGATCCGTGGTCGCGCCACCGGCAACCGCGCCCCCTCCGAGGCCGCTCCCTTCGGTGGCGCGACTGTCGAGGTCGTTGACACGCCCCGCTCGGTCCTGCGCCGCGTGAACGTGAAGGCCCCGGACGACATGACGCCCTTTGCGATCGTCTCTGGCGACTACAACCCGATCCATACCTCCTACGCGGCCGCTAAGGTCGCTGGCATGGACGCGCCTCTCGTGCACGGCATGTGGCTGTCGGCCACTGCTCAGCACGCCGCCGAGGCCGTTGTTGGTGACCAGGGCGGTGCCCAGATCGCCGGCTGGACCTACTACATGTACGGCACCGTGGACCTGAATGACGAGGTTGAGATCACTGTCGAGCGCGTTGGTCGCGTCGTCGGCGGCGGTCTGTCCCTCGAGGTCACCTGCCGTATCGACAAGCAGGTTGTGTCTCGCGCGTCGGCCTACACCTTCGCCCCGAAGGTTGCCTACGTCTACCCCGGACAGGGCATCCAGAGTGCCGGCATGGGGTTGGACGAGCGCGCTAAGTCCAAGGCTGTGGACGAGGTCTGGCGCCGCGCGGATGCGCACACGCGCTCGGCGATGGGCTTCTCCATCCTGGCGATTGTGCGCGATAACCCGACCGAGATCGTGGCGCGTGGCGTGACCTACCGCCACCCCGAGGGCGTCCTGAACCTCACCCAGTTCACGCAGGTCGCGCTCGCGACGCTGGCGATCGGCCAGACGGCTCGCCTGCGCGAAGAGGGCGTCCTGGTCCCCGGCGCTGCCTTCGCCGGTCACTCGCTGGGCGAGTACGACGCGCTGGCCGCCTACGCCGAGGTCTTCCCGCTCGAGACGGTCCTCGACCTGGTCTTCCAGCGCGGTTCCACGATGCACTCGCTCGTGCCCCGCGACGAGAACGGCCGTTCGAACTACCGTATGGGCGCCCTGCGTCCCAACCAGTTCGGCGTGGACGACGCTCACGTCGTGGAGTACGTCGCCTCGATCGCCGAGGCCTCGGGTGAGTTCCTCCAGATCGTGAACTTCAACCTGGCCGACCAGCAGTACGCGGTCGCGGGTACGGTCGCGGGCCTGAAGGCTCTCGAGGGGGACGCATCCAAGCGCGCCGCCGAGCGCGGCGGCAAGCGCCCCTTCATGTATGTTCCCGGCATCGACGTGCCCTTCCACTCCACCGTTCTGCGAGGCGGCGTGGCGGACTTCCGCACGAAGCTNGGCGTGTCCTCGCGTCGCAATCAGCTCCTCATGGACATGTCCTCCGAGCTGGGGCTGAACTCTATCGACGGCGCCGGTGAGGCCGACGTGGCCACCCTATCCGCCACGGTCGACAAGGCCGCCAAGGGATACAAGCCTTTCGGTCCGGTCCTGGCCGAAGCCGTCAAGGAGCGCACGCGCAAGCTATTCGGTGCCGCTGGTGTTAAGGCCACCCGCATCGCCGAGCGCGTCACCGGCACGTGGCAGCTCGGTGCCGGCTGGGCCCAGCACGTCACCGCCGAGATCGTCCTGGGAACCCGCGAGGGTGCCTCGACACGCGATGGTGACCTGGCAACCCTGCCGGTGGATGCGCCGACGAACAGCGCGGGTGTCGATGCACTCATCGACGCGGCCGTGGCCGCCGTCGCTGCCCGCGAAGGTATTGCCGTGTCCCTGCCCAGCACCGGTGGCACAAGTGGTGGCGGTGTCGTGGATTCCGCGGCACTGGACGCCTACGCCGCATCCGTGACAGGCGAGAACGGTGTCCTGGCCAAGACGGCTCGCACGATCCTGTCCGAGCTGGGCCTGAATGCGCCCGCCCCCACGGGCGAAGAATCCAACGACGACGCGCGCGTCATCGACGCCGTCACCGCCGAACTGGGGTCCGGCTGGGTTGACCTGGTCGAGCCTCGCTTCGATGCTGCCCGTGCCGTCCTCCTGGACGACCGCTGGGCCTCTGCTCGTGAGGACGTCGCACGCTTCGCCACCGANGCTCGTGCCCCGCGACGAGAACGGCCGTTCGAACTACCGTATGGGCGCCCTGCGTCCCAACCAGTTCGGCGTGGACGACGCTCACGTCGTGGAGTACGTCGCCTCGATCGCCGAGGCCTCGGGTGAGTTCCTCCAGATCGTGAACTTCAACCTGGCCGACCAGCAGTACGCGGTCGCGGGTACGGTCGCGGGCCTGAAGGCTCTCGAGGGGGACGCATCCAAGCGCGCCGCCGAGCGCGGCGGCAAGCGCCCCTTCATGTATGTTCCCGGCATCGACGTGCCCTTCCACTCCACCGTTCTGCGAGGCGGCGTGGCGGACTTCCGCACGAAGCTTGACGAGCGTATTCCCGCAGAGATCGATCCCGCGAAGCTCGTGGGCCGCTACATCCCCAACCTGGTGGCGCGTCCCTTCGAACTCACCCGCGAGTTCGCCCAGTCCATCCTCGACGTGGTCCCCTCCGAGACGGTGCGCGAGCTGCTTGAGGCTCCCGGCGCGTGGGACGCGGCTCTGGCCAACCCAGGCGCTCTGACCCGCACACTGCTCATCGAGCTGCTGTGCTGGCAGTTTGCCTCCCCGGTGCGCTGGATCGAGACGCAGCGCGTACTGCTCTCGACCGAAGAGGCCGCCCCCGGCGTTGTCGGCCTGGGCGTCGATCAGGTCATTGAGGTCGGCCTCGGCGCCGCCCCAACCCTGGCGAACCTGGCCGCGCGCACGCNGCACGATACGTCAACGAACGCCAACGACCCGAATGAGTCGGACCTGCACACCCGCGTCGGCAAGGCGCTGGGCCGCACCCCCGGTAACCCGCTGCTCGTCGTCTCGCAGAAGACCCTCACTGGTCACACGAAGGGCGGTGCCTGCGTGTTCCAGGTCGGCGGTATCATCGACGTGTTCCGCACGGGCATGATCCCCGCGAACGTCGCACTCGACTGCGTTGACGACGCGATGGAACAGTACAGCCCGCTCGTGTGGCTGCGTTCCCCGCTGAATCTGAACTCGCGCGGTCCGGTGCGCGCGGCGTTCGCGACCTCGCTCGGCTTCGGACATGTCTCCGGCTTCCTGGCCCTTGTCAACCCCGCGGCCTTCGAGGCCATCGTGGAGCGCGAGTTCGGTCGCGACGCACTCGATGCCTGGCGTGCTGCTTCCGATCGTCGCCTACGAAGCGGTCAGCGTCACATCGAGATGGGTATGCTGGGCCACGCCCCGTTGTTCACCTCGATTGATGCACGACGACTGCCCGACGATCCGGCTGTCGGCGTCGCGGGTGATGCGCACGAGGTCGAGGCCGCGATCCTGCTGGATCCGAACGCTCGCCTCGGCGAGGACGGCTTCTATCACATGCCGGAAAGCAAGTGAGTGATGCGCGGACTCGGCGTTGACCTGGTGTCCCTCCCTGAGTTTGCCGCTCAGGTGAGGGAGCCAGGCTCGGCCTTCCTGGCGGGCGTACTGACGCCCCGGGAGGCCCGCCGGGTCCGCGCACGCGCCGCCTCCACCTCAGGCGCGCATCCCGGCTCCGCCCGCTACGACGCTGCCGTGGCTCGTCACGCGGGCGGCCTGTGGGCCGCGAAAGAAGCCTTCATCAAGGCGTGGTCGTGCGCGCTCTTTGGTCAGTCTCCCCTCATCGGGACAGACGAGGTCGACTGGCGCGAGATCGAGGTCATCCACGATGAGTGGAACCGACCCGCCATCGCGTTACACGGTCGTGTCAGTGCCGCCTGCGTGGAATCGCTGGGT
The DNA here is from genome assembly GCF_900128465.1 of Actinomyces bouchesdurhonensis. Lineage (GTDB taxonomy): Bacteria > Actinomycetota > Actinomycetes > Actinomycetales > Actinomycetaceae > Pauljensenia > Pauljensenia bouchesdurhonensis. The sequence goes on along the minus strand of NZ_LT635868.1, from coordinate 209,500 downwards.
TCCTCCTCATCGTGGAAGGCACTCGTCTCGATCAGCCACGACGGACCAACCGCGATCGCTCAAGTGATCATCGCCGACACGCCAGGCTAATAAAGATCCTCGGGCGGCGCGGGTTCCTCCGGCTCTTCTCCAGTCTCATCCGAGGCCTTCGGGGTCCCTTTCACCGCCGAATAATCGAAACGCGACACCGACTGCCAACACGGGTCCGAGGAGTCCTCCTCGGACCCGTCGTGCGTATACGGGGCAGGGGCGACTGGTGGGCACCCGTCGCGCACCTGCAAGGCCGTACTGGTCGGCACTCCTTGCACCGCAGCCGGTTCCTGGCCTGCGTCACCAGTTCGCGCATCGACCGGGTTCTCTGCCAGAGCGCAAGTGTGCTGCGGCTGCGCACCAACCAACCCATGCGCCCCTTCACCCGCTATGTCTCCGTCCGGCACGGGGGTACAGCACACCGTCTCCGTCTCGCTAAGCGGCTCGCGCCCAGAATGTTCGGTCCTCGTCGAAAAAGGATCATTCGGGCTGCCAGCAGCCGGCTCCTGCGTCGAATGAGCCCCGTTCTTCGTGTACCGCGACGTGCCCTTCGCCATGTCATGCCCAACAGCGCTGGCACGGAACACAATAGACGAACGGATCTGCCCGTTCGCGTCCACCCACGCGTTCGGGACAGGTCGGGCCACCACGATCACCGGATCGCCCTTGCAGCAGCAGCGAACCACGTTGTCGGCTAGCTTGTCCCACGTCTCAATCGTGTACCAGTAGGCGCCATCCTCCACGTAGGAGGCGTTGCCCGTGCGCGCATCGACCGTGAAACGCCAGCGGGGAATTGCCAGGCGAAACGTCGTCACGCACGTGTCTCCCTTGATATGTTTCATCGTCGGGACCGAACCGATACGCCCCTTGAGGGTCGTTGAAATGTCCTGCATCATTGCTTCCCTTTCCGATACTGCCCGGCGAGTGCCGGATACCTCCAGGAAACCCCGCGATCCTCCGTCTTTCAAGCCAGGAGACGCGTCCTGTGGATAGATGCAGACACCCGCGACCCCCTGTGGAAAACGTGACACGAACCATCCCCTGTGGACACGCAGCGCATGCAGGACTCGCGCGTGGCGGCACCCCTCACCGGGATGCCGCCGAATGCTGATGCGTGGGGGAAGTCAGGCCTCGGGTATCTNTGGAGTTGAAGCGGTAGCCTTCGCCGCGCACCGTCGAGATGAGGTCGGGAGCCGCGGAGAGCTTCTTGCGCAAGCGACGAATGTGAGCATCGACGGTGCGCGAGTCGGCTCCGAGGTCCGCGTGGACCCACACGGATGCGAACAGTTCGTCGCGGGTGACAGCGCGGTCGGCGTTAGCGGCCAGGTATGCGAGGAGGTCGTGTTCTTTGGCGGACAGTCCCGCATCGCGCCCATCGAGAGTGACCTGTCCGCGGTCGATGTCAATGTCGATGCGGGAGGAACTTAGACGCAGGCCAGCTAGGACATCCAGAAATTCCTCATAGGAGGTGGGGCGGTCGTCGGCGTTGCGGACGGAGGGGGCGGGGGCGTTGACGAGAGTCATGGGTGTATCCGATTCTTCGGGGCCGCACTCCCACTATCGACGTGGGTATATCACTGCGGCGGTGATTGACAGGTGTATCTGGGGCGTCAATCACATACACATTCGCGAGATCATGCCGCCGGAGGGGCAGCACATAGGGTTCGCGAAGGTCGTCATGGCTCTAGTTTGTCGAAGCCTGGCCAAGGCAGCAACACTATGTTCAATAGGTGAGATTGTGTAACAGGCATGTGCGTCGGATGAGTGTGTGTTCTTCGATGTCATCGCACGGCGCATGACGAGAACTACCACCTCCCATACTCCGTCTCGGCCTCGTTGCCGTGGGTGGCCTGCGATGATGCTGCTATGGCAAGGGGCGAGACCTTTCGGTCCCGCCCCTCACCTCAACGCCTAGGCGACGTTTCAGCCGTCCAGGCCACGCTGGGCACGCACTTGCCGAGTAGCGCAGACAAGGTTGTCCAGCGACGCCTTCGTTTCCGCATAGCCACGCGTCTTCAGGCCACAGTCGGGGTTAACCCACAGGCGCGAGACCGGAACAGCGTCAGCAGCCAGGCCGATCAGCTCAGCGAGTTCTTCGACGCTAGGCACGCGGGGAGCGTGAATGTCCCACACGCCGGGGCCGATACCGTGATCAAAGCCGGCCTCCGCTAGCTCGGGGACGACCTCCATCTTCGAGCGCGCCGCCTCAATCGAGGTCACGTCGGCGTCCAGGCCCTTGATGGCGTCGATGATCTGGCCGAACTCGGAGTAGCACAGGTGGGTGTGGATCTGAGTGTCGGGTCGTACCGAAGAGGTGGCAAGACGGAAGGCCCCTACCGACCAGTTCAGGTAGTCGGCGTGACGGTCGGCATCCAGGGGCAGGAGTTCACGCAGGGCGGGCTCGTCGACCTGGATGGCGGCGATACCGGCGGCCTCGAGGTCGGCGACCTCGTCGCGCAGAGCCAGGCCGATCTGGTCAGCGATCTCGCCCAGGGGCAGGTCATTTCGCGGGAAGGACCACGCGATGATCGTAACCGGACCCGTGAGCATGCCCTTGACGGGCTTATCCGACAGAGACTGAGCGTAGGTAGTCCAGCTCACGGTCATGGGTGCAGGGCGGGACACATCGCCCCACAGGATGGACGGACGCGTACAACGAGAGCCGTAGGACTGTACCCAGCCGTTGCGTGTCGCAGCGAAACCGTCAAGCAGTTCCGCAAAGTACTGGACCATGTCGTTACGCTCGGCCTCACCGTGGACGAGAACGTCCAGGCCCAACTCTTCCTGGAGGGTGATCACCGAGGCGATTTCCTCACGCATGCGCGCCTCGTAGTCCGCGTCAGACAGCTCACCACGGGCGTTGGCGGCGCGAACCTTACGGATGTCGGTGGTCTGAGGGAAGGACCCGATCGTCGTCGTGGGTAGCGGGGGCAGGTGCAGTCGCTCGGCCTGGGCGGCCTCACGCTCCAAGTAAGGTTCGCGGGTGCGGTCAGCCTCAGTCAGTCCAGCTGCACGCGCGCGGACCTCGGGGCGCACGACGCCAGGAGTGGCAGCGCGCTGGGCGAGGACGCGAGACGCCTCGGCGACCTCGTCGTCGATGGCTTCCCATCCCTCATCCAGTCCGCGTGCCAGGGTCACCACCTCGACGACCTTCTGATCAGCGAAAGCAAGCCAGGCGTGCAGGTTCTCGTTGAGGGTCGCGTCGTCCCAGGTCTCCAGCGCGGTGTCGTGGGGCACGTGCTGCAGGGAGTTGGAGGTGGCGACGGTGACGCGGCCAGCGCTCAGGGCCTGCGCTGCCTTCAGGGTCTCGCGCGCCTGGGCGAGGTCGGCGCGCCAAACGTAACGACCGTCGATAGCGCCGACAACGAGGGTAACCCCGGACAGATCCGCTCCTTTGGGCAGGGAACCGCGCAGCGTGTCGACGTGGAGGGCCTCGACTCCAGTCTTTGCCAGCGCGCCCACCGCGTGGGAGGCATCGCCGTAGGGGGTGGTGAGCAGGATCTGGGGGCGCTCGGTCGCGGCTGCGAGGCGCTCGTAGACGCGGACAGCCAATTCGCCTAGCTCGGCGCGACTGTGCGAAAGGTTGTCGGATGTCAAGGCGGGTTCGTCAAGCTGAACCCACGGGGCACCCGCTGCGCGCAGGGAGGCCAGTGCCTCCGCGTATGCGGCCACGGCCTCGTCGATGCGGGTGAGCGGATCGAAGTCGGGGGTAGCTGGGTCGGCCTTAGCCAGGGCCAGGTAGGTGACGGGACCAACCAGGACGGGGCGGGTCACGTAGCCCCACTCACGGGCGTCCGTGAAGCGGCGCACGACCGTGTCATCCGCGAAGCGCAGAGGCGTGTCGGGTCCTATCTCGGGGACCAGATAGTGGTAGTTCGTGTCGAACCACTTCGTCATTTCTTCGGGACCGACCTTGTCGTCGCCGCGAGCGAGAGCAAAGTAGAGGTCAAGGCCCTCACGTCCAGCGAAACGCGGGGGGACGGCACCCAGGAGAACCGTGGCATCCAGGACGTGGTCATACAGGGAGGGCGCATCGGCAAGCGAAGCATCGGATGCGTCAAGACCAAGGGCGACCAGGCGCGACAGGTTTTCCTTGCGCAGCTCGTCTGCCGCGTCAAGCAATTCGGCGTCGGTTATACGACCCGCCCAGCGGGCCTCGAGGGCACGCTTGAGCTGACGTTCGCGGCCTATACGCGGATAGGCCAGGATCGTGGCGGTGGGAAACTGCGCGGTGGCAGCGGACATGGTGTTCTCCTTGGGTGTGCTACTCGTGCGGCGCACGCGGGCTTGGCCCGCACCCGGCCGCGGGGTGGATAAAGGGGCGCGTTCAGTCGCGCGTCAAGGGGTGCGAGGCCGGGGACCACTGCGGGTCCGGCGTCACTCCCATGAGAGCCAGAATGTCGAGGACAGGCCGTGCCCTGTTGAAGGTGTACAGGTGGACGCCCGGGGCGCCCGCGTCCAGGACTGCGTGAATGAGGCGGGAACCAAAGGCAGCGCCGAATTCATTGCGGCGTTCCTGGTCATCCCATCCGGCGAGGGTGGATAGGAGTTGCTCGGGAACTTCAATACCTGTGAGGCTCTGGACGCGGCGCAGGCGCGCCGGGTCGGTCGCGGGAAGGATTCCCGGAACAATCGGGATGGTGACGCCTGCCCGGCGGGCGCGCTCGACGAAGGCGGAATAGACGTCGGCGTCCCAGAATAGTTGGGTGATCGCAAAGGACGCGCCTGCCGCTTGCTTGACGAGGAGACGCTCCACCTCCTGTGAAGGGGTCGTTCCTGCGGCGGGGTTGCCCGCGGGGAACGCGGCGACGGCAATGGTCAGGGGTTTGAAGGCGGAGCGGAGAGCCTCGCCCGGGTGTGCGTCGCAGCGGCGCTTTTCAACCGTGCGAATCAGGTGAATGAGTTCGGTGGCGCTGGCGACACCGCCGGGTCCGGGCGTCCAGTCCTCCTGACCGGCCGGCGGATCGCCGCGCAGAGCGAGGAAGGTTCGTACGCCCGACTCTAAGTAGTCGTACACGGTCGAGACGACTTCGGCTGTCGAATTGCCCACGCAGGTCAGGTGAGCGATCGGCTGAATCGGGGTGTCGCGCACGAGGCGTTGAACCGTTGCGCGGGCATTATTGCGGTCCTTGCCACCCGCGCCGTAGGTCACTGACATGAAATCGGGACGCACCTGAAGGAGATGGTCAACCGTGTCCCAGAACGAGGCTTCCAGGGAGGGCTTGCGTGGAGGCATGACCTCGAAGGACAAGAGCGTGGGTTCGTGGTCGTGGGTGCAAGGACAGGCGTAATCGTCGTCGGAGAATGACACAATAAACTCTTCGGTCGCGGCATCGTCCCGCCTGCGTGCACGTGCGTGCATCTGATGTTGTGACGGCGGGTCGGGGCCTATGGATGGCGGACGTCGTTGTCAGCTGCGCATTCGGGCACGAATCGACCCGCACATGCGACGGATGATGTTCGTTCGCGCGTTCATGACCCCAGTATCTCCACCTTCGTGCAGGTCACGCAGGGGCAGTCCACGTAACGGGAGTTTGTGACAGCGCGATTTCACGTGACCCGAGATGGACTCCTGCCAGTAGTTGGTTCGCTCATGCTCCCCCGGCGACGAGTTTTCCTAAGCGGCAAGTCCAGCCCCGGCGGCTCAGTCTCGTACCCATCCACTCACTCTCCTGGCCTGGTTCGCGAGTATCATGTGGAGAGCTGACAACGGAACGCCCCACGCCGCTGTGCGAGCGCCGCACGTGTCCCCCGAAGGGGGCCACGACCTCGTACGGCTGAGCTATTGTCGAACCTCTGAGAACTTTTCCAGTATGGACGCCGGTCACCCGATGAGGAGGATTCATATGTCCAACATCCGCACGGTAGCGTCTGTGACACCGCAAGACTGCTTGGATTTTGCTGACGCTGCCCTGTATCTCGCGGGGCATACGGTCTCGGATCCTTATCTGCGTGAGCTTCACGCAAAGGCAGCGACCGGCGAGATCACCGTCGAGGAAGCGGGGCGTCTCGGTGAGGAATACCTCTGCGCGAAGTTTGGCGTGGATCATGAGTGATCCGTCGTGGGATGCCTATTTCATCCCAGGGACCCACACGATGCGTAACAAGTTCACTCGCGGAGGACGTTTCCCCAACGGCATACCGTCGATGGTGGTGGTCGGTGCGTTGGAGGAGCATTGGGCGCGGCTGCGTCTGATGGAACTTACACGCTCCCCTCTCCTGGGCCGCTTCGACTACGACCACATGAAGGCAATTCATCGTCACATCTTCCAGGACACCTTCGTGTGGGCGGGCCAGGAACGCAGCGCACCCATGGGCGGGCCAATGATTAAGTTCGGCCCCGATGTGTCAGCGTTCCCCAAGTTTGATCCGCGCGACTATTCGGTCCCGCACGAATATACGTCAGCAGGGCGGGAGCTGACCGAGGCCGCGACACACGAGTACGCTCTCCTCAAGGAGGCCGATTATCTACGCGGACTGGCACTGGGCGACTTCGTCGACAACCTAGCATTACGCTGGGTGTCTCTCAACGTCGTGCATTCCTTCCGCGAGGGAAACACGCGCTCGCAGCTCGTGTTCTTCTCCGAACTCGCCCACCACGCTGGCTACCACCTGGATGCGAGAGCATTCCTACCTCCGAGTCGCGAGGATCGACTGGCTGGCGTCACGAACCCTGTTCGTGAACGTTTCGTCGCGGCGCGCTACTACTTCCAGGACTACCACGATCACACTCCGATGGCCGATACCCTCGCCGACGTGATCACTCCGCTGACTGAGGACCAGCGACGCGCCCGGCCCATCGTTCCCATTGAGCAGCGTTGAGAGCACACAGAGCCGGGGATCCGGACAACGTCGGATGATCGACTCCACGCTCGTCGTCGGCGCGTCTCACGCGGGCGTGTGCACGGCGACACTCATGCGGTGTGGATCGGTGGCGCCTCCGACAGGACTCGAACCTGCAACCTCGGGATTAGAAGGCCCTTGCTCTATCCATTGAGCTACGGAGGCGTGGCGCATGTGCGCTGCTTGTAAGACTAGCGGAGGTTAGTCGCGCTTTCCAACGGCGCGGCCCAACAGGAAGGACAGCAACGGGAAGAGGAGCACCGACAGTGCACCGGCGACGACCAACAGGGATGCCAGCCAGGTCGGGATGATCCCCGTGGAAGAGGCCAGGCCGGTGACAGCGACAATGATAGGTAGGCCAGTCGCGCTGTACAGGCCGATGCGCGTTGCATCGGCCCAGTTAACTCTCTCGACGGTCCCGTGGAAGCGCTCTAACACAACGATGGGCAGACCGCGCACGAGGAGGATCGCCCCGATGAAAGAGACGAGCAGGAACGGGTGGGTGGTAACGGCGCCCGGCGAAATCGTCATGCCGGATGTGACGAAGAAGAGGGGTATGAGGAAAGAAAAGCCGAGCGTGCGCAACTCTCCCTCGATCATCGTGAAATTACCGGGGGCCAGGGCGCGCACGATGACGCCGGCGGCGAACGCGCCGAGCACCATGTCCAAATCCAAGACGGCGGACAGGGCCATGAGGCCTGTCAGGATGACCATGACGACGCGCATGAGGGTCTTTTGTGAGGTCTGGGCGCCATGAAGGATAGTGCGCCCAATCTCGGGGTGGCGCAGCACGAAGCGGGTGGGGATCGCGACGGCGACGATGGTGGCGAGCACGAAGAACATGAGCACGGCGAAGGAAAGCCAGGGGCTGCGCGCTGACAGTAGCAGGGACATCGCGATGATGGGCGCGAGTTCGCCGATAGCCCCGTGAACTAGGACGGCCTTGCCGATCGTGGTCCCCATGACGCCGGCTTCCATGAGGATAGGCAGCAGGGTGCCCAGCGCGGTGGAGGTGAGTGCAATAGCCAGCGCGATGTAAGTTGAGTTCTCCACGCCCGTCGTCCCGGCGGCCGCGACGGCGCCCCACGACGCGCCGAGTCCGATGGCGAAGCAGGCGAGCCACGTAACCAGGGCACGCCGACCGGCCTGCCCATGCACCTGTGCGACGTCGATCTCGGTTCCGGCGATGAGGAAAAGCATGCCCATGCCGACCTCACGAAACACTGAGATCGGCTCTGTCAGGGTTGCTAGCCCGAGCACGCCCGGGCCGACGATAACCCCTAGGATGAGGAGCCATACAACGTCGGGTACGCGCTTGCGTGTGAGGGAGGCCAACAATGGTGTGAGCGCTGCCACTGCTGCGATGACAAAGAGGGACACAATCGCCCCTCCGGTGTCGGTGGTTCCGGACACTGCGACGAGGCCGTGGCTCGCTCCCCAACTCGCGGCGAGGACTGTGGTCGTCAGATTCATGTGCGTTCCTTTGCGTGTGTCACGCTCGGGCACACGGTGCCCTCAGGCGTGTGGCACGAGAGTAGGGCATAACGAAGGCCCGGGACGACGAGTCCCGGGCCCGTGCATGGATGCGAGGTCAGCCCTCGACGTCCAGGAGACCGTTCTTGTATGCCTTGGCCAGGCGGCGGGGCACGCGGATCTCACGGCCGGCAACCTTGATGGTGTTCAGCTCGGTAAGATCAGCCTTCCAAGTAGACCGGCGGGTGCGGGTGTTCGCACGGGACATCTTGCGCTTCGGAACTGCCATGTCTTACCGCTCCTCTTCTTTCTCGACGACTATTTTGATCGGTGCGCCACGCGGGCGCACGGCGACAACCCGACTAGACTACCACGGAGCCCGCTCGTGCGGCATATTGCGCGCAGGAGCATGGCTGCGATTCTGGTTACAGACTGGGAACGGCGGGGCTCCCCTAGACTTTCCTCATGCCTATTCTTCGCACCCTCGCCCAAGGCACGCTCCTCACACACGAGATCGAGATCAAGCGATCACGCTTTATCACGACACTGGCCAGGACGGACACTCCGAAGGAGGCTCGTGCGCTCATTGACGAGGTGAAAACGAAGCATCCTCAGGCGCGTCACAACTGCTCGGCGTACCTCATTGATCCGCCGGACGCCGCCGCCCTGCAGCATTCCTCCGATGACGGGGAACCATCGGGGACGGCGGGAACCCCCATGCTGGAAGCTCTGCGCGCCTCCAACACGTGGAATGCGACGGCGATCGTCACTCGCTACTTCGGTGGGATTCTGCTCGGCGGGGGCGGCCTCGTACGCGCCTATTCAACCTCCGTGTCCGAGGCGGTGGCCGCAGCTCCCATCGCTTACCTCGTGGAACGCGATGTGCTGCAAACATGCTTGAATCCCGCTGATGCTGGTCGCATCGAAGCGGAGCTGCGCGCGCGTGGAGCCTCAATCCTGGACGCCACGTGGACTCAAGAGGTGACGCTCACGATTGGTATCGACCCCGCGCAGCGTGACGCCTTTGACGCGTGCCTGGCCCAGGCCTCGTCGGGTGTTGCAAAGTTTCGCTACGTGGAAACGCGCCGGGTTGAACTAGACGAGGCTCCGAGCGGGGGATAACAATTCGGGGGTACCACTTTCTTGGAAGGACCCCTCATGGCTCGCATCGCCTCCACCGTCGCCGATCTGATTGGCGGCACCCCCCTCGTTCGCATTAACCGCATCGCTGGCGACGACGTGGACGTCGTCGCGAAGGTCGAGTCCTTCAACCCTGCTTCTTCCGTCAAGGACCGCATCGCGCGCTCAATCATCGACGCTGCCGAGGCCTCGGGAGCCCTGGCCCCCGGCGGCACGATCGTCGAGGCTACCTCCGGCAACACGGGCATCGCCCTGTCGATGGTGGGCGCGGCGCGGGGCTACAAGGTCGTCATCGTCATGCCCTCCTCCATGTCCCTGGAGCGCCGCGCGATCGTGCGCGCCTTCGGCGCCGAACTGGTCCTCACCGACCCGAAGGGCGGCGTCTCCGCCGCGGTCGCCGAGGCTGAGCGCATCGCGTCCGAGCGCCCCGGAGCGATCATCGCCTCCCAGTTCACGAACCCCGCGAACCCCGCCGCGCACATCGCTCACACGGGCGAGGAGATCTGGGCGGACACCGACGGCCAGGTCGACGTGTTCGTCGCCGGCGTGGGTACGGGCGGCACCATCTCGGGCGTCGCGCGCGTCCTGAAAGACAAGAACCCGAACGTGCACATCGTCGCCGTGCAGCCCGCCGAGTCTCCCCTGCTGACCGGCGGCGCCCCCGGCCCTCACGGTATTCAGGGCCTCATGCCTAACTTTGTGCCCGACACCTTCGACGCGGCTCTCATCGACGAAGTCGTCTCCGTCGAGACCGCGACCGCGCTTGAATTCGCGCGCCGCGCCGCCGCCGAAGAGGGCCTGCTCGTGGGAATTTCCTCGGGTGCTGCCCTGGCGGGGGCCGCCGTGGTCGCGGCTCGCCCCGAACTGGTCGGCAAGAAGATTGTCACACTGCTGCCTGACACGGGTGAGCGTTACCTCTCGACGGCACTGTTCGCCGGTCTTGAAGACTGAACACCCCGTCATGACGCGTTAGAGTGGCCCCGGATAGAATGTCCGGGGCCACTTGCGCACTCGCCGTATCCATCCACCGGAGGAGGAACCCGTGAAGCTCACCGTCCACGCCCTGTCGCGCATTTTTTCTGGCGTGTTCCCCACGAGGGCGCTCGGTTTGTTCCACGAAGACCTGATGACCGCGCGTCGGCGTGACCCTGCGGCCACGTCCTCTCTGGAGATCGCCCTGACCTACCCGGGCGTGCACGCCCTGTGGACTCACCGCGTGTCCCACGCCCTGTGGCAGTTCGGCGCTCACACGCCTGCTCGCGCTTTGTCTTCTGTTGTCCGTGCTGTCACCGGGGTGGACATCCACCCCGAGGCTCAGATCGGTCGACGTGTGTTCATCGATCACGCGACGGGCGTCGTCATCGGCCAGACCGCGCAGGTCGGCAATGACGTCGTCATTTTCCACGGTGTCACCCTGGGCGGCGTCGCCATGACGCCGGGTAAGCGCCACCCCACAGTCGGTGACCATGTCATGATCGGCGCAGGAGCAAAAGTCTTAGGTCCTATCACTGTTGGGACCGGCGTCAAGATTGGCGCTAACGCCGTCGTCGTCAAGGATGTACCCTGCGGCAACGTAGCGATCGGCGTGCCCGCGCGTCTGCTGCCCAAGCCAGAAAAGGATACCCGCGACCGCGATCTGATCGTCGATCCGAGCTATTTCTTTGAGGAGCCGGCGCTCTACATCTGAGCCTGTCGGCTCGTCTGGGGCAATACCCGTCGAGAATTCGTTCACGAACCGCGACAAAGTGAGCACCCTCACCTATAGTTGGTTTATGGACGCTCGAACTCTACATGCCCCATTGGACGCGTTGTCAGCGGCGGATCGGCCCCAGGGTATTGAGATCGCCACGCTCACAACATTCGACATTCCCGCTCTTGCGGCGCTCACCCTCGAGGCGTACGACGACGCTGTCACGCCCGAGGCACTTCTTGAAACCTCCGAGGAACTCCGTCTCACCTTCGAAGGCGCCTTCGGCGAAACAACCGAAGATTCTTTCGTCGGCGCATGGGACGGCGGCACACTCGTCGGCGCGATCCTCGTCGTGCGTGAGTCACCCTGGGATGATGCCCCCGATGGCCCCTTCGTCGTTGACCTGATCGTTGCGCCGGACTACCGTCGGCGGGGCATCGCGACTGCACTCATCTCAGAGGTGGCCTCCAGGTGCACGAACTGGGGTTTCGATTCCCTTGCCCTGCGCTTGGATAGGCGCCACGGCGGCGCTCGAGAACTCTACTCGGTTCTCGGATTCGAGGAAATCGCCTGATCTGCACGGGCAGGAGCGCGAGCCGCGGCCCGCGCTCCCCCCGCAGGAATCCTTGCGCTCAGCGCTGGCAGGACGGACACCAGAACAGGCGTCGGTTCTGCATGAGAGCTTCGCGGATCGGCGTCCCGCAGCGCAGGCACGGACGGCCTGTGCGGTGGTAGGCGTACCAGCGCGAGGCCTCCTCGTCCCCTTCGATCGGCGGGTTGGGTGCCTCCTGCGGGTCCATCGTGTCTAGGCGCCCGGCGGCCAGGCCGCGGTTCATGAGGTCACAGATGAGGACCCACAACTCCCGCAGGCGCTTGAGGGAGATGTTGGCACCCTTGCGGTGCGGTGAGATACCCGCGAGGAACAGGGCGTCGGCACGGTAGATGTTACCCACGCCCGCAATGATCGACTGGTCCATGACGATCTCGCCGATCGCGCGCTTCTTCGAGTGGGCGACCTTGGCGAAACGCTCCATAGCCTCGGCGTCGGAGCGAGCCCCGGCGTCCAGGGGGTCGGGCCCCAGCTTCGATTCGGCTACGACTCGTTCCTCATCCGTGATGAGGTCGCAGCGGTTAGGACCCACGAGGTCGGCGACGGCGTGGTCGTTGAACAGGCGCAGGCGCACGGCTCCGACCGGTTCCGGGGGCTCCCACTCGCCCGCCTTGGCCTCGCCGAACCCCTCGCCCCAGCGGGTCTCGGAGTGTCCGTTCCACTCCCCCTTCTGGGCGTTGGGGATGCGGTGGGCGACACCGTGCCCCTCATCAACAACAGTTTCGTCACCGTTGAAGCGCCACCAGCCGTACAGGCCCAGGTGGATGTGCACCCACCGGTCCGGCCAGGGAGCATCCTCGCCGAGGAGGGGTTCACCACTGCCGGCCGCGGCGCCCTCGAGGAGGTCCACCCCGGCCTCGTACACCTCACCCGGGGTGGGCGCGACAAAACCGATGAACATGTGTTTGCCATGCACGCGCACACGCTGTATGACCCACCCGTCCAGAAGGGCGGCCGAGGACGCGAAGCGCCCCTGCGGGGACGATGCCGAGACGATACCCCCGACGAAAAGCTCGTCGAGGGTACCGGCTAGGCGACGGACTGCATCGCCTTCAGGCATGAGACCTCACTTCTTGACGACGACGTTAACCAGCTTCGGCACGCGGGCGATCACCTTGAGAGGCTGCGCCCCACCGAGGGCCTTCACGATCGGCGCCTCGGCCAGCGCTGCCGCGATGAGATCCTCCTCGGAGATGGAGGGGGCGACCTCGATGCGGGCCTTCACCTTGCCGTTGACCTGGACGATGGCCGTCACCGTGTCTTCGACCAGCAGCGAGGCGTCCTCGACGACCGGGAAAGGCTCGCGGGCCAGGGAGTTTTCATGGCCGAGGCGGCTCCACAGTTCCTCGCACACGTGCGGGGCGACGGGGGCGAGCATGAGGACCAGCGGCTCGATCGCGTCACGCGGGACAGTATCCAGGCTGGTCAGGTGGTTGTTGAGGACGATGAGCTTGGAGATCGCCGTGTTGATACGCAGGTTCTCGTATTCGTCAGTGACCTCGGCGATCGTGCGCGCCACCAGGCGGCGCGTCGCCTCATCCGAGGGCTCGTCAGTGACCGTCAGCTCGCCGGTCTCCTCGTCGACGGCGTTACGCCACAGGCGCTGCAGGAAACGCTGAGAGCCGACGACCGCGCGGGTCTCCCACGGGCGCGACAGGTCGAGGGGACCCATGCTCATCTCGTACACGCGGAAGACGTCGGCGCCGTAGGCGTCGTACATCTCGTCGGGCGTGACGATGTTCTTCAGGGACTTGCCCATCTTGCCGTACTCGCGGCCCACGGGCTCGCCCTTGTAGGTGAAGCCGCTGGTCTCGTCGCCCTCGACCTCGTCGGCGGGCACATACTGGCCGCGAGAGTCCGTGTAGGCGTAGGCCTGGACGTATCCCTGGTTGAAGAGCGTGTGGTAGGGCTCGGAGTCGGGCACGTGGCCCAGGTCGAACAGGACCTTCTGCCAGAAGCGGGCGTAGAGCAGGTGCAGGACCGCGTGCTCGACGCCGCCGACGTACATGTCGGTACCGCCGCTAGCCTTACCCTCGCGCGGCCCCATCCAATAGTTCAGGTTCTCCGCGTCGGCGAAGCGATCGGAGTTCGTGGGGTCGGTGTAGCGCATCTCGTACCAGCACGAACCGGCCCACTGGGGCATCGTGTTGGTCTCGCGGCGGTAGCGCTTGGGTCCGTCGCCCAGGTCGAGGGTGACGTTCACCCATTCTTCGGCGCGGCCCAGCGGCGCCTCGGGCGAGGATTCGGCGTCGTCGGCGTCGAAGGTGCGGGGGCTGTAGTCGCTGACCTCGGGCAGCTCGACGGGCAGCATCTCCTCGGGCAGGGCGTGCGCGACACCGTCCTCGTCCCACACGATCGGGAAGGGCTCGCCCCAGTAGCGCTGGCGGCTGAAGAGCCAGTCGCGCAGGCGATAGGTGACGGTGGCGTGGCCCAGACCCTTGGCGACCAGCCACTCGATCATGGCGGCCTTGGCCTCGTCCTTGGCCAGGCCGTTCAGGTCGATCTCGTCGTTCGCGGAGTCGACGGCCACGCCGTCGCCCGTGTAGGCGCCGGCCTCGAGGTCGGGGCCGTAGGGGTCGTCCGCGGGGCCGATGGTACGCACGACNCTTCGAGGTGCCTCACACGCACCTGCACGTCATCCCACTGCGCGACGAGACCGACATTCTCCTCTCCAAAGCAGCCCCCGCCACTGACGAGGAACTCGACGCCGCCATGACATCCCTGCGCGAGGCCCTCCTCGTCGCCGGTCACAAGGCCCACGTTCCCCCGGCGATGGGTAGCGCGGACCTGAACTAAGTACCCTCCCCTGACGTCTGGCAGTGGCATCGCCCCGCCGCATCGAGCGGAACGCAGGGGCGGGGTCACGGCCTCGCCCGCGCGGGTCACGCTAATCGGTGATGCACAACTGGAGGACCACCGCTCAACCANACGACCATGAAGGTCGCGCCGAAGAGGGTATCGGGGCGCGTCGTGTACACGTCTAGGAAATCGGGGGTGGCACCAGCCTCACGCGCGCCTGGCACGTCGAAGCGGACGGTAGCCCCCTCGGACCGGCCAATCCAGTTGCGCTGCATGGTGCGCACCTTCTCGGGCCAGTTGATGGTGTCGAGGTCGTCGACCAGACGCTTGCCGTAAGCGGTGATACGCATCATCCACTGGCGCAGGTTGCGCTTGAACACCGGGTAGTTGCCGCGCTCTGAGCGGCCGTCCGCGGTGACCTCTTCGTTGGCCAGGACCGTGCCGAGGCCGGGGCACCAGTTGACGGGGGCCTCGGAAACGTAGGCGAGGCGGTAGGAGTCGACGACCTTGGCCTGGGAGGCGCGGTCCAGGGAGTTGTAGTCCGAGCCATCCTCCGGCCGGATCTCACCTGACTCGAGCTTGGCGATCAGCTCACCGATCGGGCGGGCAGCGCCGGAAGAGCCGTCGGGTGCCGTGGCCTCGGGGTCGAACCATGAGTTGAAAACCTGCAGGAAGATCCACTGCGTCCAGTGCACGTACTCAATGTCGGTCGTCGCAAACGAGCGGCGCGAGTCGTGAGACAGACCCATGCGGCGCAGCTGGCGGCGCATGTTCGCGATGTTCTGATTCGTCGTGATAGCCGGATGCTGACCGGTCTGGACGGCGTACTGCTCAGCGGGCAGGCCAAAAGCGTCATAGCCCATCGTGTACAAGACGTTGTCGCCCTTCATGCGGCGGTAGCGCGCCAGCGTGTCGGTCGCGATGTAACCGAGCGGGTGCCCCACGTGCAAGCCCTTCCCCGAGGGATAGGGGAACATGTCGAGAATGAAGTAGGGGTTGCTGGACGCCAGCGGGCCAGCTAGGTCACCCGTCGGGTTGTCCGCGTAGAACGTGCCCAGCTCCTCCCAGCGTTCCTGCCACTTCGTCTCGATCTGACCGGCAAGCTGCGCGGTGTAGCGCTGGGCCGGGGCACCTTGCGGATTTTCGCTCATCTGTGCGTTCCTCGCTTAACGATGGGTCGCGTAACAATACTCCCCACCAGCGTAGTTCACCCCCGCCCGCCCCGCCGGACGCGCCCACCTACCGAAGCGAGCGCAAATAGGTGACAATAGTCGCATGAGCACTGTCTTTGAAAACATCATCTCGGGCGTGTGGCCCGGACGCTTCGTGTGGGCCGACGACCTGTGCGTCGCCTTCGCCACGATCGAACCGACCTCCCCCGGGCACGTCCTCGTCGTCCCGCGCTGCCCCTACGAGGCGTGGACCGACGCCCCCTCGGACGTGGCAGCGCACCTGATGAAGGTGGCACGCGCGATTGGCCTGGCGCAGAAAGCGGCTTTCGGCGTGCCGCGCGCAGGCATGGCCATCGCAGGCTTCGAGGTGCCTCACACGCACCTGCACGTCATCCCACTGCGCGACGAGACCGACATTCTCCTCTCCAAAGCAGCCCCCGCCACTGACGAGGAACTCGACGCCGCCATGACATCCCTGCGCGAGGCCCTCCTCGTCGCCGGTCACAAGGCCCACGTTCCCCCGGCGATGGGTAGCGCGGACCTGAACTAAGTACCCTCCCCTGACGTCTGGCAGTGGCATCGCCCCGCCGCATCGAGCGGAACGCAGGGGCGGGGTCACGGCCTCGCCCGCGCGGGTCACGCTAATCGGTGATGCACAACTGGAGGACCACCGCTCAACCACGACCTCGCCCGCGCGGGTCGCGCTAAGCGCGCACGCCGATGCCCGAGGCCAGGGCCTCCCCCAACTGCACCATCTGCCCATCATCGAGGGCCACGGTGATCGCCCCCGGGGCGCGGCCAACGAGGACCACGTCGGCACCCGGCACGAGGCCGACCTCCTCCCAGGCCCGCAGGGCCTGCGGGTCACGGTCAGGCAGGCGCTCAACCATGCCGCCGTCCCCCACCGCCAGGCTATCCAGGGGAACTCCCGGGACCTCATCGCTGCAACCGTCCGCGCGCGGGATGGGGTCGCCGTGAGGGTCGCGAGTCGGATAGCCGAGCACCTTGTCGAGGCGGTCAAGCAGGCGCTCAGAGACGGCATGCTCGAGGATCTCCGCTTCTTCGTGCACCTCATCCCACGAAAAGCCGAGGGCCTCGTGCAGGTAGGTTTCGAGCAGGCGGTGGCGTCGCACCATGCCCAGGGCGACGGCACGCCCCTCCTCCGTCAGACGCACACGCCCATAGCGCTCGTGTGTCACGAGTCCTTGCCGGGCGAGGCGCTGGACATTCTCCGTCGTCGTCGAAGGGACCACGCCCATGTATTCGCCGATGTCTTTCGGCTTAACGCCATCACGGCCAGCTTCCTCGGCGCTCCACACGAGCTTGAGGATGTCCTCGACGACTGCTGAGTATTCGCTCGACGCCTCCGGCATGGCTTCCCCTTTCGCTCAAACTCCCATTGTAGGCAAGACCGACCTAGTCGCCCGCGCAGGATGCGACATAGGACACGAGCACCCCCACTGACTTGCACCGACCCTACCGGGCCTGTATATTTACTTCTCGGTTGCAAGACCCCCGCGTCATTAGCTCAATTGGCAGAGCAGCTGACTCTTAATCAGCGGGTTGAGGGTTCAAGTCCCCCATGACGCACAGCTTTCCCGGCTTCGGCTGGCGAGAGTNCCCGGGACCTCATCGCTGCAACCGTCCGCGCGCGGGATGGGGTCGCCGTGAGGGTCGCGAGTCGGATAGCCGAGCACCTTGTCGAGGCGGTCAAGCAGGCGCTCAGAGACGGCATGCTCGAGGATCTCCGCTTCTTCGTGCACCTCATCCCACGAAAAGCCGAGGGCCTCGTGCAGGTAGGTTTCGAGCAGGCGGTGGCGTCGCACCATGCCCAGGGCGACGGCACGCCCCTCCTCCGTCAGACGCACACGCCCATAGCGCTCGTGTGTCACGAGTCCTTGCCGGGCGAGGCGCTGGACATTCTCCGTCGTCGTCGAAGGGACCACGCCCATGTATTCGCCGATGTCTTTCGGCTTAACGCCATCACGGCCAGCTTCCTCGGCGCTCCACACGAGCTTGAGGATGTCCTCGACGACTGCTGAGTATTCGCTCGACGCCTCCGGCATGGCTTCCCCTTTCGCTCAAACTCCCATTGTAGGCAAGACCGACCTAGTCGCCCGCGCAGGATGCGACATAGGACACGAGCACCCCCACTGACTTGCACCGACCCTACCGGGCCTGTATATTTACTTCTCGGTTGCAAGACCCCCGCGTCATTAGCTCAATTGGCAGAGCAGCTGACTCTTAATCAGCGGGTTGAGGGTTCAAGTCCCCCATGACGCACAGCTTTCCCGGCTTCGGCTGGCGAGAGTCCCGCGTCATTAGCTCAATTGGCAGAGCAGCTGACTCTTAATCAGCGGGTTGAGGGTTCAAGTCCCCCATGACGCACAGATAGCCGACGGCCTTCAGGTCGTCGGCTTTTCGCATGCCCGGCCCGGCCAGCCCAGGCGGTCGGGGCCGCCGACAGACCGCACACCCGGGATTAGGGGGTTATAGGACGGGCTATAGGCGCAAACGTGGTGCTTTAGACGGCGTGTCGTGGGTCTAGTGGGCGCGTCCGGCCCAGCCTTTGCGTGGCCAGAGTCCTTCTTCTGGGGTGGGGGTTCCTTCCGGGATTCCGTGGCGTTTCTGATCGGTGTGNGACCGCCAGGTGAGCGGCCCGGTTCTCCACCCTGTGATCGCATCGGACTTTGATGCGGATCGCGTCCAGGTAGATCACCGGGTAGAACGCTTCTAGGGGGCGGTGCTGCCAGTCCAAGACGGCCTCGCATACCGCGTCAGTGATCGTTGAAATCGTCCCGGCACTGACCTCCACGCCCAGGGTGGAGGCCAGGTGATGGCGGATATCGCGTACCGTCATCCCCCCGGCATACAAGCTGATAATCATCGAATCCAAGCCATCGAGGCGCCGCTGTCCTTTACGCACCAGGCGCGGGGTGAACGAGCCTGCCCGGTCCCGGGGGACCTCGATCTCGAAGGCTCCCACCTCCGATATCACGGTCTTCTTCGTCGTGCCGTTCCTCGTGTTCGAGCGCGCCTGCCCACTGGTCTGGCCCTTCTCATACCCCAAATGCTGGGTCAGCTCAGCGGCCAACCCGCGCTCCAAGGCCTCCTTGAGCAACGCCGGCAACAAGCCCTGGCTGCCCGTCATCTCGACCTCGCCAGCATCAAGACGCTCAAACAACGCATCCAACGCCCCCGAGCTGCGAAGCTCCTCCACAGCCTCACGCCCACTAGCGCGAGCCACAACAACATCATCATCATTCATCATGCATCAATCCTTTCAAACAAGAAGACGGATACACAGACAATTAAACACGCCCTCGAGGCCCGGCATGCGGCACCAGCACTCCCGCCAGAACACCCTTCGTCACGATGGCCCCCAGCAGCACCGCAAGGCCACCACCGGGCGGTCTATCCAGAAGTTTCGCATGCAATTCCCCCAGCACCGCATCGCACCACACATCCACATCGTTGGAATTGCAACGTTTGTAGAAACTGTTGAAAGTTCACCAAATCAAATTGCATGCGAAACTGCTCCGAGCGAGCGCTACCAACGCGCACGTGGGCCCTATATTGTGCGCCTGGGCGACCCTGCCATCGGGTTGACGCGGAGCGCACCGCAAGACAGCTCTTCGCTCGCGGATAGACCGTTGAGTCACCGGCGCACGTCAACTGCGCGCGATGGTGGGTACGTCGCAGACGACGAGGCCGGGGCACCTCGTGGATAACCCCGGCCTCGGCCTCACGCGATGCACCCGAGCCACGTTCGCATCGCGTCAGGCACAGACCTATGCTATCGGCCGCAACTGGCCCCTGCTATCAAGCGCGGCACCTGCGCAGGGCGATCACCCCAGCGCCGATGAGGCCTAGGAGGGCCGGCGCACCAGCGGAGCCTCCCGCGACCGAACCCGTGCATGCGAGCCTCGGAGCAGGCGTNAGCCTGTCAATTTTTCTGTGTATGGGGGTTAGAGGTAGGGGGTGATTCGGTCGGGGTAGGCGGTGGTGAGTTGGGCGAGGGCTTGTTTCCAGTTGGTGGTGGTGTGTCCTTGGATGAGGCGGGTGTGTCCTGTTCGTTTGTTGGCGGGTTTCCCGGCGTCTGTGAGGCGCTGGGCGGCTCTTTTGTCTTCGATGTTGCAGATGGCGAGCCACAAGAGTTTGACGGCGGCTTCTTCGCTGGGGAAATGCCCGCGGTTCTTGGTGATTTTGCGTAGCTGGTAGTTCAAGGACTCGATAGCGTTGGTGGTGTACACGACGCGGCGCAGCATGGGCGGGAACGCCAGGAACGGCGTGAAGCGCTGCCAGGCGCGCTGCCAGGTGGCAACGGTTTGGGGGTAGCGCGCTCCCAGGTCGCTGGCCGCGAAGTCTTCCAGCGCCTCTCGGGCGGTTTCCTCGTTGGGCGCGCTGTAGACCCGCTTTAGAGCGGTGGCGACGCTCTTGCGGTCCTTGTAGGACACGAAACGCATGGAGGCGCGGATTAAGTGAACGACGCAGGTTTGGACCATGGACTGGGGCCAGGTCGCTTCGATGGCTTCGGGCAGGCCAGTCAACCCGTCGCAGCACACGATCAGGACATCGCGTAGGCCTCGGTTGGCCAGCTCGGCGCACACGTGGGCCCAAAAGGAGGCGCCTTCATCGGCTTGGACCCAGATGCCCAGCACGTGCTTGACGCCCTCCATGTCCACTCCGACCGCCAGGTGAGCGGCCCGGTTCTCCACCCTGTGATCGCATCGGACTTTGATGCGGATCGCATCCAGGTAGATCACCGGGTAGAACGCTTCTAGGGGGCGGTGCTGCCACTCCAAGACGGCCTCGCATACCGCGTCAGTGATCGT